>NZ_NPJA01000025.1 GCF_002251295.1 Prevotella sp. P5-50
ATGAAACACAATGTGGAATTAGAGACACTCCCTTATTTATAATATAAGAGTTATTGTTAAAAACTAAATAATCAACCCAGAACCTTGCTACAACATCAGCTTTTGTTTCTGATGATATCACATTATTGTTTATTTCTATTCTTTTTCCACTGGCACTTATAAGACCATTGTATACTTTATTGTGTTCAAATATAACATTGCTACTATTTGCGAGATATAGTGCCAATCCTTCTTTCGGTGAATCTAGAGTAAAAATATTATTTTTTATTGTAGAATTACGAGATACAAGTAAGCATGTTTTTTGTGTGTTAACAACATTGTTTTCAATATTCATTAATTCATTACCCGGGTTATTATAAAATGCCGTTTCTTTTGACCGTATTGTATTACCTTTAATAGTACAGCAGTTGGTGTTTACATACATCAAACTAATGCCCTCACTCTCAATCTTATTATTTAATACCTCAACATTATATACTTGCTTACCTGAAGTATACGAGAATGTATTATTCACTTTTGCGGTGTTGTTAATAATCCGAATATTGAATACGGGACCTGCAGTCGAGACAAGTAGCACACCCCGAAAACAATCTAATATATTATTTTTATCGATTATTATATTAGAGCATACACAGGTACTATCATTAGGTTCAATATCAATTGCTGATTGGGGGTTTGTTCCATTTATATTATGAATAAAATTATCCTGTATAATAATATTATTCCCAATGATTGAGACACCCTGCCTTCTACATTTAAACAACTCACAACCTGAAACAAAGTGATTATTTATTATGTTATTAGTACCAGTGTTTGAAAGGCTAATTGCATCGCCAGGAAACCTACTTATTTTTAATCCTATTACTGATATATATTGTGAGTTATAAAAGCAAATTCCATGACAATATTCATGCGTTTTCAATTCTTTTCCATTGTACATTTGGATGCCAGATAAATCATGACAGCCCTCAATGGGCTTATTTTCATCATCTGTATAAAAATCTCCAATTAATTCCCCCTCGCCTTTAAAACAGATATGATGTTTTTTATTTCCATAAAAAACTCTATATCCATTAAGATTATTGCCTCTTACTCTGACTCGACCATTAATTATAATATCAGTGTTAGATCGGACGTTAATTACAGACTGGTATAACTTTGAAAAACTAACAATGTAGTCATATTTTGATTTCTCAATTATAACTTTATTATTGACATTATCATCTGTCAAATTAAACACATTGGATAATGCATTATCTTCTGACAAATCATAAAACATGGTTGAATAAATCACAGGGACACACCATGTTCCACTTATAACCACTTTATTAAAAACAGGTTCCTTAGTCTCTTCGATCTTAGTATCATTCCCGATTAATATACCATTTTTAATACTTCCGCTATTGAATTTTAAAGTACTGTTCTGTGGTAAAACAACGGTTTTTCCTCTAAGGTCAAAACTATAAGAAATCTCATATATCGTATTTTTATTCGATACTTGTTCGTCAAAAGGTTTATGCCTATTTAATTTATGAATTCTATTCTCCTCGCATGAATAAACTTCATTACAAGGCATAACAGCAGCAAAACCATTTGCATTTATTTGTAGTAGATTAAGAGCTACAAAAAAATACAAGCCTAACATGCGCAATATTGTTTGACCTTGGTTCATCATTTTCTCTTCATAAAAAATGCTAATCCTATATTGAAGAAGGTTTCAACAAATGGGCCCAAACTCCGCGCCATAATGCACTCCATAAACTATCCTTATAACATAGCCTATGCTTCCATGCGCTCCCTTTCCAGCGTCGTATCTTAAAGACTAATCTTTTGAACAATTCTTTAGGATACTCTACACCATATTCCGGATATAAAATCTCATTTACGACTTTATTTTTGAGGCTTCGATTAAACTGCACGCGGGTAAAGAAACTTGCATTAAACCCCAAATCATCTACACAAATAGCATTAATAATATTATAGAACTCCATCATGCCATATTGTTCAAGAATATTTTCGAGCCATTCCCAATCCACTTTTTCGTGGTTAGCCTGCACGAAAAAGCCCCAGTCTATTATTTGTCGTAAGGTTATACCTTCAGCAGCAAAATGGCTAGAAGCGTGCCTCAACAAAAACAAAGCATGAAGATTAGGGGAAGGTAAAAATATTGTTTCTCCATTTACATTTATTGAATGAGAATCATCTTTCCCAAGATCCTTTAGAATTTGCTCAATTTCTTTGCTAGATTTATGATGGTGTACATTTATGAAATCATAATGGTTTTCCACCATAAAGTCTTGCCAATAGAAAACTGTGTGGTGATGATGAGAGGTATCAACCTTTATTCCTTTCTCTTTTATTATAAGTGCATCAGCTTCTTTCTGTTCTCCAAACTGCCATATATCGATATCACCATAAGGCCGGTGTTCTGGTTTTGCCCAATCCATACCACACGCCAAGCCCTTTAATATCATCATCTTTACGCCTTTGGCATTATAAAAAGCTGCCAAATTTGCAATTGCACGACGATACAATTCATATCGTTGTTCATACCCCTGCAATACCTCACCTATCCACTGTAGTATGAGTTCTTTAGGTGGTCTTTTACTATCTGGCAGTTTTTCAATACCATCCAGCAACACTGCAGAAAGACTTTGCTGAGTAGCAAGGTTTTGCAATGCATTCCAATCTAAGGTTTCTTGGGATAGCTGGGCATAATGTCCTAAACCCAAGCGAATAAGAGTCAAAAACGGCTCTTTGGCAATATCGTATCTCACGAATAATCAGCGTTCCTTTACTATTACCCAGAATGTTTTAAATATCAAGCCTAAATCATAGAAGAAATTGTGTTTCTCTACGTATTCCAGATATAGCTTGATTTTCTCCTGCATAATGACCTCAATATAATACTTTTCGGGGTCTTCGGCTTGCTCCATCAGCTCGTTCTCATTTCGGAATTTGATGGAAGCAGGATCTGTAATTCCAGGACGCACATCCAGTACATGCATTTGCTCTGGCGTCCAGTAGTCCACATAATGACGCACTTCTGGACGTGGGCCAACCAAGGACATGTCTCCAATGAACACATTGATAAGCTGTGGCAACTCGTCCAGTTTGAACTTGCGAATCCAATAGCCAGATTTCGTAACGCGAGGGTCTCTTCCGCCAATGGTCACAAGACTCCCCTTGTCAGCCCCCACCCTCATAGAGCGGAACTTGAAAATACGGAAATCTTTGTTATGCCTGCCCACACGTACTTGACGGTAAAATACAGGCCCTTTGCTATCCAACTTAATCCAAATAGCAAGTATTAAGAATAATGGGCTCAGTACAATCAAACCAAGTCCACTTGCCGTTATATCAAATAAACGTTTCATAATTAGTATTTCACCCCAAGATTCTCTTAATCTCTTCCCGGTAAGCCTTAATGACTATCTTTCTGGAGAACTTTTCAATCATTCTTTCACGACCTAACTCTCCTGCAGTTTTCCTTTGTCCATTAGGCAATGCCAAGAATCTCTCAATCGTCTGCACCAAAGCATCCACATTACCACCTTGATAGATATAACCTGTCTTGTTATTCTCTACAGTCTCTTGACATCCAGGATTATTGGTGGTAATTAGAAATCTTCCTGATGATGCACTTTCCTGGAGCACATTACTCATTCCCTCACCATAGGTAGAAGGGTGAATAGTACAATGCGCTCGCGCTATGAAAGGCTTCACATCCTTTTGGCTACCACGATACTTTACTATATCTTGCTTCTCCAGTTCGGCCAAATCCTGTTCATAGTGACTTTCGGTAGGTTCTATAAAACCAAGCATATTAAATTCTGTCTGTGGATACTCTTTCTTAATACGCTTTGCTGCCTCAATATAGTCATCAACGCCTTTGTCATGAAGAATGCGACCTATGTAGTTAAACACAACGGGAGCGCCAGTCTTTCCATCCCCTCCATCAGGGTATGGCTGCAAAGGATATCTGTCTGTATCAACACCACTGCCAGGGATAAGGCGATACTTACCTTTTACCATACCATGATCAATAGCCACCTGCATATTCGTTGCATTCTGAAACATCATACATGCAGACTTGCGATAAGCAAGTTTGAATAGCCACATAATGAAACTTTTCATTGGCCCTGTTTCATTCACTACACTACCTAGTCCAGTCAGGTTGTTGATTACTGGTATCCCCAAATTATGTGCAACTATACTGGCATACACATTTGGTTTTGCAGTATATGTCAGTACAACTGCGGGCTTATACTTCTTAAACAACTTACGGTAATGCATCATCAACCCGAGGTCCTTAACAGGATTTGTTCCACGTCTATCGATATTTGGATTATCACATATGTATGGTATATCCTTCATCAACTCAAATTTTGGACCATCAGGACATGAAATTAACATATCATATCCCTCCGCGATGAGACCTTCTATCAGTTCCTTTCGGAAACAATAAACATCATCGTCGTTATTAGTTAATAGAGCAATAATCTGTTTTTTATCCATATCCAGAAAAATAAAAGATAATATACTATTCTAGAATTAATTGTTTCTTCAATTCCATGGAAAGAAATGAAGACCAAAAACGAGCGCCATCATCATTCAGATGCATCAAGTCTCTAAACAACTCACGCTTCATTAATGCTGGTTCATTATAGAAATCTATGACCTCAATTTGGTTGTGATGGGCTATTTCCTTTGCCGCATCATATGCCTTTGACGGATTATCCTTAAAACATGGGGAGAAAATAAAAAACAATTTAATCTGGTGGACCTTTGCCAAATCCACCATCTTTTGCATATATAACAGTTTTAATGAATCTAACTCACAATCATTATATTCTTCCTTTGTAAATTCCATATTATCGGGAAGTTTTCCAACAACCTTTTCATATCCGTTATCTTCAGGCAGCGGCAAAAAGTTACATTTGATCGATTGTACTAACTTCGAATTATACCTATATGTTAATGATTGAAGTTTTAGTTTCTCTTTCCAGTCTTTTAAGTCAAATAATGAGTCTATGCATTCAAATTCACCATAATGGGGAGCAAGCCTATCAAGAGCCGCATCAAGAGTAAAGGTTGGCCCTGGATGCTCCATAGCATCTAAATCCATCACATCATAAACAACTATTTTGGGACAATGCCCCCGCTCTATCATTGCAGCAAGCATGGCATAGTGATAATAGATGCACATTCCCTCGCTACCTGCATTGTAGCAGCTCATATTGAGACTATCTGCAAATATGCTTGAAACATAGTGGTGCGATGCTCTTGAGGATCCCAATATAATAATGTCATCTCTTGATTCATTGAGTACATATAATTGTCTGTGAAATATACCGTATTTAGAACGATGATAAAGCCATGAACTGACACCACCGACACATATGTCCATTAGTACCAACAATAGTAGTATGGCCAGTATCGACAAAAGTGCCCCCCCCAGTTTATTCTTATTTAGAGCCATAACATCAGAATTTAAAGTAAATAAACTGGCCGCCACCTAACACACCTATCAACACAATCAGCACAGAAAGTAACGCGAAGGAGACATATCTTACAGGTACGCACTTACTTTCCAACATATAGTGCTTTTCTGGTGTAAACTCATCCTTAAAATCCTTAATAAAAAGAATAAAAAAACCTATTGCAAAGAAAAACAAAGTAGTTTGATGAATATAAGGAACACCCAAATGGAAATAACCCTTTGTTATCTCAATGGCTGTATTAAAGTCAGAGACATAGAATATCATCCAACCATAACTAACAATAATAAACGTAAGAACGATATCAACAAACTTTTTAAAACCACCATCCGGATTAATCTTCAGCGATTTCCAAATAGAGATTTTCTTTTCATGAGTCATCTTCCCTATAACCTGAGCCAAGCCATGATATGCACCCCATACAATAAAGTTATATGCGGCACCATGCCAGAGGCCTGAAGTCAAGAATGTGATCATTATATTGCGATAAAGCTTTTTCTCTCCTACTCTACTACCGCCCAAGGGAATATAAACATAATCACGAAACCAAGTTGAAAGAGAAATATGCCATCTACGCCAGAAGTCTGTTACGCTGGTTGCAAAATATGGTCTACGGAAGTTGGTCATTAACTCATAGCCCATGATTCGTGCAGAACCGATTGCTATCAAAGAATAACCAGCAAAATCACAGTAAATTTGGATCGTATACATAAACGTTGCTAACAATAACGACCCGCCATTATGATTAGCAAAATTTCCAAATACAGTATCCACATAAATACCAGCTCTATCACCTACCACGAGTTTCATAAAGAAACCCCATAGCATCATCTTCGCGCCTACTGAAAGATTATCAAACAGGAACGAATTCTTTTCCTTAAACTGAGGCAAAATACTAGGTGCCCGTCCGATAGGACCAGATGCAATCTGTGGAAAGAATCCAATAAAGAGTGAGTAATCCAGAACATTGTGCTCAGGATTTATCTTCTTCAAATAGACATCTGAAACATATCCAATTGACATGAACGTATAGAAGGAAACACCTATTGGCAACAGTAATTCAAACTCAGGGACTGTCATTGCTAGTCCTAATGATGTTAGCACATCATGAATTGCCGTCAGAAAGAAGTTGAGATACTTAAAGCAAAATAGTGGAGTAAGTATAAGAATAATAGAAGGCCACAACACTTTTTTTTGATATAATTGTTCCTTCCCTTCCATCAGCCGGCCTGCTAAATAGGATACAGCTGTATCGAATAACAAAAGGCCTAAGAAAGCCACATTCCAACAAGCATAGAAATAATAGGATGCTGCCAATAAGAACAACTTCCTATATTTATTTGATGGGATAGCATAATACACTATCACCACGGCTATCAAGAAAATGACAAATTCAATGGTATTGAAAAGCATAGAAAAATATATTCATTTCCACCATATGTGTTTGCTCCTCCTTATTTATGACTTAAGAATCTCAATGGTTCTATATATTGACTCCTTTAAGTCATAAAGTGGATTAAAACCAATACTCTTTAATCTTTCGTTTACTAAAATCGCCTTAGATGCTACGCTATACCCTTTTTGTTCTACTTCAGAGGGCAAATCAAATACTACATTCTTATTATTATAATGCGCACATACTTGAGCAAAATCCTTAAGGCGAACGTTTGTTTTCTCACTGCTCACGTTATAAGATGCTCCTATTTGTCCATATAATAAAACCGTTAACAAACCTGCAACAGCATCAGCAACATAGGTATATGAGAAGTACTGATTGCCCTCGCTTTTGAGCACAATATCTTCACCTGCAATGGCTTTTTTAATGAACTGAGATGAAGCTTTCGTATCACTCTCAAGCATTGTGGGACCAAATATTCTGCACAAACGTGCAATTTTAACTTTTGTCCCCTTTTCTGCAATGTATGACTGACACAAGGCTTCACTTGTTCGCTTTGATTCATTATAACAAGAACGTGCGTTGGTAAGGTTTAAATACCCGTTACTATCCTCTGTAAAATCTTCGTTATTGGTAGCATTCCCGTATACTTCATTTGTTGATGTATAAATAACCGTACCACCACATCTGGTTGCTAAATTAAGGGCATGTTCGGCACCTTTTACATTTATTAATATAGTCTCTATAGGGTATTGAGAGTACGCAAGAGGATGGGTATTGCTGGCTGCAGGTATAATATAATCGACGTTGATATCATTATCAAATGCATAACACACATCGTGTTCTAAAAAAGAAAAATTAGGGTTATCAAAATACTCGCCTAATCTATTTTGGGCTTTTTCTTTAGAACGACCTACGGCTATTACTTTAACATCTTTCATTGACATTAAGACATCAATAAGCATAACACCGACCATACCAGTCGCACCGGTTATCAAAAAACTCTTTCCATGTAGTCCTTCAATACCTTTAATGGACATTATATTTTTTATATCTTCCTGATATAAAGGATGACGTTTGTTTAATGACATTGTTTTTCTTTTTATTTCAACCAGGTGTCTTTCTCTTTCTTTAAATATCCTTTGAATAAATCCAAATCATCCTTGGTCGTTAGTTTTATATTCTTATCACTGCCAGCGGCAAAATGGAGACGTACACCTAAATCAACCATCATAGTATTTGTATAACTAGAACCATAAATACCAATTTCTTTCTCGTATGCCTCATGGTATTTACTATCTAATAAATCAAACCTATATGCTTGAGGTGTGGAAACTCTCCTTAAGGTTTCCCTTGGAATAAACTGTGTGGTTGTGGCTTCATCGTCTTTGCTTATTACAAAAATTTGCTCATTATAAGGCATTGACGTTACAGCGTTTCCATATTCCTTTGCTTTATTAATTACATCTGTTAGAACCTCTGGTTCCACCAATGGGCGAATACCATCGTGAATAATCACAATATCCTCTTTACTGGCTATTTCTTCAAGATTGTATACGCCATTACGTATAGATTCCTGCCCAGTGTTTCCCCCTTTTGTAATCCATTTCAGTTTATTGATTCCAAATTGTTTGGCATATGCCCATACAACATTCTCCCATCCCTCGATGCATACAACTTCAATTGCATCCACCATCGGATGATTTTGAAAGCCCTCAAGAGTGTATATCAGAATCGGCTTGTCATAAACATTAATGAATTGTTTGGGAATATCCTGGCCCATTCTATGGCCGGAGCCGCCTGCTATTATAATTGCAATTGTCATAATATTTATTGTTTTAAAAGACTATACAAACTGAAAATCATTATTAAAAAATTAATCAACATATATATTGATATGAAAAAATTTAAACAATGAAATATGATACAAAGCAGAAAAATGACCTGCAAAAAACCAGATGGCGATATCAGATTCATAGAAATAATCTGCTTAATGCCAAAATGTGTTTTGTCTGTTAGCTTATTGACTGCCTCTGAATTTACTCCATATGTCTTCTTTTTTTGCATTACTAGTCTTGGAAATATTGACATAATAGCTGTTGCCCCTCCAAATATTAGAAGCAAATATTTATCACAGAAGTCAAATAAACTATTGTCAAAATATGCAGCTATTCCCGCAGAGAAATATGTCAAGACCATAGCAGAGTAACCTCCCATTGTATCCCACAAATCACCTAGGTTAGAACATTGGTTCGTACTTCTCGCTAAATTCCCGTCAACACCATCTAAGAGATTCCATAGAAGAAAGAAAAACCATCCTATTATAGTTAGGGTCATATTATAATGAATTGACACAAGTATAGCACCAATAATTAGTGCAATCAAAGACCACCCTGTTACTGTTGTTGGTTTAATAGAGGTTTTTGACAAAGGGACTGTCATCAATACTGAAATTGGCCGGCCAATATGGCCTGCAAATATATTCCATCTTTCCTCTTTTCTTTTATGGGGAGGAACTGCTATATCGTAAATTTCTCGATATGTCATAATTTTGTTTTTATAAAGAACAACAATGAGTAATATCTAATAATCGTTATTCACTAGCAAGGATTTTAAATATTTCAATTGGCGCATTCAATTCACCATCGTGCCATACACAATCCTTATCAAACCATCCTTTCATACCTAAAAGAGCAGAATGGGCAAAACCGCAACACATTTCAACAATATACCCTTTTTCTGTTCTCTTATCTATAACATAGTCAAAACCAATACAAACAGAACCCATTTTTTTTGAAACTTCAAATGCTGATTCGATAACGTTTTTTGTAAATTTAGAGCGATCAAATATAAACTCACCTCCGCCTGATGCTCTAAAGTCATTTTTGCGGGTTGGGCGCGAAAAACCAGCCAGTTTATCGCCCACAACAACGACCTTCATATCAAAGCCATCATTAGGAATAAATTCTTGAAGATAAACGTAACCTCTTTCGTTAGGATACAACTTATAGCCTTTTAGTGTACTCAAGAATTCAGGTATTCTCTTGAATTTCTTTTTTACTGTTTCCCAATTATGAGAAGACTGGATATGGGAAGAGGCTTTGAAAACAACACTTGGGGCTGGCGAATATCCCCTCCCAAACATCCGTTTAGCGTAAGATAATAACTGTCGTCTTGTTTTCACCATTTTAACATTATTACTGCCTGAACCTGCTTTTAGTTTAAAAATAATTGGGAATTGGATATCGCCATTATTAAGTGCAGTTTTTAATGTTTCCAAATCATAAAACACAAAAGATTTAGGTATTGGAGCATTTACAGATTGAAGTAAATACATTTCTGCAATCTTATCATCTTTATGCCAAGAATCATTAAAATCAGGGAACACTTTTAAACCCATACGCTTTGCAGAATATAAAATACTTCTAGCTTCAAGCATTTGCCGATAATCTGCAATGGCGAACTGCCAAAGAAGCATATCATATCCTTTTAATTCTTCTATAGCATTGGTTTTAAGAAGGTCTACAGCCTTGTATTCAATTCCGTTCGCCTCAAAATACTCTATCCAAACAGACGCCCAGTCTGTTGAATGAAGGACACCATCCTTCCTAAATACGACTACTTTCATATCATTATAAAAATTTAGTTACACAATTAAAATACTTTTGTTTTCTAATTTTTGAATTAATATATATTCTAATATACCTAGGTCTTAAACGCTTGAAATACCACTCAATATTTCTTTGAGATTTCCGGGAATTTAAATATTCATTAATAATACTATTTCTGAACGATGTATATTCACATTCATTCATATTATATATCGCGTTTGTGTAATTAATAATATCACTATTACTAACGCCTTTACATAGATACATCTTGTCTTTCCCTATGTATATAG
>NZ_NPJA01000026.1 GCF_002251295.1 Prevotella sp. P5-50
GCACCTGAAGTCCGTGACCGCAAGGGTCGGCCTAGGGTGAAACCGGTGATTGGGGCTAAGTCGTAACAAGGTAGCCGTACCGGAAGGTGCGGCTGGAACACCTCCTTTCTGGAGACGGATCTTAGATGATTAAGGTAGTTTCAAAAGAATGGGATGAAGCATTGGTTTGTTCAGACACTCCTTCGGCTTCTTGTACTAACGAATCTGTTTTCTCGAATAGAGAATCGAAGGAAGCTGAGGATACAGTACTGTTCCAAAGCATCTTGAACGAAGTCCTATAGCTCAGTTGGTTAGAGCGCCACACTGATAATGTGGAGGTCGGCAGTTCAAGTCTGCCTGGGACTACGATGCAAGAGACTTCAATTCCCGACCGGGGGATTAGCTCAGCTGGCTAGAGCACCTGCTTTGCAAGCAGGGGGTCAACGGTTCGAATCCGTTATTCTCCACTTGTCCTTGAAATAGAGGAAAGAGATCTTTGACATATTGACACAAGCAAGACTGTAGATTAGATAATAAATCAGAAATCAACAGCTGAAAGTATGAGCACTTATGCATACGGCCGCC
>NZ_NPJA01000027.1 GCF_002251295.1 Prevotella sp. P5-50
TTTTATGAGTACAGTCTTGGGTGAATTTACGAACCGTCGATTTTTAGGAATCAAGGTGCTTTATGATCCATGATACTACCGGATATGAGATTCGTTCTGAACAGAGACACGACACTTCTTTAAGAAGTATCAAAGATATTTTTACAATGGAGAGTTTGATCCTGGCTCAGGATGAACGCTAGCTACAGGCTTAACACATGCAAGTCGAGGGGCAGCATTATCGAAGCTTGCTTTGATAGATGGCGACCGGCGCACGGGTGAGTAACGCGTATCCAACCTTCCCCATAGTCAGGAATAGCCCGGCGAAAGTCGAATTAATGCCTGATGTTTTCCACGGACGGCATCTGATGTGGAACAAAGATTCATCGCTATGGGATGGGGATGCGTCTGATTAGCTTGTTGGCGGGGTAACGGCCCACCAAGGCAACGATCAGTAGGGGTTCTGAGAGGAAGGTCCCCCACATTGGAACTGAGACACGGTCCAAACTCCTACGGGAGGCAGCAGTGAGGAATATTGGTCAATGGGCGGAAGCCTGAACCAGCCAAGTAGCGTGAGGGATGACTGCCCTATGGGTTGTAAACCTCTTTTATAAGGGAATAAAATACGGGACGTGTCCTGTTTTGCATGTACCTTATGAATAAGGACCGGCTAATTCCGTGCCAGCAGCCGCGGTAATACGGAAGGTCCGGGCGTTATCCGGATTTATTGGGTTTAAAGGGAGCGCAGGCGGTCTTATAAGCGTGACGTGAAATGCAGCGGCTCAACCGTATGATGTGCGTCGCGAACTGTGAGACTTGAGTGTATTCGATGTCAGCGGAATTTGTGGTGTAGCGGTGAAATGCTTAGATATCACGAAGAACTCCGATTGCGAAGGCAGCTGACAAGGCTACAACTGACGCTAAAGCTCGAAAGTGCGGGTATCGAACAGGATTAGATACCCTGGTAGTCCGCACGGTAAACGATGGATGCCCGGTGTTTGCGATATACAGTGAGCGCCCAAGCGAAAGCGTTAAGCATCCCACCTGGGGAGTACGCCGGCAACGGTGAAACTCAAAGGAATTGACGGGGGCCCGCACAAGCGGAGGAACATGTGGTTTAATTCGATGATACGCGAGGAACCTTACCCGGGCTTGAACTGTAGGCGAACGATCCAGAGATGGTGAGGCCCTTCGGGGCGCCTATGGAGGTGCTGCATGGTTGTCGTCAGCTCGTGCCGTGAGGTGTCGGCTTAAGTGCCATAACGAGCGCAACCCCTCTCTTCAGTTGCCATCAGGTTATGCTGGGCACTCTGGAGACACTGCCACCGTAAGGTGTGAGGAAGGTGGGGATGACGTCAAATCAGCACGGCCCTTACGTCCGGGGCTACACACGTGTTACAATGGGTGGTACAGAGAGTTGGGTGTACGCAAGTGCATTCTAATCAAGAAAGCCATCCTCAGTTCGGACTGGGGTCTGCAACCCGACCCCACGAAGCTGGATTCGCTAGTAATCGCGCATCAGCCATGGCGCGGTGAATACGTTCCCGGGCCTTGTACACACCGCCCGTCAAGCCATGAAAGCTGGGGGCACCTGAAGTCCGTGACCGCAAGGGTCGGCCTAGGGTGAAACCGGTGATTGGGGCTAAGTCGTAACAAGGTAGCCGTACCGGAAGGTGCGGCTGGAACACCTCCTTTCTGGAGACGGATCTTAGAT
>NZ_NPJA01000028.1 GCF_002251295.1 Prevotella sp. P5-50
GTGTATGATTGTTTTGCAAAACTAAATCCAGTAGATGGATTGAAAGTGTATTGGTTTGGAGTACCTACATTCTGATCTGGGTCGATGATGATTTCCACTTCATCTACTTCTTCAGGGTAGGGGTCTGATATATAAAGTGAGAAAGATGCTGTGATGCGTTTGCCAAAGTTCATAGTAACCTCTTTAGGTTCACCTCTGGTAATATCAACAGACATCGTTGTTGCATAGGTACTCTTGTAGAGTATGATATCATTGATGACCGCTTTTTCTGGAGATGCGATGTCTGCAGCTCCGTTACTTGGAGTTTTAGCCTTGTGTGCCACAGCTACGAAAGTGTATTTTCCAGCTGGAAGTTCGCAATTAATCTGATCGAAGTTCTCGTTTGTTCCTTTCGTTTTCTTTTCTGCATAAAACTCTTTGTTGTTTTCGTCGAAAACCTTAAATGCGATACAGGTCACTTGTGCTTCTGCAGCACTTGCACGTGACGTTGCGAAATTTTGGTCAGGAACTACTGAAAAATCAAATCCAGAAAAACTGACTTTTACTGAGACAGGTTCTGTCTGTTCAATGTTGCTGTCCTCTGATGAACAAGAGAACAGATGTGCTACAAACAAAGGTAGCAATAAAATTAGAAACTTTTTCATTTTTTATCGGATTTTTTGTTATAATGCTGTAAAGTTACGCTTTATTTTCATACGAAGCACGAAAAAACTCTTAAAAAAGTATAAAAGCAGTATTGATATAACGAAAAATGGCTAATTCTGTCCTTTTTATAGCAGTGTCAAATGGGTGTTTATAAGAAATTATTTGCGAAAAAACGGTAAAACTGTCAGTTTTATATTGCCTCTGATGATTGATTTAGTATTAAAGTGTCTTATCATGAGTTTGCTTTTCTATTGAAGAATAATCCAAGTCGGTAGAAGAATAATCGAAGGATAGACGAATTCCTATTGAGTAAGCGATGAGACCATATTGAAGATATGGCGGAATCAGACAGAATATAAAAATGTTTTGTATATCATACGTATCACCGAAATCGCCAAAGCGCACCGGCTTCACAGTCTGTGCGCTTACGCTCTTTTTCAAGAGGATGAATTATATTAATTGAGATTTTCGTTTTTCTTTGTTGTTACTACAATTACGTTTTCAGTATTCTCATCACCACTGTACTTCTTTATATTTTCTGCGTCTTTGAAGATTTGCAGGCTTGATATCTGATCTGGTTTAAGTGTGTTGATGTTGTCTATTCGTTTACCATCAACTATGTACAAAGTAGTGTTGGGTTGGTTATTCTCTTCTTTATTTGCAGCAGAATTTGGTTTGGGTGTTATAGTGCCTATGTTGAATGAGATGGGTAGTACATATTTCACATCTACTGCTTTACCGTTCTGTTTACCTGGTGTCCATTTTGGCATTTCCTTTATTACTCGTAGCGCTTCCTTATCGAGGGGCTCGCAAACGCTCCTTATAATGGTTGGCTCTATAATATTACCATTTTTATCTACCACAAAGGCCACAATGACTCTGCCGCTCTTATTGGTAGCAGTTGCCTCTGCTGGATATTTCACATTACTCCCGATGTATTCATATAATGCTTTCGGTCCTCCTGGGAATGAAGGCATCTGTTCTACGATGTCATAGACTTTCTTCTTGCTTTCTTTTTTGGGCGCTTTTTTCTTCTTTACTGGTTTGTTATTTTGTTGCACAGGCAAATTGTTTTCTACTGCCACCGCTGCATTATTACTCTCAGTAACAATTTTCTCGGCCATTGATTCTACACTTTCGTTGGCAAAAGCCACAACAGCTATTGCTGTTAAAGGAAGTGCCAAAAGCAGTTTGGCACGTTTCCATCCATTCGATTTCTGCATTTTCATCATTGTGATACGTTTTTTTAGTGAATTATGATTAAAATTGTTAGCTAACGCAAATCTATCTTCTCCCACAGCCTTCATCACCAGCAACAGTTGGTAATTGCGTGCATCTACACCTTCTGCGAGTACAGCTTCGTCTGCTTCGTATTCATGAACCTCCTGTAGCTCGCGTCTTAGTAGCCACGCTGCAGGGTTGTACCATTGAAAAATCAGCATGATGTTGCACAATAATATATCTACACTATGGTGATGAGCTATGTGTGCTCTTTCGTGTGTTAGAATTTCCATAGGGTGATCTTGATAGTCTTTCCGTGCTACAACGATATAGTTGAACCAACTGAAAGGAGCGATATCGCGGTCTATTACTACCAGATGTTCCCCATGTGCATTGTCTGTTCTTGTTCCGCTGCGCAATATGAATCGCAGTTTCCATAGAGACAACAGGAAGACCACGGCAAATATTCCAACACCTATTATATATAATAAGAATAGGAGTTGTATCATGGTAATTGGTTCTTTTGTCGGGTAGTCTAACGGTTGCTGTACCGTAGCAAGCATTTCTGTAAAATCTACCGTCACCGCAGTCATTGGCGTTTCTTTATTCAGTTCCACTTGTATCAATGGTACTATTAAAGCCATAAGCATCATCAACAGGATTGACTTACGGTTGAAGGCATGGAAGGTTTCTCTGCTTAAGCCCATTTTATAGAATAGGTAGAATGCGATTAAGCATATTCCCGATTTGATAGAATAAAGAAATAACATTCCCATATTACATTGGTTTTATATTATTTGTTGAATGGTCTTTTTTCTTTGAAATCAGTCTTTCTCAATCGTATTAATTAATTGCTTGAGTTCTTCTATCGATATTTTTTCCTCTTTAACCAGAGCGGAAACGGCTTTCAGGTATGATTTACCGAAGAATCTATCCACGACACTCATCAGCGTATTACGATGATATTCCTCGCGTGTGATTTTAGCGAAATACTGGAAGCAGCGTGCTGTTAAGGCGCGATGCCCTAGAAATCCTTTCTCCTCAAGGATTCTTACTAATGTTGCTAATGTGTTCACGTGTGGTTTAGGATCTTCGTAACATGCTTGCAATTCGCGAATCTGCATATCCCCATGTGTCCAATAGTGATCCATGATTTCCTCTTCTTTGTTAGTCAATGTCTTCATCATTTTATTCTGTTTTAATGTTTATGGCTGCAAAGTAACTAATTCTTTTAGTTTATTACAAGTTTTTTGAGTTAATAAAACTAAAACGATTAGTTATTTAACTAAAAACGTTAGTTATGTAACGTATAGTTCTTATTCTTAGGCCATATTTGTTTCTTAGATGTTATATTGAAACATCAATGCATAATAATTATAGTGATAGTTTTGTTGTTAGGTGAAATATGTGTAAATTTGGGCAGAAAAACAGTAAGTGTATCATTATGTTTGTAGTATTACTTGTAGGAATAGTGGCATATCTTATAGTCTATTGGCTTTTCAAACCCAATTGACTATAGACAGTATAAAGTATTGGTATTGTACTTTTCATAGGTACTTGTGCTCAAAAGACTCAAATATATTTGGCTTTTTATTCGCTTATTCGTACCTTTGACTTTCGGTCTTAGGTAGGCTGCATTTCGGAAAAGAAAATAAAAGTGAACTTTTATTTTGCATTTCGCTCGATTTGCACTACCTTTGTGAACATGAAAATGGGAAAAGGTAGAATGCTGATGATTATGTTTGTGCTTTTAATGCATCATAGTATAATGGCGCAAACAACAGCGGAGCGAAATGGAATGGAGACTATGCGACGTGACTCCATTGAAGTTTCGCACAATGATTCATTGGCAGTTTACCGCACGTTACCAAAGACCATAGGTGCTGTGCGAGCAGAAACTAATGCAGTTTCCCCAGTTCAATATCCTACAGACAATGTGATGATGCTGCCAAAAGTCGTAGTAGGAGAGGGTGCTATTGCCTACGAAAATCCTATGATGCGTCCTTCGCTGACGGTCAATGAACATCTGAAGTTTGATGTAGATATGCAGTCAGCTGACTATATCGGCATGGCCTCTACGCGTTCATTATTTGCTGCAGGATATTATAATGTAGGCCCGTTGACGTTCAGCGCCAATACCAATGTCAACAGATTTCTCTTGCCTACAGGAGTGTATAATCAATATGGTGTTGGTGGAAGTGTCCACTATGTTTTTTCTGAAAACTTATCAGCCACAGTCTTTGGACAATATTACGCTACCAATCCCTATTTCTCCATGGGCGCTTATTCACTGGTTCCAACGTCGCGTTATGGTGGGTATTTTACGGTGGAAAACCACAAGGTCGGTATGCATTTGGGAGCTCAACAGATATACGATCCATTTCAGCATCGGATGTTTATGGAGCCTATTGTGACACCAATCATCAAGATGGGCAAGATCAATGTAGAGATGCCAATGGGTCCATTGATACGAAGAACCTTGGAGCGAATGACACATAGTGGGCGTCGTCACGGCCCAATCATAATGCCAAATACTAATTTCTGAACTATGAAAGGACGTTTAAACATGTTATGGGTTTGGCTCTGCCGTATGGGTTGCAGTAGAGGTTTCGGCATTCAGTCGCCGACCGACTATGCTTTTGTACGTTATGTGATCAACGAACACTGGCCTTACTATGCCTATGACGAATTGGACAATCTTGCTCATAATGCTACAGAGCGCAAGTTAGGACGTCTGTATTTCCGACTTGCCAACTGGCGTCAACCATCGGTGATGTTGCGTGACGAGTATGAGGCATGGTGGCATGCAGGTTGTCGCAAGATGCGTCTGACCGATTATCCACAAGAAGCAATGGGCAATCGTGGTACATTTCAGTTGGCGCGTATTACGATAGAGGACGATGCCGACCTACTGTTACGTCATGCCGATGAAGAGTCGGTGCTTGTTGTGGAAGGCATTCATCGCAATACTGAACGCTGGCGCCATATCAAGGAATGTGAGCAGGTCACTATAACCTACGACCTCTATTATTGTGGCATAGTGCTTTTTGACAGCCATCGCTATAAACATCATTATCGTGTGAATTTCTAATTATAAAAAATATAATAACCTTTTAAGTCTATGAAGATAACAAAAGTATATACCCGTAGAGGTGATGGTGGACAGACCTCACTTGTCGGAGGTGAACGTGTAAGTAAGTCATGTGCCCGCTTAGAGTCCTATGGCACCGTCGATGAACTATCGTCCCACTTAGGACTTTTAGCAGCTTTGTTGCCTGAAGGCGATGATAAGGCCATGATACAACGTATCCAGAACAATCTGTTTAACGTATGCACTAACTTAGCCACCAATCAAGATACCACACCGCTTTATCCCTCAGCCCATTTGCCAGAGGGCGAAACCGCATTGCTTGAGCGTCAGGTTGATGAGATTATGGCGATGTTGCCCGAACGTCAAGGCTTTGTATTGCCAGGTGGAACCCGTGAAGCAGCGCAAGCGCATGTTTGTCGCACGGTATGCCGACGTGCCGAACGTCGCATCTGCGAGTTGGCTAAAGAGGCTACTGTATCAGTCGAAGTTTCTGAATATATCAACCGATTGAGCGATTATTTGTTTGTTTTTGCAAAAAAACTCAATCATATTGCCGGTCAGAGTGAAAAAATATGGCAGAATGTTTGTAAATAAGAAAAATTATGTTACTTTTGCGGGCAAAATAAAAAACCTATAAAAAAAAAGCAATATGTATTGGACACTTGAATTAGCATCTAAACTTGAAGATGCACCATGGCCGGCAACCAAAGATGAATTAATAGATTATGCCATCCGTTCGGGCGCACCGCTCGAAGTGTTGGAGAATCTGCAAGAGATAGAAGACGAGGGTGATGTCTATGAGAGCATCGAAGACATTTGGCCCGACTATCCTACCAAAGAAGATTTCCTTTTCAATGAGGATGAGTATTAGAGAAGATGAAATGGGGTTTGAATTCAAACCCCATTTCATCTTTGTACCATATCGTGAAAGTATTCCCAGATAAATACCATCGACATCGTGTCGAGCTCGCAATAGCGCAGAAGCGCCTGGCGCAATGCCTCGTTCATCGTTTCGCCCTCGCAGAACATCAACTTGTTATAGGCCGTCAGGGCTGCACCGCCATTGGCCACTTCGAAGTTCTTTTCATCAGTGGATAGCTGTTCCATTTGGTCCATGTCTTCATCGCTCATGCCAATCAAATCGCCTACTGACGGCAGTTGATGGTAAGGGCTGTCCACATGCCCGGCAGCATCTATGGTTATCCATGCTAGCGGATTGTCAGACAATATGTTGCAGCTCTTGATTTCTGAGCCATAGATAGGTTTGCTGTACTTATCTTTCAGATACTGACTACTGTTCAGGACGGCAGGCAGCACCTGCTTGATGCTGTTGCTGCCGTGCATCTCGTCCAGCTGGTAGAAGTAACGTTTCACTACTTGCAGCAAATCCACCATGTCGCGTAGTCCCTCGTAGAGTTCGCCTTTCTTCTCGTCATGGTTGTGCGTGACGCTGCGAATAAAAGCTATCAGTTCATCTTTGTCTGGCTTGTTGCTGTCAGCCAACTGCTTAGCGATGGTGCACAGAATGCTGTTCTCATGGGTAGCATAGCGGAAGATGGTGCCTTTGTCTTTAGACAACTGCCGACGTAGCTCGCGTACAAATTCGAAATTGGGGAACTTCGTCACATCTTCGTTCAGATACTGTCCGGCATGCTCAATGCGTCCGTCTTCGTAGATGATGTGATGTGAGAACTGGAAGGCCACTTGTTCGTATGGCTTCATACCTATATAATAAGGCAGGGCAACAGCTGTCGTCTCGAAATCGATCATGTGGAGTGGATACTTCCACTTCGCCATCTCTTCGCGAAGACCATCTACGTCTAAATAGGTATTGCCGTTCAGATGCGCTTTAAATCGGCTTAAGATGCCGTCGTTCCCAGTTTCCAGTCCAATCTGCAGCCATTTCCGCTGATAGTCGTCCAAGCCAGGTGCATCCGGTGTTTTCTTGTTATAAGGCTTCAGTTCTGTTTCCGTCAACTGATCCATGAAATATTTTCCCTCGCCGACCCATTTGCTGCGATTGGTGCTCAGGTTGCTTCCATTCAGCGTGGCGATGTGAGGCCGATGGTCGTAGTCATCTTCACTCACCTGCGTTAGCCAGCATTCACGCTTGCCATCCTTCTTCTTGCTGCCCTCTACGCAGTGGAACTCGCACTTCAGACACTTGCCAGCCAACTCCACATCCGAAGGACAAGGATTGTCCTTGCAATAGTAATCGGCTGCCCAATGGATAAACGGCACAAAGCGCATCCCCATGCAGGTAGGATTCTTATCTGTTGTCTGCTCAGTGGTTTCGCCAGCAATAATGGTATCGCAGAGTTCATCCACATCGAAAGGTGTTACCACCTGCACCTTACTTTGGGCTATCCGTTGGCGAGCATCGGGCGCCATTACGGCCTCAGCACGATCTTGCTGGTTCTTCTCAATCTTGAACAGTTGGTTCAGACCATCGATATCTGCACGCTTGCTCTTATCAGCCATCATCAGGAAAGCCTTGACGCTGTAGTCCTCGTTGGGATACAACTCTTTCAGGGCTTGGCATACCACATACTTCTGGAAGGCTACATCATAGACGTAGGGACGAATGCCGCTGGCTACGGCTCCCTTGGGCCTAGAGCTGATAAAATTATCCGTTTCAGGATTCCACGACTTAGCCTTCACCTCTATCAGTTTGATGTTGTTACCATCTTTCTTCAGGATATCCACACGCACAAAGAGATTGCCGAAGCAGAAGGCTGCCTCGGCGATGTTCACCTGGTCACGCAGCATCAGTTCCTGTGTACGCTTCAGTGAATCCTCGTGGCCCATGATGTCCTTCAGGTCACAATCGGCAGGCACATCGCAATAGATCTTTGCCAGTTCACCCACTTGGAAACCGCCTTCAGCCAACGACTCCAAGAACTCGTCGTTGGCATTGGCGTTCTCATACTCGTCAGGCCGTCCGTAGTAAAACAGCTTATGCGGACAGCTCAGTGCAATCTTAAACGCTGATTTGGTCAATAATCGAGAGCTGGTAACAACCATGATGAGGGCCTTTTAACTTTATGAATACGTTCAGTCAGATCACCTATGTGGTATTTGATATCATTATCGCCAAGGCAGTACCAGTCGTCTTCATCGCTTGGCTCCTCGTAATTGATATGATTGCGGTATTTTCCATCTACATCGTCTGCTATCAGTTCAGTCAGCACCTCTTCCGTCGCATATACGATGGCTCCGGCTAATCGCGGATGGTTCTGCGCTAACCAAGGAAAGAAGTTCTCGTCGAGTGCCTCGTCGTTCATATCTCTTAATGGACCGTTTTCAAGAGCATTGCTATATACATATACGAGTAACGGGAACAATTCTTCTGGCAGCATGTCGAGGGTCACATCGTATTTCACACCATTGATGATCAGACTGACATCAAGCGCATCGATTTCCTGATAGCCCTCGTTGATATCCTCATCAACGAAAAACTCCTTCTCGTCGTCTTGCAGCGTGAATTTCAGCATATCCGTTGTGGGCTCTGCAGGTTCGTGACACCCTTCTTTCTCCATCTCTTTGGCGTAAAGGGCAAAGAAGTTGGTTTTCAGTGCACAACTAATGCGCCTCAACAACACCGTATCGATGTTGTTGCGCTGTAGGATATTATATACATTGGTTCTTGATTTGTAGATGCGCCTGCCCAACTCTCCATGTTTTACGCCTTGGCGCTTCATCTCTTCTTCAATGAGTTTTCCAATATTGATTTCCATAAGCGTTGTTGTTTTTAATTATTATTGTTGCAAAAGTAATCAATAAATACCAATCTGCCAAATTATTATCAAGAAAAAGGTATAGGTTTGACTATTGCTTCAATGGTGTTGATGACTTTGGTAAGTTTGTCAACATCGTCAGGATTGTATTTGCGGTCTTGTTCCAGAATGGCTTTCAGTCCCGTCAATGCATCGGCAGGTTCGGTAAATGCCATCTTGTGCAAGTGTTCAGGTACTCTCTGGGGGGAATCTGGCATTGAAGCCTCGAGCAGATGATACAAGAACTTGTAGTATAGCATCATTCCCCAGTTGCCGCTTTCAACAGCTGCACTGTGCTGATTGCGTACCTGTATCAAAGGAAGGTTACGAAACAAATAGTCACTGACTCTTCTCCGTCTGTTGTCGTTTGTTGTAGGAAATTGATGTGCCATAATCTTAATTGTTTTTAAAGGGTTCTACTTAAATTTTCCGCTGCAAAGATACGACATTTTTAAATACCCTCCAATCAAAAAGTGTCAATGTTTTGAACAAGTATTGTTATTCGTCAATAAGGCACGCTTATTTCTACTAAACCGTTCTTTAATCAGCGCCAACAGTTCCTTTAAGGAGAATGATTCATTCCCAGGTGGGAATGCTAGACTCCCAGGCTGGGAACAAAACATTCCCAGGCTGGGAATAATCGTCCGTTATTCCTGTTTGTGTCTGACATCGGTTACAGTAACCATAACCGTTGGGGCGGACATTAAGTCTTACAAGATGGAGCATTAATACTATTAGGGAGAGAAACGACATCTTTTCATTGTATGCCTTTACCCAAACGGTCATGTGCCTATACCCGTTTTGAATAGTATTTCAAGGCATAAAATCTCTAACACACCCATTGTTGTCAGAAAAATAGACAACAAATCCTTTGGCTATTAAAAAATAGTTTGTACATTTGCAGCAGAAAACAAAAACGTTTAACTTATATGAAAAATGATAAACCCATCAATGGTAATTTACTAGAAGAGAAAATTAATCCTCTTTTTAATCAGCTTTGTGAATTACTAAAGAGCACGTCTTTTACTGATTTAAAGACAATGTATCAAAATGAAGCAAGTAACTACGTTAAAGAATCAACGAAGCAGAATAGAAAGAGCAAGGCTTTGGATTTAAATAAATATATGCAATGTAAAGAAATAGTAGATGCAAAAGTAGGAAAGAAAGAATTCAATCAATTTAAGAGAGACTTATATGATATAGGATGGTTACGTTATAACATAAATGATATTTTAGACTTTTATAATGCAGGAGATCGATTATATACTTTGAGCGTTTATGACACAATTT
>NZ_NPJA01000029.1 GCF_002251295.1 Prevotella sp. P5-50
CGAAAATGCTGTAAAGATACAATTGTATAGTGCAATCATTGCATATTGCTTGGTTGCGATTGTTGAACGAAAAATGAAATTGAATATGGAAATGTATGATTTGTTAAGAATTTTATCTGTCTCATTGTTGGACAGAACCCCTCTCGTAGATTTGCTCGGCAAAAGCGAACCTGCCGAGAAGTTACAAACTGTAAGAGAATTAAGTCTTAAATTTATTTAGTGGACACTAGTGGTCCGTCACCTTGTTACATTTCTCTGTGTATCAATGCGTTACAAAGCCTAATTTTGAAGTATAAATATTGGCGGTTGTTGTATATTGCTGAATATAAGGCAGATAGGTGGAGCACTATTCGTTTATTGGGCTTGAATCTGTGGTAAGATCATGGGTAAGATGTTCTGTGCTGTAAAGAAAAGAGCCGAAAACGGCATTTTTCAGTAAAATGCAAAAATGTTGCGTTACAGCGTTACAGTTACAGTATTACAGTTTTTGAAAAGCAAAATACCAAAGGATTCTCAGGACATGGCCCTGAATCATGAAAGTCATTGAGCTTCCAGCCCGCTTTTGTATGTGAAGACAGATACGTGAATTCTCTTCCCATGCCATCAGACATGGGTTATATATAAAGAATCGAAGCCGATTATTTTGTCCTTAGAACAATGTAAGTTGCTTCGTGTCTTCGATGCAGTATCCTTACAATGTCTTCGGCTTGTTGTCAAAGAAACAATATGCTTCCAAGGCAGAAATAAGGTTCATGATAAAGTTGCTTACAGATCTATGGCGTGAGTGTACAATCTGTGCCGTATTCTTCAGCATGTCGTTAATGGTTTCGATAATGTATCTCTTGCGGAGCATCATTCTGTCATAGAACGGCATCAGCTTGTTTCTCATGTTTACGCGCAACCCTGTCACCAGCTGTATTCCGT
Source organism: Prevotella sp. P5-50 (assembly GCF_002251295.1). GTDB lineage: Bacteria > Bacteroidota > Bacteroidia > Bacteroidales > Bacteroidaceae > Prevotella. Next base: position 925 of record NZ_NPJA01000029.1, read on the forward strand.
CACACGCGGCTTTCCAACTCCACAAAGCGGTTGTACGACACAGCTTTCGGAAAATAAGACATCATCGTACCCTTAATAAAAAACAGATAGTAGTGCTTGAAATTGCGGAATGTACCGAAATGGAAATACAACAGAATCGTCATGATTTCACTGTCGGACAACGATGCTGCACGCCGTCTACGCTTCACTCCGCTATTGTCTTCCAGCAAATTTCCTGCATTTTCTGCATCAAAATGTTTGCAAAACTCGTCTATAATACAAAATAATTCTGTAACTTTGCAATCGGTAGTCATAT
>NZ_NPJA01000003.1 GCF_002251295.1 Prevotella sp. P5-50
ACAAAAAGAAATACCAAATTTCTTTTGGATTCTCGAACGTAAGTACCTAAGATGCGAAGCATCAGAGGTACGATTAAGTGAGCAGAATACAAAAAGAAATACCAAATTTCTTTTGGATTCTCGAACGTAAGTACCTAAGATGCGAAGCATCAGAGGTACGATTAAGTGAGCAGAATACAAAAAGAAATACCAAATTTCTTTTGGATTCTCGAACGTAAGTACCTAAGATGCGAAGCATCAGAGGTACGATTAAGTGAGCAGAATACAAAAAGAAATACCAAATTTCTTTTGGATTCTCGAACGCAAGTACCTAAGATGCGAAGCATCAGAGGTAACTACAAAGCCTTTAAAGCCATACGAATAAGCGATAGAAAAAACATACGCCACAGAAAATTATATGCAGAAATGCTTTCGCAATTGCTGGAAATTTCGTACTTTCGCATCAACTAAACACTAAAAAAGCAATTGCCTTATGAAGAAAATCGTAGTTTTGACAGGTGCCGGAATGTCGGTAGAGAGTGGACTGAAAACTTTTCGCGATGCTGACGGATTGTGGGAAAACTATCCCGTAGCACAGGTGGCAACACACGAAGGATGGCTCGAAAACCCCACTTTGGTGACCAATTTCTATAATATGCTGCGAAAAAAATGTCTCGATGCCAAACCCAATGAGGGCCATAAACTTGTAGCAGAACTCGAAAAGAAATATGATGTGACTGTAGTGACACAGAATGTGGATAACCTTCACGAGGCTGCGGGCTCATCAAAAGTAATCCATCTGCACGGCGAACTCATGAAGGTGTGCAGCAGTAGGGATGTAGATAACCCGCGATATCAGCAACTTCTCACTGCCGAGAACTGTGAAGTAAAGCCCGGCACACTGGCTGGCGATGGATCGCTTCTCCGCCCCTTTATAGTCTTTTTCGGCGAAGGCGTGCCAATGATCAGTCGTGCAGCGGATGAAGCAGAACATGCGGACATCTTTATTATCATCGGTACATCGCTCAACGTCTATCCTGCAGCCGGACTTGTACAGTATGTCAGACCGGGAGTACCTGTATATCTCATAGACCCCCACCCCGTCAATGCCGGTTCCAACGTGCAGCAAATACAGGCTGGAGCCAGCGAAGGCATGCGCCAACTCTCAAAACTGCTTCTTTCAGACTAACGCAAGCTATGGATTATAGGATTCATAAGCAATAATGGTCGCGAAGTGTAAACAAGTGCTAAAATACTGATGTTTTCGCACACAGCAATTGATTCATATCAATAATATATGTTTATTTTGCGTAAAATATTCCAAAAAAGTTGCGTCGTTATGAAAATCATCGTAACTTTGCATCGTCAAAAAGAACAAGAGGTTCTTATCAGACATTCGGTTAATAGATTGTTTTAGGTTAGTAGTAATATTTATAGTTTTAGGTTTTTAGTTATTGGTAAAAAGAAAGTTTGAAATATGGATAACAGTGGTCGCCGTGAGGCTCCCATAACTTTCTTTTTTTTATAGAATTTTGTTTCATACAACATATACACGCCGCAAGGCAATCCAATCTTGAGGTTGGAAAACAAAAAGAAAGGATTTTTAGTTATACATAGGCTTTGGATGTCGCTGCTCGTGTTGAGTAGCGGCGTTTTTTTATATATTCACCCACTATATTTCTCTCGTAAACCACCATTTCATAGCCGAAACCATTTCTGTAAGTCTATGGTTTGTTCCCAGTTTGTATTCCAACATCCTCAAATAGAACAATACATGACACAAATCATGTATTATTTGAAGAGTCTGTCATAGAAGCCTCTGTTCCTATGCAGGATGGAGTCAACTTCACGCCAATACTTTTGTCCTTTCTGGTCTTGATTACAATTTTATACTAGATCTGGTTGGTTTCGTCCATTTGCATGCCTCTATGTTGATAGAGGCAAAGACTACCTATAGCCATGACTGATAGATTAAGGAAAACAAAGTACGTAAGCAAGCGTTTCTGCTTAGCGCACTTAATAATCACGTCCCAACGATATTTGAGCCAGTTTATTAAAGATGGTGGTTTCTGACATCGTCTTGCAGAGAAACAAGTTTCTTTCGATATATCGTCAACTAAGTATTATAGTAACAACAGAAACTCAGCAAAGTCGCCAAGGTTTTAATTTGTGTCTAAGGACATTATACTTCGACGTCGGGATGAAATTCCACCACCTCTCCTTTGGCAAGTGATGCTGGTACATCAACAAGGCGCTGGTTGCTACTTCCACGGAAAAGGAGGTCTTCGTCGCGCAAGGATTTCACAAAGGGACCATCAACCAAAACGTCTATTTCATCGAGCAACTGCCGATAACGCGGTATCTTCACGATGGCCTCAAAAGTAAAACCGGTATAACACCAAATGGTCTTTTGAGTCTGGCTACGAATGGCACGAGCCAACTCGGTAAAGCCTTCTGCCTGATACAGGGGGTCACCTCCTGAGAATGTTACGTTGGCATAAGGATCGGCTACAATGATTTTCATCACCTCGTCAGTGGTCATCGGATGTCCACCTCCTGGATTCCAGGACTGAGGATTGTGACAACCAGGACATTCGTGATGACAACCGGCACAATAGATAGAGGTCCGGAAACCCGGACCATCTACCATTGTGTCTTCTATGATATCAAGTACTTGTATCATGAGTGATTGACTGTTTGTTTCGTAGAAATCAATCCAACAATTATGTTGCTGATGGATTATTTCTCGTCGAAAAGATTCTGCTGTTGCGAACCTTCAATATGGGTCACACGATCATTCAACTCGCAAAGTTTGCCGTGATTCCAACGATCGGTAGTTCCTACGAGGTAACCGGTAATGCGCTGCAACTTATCAATATGCTTGCTACCGCACTTAGGACATACTTCCAGGTGTGAATCGGCATTCTCATATCCGCAGTCCATGCAACGGTTACGATTGTGGTTCACCGAACCGTAACCCATATTCAACTGGTCCATCATATCTACAACATTCATGATAACCTGTGGATTGTGGGTGGCATCACCGTCGATTTCAACATAGAAGATGTGACCACCACGAGTCATTTCGTGGTATGGAGCCTCTACTTCCGCCTTATGACGAGCTGAACATTTGTAATAAACGGGCACGTGGTTAGAATTGGTATAATAATCACGATCGGTCACACCAGGGATTGATCCGAACTCGGCACGATCCTTCTTGGTGAATTTACCACTAAGGCCTTCTGCAGGAGTAGCAAGAACAGAGTAGTTGTGCTGATAGTGCTCAGAGAAATCATTGGCGCGGTCGCGCATGTAACTCACAATCTTCAGACCCAGTTTCTGAGACTCTTCGCTCTCGCCATGATGCTTTCCTGTCAGTGCTACAAGGCATTCTGCCAAGCCGATGAAACCAATACCAAGGGTGCCTTGGTTGATGACGCTCTCGATAGTATCATCAGAATTCAGTTTGTCTGCACCAATCCAAAGACTCTTCATCAACAGTGGGAACTGTTTAACAAAAGCGGTTTTCTGGAACTGATAACGCTCATCGAGTTGCTTAGCAGCTATTTCCAACTCTTCATCGAGTTTAGCAAAGAACTTGGCGATACGAGCCTCCTGATCTTTCACATCCATACATTCGATGGCAATACGCACGATATTGATGGTTGAGAACGACAAATTACCACGACCAACAGAGGTCTTTGGACCGAAACGGTTCTCGAATACACGAGTGCGGCAACCCATAGTGGCAACCTCGTTCATATAGCGCTTGGGGTCATCGGCACGCCATGCATCACTTTGGTTAAAGGTAGCATCGAGGTTGAGGAAGTTGGGGAAGAAACGACGAGCGGTCACTTTACATGCCAGCTGATACAAATCGTAGTTAGGATCTTGTGGCAGATAGTTGACACCACGCTTCTTTTTCCATATTTGGATTGGGAAGATGGCAGTCTCGCCATTACCCACACCCTGATAAGTAGAGTTGAGCAATTCACGCATGATGCAACGACCTTCAGCCGAAGTATCGGTTCCATAGTTGATACTTGAGAACACAACCTGATTACCACCACGTGAGTGAATGGTGTTCATGTTGTGAATAAAAGCTTCCATAGCCTGATGTACGCGACTGACAGTTTTGTTGATAGCATGCTGACGCACACGGTCTTTACCCTTCAAACCATCAAGATCCTGCTTTAGATAGTCAATCAGCGGCTCATGATACAGGTCTGCAAAACTCTCACCATACAAATCTTCGAGCGCTTTCAGTTCCTCTATATACGATAGGCGTACGTAGGGAGCCAAATAGAAATCAAAGGCAGGAATAGCCTGTCCGCCATGCATTTCGTTTTGTGCACATTCCAGAGAGATACAAGCCAGTACGGCAGCAGTCTCAATGCGCTTAGCAGGACGGCTGGCGCCATGTCCGGCAACAAAACCTTTAGTGAGAATATTGTCGAGAGGATGCTGACAGCAGGTGAGGGACTTCGTGGGATAGTAGTCCTTGTCGTGGATGTGCAGATAGTTGTGCTCCACTGCATCGCGGCTCTCAGGTGAGAGCAAATAGTCATCGACAAAGGGTTTAGTGGTTTCAGATGCAAACTTCATCATCATACCGGCAGGGGTGTCGGCATTCATATTGGCATTTTCACGTGTCACGTCGTTGTTCTTGATGTTGACAATATCAAGGAACACGTCGCGAGTCTTAGCCTTACGGGCAATGGAACGTTGGTTGCGATAGGCAATGTAGCGCTGTGCAACATCCTTTCTCGAACTCTTCATAAGCTCCATTTCTACCGAGTCTTGAATCTGCTCTACCGTCATCTGAGCACTGCCACGTGCGGCAATGCGGTCTGTAATAGTCTGTAGAAGGCTATCATCTTCACCTTTCTCTGTACTGATCATAGCCTTGCGAATAGCGGCCATAATCTTTTGCTCGTTAAATCCCACGATGCGTCCGTCGCGCTTTACTACTGTCTGTATCATGCTTTTATAACTTTTGGAATTATGAATTGGTTATTGGGTTATTATTTTCCGTTTGCAAAGATACAAATAAATATTATAAGATTTTCGTTTTGGACAACTTTTGTTGTGTTAATAAATGTCAATTCGCTAACACACAATAAGTTATAAAACACAAATGGGAAACTTTTGAAAAATTCCCCATTTGTAAGTTTTCCGAAAAGAAAACCCTATACTTATACAAGTTGTTTACGATAGCAACGATGCCTACGGTGCTGTCTGGCATCAAGATACTGCCATTGGCTGCGCACATTCTCATTGGTTTCCATCTGTGGCATAGCCTCTGCCCACTTGAAGCCATAGCGTTGAATCTGCTGAATGAGGTCGTCAAAAATGAGCGAATTGGCACCCTTGGCACGATATTCTGGTAGCACGCCGATAAGCAAAAGGTCGGCAGTATCCGTCTTATGCCACTTCAATGCACGCAAAAGATGCCACCAACCGAATGGTAACATACGCCCATCACGCGTTTGGCGAAGTGCTTTAGTAAACGAAGGGAAAGCTATTCCGAATCCTATCATTCGATGATCAGGAGTGTTCCAATCCTCAATACTGGTCACCAATTTCAAGTCCGCAATCTTAATATACTGTTCCACAAGCTGGTCAATCTGCTTCTCTGAGAGTTGGCTGTAACCATAAAGGTCCTTGTAAGTGGCATTGATAATATCAAATACTTCACGTCCTTTACCTCCTTCAACAAGTTCCTTTCTTGTAAATTTATGTATTTGAAGATTGTAGCGCTTGCGTATCATCTGGGCAATTTTATGGAATTTCTCAGGCACCACTTCAGGCACTTTCACCCGATATTCCATATAGTCATTGTCTTTGACAAATCCTTCCAACTGCTCCATATGTTTTATATAATAAGGGTAGTTGTAGTTGATATACATCGTGGCATCTTCATCGAATCCTTCAATCAGCATACCTTCACGATCCATATCAGTAAATCCGAGTGGCCCAGCTATTTCATTCATGCCTTTCTGGCGTCCCCACTGCATGACAGCATCCATCAGTGCACGGCTCACGCAAGCATCATCGATGAAGTCGAACCATCCGAAACGCACCTCCTTGCGGTTCCATCGCTCATTAGCCCGATGGTTGATGATGGCTGCAACGCGTCCCACAACCTTCCCGTCTCGCATAGCAAGATAGTATTCCGCCTCGCAACATTCGAACGCCGTATTACAGTCATGTCGCAAAGTATTCATCTCTTCGGAATAAAGAAACGGAACAGCCTGCTTACACTCACGATACATCTCGTAGTAAAACTGCACAAACTGTTTCAATTCCTGACGTGTGGTTACTTTCTTTATTTCTATATTAGTCATCATCGCCTTATGCTTAGTAGTAGATTCGATAGTACCCCGACCGAGAATCGAACTCGGAACTAAGCTTTAGGAGAGCCTTGTTATATCCATTTAACTATCAGGGCAGCCGAAATGCGACCACAAAGGTACGAAATATAATTGTAATATGATTATTTTTGAGTACCTTTGTAGCATATTTCTAATACAAATATTGATATTATGGGAAAATTAGTCATCAACTCGTATGACGAGTTTGCCGCCCATCTGGGCGAGGAATTAGGTGCTTCCGATTGGTTGCAAGTAGATCAAGATCGCATCAATCTCTTTGCTGATGCTACACTCGACCACCAGTGGATACACGTGGACGTAAAGCGCGCAAAAGAGGAGAGTCCTTACAAGAGCACCATTGCTCATGGTTACTTGACGTTAAGTCTGTTGCCATACATGTGGGATCAGATTATTGAAGTCAACAATATCAAGATGTTGGTCAACTACGGCATGACTGACATGCGCTTCGGCCAACCTGTTATCACCGGCAGTCGCGTGCGCCTTGTCACTACTCTTCATGCTATTCAAAACCTTCGCGGTATCTGTAAGGCTGAAATTAAGTTCAAGATTGAAATTGAGGGACAGCGCAAACCAGCCCTTGAGGGTATTGCTGCCTTCCTTTATTATTTCGAGTAAAGTTCTCTATCAACTGCGGAAAGAAACCGCACTATCCCATACATCAGACGTACTCATTCTATTCGAGTGACGTTCTCGACAAAGACGGTTGTAGTGGTTTCGAAACTAAGATATCAGTTCTCGTTCGACCTTCTTTCCTATTGATGAATTGAAAAAGCGAGCCCGTTTCCATGTGGAAGCGGGCTCGCTATATATATTAATAAGGTGTATCCTTATGCTTTTGCTTCTCCGGCATTATCTTCACGGATGGTCTTACCCATTACAAGGAATGCAGTAGGAGCAGCTATGAAGATAGACGATAGCGTTCCGAAGATTACACCCAGCAACATTGCGAATGAGAATGAACGGATACTGTCGCCTCCGAGAACGAAGATACACAGCAATACGATCAATGTAGTCACAGAGGTGTTGATGGTACGGGCCAGTGTCTGGTTGAGCGAACCATTAAACAATGACTGCAAATCGCGCTTTGCATAGAGGCTGTGGTTCTCACGTACACGGTCGAATACCACCACCTTATCGTTGATAGAGTAACCGATAACGGTCAGGATAGCACCGATGAAGGTTTGGTCAATCTCCAACGACATGGGGAGAATGCCCCAGCATACCGAGTACATTCCTATAACGATAAGGGCATCGAGTGCCAATGCTACAGTAGCACCTACAGAGTAAGCGAGGTTGCGGAAACGCAGCAAGATGTAGAGGAAGATGGCAATCAAGGCGATGAATACGGAGATGATAGCACCGTGAGTAATATCCTTAGCAACAGAAGGACCAACCTTTGATGAGCTAATGATAGAACCACCCTTGCGGATATCCGGGTTCTTAAAGTCTTCAACGCTCTCCTGACTAACCAGTCCAGCCTTCTTCAATGAGTTATAAAGAATAGTTTCAGCCTTGTCGTCCACCTGAGGATTGTTTGATTCGATATCCCAGTTGGTAGAAACACGAACTGTCTTTCCATCAGTACCGAGTGCGATAACGCTGGTGTTTGCCTCTTTGCCTGCGTTCTCACCAACGGTGTTGACGAATGCGCCAGCCAATGTAGTGCGTACCTGCTCAACAGGTACAGACTTGTCGAGTGTTACCACGTAGTTTCTACCACCGGTGAAGTCGATACTCTTGCTAAGTCCGCGAACAGCGAAGCTTATGCAGAACAGAACTGCCACAACAGCCCAGATGGTGAATGACTTCTTATATGCACCCATGAAGTTGAACTTGGTATTCTGCATCATGTTGCGTGAATAAGCGGTGGTGAAAGTGAGATTCTGCCACTTATCCTTCTTCATCTTGCCGTCATAAACCAGACGTGTCATGAATACAGCGGTGAAGAATGATACACAGATACCGATGATCAAAGTAGTAGCGAAGCCTCTGATAGGACCTGTTCCGAATACGTAGAGGATGATACCAGTAATCAACGAAGTGAAGTTAGAGTCGAAGATGGCCGAGAAGGCATTCGAGTAACCGAGGTTGAGTGCTTCTTTCACGGTATGTCCCTTGCGGAGTTCTTCCTTCGTACGCTCATAGATAAGCACGTTGGCATCCACAGCAGTACCCAATGTGAGCACGATACCGGCAATACCCGGCATGGTCAGGGCAGCTTGGAATGACGTCAAGATACCAAGTGTGAAGAAGAGGTTGAAGAGCAATGCAATATTTGCGAGCATTCCAGGAATGAATCCATAGAGCATTACCATATAAATCATCAGCAGTACGAAAGCTACAACGAATGAGATAGCGCCCTGCTGAATAGACTGTGCACCGAGTGAAGGACCTACGACCTCTTCCTGTACGATACGTGTAGGAGCAGGCATTTTACCTGAGTTGAGGGTGTTGGCAAGGTCTTTAGTATCTTCAATTGTGAAGTTACCAGTGATAGAAGAGTTACCACCGTCAATCTGTGTAAGGATACGCGGTGCGCTATATACGGCATCGTCAAGTACGATGGCAACAGCACGACCGATATTCTGCTTGGTAATCTGTGACCAGCGGCGTGCACCGTCAGAGTTCATCTGCATAGAAACCGATGGGTGACCCATCTGGTCGAACTCATCTTTAGCCCCGGTGATAACGTCACCTTCCAGTGGAGCGCGTCCGTTTGGCTCAGTCACTTTCAATGCGTAGAGAGCGAAGATATCACCACGAGTATTCTGTCCACCAAAGTCTTCAGCTTTAGCACCCCAACGGAGTTTGCACTCAGCAGGCAACACTTGGTTGGCAATATCAGAATAGATAATCTTGTTGACCTCTGCAGTATCGCGTGCATTAGCGTAACCTACGATGGCAAGACCATCACCCTGCATGGGCTGGAGTACAGAGAAGAGTGGGTTCTGCTTCTTTGCAGCAGCAATAGCCTTTGCTTCTTCTTTGCTTGCATTAGCTTTTCCAGCATTGAGCTTTGCTGCCAAATCGTTGGTTGCGGCCTTTGCATTTGCAGTAGTATCGGTAGCTGTTGTGTCGGCTTCTGCCTCAGCAGCACCACCTGTTACGGCATATTTCTGATTGAGCTGGCTCAGCAAAGGTACAATTTCCTTGGTGTTGTAGGTCTCCCAGAACTCCAAGTTTGCACTACCTTGCAACAATTTGCGCACGCGCTCTGGCTCTTTGATACCAGGCATTTCAACCATGATTCGTCCGCTTTGTCCTTCCAGTTTCTGGATGTTAGGCTGTACCACGCCGAATTTATCGATACGGTTGCGTACCACATTGAATGAGTTGTCCACAGCAGACTGCACTTCAGTGCGCAGTGCGCGTTCAACTTCAGCATCGCTGCTGCTGGTGCTCACTTTGCCTTTCATCTGCTGTGTAGCAAAGATGGCTGCGAGTGGACGACCGTTTCCTTCTTTTTTCCAATGTTTCACGAAGAGTGTTATAAAGTCTTCCTGACTTGTTTCCTCTTCTTTTTTAGCTTCTTCCATGGCCTTTTTGTAGGCAACGTCTGTCTTGTGGTCAGCGAGTACGTCAACAACGTCTGGCACTGAAACCTCAAGAATCACGTTCATACCGCCCTTCAGGTCAAGTCCGAGGCCGATTTCCATTTCGCGGCACTGCTTGAAAGAGTAGATTCCGCAGTACACTTTCTCGTTCATGATAGAGTCGAGATACTCCTGGCCTTTCTCTTCAGTCATGGCCGCTGCCTTATTCTCGTGGTAGCGTGTCACGAAGGAGAAGGAGAGGTAGAAGATACACACGAGTATCAGAACCAGTGCGATGAATTTTACGATTCCTTTGTTTTGCATTTTTTTATTGTTTTATTTTATTTTGTATATTTTTTCCCAAATAGTTTGCAAATATACTTATTTTTCTTCACTTAGCGAAATTTCTCGCTGAAAAACGTGTATTTTTCAAGGTTTTCCGTTGATTTTAAGCCAACAGACTATGGGATAATGGTCGCTGGCATCTATTTTATTGTCTATCTTGCAGTTGTATGGTTGTATATCGTTGGAACAGAAAATGTGGTCTATGCGGAAGTAAAATCCTTTTTGATTGTACGACCATCCGAGTCCTTTTCCTGTTGTGGTGAAGCAGTCTTTGAGTACTGTAGATACTTTGTGGCGCGAGTAGGAAATGGGGTTGTCGTTGAAGTCTCCGCAGAGTATGATAGGATACTGCTTATGTTCTTCCACGTATTGACATACTGCATCAATCTGCGGAGCACGCCTTGCCGATGATTCCGCCAGTGTGATGAGCAGTTTTTTTGATTCATGTTTGGCCTCTTGTCCCTTGATATTGCCTTTAATGATGTTCTGGTAGTTATGTCGGTCTTCTGTTGAGAGGTGTGTTCCTTCGAAGTGGTTATTGATTACCAATAGTGTATCGTTTCCCACTTGCAGATACCAAGCCACACTACCATTAGCCTCTGAGCGATAGTTGATTCGTTCTTTTCGTATGATGGGAAACTTGGTATGTATGCCAACTCCATTGATGGCAGGTCCAGGATTGAAGTGGACAGTATCGTTATAGGCAAATGTCTTCTGAAATTCTTTAAATGCATATCTTCTCCACGTATCCACATCTTCTTGCAGACAGACGATATCTGGCTGTTCATCATGCAGATATTGGCACACGGTCCCAAATCCATCTTCATATTTATAGTTGCCCCCATAGGTGCATACGTTATATGAAATGAGCTTTATTGCGCCTTCATCAGGATCTGTAAATTGCATATTGAGTGGCATATAGGTGCTGATGGGAATATATGTTGCAACATATCCGAGGATAGGGATCCACACCATTCTCCACTTGAATGTGAGCCAGAAGAAGAGGAAACACAAGTTGATGAGTAGCAAGATAGGGAATGTCATTCCAACGCACGACAATACCGGATGGTCGGCAGGATTGAGTCTATCAGAGAATCCCACGGCCAGCATGATGAGTACCAGCGCCATATTGGCGCCTGCTACCATCTTTATAGTGAACTGTTTGAGTCGCTTAATCAATTTCTATTGCTTTGTTCAAACAGTTTCTTCTTTTCCTCTTTAGTCAGACTGTCATATCCGCTTTTTCTGATTTTGTCGAGTATAGCGTCTATTTCTGCCTGCCGTGCGCTGTCTTCTTCCTTTTCTTTATGTTCCTCCCAACGTGGTGTTTCGGTAGAAGGCTGATAGTGGAAGGTGTTGCGGCGCTTATTCTCATATTGTTTCTTCATCTGTTGGAAGAAACCGTTTTGGCCATTAAATCTCTGTTCAATGTTCGGATGTTTCCGCCAGTAGCGTATGAGCAGAAATCCGAAGAGCATACCACCAAGATGTGCCATGTGTGCTATTCCGTCGCCCGGAGTATTCAATGCCGACCACACTTCTATCACGATATATCCCCCGATGAGCCATTTTGCCTTGATGGGGAATGGGAATGGAATGATAAACATTCTCTCGTTGGGGAATGTCATACCGAATGCCAACAGAATGGCATAGACGGCTCCCGACGCTCCTACTGTGGTCCACAGATTAAGGTACGCTTCGGTTGTAATTCTTCCTGACGATGTCATTACGAAATCGTATGCCGCAAGGTTTTCGTTGGCATAGTTGATGTATTGCACACCTTCCTGTATGATACCTGCTCCTATTCCACATACAAGATAGTAGATAAGGAATCGTTTTGGTCCCCAAACTCGTTCCATAACGGTTCCAAACATCCATACTGCAAACATGTTGAAGAATAGATGCATGAACGAACCGTGCATAAACAAGTATGTGACGAGTTGGTAGAACGAAAAGTCTTTGGCCATGAAGAAATGCAAACCGAATGTTGCTGTGAGATCGAGGCCTTGTTTTTCAAACACCCATGTGGCAAAGAATGCCAGTACATTGATGATGAGCAGGTTCTTTGTAATACTTGGTATATTATTCATCGTGTTGTTCCTTCGTTTTATTATATGTAAGCTCTTGTTATTTCTTTTCGGTCGCAAAATTACTAAAAATCTTGCTGTTTCGGCATGAAAAGTGCCTTGTAAGCGGTTTTTTTTAGTAAAAAACTCACTTTTTTTGATTTTTTGTTTGTTTTTTGAATACTTTCCCCTATATTTGCCAAGAAATTAAATAAGAACCGACAAAAACTATTAATAATTTATCAAAAAAATCAGAATTATGAACAAGACAGAATTGATTGACAAGATTGCAGCCGAGGCAGGATTGACAAAGGCTGACTCTAAGAAAGCCCTTGAGGCCACCGTATCCGTAATTAAGGCCGCTCTCGCCGCAGGTGATAAAGTTCAGCTCGTAGGTTTCGGTACTTTCGCCGTTGCTGAGAAGCCCGCTCGCGATGGTATCAACCCCCGTTCAGGTGAGAAGATCACCATCGCTGCAAAGAAGGTTGCCAAGTTCAAGGCTGGTGCTGAGTTTGCAGAGGCTATCAACAAGTAATCTGTGTCTTTAGACCCAACAAAGAATAGGGGACTCCGTTTTGGAGTCCCCATTCTTTTTTCAGTCGTTTCCTTTTTGGGCTGATAAGTATCAGTTTCTGACATCAGGGCTGTTTTCCGATATATGCCAGAATACCTCCATCCACATAGAGAATATGTCCGTTGACAGCATTTGATGCGTCTGAAGCGAGGAAGACAGCAGGTCCCATGAGTTCTTCAGGTTCGAGCCAGCGTCCTGCAGGTGTTTTGGCGCAGATAAAGCTGTCGAATGGATGGCGGCTACCGTCTGCCTGACGTTCGCGCAAGGGTGCGGTTTGTGGTGTTGCGATATATCCTGGACCGAGTCCGTTACACTGGATATTGTATTCACCAAACTCCGAGCAGATGTTGCGTGTGAGCATTTTCAGTCCGCCCTTAGCCGCTGCGTATGCCGAAACGGTTTCTCTTCCGAGTTCCGACATCATAGAACAGATATTGATAATCTTACCATGTCCCTTCTTAATCATGCCTGGCAATACTGCTTTTGATACGATGAAAGGAGCGTTGAGGTCGATGTCAATCACCTGTCGGAAGTCTTCTACCGACATTTCTGTCATGGGGATTCGCTTGATGATTCCAGCGTTGTTGACGAGAATATCGATAACGCCCAACTTCTTTTCGATGTCGCTAACCATAGCTTTCACCTGCTCTTCATCGGTCACGTCACAGATGTATCCGTGAGCCTCAATACCCTTAGCCTTATAGTCGGCAAGAGCTTTATCAAGGTGTTCCTGCTTGCGGCAGTTGAAAGCAATTTTTGCACCAGCCTTAGCATAGGCTTCCGCGATAGAAAATCCGATACCATAGGCAGCACCGGTAACGAGGGCTACTTTGCCCTCCAATGAAAATAGATTTGTCATATACTTATGTTTTATTTCAGATCAGTAATGAGTGAGAAGTCTTGGTCACCATAGTCGAGGTTTTCGCCGCCCATACCCCAGATGAAAGTATAGTTGTGTGTGGCAGCAGCCGAGTGTATGCTCCATTCTGGCGAGAGCACAGCTTGGTCGCCTTTCATCCAGAGGTGGCGTGTCTCTTCCACTTCGCCCATGAAGTGGCAAACGGCCTGATCTTCGGGAATCTCAAAGTAGAAGTATGCTTCCATACGTCTTGAGTGCACGTGAGCAGGCATGGTATTCCATACAGAACCGGGTGCGAGTTCGGTCATACCCATTTGCAGTTGACAAGTAGGCAACACTTGATTGACGAGCATCTTATTGATATCACGCTCGTTAGAAGTTTCGAGTGCACCCATGTGAGCCACTACCGCATCCTTTTTAGTTACTTTCTTGCAAGGATATTGCTTGTGTGCGGTAGTAGAGTTGAAGTAGAATTTCGCAGGCTGCTTAGCATCTTTCGATTCAAACACCACGTCACGGTCGCCACTTCCGATGTAGAGTGCCTCCTTATAGTCGAGTTCGAAGGTTTCGTCGCCCACCTTTACGGTTCCGGCTCCACCCACGTTAAAGATACCCACTTCACGTCGTGTAGTGAAGAAAGGAGCTTTCAGCGGATCGATAGCTTCGAGTTTTAGTGGCTCGTTGACAGGCATTGCTCCACCTACGACCATGCGATCATACATAGAATAAACCATATTCACCTCGTCTTGGGCGAATACTTTTTCAATTAGGAAATCGCGTCGGATTCGTTTAGTGTCATAGCTTTTTGCATCTTCGGGATGCGCTGCATAACGAATTTCATAATTTGTTTTCATAAGTGTGATGATTTGTTCTAGTTAAATTCGTACTGCAAAGGTACGATTAAGTGAGCAGAATACAAAAAGAAAAATTAAATTTCTTTTTTATTCTCGAACGACAGTACCTAAGACCGTAAGGTCAAAGGTACGATTAAGTGAGCAGAATACAAAAAGAAAAATTAAATTTCTTTTTTATTCTCGAACGACAGTACCTAAGATGCGAAGCATCAAAGGTACGATTAAGTGAGCAGAATACAAAAAGGTTGCCGTTTCTGCCTCTTTCTACAGAGTTTTGGCGAAAGGGCGAAACCGCAGGCAAGCCTGTGTTCGCCGCCTATAGTTTGCGAATCAGGGTCAGTCCGTCGCGCAGCGGGAGGATGACACGCTCCACACGGGAGTCCTGTCTGACATAGTCGTTGAAAGAGACGATACCGTGGGTTTGCTGGTCTTTCCCGTAGGAAGGATCCACCACATGACCGTCCCACAGGGTGTTATCGGCAAGGATAAAGCCTCCCTTGCGCACCACCGAAAGTGCCATTTCGTAGGTTTCGCGATATGTGCGCTTGTCGCCATCTATGAAAGCAAGGTCGAAGCTGACGCCGAGTCGGGGCGCTTCGGTAATGGCATCGCCAATGAGAAAGGTGATGCGGTCAGCCCATGGCGACTGTTCTATCCACGGACGGGTAAAGTCCTCTTGCTCGTCGTTGATTTCGAAAGTGTAGAGATGTCCGCCATCTTCCAGTCCTTCAGCCATTGACAAGGCGCTATAGCCACTAAACGTACCCACCTCAAGCACATTCTTGGGGCGTATCATGCCGACCAACATCTTCAGCAGTCTGCCCTGGAGGTGACCCGATGCCATGCGTCCATGGAGCAGATGGATATTGGTAGCACGCCAAAGCTTATAGAGATAGTCGGGCTCTGGGTCTGAATGGGTCAATATATAGTTGTCGAGCGTCATCCGATGAGTGCTTCAATAGCCAGACGGTAGGAGTCGAGTCCGAAACCACAGATCACTCCGCGACAGGCTGGCGAGAGATAGGAATGGTGGCGGAATGGTTCGCGCTGATGCACATTGGAGATATGTACCTCTATCACTGGACTTTTCAGCGACCTGATGCAGTCGTACAGCGCTATAGAAGTGTGGGTGTATGCACCGGCGTTGAGCACGATGCCATCTACCGTAAATCCATCTTGCTGCATGCGGTTGATGAGTTCTCCCTCTACATTGCTCTGATAGTAGTCTATCTCTACATCGGGATAACGCTGCCGCAGCGTAGGCAGATAACTTTCAAACGACGAGGTGCCGTAGATGCCTGGTTCGCGCTGTCCGAGCAGATTAAGGTTGGGACCGTTCACAATAAGTATTTTCATCTGTTTCATCTTTTTTTGCGTGGTGCAAAGATACAACATTTTTTCAAATCCAGCCCCATTATCGCGATAAAATCGCACGATACCTGGCGGCACCATGTCTCATAGAACAGAAAACTTCGATTACTTGCTCTTAAGCGGAGAACTTTCGCTCATTTCTATGAGGAATGCCCATTTGCCGTCAGTAAGTTTCTGCAGCGTGATAGTGCCACCCATGGCTTCCATGATTTTGTGGCACAGGGGCAGTTCGAGATTGCTTCGGTCACTCTGTGCACAGGGCTGCCTGTCGTTGAAGGCATCAAACAGTTCGGTTTTGTCTTTATCTTGGAAGTTGGCATGTGCCATCACCCAGATTTTCACCTGCTTGCCATCGCCCTCACATTTCACTTCCACCTGCCCTTCGGTCTTACGACAGTCGGCATTGAGTATGGCGTATGTCAGTACTTGCGAAAGACGCTTGGGATCAGCATAGACATAATGCTCCCGTCCGGCAGGTATCAGCGTAAACTCAAGGTTGTTACACTGCTCTTGTGTTTCGTGGATATCTGACAGTGTTGTTTCCACATTGACATTGTCACTATACAACTGGAAGTCGTTCAGACCAGCCTTTCCGAGGTCGATGATGTCGTCGAAGAGGTTGATGAGCTGCGTTTTGTTGTTGGCTATGATTTTCATCATCCTGCGCTCGTCTTCGCTCAGATGGTTCGTATCAATCATGTCGATAGACATCTGGATGACATGGAGCGGATTGCGGATGAGTTTGCCCATATTGGCTATGAAGCGGGTCTTGCCGGCTTCGTTCTCTTTGGTAAGGACAAGCAGTTCTTTGGTTTTCTTCTTGAGTTTGCGTTCAACGACAGCTATGGTGAATAACACTATCAGGAAGAATGCCATAATGATGAGGCCAATAATGACATACACCTTGTTGCGCTCTAAGAAACTCACGGGTTTGCCGTAGTAAACGGCATCAGCGGGATAGAGTTCTTCGGGTATTCCGTAGGCTTTCAGCGTGTTGTAATTGAGGTATCGTTTGGCATTGTCGAGCTGTATCAGAGGAATATCCTTGGGTTGTGTGCCGTTCTCTATCTTCGAAAGCACTTCTTGCAACTTCTCTATGAATTCGTCGGAAGTGGGATATACGCCTCCTGCCAATGCGCCATCTCTGATGCCCAAATCGTAAAGTCCGAAAGCGGCATCGCCAGTCAACTGGCCCACAATCTGTCGCATGGCATTGTCGGGATATAATGCACGGGTGGCATTCTGGTTCTGACTGATCCACGAATCGAAGATTACTGTTGTGTTTTTGGGCAGTGTCATCAGTCGGTTTTGCAACTCGGCAGTAGTCATCTGCCTATTGTTGAGGTCGATGAAATTGATGTCGGGATGGTATTGCTCCAACACTTTTCGCGTTTTATATCTTGAAAGATAGCCTATCTGCCATGAATTAGTGACAAGGGCAAGATTCTTGGTATTCGGTTTGAGTTGTAAAGCCAATTCAATGGTCTCGTGTATAGAATAGGGATCGGTGATGAGTGCGGCATTGAAGCCGCGACGCGACTCTTCCAGTGGTATCTTCATACTTTCCACACACTCCTTACCACTGTCATAGTCCTTGGCACTGAAGGTGTATTCGCCAGAGAAAACAGCAACGCAAGGCACCTCTTTCCATGCGCCTTTCATGAATGTGCGATACATAATCCATGCTTCCTCACCTATCAGAATGACTATTTCCTTGCCTGTGGCATCATTGGTGTTCATGATAGATTCGGCTTTTTCCCGCATCAATACGCTGTCGCGCTGGGCTACAAGGTCAAGAAATTCCACTTCTACCGTCAACCGTCTGTTGACTGCATAACGTGAAACTACGGCACTGGCGAGGTTTTCCGCCCATGCATATCCCTGGAAATAAGAACTCAATACGAGCACTTCTTTCTTGCTTTGCGCCTCTTGTGACTGTGCTTGAACACTGGATATGGTTATGATTGACAGAAAAAATATAAACGCTATCGTTCTTTTCAGCATACTCATGTGGTGTATTATCATTTCCTATTTACTATCATTGGTTTAATTTTCTGCAAAGATACAACAATTTTTCAATTTTTAGAACTACAATGGTGATAAAATTACAGAGTAAATTGCAAAAGAAATATAATTGTCGCTCAGCAATAAAATGGATTGTTTTTTTTTTGATAACGTTTTGGCAAGGAGTTTTAGATGTTTGGCAAAAGTATTGCCCAACGTTTAGCAAGGGTATTGTCTAACGATTGGCAAGAGTATTGTCTAACGATTGAAAAAGGTCTTTTCAATGTTTGATAAGAATATTATCCAACGTTTGATAAAGATGTTATCCAACGTTTGATAAAAGTATTATCCAACGTTTGATAAAGGTGTTATCCAATATTGGATAAAGGTGTTATCCATCGTTGGATAAAAATATTATCAAGGTTTGAAAAAGTGCTGATAAACCTCACTAACCCTATTTATACATTGATATACGTGGGTCGTTTAGCAGTTTCATGGTTATGAGAGATGGAAATCCGGTGGTCGAAGTGTGGTCGAAAACACCTGAAAGAAAAGCATTCGACCACCGCATAACATTCTGTTTCGCTTGATGTTATACCGTCATGGTGGTCGAGTGGTCGATTTTTGCGACATCGCGTGCGCGTAGGCGTACGCGCGTATATAGAGAAAGAGGTTCGTCTGACCATATCAAACGAACCTTCCATTTTATGTCACTTTCTCTCGCCATGGCAAAATTTAAGCAAGCTTAATTCTGCTCATTTGGCTTAATACAAACACTCTTATTATCAAACGATGGTTTCTATAAAGTTTATGCTTCTATCATCAATAATTCTCTAAATGAAAGTGTGGCAACCATGGTCAGCAATACAAATAAAATTCTTTTCATAGTCCTATAAATTAAAAAAAGACAACTAATATTACATAGACTGATGAACAATATCCATATTGATTTTTTCACCCAACAATCACATAGTCTTCACTTCAATCTTCTCTCCAATTCCTGTTCCACCTTTTCGGGCTCTAAGTCGCGTGCCACTATACGTCCGCTATTGTCGGCAACAATCATGGCGGGGACTGCGGATATGCCCAACTGGGTTGCCATGGGAGAATGGAACATCTTACCATCGCACACTACAGGCCATGGGATAGAGTCGCGATCTACACGGTGGCGCACGTCTTTGATATTGCCATCGAGGCAGAGTGTCACCACGGCGAGTTTTGAACCGTAGGTCTTCTGGAGTTTCTGCAAACGGCGCTGTATGTCACCACTCTGATAACTCCATGTTGCCCAGACATTGACCACATTGACCTTAGCATTGAGCTGTGCTTTCGATACGGGACGACCTTTAAGATCGGTAGCGGTAAACGAAGGGAGGACAGCACCCTGTCGGCTCTTCTTCAGTACATCGAGTTGGCGGCGCAGCGTGAGCAACCGTGCATTGTTGGGTTGCGCCTTCAACATCACTGCTGCCAATTGGGCGGCTTGGTCGAAATCGGCATCTATGGTCAAGACAAAATAGCGATTGAGCAGATAAGTGCTAATGGGCGATTCGGGATGCTTACGGATATAGTCAGCCACCTCTTTACGCTCTTCAGGCGGTGTGAGGCGGTTGAGTTGTGAACGCAGATCGGTGAACTGCTCGTTGATCTTAGACCCTTTCACCGTAATCTCCTTCAGATGGGTGGCGTCGCCTTTGATATTGAGCGAAGTGCCAGGAGTGGCAAACACGGGCAGTTCGCTATAGTTGGGGAAGATGATGATAAAGGTATAATCGCCCTGCACGGCTTTCTCGTAAGAGAAACGTCCGTCGCGCACCTTGATGGTATCGGTGCCCGTCATGCCTCCATCGGGACTATACACATAGAATTCGCCTTGATTCAGGTTTCTGAGTCGGCCCTCAAGACGGAATTTGTTACCGCTGATGCCACACGAAACGAGAATCAAGACGAACGAAATATATCCAAGAATTTTTCTCATTCTTTATTTGCTAACCTTGCTCAGCTCCAAGTCGTTGGCAGCATACTGAGCCAGTTTGGGATCTTTCTGGATGGCGCTACGCAGATAAGAAGCTGCTGCGTCGTTGTTGCCCTGACGTGCATTGACAATGGCGTTGAGATAGTCGGTCATAGCGTCGGGATTCTTCACGTTAGCCAGTGTCTGAGTGGCACGGGCGTAGTCTTTATTGAGCAACTGTGCCAGAGCAGCGCTGTTAGAGTTTACACCTGCGAAGTCTTGCTGTGCCAGAGCGTAGTTGCCCTGTGCCAGATGCAGGTTACCCAGAGCCTCTGCCAGATTGTTGGCACCGGCTGCACGTGAGATATAATCCTCTGCGGTCTTAGCATCACCCTGCTGCAGAGCCAGCAGACCCATGTTGGCATTGGCCTCAGCATTCTTAGCATCGAGGGTGCGTGCCATGCTCAGATATTTCTGTGCCTCGGCATTGTTGCCCTTCTGCATAGCCAGTACGGCGAGGTTGTTGTAAGCGCGGCTGTCCTCACGATAGAGGTTGGTTGTGGTTTTGAGAATGTCCTCACGCTGTGCATCGGTATCGGCGATAGATGCTGCATAGAGCAGTTCCTCAACGCTGAGCTTAGAAGCATCTTCCTTATACTGAGCGAAAATCTGATCGTCATCGCGACCGATTGTCTCATAGTTGATGGTCATGCGGGCACGACGCAGTTCGGGCAGAATACCGTCTGCCAATTCGCGGAAACCCTGACTCATGTTCTTAATCTGCTGCTCACGCTCCTGTGGGTCCTGATACATAGAGAGAACGCGGAGGATAACATCCTTATCTTGAATGTTGCTGGCTTTAACCAACTCCTGGAAACCTTCCCAGTCCTGTGCGGTATATTGTGAAGAGAGGTTGGCGTCGATCTTGGCAGCCTTCATCTGTTTCTTCACGTATGACTCGGTGTTCTTCTGACGCTTGTTGGCGAGCTTCTCGTTGAGAGACACACCACCATCGGGCGAAGCATAGGCTGAGATTTCTACATTATTGATATTGAGACCTTCCTGATCCTGTGCAATGCGCTTGAGCAGACTGGTGAACTCCTGTACGGAATTGCTCTTCAACTCGCTCTTGCGAAGTTCAGCCTGCTGGATGAGGAACTTGATAGTAGCATCAAACTTCTGTTCGTTGACACGCTGGAATGCATCCTGCGATGTGCAGGGATTAGCACTGGTAATGGTAGAACGATAGAGTTCGCTGGTGGCAATCACACCTGTTGCAACCTTGACAGCAGGTACTTGCACCTCTTTCTTACCAACGCGTGCGTTGAAAGTGAGATAGAGGTCGCTCTTCTGCATGGCAGGCTGATAAGCGAAATTGGCTTTCATGGTATAGTGGCCGCCTACCTTATAGGAGATGGACTGATCGTTGCCCAACACCTTTTCGCCCTGGAATGTTGCACTCTGTCCCTTAACGGCAGTCTCTACGCCATTGTCGGTGAAGCGCAGTTCCGGTGTTACGGTAACCACAGCCTTCTTGGCCATATACTTCTCAGGGAACATACCATTGATTGTTGCAGGTACCTGACCCGACTCGGCAACCAACGGATTGGGTACTACCTTGAAGTTGTCGGCAGACAATTCTCCAAGCTTTCCACCACACGATGTCAGTGCGGCAACTGCCACTGCTGACAGAAATACTAATTTCTTCATTATTCTATCTGTTTTTTACCTGTTTTTTTAAGATATTGCAAAGATAGTCACTTATTCTGTAAAAGACCGAATAAGACTGGATTTTTAGTGATTTTTAAGGTATATTTGCCGTCATTCTATCTATTTGGCATCATAAGTGCGATATACCAAATAGCAACCATCGGCATCAAGGGTAAAACGGGCTCCTAAGGATTCGTTGAGCGTGCCTTGCCACAGTTCTTCATAGGAATAGGCAGACCAACGAAGGCCTTCTGACGTGAGTCGAGTGGTATTGAAACTGAAGATACTGACCTGCTGGCCTGCGAAACTATCAAAGGTTTGACGACCTTCTGCTGCAACAAACCATCCATAATCGGTCAACATCAGGGGTTCGATATTCATCTGACGGTAATAGCGCATCATCAAGGCGATATTGCCAAGGGTATGGTCTTCACGCATTCCAGTAGCACCAAGATAGGCTAAGCGCAAACGGCAATGATTACTGATGGAGGGCTGATAGTGGTCCAAGCAATAGCGTGTGGCTTTAGTGAGGTCGTTGTCTTCCTGTTCGGTAATCCGTGCCAACCGTGAGCGATACTGCGAAGGAATGCTGTCACCATCGCCCACTACAACATCAGCATCGGGCCAATGGGCAATGGATCCGTCGCAACAAACCACATGGGGAGCAGAACGAAGCACTCCGAGCGGTATGGCATGGGTGGGAAACACACCATTGGCAAGGATAACGGCATCGGGACGAAAGAGGAATTGCGACATCATCATGCTTCTGAGGTTGAGGATGACTGCTGATCTTGATACTGCTGGTCTTGATGATTCTGGCGATGCATCAGTTGACGCCACTTAAACCATCCAGCTACGGCAATCACAACATAGAGTCCATAGAGTCCTGCCTTAAAGGGAATGCCTTTGGTGACATAGAGGAACGTGCATACCACATCTACTGCAATCCAAAAGAACCATTGCTCCATATATTTGCGTGCCAATGCCCATAGGCCCACAAAGCTCAGCGCATTGGTGAAGGCATCGAGTACAGGAACGGTAGAATTGGTCCAGGTGATGAGTATATAGTAGGTAGCTCCCCACGCTGCAAAGAAGAACACCGCGGCTGGCAGATAAAGGCGTAGGGGCATGTGACTGATGGGAAGCGTACGCTTCTCGCCGTGTCCCCATTTCCATACGATATAGCCATAGACTGCTGCCAAAGTATAATAGGTAGCCATTCCTGCATCACCATAGAGTCCGTGCTGCCAATAGAGCCAGATATCGAGGGCGGGCATCACGATGCCTACTATCCAAAGAAAAATACTGGCCCGATACTCCAGCCAGATATATATCAAACCGAGTATCGTGGTCAGTATGTCAAGCCCATGTAGGGCAATATAGTCGTACATGATTAGAATTTCAATGTCAGATGGGTCATGAAGGTTGTGCCTGCCATAGGAATATAGCTGATGGCACTCAGACGATGATCCTTGGTATAGCCGGCACTCTCGCTAACAGCATTGTACCATACGAAACCAGAAGGAGCATAGCAACGACCGAAGATATTGTTGATATCGAAACCGATGGTCACATACTTGATACCACATGCCTTGGTAACCTTTGAACCATAGTTGATGCTGAGGTCGCTCTGTGAATAGCAAGGCAGTGAACGGTCTTTGCTCTCAGAGTTGTCGAGATACTGACTGCTGACGAAATTGGTATGCCATGTGGCAGAGAATCCTGCATAGTGGAGGTCGATGAAGCCGTTGAGGATGGCAGAAGGTGAGAATGACAAGGTTGAATTGTCGTAGTGGATCTTCAATGGATCACCGTCCCAGTTATCTACATACTCGTCGAAATCCTTGATCTTGTTCTTGCTCAGACTGGCATTTCCTTCCAACGACATCCATGACAAGGGTGCCCATCCTGCTGTGAGCTCTACGCCCATACGATAGGAGTCTTTCACATTGGTGGTGAGTGCCTCACCGATGTCGCTCAGCTGACCGGTCTGTACCAACTGGTTGTCATAACCCATATAGTAGAAATTGGCACCGGCATGCCAGTTGCTGCCCTGATACTGATAGCCAAACTCTACGTCGAGCAACTTCTCTTGCTCTGGGAATGGATAGTTGTAGTTGTCGGTATAGTTGTTGCGCTCAGGTTCGCGATTGCTGTAAGCTACAGAAGCATAGGCCTTATGACCATTGTTGGTATAGCTGATACCTGCCTTGGGATTGAAGAAATTGAACTTCTCGTTGATGTCCAATACTTGGTTCTTATAGGTACCGTCAGCCTGCTCCACAAATTTATCGTTGACACCATCGGTCTTGTATTCTACACGACGGAACTGCAAATCGGCAAATACATTCCAGTTGTCGGCAAAACGATAGTTGGCCTTAACAAAGGCGCTATAGTCATACTTATGGGCATCAGAATCATAGTATTTATACTGACCATTGCTGCCTAAGAACTGGTTTTCTGCTGCCTGATTGGCAATATAGGTGAGATAGCCCCAGTGGTTGCCACGGAACTGCTGAAGGTTCAATCCGCCAATAACATCCCAGTGTTCATCCTTGTAGTTGGTGTTATACACGATGCCATAGGTGTGCTGGGTCAGCCCCTTCTTGCGCACAAAGTCGGAACGCTTTACGAAATTGCCGTCTGCATCATAGAAGGTGAGACCAAACTTAGCAAATTTCGACTGGCTCTTGAACTCGTTGTAGTAGCCATAACCATAGGTGTAGTGTACGGCAAAGTTGTGACTCCAATGGTCGTTGGGAGTCCAAACAGCAGAAAGGATATTGTGGTTCTGATAGAAATTGTCGGTGGTCTTGTTCCAAAGACTACCATCACGCATGGTGTAAGGCACGATGGTATAGTCGCCCTTGCCGTTGCGCACCAATCCTGCTGTCAGGATATTGAACTTCCCGAGACCAGCAGCATCCATATCCTTATAGGTATAGATACCATCGCTCATCAACGTGAAGTTGGTGTCATAGTCGCTGGCGAGCACACCACTCCATGCCTGGCCGGTCTTTTCAAAGTTGCCGATATTCTTGTAGCTCACCTTGAAATTGTCAGCAAGCCATGTCAGTCCACCATAGTAAGAACCTGATCGTCCTGATGTTCCATCGATATAGCCATCGGTAGCGGTCTCATGATAGGCACCGTCGAAGATCAGGTGTTTGCCCAACAAACCTGTTGAGAAGCTGACACCTGTATTATAGGTGTTGAAGCTACCAAACGAACCTGTCACCTCTGCGGTAGGGATAAGCGATGGGAAAGCAGTAGCCATAGAGATGCTACCACCAAAGGCTCCATCACCATTGGTAGATGAACCAACACCACGCTGAATCTGCACACTACCCAAAAGAGCGGCATAGCTGTTCATATTGGCCCAGAACACGGTCTGATCCTCAGGAGAGTTAAGGGCTACACCATCGAGGGTGACATTGATGCGGCTACCTGCAGCACCACGAATACGCATATAGCTGGTACCAGTGCCCAATCCATTCTCACCCCATGCAAGGATGCCGGGTGTGCGCGAAAGGAGGAATGGGAGTTCCTTTCCTGTACGAGAAAATTGCTGGAGTTCTGATTTCTTAATGTTGGCTACGGCATAAGGAGCTTCCTTGGCTGCACGTACACCTTTTACTACTACCTCATTCAGCTGGTGCACCTTGACGGTGTCGATTGTGGCTTGTGCCCATACGGCTTGACTGGCAAAAACACAGCACACCACACTGAATGCAATCCTGTTTAATCTTTTCATTGAATGTTTGTTATAAACCTTAAACTATATAAAGGGGGAAAGAACGTAGTCCAAGGAAAATTCCTACGACAGCATTACCTGTACAGGTTCTATGGGTATGTTCTCAGCCTCCGTCTCTTCTACGAGTAGGTAGCACCCCTTAGTTAGCGCTCTGCTAACCGATTGCAAAATTACTATAAATAATTGAAACTGCAAAATTATTGTTATTTTTTTGAGCATGAGCACCTTGTGCGCAACAAAGAGGAACACACGACCTCCACCACTTCTTCCTGACAAAGCCTACAAGGAGAAACCGTTACCAAAGGAACTATAACGGGAGTTATCAGGATTGACCACGATTTGCTCTACTACGATTTCGGGAGCTATCATTACAAATCGGCAGATTGGGTAAACTTGAGTACACGCTTCTCACTTTTTGCGAATCTCACATACTGTTCGGCTGCATTGACATAAAGTCCACAGAGGTCATCAATACTTAACATGAAACTGTCTTACCATTCCAATAATCGTCAAAACTACACACACCACCCCCCCATTCTTATAATTATATAATAGGTGTAAGCAGTATTGCCACACCTCCCAACGTGTGGCAATACTGCCGATGCCATGAGTACGCACCTATCGGTTGCGTAGCACGCCAAACTATAAGATAGAAGCACCATTGTCCAATGCAGACAATGGTGCCAAAGGGTTATAATTTCTCACCGTAGCAAAGGTCGCCACAGTCGCCAAAACCAGGAATGATATATTTGTGTTCATTCATTCCGGCATCAATGGCGGCACACCAAACAGTGGCATCGTCGGGCAACACAGGACGAATGGTATCAATTCCCTCTTGTGTAGCTATCACACTGGCGATATGTATCTTGCGAGGCTTACCTGTTTTGCAAAGCGCTTCAATGGCAGCAGCCATCGAACCACCTGTAGCCAGCATCGGATCAACAAGTATCAAAGTCTTGCCCTTAATGCTGGGCGATGCCATATACTCGGTATGAACGCCCACTTCGGTATGCTCGCGGTTGGTGTACATGCGATAGGCAGACACAAAAGCATTCTCTGCACGGTCAAACACCTGAAGGAATCCTTCATGGAAAGGCAAGCCCGCACGCAATACAGTACCTACAACAATTTCATCTTTAGGCACTTGAATATCACAAATGCCCAACGGTGTGGTAACAGATTTCAACTTGTAATCGAGCGTCTTAGATATCTCATAAGCCATCAACTCACCCACACGCTTGATGTTATTACGGAACAACAGACGGTTGCGCTGATGATTCTTGTCGCGCAATTCAGCCATATAGAGGTGCATCACGCTGTTCTCTTCATCGAAATTGATAATTTTCATAGATTGCTTCGGTTTTTGACCGCAAAGATAAGAAATGTTCGCGGAATTTTGCAAAGTCAGCGTGACAATTATTTGCGAGACCACCCATTTTTAACTACTTTAACCAAAAAATGGCCCATCTAAACGCTAAAAAAACTAAAAGCCGACCAGTAAATTCGGAATTCTTTGTAACTTTGCGCCGTAAAACGGATAATAGTAATTTCAAACTCAAATATTTTTCATTATTATGGCAAAGTTAGATTTGACACAGTATGGCATCACAGGCTCAACCGTGATTGCTCACAATCCTTCGTATGAGTTTCTCTTTGAAGAGGAGACAAAGGCAGGACTGACTGGTTTCGATAAAGGTCAGAACACTGAGCTCAACGCAGTAAACGTAAAGACCGGTATCTACACCGGACGTTCTCCTAAGGACAAGTACATCGTTGACGATGCACAGAGCCACAATAAGGTTTGGTGGACCACCGAAGAATACAAGAACGACAACCACCCCATGAGCGAGGAGGTTTGGGCAAAAGTTAAGGATATCGCTATCAAGGAGCTCTGCAACAAGCAGCTCTACGTAGTTGATGCTTTCTGCGGTGCCAACGAGGCAACACGTCTGGCTGTACGCTTCATCGTTGAAGTAGCATGGCAGGCACACTTTGTTACCAACATGTTCATCCAGCCTACCAAAGAGGAACTGGAGAACTTCAAACCTAACTTCGTTATCTACAATGCCTCTAAGGCTAAGGTTGAGAACTTCAAAGAGCTCGGCCTCAACTCAGAAACTTGCGTAGCCTTCAACACCACTTCACGCGAACAGTGCATCATCAACACATGGTACGGCGGTGAGATGAAGAAGGGTATGTTCTCTATGCAGAACTACTTCCTGCCTCTCCAGGGCATTGCTTCTATGCACTGCTCAGCCAATACCGATATGGAAGGTAAGAACACCGCAATCTTCTTCGGTCTCTCTGGTACAGGTAAGACCACTCTTTCTACCGATCCTAAGCGTCTGCTTATCGGTGACGACGAGCACGGATGGGACGACGAAGGCGTATTCAACCTCGAAGGTGGTTGCTATGCAAAGGTTATTAACCTCGACAAAGAAAGCGAACCCGATATCTACGGTGCTATCAAGCGCAACGCTCTGCTCGAGAACGTAACAGTTGCTGCCGACGGCAAGATCGACTTCGCAGACAAGAGCGTAACTGAGAACACCCGCGTATCATATCCTATCGAGCACATCGAGAAGATCGTGAAGAAGGTGAACGGTCGTAGCGCAGGTCCTGCTGCCAAGAACGTTATCTTCCTGTCAGCCGACGCATTCGGCGTACTGCCTCCAGTATCTATCCTGTCTCCTGAGCAGACCAAGTACTACTTCCTCAGCGGATTCACCGCTAAGTTGGCTGGTACAGAGCGCGGTATCACCGAGCCTACTCCAACCTTCTCTGCTTGCTTCGGTCAGGCATTCCTCGAGTTGCATCCTACCAAGTATGCTGAAGAGCTCGTGAAAAAGATGGAGAAGAGCGGTGCCAAGGCTTATCTCGTAAACACTGGTTGGAATGGTACTGGCAAGCGTATCTCTATCCGCGACACTCGTGGTATCATCGATGCTATCCTCGGTGGCGCTATCCTGAACGCTCCTACCAAGAAGATTCCTTACTTCGACTTCGAAGTTCCCACACAGCTTGAGGGTGTTGACACCAACATTCTCGACCCACGCGACACTTACGCTGACGCTGCAGAGTGGAACAAGAAGGCTGAGGATCTGGCTGCCCGCTTCATCAAGAACTTCAAGAAGTATGAGGGCAACGAGGCTGGTAAGGCTCTCGTAGCTGCTGGTCCAAAACTCTAATAGACCCGTCTATTCATTCTAAATATGGCTCGTTTCCTCCGTGGAAACGGGCTTTTTTTGTTATACACCTTCTTTCAGAAATTGACAGAAGTCAAAGAAACATAGCAAACCGACAAAATAAAGACCTCTACACGATGGTCATCTGAAAGAAATGTAGTTACTTTGCACCCGCAATTGAGAGATAAAGGTAAAAGATTTATTTAGGAACTAATAGACAAGAATTCTAATTAATTATGTTTGATTTACACACAATGGCCATTCTGGCGACTGTGGCAATATCGGCTGTCATGTGCCTAATAACATTGACACACACGAATGTCCGTTAACAACAAGAGTGCGACTTGAGCTATTCATGTCACACTCTTTTTATGTTTAGAAATTCTAAAATATGTCACATTATCATATAATTTACTTAATAAAAGCACCAAATATGACGCTATTTGCAGAATTGTGAGTAAATTTGCATCCAAAATTGAAATATTTCAAATGAAAAAACTCGTAAATGCAGCATGCATGCTGTTGGTCATAGCTGTTTTGACATCATGTCTGAAGTCTAACGATGATGAGGCCGTATATTATAACGACGCCGCAATCACGTCGTTTACCTTGGGCACACTCAACCGCTATCTGCACACAACAACAGCAGCAGGAAAGGACTCTATCTACAAGACAAGCGTAGCAGCATCAAGCTACAAATTCAACATCGACCAGATCAATCACGTCATCTTCAACCCCGACTCACTGCCTTTGGGTATTGATGCGTCAAAGGTGGTATGCACCATAGGTACAAAGAACAATGGCATAGTAGTCATCAAAAACCTCAACAACGACTCACTGAAATTCTACACCTCATCAGACAGCATCGACTTTTCGCAACCACGCGAAGCCCGTGTCTATGCTACCGATGGTATGTCGTATCAGAAATACACCATCAAAGTGAATGTCCACCAAGAAGACGGCGATGCCTTTGGATGGAAACAAATGGCTGACAACAACCAGTTGGCAGCACTCTCTGGCATGAAGGCCATGGTATTGGGCAAGCGTATCTTCGTATTCGGCAACGATGGCGGCACTACCGTTGGCTATACCACCACCGATGGCAACGAATGGACTACACTCACTCCCAACATCAACACACCGCTGACCGCAGGAGCATACAAACAAACCGTGGCAAATGCAGATTCTATCTACATGATGAACGGCAACATGCTGTTGCGCACTGCCGACGGCAGCCAATGGGACGAGATTGGCGAGACAACAGCTATTGCCAAACTCATCGGTGCAAGCAAGAAAGAACTCTACGGCATGACTGCCGACAACAAACTCATGGTATCACGCGACGGTGGACACCAGTGGCAAGCCGATGCCATCGACGCAAGCGAATCACTCCTACCCACTGCAACAGTCGCCACGACATGCTATCCAATGAACATGGCAGACTCTACCGACTATGTCGTTATGGCAGGCAACAGTACAGCAAACGCCAAAGCTGCCGTGGTATGGAGAAAGATTGCAGAATTCAACTATCATAGCGAGCCAGGACAATGGGTATATATGGAAGCCGACGGCAACAGATACGAACTGCCACAACTCGACAACCTCACACTGGTGCCCTACGATGACGGCGTACTCGCCATCGGTACGGTGAATGGCAATTTTACCTATATCTACCAGTCGCGCGACAACGGTATCACTTGGAAAAAGAACAAGTACTACCAACTGCCAAACGATTTCGATACCAGCACCACACGCTATGCCGCCACATCAGACGGTGTGAATATCTGGCTCTTCGGCGGAGTAAACGGCGAAGTATGGCGTGGCAGACTCAACAAACTGGCGTGGTAAAAGAACGAAACTATCTTTGAGAAAGATACTGCAAACACTGGTTCTCCTCACACTGACCATACATGCCAGTGCACAGGAAGCTCCCGAATATCGAGCCGAGATAGGCGGGGCAATAGGACTGGTGGCCTATGAAGGCGATTTCAACGGCAATCCGCTACGCAACCAGCAACCCATGCTGACCCTCGTAGGACGCTATCGCCTCAATCCACGCATGGCACTGGCTGCCAATATCAGTTGGGGACAACTGAAAGGATCGTCAACCCATGCCAACACCTACTACCCGGATTTGGAGCCCATGAGCTTCAAACATTCGGTGGCAGACATAGGTATGAGGTATGAATATAACTTCTGGCCCTACGGCACAGGACATGAATATCGGGGAGCGCAACGGTTTACACCTTATATATATATAGGTATCGGAGCCACCATCGCAAAACCGGAAAAGACAGAAGCAGCTGTCAACATGCCAATTGGCGCAGGTGTGAAATACAAGATAGGCGACCGTACCAATGTCGCAATGGAATGGACCATACACTTCACAACCAGCGATAAAATCGACGGTGTGGCAGATCCATACGGCATCAAGAGCAGTGGACTCTTCAAGAATACCGATGGTTACAGCCACCTGCGGTTGTCACTGACATACGACATCTGGAGAAAATGCAAAACGTGTAACAACGATATATAAATGACTATGAACAAGCAACTGGATATGACACGCATCCCCGAGCACATTGCCATTATCATGGATGGCAACGGGCGTTGGGCACAACAGCGAGGTAAAGAGCGTAGCTATGGACACCAAGCCGGTGTAGAGGCTGTAAAACGCATCACCTCGGAGTCTGCCAAACTGGGAGTTAAGTATCTGACACTATACACATTCTCTACAGAGAACTGGAGCCGCCCTGCTGACGAGGTTGCAGCACTGATGGGACTGATACTCACATCACTCGAAGACGAACTCTTCATGAAGAACAATGTACGCTTCCGCGTCATTGGCGATGTCTCAAGAATGCCAGAGTCTGTCGTTCAGAAACTACGCGAGACCGAAGAGCATACTGCCAACAATACTACCATGACCTTGGTAGTAGCGTTGAGTTATTCGTCGAAATGGGAAATCACCAAAGCCATGCGTGATATCGCAACAGAAGTGAAACAAGGCACCCTGTCTGTTGATGCCATCGACGACACCACCATCAGCCAGCATCTGGCAACCAATTTCATGCCAGATCCCGAACTGCTGATACGTACAGGCGGAGAATTGCGCATCTCCAACTATCTGCTGTGGCAGATAGCCTATTCAGAATTGTATTTCTGTGATACATTCTGGCCCGACTTCGATGAAGCAGCGTTGCACGAAGCCATTGCCAATTACCAACAGCGCCAACGTCGTTTTGGCAAGACCGAAGCACAGGTGGAAAATGAAGAGAAATAACAACGGAAATAATTAGTAAAGTGAGAAATATATTCTATTCCAACAAATTGACAGACATGGCAAAGTGCATGATGCTGCTTTGCACCATACTCTTCCTTCCTGCCGCTGTTAAAGCACAGGATGTGATTACCAATCCCGAAATCTCCTATACAGGCACACCGCGTGTTTGTGAGATTGGCGGTATAGCTGTAAAAGGCGTAGAAGGTTACGAAGACTATGTGCTGACAGGTCTGTCAGGACTCTCCGTAGGTCAAGTCATCAGTGTACCAGGTTCTGAAATCACCGATGCCGTGAAGCGTTACTGGCGTCACGGACTGTTCTCGAAAGTGGCTATCACTGCCGACTCTATCGTAGGTTCAAAGATTTATCTCTGCATCCATCTCGGCACTCGCCCACGCGTAAGCCGCATCAACTATAATGGTGTGAAGAAGAGCGAACGCGAAGATTTGGAAAACAAGCTGGGTATTATGAAGGGAAACCAGATTACGCCCAACATGATAGACCGTGCAAAGATTCTCGCCAAGCGCTATTTTGACGATAAAGGATATAAGAACGCAGAAATCAGCATCCTTCAGCGCGACGATGTATCCAATAAGGATCAGGTGATTCTTGACGTTGATATCGACAAGAAAGACAAGATGAAGGTGCGTCACATCATCATCGAAGGCAACGAAAAACTCAAGAGAAACAAGATTACAGGTACATTCTTTAAGAACGGAGCCTTTGCCAAGATACACGAAGCCGGCAAGTTCAAAAACTTCTTCAAAGCCAAGAAGTTCACCCCTGAACGCTACGAAACCGACAAGAAAAACCTGATTGAAAAATACAACGAGCTCGGTTATCGCGATGCCACCATTTTGGAAGACTCGGTATGGAACGAAGACGAGAAGCACGTCAACGTATATATCAAGGTGGATGAAGGTCAGCAATACTACATCCGCAATATAGAATGGGTGGGTAACTCAGTACTCACCAGCGACTTCCTCAACAATGCCTTGGGCATGAAGAAGGGCGATGTCTATAATCAGAAACTGATGAACAAACGTCTGAAAGAAGATGAAGATGCCGTGGGTAACTACTATTGGAACAACGGATACATCTTCTATCAGCTCGACCCCACCGAAGTCAATATTGTGGGCGACTCTATCGACCTTGAGATGCGTATCACCGAAAACCAGCAGGCTCACATCAATGCTGTACGCATCTATGGTAACGACCGCCTCTATGAAGAAGTTGTTCGCCGTGAGTTGCGTACCAAGCCCGGTGACCTCTTCTCTAAAGATGCTGTGATGCGTTCTGCCCGTGAGATTGGTAACATGGGATACTTCAATGCTGAGACCATCAACCCAGATATCAAGCCTAACTATGAGGACGGCACCGTGGATATCAACTGGGAATTGGAACAGAAGTCTAACGACCAACTTGAATTCTCACTGGGTTGGGGACAGACTGGTGTAATCGGTCGAATCGGCATAAAGCTCAACAACTTCTCCATGCGCAACCTCTTTGGTAAGAACAAGATGCACCGTGGTATCATGCCTATCGGTGATGGCGAACAACTGTCACTGTCGTTGCAGACCAACGGACGCTACTATACCTCGCTCTCTACAGGTTACAGCACCGGATGGTTTGGTGGCAAGCGCCCGAATGCATTAAACGTCAGCGCCTTCTTCTCTAAGCAGAGCGATATTTCAAGCAGTTACCGCAACAACAGCTACTATAACAACTACCTCAACTACATGTATGGTTTTGGTTCGTACAACGACTTCGGTCACAACTACGACGCTATGCTCGACGACGATAAGTATATTGAGATGTTCGGTGTAGCATTGGGATGGGGTAAGCGTTTGCGCTGGCCCGACGACTATTTCCAATTGTCAATGCAGTTGGCATACACCCGTTATATGCTGCGCGACTGGAGTTACTTTATCATCAGCAACGGTAACTGTAACAACATCAACCTCGGTATTACGCTGTCACGTACATCTATCGACAACCAGCTTTTCCCACGTCAGGGATCAGAGTTCTCAGCATCCGTACAGCTCACTCCACCATGGTCTTTGTTCGACCACAAAGACTATTCCACCCTCGCCACCGACCGCTATTCAGCAGCCTACGAGCGTGAATTGCAGGAGAAATACCGTTGGATAGAATACCACAAATGGAAGTTTAAGTCAAAGACCTATACTGCGTTGACCAGCGGTCAGAAGTGTTTCGTGCTGATGACCCGTGTCGAACTCGGTCTGTTGGGCTCCTACAATAAAGACAAGAAGTCGCCTTTCGAAACCTTCTATGTGGGTGGTGACGGTATGAGTGGCTACTCTACTGGTTATGCCGAAGAGACCATCGGTCTGCGCGGTTATGAGAACGGTTCGATATCAAACACCGCAGCCTATCATGCAGGCACGAGTGCATACTATAATGCCTATGCCTACGACCGCTTCACCCTGGAGCTTCGCTATCCATTCATGTTGGGTAACACCACCATCTACGGCCTTGGATTCCTTGAAGGCGGTAACGCATGGGTAGATACCAAGAAGTTTAATCCCTTCGACATGAAGCGTTCTGCCGGTCTGGGTGTCCGCATCTTCCTCCCAATGGTAGGTATGATGGGTATCGACTGGGCTTATGGCTTTGACAAGGTATATAACAACGGCAGCTACCAGAAGGGCGGCAGCCAGTTCCACTTCATTCTCGGACAAGAGTTCTAACCTTATAAAACCTACAGAAAGGAGACTGTTGATATGAAGAAAGAATACAAGACAATGGGCAAAACCCTACTGATGGCACTCGCCGCCAAGGCACTATTGGTCGCAGCCATCATGATCTTCCTGCCCCAGAGTGCCAGTGCACAGAAGTTTGCATTGCTCGACATGGACTATATTCTCAAGAACATTCCAGCCTACGAGCGTGCTAACGAACAGCTGACACAGATTTCCAAGAAGTGGCAGGCAGAGGTGGAAGCCATCCAGACAGAAGCACAAAGCATGTACAAGAACTACCAGCGCGACGTCGTGTTCCTTTCAGAAGAACAGAAGAAGGAGCGCCAAGACGCTGTCATGAAGAAGGAGCGCGAGGCTGCCGAACTTAAAAAGAAGTATTTCGGACCCGACGGTGAACTCTTCAAGAAGCGCAACGCACTCATTGCTCCTATTCAGGAACTGGTATATAACGCTGTGAGCGATGTAGCAGAATCACGCGGTTATCAGTTGGTATTGGACCGTGCGAGTGATTCGGGCATCATCTACGGATCTCCCCGCATCGACATTTCCGACGATGTACTGTCGCGTTTGGGTTCCACACGCTAACTTCAAAATAAAACAGAAAGAAACAATAATAACTAAACAAACAATTAAACAATGAAAAAACTTATTTTAATGTTGTTGGTGTTTGCCCCTCTGGCAACATTCGCACAGAAGTTCGGTCACCTCAACACACAGGAAATCATCCAGGCCATGCCTGAGTTTACCAAGGCTCGCACCGAGATCGAGGCCCTCACCAAACAATACGAGGCTGATCTGAAGAGCATGCAGGATGAGCTTCAGAAGAAGGCACAGGCTTACGAAAAGGAGCAGGCCAACCTTCCAGAGAACATCAAGCAGCGTCGTGAGCAGGAGCTTCAGGAGATGTATCAGAAGATCCAGCAGAGCTATCAGGACAACCGTCAGGCCCTCGACAAGGCACAGGGTGAGAAACTTCAGGCTATCAACGTGAAGGTTCTCGACGCCATCAAGGCTGTCGGACAGGCTGGTGGTTATGTCTATATCATGGATGTTCAGGGTGGCGTGCCCTATATCAGCACAACCCTTTCTACTGATGTAACAGCCCAGGTAAAAGCCAAGCTCGGACTGAAATAAACAATGTGTGAGGTAAAAAAGTAAAAACGTAAAAAGATAAAAACAACAGAAACTTATGAAAAAGATGATATTTGACAGCATGGTAAAAAATGCGGTAAAATGGGTTTTACCTTTTTGCCTTTTTGCTTTTTTACCTTTAACTGTTTCTGCCCAGGATGTAGCAACAGATGGCAACACCCTGAAGTATGGCTATCTCAGTTATGATGCCGTGCTCCACAGCATGAATGAATATGCCACCGTTGAGACCAGCATGATGCAGCTCAACGAGAAGTATGCAGCCGAACAGAAACGTGCAGAAGACGAGTTCAACCGGAAGTACGAGGAGTTTCTCGATACGCAGCGCGATATGCCACTGACTATTTTGCAGAAGCGCCAAAGCGAACTTCAAGACTTGCTCAACCGTAACATCACCTTCAAGAAAGAGAGTCAGGCACTCTTGGAACAGGCAAAAGCCAAGGCAGAGGCACCTCTTCGCAAGCGTATTGCCGAAGCCATGGGTCGTGTCGGCATAGCGCGTCGCCTTGCCTTTATCATCAATACCGACCAACAGGCTGTGGCATGGACCCACCCCATGATGGGTGAAGACGTGACCGAGGCTGTGAAAACTGCATTGCGATAAGCGTCATTACCGATGTTGCCCAGTAATCCAGGCCCTATAGGCATCTTTGACAGCGGCTATGGCGGACTAACCATTCTGCATGGAATCCGCCAGTTGCTTCCCCAGTACGACTTTCTCTATCTGGGCGACAATGCCCGTGCGCCTTACGGCACACGTTCGTTTGACGTGGTATATGAGTTTACCCGCCAGGCTGTCATCAGTCTTTTCGAGCGTGGTTGCCATTTGGTCATCCTCGGTTGCAACACCGCTTCAGCCAAAGCCCTGCGCACCATTCAGCAGAAAGACCTGCCGCTGATAGATCCCAACCGCCGTGTCTTGGGCATCATCCGTCCCACTGCCGAAGTGGTGGGAACACTGACCAAGACTCGCCACGTGGGTATCTTTGCCACCGAAGGAACGATTAAAAGCGAGAGCTACAACTTGGAAATCCACAAATTATTCCCCGACATCAAGGTTTCGGGTGTGGCATGTCCCTTCTGGGTTCCTTTGGTAGAATACAACGAAGCCGATTCTCCCGGTGCCGACTATTTTGTGAAGAAGCGTGTCGATCAGTTGTTGCGCCTCGATGCCCAGATTGACACCATTATTTTAGGTTGCACCCACTACCCTTTGCTGCTGCCTAAAATCAATAAATTCATACCCCGTGGCGTGCGTATCGTATCACAGGGGGAATATGTGGCAGAGTCGCTCCGCCAGTATTTTGATCGCCATCCCGACATGGAACAGCGTTGCACAAAAGGCGGACATGTGCATTATCTCACTACCGAGAACCCCGATCGCTTCAAAGAGTCGGCTCAACTGTTTCTCCACGAACCCGTTGAGGTGGAGAATATCTCACTGGGATAAACAGCCCAGAGGCATGATCAGACGCTGCAATCTCCTATCATGCCTCATCCCGCAAAAGTCATCCTTCCAGATGCTGATTGCCGACAAAAGGCAATACCTCACTAATCTGCCAGCTGAACAGCCATTTGCCAGACATCACACAAACGCCATGTATCAATCTCGCGTTCAACACTTTGCACCGCAATTAACATCACTTTTCTCAGCAAAGTAAATTGATTTGCTGAGGAAATCAAATTGATTTGCCAAGGAAAACAAATTGATTTGCCAAGGAAAACAAATTGATTTGCTATCCAAAGGAATATCCGTACCACATCAAGAGCATAGCCACAGCATGCTGAAATCATATACGTATAAAAGGAAATTCAATGAGTTTGGTCAGCAAATTCATTGAGTTTACTCAGCAAATTCATTGAAATTGCAAAGCAAATTCATTGAATTTACAAACGGAAATAACGTTTTCTGCTGACAAACAGCTGTTTATACGCAGTCACAGAGACCTTCCATACCATTCACAAAGCGGTTGCCCACCCTACCCAACCATAGTTGCCACACTCTGACTTGCTGTTGTCCATGAAGGGTAGAAGCACGTTGCAATCCAGTTATCAGACAGCGATAGGATGAAAAAGTGTGCGTTTTCCTTGATGTTTTGATAGGAAAAGTGTAACTTTGCAAAAATAAAGGAATCAATAGATATATATGCAAGAAACAAGACAAAACAAAATTGCACGACTGCTTCAAAAGGAACTTAGCGTGATATTCCAACAACAGACACGCAGCATGCATGGTGTTATGGTCAGCGTCACACAAGTGCGCGTGAGTCCCGACCTCAGCATCTGCACCGCCCATTTGAGCATTTTCCCCAGCGAGCGTGGAGAAGAAATTATGGAGAACATCAACAAGACCAGCGCACAGATACGCTATGAATTGGGTACCCGCGTGCGCCATCAACTGCGCATCATCCCTGAATTAAGATTCTTCATCGACGATTCACTCGATTACATAGACCGCATCGACGAGCTGCTTAAGCAATAAGTGTCACTGTGAATTTCCCATTCTACATTGCACGGAGATACCTTTTCTCCAAGAAATCTACCAATGCCATCAATGTCATCAGCGGCATTTCGGTGGTAGGTGTTGCCGTGGCGTCTATGGCGTTAGTGGTGACGTTGAGCGTGTTCAACGGCTTCCACGACATGGTGGCATCATTTTTCACGCAGCTCGACCCACAGTTGAAAATCACACCTGCCAAGGGCAAGACTGCCGCCAGCAACGATTCTACGCTGATGCGCATACGCCAGTTGGACGAGGTAGCTGTTGCCACTGATGTGCTTGAAGACCAGGCATTGGCTGTCTATGGCGACCGCCAGCAGATGGTGACGATAAAAGGTGTGGATGACAACTACGACAAGCTGACCCATATCCGCCAGATTTTGGAAGGTGACGGCGACTATGCACTCCATGCTGCCGATATGAACTATGGCATCTTGGGACTGGGCGTAGCCTATCAGCTCGGCATCGGTTATACCTACCGCGAACCGCTGAAGATCTATGCGCCACGGCGCGAAGGTCAGATCAACATGGCTAATCTGCAAGACGGATTCGTGGAAGACGAGTTGTATTCACCGGGCGTACTCTTCAGCATCAAGCAAGGCAAGTACGACAAGCGGTATATTATCACCGCTATACAGTTCACCCGCAACCTTTTTGACCGCGACGGAGAACTCACATCGTTGGAACTCCGACTGAAACCCGGTAGCAATTTCGAGCATGTGAAAGCCAAGGTACAAGAGATGGCAGGCACCCGTTTTGTGGTGCGCGACCGCTATGAGCAGCAGGAAGACACCTTCCGCATCATGAAAGTAGAGAAGCTCATGGCATATATCTTCCTCACCTTTATCCTCGTCATAGCCTGTTTCAACATCATCGGCAGCCTCTCTATGCTGATGATCGACAAGCGCAACGACGTGGTGACCCTACGCAATCTGGGTGCCAGCGACCGCCAAATCATCCGTATCTTCCTCTTCGAAGGTCGCATGATTTCCGCCATTGGTGCCGTGATAGGCATTGCTATCGGCTTGTTGCTATGCCTGTTGCAGCAGCAGTTCGGCTTGATAGGCTTAGGATCTACCGAAGGTTCGTTTGTGGTCGATGCCTATCCTGTCAGCGTCCACCCGTGGGATATCGTCGTAGTGTTCTTCACTGTCCTCGCTGTAGGCTTTATCAGCGTGTGGTATCCCGTACATTATTTTGCCAAACGGCTACTCAACTGATATGTTCCGATAAACGATAAGGATGCCACAAAGGGGCGTTCAGAACACTAAAAGACAAGGGAGAACCGCCGAAAGAAACATTTAGGGGCGTTTCCGCAACAGTTCTTGATAGAGGTCATAAACCTGACTCGCCACCGTATTACCCTCGAAACGACGTATATACTGTTGACTGCCTATGATCCGCGCATCGCGTTCTGTATCGCCCACAAGCGACTTTCGGAGTGCATCTGCCATGCCCTG
The DNA here is from genome assembly GCF_002251295.1 of Prevotella sp. P5-50. GTDB lineage: Bacteria > Bacteroidota > Bacteroidia > Bacteroidales > Bacteroidaceae > Prevotella. The sequence goes on from NZ_NPJA01000003.1 coordinate 39,699, forward strand.
CACATCGCCGGGCGCCACATAACGGCAGTCTGGACCTCCGGCTTCCTCCAAACACGAACCGGAACATGCCACCACAGGCAGTCCCTGACGGATGGCTTCGATGATAGGAATACCGAAGCCCTCATATACTGACGGATATACAAAAGCCTCAGCAACAGCATAGAGGGCAGGCAAATCTTCATCAGGAACACCATGCAGGATATGCAGGCGGTGGGTCAGTTGGTGCGTTTCAGCATACTTGACGATGGTATCGGTATATGGTGTATGGCGTCCCACCATCACAAGTCCCACGTCTTCGGGCAGGTAAGGCAGTGCCTTGACCGCCAACAACATGTTTTTTCGTGCTTCTATCGATCCTACATTCAGTATGATGCGCTTCGGCAGGCCGTACTTCTGACACACCCGCTGACGCTCGTCGGCTGTGACTTCGGCTGCAAAACGATGGGCTGCACTCTGATATATGAGTGAGATGCGCCACTCATCGACGTCTCCAAGCTCCATAATATCGCGTTTTGTACATTCGCTAATGGCAATAATATGGTCGGCTTCACGGATTGTCTGACGGAATTTCCACTTGTAAATCTGCACGTCAGCCCAGTGATAGAACTCTGGATGGCGCATAAAGATCAGGTCGTGGATGGTGACGACAGTAGGAATACCACGGCGACGAATACCGATGGGCAGTTCACCCGACAGACCGTGAAACAGCTGCACTCCGTCACGTTGTAGGTCAGCCACCATGCCACGGCTTCGCCATAATGCCTTTCCCACCAATGGCAACGGTCGTTTGGGCAAGCAGAGTTGCACATTGTCATGGTCCATCACCTGTTGCCGGAGGTCGTCGCGTCCTGCGTCAGGAGCATAAAGGCGCAGTTGCAATGGACGTTCCGCCAAGTCGTTGACGAGCGTCCGCCCATAGCTACCCAGTCCTGTTCCGTTTCTCACGATGCGTTTGGCATCCAATCCTATGATGAGTTTGTCGTTCATGTGCCTGTTTCTGATGTCGAATAGTTTTTATATGACTCTTCCGCCTTCTTTTTGCAAAGGTACGATTAAGTGAGCGGAATGCAAAAGGAAAACTCGTTTTTCTTTTGCATTCCCGAGCGTGAGTACTTTAGAGGCAAAGCCTCAAAGGTACGATTAAGTGAGAGAAATGCAAAATAAAAGCGTGCTTTTATTTTCATTTCCGAGCGTGAGTACTTTAGAGGCAAAGCCTCACAAGTACGATTAAGCGAGCGAAAAACCAAAGAAAATGCACAACTTTATTTGGTTTTTCTTTGTATTCCTCTCGGTTTGCACTACCTTTGAAATCCTATTTCTTAGGTAGGCGGCACCTCGGGAATAAAAGAAAAACGGGGTTTTTCTTTGTATTCCTCTCGGTTTGCACTACCTTTGTACGAAAATAACACGCATGACAGAACTTAATATTCCAAAGGTAAGTATTATCACCGTTACATACAATGCTGGAGCTATGCTGGAAAAAACCCTCGACAGCATACAAAAACAACAATACGGCAACAAAGAAACTATCGTGGTTGACGGTAAATCTACCGACAATAGCTTAGCCATCATACAGCACTATGCTGACCAGGGAACGGTGACACAATGGAGTAGCGAACCCGATAAGGGAATCTACGACGCCATGAACAAAGGCGTGAGCAGGTGTTCGGGACAATGGGTGATATTCATGAATGCTGGCGACACCTTTGCTACAGATGATGTGCTCCATCAAGTTTTCTCCAACAAATGGGATGCAGCGGACATTGTCTATGGTGATGTGGTTAAAGACAACCATGTCAAGACTGCACCAGCGCACTACCGGCTCTACCACCGCATGCTCTTTTGCCATCAATGTGTGTTTGTCAGACGACAATGTCTTGTCGATATTCCATTCGACATACACCACAGACTGTCAGCAGACTATAAGTTTTTCATCCAACAGTATCAACAGGGGGCTCGCTTCCAGTATATCAATATGCCGATAGCCATCTTCGACACCACCGGTGTATCTAACAGTAAGCGATCGTCAGGACTGTTCGACAACATCAAAGTGGTATGCGAAACCATTCCTTTCCCACAGCGCATCAAGTTTGTTGCACGCTTGGCAGTGCCCTACATCATGTGTCGCTTGAAAGGAAAATAAAGGCTGTATTGTCTCGCCATCACTCCCTTACGACCACGTCGCTTAGGTAGGCGGCACCTCGGAAATAAAAGAAAAACGAGGTTTTTCTTTGTATTTCGCTCGGTTTGCACTACCTTTGTACTATGGTAACTATACAATTTTGGACAATAGCCATCGGACTATTGCTGACATTTGCCGCCAGTTGTGCCATCTATTATGGATGTAACAAGGGCATGAGCCATAGCGCACGCGGGCAACAGACCCGCCGCTTTGCTGCTGCCACCATATTGGTATGGCTTCCCATCGCCATCGTCGGAGCACAACCCAACATGCCTCTTGCACTTGCTGCACTGTCGGGAGCTGTATGGGCAATAACTTATCCGCTGATATTCCACCTCACCAACCGCAAAATATCACCCGACTACGAAAACTATGGTGAGATTTCATGTGGCATATACTTCTTCGGCCTCTTCGCCGCCATCGGTCTTTTAGGGGGCGGAGTGATTGCCGCCATTGCTGAATGGATGCTCCTGTTGATCAGTATATCCTTGTGGGTCTATTATATGCTCTATGGAACATGTATCGATGCCAATGGCATGAAGATCGTACAAGACTCGCATCCCAACGAAATCATTGAGTTTTCACGTTCCTATCCCTTATGGAAAGTGGTGCTGCTACTGATGGCCATCGTGGCACTGCTTGCTGGATTCATCGTCGGAAACCACAACACAACAGTACCAGAAACGCCGTGGAAGATTGCACTGCTTGTTGCCGTTGCCCTCTTTTTCGCTTGGTATATCTTCAAACCCCACCGCGGCATGTTCGTCCGCTCCGGCATTGTTCGCCTCTGGTTAGATATCCGAGAGTATGCAGCCAACGACCATCGGTATGTCAGCGAAATGGAGCGACGGTTGAAGGACCTTCACGTCAAACCCTTAGGAAAGGCTTTCCAACGTCCGTCAACCATCATGATGGTGATTGGAGAGTCTGCATCTCGTGACTATATGAGTGCCTTTACACCCATGGAACACGACACGACGCCATGGATGCGCCGCATGGCGGAGGACAACAGGCGTACCATTCTGTTTCCAAATGCCTACAGTTGCGCCATGCACACCGTGCAGTCGCTGGAAAAAGCCCTTACCGAATACAACCAATACAACGGACGCCAATTCTACGACTCCTGTTCTATCATCGATATTGCACACCGGTTAGGATACAGAGTACACTGGTATAGCAACCAAGGACACCTTGGTGCCAACGATACACCTATCACTTTGGTGGCAAACACCGCCGATGTAGCGAAATGGACGAAGCAGGATTTGGGAAAGGTGCAATACGATGAAAGCATGACAGCATTTCTCGAAGAACTCGATCCCAATGTCAACAACCTCCTCGTGCTGCATCTGAAAGGCAGCCATTTCAATTTCCTCAACCGCTATCCGGCAGACCGTACCGTATGGGGCGAACGTGGAGTACAGGACAACATAGCAAACTTTGAAAACTCCATTCGCTATACTGACAGCGTTTTAGAGCAGTTCTATGAGTATGCCAAGACACACCTGAACCTCCAGGCCATGGTCTATTTCAGCGATCACGCTACTGTTCCCGACCGCCATCGATCGCCCAATTTCTCTGGATTCGGCGCCACGCGCATCCCGCTCTTCATTCATCTCTCCGACGAATACCTGTCTTGTCATCCCGAACGCGTAGAGGCACTCAAAGCCAATAGCAACAGATATTTCACCAACGACTTAGTCTATGAACTGATGTGCGGTATCTTTGATGTGGAATCCAACCATTTCGACGAGACGTCATCATTAGCCAGCAAACAATATAAATACACCCGTGACGACCTGCTGACCTATGAGGGGAAGGCAAGAATTGCAGACGACAAATCCTCACAGATATGAAAAAAATCCTCTATTACATCGTCTTTACCCTGTGGTACATCATTTCGCTGTTGCCACTCCGCGTACTTTATGTTCTGTCAGACGTATTGTATCTGGTGCTCTACCGTATCGTGGGCTACCGTCGCCGCACCGTCTGGACCAATATTGTCACTGCTTTTCCTGAGATGACCGCCGAGGAACACCAAGATGTGGAACGCGGCTTTTACCACTTCTTCTGCGACTATATGGTGGAAAGTATCAAACTGTTGACCATGAGCGAGGCAGAAATAAAACGCCGAATGGTGTTCAAAAGCGCTGAACGCATCAACGAGGTGGTGGAAAGCGGACAGTCGTGTGCGATCTATCTGGGTCACTATTGCAACTGGGAGTGGATTACTTCACTGCCTTTGTGGGTTACGCCCAAGGCACATTGTGGACAGATTTACCATCCATTGGAGAATAAAGACTTCGATAAACTGTTTCTTCGCATGCGCCAAAGATTCGGTGCAAAGTGTATTGCCATGAATAATACACTGCGCGAAATGGTGAGATACCGCAAAGAAGGACAACCCGTTGTGATCGGCTACATATCCGATCAGGTGCCGATGTGGCAGAATATCCACCACTGGTGCAATTTCCTTCACCACGACACACCCGTACTTACCGGCACAGAGCGTATTGCCCGCAGCATGAACCATGCGGTGTTTTATATGGAAGTGAGCCGTGTCAAGCGTGGATATTATGAAGTAGAATTCAAACTCGTGACGCGCGAACCGGACAAAATGCCTGAATATGCCATTACCGACCGTTATTTCCAACTGTTGGAAGATACTATTCGTAAGCGCCCTGAATTATGGCTTTGGAGTCACAACCGATGGAAGCGTACACGCGAAAAGTTCAACCGTTTTTATGAAACAGTGGATGGCAAGGTGATTCGACGACGCGAATAGATACCCCAAAGGCACTTCTGAATAGTTTTCAATCGCTATTCATCTTCTCCTTCTGCTTAGAGTTTCAGCCTGTTTTGCGTCATTCGTTCCATGTACTGCTGTATGATGGCTTTGAGCTCGCGCACCATTTTTTGCTCCACATCAACACGACCTTTCAGATTTCGCTGCATCAGTCTGTCATCCAACCGATAGATGGCTTTGGTCTTCTGACCGTCAAACTGCAACACATAACCGTATTTGACATACTGATAGATGCCGTTGAGATAGTTCACTGCCCATGTGTCTTTGCCTGCTGTCTGCAACACATCGATGCCAAAGGCACAGTAGGGTTTGGGGTAATTCAACAGTCCCATGACTGTTGGCAGTATATCTATTTGCTGCGCCACCTTGTCTTCTATCGCCGGTGTCAAACTGCCATCGGGTGCATAGATGATGATGGGCGAACAGAAACCACCGAGGTCTGACTGAAATTCGGGATGGTTACTGAGATTGGTATGATCGCTCGTCAACACAAAAATAGTGTTTTTAAACCATGGTTGGCGCGATGCCGTTTGGAAGAATTTGCCTATCGCCATATCCGTATAGCGAATACATTTATGGATGACGAGCTGTTCTTCGGGGAAGCGCTGCTTATATTTTTCGGGAATGACAAAGGGATGATGGCTCGATGCAGTAAACAGTGCTGTCATGAACGGTTGTTTCATTTCTCCCATCTTCGTAGCATAATACTGCATAAAAGGTTCATCCCATATAGCCCATGTACCGTCGAAATCTTCATCACTGCCGAAGCGTTTGTCCTGATTGAAGTCTTCTCTGCCGTAATAGTGTTGGAATCCGGTCTTCGTGGCAAATGCCTGAAAGCCCATAGATCCGCGCTGTGCGCCATGGAAGAATGCTGTTTGGTAGCCTTCCCCTGCCAACATAGATGCCAAACCGCCCACATCGTTCATGGCTGATGGTGTGAGGAAGAATGGTTCTACAAACATTGGAATACTGGAAAGTACGCTGGGCATGCCGTCAATGCTCTTTCTGCCGTTGCAGAAACTGTATTTAAACGTGACGCTCCGACCTATCAATGAATCCACACAGGGCGTATATCCCTTGTATGTTCCCTGTTCCAAATCGCGGTTGAGCGCACCGATATACTCCCTGCCGAAGCTCTCCACGATGAGTACCACCACGTTTTTCTTCTTCATCGGACCTTCTGCAGCAGCATGCACCGGTGTATAGATAGCTGCCATGGTTGCCTCATTATGATAATAGGTGGGCACCACAAAGACCGATTTGCCTATCGTACGATAGAGTGAGAACGGCGTATTGAGCACCAGTGCTGCCTCGCTGGGCCGCTCAGCATATTGATTGGCATTGCTCACAGTGATGGGTCTCACAGCCTTTGTGAATCCTCCACGTATGCCACCGATAGCCAATGGAGTGACTACCGCCAGCGACAACACCATTGCCACAGCGTAGCGCCAGGGCGACAGCCACTTGGCTTCCATTCTTGGCGAACGGTATAAGCGCCACAATCCATAGATGACAACCACTGCGAGCACCACGAAATACCAGTGGTGGAGCAGTTCTTTCATGACAATGCCACCGAGGTTTCCTTCGTTCTGAAACTCGCTAAACACCGTTGTGGTAGTGCGTCGCATGGTAAAGGGGAAGTAGGCAGCATCGCACAGATTGGCCACCAGAGCCAAACCGTTGATGGTTACAAACAAGATGCGACACATGCGGTGATACCAGAAACGTTCCTTCAACCATAGCGGCAATAGCATGAGCACCATCCACAAGCCGTTGGTCACCAAGAGTGCAGCGGTGTCGAACACCAGTCCGCCCCTGCACAGACTGAGAAAATGGCTGAATGTCATGTTCTCAGCAAAGTGTGTCCAGTTGTCGAGCAAGTATGCCACACGCGCCAACATATAGACAGCGTATGCCAAAATCATATTGTATGCCACCGCCACCAACGGTGCTATGTATTTCAGTTGTTTCATTTTCAGTCCTTTCGTTTATCGTTTTTTCAGGTCCGCCGATGTTTTTTGCAACAGCGCCTTACCCATCCTGACGAGTCGTTCCTTATCTGTTGAGTTGCCGGCAATCACCTTTTCTGAGTTCAGATCATAGACCACATATCCCGTAGAATCCACCAGTGAGAATCCATTATTATAGGTATGATAGGCAAAGGGATAGCTATAGGAGTTGCTCAGCACATCGCGGCTGAAGCCAAAGTCAGCATGGTCGATGCCCAACTGTGCCAACAGTGTGGCAGCCAAGTCTGTTTGGTTGCATAGCTTACTGATGCGCTTAGGTGTTTTGACTGCTCCTCCCACCCATAGCATGGGTATGTGGTTTCTCACCTGATGCGTTTCGTCAATGTCTTTATAGTTGATGCCATGGTCGGGCAGCATCACCACCAAGGTGTTCTTCCAGCGTGGCGATTGCTTCAACTGGGCAATGAACTGACCGATACACTGGTCGAGATAATAGAACGCATTGAGCACTTTGTCATCGAAACGATGCACAGGCACATCCCATGGCTCATGACTGCTGAGGGTGCTATACCCGATGAGATAGGGTCTCGCCATGGTATCTGTCAGTTGCCTCAACGTTTCAAACGTGATATCATCGCGTACGCCCCACTCCGCCGACTGTTGTTCTTCCTGGCTATAGTCAGCTTTCCACGTCAGTTGACTGAATCCTCCGCCCACGAGATAACTTCTCATATTCGTGAAATTGATGTCGCCACCGTATAGATAGTGGGTATTGTAACCCTGTCGGGCAAGCGTTGCTGCCATGTTGGGGAGACTTCTCGACTTAGCCGGCATCTTCATCACAGAGGTGGTAGGAAACGATGGATAGCCGCTCCAAGTGCATAGCGTTCCTCTGTCGGTGCGCCACGAATTGGCGTAACAGTTGTCGAAATAGATGCCTTCGCGCGTCAGTCGGCAGAGATTCGGCATGATGTCGGTACGTCCACCGATATCAGTAAACTCGCCTCCCGCACTTTCCAGCAAGATGACGATGATGTCAGGACGCTGCGTGGTGAGTAGCGAATCTGTGTCTGTACTCGTTGTGGGAAAGAGTTGTGCAGTCAGTTTCTCACATGTTTCATCGTCCATATAGTGGTAGTCTGTCTGGTCGCTGGCAGTTCTTTCCATCGATGCCAGAAAACTAAACACCGGGTTGACCGCTGCGTGATTGAGGAATTGGTTCTGCGAGAAATACACCTGTCCGATATTGGTGGTCGATTCATCCAATCCGCCACGAATACCGATGACCATCAACGGCACCGTTGCCACCATCAGCAGCATGGCTATCCAGCGGCGGCAAGTCACTTTGAAATGCCATCTGTGACGCATCATCAGCACGGCAATCACCGTTGTCACCACTGCTATGATCACCACTCTCCACACGATATAACCTATGCTGACACTGGCAAAAGCGTCACCTGGAGTGGAAAGAAACTGTAAACAGGAGGCATCGAGCTTGAATCCCCAGAACGGATAAAGGCTCGTATCAGCCACAAATGCCAAGGCGAGGATGAAAGCCACTACGGCATAATAGCCGTTGAGAACTTTGCGCAACACCTCCGTGCGCTTCCACCACACCGATACCGCCATCACCAAGAAGGGCACAATCGTCAGATAGAGTGCCGTAGAGAGGTCGAGCGACAGTCCGTGCTTCACCACTTGCCAGACGTCAGCCCCTTCAAACGGATGGTTGCTGCGCAGTGCGAGCATGAAACAGACCTTCGCGGCTATAAAGATGCCTATCATCTTGATATAGTCGCCCAGCATGAGTTGGAATCTTCCTATGATACCTTTCATCGTTGTTACCCTTGTTTGTTGATCGTGTTGATGTTGTTTTCCTGTCGGATGCCACCACAGTGGCTTATCCTAAGTTCTGCATATCGTTGAGTCGTTTATAGAATCCATCCATCGCCAGGAGTGACTCGTGGGTGCCACGCTCTACGATATGTCCCTCATGGAGCACACATATCTCGTCGGCATTGCGTATAGTACTGAGCCGGTGGGCAATGGCTATGGTGGTGCGCTGCTTCATCAGTCGCTCCAGTGCATCCTGTACCAAGCGCTCACTCTCGGTATCGAGTGCCGATGTGGCTTCGTCGAGTATGAGTATTGGAGGATTTTTCAATATCGCACGTGCAATGCTGACACGCTGACGCTGACCGCCCGACAGGCGTCCGCCACGGTCGCCGATATTGGTATCAAACTGTTGTTCGCTCTGCATGATGAAGTCGTAGGCATTGGCTATGCGTGCGGCTTCCGCCACCTGTTCATCGGTGGCAGTCTCCACACCGAAGGCGATATTGTTGCGGAACGAGTCGTTGAAGAGTATCGCCTCTTGGTTTACATTACCGATCAACTGTCGCAAATCCTGTATGCCGAGGTCTTTCACATTGATGCCATCGATAAGCACTTCGCCCTCTTGCACGTCGTAATAGCGGGGAATGAGATCGACCAATGTCGATTTACCGCTACCGCTCTGTCCCACCAAGGCAATGGTTTTTCCCTTTGGAATGGTGAGGTTGATATGTCGCAACACCCACTGGTCGCCATAACGGAACGACACATTGCGCAGTTCAATCTGATGTTCAAACTGCTGGATATGCTGCGGATGGTCTGACTCCTTGATGCTGTCGTCAGCCATGAGTATCTTATCCACACGTTCCATCGATGCCAATCCTTTCGGAATGTTATAGCCAGCCTTTGAAAACTCCTTCAGCGGATTGATGATGGAGTAGAGGATGACCATGTAGTAGATGAATGTCGGACCCGACAGGGCGTGGTAGTTGAGCACCAATACACCGCCAAACCACAACACGATGACGATCATCACAGTGCCCAGAAACTCGCTCATGGGGTGTGCCAGCTGTTGGCGAATGTTCACGTGCATGATATCATTGCGGTAGCCTGTATTGATGCGGTCAAACTTCTGTCGCATCTTTTCCTCGGCACAGAATGCTTTGATGATGCGCAGACCGCCGAGGGTTTCCTCTACCACGCTCATCGTGTCGCTCCATAGCGATTGTGCCTTGATCGATTTGGCTTTGAGCTTACGGCCCACAAATCCCATGAACCATCCCATAACGGGCACGATGACGAGGGTAAACACGGTGAGTTGCCATGATATAAAGACGAGTGTGGTGAAGTATGCCACGATGAGTACGGGGTTTTTGAAAAGCATGTCAAGACTCGACATGATGCTCGATTCTATCTCTTGCACGTCGCCACTCATGCGGGCAATGATATCGCCTTTGCGTTCCTCGCTGAAGAATCCGAGGGGCAACGCCGTGATTTTCCGATAGAGCTGGTTGCGAATATCGCGCACCACCCCCGTGCGGATGGGCACGATGGTAGCCGATGAGAGGAAGTAGGCGCCCGTTTTGAGCATGGTGGTAAAAGCCAGAAACAGTCCGATGAAGAGCAGTGTGGTGGTCTGTCCATGTTCTGCCAACAGGGTGTTGACGTAGTAGTTGAGATTGTTCATCAATACTTCTTGCGCATTGCCCCAGTCCCATGCCATCCAACCGGTGGCAGCCTTACCGTCGCCGGTCTTGAATATGATTTGCAGGATAGGTATGAGTGCGGCAAACGAGAAGATGTTGAGTACTGCCGAGAGGATGTTGAACACCACCGACAACACCAGATACTTCTTATAGGGAGGCACGAAGCGCCTCAACACATTGATAAATTCTCTCATAGTATCTCGCCGAATAATGTTGCACTGGTACTTCCTGTGATGCGCACGCGTACGGTTTCGCCGATGTGATGTCCTTTCTTATCCATCACCACCGCCTTGTTTTGTTCTGTGCGCCCCATGAGTTGTTCGCGCGAACGCTTACTGAACGACTCTATCAACACGTCAAACTCCTTGCCCTCGTCTTTGCGGTTTTGTGCGGCGCTGACCTCTGTTTGCAGGCGAATCAGTTCGTTCAGTCGTTCTATTTTCACCTCTTCCGGCACATTGTCGGGCAGGTGTTTGGCAGCATAGGTGCCTGGGCGTTCACTGTATTTGAACATGAAGGCAGAGTCAAACTGACATTCACGCACGAGCGAGAGCGTTTCCTCATGGTCTTCGGGAGTCTCGTCGTGGTAGCCCACGAAGATGTCTGTGGTCAGTCCGCAACCGGGAATGATGCGGCGTATGGCTTCCACACGCTCTAAATACTGCTCGCGGGTGTATTTGCGGTTCATCAGTTTCAGTATCTTGTTGCTACCGCTTTGTGCCGGGAAGTGGATGTGTTTACAGAGATTGGGCTCTTCGGCTATGGCATGTAGGATATCCTCTGTCATATCTTCCGGATTGGATGTGGTGAAGCGCACGCGCATATCGGGCACCTCCTGCGCTACGAGATGGAGCAACTGTGCGAACGATGTGCTGCCTGGCTCGCGTTTTCCCGATGGCGACAGTCCGTAGCTATTGACGTTTTGTCCCAGCAGAGTCACCTCTTTGAAGCCTCTGTCGTTCAGGTCTCTCACTTCGCGGAGTATGCTTTCCACGTCGCGTGACCGTTCGCGTCCGCGTGTATAGGGCACGATGCAATAGTGGCAGAAGTTGTTGCATCCTCTCATGATGCTGACAAATCCTCCGATATGTGCGCCATGCAGTCGTTGTGGCACGATGTCGCGATAGGTCTCTGTGGTAGATAGTTCTATGTTGATGGCTTTATGTCCGTTTTCCGCTTGTGCTATGAGGTCGGGCAGTGTGAGGTAAGCGTCTGGTCCTGCCACGAGATCGCAATGGTGGTTTTCTATCAGATCGTCCTTCACGCGTTCTGCCATACACCCTATCACGCCGATGATCAGTGGTCGTTTGCGCTTGATGGCATCGAGTGCATCGAGTCGGTGATATATTTTCTGTTCGGCGTTATCGCGTATCGAACAGGTGTTCAGAAACACTGCATCAGCCTCATCGAGGTTTTCAGTGTGTTCGTATCCGGCCATTTGCATCACGCTGGCCACTACCTCCGAATCAGCTACATTCATCTGACATCCGTAGGTTTCAATATAAAGTTTCTTCATCTTTTTCGTATTTAGGGTACAAAGTTAGTGCAAACCGAGCGGAATACAAAAGGAAAACTCGTTTTTCTTTTGTATTCCCGAGGTGCAGCCTAACTTGGAAGCGTAGCTTCAAAGTTACGATTAAGTGAGCGGAATGCAAAAGGAAATACCTTTTCTTTTGATTTTCCGAACGTAGGCAATCCCCAATAAAATTCTCCCCAAAAGCGAGGTATTCGAGCGCATTTTCAGTTGGGATTTTCGTTGAAGATTATTATTTCTGGCCATAGGCCATATCTTATCAAAGATTTCCTCCAAAGATTTCTAGCCGTAGGCTACCCCCAAAACATCCGTTTAAATTCCGTCTAAATTCCGTCTAAATTCCGATGATTGATTTCCATGTGACCTTTTATATTCCGATGATCATAAAAACCAATGCAATGCGCATGACATAAGCATTACAAAACCCATCCATACAAAACCAAATTCAATGAAATTGCGAACCAAATTCATTGAAATTGCAAACCAAATTCAATGAATTTGCAAACCAATCTCAATGAATTTGCTCAGCCATCTGCCGTTCACACCACCGCTACACGATACAGAAAGGGTGTAAACCCAGCATGCACAACAGCGCTATGCAAGGTTTACACCCATGATAGCTGACGCTCCACAGGGGCAACAGCGATGTTACCACACCTGTGCACGCTTCTTCTTAGGAAGGAAGAGGCGATTGCCCTTCTTCACACCGAAAGCCTGATACCAAGCATCGATATGGGGCAGCGCACCGTTCACGCGAGCCATATTGGGCGAGTGAACATCCTGTGTCAGGAGCATATCCATATACTGCTCACGGTTGTTGCTTGCCCAGATGCGAGCATAACCGAGGAAGAAGAGCTGATCGGCAGTGAAGTCTTTCTGGTCTGACGAAATCACATGGCCCTCCTTCTGAGCGTTGTGGTAGGCACGCAGCGCGATGTTCAAACCACCGTTGTCGCCGATGTTCTCACCAAGAGTCATCTTGCCGTTCACCTTCTTGCCGTTCACCACCTCGATGGTAGAGAAGTGATCTACGAGCACTGCGGTACGCTTATCGAAGTTAGCCTTATCGGCAGCAGTCCACCAGTTGCGCTGGTTGCCGGTCTTGTCAAACTGGCATCCCTGATCGTCGAAACCGTGACTCATCTCATGACCGATCACCACACCGATGGCACCGTAGTTGATGGCATCGTCGGCTGTAGGATCAAAGAAGGGAGCCTGAAGGATACCGGCAGGGAAACAGATCTCGTTGGTGGTAGGATTGTAGTAGGCATTGATGGTCTGTGGGGTCATCAGCCACTCGGTCTTGTCAACGGGTTTGTTCACTTTACGCTGCAGTTCGTCTATCGTGAAGAACTCAGAGATGTTGGCAAGGTTCTCGCAGAGTGAGAGCGAATCGCTGATGTCCAACTTGCTATAGTCTTTCCATTTGTCGGGATAACCTATCTTCACAATGAAGTTAGACAGTTTGTCCTGAGCCTGGGCCTTGGTCTCAGCACTCATCCATGTGGCTTCGTTGATGCGCTGACCGAGTGCCACTTGCAGATTGCGCACCAGTTCGAGCACGCGCTTCTTGCTGGATTCGGGGAAGTATTTCTCGCAGTACATCTTACCAATGGCGTTGCCCATCACTCCATTCACCAGATTGGTGGCACGCTTCCAAAGGGGATCGTCCTGCTGCTGACCGCTCAACACACTTGAGAATGCAAAGGCAGCCTTTCGGAAGTCATCGCTCATATAAGAGGCTGAACCGCTGATGATGCGCAGTTCGGCATAGCTCTTCAGATCGTCGATCGATGTCTCTGCCAATACTTTCTCCACCTCGTGAAGGGGTTCGGGCTGACCCATATCCACGCTGTCGAAGGCTGGGAATCCTGATACCCAGAATACGGTGGTCCAGTCGATACCGGGGAACTGCTCGCAGAGTTCGTCAAACGACATCTTGTGATAGTTGGCATTGATGTCGCGCAGCTGCACTCTGGAATAGCTCTTCTCGGCAATACGCTTCTCTATGGCATATACCGCATCGGCTTTCTGCTTGGCTGTTGCCTCGTCATAGCCCACGAGTGTGAACAATTTAGTATTATAGTCCATATAGGCTTTGCGCACAGCTTGCGTCTGAGCATCATCGTTCAGATAGTAGTCGCGAGTGCCCAAACCGAGTCCTCCCTGACCTATGCCCACGATATTGCGGTCGGCTTGACGCTGGTCGGCTGACACACCGATGCCATACATCATGGTCGATTCGCCACGACGATCCAGTTCGGCTGTCACGCGCTGATATTCCTTACGGTCCTTGATGGCACGGATTCTCTCCAGGTTTTTCACGATGGGTTGGAAGCCTTCCTTATTGCGGCGCACCGAATCCATCATCTGATTGTAGAGCGTTCCTATCTTCTGACCCAACGAACCTTTCTGCTGTGGTGTGGTAGAAAACTGCAAGATGAGCTCCTGAATCTGCTTCTGGTTCTGCTCGTAGAGGTCCATGAAGGCACCGTTGGTCACTTGGTCGTCGCGCAACGGATGGTTTTTCAGCCAGGCACCAGTGGCATATTCCACAAAGTTGTCACCGGGCTTCACTGCCGTGTTCATGTTCTCTTTGGCATAGCCATGCACCTTGGTTGGCTGTTGAGCAAATGCCTTTTCAGCGCCCATGTTGCCTGCCAGCATCATTACTGTGCAACAGGCACTAAGAATTGTTGTTGACTTCATATACTTTTGTTTTTATGAATTGTTAGCGTCGATATTCCGATTCTATATCGGTTGGTGGTGCAAAGGTAGTGCAAACCGAGAGAAAAACAAAAGAAAACACCTTTTCTTTTGATTTTCCGAGGTGCAGCCTACCTTAGACAGCGCAGCTGCAAAGGTACAATTAAGTTATCGAATTACCAAACCATTTGACGTGACAAATGCGTGACCACCACATTCGGTGGTCGGTCGGTGGTCGATGGGTGGTCGATAGATATACCTATCAAGCACCAGCAAACCGTTATCGCACAACATGTTACAAAGAATGGTGGTCGAGTGGTCGAAAAATACGCAACTTGCGCATGTGCGCATATACACATGTGCGTACGCGAGAAGCATACACACCCCACCTGCCATACTTAGCATGCCACCCCGATGTCTCATTGCCCAACACTACACCATCCTTGAATGCTTTTTGGAATTTCAAATTACTCTAAACCTGAATTCGGGATAAGATTATGTCATAAAGTCAATTATGCGACAAGACATGATTCATCATCCCTCCACATGGGTGAATGGCTATTTATGTTTTACCCCAGTTCGGGATAAGAAATAGTTTATAAAAAAGCTGGTAGTCTCATAAATATTTTGTACCTTTATAGGTGAAAATCAAATAGTTACAAAAATATTTAATATGACTACCGATTGCAAAGTTACAGAATTATTTTGTATTATAGACGAGTTTTGCAAACATTTTGATGCAGAAAATTAAGCCAACTG
>NZ_NPJA01000030.1 GCF_002251295.1 Prevotella sp. P5-50
CGCCGATGGTACTGCAATGCAATGCGGGAGAGTAGGAGGCCGCCATCTTTTACAAAGCACCTTGTTTCAGCAATGAAGCAAGGTGCTTTTTTCGTTTCCTCCCTTTACGGATCCACGGAACACACAGAGTACATGGAAAGATTCTGGTTAAAGATTTTTCTTAAGATTTTCGTTAAGATTTCGAGCCTGTAAGGCGATCCATAATAAAGCCCTTCCCAGAAGCGAGGAACTCGAGCGCATTTTTAGTCGAGATTTTCGTTAAAGATTTTGTTTGTTGCCTCCCTGAATTACAGATTATTTCTTGCGAAGCAACTTCTTAAACAAGATTTCCTCCAAAGATTTACCTATGGTTTGTTTTGTCGTGACTCAGCATAGTGAAAGCGAGCTCTCACTCTGTCTTCGCTACTCCAAAACATCTTGCCGTAGGCAACTAAAAAAATCTATTTCCCAAAACTGTCAACTGTCAAACTGTAACGCCTGTGATTGATGATACGGATAACTTGTGGGGATGGCATTATTCTGTCCTCCGTGGCATTTTATTATACGGAAAAACAACCCATAACACGTTTGAAGCATTATGGGTTGTAGATATGTTTTTATTAACTTAGTCGTCTATAGGAGAGAACTCGTCCTTTCCTACTGAGCAAAGCGGACACTCGAAATCATCGGGAAGATCCTCAAATGGTGTACCTGCTGGTATTCCAGCCTCTGGTACTCCTACAGCTGGGTCGTATACCCAACCGCATACGTCGCAAACATACTTCTTCATAGTTCGTTGTTTTTTTAGTGGTTTATATTTAGAAATTATCTACATGTACCTCAAAGTAAGCCTTTGGATGTGAGCATATAGGGCATATCTCTGGAGCTTCGGTTCCTACTACAATATGTCCGCAGTTGCGGCATTCCCATACCTTAACCTCACTCTTCTTGAACACTTCCTGAGCTTCTACGTTGCGCAGTAGTGCACGATAACGCTCTTCGTGACGCTTCTCAATAGCAGCTACAAGGCGGAACTTTTGTGCCAATTTATTGAAGCCTTCCTCTTCGGCAGTCTTGGCAAAGTCTTCGTACATATCTGTCCATTCATAGTTCTCGCCTTCAGCAGCAGCTGCAAGATTCTCAGCTGTAGTGCCAATGCCACTAAGCTCCTTAAACCACATCTTGGCATGTTCCTTCTCGTTGTCGGCAGTTTGCTGGAAGATAGAAGCTATCTGCTCAAATCCGTCCTTTTTTGCACGAGATGCGAAATATGTATATTTATTGCGAGCCTGTGATTCGCCTGCAAAAGCAGCAGCGAGGTTCTTTTCTGTCTGTGTGCCTGAATATTTGTTTGCCATAGTCGTATTTTTTAAAAAATGTTATTGTTTTCTTTATCTGATGCAAAGTTACTGATAATCATTAAATTAGCAAAATAAATATCGGCAAACAGATAGTAAATTTCGGTACTGCGACATATTTGTACGCTTAGCTTGCTGAAATTTACCATTTGTTTTGTAATTTTATGCCCAAATAACAGATATATTATGACAACAGAATAACTTAAGATTCTACACCTTATTATATTATAGATGATAAAACCGTGCGTATGTTAATGCCATTGGTGGACGACATGGAGGAAGAGTCAGCAATACCGCGAAGAGTGAAACAGGCCCCTGAAACAGTATCTGTCCCCTGTTTTACATGATTTCCGTGTGACTTTAAAAAGATCCGTGTTCATCCGTGTCTTTCCACAAACTGTCAACTGTCAAACTGTAACGCCTGGTGTGAATTGGCGTTGTCCCCAAAAACAGGAACCAGTCCTCGTGAAACCTATTTTTCCTTTCCAAAAACTGTAATACTATAAGCTGTAAGAATTGAAAGTCATGATGTCAATGACCTGATCCCGTGACATTCGGATGACACGGAAACGTTGGTGCTCCGGAAAAGGACACATAGAAATTTTTTATCCACGGATCACACGGATCACACCAGAATATAAAATATCAGCATAAATTAAAAATAATGGTCAAAATATTTGGATTTTAACATAGAAAGCGGAGGAATTCCTAACAATCAACGACGGGCTGAAAGCCCAATGTCTTCCATAGCCCAGGGCACCGCCCTGCGGACATGATGCAGCACATCTAACCACGTCCTGTAAGGACAAAAGTAAAAACCATGCGTATTTTTTGCTTTTCAAAACTGTTATACTGTTATATTGTCACGCTTGTAACGCGAAATCGTTTTGAAAACTGTTAACTGTTATTTGTTATTTGAAACACAAAATCGTTTTAGAAACCGTTACAAACTGTAACGGTTTGGGATGATATTGACCTGTCTCCGTGGTAATTATGCTATCATTTCTCCTCCTCTTCTTCCTGTTCTGAACGGAATTCAAAGACGAGTTCTGATGCTGGGATGTTGCATTCTTCAAACATTCCATGAAGTATGTTTATTTTGGAAGCTGTGCTATTATCAGTCCATACATACTTTCCTGGTGCAAGTTCGCGTTTCCAACCATCTTGTGTTGTTGAGAAACCGCACTTTTCATTTGCGCAAAGCCATTCTATGGTTGAACGCTTTTCTATCAGAATATGTCCGCATACTTGAATAAGCATTTCCTTCCATGTATTGACCGTATATCTAACCCCATGAAGTATATACGCCTGAAGTTTCTTGCCGGTGAACTCATAATCCTCATCGTCAAGTGATGCAGATTCCGCCTCACGGTTCAACGGCTCAAATGATGTTGTAGGCATAGGCCAAAGTCGCATAAACACATTCTGTAGTTCTTTCTGACGTGCTTTCAGCTCCGTTTCGGTCCATTGTTCGCACGATTTCACAGAGTTGTTCAATCGGAACGCACTGTCTTTGAAACCTTTCTCCATGTCTCTTTTCTCTATAAAGGTAAGATTGCTATATTGAGAGTTATATCCAGTGAGGGTAAGGTTTGCCATTGTATGAAGATATTGCTCATGAATTCTTTCCCAATCATCACCCAACGCAGTTTTCCACTTGTCTGACAAGGTTTGTGGCATGATATGCTCTATCGTGATATTCTTTTCGGTCAGTTCCTTCACCACATCATGGCGTTCATTATTGTCTTGGTTCTCCATGCGCTCAAGTATAAACATACGAGCATTGACTGGCATCTTATATACTTGGCGTGTCTTGAAATCGCCCTTCACCTCCTCGTCTGATGGAAACACCGAAGAGTGCCCCTTCTTTAGCAGTACGTATTTCAGTACGTCAATATATGAAGGTGTAGTCTCGTCACTCGATCTGTTGACGTGATTCAACACATCCCGGTGAAGTGTGGCAAAAACTTTATTCAAAGCATTCGATGGAAGATTGCAAATGATTCTGCGTGCCCAGTAGGCTTCTATGACATCAAGAACTTGGTAGATTTCTGTTTCTGCTAATCCTACTTTAGTTGCATAGTCGAAGAATGCCATAAAGAAAGGATAAGCAATAGTAGAATCCAACGTCCGAAGCTGATTCAACTTTCTATTTAGCTTGGCTGTACCTACTTCTGCATTGTCAACTTGGCTGTAAATCTTAGCATAGTGATGCATGTCTTCCAAGAGTGTTGCCCTATCAATGTCTGCAGTCTCTGCATACTCTTTGAATATAAAGTAGATTTTATCAATACGACCAATCTTACCCTGCTTCATAGTAAGATAATCACGTACAAAAGAGGATGGGTCGTACTTGGTAAATTCTTCTATTGGATTCCAGAACCGAGTATAAAGATCGTCCTGTTCTGCAGGTGCGAGTGACATCAAGAGATAGTTGCGTATCTTATCTGCTTCGCTCAGATCAAGACCTGTAGAGTTCAGACTTTCAAAAATCAACTGTGGGTCATCATCTTCGTCAAGACGTATGTTGATAACTTCAAGTTTCTTTATGGTCTCAAAGAGCTCGTCGAGGGTTAGACCAATACTAGTTATCTTGTTATAGAAGAAGTCGTAATTGCGAGTCACGTTTGATTCCTTGATATATTGGTCTTTTTGCTTATATAGCAACGCATCAAATGCCTGCATATCTTTCTTGATGGGCTTAAGTTTCACCTTACGCTCATCCTCCTGATATTCATCCACAAGATAACGCTTGAAGATTTTCTCAACAAGCTTTGCATCAGTAGCCTCTATTAGTCCTTCTTTCTTGGCATTGACCATAGCTATAAGCAGCAACGAAACGGTTGTGATTCGCTGCTGACCATCAATGATGAATCTGTCTTCAGTTCCCGACTGAATGCTTGATACGATACTACCAAAGAAGTGACTCCTGCGGTTACTATTATGGAGCTTCATTAAATCTTGAAACAACTGCTCACAGTTTTCCTCCTTCCAGTCGTAGTTGCGCTGATACAGAGGAATGATGAATCGCTTGTCAGATCCATCAAAGAATTTTATCAGTGGTTGTGCGTCGCCTTTCATAGTTAGAAAATTGATATGATGTAACCAATAAGCTCTTTATTGTTGCAATTAGGAACTTCAAGAGACCTACCTCCTTTTAAGCCATATTTACATAGCTCTTTTTCAGAAAGCATTGTGCCTTCATATTCTTCAAGTAGTTCAAGTTTATAAGTAATTTCATTGGGTGGTGTAACGACCCAAAACGATTGGTCTTCACGTTTGCAGTTCTCAGCAGTTACCACCATCTTGAATCGTACACAGCGCTCATCTGACATAAAAAGATACACTATATCTCCAATAGAAAAACGTACTCTTCCCATTCTCCAATTGATGAATCCAAGATAATGGATTGCATCTGTATGTCTGCACCTTTTTCTGTTGGCAAAGGCAAGCCAAGTGCGATTATTCAACATAATTGTAATTTTAAGTCAAAAAACATCTAATTTCTTCCATATCTTTGCCTTCTCCGTTAGACGGTACATCTGTTTTGGATGATTTGGCTGTTCTGGATATTTTCGTTCAATACTGCCATCTGTTAGAGCAGGGGCTATATAACTATCATGCATTGTTTTACGTCTGACAATTCCACATAGTTTCATCATCTCTGAAACATCAACATAATCATCGTTCATAACTGCCACTAACTTTTCTACTTGGGCGGTACTTGGGCGGTACTTGGGCGGTACTTGGGCGGTACTTTGTCGGTCAAACTCTTTTTCACTTGTCCACTCAGCCATCAATGTTGCCTTCAGAATGAACGCATCAATATGGAACGATGGGATTGCGCAGCCTTTTGTTTCCAGCTCATTGCAGATACGGTCGATACCTTCGCCAAATTCCTTGACATACTTATATGCCTTGAGGTATTGGGCTATCTTGGGATTTCGTGAGAAATGAGTGTGGCGAATGTTGTCTGGACGCACCAATCCTGGCAAATCTCCTGGAGTCTCAAAGACTATACGGTCGTCGAACATCTTAATCTGAATCTCTGTTCCCTTGATGTTGTATGCTCTGTGGCAGCAACTATTCACTACCATTTCTTGTATAGCATATTTTGAGTAGTTGCGGTTTGTAATAAACCGACCGTCTTCTCCAAGGAATGAGTGCTCACGAACCTGCGTTTCCAGATAGTCAATGGTTCTTCTAACCTGCTGAAGTATGGTTCCTTCGAATGTCACGTCCTTGACAACATTCATCTCAGTACCAACCTTTTCCTCTGTACCCTCATAGCGGATGAAGCGAGTGCGGGCACGTGGAAAGAAACGCTGAGGATTCTTTCCGAAAAGGAGAATACAAGCGGTACTAACCTTCTGCTGACCATCTTTCTCAGTAACAAAATCGTTGTTCTCTCTCAGATACTCCATGGCAGACTTTCCATAGCCTATGACATTCATATAGTCACTCACAAGATTCATGTCAATATCATCGGTAGTGGCGTCATAAACATCTTTGTCCTCGTAGTAGCGTTCGCCTTTGTCGTAGAGAAGCTGCATACGCTCATCAAAATTGAGTTTTTTGCTTTTGTCGTCTACACGCATGAAACATTCGTCTGCTTGGTTGGTATGAAGTTGAACGCTTGCAGGAATGTGCATAAGCAGGATGCGGTTCTTTCGACCTTTATAGTCTGTACATGGCAAATATTCACACCTGACCCTTACAGACGGATTGCAGAAATCGAAAGGAGCGCGAAGCAACTCATTCAGTCGCTCTTCGTTTCCATCAATCCCCTCTATTCTGCGAGTCTTGTCGGAAACACCAATGGCAAGCATACCACCATCGGCATTAGCCATAGCCACAATGGGTATCGCTAACGTTTTGGGGTCAATCTGTATGCTCTTGCAATCGAATGTCTGACATTCTTTGCGAGCCAGTATTTCTTCTATTGTCATATTCTGTTGATTTTTCATCTTGTTATTGCATGGCTAACCAGCGGTTGTTTTTTCCATTATCAACCAACATGACCTTTATTTATTCTATTTATCTTGCCGTCCATATGGACACTTTATTAATGATAGATAGTTGCAAAATTATGAAAATATCTTGTAAAACGTGCAATAATATCTAAAAAGAAGCATACATAATTCTTTTTTATTGCGTATTATGCATAAAAACAAGGGGCCAGTCTCACTCAGTTCCTTCGTTTTTGCTTTTCAAAAAATGTTATATTGTTATATTGTCACGCTTGTAACGAAAAAAAATCGTTTTAGGAAACTGTCAACTGTCAACTGTAACGCTTGGGAATGATGATATTGACTACGGATAGTTTTGGAATGACATTGATCTGTATTCATGACATGGCTGCAGACTGCAACTCCGGAAAGCTGGACGGGTATGCTCCGGAATATGAAAACAAGTGAAACAGTATCTGTTCCCCTTTTACATCCCCCTGTTTCATGGTTTCCTCATAAGTAAGTCATAACTAACTCCGCACTAAGTCCCAAAATTGGCGGACAATGATTGGAGGTACAAGGAACAGAAAGGGAGAATACCAATGATGTGGAAATGAATTGTATGATTGGAATTGCAATCTAAAGCGTTACAGTTGACAGTTGACAGTTTGGGAAAAGCAAAAAATCATCCAAGCGTTACAATATAACAGTATAACAGTTTCCATAAACCATATTTTTGCGTTGGGCTCCGAAAATGTCACACGGATTACATGGATGACACGGATTTTTATTTGCAAGTTCCCTCCCTTTTTAATATCACACAGATATTCTGGAGCAGCGAAGACAGAGTGAAAGTTCGGTTTTGCTCTGTTGAGTCGCGTCAGAATAAGCCAAAGGCAAATCACAGAAATTTATTATCCACGGAACACACGGAGAACACGGAAAAGATTAAAGTTAAAGAAACGCTCTGAGGAAGGTGTTCGAGTGCATTTTCGTCTTTGATTTATTTGCTGTGATATGCGCTTGGCTTATATTATCAGGAGAGAATTATAAAAAACTATGCGAGGGTGAAAATAAAAATATCTATAATAAAGTTAAATAATATTAAATATCGAATTAAAACTGCCAAAACTCTTGCATTTCGGGGGTGTCATGTTGTATCTTTGTATTTCAAGCCGAGGATGATTTCCAAAACAAGAAAAAAACCTTTAAACCAAAAAAATCAAATAAATAATTTAACAACTAAAAAGCCACTTATGTTTACAAAACAAGTAATTCAACACGCCATCTGGTCCCGACAGAAAGACCACGGTTTCCCGATCGCTTCTCGTTCGGTTCCCGTTAACTTCTCGTTAGGTCCTCGTTCGTCTCTCGTTCGTCTCTCGTTCGTTATTCGTTAGTCTATCGAAGACCGATCGAGAACCGAACGAGGAACAAGCGAAAAACGAACGAAAGAGCAACGAATGTCGGTCGAGAAACTATCGAAAACTCGACGAGTAGCCACCGTTATGGCTGGCTCATGGCTGGCAAAGTACCCTTCAGCAACCACAAACCAGAAAAATGCCTTTTGCCTTAAACCTGCCGAGGTAGAATCCTGCACTTCCTGTCCCACACTGAGCATTTTCTAGGCGAGTAAAACCATTTCGTCCATCCCGACGGATCCTATGCTCCAACCATGCCGAAACTCCCTCCACGGGTTTTAATCCCTTGTTATCCTCCAAATAACCGACGGAGAGAATCCAGAGTCCACCCCCAAACACCCTACCATAAGCCCAACAGCCCATCTTTATAGGCTCAACCATTGGTCAAACCATAAAAATCATGTAAAGCCTTACAAGAACCCTCAATATTATCATTTTGTTCAATATTGGTATTGTAACTTTACAAATGAAGCATAATGCAAGTTCGATATATTTACAGAACAATGGATTTTGGCATCAATTCAATCCATTATTTCACGGAAGCCCTCTTTTGTCCAACTCCTCTTTGATGAAGGCATCATATCATGTCTGGATGATGTCGAAATCACAGAAATCACGGAAATCTTTTATCCACGGATCACACGGATCACACGGATTTTTTAATGTCGCACAGAAATCACGAAAATCTTAAATCTTTAACGAAAATCTTTTCTGTGTCATCCGTGTGCTCCGTGGATTACTTCTTGACGATGATGCGGAAGTTGGTGCCGTGATGGGGGTCGGTGGCTTTGACGAAGATGCGTTCCTTGCCACTACGAAGCTGGAATCTATGGTTTGAGCTGAAAGAGCATCAAATTGCTTCATAATCGAAAAAAAATACTCTAAAAGCTGTGAGTTTCTCAGAATATTTTTATACTTTTGCAGTGTCAGAGTCTTATTTATTTATTTCTAAATCCAATACTAAATAGGTATAATTTCTGACATTGCAAAATCCTGAGCAAATCGACACTTCTGTTTGTCAAAGCAAGTAACCGGCTGTGCCGCTTAGCTAAGCTAAGAACTTTTGTCGCTTAGGGGCTTATAAAAACATTAAATTATAGTATTACGGAAATTAGGTTATATTAATAAATAATTGACTAAAAAAATGAAACTATCCTTATTATCAACAATTCTTTTCCTTTGCATGTCATCTGCAGCATGTGGGCAAAGTAAAAAAGACAATTTTGATTTCAACTGGCGATTCATCGAACAAGACGTAAAGAATGCGCAAGACGTACAGTTGGACGATTCCAAATGGAAACGAATAAACTTGCCGCACGACTGGGACATATTCCATGCGCCCGCAAAAGACGCACCATCAGGCAATGACGGAGGATACTTCCCCGGAGGCATCGGATGGTATCGCAAGCAGGTGAAGGAATCAGAACTGAAAACAGACAAAGGCGAGACAATATGGCTTCATTTCGAAGGCGTGTATCAGAATTGCCAGGTGTATGTCAACGGTGAGCGTGCAGGCGGTCATGCTTATGGATATACGCCATTCAAAGTCAACATCACTCCTTTTGTCAAAAAAGGCACCAACACCATTGCTGTGCGAGTGGACAACTCACATCAACCTAACTGCAGATGGTACAGCGGTTCGGGCATATATCGCCATGTGTGGCTCGAAAAATATGATGAAAACAAGATAGACAATCCTGAAAAGCTGTTCGTGCGCACAGACAGCATCTATGGCATGTCAGAAGATGGTACCCATGCTGATTCAGCTACCGTGAGCATAGCATATGAGGGACGACAAACAGAAAGACGAGTGCTCAAAGATGTGGAGCTATGGTCACCGCAGCATCCTAAACTTTACGACATAAAAGTTGGACAGCTAACCATAAGGCATGGAGTGCGAGCTTTCAGTTATGATGCAAAAAGAGGATTCTTGCTCAACGGGCAGCCAACGCTCATCAATGGAGCCTGCGTGCACCATGACGATGGAGTCATCGGAGCCATGGCATACGATGCGGCAGAAATACGTAAGGTCAGGCTGATGAAAGAGGCTGGATTCAACCTCATACGAACATCGCACAACCCTCAGACACGAGCTATGCTCGATGCTTGCGACAGCATCGGCATGATGGTCATCGATGAGGCGTTCGACGGATGGAGGTCTGAAAAGACCAAGTACGACTACCACCTCGTCATCGACTCATGTTACAGGGAGGATCTTACCGCCATGGTGCTGCGCGACCGCAATCACCCATGTGTCATATCATACAGTATCGGAAATGAAGTCATCGAACGAAAGGACATACGTGTCATACACACAGCGCAAACTTTCAAGGATGTTGTGACATCTCTCGATCCAACACGTCCTGTCACAGAGGCACTATGCTCATGGGATAGCGACTGGGAGATATTCGACCCGCATGCGGCAGTGCTCGACATAGTGGGCTACAATTACATGATGCACAAGGCAGAAAGCGACCACCTGCGATGCCCCGAACGTGTGATGTGGCAGACAGAGAGTTATCCGCGCGATGCGTTCGCCAATTGGAAACACACCTCTGAGCGTCCATACATCATTGGCGATATGGTATGGACCGGACTCGACTATCTCGGCGAGTCGGCCATCGGGCAGTTCCACTACGAAGGGGAACAACGGGGCGAGCACTACCAAGCCAAGCACTTTCCTTACCACGGGGCATATTGCGGCGATGTCGACATCACTGGCTGGCGCAAACCTATATCGCACTACCGCGACATGCTGTGGAACGCTAAGGATGGCTCTCCAGACATTTACCTTGCTGTGAAAGAGCCCGACAACTACCGCAACGGACATGTCACAGAAACGCTGTGGTCTGTATGGCCCACATGGGAGTCGTGGAACTGGAGCGGATGGGAAAACAAGACCATCGAAGCCGAAATATACACCAAAGCACCAAAGGTGCGCCTGTATCTCAACGATAGTCTCGTGGCGGAAAGGAATGTCAGCATAGCCTCACAATACAAGGCAGTCATCCCGCTGCAATATCAACCAGGCACCCTTAAAGCTGTGTCGCTTGATGCAGATGGCAACGAAGTGAAGGAAAGCATACTGCGCACAAGCGGAATGCCTGCAGCCATTAGACTCACACCAGACCGAAGACAAATACACGCAAACGGGCAAGACCTTGCCTATGTCACGCTCGAGGTGACTGATGCCAAAGGAAATGTCGTGTCAGACGCAGACATCCAACTGACTGTAAGCGTATATGGTAAAGCCTCGCTCCTTGCTGCTGCCTCTGCAAATTTGAAAGACATTGAGCCTAAGACTTCTGCCAATGTGACAACATACAAAGGACGAGCAATCATTGTCGTTAAGAGCGGAATGAATGCTGGCAAGGCCACAATCAAGGCATCATCCGCAAATCAAGCCATATCAGGAACAACAGCAGTGTCTGTCATGGCACAAAGATGAACAATACCTCAAAAATGACATAGGGACAATTGACACGGGGATAGATCAATGTTGCCAATTTTAAGTAAAATAATAAACAAAAATCTTTCTCCGTGTTGTCCGTGTGCTCCGTGGATTTTTTTAGTTGCCTACGGCAAGATGTTTTGGAGTAGCGAAGACAGAGTGAGAGTTCCATTTCATGGCACCTTTTCTCGCCATGGCAGAATTAAAGCGAGCTTTATTCTGCTCATCTGGCTTAACGAAAACGTTCGCTTTCACTATGCTGAGTCACGACAAAACAAACCATAGGTAAATCTTTGGAGGAAATCTTTTATAAAAATATGGCCTTGGCCAGAAATCTATCATTGGAATTTAGACGGAATTTATGCAGAAATAAAATCTTTAAAAAATCTCTAACCCATAACCCATAAACTAAACACTCCGTGCGCTCCGTGGATTACTTCTTGACGATGATGCGGAAGGTGGTGCCGTGATGAGGTTCGGTGGCTTTGACGAAGAGGCGGCCGGCATGGTACTTCTCGATGATGCGCTTGGAGAGGGAGAGGCCGAGTCCCCAACCGCGTTTCTTGGTGGTGAATCCAGGGGAGAATATCTGCTTGGCGATGGATTTGGTCATTCCGCAACCGGTGTCGGTCACGTCGAGGATGATGGATGTGGGACGGTCGGTGAGGACGAGGGATAGGGAGCCTTCCCCCTGCATGGCATCGATGGCATTCTTACATAGGTTCTCTGTCACCCACTCGAAAAGGGAAGGGCAGAGGGGGACCATGACGGGATGGGAGGGGAGACTGACCTGAAATGACACATGCGATGAGGTGCGCTTGCGGATATAGGTGGTGACGTCGGTGAGGAGACGACAGATGTCGGTGGGCAGCAGCTCAGGAACGGCACCAATCTTGGAGAATCGGTCGGCGATGGTGTTGAGACGGGAGACGTCTTTCTCTATCTCCCCCACATAAGGGTCGGTGGGGTATTCCTCCTTGAGGATCTCTACCCATGCCATGATGCTGGAGATGGGGGTGCCCAACTGATGGGCGGTCTCCTTGGAGAGTCCCACCCATAGCTTGTTTTGTTCGGTGCGCTTGAAGGAGACGAGGGCGAGGATGGCGATGATGACAATGCCTCCCACAATACCGAGTTGGATGAGTGGCCATACGGTGATGCGGCGTATCATGGTAGAGTCGTCGTAACAGACGAGTTGGAAACCTCCTGGCTTGTTGCCGTCAATCTTGACGTAACGACCTGCAGCTTTCATCTGTTGTGCGCGTCGGGTGAGTTGCGCGATGGTGTCGGCACGGTCGGTGGCTTGGATGCTGATGTTACGGTGGTCGGTGACGTTGCCGTCTTGGTCGATGACGATGACAGGGATATTGTTATTGTCTTCGATGACATGGAGCACCAGGGAGAGATCGGTGTTCTGGTCTGCATTGTTGAGGGTGTGGAGTGCATCCGACCATAGCTCCATGCGCTTGTATTCTTCTGCTGCGAGGTCGTTTGCCAGCCATTTGGACACCAGTAGTGAGGTCACTGCCACCAGTAGTGCGGCAGCGACAAGGGCAGTTTTGAATTGCTGTTGTCGGTTAATCCATGTCATCTTTAATATAACGCACGTGTATATATAATATTGTGTAGGCGTGGCTCTTTTTTTACCCTTAACCATCGTCGTGCCCTTGGATGTTAACTACGTGATTCCTTGGTTTCGTGTTTACTTGGGGAGATAAGGAATTTTGTGGAAATGCGTAAAAAACTGCGGTGACTTCTGAAGCGCTATTGATACGGTTAAGTTCAAGGTTAAAGTCAAAGTTACAGTGGAAAACAGGGGGAAATGTATGGAAATGATGAAGAAATGACGTTAAAAAGTGAAAAAAAAGAGTGAACTACTCTATAATTCATAAATAATTTGTACCTTTGCAGTCCGTAATAGTGCGATTATGTGTAGTTTAGAGACTTTCAAAATAGATCTGAAGGCAATGAAAACCGATGAAATGCATCGGGAGTACACCCTTGACGATGCATTTTTCAAGGCTCTCAACGCCTCGGAAGTGAAGGGCGGAGCATTGCATGTGTCGGTGTCTATACGCAAGGCAACCGGCTTTTTCGAACTCCAGTTTCATACCGAGGGCACAGTCACCGTACCTTGTGACTTGTGTCTTGATGACATGAGTCAACCCATCGTGACCGACAATATGCTGATTGCGAAACTGGGTGCGGAGACCAATACCGACGATGATGAGGTTGTGATAGTGGACGAGAACGAAGGAATACTCGACACGTCATGGCTCATCTATGAGTTTGTGGCACTTGCCATACCCATCAAGCACGTTCATGCACCTGGAAAATGCAATAGTGCGATGACGCAGAAGCTCGCTGAGCTGAGCGGTGCTGTCCGAAGCGGCAAAGAGGAGGCAAAGGAAGCAGACCCTCGCTGGGCCGCACTGGCGAAACTGAAATTAGAAAAATAACAAAAAAAAAGATTAAAGCATTATGGCACATCCTAAAAGAAGACAGTCAAAGACCCGTACTCTCAAACGTCGTACCCATGACAAGGCAGTAGCTCCCACATTGGCAGTATGCCCTAACTGTGGCGCTTATCACATCTACCACACCGTATGCCCCACTTGCGGATACTACCGTGGTAAGATTGCTATCGTAATGGACGAAGGCGCTGAGTAAGAAAGATGGGAAAAATCAACGCAATAATCACTGGTATTGGCGGATATGTGCCCGACTACGTGCTCAACAATGAGGAGTTGTCGCGCATGGTTGACACCAATGACGAGTGGATTATGACACGCGTTGGCATCAAGGAGCGCCGCATCCTTACGGAGGAAGGTCTGGGCACCAGCTACATGGCACGTAAAGCAGCCAAGCAGCTGATGCAGAAGACCGGCGTAGATCCCGATACCATTGACGCCGTGATTGTAACCACATCGACGGCCGATTATAAATTCCCGTCAACAGCCAGCATTGTGCTTGGTAAGCTTGGCCTGAAGAATGCTTTCGCATTCGACTTCTGGGCTGCATGCTGCGGATTTCTTTATACGCTCGACGTGGCAGCGTCTATGATTCAATGTGGACGCTATAAGAAAATTATCGTGATTGGAGCCGACAAGATGTCGTCGGTGGTTGACTACAAGGACCGCGCTACCTGCCCGCTCTTCGGAGACGGTGCTGCCGCTGTGCTGGTAGAAGGCACCGAGGAAGAGAATATCGGTGTGATGGACTCCTACTTCCGTGCTGACGGTAAGGGACTTCCGTTCCTGCACCTGAAAGCCGGCGGTTCTGTTTGTCCTCCAAGCTATTTCACCATCGATCACCGGTTGCACTACCTCTATCAGGAGGGACGCACCGTGTTCCGCTATGCTGTGACCAATATGAGCGATGACTGTGCCCTCGTGGCAGAGCGCAACGGACTGAACAAGGACAATATCCAGTGGGTGGTTCCTCATCAGGCAAATATGCGCATCATCGAAGCTGTTGCCAAACGCCTCGAGCTTCCTATGGATCAGGTGATGGTCAACATCGAACACTACGGCAATACTTCTGCCGCCACTATCCCCTTGGCACTCTGGGAAAACGAAGCCAAACTGAAGAAGGGAGACAACATGATCTTCACTGCCTTCGGTGCAGGATTCGTTCACGGAGCAAGCTACTACAAGTGGGCTTACGACGGCGCGAAATAATACACGTCAAGACCCTGACGGGGGCTGTTGAACCTAAGGGCTCAATGGCTCCCGTCGGTTTCTTCATAAACTGAAATGGACCCATCTGCGGTCCGCACCATCCATCCACAAAGAAACTACAACAGATGCACAAGGCAGGATTCGTAAACATAGTAGGCAACCCCAACGTGGGAAAATCGACGCTCATGAACCAACTCGTGGGTGAACGCATCAGCATCGCTACCTTTAAGGCACAGACCACTCGCCACAGAATCATGGGTATTGTCAATACAGACGATATGCAGATCGTGTTTAGCGATACACCAGGAGTGTTGAAACCCAACTACAAACTGCAGGAGTCGATGCTCGCCTTCTCGGAATCGGCATTGCAGGATGCTGACGTGCTGCTCTATGTGACCGATGTGGTGGAGAACCCAGAGAAGAACATGGATTTTCTGGAGAAGGTGCAGAAGATGAAAATCCCTGTGCTGCTACTCATCAACAAGATTGACGAGAGCGACCAGAAGACGCTGGGAGACATCGTGGAGAAATGGCACACGCTACTGCCTAACGCAGAAATTCTGCCCATCTCCGCGAAAAACAAGTTTGGAGTGGATATGCTCCTGAAACGCATCAAAGAACTGTTGCCCGACTCACCGCCCTACTTCGACAAAGAGCAGTTGACCGATAAACCCGCTCGCTTCTTCGTGTCGGAGATCATCCGCGAGAAAATCCTGCTCTACTACGATAAGGAGATACCCTATGCAGTGGAGGTTCGCGTGGAACGCTTCAAGGAGACAGACCGGAATATCCATATCAATGCTGTGATCTATGTGGAGCGCGACAGCCAGAAGGGCATCATCATCGGCCACCAGGGTGTGGCGCTGAAGAAAGTGAATACCGAGGCTCGCAAGGCATTAGAGAAATTCTTCGGCAAACCCATTTACCTTGAAACCTTCGTCAAGGTGGATAAAGACTGGCGATCATCGCAACGCGAACTCGACTCGTTTGGTTATAATCCGGAATAAAAAAGAATTCGGAAAAGACAGTCGGTACCCCCTCTTACCCTATCAGCAAGAGGCCCTCACAAGGCCCATGTACAACAAAAAACAGAAACAACAAGAGCAAAAACAGATATGGCAAATTTAGTAGCTATCGTTGGACGCCCTAATGTGGGCAAATCCACACTTTTCAACCGTCTGACCAATACCCGTCACGCTATCGTCAGCGATGAGGCAGGTACCACACGCGACCGACAGTATGGCAAATGTGAATGGAACGGACGCGAATTCTCCGTAGTAGATACAGGAGGATGGGTTGTCAACAGCGACGACATCTTTGAGGAAGAAATCCGCAAACAGGTGCTGGTGGCTACCGAAGAGGCTGACCTCGTGCTCTTCCTCGTAGATATCCAAAACGGACTTACCGACCTCGACGTGGATGTGGCAAATATTCTGAGACGTTCGAAACTGCCCGTTGTGCTCGTAGCAAACAAGGCAGACGACGGTAAACACCTCTACGACCAGTATGAGTTTTACAGACTCGGACTGGGCGACCCCTACTGCGTGAGTGCAGCAACGGGTTCGGGAACAGGCGACCTGCTCGACCTCGTGGTGTCGAAACTCTCTACCGATGAGATTGACGACGTGGCAGACGGAACGCCACGCTTCGCCGTGGTGGGCAGACCTAATGCCGGTAAATCGAGCATCATCAACGCCTTTATCGGTGAAGACCGTAATATCGTGACAGATATTGCCGGAACAACGCGCGACTCTATCTATACGAAATACGATAAATTCGGATTCGACTTCTATCTGGTGGATACTGCCGGTATTCGCCGTAAGAATAAGGTGTCGGAAGACCTGGAGTTCTATAGTGTGATGCGTTCCATCCGTGCCATTGAGAACAGCGACGTCTGCATCTTGATGATCGACGCCACACGAGGCATTGAGGCTCAGGATATGAACATCTTCCAATTGATACAGAAGAATAATAAGTCGCTTGTAGTAGTGGTCAACAAATGGGACTTGGTGGAAGATAAGTCGCAGATAGCGGTGAAGACCTTTGAGAATGCCATCCGCCAACGCATGGCACCTTTTACCGATTTCCCCATCGTGTTTGCTTCAGCCCTGACCAAACAGCGCATCTTCAAAGTGTTGGAAACTGCCAAGCAGGTGTATCTGAACCGCACCATCAAGATAGGAACATCGAAACTCAACGAGGTGATGTTGCCACTCATCGAGGCGACTCCGCCACCCTCTATCAAAGGTAAATACATCAAGATTAAATATGTGTCGCAGGTGCCCAATACGCAGATTCCAACCTTCGTGTTCTACGCCAACCTGCCACAGTATGTGAAAGAGCCCTATAAGCGCTTCCTGGAAAATAAATTGCGCGACAACTGGACGCTTACGGGAACACCCATCAACGTCTTTGTGCGTCAGAAATAACACCGCAGAAACAATGAAACACATCATCACGATGATAACCCACCTGAAGGCGAAGCACCTCTCCGTGCTTTGCCTTCTCTGCTTGTGGCCACTTACCGCTTGCCACGAGGAACCTAATCCCGATGACCTTGCCCTGCAGGCTGCCAAAGGTTACTACGACGAACTCCTTGCGGGCAACTACGAGGCTTTTCTCAACGGTAAAGCCACTGCCGACTCTATGCCGCAGAACTACCGCAGCCAAATGATTCTGGTTTATCGCAACTACATGGAGGAACAAAAAGAAAACCATGGCGGACTCCATCAAGTGACTGCCGTTCGTGCGCAACGCGACACCACCCTCCATTTCACACATGCCTTCCTCCTTCTCCATTTTGCCGATTCCACCAAAGAGGAAATCACCATCCCCATGGTTGAGGTGAAAGGACAATGGAAGATGAAGTAAGACGAAGAATATTATAAAATTGCCGGAAAGTGGATTGTACTTTCCGGCAATAATTATTGAGAGTGGATGGTGAGAGATTATAGGCAGAAACCGATGCCGATACTGGAGGTGTGGGCCTTCGGGCCTTGTCCTCCCTTGAATAATGGTGTGAGTCCTGTGGTGAAGCGAAACATGAAATCACCACATCCCATGTAGGCTTCAAAATTGACTCCTGCTGTGTGGATGCTCAGATCGCGTGCGGAGTTGAAGGTGTCGTGCTTGGTTTTGTAGCGTGCATGCTCTTTGTCGCGAAACTCAAACGAGAAACCAGCACCGATGAAAGCATCGCGACGACCAAGATATTGCTGGTATTCCAACATGACGGGGATGCGCATCGACCAGTAACTCATATAACTCTTGCGGATGCGTTCTTCCGCTTCAACAGGTTTGACGGTTGCCACATTATCCTCCATGAATAGCGCATGTCCGCTGTCGAAAGCGTGGCGTGTGTATCCCACCTGCATGCCTATTGCCAGTCCGATATTGTTCTGACGGTTGAAGGGAATGGCTACGTTGAGGGCGCCAATGCCAATTTCGTAGGAGTTGGAATTTTTTGTGTAGAGCGATTGGTCTGCAGAGAATGAAAAGGCATCGCTTGTCAGATAGCGGTAACCGAAATAGAAGTTGGCATTGTGTGCTTCGAATTTCTTACGTTTGGATCGTTCCCATGATGAGCGGAGGAAGGGAGACGAAACGTAGATCTGACTCACTTCCTGTCCATCGACGTAGGTTGTTTCGCTGATTTTCTTCAGTTCGTTGCCGTTGTTGTTATAAACGCCCACGGTTGTCGCTCCGTCTTTTTCGTTGACCACAATTTGTTTGTCGTTGACTACAAAGGTGGTGTCCTGTGCAGTTTCTGCCATTGTGCAGCCTGCTCCTATGATGGTGAGCAGTGCAGCGAGAAATGTTGTTTTTTTCATATTTTGTGTTTCTTTTATGATTCGTTTTATCGTGTGTAACAGAGTTTCATGATGTCGTCGGGCTTGATATTTCCCTCAATATAGATGAGGGCACCCCGTCCACCGGGAGCGTTGCTGAAGAGAATGTAGCGCTCCATGCCCGACGGAAGTGTGGGCATCATGTAGTATCCCCCTGTGATGTGTCCGTCTTCTACCACTTCACGTATTTTCTTCGCCCTCTTTCGGTCTGTTTTCAGCAGTGCGTCGATGGCCTTCCCCTGTGTCTTATAGGTCAGACTCTTATAGACGTGGAGTTGATAGCCCCGAAGTCGAGCATCGTACATTTCCACCATTTTGCATCCTTTCTCATGACCGTATCGGGTGAAAGCCCTGTCTATTTCGAGTCCGGTCTGTGCGTGGACGGTAAGCATTGATATGGTGGTCCATAATACTGTGAATAATAACCGTTTTATCATATCTCGTATCATTTTTACGTTGTCAGTTGATTTCATCGAGTGCGCCAAAGGCTTCCTCGTCGGTGATAGCTACCAGTTGCAGTGCCTGTTCAGCCTCTTGTTCCACGATGTGCTGATTGGTGGTGCGCTGTCCGTCAATCACGGCAAAGTTGCGATTTTCTTTTTCATCGGGCCAAAACAGTCCAGTAGCCAGTAGTAGCGATGCTGCCACAGCTCCTGCCAACCACCATTTCCTGATGTGGTGGAGGCTGATGGTTCTGTGTTTTACCTGTGTTTCGGCAGGCAGACAACTCTTTTCCGCTTCGCTATCGACGTAGGCAAAGAGGGCCCGCAGCGGTAGCCATTCGTCGGGCAAAGATTGTGCTGTGCGGAAGAAGTGGCGCAGTTGTCGCTCTTCGTCAGCTGTAGTCTCGCCGTTCATGTATCGGTCTATCAATACCTTCACTTTGTTTCTGTCGATCATCATCTTATTGTCATTTTAATAAATTCCTGTCTGATAGTCTTTCGTGCCCTTGACAGACACTGGCGGATGTTTTCTGGTGATGCTCCCGTGATGGAGGCAATCTCTTCGGTCTCGTAGCCCTCGATGTCTTTCAGTCGTAGCACTTGAGCTTGTAGGGCAGGCAACCGATTGATGATTTCGCATATGAGTCGCAGTTCGTCTTGTCGTTCCACATGTCGGGTGGTTTCTTCTGAGGATGGTTCTGCCGTTGGTCGCCCGTATTCCAATTGCTTGTGGCGTTGCTCGTCGATAGTTTTATGGCGTATCATGTTCAGTGCCAGTGCCTTCGGGTTAGGGTGCCTGTCGAGTTGCTGGCGCATGCTCCACAGTTTGAGCATGACCTCCTGTACCAAATCTTCGGCTGAGGCGTCATTCCCATTCATGTGTTTAGCAGCTTCCATCAGTGTTGGTCGCAGCACAACGATGCGCTTGTTGAACTCTTCGAGATCCATGTTATTTCTTTCCGTGACTCATCTATATAACGTATGATGGGCGAGTTTTGTGACACGCGGGGTGGATATTTTTTTATTTTCTCCTGTGGCAGATATAAAAGTACCAAAAATTCAGTTTTCAAAAATATCCGACCACATCGACCACAGAATGTGGTAAGCGTATCCGCCTCATATATGCCCATCTATAATGAAGGATGTCGCTCTGAAATAAAACTGATTGAAATTTTTGGGTAATAACGTTTTGACAAGGTGTTGTTCAATAGTTAGCAAAAGTATTGTCCAACGTTTGGTAAAGGTATTGCCCAACGTTTAACAAAAGTATTACCTAACGTTTGACAAAGGTATTTTCAACGTTTGATAAAAGTATTATCCAACGTTTGATAAAAGTATTATCCAACGTTTGATAAAAGTATTATCCAACGTTTGATAAAGGTATTATCCAACGTTTGATAAAAATATTATCAAGGTTTGAAGAAAAGGTGATAAACTTACAACTCCCATTTATACATCGATATACATGGCTCGCTAAGTTGGTCCGGGTTGATGATAGATGCAATAGGTGTGGTCGATGTGGTCGAAGGGTGGTCGAAATTCTTGGGCTTCGACCACCATTTAATGCTCAGAACTACAGCGTGTTATACGGTAGTGGTGTTCGAGTGGTCGAAATTTTTTGAAAACTCAAATTTCTGTATGCATTGCGCGCGAACATATTATATATTATGGAAATCTCTTTAATAGTAATGATAATTCTCGGTTTGCACTACCTTGGCAACCGTGTTGCGAAGATACTCCCGCTCGGAAAAACTCAAATTTATTTGGTTTTTCTCTCACTTAATCGTACCTTTGTAGGCAAATAGAATGAAAAAGTGGATTTACTGAATCATATCACTTATCCAGATGACTTGCGCAAACTGAAAGTTGAACAACTTCCATTACTATGTAAAGAACTGCGCAACGATATCGTTAAAGAACTATCTGTCAACCCCGGACATCTGGCATCAAGCCTCGGAGTCGTGGAGCTGACGGTAGCACTGCATTATGTCTTTAATACTCCCGAAGACCGCATCGTATGGGATGTAGGCCATCAGGCATACGGCCATAAAATACTGACAGGCAGACGCGAAAAGTTCTGTACCAATAGAAAACTCGGAGGCATCAAACCCTTCCCGTCGCCAGAGGAAAGTCCATACGATACCTTTGCGTGTGGTCACGCGAGCAACTCTATTTCGGCAGCACTCGGTATGGCTGTTGCAGCAAAGAAAACTGGAAATACCAACAGACATGTGGTGGCTGTTATAGGAGACGGAGCACTTAGCGGCGGCCTCGCCTTTGAAGGTCTCAACAACGTCAGTTCGTCGCCCAACGACATGCTTATCATTCTCAACGATAACAATATGTCGATAGACCAGTCGGTGGGAGGCATGAAGCAATATCTGCTCAACCTCAGTACCAACGAAACCTATAATGCACTGCGGTTTAAGATTTCAAGTAAACTGCATCAATGGGGACTACTGCCCGAAGACCGGCGCAAAGGACTCATCCGACTGTCGAATGCCATGAAATCTGCCATCAGCCATCAGCAGAATATCTTCGATGGCATGAACATCAGATATTTTGGACCGTTCGACGGACATAATGTCGGAGAACTGGTGCGCATACTGAAACAGATGAAAGACATGAAAGGTCCGAAACTGTTGCACCTCCACACACAGAAAGGACACGGTTATGCACCAGCAGAACAAGACGTAACGACTTGGCACGCACCAGGAAAATTCGATCCTGCCACAGGAGAAAGACTCGTTGACCAGTCACCCGACAAACCACAACGCTATCAAGATGTGTTCGGACATACGCTGTTGGAACTGGCAGAGCAGAATCCGAAGATAGTGGGAGTGACTCCTGCCATGCCCACAGGATGCTCCATGAATATCATGATGCAAGCCATGCCAGACCGCACTTTTGATGTGGGAATAGCCGAAGGACACGCTGTGACCTTCTCAGGGGGAATGGCGAAAGACGGGCTCATCCCCTTCTGCAATATCTACAGCGCCTTTGCACAACGTGCTTTCGATAATATCATACACGATGTGGCACTGCTCAAACTGCATGTAGTGTTCTGTTTCGACCGGGCAGGACTGGTGGGCGAAGACGGACCAACACACCATGGAGCCTTCGACTTGGCAGCACTCAGACCCATTCCACATCTTACTATCGCATCGCCCATGGACGAACATGAACTGCGCCGGCTGATGTACACCGCACAACTGCCCGACAAAGGGCCGTTTGTCATCCGCTATCCACGTGGCGGAGGAGTATTGCACAACTGGCGTTGTCCACTTGAGGAAATCGCAGTGGGCACAGGACGTAAACTTAAAGACGGACACCATACTGCAGTGCTCTCCATCGGACCGATTGGTAATCATGTGACAAAAGCCATCGAAGACCTTGATGTGGCACACTACGATATGCGATTCCTCAAACCCATCGACGAGAATATCCTTGCCGAAGTGGCAGAACACTTCGACCGCATCGTCACCGTAGAAGATGGAGTGAAAGACGGAGGACTCGGTTCTGCCGTAGTAGAATGGATGGCAGATCATCACTACCATCCCGAAGTAATCAGACGGGGATTGCCCTCCGACCATTTTGTGGAACATGGAACTGTGGCACAACTCGATCACCTTGTAGGACTGGATGCCGAGGGCATCCGCAAAGCCATTATATCATGAAGATTGTAATAGTCGGAGCAGGTGCCGTAGGTGTGCACCTGGCAAAACTGCTTTCACGCGACCATCAGGATTGCGTGCTTATCGATGCCAATGCCGAACGACTGGCTGACCTCGATAGCAAGTTTGATATCATGACAGTTGTGGGATCTCCCACAAGTATCAAAATACTGCGCGAAGCTAATGTAGATAAAGCCGACCTCTTTGTGGGAGTCACTCCCGACGAGAGCCAGAATATGAATGCTTGTATCATTGCACATTCGCTGGGAGCGAAGAAAACCGTGGCACGCATCGACAACTATGAATATCTCGCTCCAAACCTTAAACCCTTCTTCGAGAAGATGGGCATCAACTCGCTGATCTATCCAGAAGTTCTGGCAGCCATAGATATTACCAACGGACTCAAAATGTCGTGGGTCAGACAACGATGGGATGTGCACAACGGGGCACTCGTCATGCTCGGCATTAAACTGCGAGAGACCTGCGAGATACTCAACCAACCACTGCGCGAACTATGTGGACCAACAGAACCGTACCACGTAGTGGCTGTGAAACGCAACGGAGAGACACTCATCCCCGGTGGTAATGATGAACTCCGCACAGGCGACCTCTGTTATTTCATGACCACCAGTGAATACATACCCTATGTGAGAAAATTCACCGGAAAGGAACACTATGCCGATGTGAAGAACGTGATTATCATGGGAGGCAGCAAAACCGCTGTGCGCGTGGGACTGACACTGCCTGAATACATGAATCTGAAAATCATAGAGAAGAACGAACAACGCTGTGAACGACTCAACGAACTGCTGTTGGACACCGATGCCATGGTGATTCACGGTGACGGACGCGACCTCGGACTGCTTCAGGAAGAGGGAATACAGAACACACAGGCGTTTGTCGCACTGACCGACAATGCAGAAACAAATATCCTTGCCTGTCTTACCGCCAAACGGTTGGGCGTGAGGAAAACCATCGCCATGGTGGAAAATCTCGACTATGTGGAGATGGCAGAGAGTCTGGACATCGGTACCATTATCAATAAGAAAACCATTGCTGCCAGCCATATCTATCAGATGATGCTCGACGCTGACGTCAGCAATGTGAGATCGCTGATGATAGTCGATTCTGACGTGGCTGAGTTTGTGGCTGCAGAAGGATCGAAGATTACCAAAAAGCCAGTGAAGGATCTCGGACTGCCGATTGGTGTAACGATCGGTGGACTGGTGCGCAACAATCAAGGAATCCTTGTCAATGGATTCACACAGATAGAACCGGGCGATTCTGTCATGATGTTCTGTCATGAGCACAACCTGAAAAATCTCGAAAAATACTTCAAACCATCGACAATATGGTAGAGGCGAAGTTACTATACAAGATTCTGGGATCACTGCTCATCATGCTTGGACTGCTGATGGGCGGATGTGCCCTCATGGCGGGATGCTACCAAGAGGATGACATCATGGCATTTCTCATCTCGTCTCTCTTCACTGGATGTTGCGGCTTCATATTCAAATACTTGGGACGTAACGCAACCAACGACATGAGCCGGCGAACTGCTTATCTCGTAGTCACACTATCGTGGCTGCTCTATAGCTTGT
Organism: Prevotella sp. P5-50; assembly: GCF_002251295.1. Taxonomy (GTDB): domain Bacteria; phylum Bacteroidota; class Bacteroidia; order Bacteroidales; family Bacteroidaceae; genus Prevotella. The sequence goes on from NZ_NPJA01000030.1 coordinate 24,405, forward strand.
TTGGAATGTTGCCCTATATCATCGGAGGATACATCAACAGCGTGACAGATGCCTACTTTGAAACCATGTCGGGATTTACCACCACGGGAGCCACCATTCTCGACGACGTGGAGCGACTGCCCCATGCATTACTCTTCTGGAGATCTCTGTCACAATGGATTGGTGGACTGGGCATCGTATTCTTCACCATTGCCATTCTACCCTCGTTGGTGGGTGGAAGCGTCAAGGTGTTTGCCGCTGAGGCTACTGGCCCTGTGCGCACCAAGATGCACCCACGGTTGAGCACCAATGCTAAATGGATTTGCAGCATCTACCTTGTGCTTACTGTAGCTTGTATCCTTTCGTATTATGCGGCGGGGATGGAATGGTTTGACAGTGTGAACTATTCAATGTCAACTACTGCAACGGGAGGATTTGCACCCCATAACGACAGTGTGGAACACTATCATAGTGCTGCCGTAGAATATGTGTCACTCTTGTTCCAATTTCTATCGGGAATCAACTTTACCTTATTATATATAGTAATCTTTAAACGGCAACTGCGACAACTGGTGCAAAACTCGGAGTTCAGACTCTATCTCTTTGTAGTGTCTTTCTCAGCTATCGTTATCATGGCCATACTGATCTATAATAATGGTTACGGCACAGAACGCGCTTTCCGATGTGCCTTGTTCCAAGTGGTGTCGTTTATTACCACCACAGGACTCTTCAACGACGATGCTGGAGCGTGGCCCCATATCACTTGGGTGATACTCGGCATATGTATGTTTCTTGGAGCTTGTGCCGGAAGTACCAGTGGCGGATTCAAATGTATCCGCGGTTCGATGGTACTCAAAGCCATGCAGAATGAGTTTCGGCAGATACTCCATCCCAGTGCCGTACTGCCTATCAAGGTCAACGGACAGAATGTGCCTTCTTCAAAGGTGGCGACGCTATTGGCTTTTTTTGCACTCTATGTGGTGATGTGTCTTATTTCCGCTACTATTATGATTGCTGCCGGCATTGACAATACCAATGCCATTACGATAGCGCTGAGTTGTATGAGCAATGTCGGACCAACTCTCGGAACAGAGATCGGTCCTGTGATGTCGTGGGCAGGACTGCCTGATGGCATCAAATGGATCTGTTCGTTTCTCATGCTTGTAGGACGTCTGGAAATCATGTCGGTTATGGTGCTCTTCACTCGTGGCTTCTGGACCGACAATTGAATACAGCAGAATAAATACCCTAAAGAACTTATATTAACGAGAGAAAAAATGAAAGCATTCAAATTTCAACCGCTGCTCAAACAGACACTCTGGGGTGGCGACCGCATCATTCCCTTCAAGCATCTCGACGCAAAAATGGATAACGTTGGCGAGAGCTGGGAGATTTCGGGAGTGAAGGATAATGAAACCATAGCCGTGGGTGACGGACGTTCGCTCAATCAATTGGTGAATGATATGAAGGAGAAACTCGTGGGAAAGGCCAACTACGAGCGTTTCGGTACCGAATTCCCATTACTCATCAAGTTTATCGATGCACGACAGGACCTCTCTATCCAAGTGCATCCCACCGATGAAATAGCCCATCGCCAAGGCAAGAGTCGCGGTAAAACAGAAATGTGGTTTGTGATGGATTCTGCACCAGAGGCCAAACTCTATAATGGACTGAAGATGCAAATCACACCAGAACAGTATAAAGAGATGGTGGCTAATGATACTATCTGTGATGCATTGGCGCAATATCCTGTCAAGGAAGGCGACTGCTTCTTCATTCCTGCGGGACGCATCCATGCCATTGGCGCCGGATGTTTCCTGGCTGAAATACAGCAGACCAGCGATGTGACTTACCGTATTTATGATTTTAAGCGAAAGGATAAAGACGGAAACTACCGCCAGCTACACACCCAAGAGGCTTCGGAGAGTATTGATTATACGGTGCTTCCCGACTATCGTACACGCTATGAGGCACGCAAAAACGAGGGGGAACTGCTGGTAGAGTGTCCTTATTTCAATACTGCTGTCTATGATTTGGACGAACCCATGACCATTGATTACAGCGAACTCGACTCGTTTGTCATCTTGATAGGCATGAAGGGTGAGGGTACGCTGACTGTTGATGGCGAGAATATGCCGTTTCGCGAAGGAGAAACTGTATTGGTACCTGCCACCGCCAATGAGGTGCGTAGCGAGGGAACTATCAAATTCTTGGAAACCTACGTGCTCTCTTGAGCAAAGAAAGTGTGCTCCTGAATATCAGGATTGCATTATATCGGGATTCGGGGAGTCGCTATCGTCGGTTGTAGCAGATGACGCATCGAGATAAGCCGACAGATCGGCAAGCAACCGAAGGAATGGTTGTGAGACCTGACTCCCTGTATTCTTCTTTAACATCTGACGGATGTCCTGCAACGAGTGTTCGTAGCAGGACATCTCGTTTTTACGTTGGGTATGGTGACAGGAAGTGCGCATGATCTCATCCTGTCGCTCCTGCCGCAGTCGATTGCACACTTTAGTGAGTATGGGCACCACCACATTGTCGAAGAGCGAATGGCCCTGAATATAGAGATAGGTAGTGTCGGGAGTGATTCCCAATGCTTTGATGTCTTCTTTGGTCTGAAGGTATTGAGCCTTATTGCCTGGGAATTGATTCTGTAAGAGGTGAACGCGCGAAGTAACCTTACGGCGCAGATGGTCGATAGAGGTTTGTGGATGTCCTACGCTGAAGCCTCCAGGGTCAGTAACTCTTGAAAAATCGGTAAGCGAGAAACGGTTGTGGTTGCCGGTGCGATAAGCCCATACCGACCAAACGAAGAGTGGAAAGATGGCTTGGCTGTACTGCTGGAAATAATCTTCGAAATCGAAAATACGATGGTCATTGAGGGTTACTGCCACACAAACTTCATGGAGCGATGGCGCATAACACTGCATATTCTCTATAGCATAAGCATAGGTGTGGAACACGTATGGGCTTTCCAATATCTTTTTCGACTGAGGAGTGCGGCCTTGCATAAGGTAGTCGTAGTCAGCATCAACGCAAGCTATCATGTCTTCGCCCACATGTCCTTCTACAAAATTCATCAGCACCGACTTCTTCCCACGTTCCAGTTTGCGGTGTGAGGGCAACATCACTTCAAAGTAGCGTTGCTCATTTTCATAGCGACTGAGCACCGTCCGCCAGAAATAAATATCATCGTAACTCTCCACGTAAGCCACAATGCGCCTACGTGCTTGTTTCGATGTCAGCCTGTTGGCGGCTTCGAAATACTGGCTGTTGATATGATCTGTCAGTCTGCTGCTCATACCGTAATATCGCTGACCTCTGTCACCTTATCCAACCATCCGCTCATGATGACGGCAGGTGAGTGGGTGGTGAGTATGATCTGAACATTCGGGTTAAGCTCTACGATGAGCTCGATGAGGCGTTTCTGCCATTCGATGTGTAGCGACACTTCTGGTTCGTCCATGAAGAGCACATAGGGCTGATGATCCTCTACAAGTACGGTGAGTAGGATGACAAGCATCTGCTTCTCACCGCTCGACAACTGGTAAGGCAGTAGCGTCTCGCCAATCTGTGTGAAACGAATTTCATTCTCTTTGCGTACCATCTTCTTACCTGTTTCGGCAAAGAGTTCATCAACCATGTCTTGGAAACGCTTTTTAGGTTCTGACAACTGCTGAGCCATGTGGGCATCGCCCCGTTGCAGGGCTTCGATAATACGGTTGCCGATGTTCACCTGATAGTCGAGATATTTGCGTTGAAGCTGGTAGAGTTGCAGATCGAGTAGTGAACCGCCCCCTACGCCAGCCAGTACTGACAAGGCTTGGTGTATGAATCCCTCACTCTCGGAGAATGTCTGCGAGAGGTTGCTGTCGAGTGAACGAATCAAGTCAAAGCGGATATGTGTGGCATCTTCGGGTGCGGTAGTCAGATATACGCCTTTCAACAGATGGTTGACAATATCGCCGTTTACCCCAACGCTTCTTACCACCTTGTTGAGAATGGTGGATTTGCCCACGCCGTTGATGCCGCTGAGGACATTGACTTTCGGATCGAGGTCCCAGACAATGTGTTTCTTGCCACTCCAAAGAGCATCGATCTCTATCGTTTTGATATAGTCTGCATACTTCTGCATAGTCTTAAGTTTTATGTCTGTCACTATTATGTCTGCCACTAAGTTAATGCTTATAGAAGCGTTATTTCATGCTTTCAAACCTATGTGGTTTGTTGGGTGGCTATCTGTTGCAAAGATAGTGTAATTCGTGAAAATTTCCAAATTCGCACTCGATGTTTGTGGAAAAAAGTATTGTTTTTAGGTAATTTTATCCATTCAGATTCTAATTTTATCCTTTCTGTTTCATTATTCCGGCAGATTATAGTACTTTTGCCGCATGAAAAAAAGTAAAGCCTTAATAGCCCATCTCGCCATGTTTGGAGCTTGTGCGGGTTGGGGATTAATGTCGCCAGTAGGCAAAGATGCAATGCTCCATGGATTTGATGGTATTACGATGGTTAGCTTTCGTGTGGCAGGAGCATGTCTGCTGTTTTGGATTGCTTCGTTGTTTGCTCCGAAAGAGCAGGTGCCATGGCGTGACCGTCTGATGTTTATCGGTGCAGCTCTTACGGGTTTGCTATTCAATCAATGTTGTTTTACTATCGGACTGAGCATCACTTCACCTATTAATGCGAGCATCGTCACCACGTCGATGCCTATCTTTGCCATGATATTGGCGGCACTTATCCTGCGTGAACCCATTACCGGCAAGAAGGCGTTAGGAGTGTTGATGGGATGCAGCGGTGCTTTGATTCTTATTCTGAGTTCGGCAGCTCATGCTGACGCACGTGTTGGAGATATACGTGGCGATTTGCTTTGCTTGTTTGCGCAGTTCTCGTTTGCCCTTTATTTATCGTTATTCAATCCGCTCATCAAGCGTTATAATGTGTTTACGGTCAACAAGTATATGTTCTCATGGGCTACGTTGATGCTTCTCCCGCTTAGTTCTTACCATGTCTATGGGGTAATCAGCCAGCCTATTCCGTTGCTGACCTGGATAGAAGTGGGTTATGTTGTGGTGTGTGGCACGTTCTTCTGTTATATTCTGACCATGATAGGTCAGCGCACGTTGCGTCCCACGGTGGTGTCGGTCTATAACTATGTGCAACCTATTGTGGCTGTTGCGGCTTCACTCATCATGGGTATTAGTACGATGAAGCTAACTCATGTTTTGGCTGTGGTGCTGGTATTCAGCGGTGTTTGGCTGGTGGTTAAGTCAAAGTCGCGCAAGGATATAGAAGAGGAACGTCAGGAGAAAAAGAACGTTTGATTCTATCTTGTTTGACCGATAGGAAATCGGTTTGCCGTTTTTCAGCATATTCCCGATCTTACGATTTGAAAAAATATAAGCGCACACCTATTATTCTTGGGTGTGCGCTTGTATGATAGAAGCTGTTTGTCTTATTTCAAGAAACCAAGTAGGGCAACGAGATAAGCATTCCAGTTGATGGCAATTTCATTGGAAGCGTAACTGCCTTCGTGATCTTGGTATGATTCATCGGGTGATGACGATGGGTAAGCAGGCACATTCTTTGCATCCTGTTGACCACTATTAGCACCTCCTGCGAGAAATCCCGGCAGTGGTTCTTCAATGCCGTCGGCTGCCGAAATACGCTGGTGAGGATGCATGACGCGCTGTGTGCCAAAGCCAGTCAGATAGCAATAGCCCGTGGCATTGCGTCCGAAGATGTGGTCGATAGTGGTGATGGCAGCTTTGCGGTAGGTATTGTCTTTGGTAAGGGCGTATTGGTACATCTGTGCAATGCCTCGTCCTGCACATTTTTCAGAGTTGCTTCCCCAAATAAAATCGGATGCGCTGTTGCCGAAGATAGAGTAGAAGGGTGATGTGGCGAGCGCCTTGATATCTTCGTCACAGAATGTTTTGAGTGATTTCTTCATGCAGCAAGTCTTGAGTTTTCCAGCCTCTTTAGTTTGTAGCAGTTCCTGATTGAGCCATTGGAAGATGCCCAGTCCGGCAACGTTGCCCCATGTGGGCAGGGTGAACTGTTTGGGAGCGAAGGCTCGAGCCTGTTCAAGGTATCCTTGTTCTCCTGTTGTGAGATACATTTCTGTAGCTGCCCAGAAGAATTCATCGTCTGCATCGTTGTCATCGTATGTTCCTGTGTTGACGTCAGGGTCATACTTGCTGTTGTTGTCTTGCTGTGTATAGTAGTTTTTGGGGAATCTCACAGCCCATGCGTATGCACGTTGTGCAGCGTTGGCAGCTATCTTGCAGAATGGTTGATATTGTGGATAATCCTTGTAGATACGTGCTGCGAGTGCCATTGTAGCAGCAAAGTCGAGTGCTGCCTGCGTGCTCTTTTGCACCACATAGCGGTCTTGTTTGCAATCCACAGGCATGACGAATGCTTCGAAATTGGGAGTGGTCAGTTTGTGATAGACACCTCCGTCGTCGGGATCCTGCATGGTCAGCATCCATTCCAGATTGTACATGATTTCGTCCAAGAGGTCGGGCACGTTGTTGTTTGATTCTGGAATTTGCGTATCGATCTGTTCGAAATGTTCTTTGTTTAACTGGTAAGCTTGTAACATCAGGCCGATGGTGAATCCAGAGTTGACGATATATTTATTGTAGTCGCCAGCATCATACCAACCTTTTGGCGAGGAAATGACCGTTCCGGCAGGGCGCTTGGGTGATGCTGCCGATGGGTGTATGAGAACTCGAGTGTCGGGATGAGCTGCTTTTCGGGCAAAGGCTCCAGCGTATTTAGCTTCGATGTCCGTTCCTGTGCGCTGTAGATAGAAGGCCTTGATGGCAGCCTTCAGCGCCTCGTTGTATGGATGTTCGGCGATGTTGATGGTTTGTTTGTTCTTACCTGCAGTCAGGGTGTAGGTGCCTGGTTTTGTTACGGTAGAGAAATCTACAACCTGTCGTACTTTGTCGTTGAAGGGGGACTTGAGTGTTCGTACGGCTTTTCCGCTCCACACTTTGCGTCCGTTGTGGTCTTTCAGAATAAAGTTGCTGCTTTTTCCCGTTGGTTCAACAACGGCAACTTTGGATTCATTGACATAATAGCCCACTTGATTGACCTTGATGGGATTTTGTGCCGTAGCTGTGAGTGCGCTTGCTGCGACGAGTGTCAATAGTGTTTTTTTCATCATTTTAAGTTTTGGTTATGAATAGTATTGGAAATGAATTTTTATGTTTTCCTTATATATAATAAGGTGGATGTGCTTTATGGGGGGGCATGCTGTTGATGCTGTGTGCAACAGTAGGGCAGATGGTTACTGTTTAGCCCGATGCTCGTTGACGAGTGATCGCATCTCTTTGAGCAGATCGCTGGCAAAGATGAAGTCGGTCAGTCGCTTATTGGTAGATTGCATGATGTCTGCCGAAACTCCCTGCCACTCTTTGTGACCTTCGTAGATGAAAAGTATGTTTTCGCCGATGGTTGTCACGGAGTTCATGTCGTGTGTATTGATGATGGTGGTAATGCCAAATTCATGGGTGATGGAGTGGAGTAGGTCGTCGATGACCAATGATGTCTTAGGGTCGAGACCAGAGTTTGGTTCGTCGCAGAAGAGGTAGCGTGGGTTGAGTGCGATAGCTCGTGCGATGGCAACTCGTTTCTGCATACCTCCTGAGATTTCACCGGGATATTTTTTTTCAGCGCCAATCAGATTGACACGGTCGAGACATTCGCGTGCACGTTGTGTGCGTTCGTGAAGTGTCATGGGCGAGAACATATCGAGTGGGAACATCACGTTTTCCAGTACTGTGAGTGAGTCGAATAGTGCAGCACTTTGGAAAATCATGCCCATTTCTCGGCGCATCATCACCTTTTCCTGTTTCGACATCTGTACGAAGTCTCTTCCATCGTATAGCACTTGTCCACTCGTAGGTTCAAGCAGTCCCACCAGATTTTTCATCAATACCGTTTTTCCGCTACCGCTCTGACCGATAATCAGATTGGTTTTTCCATCTTCAAATATGGTGTTGATACCTTTCAGTACCTCTTTATCGTCGAAACTCTTATATAGGTCTTTTACCTCAATCATTGTTGCAAGTGTATTGGAATGTTGGAAATATTGTGGTTAGGCTCATGAGAGCAGTTGGGTGAGGAATACATCGGAACATAGGATGAGTACGCTCGACGACACGACAGCGTCTGTTGAGGCTTTGCCCACATTGACCGAACCGCCTTCTACGTTGTAGCCGAAATAGGAGGGTACTGCCGATATGATGAAGGCGAAGAACAAGCTCTTGATGATGCTCATCCATACGAACCATGGTTGGAAATCGTGTTGCAGTCCGAGTGTGAGGTCGTCGGGTGGGAGTATGTGGGCTATGTATGCTGTACCGTAAGCACCTATGATACCCATTGCTGATGAGAAGATGACCAATAGCGGCATGATGGTCACCATGCCGAGAATCTTGGGCAGGATGAGGTAGCATGCTGAGTTTACACCCATGATGTCGAGTGCGTCAATCTGTTGGGTGACGCGCATCGTGCCAATCTCCGATGCGATGTTTGATCCGACTTTTCCCGCCAGTATCAGACACATGATACTTGATGAGAACTCCAGCAACATAATCTCACGAGTGGTGTAGCCGCTGACCCATCGGGGCATCCATGGACTCTGGATGTTGAGTTTCATCTGGATACAGATGACAGCTCCGATGAAGAAAGAGATCAGCAGTACGATGCCGATGGAGTTGATGCCCAGTTGCGCCATCTCTTTCGTATATTCCTTGAAGAACATACGCATCCGCTCTGGACGCGAAAAAGTGCGCCCCATCAATATGATGAATTGGCCGAAATGTGTCAGCCAGTTGTGTAATAGTTTCATAGGATAATATGCTTAATTGAATGCAAAGGTAGTGTAAACTGAGAGAAAAAACAAGTTTTTCTTTGAAATTCACGCAGTTTACACTACCTTTGCACATGAAAAGATACATGGCAATGGACGAAATTAAGAACAATAAGCCGGAACAGTTGGTGTTGCGCACCGAGGGTCTGGTCAAACAATATGGCAAGCGCACCGTGGTGAGCGATGTGAGTTTCGATGTGAAACAAGGTGAAATTGTAGGACTGTTGGGTCCTAACGGAGCCGGCAAAACCACATCGTTCTATATGACAACCGGATTGGTTGTTCCCAATGGCGGACACATCTATCTCGGCGACGAGGAGGTGACAGACTATCCTGTCTATAAGCGTGCTCGTGCCGGTATCGGCTATTTGGCACAGGAGGCATCTGTGTTTCGCAAGATGTCGGTAGAGGACAATATTCTCTCGGTATTGGAAATGACGGGCAAACCACGTGACTATCAGCTCGAAAAACTTGAAAGCCTGATCAAGGAGTTTCGCCTTGGAAAGGTGAGAAAGAATAAGGGTGACCAGCTTTCTGGTGGTGAGCGACGCCGTACAGAGATTGCTCGTTGCTTAGCTATTGAGCCCAAATTCATCATGCTCGACGAACCGTTTGCCGGCGTTGACCCTATTGCCGTGGAAGATATTCAGCAGATAGTTTGGCAACTGAAATATCGCAACATCGGTATTCTGATAACCGACCATAATGTGCACGAAACTCTTAACATTACCGACCGTGCCTATCTGCTCTTCGAAGGTCGCATTCTCTTTCAAGGTAGTCCTGAAGAATTAGCGGTCAATCCTGTGGTGAAAGAGAAATATCTGGGTACCAACTTCGAACTGAAAAAGAAGAACTTCCAAGAGATGGCAGAAGCCAAACGCCGAAAGGAAATGGAGGAAGACGAAGAGAATAGATGAAACCCTTCATGCCTGAGGTTTGGCAAAATCTTAGAACAACATTGGGTCACTTTCTTTCCAACGACCGATGTTTGACAGGTGTTCGGTGGGTATTTGATCAATAAAACTCACGTATTTCCTTCGGGATGCCTTCGGGATGCCTTCGGGATGTCGGTTTGTTGCTTGATGGGGAGATCCCAAGTAAGTCCCAAGTAAGTCCCATTATTTGCGGAAAACTATGGGAGGATGATGGGAAGATAGTGGGAGAAACTTCGCTCGTCAGTTCGATAATCCAAAGAAAAATTCGATTTTCCTTTGTATTCTGCTCACTTATTCGTAACTTTGCACGCTCAAAACTGCATATAATAATTAAATAAGGTATAAGAAGAGATGAATATTTCATTTGAAGCTCCTGACAAAATCAATGGTTTGATGACCATCGTATTGGAGAAAGAAGACTATCAAGCAGAAGTCGAGAAGACTCTGAAAGATTATCGCAAACGCGCTAATGTACCCGGATTCCGCCCTGGTCAGACTCCTATGGGTATGATCAAACGTCAGTATGGTACTGCCGTTAAGGTTGACGTGGTAAACAAAATGTTGGGTGAGGAACTCTACAAGTATGTTCGCGAAAACAAAATACAGATGCTCGGCGAACCCCTCAACAGCGACAAACAGAAGGAACTCAACTTCGAAAGCGATGAGCCATTGGAGTTCATGTTCGATATTGCCGTAGCTCCCGAATTCAAGGCAGCCCTCTCTGGCAAGGATAAAGTTGACTACTACAACATCACCGTTGACGACAAACTGATCGACCAGCAGGTGGAAATGTATCAGCAGCGTTCTGGTAACTACGAGAAGGCAGAGCAGTATGACGCAGAACAGCGCGATTTGCTCAAGGGCGACCTGCGCGAACTCGACGAGAACGGAAACGTTAAGGAAAATGGAATTACCATTGCCGACGTTTCTCTAATGCCTCAGTACATCAAGGTAGAAGACCAGAAGAAGCTTTTCGATGGTGCTAAACTGGGCGACATCATCACTTGGAATCCCCGTCAGGCCTATCCTGAAAACGACGCAGAGGTTTCTTCTCTCCTCAAAATCAAGAAAGAGGAAGTTGCTCAGCACACAGGAGACTTTACCTATCAGGTAACTGAAATCTCACGCTTCACAAAGGCAGAGGTTAATCAGACACTCTTCGATCAGGTTTTCGGCGAGGGTAATGTGAAAGACGAAAAAGAATTCCGTCAGAAGATTAGCGAGCAGATTAGCGAGCAGTTCAAGTCTGATTCAGACTATAAGTTCCTGCTCGACGTACGCAAGCACATGGAGAAGAAGGTTGGTAAGCTCGAATTCCCAGAGGCTCTGCTCAAGCGCGTGATGTTCAATAACAACAAGGACAAGGGCGAGGAGTTTGTAGAAAAAAACTTCGAGGCCAGCATCAACGAACTCGAATGGCACCTTATCAAAGAGCAGCTCGTTGCCGCTCAGAACATCAAGGTTGACGATGCAGACATCAAGAATGTAGCCAAGGAGGCCGCTCGCGCACAGTTCGCACAATACGGAATGGCAAATATTCCAGAGGAATATCTCGACAACTACGCTACAGAGATGCTGAAAAAGCGTGAAAACGTAGATGGACTCGTAGATCGTGCCGTTGACCTGAAGCTCATCGACGCTCTGAAGAATGTTGTGAAACTCAACGAGAAAGAGATTTCAATGGAAGACTTTCAGAAGATGCTGCAAGAGAAATAAGCATTTTTAAGAAAAAAACCTCATGAATATTGCGAGGTTACCAACTTTTTTCGTAATTTTGTATTTATAATATACGCAAAAAGGGTTGGTAACCTCGCTTTTTTGTTTCAAAACCAAAGAATGATGAACAACGATTTTAGAAAATATGCTACTAAGCATTTAGGTATTAACGGTCTCGTACTCGACGAAGTGGTGAGCGCACAGGCACAGTATCTGAACCCCTATATCTTGGAAGAACGTCAACTGAACGTTACCCAGATGGACGTGTTCTCACGACTGATGATGGATCGCATCATCTTCCTCGGTACACAGATTGACGACTATACTGCCAATACACTACAGGCACAGCTGCTCTATCTCGACTCAGTAGATAGCGGCAAGGATATCAGTATCTACCTCAACTCACCAGGCGGAAGCGTAACAGCAGGCCTCGGCATCTACGACACCATGCAGTTTATTACTTCCGACGTAGCCACCATCTGCACAGGTATGGCAGCATCAATGGCAGCCGTGTTGCTCGTGGCTGGAGCAGAAGGCAAACGCTCGGCGCTTCCCCATAGCCGTGTGATGATTCATCAGCCACTGGGTGGAGTACAGGGACAGGCATCGGATATTGAAATCGAGGCCAGAGAAATCATGAAATTCAAGAAAGAACTCTATACCATCATCTCCAACCATTCACACACACCATTTGATAAGGTGTGGAACGATTCTGACCGTAACTACTGGATGACAGCAGAAGAGGCCAAAGAGTATGGTATGATAGATGAAATACTGGTCAGAAAGGCATGAAGAAACAATGTAATTTCTGCGGACGTACCGAACGTGAAGTCCCCCTGTTGATAACAGGTCTCCATGGATGTATCTGTAGCGACTGCGTGACTCAGGCCTATCAGGTGTTGCAGGCTAACGGATTCGATAAGGACGCGAAAAAGAAACAAGCCGTTCCGGAACTCAAGAAAGTTCCTAAACCCAAAGAGATAAAAAAGTATCTCGATGAATATATTATAGGTCAGGATGAGGCCAAGCGCTTCCTCTCCGTAGCAGTATATAACCACTACAAACGACTGCAACAGCCTGTAGATGAGAACGGAGTCGAAATCGAGAAAAGCAACATCATCATGGTGGGATCTACCGGAACCGGTAAGACCTTGCTGGCACGCACCATCGCCAAACTGCTTGACGTGCCCTTTACCATCGTCGATGCTACCGTATTTACCGAAGCCGGCTATGTGGGCGAGGATGTAGAGAGTATCCTCTCACGCCTGCTGCAAGTGGCTGACTATAACGTGGAGGCTGCCGAGCGTGGTATTGTCTTTATCGACGAGATAGATAAAATTGCCAGAAAGAGCGACAACCCCAGCATCACACGCGACGTGAGTGGCGAAGGTGTGCAACAGGGACTGCTCAAACTGTTGGAGGGAACAATGGTTAACGTGCCACCACAGGGCGGACGCAAACATCCTGACCAGGAATACATCCATGTGGATACTCGCAATATCCTCTTTATATGTGGAGGAGCCTTCGACGGCATTGAACGCAAGATTGCGCAACGACTCAATACCCATGTCGTGGGTTACAACTCGGTACAGAATGTACGCAAGATAGACAAGGGCGACCTGATGAAGTATATTCTGCCCCAAGACTTGAAATCGTTCGGACTGATTCCGGAAATCATCGGACGTCTGCCGGTGCTGACTTATCTCAATCCGCTCGATCGCGACGCGCTGGAGAAAATATTGGTGGAACCCAAAAACTCCATCATCAAGCAGTATGAAAAACTGTTTGATATGGACGGCATCAAACTGACATTTGCCCCAGAAGCCCTCAAACTCATCGTCGATAAGGCGATGGAGTACAAACTCGGTGCACGTGGACTACGCTCTATCGTGGAGTCTATTATGATGGACGCCATGTTTGAAGTACCTTCCAAACGCGCCAAATCCTTTGAAGTGACTGCAGAGTACGCACAACAGCAACTCGATAAATCGCATTTACAGTAATTAAGCCTATTGCAATGAAAGTTAATCTTACCCAAGCACTCAAACAATTTTTTGGCTTCAGCCAATTTAAAGGTGACCAAGAGCGCATCATCCAAAATCTACTGGATGGCAACGATACCTTTGTGCTGATGCCTACAGGAGGTGGCAAATCCCTTTGCTACCAATTGCCTTCCCTGCTGATGGAAGGAACAGCGATTGTCATCTCACCATTGATAGCTCTGATGAAAAATCAAGTGGATGCCATCAGTATGATGAGTGAAGAGGGTACCGCACATTATCTCAACTCATCGCTCAACAAAGCAGCGATAGACCAGGTGAAGGCCGACATTCGTTCCGGAAAGACTAAACTGCTCTATGTGGCACCGGAATCGTTGACCAAAGAGGATAATGTCAACTTTCTCAAAAAGACAAAGATTTCTTTCTATGCAATAGACGAAGCCCACTGTATCTCCGAATGGGGTCACGACTTCCGACCCGAATACCGTCGCATACGACCCATCATCAACCAGATTGGTGAGGCACCCATCATCGCACTTACCGCTACGGCAACAGACAAAGTGCGTACTGATATCAAGAAGAATCTCGGCATGAGCGATGCTACAGAATTCAAAAGCTCGTTCAACCGCCCGAACCTCTATTATGAGGTAAGAAACAAAACCAAGGATGTGGATAAGGACATCATTAAGTTCATTAAACAACATCCAGGTAAAAGCGGCATCATCTATTGTCTCTCGCGCAAGAAAGTAGAAGAATTGGCGGAAATCCTACGCGCCAACGATATCAAGGCACAGGCTTATCATGCCGGACTTGAATCGGCTTTGCGCTCGCAGACGCAGGATGACTTCTTGATGGAAAAAACAGATGTTATCGTGGCTACGATAGCCTTCGGAATGGGTATCGATAAGCCAGATGTCCGCTTTGTCATCCATTACGACATCCCTAAGTCGTTGGAAGGATACTATCAGGAAACTGGACGCGCAGGTCGAGATGGAGGAGAAGGCGTCTGCATCGCTTTCTATTCGAAAAAAGACTTGCAGAAGCTGGATAAGTTTATGGAAGGCAAACCCGTGGCAGAACAGGATATTGGCAGACAACTGTTGCAGGAAACAGCAGCCTATGCCGAGACTTCTGTGTGCCGACGCAAGATGCTACTCCATTATTTCGGTGAAATATATCCCAAGGACAACTGTCAGAACTGTGACAACTGTCTGCATCCGAAAACCAAGATAGAGGCACAGGAACAGCTGGTAATCCTGCTCAATACGGTGATTACCATCAAGGAAAACTTCCGTTCTGACTATGTCATCGACTTTATTACCGGAAAGGAAACAGAGGAGATATTGGCGCATAAGCATCAAAACAACGAACTGTTTGGTGCGGGCGAGGATATGGATGAGAAATTGTGGAATCCCGTTATCAGGCAGGCTCTGATAGCAGGATTCATAAAGAAAGATGTGGAAAACTATGGCTTGCTGAAAATAACAGCTGCCGGAAAGAAATTCTTAAAGAAACCAGAATCATTTATGATTGTAGAGGATAAAGACTTTGACGAAGACTACGAGAACGCTTCGGAACACGATGCAACTATGACTGCGCTCGATCCTACGCTCAGCATCATGCTGAAGGACTTGCGCAAAAAGGTTGCCAAGAAAATGGAGCGTCCACCTTATGTGATATTCCAGGATGTAAGCATCGAACAGATGGCTACCGATTATCCTATCACGTTGGAAGAACTCAAAAACATACAAGGTGTAGGAGAAGGAAAGGTGAAACAGCCTTATGCAAAGGAGTTCGTAGATCTGATCGCCAAATACTGTAAAGAGAACGACATCACACGACAGGCTGACCTGCGCGTGCGTACTGTTGCTAAGAAGTCGATGCTGAAAGTGAAAATCATTCAGGCCATCGACAGACAAGTGGCGCTTGACGATATTGCCAATGCACAAGGCTTGGACTTTAGCGAACTGCTCGACGAGGTGGAGGCTATCGTATATAGTGGTACACGACTGAATATCGACTATTTCCTCGATGAGGTGATGGACGAAGACCATATTGACGATATTTATGACTATTTTGCTGAAAGCGATACAGACTCGCTCGATGCGGCTATTGACGAACTGGGTTCTGAGTGCTCGGAAGATGAAATCAGACTGGTGCGCATCAAGTTTATTAGCGAAATGGCCAACTAATACTGCCAATGGTTATGAAAAGGACAACGACATATCTTATGGCTCTGGCTGCACTATTGCTGATGGCGCAGCCTGCTGATGCGCAGTTCTTAAAGAAAATGTTTAAGAAAAAAGCGCGTACAGAGCGGAAAGCTAAAGTGGGAAAAGACGGTATTGACGACGATGCCCAACAGGCACTTGCCGATGTGACAACCTTTGCCGATAATTCCAACAACCGCAACGCTTTCCTTGGAATACCATTGGGAATCAAGGCTGAACGCTTTGAAAAACAACTGTTGGAACAAGGATTTACGGAACGTAAAGCCGAGGGAAAACAAACGGCAAAGACTTATGTCTATGAAGGAGACGTGTATGGTGCAAAAGCTCGCGTAACACTTTATACTTCAGAAGACACCGAACGGGTATTTGCCGTTGATGTGGAGGGAGTTGCTGTCTATCCTACCAAAAAGGATGTGCAAGGACGCTTCCTGCATCTCAAACAACAACTTGCCAAAGTATATGGACAAGGATATGTGGATCGGGGAGGCGAGGCCTATACCATCATCAGCAGACTGGGAACCACCACACTCCATTATGAGAGTTCGGGAGTGGGACAGTCATATACTATCGGTATTACCATAGACGACGCAAAGGCTTATGCGATGGCCTATCAGGAAATGGAAGACCGTGAATACGAAGCCAAGCCACGCGTCTTGACAAACGGATTGGCAGAACCGCTGAAACATACCGATCTGGTGGGATTGGTATTCTTCCTGACTAAAAACCGCACCTTAGTGTCGGCCAAGACTCTCTTGGCATCCTATGATTATTCGATTGGTAAGATGAACCAGATGAAGTCGCCACAGGCCACCCTGACCATTGGCGATTATCACTCAAATGTGGTTTTCACGCGTTCTAAGAAAAACTATACGGCATTTGTCATTACTGCCAACGATGACCTCGATGCGGTACGTTGCGACTTGCAGACTTACGGTTATACCACAACCGATAAGGTCAACTATCAGCAAGGACGTGTGAAGATTGCCGTTGCCACAAACAAAAACGGCCAGGTTGTTGTACGAGTGCGCTGATACTTACTCATTTCAACGATTGATACTATACTGCGTTAAATCGTATTAATAATCGGTGAAACGCTTGTAGGTATCGGAAAAAATGAGTAATTTTGCACGCAATAAAATTTTAAGGAGTTATTTATGTCATCATTTATTGCAGACAAAATTGTGATGGACGGCCTTACATTTGACGACGTCCTCCTGATTCCCGCTTATTCGGAAGTGTTGCCTAAGACGGTAGAGTTGAAAACCAAGTTCTCGCGTAACATCCAGCTGAATGTTCCTTTCGTGACAGCAGCTATGGATACCGTGACCGAAAGTCAGATGGCGATTGCCATTGCACGTGAAGGCGGTATCGGTGTTATCCACAAAAACATGTCGATAGATAACCAAGCTCGCGAGGTGGCTATCGTCAAGCGTGCTGAGAACGGTATGATCTATGATCCTGTTACCATCCGTCGTGGATCTACGGTGCAGGATGCCTTGGCCTTGATGGCTGAATATCATATCGGTGGTATTCCTGTTGTAGATGAAAACAATTATCTCGTAGGTATCGTGACCAATCGTGACCTGCGCTTTGAGCGTCGCTTGGATCGTACTATCGACGAGGTGATGTCGAAAGAGAATCTGGTGACAACCCACCAGCAAACCGACTTGATTGCTGCTGCACAAATCCTGCAGGAAAATAAGATTGAGAAACTCCCCGTTGTTGATAAAGACAACCACTTGGTAGGCCTCATTACTTATAAGGATATTACCAAGGCAAAGGATAAACCCATGGCTTGCAAAGATGATAAAGGTCGTCTGCGTGTAGCTGCAGGTGTAGGTGTTACCGTTGATACCCTCGACCGTATGCAGGCACTTGTCAATGCTGGTGTTGACGCCATTGTGATTGATACTGCCCATGGACATTCTAAGAGCGTTATCGAAAAACTGCGCGAGGCTAAGGCTTCGTTCCCCAATATTGACATCGTAGTAGGTAATATCGCTACTGGAACTGCCGCCAAAATGTTGGTGGAGAACGGCGCAGATGCTGTTAAGGTCGGTATTGGTCCGGGTTCCATCTGTACCACACGTGTTGTCGCAGGTGTCGGCGTACCCCAGTTGAGCGCAGTATATGATGTTTACCAGGCCTTGCAGGGCACAGGTGTACCTTTGATTGCTGACGGTGGTCTCCGCTATTCTGGCGATATCGTTAAGGCATTGGCAGCCGGTGGTTCTTGCGTGATGATTGGTTCGCTGGTAGCAGGTACAGAAGAAAGCCCCGGCGACACTATTATCTATAATGGCCGTAAGTTTAAGAGCTATCGTGGTATGGGTTCACTCGAAGCCATGGAACACGGATCTAAGGACCGTTACTTCCAGGCAGATACCAAAGATACCAAGAAACTTGTACCAGAGGGAATTGCCGGACGCGTTCCTTATAAGGGAACTGTACAGGAAGTTATCTATCAGATGGTAGGTGGACTGCGTTCTGGTATGGGCTATTGCGGTGCTCCAACTATCGATAAATTGCATGACGCTAAGTTCACTCGCATCACCAATGCTGGTGTGAACGAGAGCCATCCACACGATATCACCATTACAAGTGAGGCTCCAAACTATTCACGCCCCAACGATTAAGATGATACAAAGACTGTTGCTTGCACTCATGTTGCTGCCAAGCACCATGATGGTGCGGGCACAGAATGACCCTACGCTTCTGATGGTGGGTGAAACTGCCGTGAAACGTTCGGAGTTTGTACAAGCATATAGTAAAATATGTGGCGCCCGTGTTGGTGCGCCGTGTAAGGTCGATGACTTTCTGGAGTCTTATATCAACTATAAGTTGAGAGTAAAGGCTGCCAGGGAGTCGCGCCTTGACACAACGTCGATGTTTAAAAGCATGCTTGCCGCTTGTGCGACTAACAGTCTGCCTGCATCGACAACCGCAAATGCCTCTGGTAGTTTGACCGGAGAAGACCTTAGGCGGATAGTCCAAAGCTGCGGCAATGGGATGAATAACGAAGTGGTCTGCTTGTCGCATATTTATCTGAAGGTGCGCCAGCGTGGACAACGTTATGAATTACAACAAGCCATCAAACGGGCAGACTCCATCTATAATGCTTTGCGACAAGGTGCTGATTTCGCTGTGTTGGCTCGACAAGTATCACAGGATAAAGCCTCTGCTGCAAATGGCGGACTGATGGGATGGTATGGTCGCAACCAGTTGCTTAAGGAGATGGAAGACAATGCCTTCACACTTCAACCAGGAACCTATAGCCGCCCATTCCTTACTGCCGATGGTTATCATATCCTGTTGCTTAACGACAGACGAACTGCCGATAAGTTTGCAGAACTGCAACAATGGCAGGCAGCAGAACAGAAAAGGCTGTCTATGGTGCGTGGCATCTCGTCATCGCCGGTTCAAGCGAGTCTGCCATCAGCAGAACGGGAATCGAATATGGGCAATAGCCCCATTTCACCAATGACGACCGCATCGCTACCCACAGTTTCTGACGACATCTATGAAGGATTACTGCTCTGCGTGTTGTCAGAGAAATCGCTTGCCCGGCAGGCAGCTACCGACAAGACTGCCATGGCTCGGTATTTCAAGAAAAACAAGAAGAAGTATCGCAGGAAAGGTTTCAAGCCTAAAAGCTATGTTGAAGTAGAAGAACAGGTGGTAGCCGATTTGTGTACTGAAATGGAGAAACACTGGATATCAGATTTGAAGGAAAAATATCCGGTCACAATAAATAAAGATGTATTAAAAACAATAAACAAACATCACAGAATATGAGCATTCGCAGTATATTATTTGCTATGCTGGCATTGGCAAGTACAGCCATGCAGGCAAAAACTGACAAAGACAGTATCAATGCGCAAAGCACAGTAGATGAAGTCATCTGGGTTGTGGGCGATGAGGCTATCCTGAAGTCAGATGTCGAAGCCATGCGCATGCAGGCCCTGCAGCAGGGAGTGCATTGGACAGGCAATCCTGACTGTGCCATTCCCGAACAGATAGCTGTACAGAAACTGTTCTTGCATCAGGCTGCCATCGACAGTATCGAGGTGACCGATGCACAGATTAGTGCAGGTGTTGACCGCCAGATAGACTATATGATTTCTGTTGTCGGATCTCGTGAGAAGTTGGAAGAGTATCACAAAAAGACGATGACACAGATTCGCAACGAACTGCGTGACTCTTATCGTGAAAACCAAATGGTAGAGGAAATGAAGCAGCAACTGGTCAAGGATATTGCCGTGACCCCTGCAGAAGTGCGCCGCTACTTCAAGGATATGCCAACAGACAGTATTCCTTTTGTTCCCACCGAGGTGGAAGTGCAGATTATCACACAAACTCCTCGTGTGTCACAGGAAGAGATCAACCGTGTGAAAGGTGAACTCCGCGACTATACTGACCGTATCAACCGTGGCGATGCTTCGTTCCAAACGCTGGCACGTCTCTATTCTGAAGATCCAGGAAGTGCACGTCGTGGTGGTGAACTGGGATTCATGTCGCGTATGGAACTCGATCCAGCCTTTGCTGCTGTGGCTTTCAACCTGACTGATCCGAAGAAAGTCTCGAAGATTGTGGAGTCTGAATTTGGATTCCATATTATCCAGTTGATAGAGAAACGTGGTGAGAAAGCCAATGTTCGCCATATTCTCCGTCGCCCTGTTGTTAGTAACGAGGCTATTGAGAAGTCGTTGAGCCAACTCGATTCTCTGCGTACCGATATTGCTGATGCGAAGTTTACCTTTGATCAGGCTGCCTCTGTGCTCTCTGACGATAAAGATACCCGTAACAACAAAGGTGTGATGTTCCACGATGACATGGGCACACGTACTTCACGTTTCCAACTGCAAGATCTTCCTGCTGAAGTGGCTCGTGCCATCGATGGATTGAAGATCGGGGAAGTTACCAAACCATTCCAGATGATGAAAAACGGTCGTACAGTATGTGCCATCGTCAAACTGAAGAATCGCAGCGAAGGTCATAAAGCCACCATTACCGAAGATTTTCAGGTGATGAAGAATGTTGTGCTGGAGAAATTGCGCCAAGAGAAGATTCATCAGTGGGTGGTGGAAAAGATCAAAAACACCTACGTCCGTATCAATGACCGTTATCGGGATTGTGATTTCGAATATCAGGGTTGGATACGATGAAACTCCGTGCTGTTGCCATCTTTATGCTTTGCCTGTTGGGTATTGGCCTGATAGGTGCTATGCAACCTGTGCGTAAACGTACAGCAAAAAATCATAGAACGGCTCCCGACAAGCGCGTTTATCTGGTACATGCCGACGAACTGCGTTATAACCAGTATCAGAATGGTGATGCCCAGGTCCTTACGGGACATGTTCATTTTCGTCATGTTGGCGCCAATCTTTATTGCGACAGTGCCAATTTCTTCCAGCAGACCAACTCTTTCGAAGCTTTCGGTCATGTGCGCATGGTGCAGGGCGACACGCTGAGCCTTACCAGCGACTATGCTTACTATGATGGTAACGAGCAGATTGCACAAGCGCGATATAATGTGGTGCTGAAACATCGCAAGACAACACTCTATACCGATAGTTTGGATTATGACCGCATGTATAGTTTCGGCAACTTCTTCGAAGGTGGAAAACTCGTGGATAACGGTTCTACGCTGACCAGCGATTGGGGTGAGTACCATACCGACTCGAAGATGGCGATGTTTTATTATGATGTACGCCTGCGCAACAAGAAGTTCTATCTGACAACCGATTCTCTCTTCTACGATACCCGTCTCTCACGTGCACATATCGTGGGACCGTCGAATATAACATCGGGCAGTAGTCATATCTATAGTGAGGACGGCTACTACAATACCAAGACCGAGATGTCAGAACTGTTTGGTCGTTCGGTCATGAAAGATAAAGGCCGCTCGTTGGTGGGCGATAGCGTTTATTACGACAGTAAGAACGGACTCAGCCATGCCTATAGTAATGTAGTCTATGTTGATTCCGTCAATAAAAACAAGATGACTGGCGACTATTGTGAATACAATGAAGAGACGGGCTATGCCATGACCACCAAGCGTGCTGTTGCTATCGATTATTCGCAGCGCGATTCTCTTTATATGCATGCCGATACCTTCAAGGTGTTTACGTTCAATATCAATACCGACTCGGTCTATCGTAAAATCCATGCCTACAATAAGGTGCGCGCCTATCGTGTCGATGTGCAGGCGGTATGTGACTCGTTGGTGTATAATTCCCAAGATTCATGTATGACGATGTATCGTGACCCTATCGTATGGAACAACGGCCAACAACTCTTTGGTGAGGAGATACGTGCCTATATGAAAGACTCTACCATCGACCATGTACATGTGGTGGGACAGGCATTCTCTGTAGAACAACTTGCCGATTCGGTACACTTCAACCAAGTGTCGTCGAAAGAGATGATGGCACTCTTCAACAAGGGTGAAGTGTATGAAACCAATGCTACGGGTAATGTGCTGATCGTTTATTATCCGATGGATGATTCCGACAGCACCCTAATAGGACTCAACTATACCGAGACACCCAAACTGCGTATGTTCCTTGAAAAGCGCAAGATGAAGAAGATATGGATGGAGAAACCAACAGGAGTGCTCTATCCCATGACGCAGATACCACCTTCGAAATATTTCTTGCCAGGCTATGCTTGGTTTGATTATGTCCGTCCACTCAACCGCGACGACATCTTCAACTGGCGCGGAAAGAAAGAAGGACAGGAGTTGAAAGAGCAAGTGCGTCGCACAGCACCTGCCTCGGTAAAGAAGGCGGAAGGAGGACCGAAATGAGTGATGTAATACAGTTGCTGCCAGATTCTGTGGCCAACCAGATTGCAGCCGGAGAGGTTATTCAGCGTCCGGCATCGGTCATCAAGGAACTTGTAGAAAATGCGGTAGATGCCGGTGCACACACCATTAGTGTACTGGTGGTTGATGCCGGTCGCACGTCGATACAGGTTGTCGATGATGGTAAAGGCATGTCTGAAACCGATGCACGTCTCGCTTTTGAGCGTCATGCCACTTCGAAGATTCGCAAGGCCGACGACCTCTTTGCGCTAACCACCATGGGATTTCGTGGCGAGGCACTCCCTTCGATTGCTGCCGTGTCTCAGGTAGAACTGCGTACTCGTACTGCAGCCGACGAACTGGGTACTTGTCTTACCATCTACGGTTCAAAAGTAGAAGGACAGGAGTCGGTCAGCTGCCCAGTGGGAAGCAATTTCAAGGTTGACAATCTTTTCTATAATGTGCCTGCCCGCCGCAAGTTTTTGAAGACCAACGCTACCGAACTTAGCAATATCCTCACCGCTTTTGAGCGTATAGTATTGGTATATCCTGAAATCAACTTCACACTCCATAGTAACGGACAAGAGCTGATGAACCTTCGTGCAGGCTCTGTACGCCAGCGTATCAGCGATGTCTTTGGCAAACGCTATAGTCAGGATGTGTTGCCCTTGGAGGTAGAAACTGCCATCTGCAAAGTTTCGGGCTATGTGGGGAAACCTGAGTCTGCGCGCAAAAAAGGTGCCCACAACTACTTTTTTGTCAATGGCCGTTTCATGAAGCATCCTTATTTCCATAAGGCAGTCATGCAGGCTTACGAACGCTTAGTGCCTATAGGCATGCAGGTACCCTATTTTATCTATTTCGAAGTTAACCCCGCCGACATAGATGTGAATATCCATCCGACAAAGACAGAAATCAAGTTTGATAACGAACAA
This sequence comes from Prevotella sp. P5-50, assembly GCF_002251295.1. Lineage (GTDB taxonomy): Bacteria > Bacteroidota > Bacteroidia > Bacteroidales > Bacteroidaceae > Prevotella. Next base: position 47,896 of record NZ_NPJA01000030.1, read on the forward strand.
GCCATTTGGCAGATTCTTACCGCTGCGGTAAAGGATGCTATCGGCAAGTTCTGCGAACTCACACAGATAGACTTTGACACCGAAGGACGCCCTGATATCCCGGTATTCAATCCCGATGAACAGGTGGCTCCACCCACTCTGAACTTTAATCCTGACTATAATCCATTCCGTCAGCAAACAGCCAAACCGACAAGAATGGAAGGATGGGAACAACTCTATGGCAATCTGCCTACACAGAAACCTGTTGCTCCAGAACTTTTCCCAACATCGCAGGATGATGCCGAAGAACTGATCACTTCCAACAAGATTACACACGGGACACAGGAACTTGAAGAACAGGGCAGTCGTGCTGTCATCGAAGACAAGTCGCCGATGCACTATCAGTACAAAGGCAGATTTATCATGACAGCTGTCAAATCGGGACTGATGATAATCGACCAGTATCGTGCTGACGTGCGAATTCGTTATGAGCAATATATGGAACAGTTGCGCACCCATCAGGCATCAAGCCAGCGCGTGCTCTTTCCTGAAGTGGCACGTTTCTCACCCTCCGATGCTGTCATGCTCCAAAAGATACTGCCCGAACTGGAAGCTATAGGTTTTGAACTCTCCGATCTGGGACAGTATTCCTATGCCATCAATGCCATTCCCGCCGGTCTTGAAGGTCTCGACAGCGTGCAATTGCTATGCGACATGGTAAGTGATGCTATAGAAAAAGGTGCCACTCAGACCGATGCCATCCATGCCGCCCTCGCGCTGAGCATGGCGCGCCATGCTGCCATACCGCATGGACAGGTGTTGAGCAATGAGGAAATGGAGGCAGTTGTCAATCAATTGTTCGCCTGTTCCAATGTCAATTATACCCCTGATGGCAAAGCCATACTGTGCATTCTCCCCCAGCGCGATATAGAGCAACTTTTGGGCTAATATATAATAATGTAAGGCGGAAATGGGGGAAAGACTAAAAAAAAATCAATTTTTGCAACAAAAAACTCAAAATACTAATAAAAAAGTTTGTGGATTCAAAATAAATGTTTAATTTTGCACAACAAATCATAGAAGTATATAACGTATATTTAATTAAATAGGTATGAAAAAGTTATTAATGGTACTGGCTTTTGCCGGTGTTTCTGCTGCCTCAATGGCACAGAATGCTGATCCTACTGAAAAGTTCAGCGTTTCTACTAATTCATTCTGGAGCAACTGGTTCGTACAGGCTAACGTTGCTGGTACTGCATTCTGGGGTAACCAGGAAGTAGGTAACAATTTCTCAAAGAGCCCTCTCAAGGGTTTCCGCAACAATCTTGGCTTCTCTGTAGCTGTTGGTAAGTGGTTCACTCCTGGTCTCGGTCTCCGCACTAAGTTCAACGGTGCTTGGGGTCGTACAGTCGTTTCTGAGAACAAGAAAACCAATGCTAACAAATACTGGACTCTCAGCGAGCAGGTAATGTTCAACCTCAGCAACATGCTGCTGGGTTACAACGAGAGCCGTGTTTGGGACTTCATTCCTTACGCAAGCGTAGGTGTTAACCGTAACATGAGCGCTAACTGCTATGCTCCTGTAGCAGGTATCGGTATCCTGAACGAATTCAAGATCAACAACAAGTGGGCTGTTAACCTCGACGTTAACTACATGCTTGGTACTTCAGACTACGATGGTTTCGAGGGTTCGCTCCCCGGTGCTAAACCTTACGACTCTCGTTCATTCAAGGGTCTCGTAGCAAATCACGACCGTACTCTGAACGTTGAAGTTGGTTTGACCTACAACCTTGGTAAGGCAACCTTCAACAAGACTCCAGACGTAGAGGCTATCAAGGCTCTCTCACAGGGTCAGATCGATGCTCTGAACGCTCAGCTTGCTGACGCTCAGTCTGAGAACAACCGTCTGAAGAATATGCTCGCAGAGCAGAAGCAGCAGCAGTCTGTAGCTCCTGTATCAGCAGTTACTAAGGTGGTTTCTGCTCCTGTATCAGTATTCTTCAACATTGGTAAGGCTAAGGTTGCTTCTAAGAAGGATCTCCAGAATGTTAAGGCTGTTGCTGACGCAGCAAAGGCTAACAACGCTAAGATCGTTGTAACTGGTTACGCTGATAGCAAGACTGGTAGCGTTGCATTCAACAAGAACCTTTCTGAGAAGCGTGCTCAGACCGTTGCTGACGCTCTCGTTAACATGGGCGTAAGCCGCGACAACATCGAAGTTGTTAGTGCTGGTGGTGTAAATACTCTCTCACCTGTATCTTACAACCGTCGTGCTACTGTTGAAATCAAATAATTTCAACCAACGATAGACTTCAATCCCGGAGGTTTTCACCCTCCGGGATTTTTAAGGGCGCTTAGCTCAGCTGGTTTAGAGCATCTGCCTTACAAGCAGAGGGTCGGGGGTTCGAATCCCTCAGCGCCCACCATCGGATTCCAATCTTTTGGAATCCGATTTTCTTTTTTTCTTCTGCCTGTTGCTTCCTATTGACCATGATGATTATATCGTGGCTCAGTAGATAATTAGTGGGGGTAAGCGTATATCATGGAAAGTCTGTAGAGAAAGAATTTCTCATCCCTAATTCCCCTTAGTGCTGCCCTGAAGGACTTGACTTTGGCGTTGAAAGACTCCGCTGCTGCGTTAGACGACCTGTTATTGTAGAAGTTGAGTATGTCATCATAGTGCTCGTAGAACGTAGCCGCAATAACGTTGAAGGAATGGAATCCAGCCTCTTCGACCTTGTTGTACCATTTGGCCA
>NZ_NPJA01000031.1 GCF_002251295.1 Prevotella sp. P5-50
TTGCTGAAACAAGGTGCTTTGTAAAAGATGGCGGCCTCCTACTCTCCCGCATTGCATTGCAGTACCATCGGCGCAAGTGGGCTTAACTTCTCTGTTCGGAATGGGAAGAGGTGGAACCCCACCGCAATAGCCACCTGATAATTCTCTCAGCCGTATCACATACAGCCGGTATAGGTTGACAATCGCACACAAGCAAACTGTATCACAGATACAGAGTCAACATCTGAAAGTATCGCCTCAGACAAAAGTTTTCGGGCAATTAGTAGTGCTCGGCTTTGACATCGCTGTCTTTACACCTGCACCCTATCAACGTCGTAGTCTTCGACGACCCTCAATGGAGTCCTCATCTTGAGGCCGGCTTCGCACTTAGATGCTTTCAGCGCTTATCCGAACCCGACGCGGATACCCGGCGGTGCACCTGGCGGCACAACCGGTAAACCGGAGGTCGGTCAACCACGGTCCTCTCGTACTAGTGGCCGGTCCCCTCAAGACTCCTGCGCCCACGATAGATAGAGACCGAACTGTCTCACGACGTTCTGAACCCAGCTCGCGTGCCACTTTAATGGGCGAACAGCCCAACCCTTGGGACCTTCTCCAGCCCCAGGATGTGACGAGCCGACATCGAGGTGCCAAACCACCCCGTCGATATGAGCTCTTGGGGGGGATCAGCCTGTTATCCCCGGAGTACCTTTTATCCTTTGAGCGACGGACCTTCCATACGGATCCGCCGGATCACTATGCCCCAGTTTCCTGCCTGCTCGGCATGTCTGCCTCCCAGTCAAGCGCCCTTATGCCATTGCACTCTATAAGGCCGGTTACCAATCGGCCCGAGGGCACCTTTGGAAGCCTCCGTTACGCTTTTGGAGGCGACCACCCCAGTCAAACTACCCACCAAGCAGTGTCCGCGCAATGCGCGTTAGACCTCAGGCAGCAGAAGGGCCGTATTTCAAGGATGGCTCCACACACGCTGGCGCGCATGATTCAATGCCTCCGGCCTATCCTACACATCCGATGACCAAGGTCAATGCTAAGCTGTAGTAAAGGTTCACGGGGTCTTTTCGTCCCATCGCGGGTAATCGGCATCTTCACCGATACTACAATTTCACTGAGCTCACGGTTGAGACAGCGTCCGGATCATTACACCATTCGTGCAGGTCGGAACTTACCCGACAAGGAATTTCGCTACCTTAGGACCGTTATAGTTACGGCCGCCGTTTACCGGGGCTTCAATTCAATGCTTCCCTTGCGGTGACATCTCCTCTTAACCTTCCGGCACCGGGCAGGTGTCAGGCTGTATACCTCATCTTGCGAGTTTGCACAGCCCTGTGTTTTTGCTAAACAGTTGCCTGGACCTATTCTCTGCGCCTCCATTGCTGGAGGACCCCTTATCCCGAAGTTACGGGGTCAGTTTGCCTAGTTCCTTAACCGTGAATCTCTCAACGCCTTAGTATGTTCTACCCGACTACCTGTGTCGGTTTGCGGTACGGGTTCCGTATGGATTAAGTTTAGCGGATTTTCTCGGCAGTATGATTACCTGCGCTGTCGGCGCTCTCCGGAGAGAGTGCCGTACTGTCGGAGTTCAGCTCGGGAGGTGGATTTGCCTGCCTCCCTCAAAGCATACATCCTTTAACGGGGAATTCCGTTTCCCCGCGGCAGTGTCACGACTGCGTCTCCACGTCACTCCATAAGGAAGTCACGGAATATTGACCGTGTCAGCCATCGCCTTCGCCGTTCGGCTTAGACTTAGGACCCGACTTACCCCGGGATGATTAACATTGCCCGGGAAACCTTAGTCGTACGGCGGGGGTGGATCTCACACCCCTAATCGTTACTTATACCTACATTTGCTTTTCCTGAAGCTCCAGGGAAAGTCGTCCTTTCCCATTCAACGCCGCAGGAATGCTCCCCTACCGATACTTTTATCATTACTATCCCGCGACTTCGGTGCCTGTCTTATACCCGATTATTATCCATGCACGGTCTCTCGACTAGTGAGCTGTTACGCACTCTTTGAATGAATGGCTGCTTCCAAGCCAACATCCTAGCTGTCACGGAGACCACACTTCGTTAGACTAACTCAGACAGAACTTGGGGACCTTAGACGGCGGTCTGGATTCTTCTCCTCTCGGGGACGGACCTTAGCACCCGCCCCCTTACTGCCACACTGCGGTGTATGAGCATTCGGAGTTCGTCAGGTCGCGATAGGCGGTGAAGCCCTCTTGACCTATCGGTCGCTCTACCTCTCATACAGATCATGTGACGCGGCACCTAAATGCCTTTCGGGGAGTACGAGCTATCTCCGAGTTTGATTGGCCTTTCACTCCTACACACACCTCATCCGGAAGCTTTTCAACGCTTATCGGTGCGGACCTCCATCCCGTGTTACCGGGACTTCATCCTGGACATGTGTAGATCACTCGGTTTCGCGTCTACCTCCACAGACTATACGGCCTATTCAGCCTCGCTTTCACTGCGGCTCGGGAAGTCCTCTTCCTTAACCTCGCCTGTGACGGTAACTCGTAGGTTCATTATGCAAAAGGCACGCCGTCACTGCTTATAGCAGCTCCGACCGCTTGTAGGCGCATGGTTTCAGGTACTCTTTCACTCCCCTTATTGGGGTACTTTTCACCTTTCCCTCACGGTACTGGTACGCTATCGGTCTCACGGGAGTATTTAGCCTTGCCGGATGGGCCCGGCGGATTCGCGCAGGATTACACGTGTCCCGCGTTACTCAGGATACCGCTAGGTCTCGCAATTGTTTCGAATACAGGATTATCACCTTCTATGATGTAACTTTCCAGATACTTCTTCTCACATTTCAAGTACCACGGCGCGGTCCTACAACCCCTGCCATGCGTTGCCACAAAGCAGGTTTGGGCTCTTCCCCGGTCGCTCGCCACTACTGGGGGAATCATTGTTATTTTCTCTTCCTCGAGGTACTAAGATGTTTCAGTTCCCTCGGTTAGCCTCCCTGCTTAGGCAGGGATAACAGGCCTTCAGCCTGCTGGGTTGTCCCATTCGGAAATCCGCGGATCAAGGGATATTTGCTCCTACCCGCAGCTTATCGCAGCTTATCACGTCCTTCATCGCCTCCGTGAGCCAAGGCATCCACCATGCGCCCTGACTTACTTTCGCCTTGACTTAAGCATACTTTCCTATAACTATAGGCGGCCGTATGCATAAGTGCTCATACTTTCAGCTGTTGATTTCTGATTTATTATCTAATCTACAGTCTTGCTTGTGTCAATATGTCAAAGATCTCTTTCCTCTATTTCAAGGACAAGTGGAGAATA
>NZ_NPJA01000032.1 GCF_002251295.1 Prevotella sp. P5-50
CGGCTTTTTTCTGAACTACCAAACTTTTTCGAGAAAAAAAATGCAGATTGCATGAAACTTTTTTGCAGAGATTGATTTCTGTCAAGCCGCAAAACGGGAACTCCTTATTTATTATATATAAAGGACGCGTGGAGGCGCACAAATCTTTTTCTTCATTTCCGATGGCTGAAAAAGCACCCGAAACGCACCAATGCCGCTATTTCAAAGTTTCACTTTTAGAGGGAAGCTTTGCGGAAATGTGCAAAGAACGGTGCGGTTAGAGAAGAGAAAATGAAAGTCATGATGATAAAATGATCAAGTAAGGGTTACTTGAACGAAATGCTCATTTGACTTTGTAAGATGAGAATCTTGAGGCATTACGCACGCATGCACACACGCACGTGAGGTAGCAAAAATCGAACATTCCAACACCTTCGTTGGATAACAAGCTTTGAGACATGACGTTATCGTGGTGTTCGAAATGTATTGAGAAAGCGTTATAGAACATCAATTGAACAACAATCGGACACAAGCCGAACGGCAATCGAATACAAGCCGAACGACAATCGAATACCAATCGAACACGATCCGGATACTAATCATACGTCTGAAAGATGATATATAGAGTTGCCCAAGAGATCTGGAGACTACGAAAGAATATCCAGGGAGCTGTGAAAGAATATCCAAGAAAGTACATAAGAATATCCAAGAAACTGGGAAAGCCACTGAGAAGTCGGTGTTTGAATATCTGAAAATGACATTCAAACCATCTGGAAATCTTTTTCCTTCATTATATTGAAGTGATGGAGGTCGTATGATAGAAAAAAGGAATCTCTGAGGTTTTCTTCGGAAAGAAGCCCCAGAGATTTCCGTTTATTATATGTCATGCGCCAACTTATAGCTGCTGCAGTTTACTCCACTTTGGCTTTGAGATAGTTGCGCAATGGATTTGCATACATGGTAAGCATGCGTTCCCGTAGGAATTTCTCGTCAGGATTAGCGATTTTCACCTTCTCCAATTGTCCTTTGAGATAGTCTTCGAATCGTTTTTTGTCCGCCTCGGTATAATGTTGTGCATATTTTTTTGTACCTTCCAACTCATCGAGTGCGATGTAATTGCAGGGGAACAGACAATAATTAGCATGTAGTTCACGGTCAATACGCTTACTGAGTGCTGCAAAAAACTCCGTTTTTGGCAGATCACCGAGTTCGTCGATCCATGTATTGATGGGTGCTGCACAATGATAATGCACACGTCCCTTATATCCAAAGATACCTGTTTTCATGTTATCGAGATCATCCTGGCGACTTTTCTTGAATGCCGGATTATCACGTTTCTGCTGAAATTCCTGTGCTTTAAGATAATCGCATGGGTCGAACTCATAGCTGATGGTGAGTGGAACGATATTGATTTCACGGAGGCTATCGATAGGTTTCCCCTCGCCTCCCATTGCCAACATCTTCAGTACAGAATCCTGCGTACGGTCGTCAGAATCCTTTGCTCTTCCTTCACGCTGTGCGATCCAGATATTTTCATGCTTTTGTGTTACCGCATAATGTATATATCTGCTCATGATTTGGCTAGAGCGCAACATCTCTTTTGGCGTGAGTCCCCGTCTGACCGTAAACGCCTTGTTCATGCGCACCAACCTTTTTATCCATGGGTAAATCAGGAGGTTATCGCCGATACCTATTTCCACGGTAGTAGGATATCCCGTTTTTACAAGCATGACGTCGAGTAGCGCCGAGTCGAGTACGATGTCTCTATGGTTGCTGACAAATGTATATCGGAGACTGAAATCGCGTGGCAAACAGTTATCATCGAATGTGCATCCGTCCGTATGCTTCCGTATGATATGTCGCACGATAGGTTTCATAAACCTTTTCTGGAAGTCGAGTGGCGACTTAACCCCAATGAAAGCCATTTTCAGCACAGCGTTTCTCAATGATTTAGGCAGCCACGGCACGATGCCACGTAGCATGGTCGAGAATTGTCTGTCAGCAAGCAATTCATTGAAAGCCTGTTGCACTTCTCCCGTATCATAGGGTCTTATCTCGTCGAATTCAGCAGGAATAGCCATAATATTCGTATCAGAATTGGTTTTCAACAATATCGGTGAGCACGTCGCTCATTTTGAGTCCCGCAGCCTTAACCTGTTGCGGTATGAAGCTGGTAGGTGTCATTCCAGGAGTTGTATTCACTTCAAGCATAGAAATTTTTCCCTCCTTAGAGATGATATAGTCAATGCGTATGATGCCATTGCAGTGCAGGATATCATAGATATGACTGGTAATTTCTTTAACGCGACGTGTCACATCTTCTGGCAGACGGGCAGGTGTAATCTCCTGTACCTGTCCATTATACTTAGCATCATAGTCGAAAAATTCGTTTGTTGTCACGACTTCTGTAGCAGGAAACACAACCGATTTCTCTTTAGTCTTATATACACCGATAGAAATCTCGGTACCTTCCAGATACTGTTCGACCATCACTTCCGAGCTTTCCATCATAGCTTTTCTGATAGCAGGAGCCAGTTGGTCACGGTTTTTCACTTTGGAGACACCGAATGACGATCCATCAGCAGCCGGTTTTACGAAGCATGGCATTCCGATACGCGCCTCAATTTCCTCGTCAGACACCAGTTCTTCATATCCTTGTCTGATGAGCAGGGAATCAGCCACGCTCACTCCGTATCCTTTGAGATACTGGTTGAGCACAAACTTATCGAAAGTCATAGCCTCAACGAGCACGCCACTTGTACTGTATGGCACCCCCACGAGGTCGAAATATCCCTGCATGATACCGTTTTCTCCCGGTGTTCCATGAATGGTGATATAGGCATAATCGAATGTTTTAGCCTTTCCGTTTTCCACAAAAGAAAAGTCGTTACGGTCGATGCGCGCAGTAGTTCCGTCGGGCAGTTCCACATTCCAGTCCTGTCCTTTTACATCGACGATATATACATTATACCGCTCTTTGTCGAAAAACGAAAAGAGTCCTTGTGCTGAGCGCAGCGATACGTCGTGTTCTGAAGAGTCGCCACCGCATACGATGGCGATGTCACGTTTCAAATTGTTGATCATTCGTGTATGTTGTTATATTGTTTGTTGTTCCGGTTTCATATATTTGCGCCATTTTTCAATCAGCGCCTCCATATCAGCTGCCAATGGCGAATTGAAGTCCATTTGCTGTTTGGTGACAGGATGCACAAATCCGAGTGTGCGTGCGTGTAGCGCTTGCCTTCCACATATTTTGAAGCAGTTTTGTATAAACGCCTTATAGGATGCAGAGCGTTCACCTCTTAGTATTTCCATTCCGCCATATCGTTCATCTCCGAAGAGCGGGTGTCCTATATGTTTCATGTGTGCACGTATCTGGTGTGTTCTCCCAGTTTCGAGTCTGCATTCGACGAGTGTCACATACCCGAATCGCTCCAGTACCCGATAGTGTGTGACCGCCGTTTTACCGATATCTCCGCCTGGTGTGAATACCGCCATGCGCAGTCTATCCTTCGGATCGCGTCCTATATTTCCCTCTATGCGTCCAGTGTCTTCGGTAAGGTTTCCCCATACGAGTGCATTATAACTTCTGTGTGTATCGTGATTGAAGAACTGGACACCGAGTTCTGTCTTTGCCTCTGGTGTTTTAGCCACGACGAGGAGTCCGCTTGTATCTTTATCTATACGGTGTACGAGTCCCACAGCGGGGTCGTTGGGGTCGTATGTCGGCAGATCCCGCAAGTGCCATGCTATGGCATTGACGAGTGTTCCTGTAAAATTTCCACATCCCGGATGCACCACGAGTCCTGCTGGTTTGTTGACCACCATCAGTTGGTCGTCCTCATATACCACATCGATTGGTATGTTTTCCGGCACGATTGACGTATCATGGTGTGGCCTGTCGAGCATCAGCGTGATGATATCACCCGGTCTGACCTTATAGTTACTTTTGACAGGATTGCCGTTTACATGTACATATCCCGCATCGGCAGCCTTCTGTATTCTGTTTCTGGACGAGTGCTGCACATGTTCCGACATATATTTGTCGATTCTCACGGGCACTTGTCCTTTATCGACTTCCATGCGCAAATGCTCATACAGTCCGTCGTCAGAAGGTCCGTCGTTGCTCCCTTGTTGGTCCGCATCGAGTCCGAAATCGTCATCCATTTCGATTTCGTCGTATCCTATTTCGTTTATTTCGTTGCTTTTATCTTTCATTACAGTCGTTATATCGGCGTTGGCGGTCAATGGTTATGGTGCTGTCACTTCTTGAAAATCATCGACATCTCCCCCACTTTGTGTTTCGTTGCCATATCCGGCATCGGGTTCCACATAGTTTATATCTACATCTTGGTCGTCGTAGGTACCTTTTCCCACCATGAGTGTGAGTGGATATTCTATAGAGATGCGGTCTCCGTTAGCCACTCTTCTTCCTCTGCAGAGTATGCCATAGACCCAATCTTTCTCTCCTGCTACTTTTTTTGCAGGCAGCACATTGAATCCGAGCGATTTGAGCTTCGCCTCAGCTTCTCTGTAGCTTGAGTTGTCAACAATGTCTGGTATTTCTATTGTAGGCGACGATGGCGAGTTGACCGTGACATAGATGACGCGGCCTTCTTTCACCTTTGTGCCATAGTCTGGGCTTTGTGCGAGAATGCAGTTGGCAGGCAGAGTCTTGACATAGCCAGAGTCGCTGACAGCAATTTTCAGTCCGTCTTGTTGCAGCAGTTGGTCTGCCTTGTTATAATCCATGTCTTTCAGGTCAGGCACGGGTATTCCCACTCCGTGCTTAGTATATATACTGAGTCCCACGTTGATGCCCACGACGATGAGTATGACCACTGCCGCCATAGCCAGCAGATGGAAGCACAGATAGGGACTGAACAGTTTTCCAAAGAATTCCTTGACGTTCATATATTATTAATAGGTGTAACCAATGGGCAAAAGTACGAAGAATAATCCATACTACCAAATGAATAAACAAAAAAAAGAGAGACAGCCTCATGGGTCGTCTCTCTATGTTCTTGTTTCGTCTCCTACTGAAACCGCCATTTACTTACCGTGATTCTCGTGAGATACGGTCAACTTCTTACGGCCCTTAGCGCGGCGTGAAGCCAGCACGCGACGACCATTCTTGCTTGCCATACGCTCGCGGAAACCATGCTTGTTCACGCGACGACGATTGTGAGGCTGAAATGTTCTTTTCATTGTCTTATTATATTTTTATTTTTGTTATTATTCCACAATTCGGGTTGCAAAATTACGCATTATTTTCGAAATACGCAAGTTTTATACGATTTTTAGCACATAAAAAGCCGTTTTTTTATATTTTCTTCGTAACTTTGCACCGCTTTTTACAAACTAAGCCATAAGAAGTTACAATTTTACAGATAAAACAATATGATTAAATCACAAGACATCAAGAAGGGCACCTGCATCCGCATGGATGGCAAGCTCTATTTCTGCATCGACTTCCTCCACGTGAAGCCAGGTAAAGGAAACACCATCATGCGTACTACTCTCAAGGATGTGGTAAGCGGTCGTGTATTGGAAAAGCGCTTCAACATCGGTGAAGCCCTTGAAGACGTTCGTGTGGAGCGTCGTCCCTACCAGTATCTTTATCAGGAAGGTGCTGACTACATTTTCATGAACCAAGAGACTTTCGACCAGATTCCCATTGCCAAGGATCTGATTACCGGTGTTGATTTCATGAAGGAGAGCGATATCGTAGAAGTTGTCAGCGACGCCGACACCAACACTATCCTCTTTGCCGAAATGCCTGTGAAGACCAATCTTCGCATCACTCACTCTGAGCCAGGCATCAAGGGCGATACCGCTACCAATGCTACCAAGCCTGCTACACTGGAGACTGGTGTAGAGATTCGCGTTCCCCTGTTTATTGACGAGGGTGACCTCGTACAGGTTGACACCCGCGACGGCAGTTACTTGAACCGCGTAAAGGAGTAAATGAAATATTCCATCATCGTCCCCGTCTATAATCGCCCCGATGAGATAGGCGAGTTGCTTGAGAGTCTTTGCTCTCAAACAGAGACCGATTTTGAGGTAATTGTAGTAGAGGACGGATCCCAAATCCCATGCAAGGATGTTTGCGAGAAATTCGCAAGCATCCTTGATTTGCATTATTACAATAAGGAAAACAGCGGTCCCGGCATGAGCCGCAACTATGGTGCTGAGCGATCTGCAGGCGATTATATCATCGTGCTCGACTCCGATGTGGTATTGCCCGACGGCTATCTTGCTGCCATCAACCGCGAGTTGAATCAGCATCCCGTCGATGCTTTCGGCGGTCCCGACGCTTCACATCCCTCGTTTACTGCCATCCAGAAGGCCATTTCCTACTCGATGACGAGTTTTTTTACCACCGGCGGCATCCGCGGTGGCAAAGCCAAACTCGACAAGTTCTATCCCCGTTCGTTCAACATGGGTATTCGTCGTGAGGTCTATGCACATCTGAATGGATTTGCCAAGATGCGTTTTGGCGAGGATATCGACTTCAGTTATCGCATAGTAGAAGCAGGCTATTCCACCCGACTCTTCCCCGAAGCATGGGTTTGGCATAAGCGCCGCACCGACTTCCGCAAGTTTTTCCGCCAGGTGTATAACAGCGGCATAGCACGCATCAACCTTGAGAAGCTCCATCCCGGCACGCTCAAATTAGTGCATCTGCTGCCTATGGTCTTCACCGTAGGCGTCATTGCCCTTATCCTTGCCAGCGCCGTAGGCCGTGCGCTGATGCACTATTGTCCCGAAGGCCAATGGCTGTGGCTGTTTGTCTGTCCGTGGATTCCCATTCTACTCTATTCACTCATCATTCTTATCGACTCCACCGTGTGCAACAAGAGTCTGAAGGTTGGCATCCTCAGTGTGCCCGCCGCCTTTGTCCAGCTTATGGGATATGGCTTCGGATTCATAGAGTCTTGGTGGAAGCGCTGTGTCAGAAAGCAAGACGAGTTTACGGCTTTCGAGAAGAATTTCTATAAATAAACTTACTCTGTCGAGTAGCATCCGTATGGACAAACTCAGCATCACCCAATGGGCAGAAGACGACCGACCGCGTGAAAAACTCATGCGACTGGGTCCCGAAGCATTGAGCAATGCCGAGCTCATGGCCATTCTCATCGGTTCGGGCACCCCTGAAGAGAGTGCCGTCGATCTGATGAAACGGGTGCTCAACGACTGTAACAACAACCTCAACACGCTGGGCAAGCGCAGCATTGCCCAACTCATGGAGTACAAAGGTGTGGGGCCTGCCAAGGCTGTCACCATTATGGCGGCATGCGAACTGGGCAAGCGCCGCCAGATGGAAAAGGCAGAAGTGCGTCCTAAGCTCGATTCGGCAGAGGCGATCTATCAATACATGCACCCCAAGATGCAAGACCTTGATGTGGAAGAGGCATGGGCATTGCTCATGAATCAGAATTTCAATCTCCTCAAGGCAGTGCGTCTCTCCCATGGCGGCATCAGCGAAACGGCGGTCGATGTGCGCATCATACTGAAAGAGGCCTTGCTTGCCAATGCCACTATAGTTGCCATCTGCCACAACCATCCCAGCAACAACCATCGCCCAAGTAGCAACGATGACCGCCTGACGGAACTGGTGAGAAAGGCTTGCCAGACCATGCGTATCTTCATGCTCGACCATATCATCATCACCGACGGACGTTATTATAGTTATCGAGAAGAGGGTCGTTTGTCTTGAATATCAGCCATATAGACCCATCGCGCAGCATACCTTTCTCAGCAATTTCAATGTATTTGCTCAGCAATTTCAATGAATTTACTCAGCAATTTCAATGAATTTGGTCAGCAAACTCAATGAATTTGCATCATCAACGAATATTTCGTTTACCTTCTATACATATCTTCAGACTACGTTGCGCAAGTTTCATAGCCTTGCAAAACAAATTACTTTCCTCAGCAAATCAATTTACTTTGCTCGGCAAATCAATTTGTTTTCCTCGGCAAATCAATTTGTTTTCCTCGGCAAATCAATTTGATTTGCTAACAGATACGGCTTTCACATAACGGCAACGCGCTATTACTTAAAGATTTAGACTACGCTCTCAATACCTGTCATCAACTATGGTTAGTCACATGATGCATATTCCCTTCCATGCAAAGCCTCATCAGCTTCAGCCTCAACGCTTAACCGCAATTACTAACAAAGTATAAAATGTGGAGGCAATCACGATGTTTATCCCGACAAATAGTTATATTTGCATCATGAAAACTACCATTTCCCATCACTTCAACAAGATAGCCGCACTGGTCGTTGCCCTATGTGCAGCATGCGGGGCAAGCGCCCAAAACTATCCTATAGGTATTGTCAGTCACCAAGATTCCATGCACTATGTGCAGTTAGGACTGGTGGCAAACATTGCCGACAGCTATGCCAACGGTGTGCAGTTCTCCCCCATTACCAATATGTCGGCGGCTCCTTTCCGAGGCATACAGCTCAGCGCCATCAGCAATATCGCTATGGGAGTGGAGAAAGGCATACAGCTGGGAGGTGCCCTCAACGTGTCGTCGGGATATATGCGCGGCATTCAGTTGGCTGCTGCCAACTATGCCGACTCGCTCAACGGTTCGCAGATAGGACTCATCAATGTGGCACTGGCACATCCAAGGGGATGGCAGGTGGGCATTGTCAACGTCACTCGCGACACCTTGGCACACAAGATAGGACTGGTCAACATCAATGCCAAGACCACCATCGACTATATGTTTTCTGCCGGATCGAGCACCAAGTTCAATGCTGCCGTGCGCTACCGCAACCGCAGCACCTATAACATTCTTGGTGCGGGAACCCACTATATGGGTCTCGACCGCGATTTCTCCGGTGCCATCTATTATCGCATCGGACAGTATTTCCACCTCACACCACGACTGACACTGAGTGGCGATGTGGGCTTCTACCATATAGAGACCTTCCAACACAAGGCCGACAAGCCTGAACGACTCTATTCCATACAGGCACGCATCAATGCCGACTACCAGTTGGGCAAGTATCTTGGTGCCTTTGTCTCCGTGGGTTATGGCGACACCCGATACTACAGCCACAACCGACACTACCGCAACCGCCCGCTCATCGAGGCAGGTCTGACCATACGCCACCAGCGTTCACAGCCGCAAGACATCTTCGACATCAGACGCAACGACGATGATATCATGGATCGCACAGATTCCATCATGGCACTGCCCCTCAAACCAAAACCTTGGCGAGCAGCTGTCGAAGCCACGGGCATCAACGTATTTGTCCACTGTTTCGACCGTTTTGTGCTGGGCGAGGAATTTGCCAAAACCACGCTCAACTCCATTGGTCACAACATCCGCAACGGCTTTGTGTGGGACAACGACCAGTTTTCCACCAACCTTTTTGCCCATCCCTACCACGGCAACCTCTACTACAATGCCGCACGAAGCAATGGGCTCAACTTCTGGCAATCGGCTCCCTACTCCTTCTTTGGATCGCTCATGTGGGAAGTGGCAGGCGAGAAAGAACCGCCAGCCATCAACGATTTGATAGCTACAACCATGGGAGGCATCTGCATAGGAGAGGTGACACACCGCGTCAGCGACATCATTCTCGACGACCGCGCCTATGGTTTCCCGCGATTCCTGCGTGAGGCAGCAGCCACCATCATCAATCCCATCAAGGGTTTGAACCGCATCATCACGGGCGAAGCATGGCGCGTGAGGTCCACCCACTACTTGCACCACGATCGTGGGGCATTCCCCCTCGACTGTTCCATCAGTGTGGGCGACCGCTATCTGGCAGACAATGGTGCCATCTTCCGTGGCGAACACAATCCCTACGTCAATCTCTTTATGGAATACGGCGATGCCATGGATGGTGAAAACCACAACAAGCCCTACGATTTCTTTAGTGCTGAAGTGACCTTCGGACTCAGCAAAAACCAGCCCCTCATCAACTCCTTGCACATTCTGGGACGTCTCTGGTCGGCACCGTTCAATTGGGGAAAATCCATGGATGTTGAGTTTGGCATCTATCAACACTTCAATTATTACGACTCGAAACCAGTGAAAAACGGGTCGGACCTCACCCCTTATCGCATCAGCGAAGCGGCATCGGTGGGACCGGGAGTCATCGTAGAATTTCCAAAAGTGGGAGCGCTGACGCGTCTCGAACAGCGCATTTTCCTCAGCGGCATACTGCTGGGCGGCACAAAGAGCGACTATTTCAATGTGATTGACCGCGACTACAACATGGGAAGCGGCTACAGCATCAAGGCCAAGACCCACATGGAGATAGGCAGGTTCGGCAGGTTCATCCTCAATGTGCATTATTTCCGCATCTTCACATGGAAGGGTTACGAGAATAAAGACCTCAGCACCATCGACCCGCTGTATCTCAATGCACAGGGAGACAAAGGCAATGCACACCTTCTGGTGGTCAGTCCGATGATAGAAATCGACTTGCCAAAGCGCTGGAGCCTATTGATGGCAAGTTCGTTTTTCGAGCGACAAACCCACTACAAATACTATGCCGACGTCAAGGCGAAGACCTTTGAAGTGAGAGCCGGACTTACCTATCATTTCTAATCCAACCGCCGTTTCTTGCAATCGGGTTGCAAGAAACGGCGGTTTTTCCATGTTTTCATATCATCGTGACACTGGTTTGTGTACCTTTGCCATCAGAAACAAACACGTATTATAATATATGGCACACGAACATCAACATCACAGTCACTGCAGCTGCAACTGTCATTCTGAGGCAGAAGCACACCATCATCATCACAATGAAGGTCAAGACCATCACCACCATCACGACCATAACAGCCTTCACCGACAACTGGCTGTCATCGCCACAACCATCATACTGCTCATCGGTGCGGTCTGCATAGAACATTATCTCACGTTGCCCACATGGCAACTGTTGCTCATTTATCTCGTGCCCTACCTCCTGGTGGGTCATAAAACGCTGGGCGAAGCCGCCGAAGGACTGCTCCATGGCGATGCGTTCAACGAGGATTTCCTCATGGCGATAGCCACTATCGGTGCGTTGTGTATCGGATTTCTGCCCGGTGCCGACACCGAATTTCCCGAAGCAGTATTCGTGATGCTGTTCTTCCAGATAGGCGAAATGTTTGAAGGCTATGCCGAAGGGCAGAGCCGCAAAAGCATTTCAAACCTCATGGACATACGCCCCGATGTGGCACACGTGGTGCGCAACGGTCAAACCGTCGATGCAAAACCGGAAGATGTGGCAGTAGGAGAAACCATCATCATCGCACCGGGCGAGAAAGTGCCCCTCGATGGAACGGTCTGCAAAGGCTCATCGGCACTCAACACCGTGGCACTAACGGGTGAAAGTGAACCGCGCGACATCCATGAAGGCGACGACATCACATCGGGATGTATCAATCTCAGCGGTGTCATCAACGTCACTACGACCAAGACTTACGGCGACAGTACCGTGTCGAAAATCATCGATTTGGTGGAACATGCCAGCGACAACAAGTCGAAAAGCGAGGCTTTCATCACCCGCTTTGCACGCTATTACACCCCTGTAGTGGTCGTTGCTGCATTGATACTGGCGGTAGTTCCGCCACTCATTTCCGGCGATTTCATCGAAAACTTCCCCACATGGCTCTACCGCGCACTGATGTTCTTGGTGGTATCGTGTCCTTGCGCTCTCGTCATCAGCATTCCCCTCACCTTCTTTGGAGGCATTGGTGGAGCGTCGCGCCACGGCATACTGGTGAAAGGGGCATGCTATATGGATGCACTCGCCAACCTCCATACGGTGGTTTTCGATAAGACGGGCACCCTCACCCACGGTCAGTTTGCCGTAGAAGCGGTGCATCCCGACCATTTCAACGAGCGTCAACTGCTTCACCTCGCTGCCCACGTAGAGCATTTTTCCACCCATCCCATCGGAGCTGCCCTGCGTAATGCGTTCCCCGAAGAGGCTACCGACGGATGCCGCATCAGCCATGTGGAAGAAGTGGCAGGACAGGGCATTTGCGCACAGGTTGAGGACCACATCGTCTGTGTGGGCAATCAGCGCATGATGGAAGCCATAGGTGCACAGTGGCATCCATGCCATCACATCGGCACTATCATCCATGTGGCTATCGACGGACAGTATGCAGGCCACATCGTCATCAACGACCATATCAAGGACGACAGCATTGAAAGCATCAACAAACTCAAGCAGTTGGGCATCAAACGCACGGTCATGCTCACCGGCGACCGACAGGAAGTGGGACAACATGTAGCGGAGACTCTTCATATAGATGAATTTCACGCCGAACTCATGCCAGCCGATAAGGTGGCACATGTGGAACGGCTGATACAGGAAAAACCCGTAGATAAAGCCCTTGCCTTTGTGGGCGACGGTATCAACGATGCGCCCGTACTGGCACGAGCCGACGTGGGTATTGCCATGGGCGCACTGGGTAGCGATGCTGCCATAGAGGCTGCCGACGTTGTATTGATGGACGACCGACCTTCTAAGATTGCACTTGCCGTGAGCATTGCACGCCACACCATCGCCATAGCACGCCAGAATGTGGTGCTCGCCATTGGCATCAAGGTGGCTGTACTGCTATTGGCAACCTTCGGTATGGCTACACTTTGGATGGCTGTGTTTGCCGATGTTGGCGTCACCGTACTGGCGGTACTCAACGCCATGAGGGCACTGAGCGGAAAAAACAAATAAAAAAGAACGACTCTGTTTGGCACTCTGCCCACTATTTAGTAACTTTGCAGTCACTGAAAACATATTCATATATATAACTAACCATACTACACTATGATGAGAAAATACTTCTTGGCTGTGGTTTGCTGTTGCTCGGCATGGGCTGCAGCACAGACAGTTAAACCCGCCATTCCACGCGATGAACAGTTGGAAGCGAAAGTAGAAAAGACACTTGCCAAAATGACCCTCGATGAGAAAATAGGCCAGATGCTCGAACTCAACCTCGATATCATGGGGACATACGACGCATCGGGAAAATGGAAACTCAACGAGACGATGCTTGACACCTGTATCTCTAAATACAAAGTGGGATCGCTGCTCAATGCACCGGGAACACGCGCTGCTACCGTAGAACAATGGCAGGAGTGGATTCGGCTGATACAGAAAAAATCGATGAAACATATCGGCATCCCCGATGTGTTCGGTCTGGACCACAACCACGGAGTGACCTATACTCAAGGCGGAACGCTCTTTCCGCAACCTATCAATATCGCTGCTTCATTCAATACTGAGTTGGCACGCACCGGAGCACAGGTTACTGCATACGAAAGCCGCGCTGCCAACTGTCCTTGGGTATATAACCCTGTGACCGACCTCGGCAGAGATCCACGCTGGTCGCGCATCTGGGAGAGCTTCGGCGAAGACCCCATTGTCAATGCACGCATGGCTGAAGCTGAAATCATGGGCTATCAGGGCAATGACCACAACCACCTCTCACGCTATAACGTAGCTACCAGTTTGAAACACTATATGGGTTACGGCGCTCCCTTCACCGGCAAAGACCGCACACCGGCGTATATCGCTCCAAACGTGTTGAGAGAAAAGTATTTCGAGCCTTTCAAGGCTGCCGTACAGGCTGGCGCACTCACCATCATGGTCAATTCGTCAAGCATCAACGGTGTACCCGTGCACGCCAGCTACGAATACCTTACTCAATGGCTTAAGAAAGATTTGAACTGGGACGGAATGATTGTCACCGACTGGGCTGACATCAACAATCTCTTTACCCGCGAAAGAGTGGCAAAAGACAAGAAAGATGCGATCCGCATTGCTATCAATGCCGGTATCGATATGTCGATGGACCCATACAGCGTGGAGTTTTGCATACTGCTGAAACAACTCGTCAACGAGGGCAAGGTGAGCCAAGAGCGTATCGACGATGCCGTGCGTCGCATCCTCAGACTGAAATACCGCATCGGACTGTTTGACGAACCAAACACCGGAGGCAAGGGCTATGAGAAGTTTGGATCGCAAGAACATGCTGATATGGCTCTCCGTAGCGCCGAGGAAACTGAGATTCTGCTAAAGAATGAAGGCGTTCTGCCATTGGCAAAAGGAAAAAAGATACTGCTCACAGGACCTAATGCCAACCAGATGCGCTGCCTCAACGGCGGTTGGAGCTACACTTGGCAGGGTAGCAAAGCGGAAGACTTGGCAGAGAAATACAACACAATCTATGAAGCACTCTGCAACAAATACGGTCAGGAAAACGTGATTCTCGACCAAGGTGTGACCTACAACGAAAAGGGACAGTACTGGGAAGAAAATGAACCACAGATAGAAAAAGCTGTTGCTGCGGCTGCTCAGGCGGATGTCATCATTGCCTGTGTGGGTGAAAACAGCTACTGCGAGACACCGGGAAACCTCACTGACCTTTGGATGTCAGAGAACCAACGCAATCTGGTGAAGGCTCTGGCAAAGACTGGCAAGCCCATAGTTCTCGTGCTCAACGAAGGTCGTCCACGGCTCATCGCCGACATTGAACCGCTAGCTAAAGCCATTGTCCACATCATGTTGCCAGGCAACTACGGTGGCGATGCACTGGCAAACCTGTTGGCTGGCGACGCTAACTTTTCTGCGAAACTGCCCTACACCTATCCGAAAGAAATCAATTCACTGGCTAACTACGACTATAAAGTCAGCGAAGAAGTGGGCACCATGGCTGGCGCATACAACTACGATGCGAAGGTTTCGCTGCAATGGCCCTTCGGTTACGGTCTGAGCTATACTACTTTTGAGTATGCCAATCTAAAGGTGGATAAGGCAAACTTCACTGCCGACGATACGCTGACCGTTACGGTGGATGTGAAAAACACGGGTAGCCGTGCTGGCAAGGAGTCGGTATTGCTCTATTCGAGCGACCTCATTGCATCGATAGTGCCCGACAACAAGCGTCTGCGTTGCTTCACCAAGATTAGTCTCGAACCAGGTGAAACAAAAACTGTGACTTTCACTCTGCCGGCAAAAGACCTTGCCTTTGTAGGTGCCGACGGTCGCTGGACACTCGAAGAGGGTGATTTCCTGCTGCGCGTTGCACGCCTTACCGCTCCCACCACCTGCACCAAAACTAAGGTTTGGAATACGCCAAATAAATAAAAAGGCCTGATTTCAACGGATTTTCCCGTTCTCATACACAACGATTCAGCCGCATTTGAAAAATCAAATGCGGCTGAATCATTTTGATATCACAATGTCGTTTCAGTATAAGAGACAAACATATTTAACATGCCACGAATAGCCATTCTTCCCAAAAGTAGTCCGAGAATGCCAAATACAAACAATAATATCAAGGGAACAACTCCCCAGTTATCACAATAAGACAATATCACTGGAAACAGTAAAGACAACACCAAGAGACTATAAGACAAGAAGAACAGGCATCGAGGACGTTTCCATTCAACCTCCAGCTGTTGTTCTGTCCTCATCTTATCCATAAGCATAGGCACTACCGCCAACGACAAGAATCCAATGACATAAGTCAGAATGGCCAATATGAAAACTAAAGAATAGCCATACGATAATTATACGATTGGGCTGCCGTTGTTTCATAGGACTTCTGTATCACCTGCCCATCGATGATAATTCCAACTACCGCAATGATAAATCCTATTGCCATGAGAATAGCTATATAGGATACCAAATTTCGCTTCTTCATAGGTTAGCAATATGTGACATAGTTAATATAGCTTATGTTCCTTCCTGTTCATCACTGCAAAGATACGATTTTTCTATGACACACCACTTGTTTACCCGTTCCTTTTTCATCCATACACCCTATTTTTGGTGGTTTGGGAAAAAAGATATATCTTTGCAAGAAGAAAACAAATAAGACTATGACACAAGAAGAAAAGACACAAATAGAAGAACGCATCGTGGATGTGCTCAAAACTGTATATGACCCGGAAATACCCGTAGATATCTACAATCTGGGCATGATCTATAAGATTGATGTGAAAGATGACGGAGCTGTGGAACTCGACATGACATTCACTGCACCAAACTGTCCGGCTGCTGACTTTATACTGGAAGATGTACGCACCAAACTGGAAAGTGTGGATGGCGTGAAAACAGCCAACGTCAACCTCGTGTTTGAACCCGCTTGGGACCAGTCGATGATGAGCGAAGAGGCTCGTGTCGAACTCGGTTTCGACTGATGCTCTATAAACACAGACATGGAGACTGCAACCAATAGCGACAAGCTCCATATTGATTATCGACAGATACTATAATATATAATAAGGTGTAAAGCCCATGAAGAATGTATATTTCCTATCCGATGCCCACCTCGGATCGTTGGCAGTTCCGCATCAACGCACGCAGGAACGACGTCTGGTACGCTTTCTCGATTCTATCAAAGAGAAGGCGGCAGCCATCTATCTGCTGGGCGATATGTTTGATTTCTGGTATGAATACCGCTACGTAGTGCCACGCGGCTATACCCGGTTCTTAGGCAAACTCTCGGAACTGAGCGATATGGGAGTGGAAATCCACTATTTCACCGGCAATCACGATATATGGGCTTACAACTATCTGCAACAGGAATGTGGGGTGATACTGCATAAGAAAGAGGAGACAACAGAAATCTATGGTCACGAATTTTTCCTTGCTCATGGTGATGGACTGGGCGACAATGATGCCTCATTCAAATTGCTTCGTGCCATTTTCCATAATACGGTGTGTCAAAAGATGTTTTCTTCCATCCACCCACGATGGGGTATGGCATTCGGATTGACATGGGCAAAACACAGTTATATCAAGCACAAAAAGACCGACCAACCTTCCTTTATGGGTGAAGAGCGTGAACACTTGGTACGCTTTGCACGCGCTTATATGGTGGATCATCCCAACATAGACTATTTCATCTTCGGGCATCGACACATAGAACTCGATATAAAACTGGAACGCCACACACGCCTGATGATATTAGGCGACTGGATTAGCCAGTTCACCTATGCCGTATATGATGGCGAACACATGTTCTTAGAGGAGTATGTGGAGGGGGAAAGCCAACCCTAACAGCATATCACGATGTCCGACAAGCAGTTTTCTAATCGTTAGAAAACCGCTGTACAACTCATTTCATCCTATCCTGTAGCCAGCCGATCTAACGGGCTGTCGGATGAAGAAAATGGCTATCAACTGTTCATCAAGGCTTCAATCTCCTCTTCAGTAGAAAGGTTGAAGTCGCCCGATATCGTACTTTTCAGTGTACTGGCAGCCAGCGAGAAGTCAAGACAACGCTGGTCATCGTCGCGGCGCACCAGGTGTGCATGGAGATAGGCTGCCAGATAAGCATCACCAACACCCATGGGATCAATCACTGGATTAATGTCATAGACGCGAGTGGTATAGAGTTTTTCGCCATCGAAAAGTACACCACTGAGCAAATGGTGGTTGGATGAGACCTCATTGCGCAATCCCATGATAAACTTCCTACAGCGCGGAAAACGGTCTGCTATCTTGCGAAACATCGCAGTATAGGCCTCCACATCAATGTGATAATCGGACGAAGTTGCTTCAAAGGGTATGCGTGGCAGTCCTGACACCAATTCCCATTCGCCAGCATCGCCAAAGACAATGTCGCTATAGTGCATCAGTTGGGGCAACACATCGGCTGCCTTAGCGCCATAGTTCCACAGGTTTTTGCGGTTGTTGATGTCGCAGGCAATGACAAGTCCCATCTCGTCGGCAGTGCGCACTGCCTCAAAAGTTGCATCGGTAGCACTCTGCGAAAGGGCACAGGTGATACCGGAACAATGAAACACATCAGCGCCACGAAACACATCGCGCCAAGGTATCATACCGGGATGTAGATTATAGAATGCGGAATCCTTACGATCATAGACCACACGCGATGGGCGAAGCGATGCTGCCTGCTCGAAGAAATAGGTTCCGATACGTGGCCCACCCCAGTTGATGAAGCGCGTATTGAGTCCCATCTCGCGCAAACGCTGTTCGCAAGCCTTGCCCATTGCCGTTTCCGGCAGGCGGCTCACATAGCGCACCTCATTACCCAACATGGCAAGCGAAACTGCCGCATTGGCCTCACTGCCGCCAAAATGAGCTTCCATCTGTGCGCCTTGTGTCAGGCGGTAATCGTCTCTTTTGGAGAAGCGAAGTAATACTTCGCCGAATGTCACTACTTTCATCTTGATTCCTTTCTATATATTATAATTGGTGTAACACCTCTGTTTCTGTTGAATCCACATGGATTATGAGGTCAAAACGACTTCAACAACCAGTTTTCCACCCCATCGACCACTATACCATTTCAGTTGGAATGGAGTATAACATCTATGGTCTCTGGAGTAATAATAATGGTGAAAGACCTCCTGTCAAGCATCCCTTGCGGGCCACCAAGCGGTCTTCCACCATCAAAAAAAATGTATTGCTGCGATGATAACGCTTAGAGCAGATTCATCGTATCGGTAGCAATCATGAGTTCCTCATCGGTAGGAATGACCACAACCTTCACCTTCGAATCGTCGGCAGAGATAACAGCCTCTTCGCCACGTACGGCATTTTTGGCCTCATCAAACTTCACACCGAGGAATTCAAGACCCTTGCATACCTCTGAACGCATGCTGACCTGATTTTCCCCGACGCCAGCTGTGAATACAATGACATCCACTCCGCCCATAGCGGCAGCATAGGCACCAATGTATTTCTTAATGCGGTAGAAGTACATGGCCTGTGCCAACTGGGCACGAGGCTCACCGGCTTTGGCTGCATTCTCTACATCTCTCATGTCTGATGAACCTCCTGTGATACCAGCTACACCGCTCTTTTTGTTGAGCAGGTTGCTCATGCCATCAGCATCGAGGCCCAGTTTCTTCTCAAGGAAAGTCACTGCACCACCATCGATATCGCCAGAACGGGTTCCCATCACGAGTCCTTCAAGTGGTGTAAGACCCATGGAAGTGTCGATACACTTGCCATCAACAACGGCTGCTACGCTACCTCCATTACCAATGTGGCAAGTAATCATCTTGGTACCTTCTGCCTTGATGCCTAAAAATTCGCAGGCACGAGCAGAAACATAGCGGTGGCTGGTGCCGTGGAAACCATAACGACGCACGCCATACTTCTCATAGAGTTCGTAAGGGATGGCATACATATAGGCCTTGGCAGGCATCGTTTGATGGAATGCAGTGTCGAACACACCTACCTGAGGCAGTCCGGGCATAAGCTCTTTAACGGCATTGACACCCTTGAGGTTGGCAGGATTGTGGAGCGGAGCAAGGTCAGAGCATTCTTCAAAAACCTTCAACACCTCGTCGGTGAGCAGTACAGACTTGTTGAATTTCTCACCGCCATGCACCATACGGTGGCCTACGGCATCGATTTCCTTCAAGTCTTTAATAACGCCAACCTCAGGATCAGTAAGCAAAGAGAAGATGAATTTCACACCTTCAGTATGCTCGGGGATGTCGTGCATGATTTGCTTTTTCTCACCATTGGCCAGTTTCACCTTGACAAAGGCACCGTCCAAGCCTACGCGCTCTGCACCTCCAGAGGTCATCACGCTCTTGTCGTCCATGTTGTACAGTGCGTACTTGATAGAGGACGAACCGCAATTTAATACCAGAATCTTCATCTTTTATAGTTGTTTGCTAGTTATTTGTTTGCCTTAGCATCCATGGCCTGGCAAGCTGTGATTGCCACCATGTAGTAGATATCATCTACCGAACAGCCACGAGAGAGGTCGTTGACCGGACGTGCAATACCCTGGAGGATAGGACCAATGGCAATGGCATCGCCAAGTCGCTGCACAAGTTTGTAGCCGATATTACCAACTTCGAGGTTAGGGAATACCAGAACATTTGCCTTACCTGCGATGTCTGAATCTGGTGCTTTCTTTGCAGCTACGCTGGGCACAAGTGCAGCATCAGCCTGAAGTTCGCCATCAAGCTTGAGTTCGGGATCCAGTTCGTGGGCCAGTTTGGTAGCCTCAACAACCTTATCCACTACTTCATGCTTAGCAGAACCCTTGGTAGAGAAACTCAGCATGGCAACGCGAGGATCGGTAAAGCCTGCTACAGAACGAGCAGTCTGGGCAGTACATACGGCAATCTGGGCGAGTTCGTTTGCATTGGGCATGGGAGTTACAGCTACGTCACCAACTACGAGAACGCCGTCTTCACCATACTCTTTCTGCTTGCTGATGAGGAGCAGGCCACCGCTAACACATGAAACGCCAGGGGCACACTTGATGATTTGGAGTGCGGGGCGCAGGGTGTCTCCAGTAGTAGAGAGGGCTCCTGATATCTGACCATCGGCTCCTTCGGTCTTGATGATCATGCATCCGAGGTAAAGCGGATTCTTCACGAGTTCGCGAGCCTGTTCGATGGTCATTCCTTTCTTTTTACGAAGTTCTGCCAGCAAAGTAGCATACTCTTCGCTCTTGGGATTGTTTTCCGGGTCGATGATAGTGGCCTTATCTACACTGTTCAGTCCCCATTGTGCAGCGAGCTGCTTGATTTCGTTGGGATTACCAATGAGAACGATGTCGGCCATGTCTTCTGCCAATACACGATCGGCAGCTCTAAGGGTGCGCTCCTCTGTTGCTTCAGGGAGCACGATGCGCTGTTTGTTACTTTTTGCACGCGCAACGATTTGACTTAATAAATCCATAGTTTGTTTATTAAAAGTTTGATTTTGCTATATCTAGTTTGCAAAAGTACTAAAAATATTCTGAATAAGTCCGTAGAATTCAGAATATTTTAGATTAATTGCATCATTTCCTCAGTTAATATGCTTTCAAGTTTCTCTGCAGTGAGCCGAAGTTGCAATTGTCCATCAATAGCAACAGTGATGCCACCGGTCTCTTCGCTGACCACAATGGCTATGCAATCGCTGTCTTGCGACATGCCCAAAGCTGCACGATGGCGCAGTCCGAGCGATTTGGGAATATTCTGTTCGTGACTGACAGGAAGTATGCAACCGGCCGCTTTCAAACGTTTTCCTTCCACGATAAGAGCTCCGTCGTGGAGTGGAGAGTTTTTGAAAAAGATATTCTCAATAAGCTGTTGACTGATATTTGCATCAATCATTTCACCCGTATTTGCCACATCATCAAGTGGCATAGACCGTTGCATCACGATCAAAGCACCAACCTTTTTCTTGCTCATGTTGAGTGCTGCCATCACAATAGGTATGATAATGGGTTTCAGATCTTCTTCCTTCTTGCGTCCATCCTCGCCTGTAAAGAAGCGACGGATACCTTTCACGCGTTGATGGGCACCCAGATTGTAGAAGAAACGACGGATATCGTCTTGGAAAAGCACGATAAGTCCGATGACACCGACACTCACCAACTTGTCCATGATACTACCCAGAAGTTTCATTTCAAGCACCTGTGAGACGACAAGCCATAGTACAATAAACACCAAGATACCCATAAACACAGGCAATGATCGTGACTCCTTCATCAACCGATAGAAGTAGTAGAGTATCAAAGCCACGAGAGTAATGTCAATGGCGTCTTTTATTCCAAACTCAAAAAACATAGGCAGGTAATTTATTGTTTAGGGTTCATCTGTCCAACAATACGCACACACTCCACTGCTTCTTTCACATCATGCACGCGAAGTATGGATGCGCCTTTCATCAATGAAATGGTGTTGAGCACCGTAGTGCCGTTGAGGGCCTGTAGCGGATCGCTTTCCAACAATTGCCACACCATGCGTTTGCGTGAGATTCCCACAAGCACAGGCAGTGAAAGGGCATCGAGCTGATCCAATTGGTGCATCACGTCATAGTTTTGTTGCAGGTCTTTACCGAATCCAAAACCAGGATCAAGGATGATATCCTTCTGTCCACAGTCGCGCAACTGCTGTATCTCACGGGCAAAGCGTAGCATCATATCGCGGATAGTGGGAGCTATAGACATGAGGATATAGGGCACTTTAAGACGCGCCACCATGCGGAACATCTCAGGATCAGCACCTTCCGACACATCATTGATGATATCGGCACCAAACTCCTCAACGGTCATTCGTGCCACATCGGGACGGAATGTATCTATGCTTACAATGGTATCGGGTGCTTCACGACGTACTATTTCAAGGGCAAAGCGCAGTCTGCGTGATTCTTCTTCTTCATCCACAGGAGCACTACCGGGCCTTGTTGAGCATCCGCCCACATCGATCATAGCACCTCCCTCTGCCAATATTTGTTGTGTACGTTCTGCTATTTCGCGTTCGGTTTGCTTTCTGCTTCCCGAATAGAAGGAGTCAGGAGTGACATTAAGAATTCCCATGACCTGTGGTGAGGACAAGGTTATCAGCTTCCCATTACAATTCAGAGTATATTCCATCTTATTTTACACGTATATTATATATATATTTCGCAAAGGTACGATTAAGTGAGCAGAATACAAAAAGAAATATCAATTTTCTTTTTTATTCTCGAACGACAGTACCTAAGACCGACAGGTCAAAGGTACGATTAAGTGAGCAGAATACAAAAAGAAATATCAATTTTCTTTTTTATTCTCGAACGACAGCAACTTCGGTGTGTAGCGCTAGAGTTACGGTTAAATAAGGAAAATACAAAGAAAAAACGGCAATTCTTTTGCAGTTCACTCACATAATCGTACCTTTGCATCACCAAAACAACAACAAATATATGGATATCAAGGAACTCTACAAACTCTATCTCGCCCATCCGTGCATCACTACCGACTCGCGCGAATGCCCGAAAGACAGCATCTTCTTGGCTCTTAAAGGGGCTTCGTTTGATGGTAACCGATTCGCACAGGCCGCTTTGGAGAAGGGGTGTGCCTATGCCATTGTCAGCGAACTCACCAATCCTGAAACTCAAAAAGACGACTGCCGCTACATCTTAGTGAATGACACATTGCAAACTTTCAAAGACTTGGCACGCGAACACAGATGCCATTTCGATCTGCCCATCATAGGCATTACGGGTACAAACGGAAAGACTACTACCAAGGAACTCACCAAGGCAGTACTCGCTGAATGTTATAACGTAATGGCAACAGAGGGTAATTTCAACAACGACATAGGCGTTCCGAAAACTCTCTTCAGACTAAACGAAGACTACGATATCGCAGTAGTGGAAATGGGAGCAAGCCATCCGGGAGACATTAAAACACTGGTAGAAACGGCTGAACCTACATGTGGACTGATTACCAACGTGGGGCGTGCCCACCTACAGGGTTTTGGATCTTTCGAAGGTGTATGCCATACCAAAGGCGAGCTCTACGATTATCTCCGACAACACGAATGCCCTGTGTTTGTCAATCGAGACAATGAACACTTGATGGCTATGACCGAAGGTCTCGCAGACATCTATTACTATGGTCAGAGTAGCAACCCCGATATTCTGATACATGGCGAAGTGGTGTCGTGCTCTCCATTTCTTAAGTTCCGCTGGCGAGAGCAAGACAGCGATGCAGGCTATGCCAGCGAATGGATGGAGGTGCAGACCAACCTCATCGGTGCTTACAACCTCGACAATATTCTAGCTGCAATAACCGTGGGCTATGTCAACAACGTACCATTCGAACTCATCAATAAGGCAATTGCCAACTACACCCCCACCAACAATCGTTCACAGATGACCGTCACCGACCATAATCATCTCGTGGTCGATGCATATAACGCCAATCCATCGAGCATGCAGGCTGCTATCGACAACTTCAAACTCATGGATGTGCCTGCAAAAATGGCAATCCTCGGCGATATGCGTGAATTGGGTGATGCCTCTGCAGAAGAACACCAAAAGGTGGTGGAACAACTCAAACAAGCTGGTTTCCAACAGGTATGGCTCGTTGGCGAAGAGTTCGCAAAGACAGAATGCAGCTTCAAGAAATTCCACGATATAGAAGAAGTAAAAGCAGCCATTGCTGCCCAACAGCCGCAAGACATGTATATCCTTATCAAAGGATCTAATGGCATCAAACTATTCCAACTGCCCGAATTGCTATAGCAAATAAGTGGCATTTTGGGTGTAAAGGCAAAAAAACAATGTTTTTCTCTACGTTATTCATAAATAATTAGTACCTTTGCACCGCAAAATCGGGATGTAGCGCAGTTGGTAGCGCACTACGTTCGGGACGTAGGGGTCGGGCGTTCGAGTCGCCTCATCCCGACCAAAAGGCGGCAAGTGAAACGTTTCACTTGCCGCCTTTGTGTTTTTCATCACGTGGATATGCTCACCTGCATGACCTCTTTCATCAAACCACTCCCATTTGATGGAGGAAGATGATGAGGATGCAGATGGGACAAATATAGCGGACGGCAAAGAGATAAATCATAAACCAACGCTGATTGGTCATGCCACGATTAGTAAACTCAGCATAGACCGTACGCTTGGGAATATACCATCCGACGAATAGACAAGTGAGCATCGCTCCGATTGGCATCATAATGTTGGCAGTGATTTTATCACAAAAATCCATCAGCGCTACACCAGTGATTTGCAACCACGAACGCCCTCCTACTGACAATGAGCACAACACACAGATAGCTCCTGCAGCAACTGTCACCACCCAAGCAGAGTAACGGCGTTGTAAAGTAAACTCTTCAGTAAAGAAAGCAGTACCAATCTCGTGCATCGAAATGGTTGATGTCAGCGCTGCAAAAACCAATAGTGCATAGAACATCACACTAATCACATAACCCACCACGGGCATCGACGCAAAGGCTTGCGAGAATACATTAGGCAAGGTGATAAATATGAGTGAAGGTCCACTATCGGGATTGACACCTACAGAAAACGCTGCAGGAAATATCATCAAACCAGCCAAAACAGCTATCATCATATCGATGGTCACAATCTGGAATGCAGATTTCAAGAGGTTTGTATCTTTGGAGAAATAACTGGCATAGGTACATAGACATGCAGTACCCAACGACAAGGAGAAGAACGATTGGCCCAATGCTTCGAGCAATACGTCGCTCGACAACTTACTAAAGTCGGGATAGAACAGGAAACGGATGCCTTCTAAGGCTCCAGGCAACATGCACGATGCCACTACGATGATAATCAACAACACGAAAAGCACAGGCATAAGCAGTTTTGAAGCGCGCTCTATACCACCACGCACACCACGAACCACCACAAACTGGGTGATTAAGATGAACAAAACGCCTAAAATAGCCGGTTTCATCGCATCACCGGAAAAATCGGTGAAATACTCTCGAACGGCATCAACATTGCCACTCGTCATGCCAGTCAGTGCTACATACAGGTATTGCAGACACCAGCCTGCCACTACCGAATAGAAACCGAGGATGATAGTAGAAGTGAGAATACCAAGATAGCCGACAAACTTCCAGGGCCGACCTTTCGACAGTTTATCGTAGGCACGCGCTGCATTGGCTTGCGCATGGCGACCGATGATAAACTCACTCAACATGCCGGGCAATCCAAGCATTAGAATACATACCAAATATATCACTATGAAAGCAGCGCCACCATTCTCGCCTGCCATATAGGGGAAGCGCCATACGTTACCAAGGCCTACTGCAGATCCTGCCGTTGCAAGTATCACGCCAATCTTACTACCAAAGTTTCCACGTTCTGTCATAATGGTTTGTGTTTATATATAAATATGTAGATGGCAGACGAACATAGTCCTTATGCCCCAACAATACTCCGATGAAATGGACAAAATTCTATTTCAACAGTCCAAACTGATGAAGGAATATGAATAGAATCGCCATCGGACAGATGTATTTCACCAAGAAGAGGTAGATATGAAACAAACGGGCGTACCACTCGCTACGAAGCGTTCCCCAGTTGGTAAACTCCTCACGCACTACCTTATGAGGTACAAACCATCCGATAAAGATACAAGTCAAGAATCCCACAACAGGTAGGAATATTTGTCCTGTAATGAAGTCAAACCAATCAAAAAGTGCCTTTCCACCGAAGACAAGGATATCGGTCGCTCCCAGCGACAACGAGCAGAACGCACCGATGATAGCTGTTGATATGGTCACTATAAGGGCAGCTTTCTTGCGCGACAGGGTAAACTCTTCTTGGAAGAAAGCTGTACTTACTTCATGAAGCGACATGAGCGATGTCAGTCCTGCCAGACTCAGCAACACAAAGAATAACAACGACACAAAATAACCCACTATGGGAATGGCACCAAATGCTTGCGAGAAGACGTTGGGCAATGTGATGAATATGAGTGAAGGACCACTATCTGGATTGACACCAACAGAGAAGGCCGCAGGAAATATCATCAGTCCTGCAAGAATAGCAACAACGCTGTCGATGATAGCAATCTGCGTTGCTGACGTAGTGATATTGGTGTATCTGGAGAAGTAACTGGCATAGGTACACAAACAGCCCATCGCGATACTCAGCGAATAGAAGCTCTGTCCCAATGCACTAAGGAAAACATCGCCAGTCATCTTCGACATATCAGGTTTAAACAGAAATTCTATGCCTTTACCCGCATTAGGCAACATACACGAAGCCACAACAATGATGAGCAGAAGGATAAACAGTGTGGGCATCATCATCTTCGATGCCTTCTCAATACCATCGCGCACACCATGTTCAATAATCAAATAAGCGATACCAAGCATGACGAAGGTCCATAAAACAGGGCGAACAGGATCAGAGGAAAGCTCGGCAAAATAGGTTTTGAAATAGTCTGGTGTGCCTTGCAACTGACCGATGAACGATGCCCAGATGTATTGCAGACACCATCCGGTGACAACGGCATAATATCCTGTAATGAGGAATCCAGTAAGCACACCCATATAGCCTACAAATTTCCAAGGGCTACCACCCGACAGTTTGGAGTACGCACGCGCAGTATTAGACTGCCCATGGCGGCCCACAATAAACTCGCTAATCATACAGGGTATTCCCAACAACAGAACACAGGCGAGATAGATGATGATGAATACAGCACCACCATTTTCACCAGCCATGTATGGGAAACGCCATACATTACCCAGTCCTACTGCTGAACCTGCCGTGGCAAGAATCACTCCGAGTTTGCTTCCAAATCCAGTTCTTTCTGTCATATAAATCAGTTTTTGCTTGCAAAATTATAAAAAATTTCCTACATTTGCGCTCAAATTGTTATAATTGTATGAATAAAACAGCACAAATCATAAGAAAGTACCCATTATCGCTAATATGCATAGCCGTTATCTGGTATTTATCATTCTTCACTCCTCCAAAAACAGAGTTGGAAGATGTACCCTTGATTGACAAGTGGGTACACATGATTATGTATGGTGGAACATGGACATTGGTATGGTTGGAATATCTCAGAAGTCATACACACCTCAACTACCGCAAACTATTTTGGTGGGTATGGTTGTTACCCATCATGATGAGTGGTATGATAGAATTATTGCAGGAATACTGTACCAATGGGCATCGGAGTGGCGATTGGCTTGATTTATTAGCCAATTCCATTGGCATCACACTTGCCACAGCAGTAGGCATGTTGGCCAAACGGTTGTTTTTTCGCTAACACCAACAACACTAACTGAAAGTGGATATATCGTAGCTAAGCGACTATTTTTCCACCAGCAACAAGAACATGTCTTCGACCTATGACTTATCACCCCACTTACAATAGGGATGTTGGCGAAGTTGGCTATTGTAATAACGGCGATCTCCAGTGACTTCAACTCCGATGAAATCGGGCAATTCTGCACTTTCATCAATCGATGACAATTCTACTTCAGCCATAACAAGACCTGTATTGTCGCCATAAAATTCATCAACTTCAAACACATGTCCGCCATGACGCACAAGCCAACGAGTCTTATCGACAAGTCCCGGTTCACAGAGTAGCATCAACTGATGTCCCTCTTCAAGGGTTATCTCCTTCTCAAATTCATAGCGCGATAATCCACCATCGAGGCTCGGTCCCTTGATGGTGAGATAGGCACGTTCGTCACGTATGCGGACGCGAACAGTTCTTCCGCGCTCACTGCAGATATAACCCTGTTGGATATGACTATGAGCAAAAGCAAGTTTCTTGTAGGAATCATCCCTGACAAGAAACTTGCGTTCGATTTCTGTAGCCATCGTTTAAAGGACGGTTAATGCCCAAGCCATATAAAGCAAGCCGAGTGCAATAAAGCCACCGATAATCCACCATATCAGTTTAGAACCCTTTTTCTCTTGTTTCTTGGCCCATGCTTCACGCTTGGCCTGATGTTGTTTACTCATAATATTCAGTTTTTAGTGTTATATATTTCTATGTTCGAATATACGTTTATTCCTCATCGGTGGTAGGGAATTCCATGAGATAAGCCTTGATGAAACCGTCTATTTTTCCATTCATCACGCCATCCACATCAGATGTCTGATAGTTGGTACGATGGTCTTTCACTCGTCTGTCGTCAAAGACATAACTGCGAATCTGACTTCCCCACTCTATTTTCTTCTTACCCGCCTCTATCTTAGCTTGCGCTTCAAGACGTTTCTTCATGGCGCGGTCGTAAAGTTGTGAACGAAGCAAAGCCATGGCGCGCTCCTTATTCTTGGGTTGGTCGCGCGTTTCGGTATTTTCAATGAGGATTTCCTCTTCCTCCCCTGTATCAGGATCAGTGTACCAATAGCGAAGGCGCACACCCGACTCCACCTTATTGACGTTCTGTCCACCTGCACCGCTCGAACGGAAGGTATCCCACGAGAGTTTTGCCGGATCCACATACACCTCAATGGTATCGTCAACCAATGGTGTGACGAAAACAGAAGCAAAGGAAGTCATTCGCTTACCCTGTGCATTAAACGGGGATACTCTCACCAGTCGGTGCACACCGTTTTCACTTTTGAGATATCCATAGGCATATTCTCCACCTTCAATCTGCATCGTGACACTCTTGATGCCAGCTTCATCACCTTCTTGAAGGTTGGAAATGCTCACTTTATACCCATGAGCTTCAGCCCATCGTTGATACATTCGCATGAGCATCGACGCCCAATCCTGACTTTCCGTACCTCCAGCTCCTGAGTTGATTTTGAGTACACACTCCATAGGATCCTCCTTTTGACGGAGCATGTTCTTCAGTTCCAAGTCCTCAATGAGCGATATGGCGCGCTGATAGTCTGCATCGACTTCCTCTTCTGTAACCATCTCTTCCTTGTAGAAATCGAATGCCAGTTGGAGTTCGTCTGCTGCAGCTCGCACGTCATTATAGCCATCAATCCATTTCTTGATGGCTTTCACTTTCTTCATCTGTGCCTCAGCCCGCTTCTGATCCTCCCAGAAATCAGGTGCTTGTGTGCGCAGGTCTTCTTCTTCAAATTCTATTTTTTTCTCGTCGATCTTCAGATAATGACGCAGTTTGTCAGTCCTATCGAGGACATCTTTCAGTTGGTCTTGTGTAATCATCGTGTCTGTTGGCGATAATAATTATATGAAAGACATTAGTCTTCGTACATCTTGTCGATTTCTGCCTTATAGTTTTCGTTGAGCACCCGACGTCGTATTTTCAGCGTATTAGTCAACTCGCCCTTTTCCATTGAGAATTGGTGGGGCAAGAGTGTGAATCGCTTCACCTGCTCATAGTGTGCCAGCTGCTGCTGAAGGGTATCAATTCTTTCCTTCATCATGGCATAGATTTGCGGATTAGCGCAAAGCTGTTCTCGATTTTCAAAGGCGATATTATGCGCACGTGCATACTCTTCAAGCATGCCATATACGGGGATGATGAGTGCCGAAACGAATTTGCGTTGGTCGGCAATGACAGCAATCTGGTCGATATACTTATCTACCAAGATTTTCGACTCTATCATCTGTGGTGCGATATACTTACCGTTAGAAGTCTTGAAGAGGTCTTTGATGCGCTCTTTGAGGAAGAGTTCACCATTTTTCAGGTATCCTGCATCACCAGTACGGAAGTAACCATCTTCTGTGAATGCCTGGCGGGTGAGGTCTTCACGGTTGTAGTATCCCTTGGTGATGGTGGGGCCTTTGAGCAGAATCTCGCCTTCATCGCTGATGCGGATATCGATGCCGTTGATGGGGCGCCCTACACTTCCCACGGTATATGGTTTGTTGAGATGATCGCAACTGACGGTGGCAAGCGATTCGGTGAGTCCGTATCCCACTATCATATTAAGTCCGATGGAATGGACAAATTCTTCCACATGCTCACTAACAGCAGCTCCTGCTGTGGGGAAGAAATGTGCATTTTCCAGTCCCAACTCTTTACGCACGAGCGAGAATACGGTGCGGTTGAGCAGTTCGTATTCGAGATGGAGTGCCATCGGTGGTTTCTTGCCAAGGCTGAGATACTCAATATTATGTTTTCTTCCTACTGCCAATGCATGATGGAACAGTTTGCGCTGCACACTACTGGCATGGTCTATCTTCTCCATCACACCCTGATATACCTTTTCCCAGAATCGGGGCACACTCGACATACAGGTGGGATGCGTCTCGCGCATCGACTGCTGCACTTCTTGAGGATGGGTGTTTACTATCAGTGTAGCACCTTCAGAGAGGCAGAGAATAGCCCATCCACGCTCAAAGATATGGGTATAGGGCAGGAAATTCATCACACGGTCGTGTTCATTGACATCAACACACTCGTCGTTGGCAATTATTGCCGCATGGAATTGTCCATGGGTCAGTATCACGCCCTTAGAGTCTCCTGTGGTTCCGCTGGTATAGAGGATATTGGCAATGTCGTCGTTGTTAGCCTCGCGCTGACGCTGTTCCACCTCGGTCTGACGTGGCAGTTTGTCACCAAGTTTGAGGAAATCATCGAAATAGATGGCATTGGTATCATGTTCTGAGATATGCACCATGGCATCATAGACAATGATACGTTCCAGTGTGGGGCAGAGTGATACC
Organism: Prevotella sp. P5-50; assembly: GCF_002251295.1. Lineage (GTDB taxonomy): Bacteria > Bacteroidota > Bacteroidia > Bacteroidales > Bacteroidaceae > Prevotella. The sequence goes on from NZ_NPJA01000032.1 coordinate 30,822, forward strand.
ACTCGGCGTGCCCGGTCGTACTGTTCTTGTTCGCCCACAAAGAGGAAACGCACCTTGGCGTCGTTGATCATGAACTGTATTTGCTGCTCGCTACTGGTAGCATAGAAGGGTATGGTGACAGCCCTTACTCCCCATGCACCAAAGTCGCAGAAGAGATACTGAATGGAGTTTTGCGAGAATATACCTATGTTTTCCTGTTCTTTCACTCCGATGTTGAGTAGCGCATTGCTGACTTGTTTAACGGTTGCAGAAAACTTATTCCACGACAACGACTTCCATTCCTTGCCGCCAAAGTCCTGATAGATGAGTGCTTCGCGCTCGCCATATTTCTTAGCGAGGTCATGCACCAATACCGACATGTGGCTTCTTACTTGCATAAGCGTTTTTCCTTATTTATTATATATAATATGTGCAAAGGTACGAATAAGCGAGTGAAATACAAAGAAAAAACACTTTTTTTCTTTTATTTCCGAGCGTGAGTACCTAAGACGCATAGCATCAAAGGTACGAATAAGCGAGTGAAATACAAAGAAAAAAACACTTTTTTCTTTTATTTCCGAGCGTGAGTACCTAAGACGCATGGCGTCAAAGGTGGTGCAAATCGAGTGAAATACAAAATAAATCACAATTTATTTTGCATTTCCGAGCAAGAGAAGGAAAAGACAGAAGGAGGAAAAAGCATGATCGGATGATTATCTGTAGCGGTTTGATCTAAAACTTTTTCTCTCACACCACATGACAACCATCCGACATGCCGACTATCAACGTTCTCAAGTTTGAGACTTTTCGAACGTATATACTATATTTTTCTAACTGTATTATAGTGCAATACCGACCGACCAATACACAAAACCATGGTTTGGACTAAGTTCCGAACGTGAATTTACATAGCGGAAACCCACACCAAGGTTCAGGCCAATAGCCTTACTGTTCGCTGCATGAATATGGTGTATAGACAGGTCGTAATAGTTATTATTCCAATCAGGATGTCCCACAGGCCATGCCATTCTAAAGCGCACAGGAGTAAAACTTGTTCGTTTCTTATTCTGTTGGATGTCATAACCCACGCCAACACCCAAGGTATTGGTATTCATATAGGTTTTCACGCCATCCTTTCCCAAATGATGACTCATTCTCTCATACGTGCCAAACAGCTCTACGCGCTTACATTTTAGTCCAAAGTTGAAGTCATAACCATGCATGGACATACCCTTATTGCGTATAGAAAATACATGGTCAACATCAAGTGTAAGAAGCAGGGAATCTGGTTTTGCAGGTTTTGTGCATTGTGCATATAAAACATCACCCAGAAACACAATAAAAAAAAGAATAAATGATAGCTTTTTCTTCATAACTCTTCAAATGTAATTTTTTATTAATATTGTTTGTGTTAGGAAATGTCCTTTTTACTCGCAAAATTAAACAAAAAACAGGAAATACACAATAACCGACAATTAAAATATCACACATTTTCTCATAGAAACAAAACATTTCGTCACTTCTCTCGCTGTTATATTAATAAAAAGGTGTAATTTTGCAAACAGGTTAATAACATACGAACGATGACAAACAATATACAGCAAATGACCGTAGAGGCAGTGGGACTGCTGCAACAACTCATCAAAACACCATCGGTGAGCCGTGAAGAGAAAGCCGTTGCCGACCTGATGGAACAGCAAATGAAGCTATGGGGACTGACTCCGAAACGTGTGGGCAACAACCTGATGCTTATCGGGAAACACGCCGAAGGCAAACCTACCCTACTGCTTAATGCACATATCGACACGGTGAAACCCGTCAGCACATGGACACGCGATCCGTTTACACCAACCATCGAAGACGGACGCCTCTACGGACTGGGCGCTAACGACTGCGGCGGCGGACTTGTCAGTCTGCTTATGGTATATCGCGCACTCTGCAACGAAGACCTTGCCTACAATCTGGTTTATGTAGCCAGTGCAGAAGAGGAAGTCAGCGGCGCCAATGGATTTACGCTGATTCGCGAACAACTGCCACCTATTGATGTGGCTATCGTGGGCGAACCGACTGGCTTACAACCGGCTATTGCCGAGAAAGGACTGATGGTGATCGATGCCGTGGCACACGGAAAGAGCGGACACGCAGCACGCAACGAAGGCGAAAATGCGATTTACAAAGCTTTGGACGATATACAATGGCTGCGCAACCATGAGTTTGAAAAGGTCAGTCCACTACTTGGTCCGACCAAAGCCACGGTAACAATTATCGGCGCTGGCACTCAACACAACGTGATTCCAGACGAATGTAAATTCACCATCGATGTGCGCACCAACGAGTATTACCGCAACGAAGAACTCTGCCAATACCTACAGTCGCAGATGCAGAGCGAACTGAAAGCCCGTTCTTACCGGCTGTCATCCTCGTCGATTTCCACCGACCATCCCATAGTGAGCCGTTGTATCGACATGGGCATGACACCTTTTGGATCACCAACCCTGAGCGATCAGGCTCTTATGCCCTTTGCTTCGCTGAAACTCGGACCGGGCGAATCGAGTCGCAGTCATAGTGCAGATGAATATATAGGTATCGACGAGATTGGCAATGCCATTGTCACCTACATGGAACTGTTGCAATCCATTCATTTGAAATAGGCGTCAATGTGATTTACGGCAATCAAACCGAGAAAACATAAAAAACTCCCATTCCATCGGGTTTTACTTCGGCTTCAACCCTATTCGATTAGTATTTCCGACTGGCAAACCTCTTATAAATCATGCGCGCACACCTAATAATATACGCGCGCGTACGCACACGCGACGTCGCAAAATTTCGACCACTCGACCACCACAACGGCATAACACGCTATGTGTATGCAGCTTACGTGGGTGGTCGATTACGTTAACTCGGCGGTTTTCGACCACCATTCGACCACCAGACCCTCTGCCGTTGCCACCATAAAAACAGTCCATCCGCATAGCCGACAATACATGATTTGTATATTCTGACGCCAGATAACATCCTTGTCAAACGTAGGACAGGACTATTGCATAATATTTGACACCACTTGTTTCCGATATTTGAAACAACTTATTTCCAACGTTGAAAAGGCTCTTGTCTAACGTTTGACAACACTCTTATCTAACATTTGATAACACCTTTATCAAACGTTGGATAACACCTTTATCAAACGTTGGATAACACCCTTATCAAACGTTGGATAACACCTTTGTCAAACGTTGGATAATAACTTTGTCAGCCGTTTGAAAATGCCTGAAAATAATTTTTACCCCAGTTCGGGATAAGAAATAGTTGATAAAAAAGTTGGTAGTCTCATAAATATTTTGTACCTTTATAGGTGAAAATCAAATAGTTACAAAAATATTTAATATGACTACCGATTGCAAAGTTACAGAATTATTTTGTATTATAGACGAGTTTTGCAAACATTTTGATGCAGAAAATGCAGGAAATTTGTTGGAAGACAATAGCGGAGTGAAGCGTAGACGGCGTGCAGCATCGTTATCCGACAGTGAAATCATGACGATTCTGTTGTATTTCCATTTCGGTACATTCCGCAATTTCAAGCACTACTACCTGTTCTTTATTAAGGGTACGATGAAGTCTTATTTTCCGAAAGCCGTGTCGTACAACCGCTTTGTGGAGTTGGAAAGCCGCGTGTTCTTCCAGCTCATGTTCTTCCTTAATCTGGGGGCTTTCGGAAGATGTACTGGCATAACATTCGTTGATTCCACGATGATACCCGTATGCCATAATCTCAGGAGATATGCCAATAAGGTATTCAAGGGAATTGCCACTGACGGAAAAGGAACTATGGGTTGGTGCCATGGCTTTAAGCTCCATCTTGCGTGCAATGACAGAGGCGAGATAATAGCGTTTGTACTTACTGGTGCAAATGTCAGCGACAAGGACCCGAATGTGTTCAAGGTTCTTGCTAAACGTTTGTATGGCAAGCTGTTCGCTGACAAAGGCTATATTTCGCAAAAGCTGTTTGACTTCCTCTTTGAGGATGGAATACAGCTGGTGACAGGGTTGCGCGTAAACATGAAAAACAAGCTGATGCCATTCTATGACAGAATGATGCTGCGCAAGAGATACATTATCGAAACCATTAACGACATGCTGAAGAATACGGCACAGATTGTACATTCACGCCATAGATCTGTAAGCAACTTTATCATGAACCTTATTTCTGCCTTGGGAGCATATTGTTTCTTTGATAACAAGCCAAAGGCATTGCAAGGATACTGCATCGAAGACACGAAGCAACTTACATTGTTCTAAGGACAGAATAATCTCTTTCGATTCTTTATATATAGCCCATGTCTGATGGTATGGGAAGAGAATTCACGTATCTGTCTTCACATGCAACTAATCGCTATTTTATCCCGAATTGGGGTAA
>NZ_NPJA01000033.1 GCF_002251295.1 Prevotella sp. P5-50
GAAGAATACGGCACAGATTGTACATTCACGCCATAGATCTGTAAGCAACTTTATCATGAACCTTATTTCTGCCTTGGGAGCATATTGTTTCTTTGATAACAAGCCAAAGGCATTGCAAGGATACTGCTTCGAAGACACGAAGCAACTTACATTGTTCTAAGGACAGAATAATCTCTTTCGATTCTTTATATATAGCCCATGTCTGATGGTATGGGAAGAGAGTTCACGTATCTGTCTTCACATGCAACTAATCGCTATTTTATCCCGAATTGGGGTCTGACACTATACGTGACAGGGAAGATGAAGTACTCAACTATTTTATCAACCGTGCAACAAATGCATCTGCCGAGTCACTCAACTCAAAGATAAAGCAATTTAGAGCTCAGCTCAGAGGGGTTGTAGATCTTGACTTTTTTCTCTATAGATTGTCTATGATCTTTGGGTAGACACAGGATTTTACGGGTGAGCCAGAAAAATCCTCAGAATAGTTGCTTGCGAAAGTTTAAATAAAAAAGTCGATAATTTTTGTCGTTATGAAATAAATCGTTATCTTTGCAGCGGACATCGTGACGGAGTGTTTTGCACGAAGGAAACGAGTCTAAGTCTCTGCGCATACCATGCCTCTAAGATTGAAGTCTTTAAGGTGGAAAAGGGGTGGGTGGAGATACGACATATGGAAGGCGTTTACTTGACGCTTTGTTCTTGACGAATCGGAATCTAGCAAATTACCAGTATTGTAGTCATGAACATAGCAACGGTAGATGCTCATGGTTGTGATTATGTTGCAACCAGTGGAGGCTTATACCCTGCGTATGGGCTTTCCATTTGGTGCGATAATCATATCGGCGTGGGCTCTAACGTTGTCTGTTCTACTACAACAGGCAATGCTAGCGTCTTGATTCGTGGAATAGACAATAGGAAGTTCCCACGCCTCTTTTGTGTCCAAAAGAAACCTATAACTTAATAAAAAATGTATTGGGGACGTACAAAGGAATATTGCATATGGAACAAAATGTCTAATCAATTTTAGGATTGTTGCTTTTGTCGCTTTAGCAGGAGTAAGTCGTTGGGCAATGAAAGGAGTATTGCATCTGCTTTTATACATATGACCTGCAGTAATTTGTTGGGTAGATGAACTATTTGACGAGACGACAATTAATCAAAATCTGGAAGATGATCGCCAAGTTTCGCTATGGTGAAACTTAACCGGTCAGTAGTGATATGAAAAATAAATAAAATATGAGAAATTTACGTAAGAAAGCGGTTTGCATGCTTAATTTGATAGTATCATTCTTGTTTCCTATTGTAGGTATCGTCTTTTATTTTATGTATAAGGAAAAAATTGAAAATGCGAAGTAGTGCTTATGAGTATCTTTGCTTTCTGTGTGTCTTTTGGGCCTTGGCGGAATTTTGTAAGTCAGCCATCTGTGTTTTGTGTGGATTATGGAGTGGAATTGCCGTAAGGATCGATAAGCCACAGGTAGAAAACACCTGCGTACATGGCAAATCACTACAATGATGTTTTGATTGTCGCCTTTGTCGTTTGTAATAACATTTTTTTATTGCTTATCGCTAAAAAAATATTGAAAACTAATGTGCTGTGAAATTAAAAGTCAATTTAAGTGATATGAGAAAAGGCCTCATAAATATAATCCGGCATGACTATAAGAAGGAATCACTACTGATGTTTTTCCCTTTTATGAACCTGTTGTTCATGCATTATTATTTTTACGTAAACAATTTTATAGAATGGACATGGCTTTATTCGAAAGTTATCAATCTCTGTGCCATCACTTTTGACGTTTCTGTCATGTTTCTTTTATGTCTTCTGGTCGTAAAACGAAATATGAAGTTGGCTTTGCTCATGATTCAAGTTGTTACGTTGGCTTGGGCATTTGTCAACGTTGTTTATGGTCGTTTTTTCTTTCAATACCTGCCATTGTCTGTCATTCAAGAGACATCTGGGCTAGGCAACAGTCTCGTCATTAACAGTATTTTGCCTGAATTCCATTGGTATGATTCCTATTTCATATTTACATCTATTTGCTTTTTCCTCATATACAAAAAGACTACAGACAGACGAATTGATATAAAAGTAATGGTCCGTCTTATCGTGATACCTCTTATGTCTGTCGTCATTTCTATTGTGGCATATTCCGCATATCATTTTGCTCACCCCCGTTATCGAAACAACAGCGACCTGTATTTTTTTCGTATAAAAGAATTGCTCTATGACTCCAGTTGTGGGGGGACTCCCAATTTGGCTCATTTCCAGACGGGATCTTTACGCGTAGCCTGTTTTGAAATATATGATTTGCTGAAGACCACTAATTTGACTTCCGAAGAGAAAAAAGAGATAAATGATGTTGCAACCGACTATTCTCTACGCACGACCCATCATCCACGTAATCCTGAAATACGTAATGTCATTTTTGTCTTGCTTGAATCTTTCTTGTCAGAACCGATAGGATTAGTGGTTGATGGAAAAGAGATAACACCTTTTCTCAATCAGCTAAAGAGAGAGGAGAATGTCTTCTATAATGGTTATATGAAATCTGATATAGGGTGTGGCGAATCAGGTGATGGCCAATTCATATATATGAACGGAATCCTTCCTCTCAAAACCCAGATGACTATCGGGCAAATAAAAGACAAAGCTCTGCCTTCACTTCCAAAACTTCTTCAAAAGACATGGAAAAATTGCCGTACAGAGATTTACTTTCCCACTTCTCCGAATCTTTGGCAACAGGCACACATGAACCATGTCTATGGAATAGATTATTCATATTCTATTGAAGACATCAAAGACGGCAAAGACGGCGATGTTGACGATGAGATGATTTTCGACTTCGTTTCGAAATCATTAAATAAGAATGATGTGCCATTTTTCTCTTTGATATTGAGCTTGTCAACGCATAGTCCCTATGACAAATATCATGGGGAAGATTATCTTGCAGGAAATAAAACACTACCTGTTGAATACAAAAATTATTTGAACACTTGCCATTATACGGACAGTCAGCTAAGGAAATTCTTCGATACTATCAAACAAAAAGGACTATACCATCAGTCGCTAATTGTCATCGCATCTGATCATTATGCACATGTTGATATGCTGAAAATGCAAGGAAAGCTATCAGATCGCACGCCTTTATTTATTGTAAATGGGGATATCGACAAACAATCTGCATGGGACAAAGATTTCCATCAAATTGATGTCTTTACTACTCTTCTTGATATACTGAATATTGATAGCAAATGGAAAGGACTTGGACATACACTCCTGAATCCTCATTATAAGAGTTCTGTAGATGCTACATCATATCGTGTCTCAGAATGGATTATTAATGGAGATTACTTCCCATCACGGAAATAGGGCGTAATTCCGCTTGACGATAAGAATACATAACCTGTGGGCGGAATTAATTTAGTGCATACTTAATTCTGCCAATGGGTATGATTTCTATTTCATAGAGCTGTACCAATACTTCATTCCAGGGAAAGACATGATCTGTGTTGATAATCTTAAATGAATAGAGAGGCTGTTATCCATCCACATAGAAACATGAAGAGCTTTGATAGCCGATATTATACTTAAAAACACAAAATATGAGGCATTTTTCACAATATTAAACTTTATTAACTTTCAAACTATTGCAAAGGGACACAAAATAGAGTACTTTTGTATAAGCAAAAATTTTATATATGAGGGACGAGTTACTAAAACACATTAGGAACATAAATAAAAAATCATCAGTTCAGGGTCGAATCTTGGAACAGTTTGTATCACAAGGTACTTTTACTATTCCAGAAATGTCAAAGGCTGTTGGCGTTAGTCTTCCTACTGCGACAAGCGCCATCAACGAACTCATCAAAGCAGGACTCGTAAGAGAGGTCGGAAAAAAAGACATCTCTTCCGGTCGCATTCCTATGGCTTATGATCTTGTTCCTAACGCAGGCTATTTTGTTGGTGTAAACCCTGAAATGGACTGTCTTGCTCTTGCTGCAAGCGATTTCTGCGGCAATCTGATTACAGAAAAGATAAGAGTTCCTTATACATACGAAAATACTCCAGAGAATCTGGAGCAAATGGCTAAGATTATCAACGATTTCATTGCTACACTTCCTTACGCTAAAGAAGAAATCCTCCAAATTTGCGTGAATATTGCAGAGCGTGTGAATCCTTTTGAGGGAAATGCCTACAACATGTTTACCTTCCTTGAGGAGTCGCTGACCAGTAAACTCACCAAACTCATTCAGATTCCCGTCTGCATCGAAAACGACACAAGAAGCATGACATTTGCTGAGTTTATCAAGGGACGAAGCAAAGGACTGAAGAATGTCATTTTTGCCAACGTATGTTGGGGCTTAGCCATCGGAATTATTATTGACGGAAAGCTCTACTACGGAAAGTCGGGATATTCTGGCGAATTTGGCCACATGACAGCCTATAATAATAATATCATCTGCCATTGCGGAAAGATCGGTTGCATAGAAACAGAAGTTTCAGGAAGGGCACTCAAGAGAAAACTGACAGAAAAAATCTTAAATGGCAAGACCTCTATCCTCTCGGATAAAGTGCTCAACCAAAAAGAGGAACTCACACTAAAGGACCTACTGGAAGCCATCGACAAAGAAGATGTGCTCAGCCTTGCAACGTTACAGAACATCGCTGACGAACTTGGTAAACAGCTGGCTGGTGTCATCAACATCTTCAATCCTGAAATGCTGGTCATCGGCGGCGAAATGTCGGCAACGGGCGACTACCTCACCCTCCCTGCAAGAATGGGCATCAAGAAATTCTCTCTCAATATTGTAAATGAAGATTCGCAGATTGTGACTTCAAGTCTAAAAGGACTTGCCGGCATTACAGGAGCATGCCTCATGGCAAGACACAGACTGTTGAATGATAGTATCAAAGGCTAAATAAACACTTTTTTTGTTTACAAAAAACTCCCGGCAAGCAACCGTCAACTTGTACAAATAGTCTAAAACGTTGCAGACGGGAAGTCACTCCCACCTGTCTCCCATAAATGAACATCTTTTGAGGACTCACTTGGGACTTACTTGGGACTTACTTGGGACTTACTTGGGAAGAACTACGCACATAAAAAGGATAGTTATAACCCGAATGCATCCCGAATGCATCCCGAAGACATAGAGAGAGCAATCCATTGGACGACAAGCACAAACCGCACTTTGGATTTGAGACGAAAAACTCCACAAGATAACAATTCATCCGACAATTGTTTGGAATTTCGGGAAAGAACATGTAAATTTGCAGTATCAATACAAAAAACTTAGAGCATGAAGAAATACGATTACCTCATTGTGGGAGCTGGACTATATGGATGCACCTTCGCATACTTTGCCCAACAACAAGGAAAACGCTGCCTTGTGATTGATAAACGCCCACAACTGGGTGGAAACGTCTATTGCGAAAATATAGAAGGCATCAATGTCCACAAATATGGAGCACATATCTTCCATACATCCAACAAGAAGGTATGGGATTTCGTCAACTCATTTGTAGAATTCAACAGATACACCAATTCACCTATTGCCAACTACCAAGGCAAGCTCTACAACCTGCCTTTCAATATGAATACCTTCCACGAAATGTGGGGAATCAACACACCTGAAGAGGCTTTAAACATTATCGACGAGCAGAAACAGCAAGCCGTAGAAAAGATGAAAGCCGACGGAGTGACAGAACCTCGTAATCTGGAAGAACAGGCACAATTGCTTGTAGGCCGAGACATCTACGAGAAACTCATCAAAGGATATACGGAGAAACAATGGGGAAGGAAATGTACAGAACTGCCCGCATTTATCATCAAACGCCTACCTATCCGACTGACCTACGACAATAATTATTTCAACGACAAATATCAAGGTATCCCCATCGGAGGATACAACAAACTGATTGACGGTCTGCTTGAAGGCATCGACACCCAAGTCAACGCAGACTTCTTTGAAAATCGTGAAAATTGGGAAGCGCAAGCGGACAAAATTCTCTTTACCGGAAGAATCGATGAATTCTACAACTTCCGATTCGGAAAGCTCAACTATCGTACCGTACGGTTTGAACATCAGACCTTAGACACTCCCAACCACCAAGGTAATGCCGTAATAAACTATACCGAACGCGACGTACCATACACCAGAATTATTGAGCATAAGCACTTCGAGATGTTCGGACAGGCCGTATATGACCTGCCCAAAACAGTTATTTCCAAAGAGTATTCCACAGAATGGAAAGATGACATGGAGCCCTACTACCCCATCAACGACCAAGCAAATACTGCTGTTTACCTACAATACGAAACGCTGGCAAAACAAGAAGCCAACGTGATGTTCGGTGGTCGTTTGGCAGAATACAAATACTACGACATGGCACCTATCGTGGAGAAAGTCATGAACTTGCCACTATTTGCCTCTGAAAGAGAATAGCAACTTAACTACAAAACTCAAAAACAACGGCTACATGATGTTGAGAATAGAAGCACCATTACTTCCCGTAGCCATTGCTTTGATAGTCGGCATCGTCATAGGCGAGTGGATAAAAGCCCCAATAGTGGTTTTCGCCGCAATGGCGGGAATACTTATCATAACACTCTTCCTCCGTTATCATCCCCGTTGGCAGACCACTACTATATTAATATGTGTAACGCTGTTCGGTTGCATCATACGACAATACCAAGAAAACAACATGAAAGTCTGTTGGCCGGAATATCCTGCAGAATGGCAAGCTGTAGTAATTGACGAACCGATAGAGAAAACAAAGACCATGACGGTTGATGTATTGCTGGCAAACTCCCGACAAAAGGTACGTTGCCATATTGCCAAAAGCAACGACAGCCAAGAAATATCCGTTGGCGACGGACTGATTCTGACAACACACATCCATGAGATTAGAAACAAAACATCCAATTTACACCATTCCACAACACGCCAAGACTCTAACAAGATCGCTTCTGATCATTTGAAACAACAAAATCATTCTAAAAACCAAAACCACAGCACCTTCGACTATCAACGATTTATGGCAAGCAGAGGATTCACAGGCGAAGCATACGTACGCCCCTTTGATTGGGACTGGGGAATTGTGGATATCAGCCACCTCTCACGCATCGAACGCCTACGGCTGCGCTTCATGACCTATCGCAGCATCCTGCTCAAGCATATCCAAGAATGGAAACTGGACAAAGCAACAGAAGGAGTCATCAAAGCCATGACATTAGGCGACCGCTCCGACCTCTCTCCTACCGTCAAAACCACCTATACTCAGGCTGGAGCCTCCCATATCCTCGCGCTGAGCGGCATGCACCTAACCATCATTTTCTTCATCATCAACCTTTTGATGAACTGGCGAAAAGCAGAACTCATTTCCCAAGCCATCATCGTGACCACATTATGGGCCTATGCCTTACTGGTAGGACTATCGCCAAGTGTCACACGTTCGGCATTCATGATATCTGTCTATGCCTTGCTTTCTGTTGGCTATCGTGACTCTGCCCCTATCAACACATTATCATTCACAGCCATTGTCATGCTAATAATCAATCCATTAGCATTATACGACGTCAGCTTCCAACTCTCCTACGTTGCCGTATGCGCAATACTATTAGGAAACAGTTTCTTTAAAAAAGTCATCCCCATCGAATGGCTCATGAACCATCGGATAGTCAAATGGATATGGGGCATAACCCTTGTATCCCTTGCAGCACAAATAGGAACGGCCCCTTTGGTGGCTTATCACTTCGGAGTTTTCAACCCCTGCGCCTTGTTGGCAAACTTCTTTCTTATACCCCTTGCCACCCTAACCATTATCCTCACCATCCTCGCCCTGACAACAATATGGTTTCCGTGGCTATCCGACCTATTTGTCATGGCCCTTTCGTTCGTGGTAAAAACCATGAACCACCTACTTCAATTTGTCACAGAAATACCATACAGCCACCTCAATTTTGAGCCTTTTAGTGTGGTTTTGACACTATTTATTTACATACTCATGGGATTTGCATTTATTTTATATATAAAATATCTTAAAATGCATTGTATTATCAAATAATTGTGTACTTTTGTAACCATAAAACAAAAAAAACAATATTAGTACTAAACAACAAATTCATTATGACAAGTAACAACATTCCTCAAGTCAAGCTCGGCATCGTAGCCGTTAGCCGTGATTGTTTCCCCATTGCGTTGTCAACACAGCGTCGTGAGAACATCGTTAAAGCCTACAAAGGCGAAGTTTTCAACTGCCAGACAACAGTAGAGAACGAACAAGATATGCTCAAGGCCATTGAAGAAGTAAAAACTGCAGGTTGCAACGCATTGGTTGTATTCCTCGGCAACTTCGGTCCTGAGACTCCTGAAACTTTGATTGCTAAGAACTTCGACGGTCCTTGCATGTTTGTCGCAGCAGCAGAAGGCGACGGCGACATGATCAACGGCCGTGGTGATGCTTACTGCGGTATGCTCAACTGCTCTTACAACCTTGGCATGCGCCACTTGAAGGGCTATATCCCTGAGTATCCTGTAGGTACTGCAGAAGAAGTTGCCAAGATGATGGCAGACTTCGTTCCCGTTGCTCGTACCATCATTGGTTTGAAGGGTTTGAAGATTATCACCTTCGGTCCACGTCCTCAGGACTTCTTCGCCTGCAACGCTCCTATCAAGGGTCTCTACGAACTGGGTGTTGAGATTGAAGAGAACTCTGAGCTCGACCTGCTCGTTGCCTATAAGGAGCACGCGAACGACCCACGCATCGATGCCGTTTGCGAGGATATGGCTAAGGAAATGGGTGAAGGTCGCTACTATGCAGACCTCAGCCGTCGTATGGCACAGTTCGAGTTGACTCTGCTCGATTGGGCTGAAGCTCACAAGGGTTCACGCAAGTATGTCGCATTTGCCGACAAGTGCTGGCCTGCATTCCCAAGCCAGTTCGGTTTCGAGCCTTGCTATGTCAACAGCCGTCTCGCCAGCCGCGGTATTCCCGTAGCATGTGAGGTTGACATCTATGGTGCACTCTCTGAGTACATCGGTATGTGTGCTTCTGACGATACCGTTACTCTGCTCGACATCAACAATTCTGTACCTCAGTACATCTACGACGAGGACATCGTGAAGAAATACGACTACAAACTGACCGATACCTTCATGGGCTTCCACTGTGGTAACACTCCTCAGTGCAAGATGTGTGCAAACCGCGCCATCAAGTTCCAGCTCATCCAGAACCGTCTGTTGGAGAACGGCTGCAAACCCGACTTCACACGTGGTACCCTGGAAGGCGACATCGCTGCAAGCCCCATCACATTCTATCGTCTGCAGTGCGACTCAGAGGGCAACCTTCGCAGCTACATTGCAGAAGGTGAAGTACTTGACGTTCCCACACGTTCATTCGGTGGTATCGGTATCTTCGGTATTCGCGAAATGGGTCGTTTCTATCGTCACGTCCTCATCCAGAAGGGTTATCCTCACCACGGAGCCGTTGCCTTCGACCACGTTGGCAAGACCCTCTTCGAGGTATTCAAGTATCTCGGCGTGAAGGATATCGCTTACAACCAGCCTAAGTCTCTGCCTTATCCCACAGAGAATCCATGGGCATAATACGAAAGTAACATTTCCCAAATAAAATCAGCAACGGCTGCCTCCATATCGGATGGCAGCCGTTTTCTTTATTTCCAATCTTTAAGCCCACATCTACAGAAAGGCCTATAAAACAGAAATCATTTCTATATTTGGAAACGTCCCAGACAATAGTCATTTGGTTTCACATCAATATAACCACCTTTTCCACGCACATACTCCATCAACTGACTGAAGGTATGGTTCATGCTGAGCAAAGCAGGATTGCCAACCATAATCAGATTCAACCGAGCACGAGTCATAGCCACATTGAGTTTGCGGTCGATAATCACGCCATTCTCTTCAAAAACATTATTGGTCAAGAAGTTGAGTTGATAGGGCTGATGAACAGTAAAACCATAAACGATATAATCGCGTTGACTACCTTGATAACGTTCCACCGTATCGATGGTAATATCGTGAAGGACGGAGATACCGTACTGATCGATTGCATTACGCACAGTTGAAATTTGGTTTCTATAGGGTACGATGACGCCAACAGTCGCTTCTATAGAAAACGAATGTTCCGTCAGTTTATAGATCTGAAAAACCGTTGCAGCAATCATCCGTGCCTCAATAGCATTTGTTTTTACCGATGGAGACAGACGTGGACGTTCTGCTGCCACGAAAGCGATACGATGTGTTGCCAACATCTTGACAATACCATTATCGGACTTCACTTGGAGCTGTGGCAACAACTGATGGCCGAGCGGCACTACATCGAGTTTGTCACCATAGAAGGCATGGTTTGGAAAATCGGCAATATCACGATGCATACGTCCCTGTTTGGTAAGCATATAGACAAATCGTGAATCATAACCACCTAGGGTCTTGAAATGAGCCAGCAAGCGTTCAAACAACGAATTACGACAGTCTGTGAGATGAATATCATGTAGTATGGTTTCGCTGACAGCCGACTCTCTTTCCGATTGCTGCACAACAGCGGGCAACTGTTTGTGGTCACCAATCATTACGATGCGATCTATAGCTTCCTTAGGACCATCATGCGCACTTAGCAATCCTATGAGATGTGGTTCGAGAATCTGTGACGATTCGTCGATAATGGCCAGCGAGAAATGTTTGAGAGAGAAGATAGACAGACTGGCGTTAAATGCCGCTGTTGTACCACAGAACACCCTTGTAGTATCTATCAACCGTTTGACAGCATTTCCTGTTTTCTCCTTGACTTTATTGCTGAGCAGATAATCACGATACTCTTTGGCGCAAGAGAGTTCACTACCAATACGTATAAAATCGAAATCAGCATTCTCTTCACGTATTTCCACCAGTTTGCTGCATATCTCATCAACAGCTCTATTGGTATATGACAACAACAGCACGCTGGTACCTTCTTCCAACAATTCTTCCTTGAGGAGATTGACGAGTCCATAGGAAGTTTTTCCAGTTCCTGGCGGTCCTATAATCAAGAAGAGGTCGCGTGCTTGCTTTGCACGAAGAGTCAAGGTATTGAAGTTACCATAGTTGCCTTTCAACACACACGAAGTATCAATCTTAGGATCGCGTTGCAATAGAATCAGATCACGCCGACTTTTGGTCGCAGAAAGAAAACTATGCATACCGCTATATAATGCATTGGAAGATGATTCAAACATATCATGTTCTATCGCCCACCAATCATCTTGATGGTCATCAAAGATTCTGGGATTCTGGGCATAACGAAGTCGAAGACGTATCTGTTGCTCACCAATATCCTCGATGTTCGCCCTGATAATCATCTGCTGGCAGGCATCAGGCACCTGTTCTTTCTCATAACGATAGAGGATAACGATATCGCCCACACGGAAATTGGTTGCATCAGCCGACTCCGTGTCGTTGAACTTGAAAGTGACACTACAAACACCTATTTGATTACTCTCCATACTATCGATACTGAGGCTATCAAAAATATTTCCTGCCGCTTTTTTATCTTCAAGAGTGGCATGCCAGATATTGGCAAACCCAGAGTCCTCCTTTTCTCGGTTACCCATTTTTGAGAGGAGAGTCTCATTCTCGATAAATCGCATGAATCGAAGATAGTAAGCACGCTCAAGATCTGTAGCCCGTCCGATGGGATCAAGCAAGTCCGATAGTTCTTGCCGTGTATATCTCTCCCACAATCCTGTAGTCGACTTTTTGCTGTTTAGCTTATCGGGGGTGAGTTGGGTTAGGATATCCATACCTTCTTGGGCATACATAATTTCCGACCATGCGATCATATTACGTATCTTAATGGCACGCAACAGCAGTTCGGGACTTTGCGGTACCATGAGCAGACCTTTTTCATACTTGGAATAGAGCAGCATCAGATGTTTGAGTTGTTCGGCATATTTATTGAACTGATACTGGAAAAGTGCACGATACAGGATAATCTGTACAGCATGGCATTCACGAGCTCGTGGCACATCGGGATCATAACCAGGAGTATTATAGCCAACAAACTCGCCTTTTCCTGATTTCTGCTCTATAATGGTATATGCCCCATCCTTTTCATAGAGCAGGTCGAAACGACCTTGTATGCCGAGCACATCGCTGAAGAAAGTCGGTTCGAGCATGACATCATTACTGTTATATTCACCAATAGCCTGAGGCAAATCATGTCCAATGAGTTTATCGATATTCCGCTGTTGCACGGCAGCATCATTTTTAAACTGTGCGAAACCCTGCCTAACCTCGCTACAGGCTATCAGCGCCAACACATTATCTTTAACGAACTCACGGACACTCTCATCAACAGACACATGGCGACCATGAATGGTATCGTCAAGCATACGACCAGCCAGAAGGCCGAGATGGATGGCAAGTGTATTAGACTGTGGTTTGATTTTATTGATAAGGTTGACGACAGCCGACTCTGCATAAGTGGTGAAACAGTTGGCAATATTGGTGATATTGACCAGATAGTCAGGTTCTAGGATTATTAATTCTGGATAATATATTTCACCCCTATCGTCCTTACGGAGACGCACCAGATTGAGCTGTGCTCCATCCCATAAAGCATCTTTCAAATAGCCCCAATCAAACTTTCCCTCACGCGTCAATATTCTATTGTCTTTACCATAGCAAATCTTCAGCGTACTGTTGTTTATCTCTTCCGTTGCCCAGATATAATCATCGTCCCACCGTTCGACAACTACACGCATGACACGCTCATCGAATTTTCCCCAAGTGGTTTTTCTGTCAGCAATGGGGAAATACCGCTTTAACGATTCCGGCAACGGTTTCTTTCCACAGATATGATAGACCAACAATGCAGTTGCCTTGAGGTTATGAGGGAAAGCATCTGCCAGCTTCGACTCCGTAAGAATGCCCTTTCTGTTATATTCAGGGAAGAGTTCTTTTCGCGTCAACTGTATGAGCGATGCCACCCGATATGGTATCTGATATTCCTTGATACAATAGTCTAATTTTGCAAATGCTCCCACAAAGGCGATGCGGCAGTCAGCAATGCCCTGTTCCACAACACGTCGGAACACATCTCTGACCATATCATATCTGACATTGACGGGATCGGCAGTAGTGCATGCCTTTTCTAGCAGCAGATAGAACGATGAAGCAGTATCCGGAGCTATGGTTTTTACTGCTGTATGGTTTTGCCCTACCTTTCGTTCCCATTTTTTCTGACTATATACCTTATATTTCATAATTTTGGCATTTCTTTCATATCCTTCGACGTGCAAAGATACAAAATCTATCTCACACGTCCTACACATTGACAGGATATCATGACACAAGGAAACAAAAACAAAATAGAAAAGGTAGCCTTTCGCTTGGTTGTTTCAAAAGAATTGCTTATTTTTGCAAACACATCACAAGATCCCCCCTAAGGATGTAATAGATTATCTACTAAAACAAACTACATAAACAAAATGACAAACAAGAAAAACATTTACCCATCCGGTGTCTTTAAGTTCATCATCATGGTCACACTGTTTCTGACCACTATAACAGTTGAAGCCAAAAAGAAAGCCACACCAGCCACATGGCCTGACGGAACAGTCATGGACGCATGGTTTACAAACAAAACAAAGATCAATCCGGAAACACTCGGCAGACAGTATATGGTTACTGACTACGGCGTGAACAACGACAGTACTATCGTACAAACAACAGCCTTGCAAAAGGTCATAGACAAGGCCGCCAAGGAAGGAGGCGGTGTGGTAGTTGTACCTGAGGGCACATTCCTCACCGGCGCACTTTTTTTCCGTCAAGGCACACATCTGCATATAAAACAAGGTGGAAAGTTGAAAGGTTCAGACAACATCATCGATTTCCCTGTACTGACCACCCGCATAGAAGGAGAAACCTGCAAATACTTCCCTGCCCTCATCAATGCTGACGGAATCGACGGTTTCACTATCACAGGTAACGGCACTATCGACGGTAATGGTCTGCGCTACTGGCAGGCATTCTGGACACGTCGTTCATGGAATGCCAAATGCACCAACAAGGATGAGCAACGCCCACGACTGACCTATCTATCCAACTGCCGCAACGTTACCATTCAGGATGTGCGACTTATCAATAGTCCCTTCTGGACCAACCACATCTACAAAAGCGACCACGTGCGCTACCTCGATTGTTATATCTATGCTCCTACAAGTGGCATCTATCCTCCAGATCCGAAACGCGGTGCCCCCAGTTCAGACGCCATTGACATTGATGCCTGCACCGATATTTTAGTTAGCGGTTGCTATATGAATGTGTGTGACGATGCCGTGGTATTGAAAGGCGGAAAGGGAACATGGGCCGACCGTGACTCCACCAACGGTCCATGTGAACGCATTCTTATAGAAGACTGCCACTATGGTACTGTTCATGGATGTCTGACGCTAGGATCAGAATCTCTCCACGACCGCAACATCATACTGCGCCGTTGCCATACCGACAATGCCAACCGCGTGCTGTGGCTCAAGATGCGACTCGACACCCCTCAGCACTATGAATATGTGACGGTAGAAGACATTACAGGCTATTGCCGTCGGTTCCTATTCATCCACCCATGGACACAGTTCTTCCAAAAAGGAGACCGTGATCTGCCTCCATCCCGATGCAACAACATCTCCATGCAACGCATAAAGGTAGAAACACCAGATATGTTCGATGTGAAGCCATCCGACAAATACATCCTTGATGATTTCACATTTGACGGGAAACCCATGACATTCTAACAAAAAAACGACGGATGACCTATGACAGAAACGGCGGTCATCCGTCTTTCTTTTAAGAAAACCGTCATACCATCTACTGACTCAAGAAACCAAAGACAATGCAACAACAATACCACTTTGCCGTTGACCTCGGAGCAACAAGCGGACGCACCATCATCGGTGCCATTGCCAACGGCAAACTACAACAAGAGGAACTGACACGCTTCGACAATCCGCTCATCACCACTGGCGGACATGTCTATTGGGACATCTTCGCCCTTTATCAGGAAATCATCAAGGGACTCACAACTGCTGCCAAACGACAACTCAACATCGTCAGCATAGGCATCGACACATGGGGTGTGGATTTCGTACTCGTGGGCGAAGATGATGCCATCATGCGCAATCCCCTATCCTATCGCGATCCATATACTATAGAACGCATGGAGGAATACTTGGAGCAAGTGTGCAGCAGACAACAAGTATATGAGACAACAGGAACACAATTCATGAATTTCAACTCGTTGTTCCAACTCTATGCCATGCGACAGGAAGGCAATGTAGCGCTAAGTCACGCCAAAAAGATTCTCTTCATTCCAGATGCCCTAACATGGATGTTGACAGGAACAAACATCTGTGAACGTACCATCGCATCGACATCACAAATGTTGAACCCAAGGACTGGAGACCTCGACCCGGCACTGTTAGAAAGTGTAGCATTACAACGTAATCAGTTTGGCGACATCGTAGAACCAGGCACTATCGTAGGCCATTTGACAGAAGAGGTACAGCACCTCACTGGACTGGGATCCATACCCGTAGTGGCAGTAGCTGGACATGATACCGCCAGTGCCGTGGCAGCCGTACCTGCTATTGACAAGCACTTTGCCTATCTTTCCAGCGGTACCTGGAGTCTGATGGGTATAGAAACACCAGAGGCCATCATCAACGAACAAAGTCAGGCATACAACTTCACCAATGAAGGCGGTATAGAACATACGACACGTTTCCTCAAAAATATCTGTGGCATGTGGCTCTACGAACGCTGCAGAAAGGAATGGAGTGAAGAGGTCAGACAGATGGGGCACGCCCAACTGCAGGCATTGGCCATGAAAGAGACGCCGTTCCGTTCGCTCATCAATCCCGACGACACCTCGTTTGCCAACCCAACAAGTATGACCACAGCCATACAGGAGTATTGCCACAACACCAACCAACCCATACCGCAAACCCCAGCAGAGATCTGCCGTTGTATCTTCGATTCTCTGGCACTTCGCTACCGACAGGTATTCGGATGGCTGAAAGACTTTGCGACAAGTACTATCCACGTGCTCCACATCATCGGCGGAGGATCACTCAACAAGCATCTGAATCAGATGACAGCCAATGCCATAGGCATTCCCGTTATAGCAGGACCGCAGGAAGGTACAGCCATCGGCAACATCATGATGCAAGCCCAAGCAACAGGAGGTGTGACTACTATCTGGGAGATGAGACGCATCATAGCCGATTCCATCGAGATGCAACGCTACGAACCTAAAGACAAAGACGCATGGGATGCCGCATACTCGAAATTCTTGAAAATTACAAAACAACAATAATAAAACTAACAAAACAATGAAAACAGATCTGATAGAAAAGGCTTATGCCGTAGCGAAAGAGCGCTACGCTGCCATCGGTGTAGATACAGATGAGGCTATTGCACTACTCGAAAAGCAACAGATTTCACTACATTGCTGGCAAGCTGACGATGTAGTGGGATTTGAGCGCAACGATGCCTTGAGCGGTGGCATACAGACCACGGGAAACTATCCAGGAAGAGCCCGAAACATTGACGAGGTCAGAAAGGACATCGAATTTGTAAAGACCCTGATAGCAGGAAACCATCGTCTCAACCTCCATGAAATCTATGGTGACTTCGGTGGAAAGTTCGTTGACCGTGACCAATGCGGTGTAGAACATTTCCAGAGTTGGATAGACTGGGCAAAAGCCAACAATATGAAGCTCGACTTCAACTCCACATCATTCTCACATCCCAAGAGCGGCAGTCTCTCGCTGTCTAACCCCGACCAAGCCATTCGCGACTTCTGGATAGAGCACACCAAGCGCTGTCGCCGTATTGCCGATGCCATGGGCAAGGCACAGGGCGACCCCTGCATCATGAACATCTGGGTTCATGACGGTAGCAAGGATGTTCCTGTACAGCGTAAGAAATACCGTGAACTGTTGGCTGACTCGCTCGACCAAATCATGGCAGAGAAACTCGATGGAGTGAAAAACTGCTTCGAAGCCAAACTCTTCGGTATCGGACTGGAATCATATACTGTAGGATCACACGACTTCTATACCGCCTACTGTGCTACCCGCAAACAGATGTACACCCTCGACACCGGTCACTACGAACAGACCGAGAACGTTAGCGACTTTGTATCGACCCTTCTCATGTACGTGCCCGAACTGATGCTCCATGTCAGCCGTCCTGTACGTTGGGATTCAGACCACGTGACCATCATGAACGATCAGACGCTCGACCTCTTCAAAGAACTGGTTCGCTCAGACGCGCTCGACCGTGCACACGTCGGCCTCGACTATTTCGATGCCTCCATCAATCGCATCGGCGCCTATATCGTAGGCACTCGCGCCACACAGAAATGTAT
Organism: Prevotella sp. P5-50; assembly: GCF_002251295.1. Taxonomy (GTDB): domain Bacteria; phylum Bacteroidota; class Bacteroidia; order Bacteroidales; family Bacteroidaceae; genus Prevotella. The sequence goes on from NZ_NPJA01000033.1 coordinate 17,438, forward strand.
TCTCCAGGCACTGCTTGAACCCAAAGCCCTGCTCCGTGAGTATGAAGACAACGGCCAGTACTTCGAGCGCCTTGCCCTGATGGAAGAAGCCAAATCAATGCCTTTTGGTGCAGTATTCGACTATTTCAACATGAAGAACAACGTGCCCGTAGGTGAAGAGTATATGGCCTGCGTGCAACAATACGAGAAAGACGTGACATCAAAACGCTGATATTTGTCACAGAGATAACACGAAAAATCACCCCAAACCGCCTCCCCCTGCATCAGAGTGAGGCGGTTTCACCTTATTTATATAGGCTGTTTTTGAAGAATACCACAAACATGGTATGCGGAATGCCCCATATAGGGTATTTCGGGTATGCAGATTTCGCCGTACCTTTGCATCGTCAATCAGACAAACAGGATGAAGCGACAGCATAACATTCCATCACCTGTTACAGAGAACGACACAAAATAAAAAACAATATAAACACAAACTAAAAAGAAAGGAAACAAGTTATGAGCAACAACAAGAAACTTCACTTCGAGACACTCCAACTGCATGTAGGTCAAGAGCAACCCGATCCAGCAACCGATGCACGTGCCGTACCCATCTACCAGACTACATCATACGTGTTCCGCAACTCACAACATGCTGCCGACCGTTTCGGTCTGCGTGACGCAGGAAACATCTACGGCCGACTGACCAATTCAACCCAAGGAGTCTTCGAAGACCGCGTTGCCGCATTGGAAGGCGGTGTGGCAGGACTGGCTGTAGCCAGTGGAGCAGCTGCCGTAACCTACGCACTGCAAAACATCGTATTGAACGGTGATCACATCGTTGCTGCCGATAACCTCTATGGTGGTTCGTTCAATCTCATCACCCATACACTTGCCAACCAAGGTGTGACAAACACGATTGTCAATGTAAACGACCTTGATGCACTTGAAGCTGCCATTCAGTCCAATACCAAGGCAGTATATGCCGAAACCTTTGGCAACCCCAATGCCGATGTCACCAATATCGAAGCAGTAGCAGAAGTGGCACACCGCCATAACATCCCCCTCATCATTGACAATACCTTCGGCACCCCATACCTCATCCGTCCTATCGAACATGGAGCCGACATCGTCGTTCACTCAGCCACCAAATTCATCGGTGGACATGGTTCAAGTCTTGGCGGCGTGATCGTTGACGGTGGAAAATTCGACTGGAAAGCCAATGCCGATAAATATCCCACACTGGCCAAGCCGGATCCCTCATACCATGGTGCAGTATTTGCTGATGTTGCAGGAGCAGCAGCCTTCGTCACCCGCATCCGTGCCGTCATTCTTCGTGACACCGGTGCCACAATCTCTCCCTTCAATGCCTTCATCCTGTTGCAAGGTCTGGAGACGCTGAGTCTGCGCGTAGAACGCCATGTAGAGAACGCGCTGAAAGTGGTAGAATTCCTCAGCAAGCATCCCAAGGTGGCTAAGGTCAACCATCCTTCGCTCGCCTCACACCCCGACCACGAGCTCTACAAGCGCTATTTCCCTCAAGGCGGCGGCAGCATCTTCACCTTCGAGATCAAGGGTGACGAGAAAGACGCATGGAAGTTTATCGACTCACTGGAGATTTTCTCCCTTCTCGCCAACGTTGCCGACGTGAAGAGTCTGGTCATCCACCCCTATACCACCACACACTCACAGATGAGTCCCGAAGAACTGGCACAGCAGCACATCACCCCCAGCACCATCCGCTTGAGCATCGGTACAGAACATATCGACGACATCATCGACGACCTATCCCAGGCATTCGACAAAATATAAACCGTAAATTCTAAATAAATATGGCAAGAATCGCAAAACAACTGACCGAACTGATCGGCCATACCCCATTACTCGAACTCACTAAGTTCTCTGCTTCCCATGGACTGCAGACCCCCATCATTGCCAAGGTGGAATATTTCAATCCTGGCGGCAGTGTAAAAGACCGCATCGCATTGGCGATGATAGAAGATGCCGAACAGCGGGGAATCCTCAAACCCGGTGCAACCATCATCGAGCCGACCAGTGGCAATACTGGTGTAGGCCTTGCATTGGTATCGGCAGTAAAAGGCTACAAACTGATCCTCACCATGCCCGAAACAATGAGCATCGAACGCCGCAATCTGGTGAAGGCATACGGTGCCGAGGTTCGGCTGACCAGTGGCAAGGACGGTATGGCAGGAGCCATCAAGGCCGCCGAAGAACTGCGCGACAGCATACCAGGCAGTGTCATCCTGCAGCAGTTTGAAAACGGTGCCAATCCAGCACGCCACTATGCCACAACTGGTCCTGAGATCTGGCAGGACACCGATGGAAAGGTAGATATCTTCGTAGCCGGTGTAGGCACAGGAGGAACCGTCAGCGGTATTGCCAAATACCTCAAGGAGCAGAATCCCAACGTAAAGATTGTTGCCGTAGAGCCCCTCTCTTCGCCTGTTCTCAACGGTGGTCAGAGCGGTCCACATAAGATTCAAGGCATTGGTGCAGGTTTCGTGCCCAAGACCTATGATGCCTCGCTGATAGACGAAGTGCTCGACATCGACAACGACGATGCCATCCGCACAGGTCGCGAACTGGCACAGCAGGACGGTCTTCTGGTAGGCATTTCTTCTGGAGCAGCAGCCTATGCCGCCTCGGTATTGGCCAAGCGCCCGGAGAACGCAGGGAAAACCATTGTCACCCTATTGCCCGATACCGGTGAACGATACCTCTCTACTGTGCTCTATGCTTTCGACGAATACCCACTATAAGCTTCATATTGACGTTATTTGATAAAAAAGAATAATAAAATTTTGTAATGTAACCTATTTTGGTTATCTTTGTGGCTGAATAACTATAAAGATATTCTCAGCAACAGATGCAAAGAAAACCAAACAAAAGGTTCATATATACATTGGTAGCCATAGTCCTTTTCAGCACTATGGCTGCCAATGCTTCGTCTTCCAACAATCATACAAGAACATACACCAACGAACATCCGCTGATCTATGAAGACTGTTGGGATATGTACCCCTACTCCTTTCTTAACGAGCAGGGCAAGCCCGACGGCTACAACATCGAGGTCATTAAGATGATCTTTGAGAAGCTCAAAATCCCTTATACCATTGTATTAAAGCCAGCCACACAAAACCAGGCAGACCTCAACCATGACAATGCCGACCTTATCGTCGTCAGATCAACAGGATTCTTCAGTCGCTTCGGCCATTATAGCCGCAACTCCATATCACTCATCACCATGAGTCTGGCAACACCAATCGACAAACCCGTCAACATCCATACGTTCAGCGACCTGAGCAAGCAGCGGGTCACTGTCCTCGACAGCGGTATGGTGCATCGCCTGATGATTGACTACGAATGGGGAGCGAATGCCATCCCCGTGAAAGACATCAACGAGGCCATTCTCAGAGTGAGCGATACCGAACAGGGGCAGGTCATCTGGTACAAGCCGTCGCTGGAGTATCTGAAGCGGACGTACGACCTCGACAACATCCAGATTACCGATGTCGATATCCCCCTGGGTGAGGCGCGTTTTGTATCCCACAACCAGCAATTACTAAACCAGATAGACAGTGTCTATACCCTGCTCAATTCCGAAGACCGCTTCGAACCGCTGCAGAACAAATGGTTCTACCCCGATCGTGGCGAATGGCAGATGCCGGCATGGGCATGGTGGCTGATGGGCATTGCCACACTGCTGACCATACCATTGCTGTATAGCCTATACTACTTCCGTCGCAAAGACAGGCAGCTTGCCAAGTCCTACGACTTGCAGAACCAGCGTATGTCGCTGATTCTTGAAGCCAGCGGCGTAAGAATGTGGACCTACAACGTCCACACCGAGTCCTTCAACTGGTATGATCGCGACAGCATGAACTATATCACCTATCCTGCGGAAGAATTCTCCCACCGCTACTACCCTGGCGACTTCAACCGTCTGATGCGTGTCATAGAGCAACTCATAGACGGGAACATCACCGACGAACAGGTATCGCTTGACATCAAGGCGATGGATGCCGAAACAGGCGACAATCAGGAACACGACTTCCAGATACAGCTCTCCGTCCTGCAGCGCAACAAGAAAGGCAACCCTATTGTCATTCTTGGCACGAAGAAAGACATTACCGACGAACTCCGCATGGAGCAGGATGCCGAAGAGCGACTCATTCGCTACAAGACCATCTTCGACAGTTCGACGATCGGCATCATCGTGTTCAACGCAGAAGGACAGCTCACCAATATCAACGAAAAGGCATGCAGCCTCTTCCAGTGCGACAAGAAAGACATCATCCGCCAGTCGCCCTCTTTCCGTACAATTTTCGAACTCGAAGAGGATCACATCGAAGCGTTGGACGGTGTATCGATGTGTCGGAAGGTGGACTTCGACAATCATCTCACCAGCAAGGAGCTGGGCCATATCATCAACCAGAGCGGCACACAGATCTTTGAGATTCACATGATGGTGGCTTGCGACGAAGCCAACGAGCACGCCAACAATCTGTTGGTGGTCGTAGAGGACATCCGCCAGCACATCGAGATCAAGAAGCAATGGAAAGATAAATTGGCAAGGAAACGAGACCTGCAGCATCAGCTCGACAACTATATCGACCATACCAACTACCTCTTGAAGGTCAGCGGCATGCGCATAGTGCACTATTCTCCAGAAACCCATACGCTGTGTGTCAAAGACAATCTCAGCCATGTGCAGTACGAACTGACCCAGACCCGTTGCATGACATTGGTTCACGAGCGTTCGCAGAAACGCGTCATGCACCTGTTGAGCAAGATGGACAACCGTTCGCAGGAACCTTTCTGCATGGAGGTGATGACCGTCATCCGTTCGGGCGAGAACCCGTTGTGGCTCAGATTCTGCATGACACCTGTTCATGATGATATTGAAGAGAAAGACGCCTATTTTGGCATCTGCTACGACATCAGCGAACTGAAAGCCAACCAACTGCGTCTGGACGAAGCCTACAGCACCGCTCGCGAGATTGAGCATGCCAAAAACAGCTTCCTCAAGAATATGTGTTACGAGATACGCACACCGCTGACCGCCGTTGTGGGATTTGCCGAAATGCTCTCTACCGACATCACCCCAGAGGACGAGCATGTATTCACCAAAGAGATACTCGACAATTCCGACCACCTCCTGCGACTGATAGACGAGATACTCTTCTACTCGCGCATCGACTCCGACATGGTGAAGATCACCCCGACACCCACTGAGTTTACCGAACTCTTCAAGACAAACTGTCAGCGGGGATGGGACATGGCACACCCCAACGGTGTCAATTTCATCATGGAAATACCCTACGACCAACTGGTTCTCAATATCGACGGCTACAACATAGCCCATCTGCTCACATCGCTCATCAGCAATGCCGCCTTCAACACGAAGCACGGTTTTGTCAGAGTGCGTTTCGACTATATCGGTCGCCGTCTCATCATCTCCGTAGAAGACACCAGCGACGGCATCAGCGACCGCGAGCTCCAACTCATCAAGCAGCATACCGGCGGCAGCATCGACGAGCGCATCGGCATCAGTCTGCCCGTCTGCAAGCAACTGGCAGAGATGATGAACGGAACACTGGAAATCAGTTCTGAATCAGGACAGGGCACCATCGTATGGGTAAGCATTCCCTGTCAGGCATCACTTATCAAACGTAAGAAGTTCATTTAACCATGAAAGTTAGTTTTCTGAGACATATCATGACATTGATTGCTGCCCTGCTGACCGTCAGCACGGCATGGGGAGACGCACCGCGACAGAAGACGCAGTACCAGCGCAGATACGACGCTGCCCACCCCGTCATCATTGTGGGCGACTGGGACAAGCCGCCCTATGAATTCCAAGACGACACGGGCAGGCCTGCCGGCACCAATGTTGAGATCATGACAGAAATATTAGACCAACTCGACATCCCTTATAAATTCGTACTGAAAGAGTGGGCCAATGCCCTCAAGACCTTCGAACGTGGCGATGCAGACCTGATTCTTGCCAATGTCAGACGCTACAGGAAACCGCCTTTTTGCTATACCCGCAACATCATCAACTACAACCGCATCGTGGCAGTCACCTGCGGCACAACATCGTCCAACAGTTCACTCAAAGAACTGGTGGAAGCCGGTACGGTATTGAAACCAGCCGACTATACGAAACATTATTTTCTTGAAGAAGACTCATCCTATCTCAGCCAATTGGAATTTCAGTCGCCCACGACAGCCCTTATGGGCGTATTGGCACACGACTTCAAATACTACGTATGGGGTGAAGAACCGCTGAAATGGAAAATCAGACAACTCAATATGGACAAGTCGGGATTCATCCTCAACGATGTGGGCATACCCGTCAGCGAGATCCACGTCATCGGACGCGATACGAAACTCATCGCAGACATCGACTATGTCTATTCCCAACTGAAACAGCGCGGACGGGTGGCACTCATCAACGACAAATGGCTGCATCCAGAGCGCATCCGTAAGAAAACCATCCCCATGTGGGGGTATCTGATGATTGGCGCGGTGATGTTTGCCCTGATGTGCTATATGGGCACCCGCATAGCGAGAGGGAGGGTGCGCGCCAAGAGCCAGCGCAACAGCGAACTCGATGCCATGATGACGCGTGCCCTGCAGATGGGCTACCACTACGTATTTCAGTACGACCTTACCTCGCGCATACTGGTCAATCAGTACGGCAGTCTGCTGCCCGACGAGGGTATGTCGTGGTTCGACTTCAGCCAGCGCCTCCACCCTGCCGAACGCAACAACTGGGTGAGACGGCTCGAACAGCTGAGAGACGGCAGCATGGACAAACACGTGGAACTGAGTGGACGATGGAATGCCGGCACTAAAGACAAGCCGATATGGAAACACCTGCGCGGCCACTTCGCCGTCGAGCAGGATGCCTACGGACAGCCAGTAAACATCTATGCCACCATAGTCGATAAGACCCACAACGTAGGACTGATCCACGAAGCCAACAAGATGGAGCGGAAGTTCCTACAGTTTTTCCAATTCTCAAAGGTGGCCATGGCAGTCTATAACCAAAACGGATGGATAGAAAACAGCAACGAAGAGATGAAACGCATCTGTAAAGCTGATGCGAAAAACGCACGATTGCTGCAGAAGACTTCACTTTTCGACATGCCGATGTTTGCCGACGCCTTCAACGAGAGTCGCCACGACCCCATCTTCCTCTGCCACCTTGCCCCCGCAGACAGCGACCAGGGTCGCGAGGCATGCGTGGAATACAACGTCGTCCCACTCTTCGACTACTTCGGCCGTGTCTCCAACTACCTCCTCATGGCTTACGACATCAAAGCCCAGAGCGACACCTACCACCATCTCATCATGTGTCAGCACGAATGTGATACGCTCCAGCGATACATCGACTATAACGAGAAGCGACTGAAATTCATGTTGAATCACTCCGACTGGACGATGTGGGAGCTCGATCTACGCAATAAGATGATCTACTATTCCCACACGCTGAAACATGCAGACTACGTCATCGAGTTTGAGAAATACCTCAGACAGCTGCCCCCGGAACTCTACGACGAATACACGATCAGCGACGAGAGCATCGGCCTCTTCCAAGGACCATTCCACGTGAAGCGGCAGCTCAACTCCTCCGCATTCAGCAAAGGTCCGTGCGCCCACGACATCTACGGTCGCCTGCGCAAAGGCGACGACGGATCCACCCTGGGCTACAGCGGCATGCTCCACGACATCACCAGACTGGAGAATATCAAGAAAGAAGTGGGCGAGATCAGCGAGAAAACCAAGAACAGCGCCCAGCAGAAGAGCGTCTTCCTCGCCCAGATGACCCACGAACTGCGCACGCCCCTCAACTCCATTGTAGGCTTCTCCGACATGCTGAAATATGCAGAATCAGCCGGGGAGCGTGAACGCTTTGTCCACATCATCCGCACCCATTGCGACATCCTGGTGCGTCTCATCAACGGCATCCTCGAAGCCTCCACCATCAACGACAACCCGATGGACGTCAAGCCCGCCGAAGTTGACTTTGCCGAAGAGTTTGAATACCTCTGTCAGTCCATCGAGATCCGCGTGCAGCGCCACCATCTGCGCTTTGTCACCTCCAAACCCCTGAAGAAGCTCAGAGTATCGATCGACATCGGTCGCGTGCGCCAGATATTCAGCAATTTTGTGAGCAACGCATTGAAATACACGAAGAAGGGCAGCATCTGGGTAGGCTATCGCCTGGAGAAGCGCAACGGTCAGATGGGCATCTATGCCTTCTGCGAAGACACCGGAACGGGCATACCCCACGACAAACAAAAAGCAGTTTTCGATCGTTTCGTCAAGCTCAACGAGTTTGTGCAGGGCACAGGCCTCGGCCTCTCCATCTGTAAGTCCATCGTCACCGCCTGCCATGGCGACATCGGCGTAGAGAGCGAAGTGGATAATGGTTCTAAATTCTGGTTCTGGATTCCTGTGGAGGTTATTGAAAAGGAATAGAGGTAAGGGCGCTTCACCCCGTTCTCATATACCAAAGTTATAGTTTTTCACAATATTTCAACCACTCGACCACGTATCCACGTAACTTACTAACATAGAGATTATTATAGAGCAGTAGATTATTAGATTATCGGCCACACATACAAGCAAACTCTTTGTCAACATCAATCCCATGTGTTGGCAATATCTTTGCCAACATTAGACAATACACTTGCTAAACGTTGGAAAACACCTTTATCAACGTTGGAAAACACCTTTATCAACGTTGGAAAACACCTTTATCAACGTTGGAAAACACCTTTATCAAACGTTAGATAACACCTTTATCAAACGTTAGATAACACCTTTATCAAACGTTGGATAATACCTTTATCAAACGTTGGATAATATTTTTATCAGGCATCGGCAAAAGTCCTGATAAACATGGGCAAGATATTCTCTGGTGGTCGAAGTGTGGTCGAAACACGTAAATATAAAGTCATCGACCACCACTTAAAGCATTGCGCAATAGCGCATTATGCCTCAGCGGTGGTCGAGTGGTCGAATATTTTTGAAAATCATAAATAAACCTCATCAGACGCTGCACCACATTGGCTACAGCAACTGATGAGGAATCATCCAACATCAGCATTGGACAGTGTGGACTTATGGGCTGGAAGTTATGCCAGCAATGCCTGTTGCAACCAATAGGTCACAATGCCTGCAAGATAGCCGACGAAGGCAATCCACGTGATGCGCTTCAAGTACCAACCAAAAGTGATTTTCTCTAAGCCCATGACAACAACACCGGCTGCAGAACCGATGATGAGCATCGAACCGCCTACTCCGGCACAGTAGGCGAGCAACTGCCAGAATAAGCCGTCGATGGCCATGGCACCTGTCTCGGCTACGGGATACATACCCATACAGCCTGCTACCAGGGGCACGTTATCGACTATGCTGGAGAGGACACCGATGATGCCGTTGATGACATAGTAGTTGCCGACAAAGACTTCGTTGAGTCCGGTGCCCAAGGCGGTGAGGACGCCGATCTCCTGCAGCACGGCTACTGCCATGAGGATGCCGAGGAAGAACATGATGGTGGAGAGGTCGATGCGCGACAGGAGGTCGCTGACGCGCTTTGCCATAGTGTCGTCTTCGCTAGTATTGTGATGGAAGATCTCGGTCACGGTCCACAGTACGCCGAGCACGAGGAGGATGCCCATGAACGGAGGAAGATGGGTGATGCTCTTGAAGATGGGCACAAAGACCAAACCGCCTACGCCGAGCCAGAAGATGATGTTGCGTTGCACCTTGGTGAACTGGCTGATTTCGGCGGTGACGAGGTTCTGCTCTTTATCAAACTTTCCACTCAACGAATATTGCAGGATGAAGGCGGGCACCAACATCGATACCAACGAGGGGATGAAGATTTCAGTAAGGATGCCCTGAGTGGTGATCACTCCCTTGATCCACAGCATAATGGTGGTGACGTCGCCAATGGGCGAGAATGCGCCTCCTGAGTTGGCGGAGATAATGATCAATGCGGCATAGATGAGACGCTCTTCACGCGACTGTACCAGTTTGCGGAGTACCATGATCATGACGATGGAGGTGGTGAGGTTGTCGAGGATGGCAGAGAGGAAGAAGGTGGCAATAGCCACACGCCACAGGAGTTTGCGCTTGGAGCGTGTCTTCATGATGTCGCGCACAAAATTGAATCCGCCGTTGCTATCGACTATCTCTACGATGGTCATGGCGCCCATTAGGAAGAAGAGGGTGCCTGCGGCATCGCCCAGATGGTGCTCGATCACTTCGGAGATGTGGTGGAGTACGCCGTCAGAGGCTACATCGGGATAGTATGCTCCAGGTGATACCATCAGCAGGGTCCAGCAGACCACACACATGAGCAGCGCAATGGCTGCCTTGTTGATTTTCGTCAGACTTTCAAGGGTTATACAGAGGTAGCCTGCAACAAAGGCGACGATGATGAACATTGTAATTGTACTCATTTTGATGTAATATTTATTGTTATTTATTCAAGTTTCGCAACTGAGGGAATTGATTGAAGTTAAAGAAGTTATCACTCCCTACGGTCGTTCGGGAAGTTAAGAGACAATAGCCTTTTGCCGTAAGACGTAGGACATTTGTCCCTTAACTTCTCTCTAACTTCCCTAACTTCCCTTAACTTCCCACATGCGATAGTTCAATTTTTTATTGTTTGTTGCGCCAACAGAAGGCCAGGCGGAGGGTGTTTGGGGATAGAAGTGCAACAGGGGTGCGCCCTGCAGTCCGCTGCGCATCAGCTGCCATCCGTCATAGCGTGTCTTCTTATAGTTGATATCCACGAAGTTGATTTCCTTGAATTTTCGCCATTCCACACCACGTCTATCGAGATCGCGTATGCGGTTGGCTGGCAGATTGGTCACTTCGATGCGCAGGGTGTTCTTGCCCTTGCGCAAGGCGTCGCGGCAGTCGAGCTGGAAGGGTGCTGCCCATGCACAGCCGATGAACTTGCCGTTGATATATACGCGTGCCGACTCATAGACTTTGCCCAGCGAGATGATGCAGGCCTGGGCGGCTTGCTTTCTGGTCAGGCAGAAGGCGGTCTCATAGACTCCAGTGCCCATGGTCACAGAGGCGGATTCGCCAAGCGTCTCCCAGGTCTGCGGAGTCGGCATGGTGTAGGTTTCGCTGACGCGTGGCGTCTCGTCGATGAACGACAGGGTCCAGGGGCCGTCCAGCGGCAGGGTCTCTGTCTCTAATGTCATACCGTATTGGCCTGTTGACAGGGGACGGTCGGCAGCTGTTCCTGTTTGCAGGATGATGCTCTCTCCCGACTGAAGACAGACGACAGGAGCATCGGCAACCATAGGCAGACGGTTCACGTCGCCCGTCATGGGATTGTAGCAGACGATGTGTTGCGTAGGTACGGAGAGACATGCTGCGTTTAAGCAACAGTCGCGGGGCGAGAGATTGACAACGAAATAGATGTAGCCGTCGTCTGTCTTTCTTCTGATCATACGCACACCGGGATTCATTCGCCATGGTTCGGGTTTGGCAAGATGCGCCATCGCCTGTCGGTCTTCACCATAAATAATATAAGGTGTGAGGTTCTGTAACAGGCTCTGAAGTCTGTCGTCAACGGTGGTACCTGTGGGGATGATGATTCCCCTGTAGCGTGTGCCGCCAGGGGTGACGAGCTGTCCGCCATCGACCTTGACCTGTGCCAGTTGGCGGTCGCTGATATAGTCGCAATCGTAGCCGAGGCTGTCGATGCGGAGGATGCTCCGGATAAACTGCGGACATTTCTCGTCCATGGTATGGATGTCGAACTGCATGAGGAGGTCTTCCCCGCCACTGCGGTCTTTGCTCTCCGACTTAGCATCATCATTGCGAGGACCGCGGATGCGCCACATGTCATGGACGGGCAGATAGACCAGGAAATCATTGTCGGGCTGTCCCATTTGCAGGAACGACTGGCAGCGTTCGATATACTGCATCAAGAAAGGGGCATCGCGCCAAATGCTGTTGGTGGGACTCATATCGACCGATGCATAGAATTTCCATCCGGGCCATGGATCATGCTCCGGGGTGTAGCAACTGCCATGAAAGAAGATGTGGTTGATGCCGCAGGAGAACATCAGGTCGATGTCAGGCTTCATCTGCGACAAGGAGGTGCGGAAGTGTTCGGTCAACCAAGTGAGCGTCTCGCTGCTGGTCAGCGGCTTTCCCATCACATGTGCTGCCGACGATGCGTATTTCAGCATCGACACATCGCTGTAGTTCCTGAGGGTCATGCCGGGGTCTCTGCGCAGTCCGCGGATGCCAAACTCGGAGCGTCCGAAACCTTCTATCTCTGGTATATCTACGGCGGCATAAAGATCGAGCAGATTGGCAGGAGAACCGTGTGCTTGGTTTCTCACCGATACCCCATTGCGGTGTGCCCAAGCCACCCACTGCTGGGTGAAGTTCTCATAGAGCAGGTCGCTCAACGTCTCACGATAGTCGTGGAGCGCCTTATTACCGTCACCACCGTCAAGAAGTTCGGGCAGATGGTCGCGCAAGTCGTAGCCACGGCGTTTGAGAAATTCGTCGAAGAGCGAAGGGGTCCAGTTGGCCTTATACACCTCATAGGAGTCGTTGAAGAAGGTATGGGGATAAGGAGTCTTGGTGTATTCAAACGCTTGGGTGAACCTATTGAGATAATGTGCCACCGCCTGACGGTCAAAATGGTCGATGACGAGTCCTTCACCACCGGGTGCAGCGCGTTTCACCTTCTGACGCGTGCGTGAGGCATAGACGCTGATGACGCGCCACTGGCGTGGTTGACTGGTGGGATATACTCTGGTGCATTGCCATTGGGCATAGGGGCGCTCCTTGGCAGGCACTGCCAGTCGGTGCTGGTCGGACGGGCGCTTGTCGGAGGTGATCATGCTGTCAACGAACACGGCCTTGCAGGCTGCCTCGTCTATCGTGACCTCAGGACCTCCGAAGGGCCATCCTGTTCCGCAGTTCATATCTACCTCGATATGATGGGCGGCGGCAATCTGCTGCACATCGCGCAATGCCGCCATCCACTGCGGAGAGAGAAATGGGAGTTCATGGGCTTCGTTGCCCTTCACACCATAGAGCGGTGTGATTTCCACTGCCCCAATGCCCACACGGGCATACTCGCCAAGGTTCCATTCCAGTCCCTGGTGGTCAACGGCAGATCCCAGCCACCACCATCGGGTGCCTGGACGTGCTTCGGGTTTGGGTGAAGGCCATGTCTGTGCGGTCGTGCCAATGGCAGTCATCATGGCGATCAGCAGTAGGATATATTTTGTTTTCATTGTTTCACACCTTAATCATATACATCGTTCATATCACAAACGGGTTTTATTCGTCCCTGGTGATCATGCGGTAATACTCCACTCCGCCAAGAAGGAAGCATCCGGTGCCGTAGTCTTCAAAATCGGGTACGCGGTCGTAACTCAAAGGCTGACCGGCAGAAGGATCTTTGCCCGTGCCTTGCATCCATCCGAGGAAGCCGTCCTTGTGAACCGCCTGTTGCACCATCCCCTGCCATGCCCGACGGCATGCCGGCTCATATTTACGTTCGTCAAGGAGTCCCTGGCGTATGCCCCATGCCATGCCATAGAGGAAAAGCGCAGTACCGCTTGTTTCGGGCATGGCATAATGGGTGGACACCAGACTGGGATTCCAAAAGCCATCCTCACGCTGACAGTTGAGCAAGGCGCGGCTCATGGCCAGGAAATCTTTTTTCAGTTCCTTATAGACCTTGTCTTTCGGCGACACCTGTTGCATGCAGCGCACCAATGCGGCATAGACCCATCCGTTGCCTCTCGACCAATAGCAGGGTTTACCATCCGGCTCATGATAGGGCGCCACATAGTCGGCATCGCGCCACCACAATCCGTCTTTGGCATTGAAGAGTCCGCCTGCCAGCATGTTTCTGCTCCAACGATACATCATCATGGCATGTTGCTGGTAACGTTGATCGTGGGTGATGGCTGTCATCTGGAAATAGAGCGGCATGGCCATCTGAATAGCATCAATCCATGTCCACCAGCCATAGAGCGCATTGTTGGCTTTAGGATTGTAGGTTTTCATCTGCAGGTCGAGATTCTCTCTCACCTTACTGATCTTCTCATCGCCTCCAACCTGCAGATAGCGCATCAGGTAGGTCTGACCGCAACACTGGTCGTCGGCATTGCACGTGGTCACACCATAGCGGGGAGTCCACTGATGGGACGCTGCCCAGCGGTCGGTATAGTCGGCATAGCGCGCATCGGGATCTATCTCGTAGAGCGCCATCAGTCCTTCATAATATACGGCACGGGTCCATAGATTGCTCGTGCGGCTGCGTTTCACCATAGTAGGCAACGTCGGGTCGGCATAGCGTCCCATGAAATAGTTGTTGACGCGACGCAAAACCTGCATTGTTTCTGCTTTTTCGCAGGTACGGGACTGTGCGGCAGTCAGTGCCAGGAAGACACAGACCACCCCTGTGGTACATCGTTTCATTCTCATGTTAAATTGGTTTTATCAGTAGTTTTGTTTGTTTTCAAGGTTCAAAGGTACGACATTATAATCGAAATACAAAATTTTATTTCCTATATTGTTTGTCATTTCGGAATTTCTCCGTATCTTTGTCGAAACAAACGATAACAGTATATAATATGATAGACGTTAAGCAGACATTATCCGCAGCCGAAGAGCGCATGGAGATGGCAACCATGTTTCTAGAAGAAGAACTGAGCCGCGTGCGTGCCGGTCGCGCCAACGTCGCCATCCTCGATGGCGTGCGTGTAGAATCCTATGGTTCGAAAGTACCCTTGAACCAAGTAGCTAACATCTCTACACCCGATGCCCGCACCATAGCTATCAAGCCTTGGGACAAAAAGCAGATTCGCGAAATAGAGAAAGCCATCATGGACTCGGATGTGGGCATCACACCAGAGAACAACGGTGAAATCATCCGTCTGGGTATCCCACAGCCTACCGAAGAGCGTCGTCGCGACTTGGTGAAGCAGTGTAACAAGATTGCTGAAAGAGCCAAGGTGGAAGTGCGCAACGTGCGTGCCGACATCAAAGACAAACTGAAGAAGGCTATCAAAGACGGACTCTCAGAAGACCTGGAGAAGGATGCCGAGAACGACTTGCAGAAATTGCACGACAAGTTCATCAAAAAGCTCGACGACTTGATGGAGGCCAAGAACAAGGAAATCATGACAGTATAAGCCCGTGAAAGGACTCGTCATAAAAAACACCGGCAGTTGGTACACCGTTCTTACGGACGATGGACCAACTGTTGACTGTAAAATCAAAGGGAATTTCCGACTACGGGGGATTCGCTCCACCAATCCGGTGGCGGTGGGTGACCGCGTGGAAATCATCACCAATCAGGAAGGCACTGCCTTCATCACCGAGATTGAAGACCGACGCAACTATATCATCCGCAAGTCTATCAATCTCTCCAAACAAAGCCACATCCTCGCTGCCAATGTGGATCAGGCTCTACTGGTCATTACCGTGGCACGACCGGAGACAAGCACTACCTTCATCGACCGTTTCCTGGCTTCGGCAGAGGCCTATCGGGTGCCTGTGATATTGACATTCAACAAGACCGACACCTTGGCTGACGATGAACTGCATTACCAGCAGATGATGATCAGCCTCTATGAAACTGTGGGCTATGAGTGTCATGCCATTTCGGCTGCAACAGGTGACGGGGTAGCTGCACTAACCGAAAAGCTCACTGGAAAGATTACCCTGCTCAGCGGCAACAGCGGCGTAGGAAAATCAACCCTCATCAACTGCATCCTTCCGGATGTCAATCTGCGCACAGCAGAAATCAGCGATGCACACAACACGGGTATGCACACCACTACCTTCAGCGAGATGCTCCGTCTGCCCGATCAGAGCGGTTGGCTTATCGACACACCGGGCATCAAAGGGTTCGGCACCTTCGACATGGAGCGCAAAGAGCTCACCAGTTATTTCAAAGAAATCTTCGAGTACTCCAAACAGTGTCGATTCAGCGACTGCACACATACCCATGAGCCGGGATGTGCCGTTATCAAGGCGGTAGAGGATCACTACATTGCGCAAAGCCGTTATCAGAGTTATCTCTCTATGCTTGACGATAAGGATGAGAATCGCTATCGCGAAGCCTTCTGACTCCACTCGCTATCGAGAAGCCTTCTGCCCCCACTCGCTTACAGACAAACACCAGATGACACCTATCGAAGCACGATATTCCAATGGAGTGTCGTGTTTTTAAGGTTTTAGAGTACTGACTAACGACTTGGTTCTTTGGGATGAAGCAGGCATGCATACCCCAAAAAGCATCAGTCGCTGCAACCCAGAGGCTACAGCGACTGACGGTATATTGAAATATCACATTTTACTCACCTATTGTAATGGTGTATTGTGACATGAATGAAGCACCGGGCTGCAGATGGTTCATTAAGACTTTGTCCTTAAATTCACCTTCCCATCCGCGTGGGTCACCCAATCCATACCATGGTTCAAGACATACAAACGGGGCTTTTTTCTGATAGGGACTCCAGAAAGCCATCACCGGACATTTGTAGTCGAGCGTTACAGCAGGACGACCGTCGGTGTCGAGCAAAGACACACGATGGGTCTGGCAACGATGGAACTTAACGGAGTCGTCCTTGAAATATTCATCGTTGAAACGAATCACACCTTGATCGGTCTCTGCAGGAATCTCTGTCATCTCATGACTACCATCGGCAAAACTCTTCAGATTGGTCATCGGCTGAGCGTTGTCCAATACAAGGGTACCTTTCAGTTCGTCGCCTTTCTTCATGCCTGGCACATTGAAAGCTGGATGACCGCCAATCTGGAAATGGATCTCCTGGGTGTCAGTATTCTCCACATGCCAAGTCACAACAACCTTGTTGCCATCAAGACGATAGCTGATGGCGAGATTGAAATGATAGGGATAGACCTTCAGGGTCTCTTCACTGTCATGAAGGGCATACGTCACGCGGTCTTTGGATTGTCTCACCAGCGTAAACTCGGTATCACGGGCAAATCCATGACGTGGCAAATGATATTGCTTGCCATCAACGGTATAGGTATCGTTGTTGACGCTGCAAACAATAGGAAACAGTATGGGTGAATGTCTCGGCCAGAAATCAGGATCTGCCTGCCAGAGGTATTCTCTTCCGTTGTTGTCTGTGATGCTTTGGAGTTCGGCTCCCAGCGGTGCCACCTTGATGGCTATCCGTTCGTTTTTAAGTTCTACCATATTGTTGTTATTTGTTTTAGATATGTTTCATTATTCGTTTGGAATGACGAAAGTAGCAAAAACTTTTGATATTGACAAACTTTCTGTAAGTCTTTTAGTGTAAATTAACGAAACAACAACCGCAGCGTAGGACGTCACAAAGGACAATCTCTACACTGCGGTTGTAACCGATAACCGATGGTTCGGCGGGAAGATTCCGCTATCAGAACTGTTCGAGCAATCGGATTCGTTCTTCGGTGCTGGGGTGTGTGGCAAAGAGGCCGTTAATCATACTCATCACACTCTGTGCGTGACGACGGGGATGGATAATGAAGAGTTGGGCTACATCTTCACGCTCCACACGTCCGAGGCCTGGATTATTGGAAATTTTACGCAAGGCGGAAGCCAAGGCCAGGGGATTCTGGCACAGTTCGGCACCACCGGCATCTGCCATAAACTCACGTTTGCGCGAAATGGCAAAACGGGTCAGCAGTACAAAGACATAGGCAATGGCTGAGCAAAGCAGGCCGATGAGCAGCACGATGATGACGGAGAGTCCGCTGTTCTTATTGTCGTCGTCACTACTTACATGACGGTTGCCGCCGCCAAACCAGAATATGTTTTGTATGACATGCATCACCATGCTCATCACAGCCGATACTATACCTACGAAGATGATGCTCGTGATAAGCAAGCGGGTATCATGGTTGCGGATATGGGTCAGTTCGTGACCTATCACACCAGCCAGTTCCTCGTCGTTGAGTACCTTCAGCAGTCCGGTGGTGACGGTGACCGTATAGCTCTTGCGGTCGATACCGCTGGCAAAGGCATTGAGCTGCGGATCGTCAACCACACACACTTTTGGCATGTCCATACCTCCTGCAATACAGAGGTTTTCCACAATATTATATACCCGCGGATTCTCCCTGCGCTCTAAAGGGCGTGCGCCTGTGGCTTGTCTGACCATGGACGAGTTGAAGCAATAGGCAATGAGAAACCATACGGCCACACCGCCAATGACCCAAGGAATGGTTTGTAGGAAATAGTCGTTGACTACTGCTGCATCGAAGACATTGACCATATTGCCATATTCGTCATAATAATATGTGCCGAAATAGCTGACCAATGCCAGAAAGATCCATACCATCCCTAAAAGAATGGCGGGAAACAGCAAGAGCAACAAGAGGGTATAAAAATTGTTGCGCTGGATTTGTGTCTGAATACCAACGTATCTCATCGTTCTCACTTAGAATTTGATTTCGGGAGCTTTCTCAAACTGCACACGCTGTTCCTGGGGTACTTCAAACATGGGTTCAGCATGGAAGCCAAACATGCCGGCGATGATATTGCCTGGGAATGTCTGTACGGCATTGTTGAGTTCACGAGTGGCTGAGTTGAAATAACGGCGTGATGCTGCTAGTTTGTTCTCGATATCCGAAATCTCACCTTGCAGTTGCAGGAAGTTCTGATTGGCCTTAAGGTCAGGATAAGCCTCAAGGGAAACTTTCAAACCTGACAAAGCGGCAGAGAGCTGGTTGTCTGCCTGTACCTTGTCGTTGATGGTCTGTGCGCCCATGGCAGCAGAACGGGCTTCGGTTACACGCTGCAGGAGTTCCTTCTCGTGGGTTGCATATCCCTTAACCGTTGCCACGAGTTGCGGTATGAGGTCAAATCGTTGTTTGAGTTGTACATCGATATTGGCAAAGGCGTTGATACGGTTGTTACGCAGTTTCACGAGATTGTTGTAGAAGAAGATAAGAATCAATGCAATTCCTACCACTGCCAAGATAATAACAAGTGTTGTACTCATAGTTTTTTCTATTAATCTATTAAATGAATATAATTCTTTTCTATTATAGACATCAAAGATACTGCCAAAGTTGCAGATTGACAAAAAAATTAAGCTTTGTTTACATCTTTACTGATAATTTATAGGAGATACAGCAAATTTATATAGGAGAAAGATGGGAGGTACATGGGACCTTCGTATTCCAAAGAGAGAAAACGGAAAAATCCGACTGGCAGTTTCCTTTACGAGGAGAAATCTGTCAATCGGATTCTGTAGAGTGACTTTAAATAATAGTCTAATTCATCTGGCGCAACACTTTCTCATAATAGTTTTGAGTGGCTCGCTTCGAGTAGTTGTGACCTCCATTCCATGCACGAATGGCATACTCCACGTTGTTTGCCTTGTTGTAGAACGACTGTATGAGAAGAAACATCTCTTTCGATTTCTTTGCATTGAATCGGTCGTTCATTGTGTAGCGCTTTTTGCTCTGCCTCATCTGCAGGATGCGATTGCATTCCTTAACGCAGATAGGTGTAATCTGCATGATGCCGCACGACTTACCACTTACGGCTTTAGGATTACCTTGACTTTCTACCTGAATAATCGCGCTGATAACAGGAGTCCAGTCAAACGAGCGTTCATTGTTCTTCGTTCCTGCCGAAGCATTGATGGAACAGGCCATCATGATGGCCAATGTAATCAATACATTTCTAGCAATCTTTGTCATAAATAATCCTGTTAAGCATGACCGTCTCACCACGAGACATTCAACCGTCACACTATTGTTAACGGGCACAAAGGTACGACTATTTTTTGGAACTACCAAACTTTACTCCGAAATGAGACGTTGATTATCAATTAATTAACATAAATCAACTGCTATTCACAGATGGAAATGCATAAAAAAAGGGGGCTTTCGCCCCCAATTATGCATGTTAACAAATCATCAATTATCCTGCTGAAAGAGTGGATCTTCTGGCATCACCATGATGGGTTTCTGATTATAGTCTTTCAGGAGTTTCTCGCTCACATATTTCTTATTGACTACGAGTCGGAACATGTATTCGCGGAACCATCTGTCGGTCATAATGAGGCATCCTTTCTGTCCCCAATCACCTCCCCAGGAGTTTTCAACTTTCCACTTTGTGGCCTTTCCGTTGGCATCAAGATCCACGGCAGTAAGTGTCATGGCATGGGTAGAGCCACTGTCGAATGTGGAAATGCGCTGGGCTTTGTCCATGGTGAATGAAGTACCGAAGAGAGAGGCATAGTCGAAATTCTCTGTATCGGCATAGCCACGTTTGCGGTCAAGTTGCTTGCCTACATCATAGCTGGAATAGAGCTTACGACCGTCTTTGAGCGATGCTACTGCGAGCTGTTCTATCTCATCCATAGGCAAGTTGAGGTACTTCCAGTTGTGCCCATCATAGGTATGGCGGTCGTATTCCACCTCATAGGTCTTATAATAAGGACGACGCGGATCGTTCATCACCATGATAAAAGTGCCATTGATAGGTCCACCAACCACTTCCTCTGCGAATGTCTTTGGAGTATAGTGTTTAACAGGAGTCTTTGCTCGTCCGTCCTTGCCTTTGAAAGCATAGTCAAACTCCTTGACGGGTTCACCAAGTGTAAGGGCAAGGATATTGTAGATTTCAGAAAGGGCGGTTACCTTAGCTTTCTGCACATCGGCTGTTTTCTTGCCATCTGCTACCATCTGGCGCAGTTTCAAACCATGTTCACGCAGTTTGGACTTGACGATAGAGGCCATCTTTGCCGTATTTTCTGCCGAGAAGCTTTCAGGTTGAACACTACTGGGCACAAGGCCGTACTTTTCTACCAAGTCTGCCACACCACAGAATGTTCCTCCGTCATTGATAGGACTTTGGAAGAAGAACTGGACGCGCTGGTCTTCAAATGGTTTCTTCGCATGATCTATCACGCCTTGAAGCATCAAGTTTGCCTTTTCAAGCTGGTCGTAGAAGAACAGATAGTTTTGCGAGAGCGAAACGGTCAACGAGTCTGTGCGTTTGGCAAAATTGCCACGCAGCACATTGAATCCGCTAAACATCCAACATCTTCCACTTGACTTTTGATTGGTGATAGACTGACTGGGTGTCTCCACACTAAAATAGGTATCGAAGGCTCCTGCATTGGCTTTGTTGACAGCCAAGCCGTCGATAGAATTGACAGCTACTGCATTTTGCAGCGCACGACTGGCAGGATTTGCCTGATGTTGCTTTTCAAATTGCTGCATCATCTGCGGAGAGATACCACCGGCATTTTGCGCCTCGGCATTGATGACGAGTAACATGGCTGCGGTTGTTGCCATTGCTGATTTGACGAAGTGTCGAGTAGTTATTTTCATTTGTGTCTTGCTTTTTTGGTTATTGATTTCTTTTTTTGCGTAGTAGTATTCTTCTTTTTGGTTTGCACAGTATTTTTCTTGTTTGTGGAAACAACAGCTTGGGGCTTATAATACTTCATAGCCTCAGGCATCCAGGCCTGTATCTGTGCTATACGTGTGGCATCGGTAGGGTGAGTGCTGAGCCATGATTTCGAGCCTCCACCAGTAGCTTGCGACATGCGTTTCCAAAAATCCACAGCTTTCTGTGGATCATAGCCTGCCATGGCTGCAAAGATAATACCGAGATGGTCGGCCTCACTCTCGTGGTTGCGCGAATATTTCGCACTTGCTCCCTTGGCTCCAAGTCCGAAAACCGTTCCGGCTATATTCTGCAGTCCGCTACTGGCACCTGCACCTTGCATCAAAACGCTGAGGGCTTGTGCGCCATATTGTTGTCTGATGAGCGTACTCATCTGCTCGGCAGAGTGCTTGGCCACCGCATGGGCTATTTCATGTCCGAGAACTATCGCAAGCGAAGTCTCGTCTTGAGTGACAGGCAACAGTCCTTCATAGACCACAATCTTACCACCGGGCATACAGAAAGCATTAACCTGCTTGTCTTGTACGAGATTGAACTCCCACTTGTAGTTGGCAACCTCACTGGAAAGGCCGTTGGCGTTGAGATAAGCCACAACGGCATTTGCAAGGTTCTGCCCCACTCGCTTCACCATGTTGGTATTTGCCACATTCGTGGAAGGTTTGGCGGTTTTCATGTATTCCGCATACTGTTGATTACTGAGGCTGAGCACTTTTTCGTCGCTCACCATCATGTGTTGTTTTCGTCCTGTGATAGGTACCGTCGTGGTGGTTCCACAACTGGCCAGTACGGCTACGGCAACTATCAAAACAATCAATTTAGCTTTATTCATTTTTTGTATTCTTAGTATCTTCTTTCTTATAGACATTAAATTGATATCAAATGCAAAGATACTACTTTTTTTGTACTTTAGCTATTTACAAAGGAAAAACATCATAATATTTACATAAAAAGCACTTCAAAAACCATTATTATACTACTAAAACAGCACGATCCCTACGGGGAAATATTACAGCGTATCAAAAACGCATAAATACGCATACCTATAAAATAAAATAGGGAATGAGACCGTATTTGTTGCATGATTCAGAAAAAAGCTGTACCTTTGTGCTGAAATTCAGAAAACTATTATGGGAAAGATTATTCTGACGGGCGACCGTCCTACAGGAAAACTGCACTTAGGCCATTACATTGGCTCGCTGCGCAGACGTGTTGAACTGCAAAATGCCGGAGGCTACGACAAGATGTTCGTATTCATGGCAGATGTTCAGGCACTGACAGACAATGCTGACAATCCAGAGAAAATCAGACAAAATATCATCGAGGTGGCCCTTGACTACCTTTCAGCAGGACTCGACCCTGAGAAATGCACCTTGTTTATCCAAAGTCAAATACCAGAACTGGCAGAATTGACCACCTACCTGATGAATCTCATCAGCGTAAGTCGCGTACAGCGCAACCCAACTGTGAAGACAGAAATCAAGATGCGCAACTTCGAGGCAAACATTCCCCTCGGATTCTTCTGCTATCCTGTCAGCCAAGCAGCAGATATCACGCTCTTCAAAGCTACTACCGTTCCTGCCGGAGAAGACCAGGAACCCATGTTGGAAGTGACTCGCGAATTGGTGCGTCGCTTCAACCAGACTTATGCACCGGTACTGGTAGAACCAGAAATCATGTTGCCCGAAAACGCAACAGCACGTCGTCTGCCCGGCACCGATGGTAAAGAGAAAATGTCGAAATCACTTGGAAACTGCATCTACCTCAGCGACTCTGCTGCTGATGTATGGAAGAAGGTGAAGAAGATGTCTAACGGAGAGCCACGTATGAGCTTGGACGAACCGGGACATCTTGAAGGAAATGCTGTTTTCACCTACCTCGAAGCTTTCAGTAGCGATGAAGACTTTGCTGAGTTCTGGCCAGAATTCAAGACTCTTGAAGAACTCAAGGCACAATATGTGAAAGGTGGTATCGGCGACGGAACAACCAAAAAGTTCCTCAACAATGTGCTCAATAAATTTATGGAGCCCATCCGCCAACGTCGTCATGAATTCGAGCAGGATATTCCTGAGATCTACAATATTCTGAAAAAGGGTACTGAAAAGGCGCGCGAGACAGCAGCTCAGACCATGTGTGAGGTACGTTCTGCCATGCAGATCAACTACTTCGACGATACCGAACTCATCCGTCAGCAGTCAGAACGTTTCAAGGGTTAAGGACTCTGATAGGCCGAGACTATAGCCGACACAAAACAGACACCAAAGAGATTATAATACAGCAACATAAAAAACGATTGGGTTATGGCAGATTACATCATGAACAACGTATGGCAGGTATGGGCCATCGCGGCCGTTATTTGTCTCATACTCGAATTATCGTCTGGTGATTTCTTTATCATCTGTTTCTCCATAGGAGCTGTGGCGTCGGCTATCGGAGCTGCAATAGGATTGAACATCTATTGGCAATTGGCAATCTTTGCAGCAGTAGCGTTGGCCAGCATCTTCTTTGTGCGCCCGATAGCATTACGCTATCTGCACAAGAACGAGCCCAACCGTCCTAGCAATGCCGATGCACTTATCGGACGAATAGGACGTGTCACAGAAACCATCAAGACGGGAGGCTCCGGAAGAGTTGCCATTGACGGTGATGTATGGAAAGCTGTCAGCAATAGCGCCACCGACATCACAGCAGGATCTACCGTAAAGGTTACGGATCGGAAAAGCACCATCATCCAAGTGGAATCAACAACAAGTATAAACGAATAAAACCAAGACATTATGGAAGCATCTTTTTTCACCTATGTGCTCATCGCCATCATCATCTGCGTAGTAGTATTCGCCAAGATGGCGCTGGTTATCATTCCACAGTCGGAAACAAAAATCATCGAACGTCTCGGTCGTTACTATGCGACACTCAAACCAGGCATCAACGTTATCATACCATTCATTGACCGTGCCAAAGCCATCGTCGTGCTGACACGTGGACGCTATGCCTACTCTGACAATATTGACCTCCGTGAACAGGTTTATGATTTCCCATCACAGAACGTAATTACGAAAGATAACATCCAGATGGAGATCAACGCGCTACTCTACTTCCAGATTGTTGATCCCTTCAAGGCTGTCTATGAAATATCAAACCTGCCCAACGCTATCGAGAAACTCACACAGACCACACTCCGTAATATCATTGGTGAACTGGAACTGGACGAGACACTCACCTCACGCGACACAATCAATACCAAGCTTCGCGCCGTACTCGACGATGCCACCGACAAATGGGGTGTAAAAGTCAATCGCGTAGAACTCCAAGACATCACACCACCAACAAGTGTGCTCAATGCCATGGAGAAACAGATGCAGGCAGAACGAAACAAACGTGCACAGATTCTGACTTCAGAGGGTGAAAAAGCTGCGGAGATTCTTGCATCAGAAGGTGAGAAAACCGCTATGGTGAACCGTGCCGAAGCACAGAAGCAGCAAGCCATTCTCCATGCAGAAGGTGAAGCACAGGCACGCATCCGCAAAGCAGAAGCAGAAGCAAAGGCCATCGAACTTATCACCGAAGCCGTAGGAAAGAGCACTAACCCTGCCAACTATCTGTTGGCACAGAAATATATCCAAATGATGCAAGAGCTGGCAAATGGCGACAAGACCAAGACTGTCTATCTGCCATACGAAGCCACAAATCTCCTGGGAAGCATAGGAGGTATAAAGGACTTGTTTAAGACCACAGAATAACCAACACCTTAATATAATATATAGAGCAAAAACAAACAACCCTATAAAAGAGATATGAAGAAACAACTCAAAAAGGTACTCGTGCTCGGTTCGGGTGCCCTGAAAATCGGACAAGCCGGAGAGTTCGACTACTCAGGCTCACAGGCACTCAAAGCCCTGCGCGAAGAAGGTATATCATCGGTTCTGGTAAATCCAAACATTGCCACTATCCAAACCTCGGAAGGCGTTGCCGACAAAGTGTATTTTCAACCCGTCAATACGTATTTCGTAACAGAAATCATCAAGAAAGAACGTCCTGATGGCATTCTGTTGGCATTCGGCGGTCAGACAGCCCTCAACTGCGGTACTGAACTCTATCTGTCTGGTGTTCTTAAAGAATATGGTGTAGAAGTGCTCGGCACAAGCGTAGAAGCCATTATGAACACCGAAGACCGCGACCTCTTCGTCAAGAAACTGGCAGAGATTGACATGAAGGTACCCGTGAGCCACGCTGTAGAAAACATGGACGATGCGCTCAAGGCAGCCCATAATATCGGATTCCCCGTAATGGTACGTTCTGCCTACGCATTAGGCGGACTGGGCAGTGGTATCTGCCCTGACGAGAAAACATTCATATCTCTGGCAGAAAGCGCATTCACCTTCGCACCACAGATTCTCGTAGAAGAGAGTTTGAAAGGATGGAAGGAAATTGAGTTCGAGTGCATCCGCGATGCCAACGACCACTGTTTCACCGTAGCTTCAATGGAAAACTTCGACCCTCTGGGCATCCATACTGGTGAATCTATCGTAGTGGCTCCTACCTGCTCATTGACCGAGCAACAGGTGAAGATGTTGCAGGATATCACTACTAAATGTGTACGCCACTTGAATATCGTAGGTGAGTGTAACATCCAGTTTGCCTTCAATGCAGAAACTAACGACTACCGCATCATTGAAATCAATGCACGTCTGAGCCGTTCATCTGCACTTGCTTCAAAAGCAACGGGCTATCCCCTAGCCTTCGTAGCTGCCAAGATTGCTTTGGGCTACACGCTCGATCAGATTGGCGAGATGGGAACAACATCATCAGCATACGTGGCTCCAAGCCTCGACTATATGATTTGTAAGATTCCACGCTGGGACCTTACCAAATTTGCTGGCGTATCACGCCACCTCGGTTCATCCATGAAGTCGGTCGGTGAGATTATGAGCATCGGACGTTCATTTGAAGAGATGATCCAAAAGGGACTCCGCATGATTGGACAGGGTATGCACGGATTTGTAGGCAATGACCACACACGCTTCGATGACCTCGACGATGCATTGGCAAACCCAACAGACCTCCGTATCTTTGCCATCGCACAGGCCATGGAAGAAGGATATACTATCAAGCGTATCGAGGAATTGACCAAGATTGACGTATGGTTCCTTGAACGATTGAAGCATATTGTTGACCTGAAACATCAGTTGATGGAATACAATGCCGTAGAAGACGTACCCGCCGCCCTTATGCTTGAAGTGAAACAGGCAGGATTCTCAGACTTTCAGATTGCACGTTTCGTACTCAAGCCACAGAGTGGCAATATGGAGAAGGAAAACCTCAAAGTACGTGAGATCCGCAAACAGATGGGTATCATGCCTTCGGTAAAACGCATCCCTACTGTAGCATCTGAACATCCAGAACTGACCAACTACTTGTATTTCACCTATACACACACACCAGCATTTGCTACCCCCGACGGCAAAGCATACAAGACCGCACACGACATCAGCTATTATAAGAACGAGAAATCTGTAATCGTTCTCGGTTCTGGCGCCTATCGCATCGGTTCAAGCGTAGAGTTCGACTGGTGTTCGGTTAATGCAATCAACACTGCACGCAAACTCGGCTACAAGTCGATCATGATCAACTACAACCCCGAAACCGTATCGACCGACTACGACATGTGTGACCGCCTCTATTTCGACGAACTGTCGTTAGAGCGTGTTCTTGACGTCATCGATCTTGAAATGCCACGCGGTGTCATCGTCTCTGTAGGTGGACAGATTCCAAACAACTTGGCAATGAAGCTCTACCGTCAGGGCGTTCCTGTATTGGGCACCTCTCCAGTTGATATTGACCGTGCCGAGAACCGCGACAAGTTCTCTGCCATGCTCGATAAACTAGGAATTGACCAGCCACGTTGGCGCGCTCTGACTTCGTTCGACGATGTCAAGGAGTTTGTAGATGAAGTTGGTTATCCCGTACTGGTACGTCCATCCTATGTACTCTCAGGTGCAGCCATGAACGTATGTTACGACGATGAAGAATTGCATCGTTTCTTGAATATGGCAACCGAAGTATCCAAGGAGTTCCCCGTAGTGGTAAGCCAGTTCATGCAGGAAACCAAAGAGATTGAGTTTGATGCTGTTGCCGACAAGGGTGAGGTTATTGAATATGCCATCTCTGAGCATGTGGAATATGCCGGTGTCCACTCTGGTGACGCAACCATGGTATTCCCCGCACAGCATATCTATTTCTCAACTATCCGCCAGATTAAGAAGATTTCCCGCAAGATTGCACAGGAACTCAACATCAGCGGACCATTCAACATCCAGTTCCTTGCCAAGAATCGTGAGGTGAAGGTTATCGAATGTAACCTGCGTGCATCACGCTCATTCCCCTTCGTATCGAAGATTCTGAAGCGCAACTTCATCGAGACAGCAACCAAGATTATGCTTGATGCTCCCTATTCTCGTCCAGCCAAGAGCGAGTTCGACATCGACCACATCGGTGTCAAGGCATCACAGTTCTCATTTGCCCGTCTGCAGAATGCCGATCCCGTACTCGGTGTTGATATGAGCTCTACCGGTGAGGTAGGCTGTCTGGGCGATGACCTCAACGAGGCTTTGCTCAACGCACTCATCGCCACTGGCTACCGTCTTCCCAAGAAGAGCGTTCTCATCTCTTCAGGAGCCGCAAAGGGTAAGGTTTCATTGCTCGAACCAGCCAAGCAACTCGTCAAGAAGGGTTACGAGGTATATGCCACACCAGGCACAGCCAAGTTCTTCAATGAGAATGGTGTGAAAGCCACTGCCGTCAACTGGCCCGATGAGGAAGGCGACAACAATATCATGCAGATGATTGCTGACCACAAATTCGACTTGATTGTCAACGTTCCCAAGAACCACACCAAGCGCGAATTGACCAATGGTTATCGCATTCGTCGCGGCGCCATCGACCACAACATCCCCTTGATGACCAATGTGCGTCTGGCAAAAGCCTTCATTGAAGCCTTCACTGCCCTCCGACTTGAAGACATCAAGATCAAGAGTTGGCAGGAATACAATGCTTAATAACAAATATGATTAGATATTATCTCATACTCCTGTGCATGTTGTTCACAATAGGGCTTCATGCACAGGAGTCTCCTAATTCACGTCAAGCGCGGCGTATGTTCAACGAGGCCTATCAAAAGGTTTATGGTCCTCAAGGTTCACGTTTAAGCTATAGTGTCAATATCATAGGCATCTACAAAGCCCAAGGAACTATCTGGACCAAAGGGAAAAGCAGTAAATTTGTAGAAGACCGCTACACAGCATGGAACGACCAAATCACCTACACCCGTGTAGATCGGAAGAAGAGAACCGTTACCATCTATCGTTCTGACGATGAATCACGCGATAAATATGCCTCAAAATTCACATTCAAGCCCGACAACTACAACTACCATATTGCTAACGACAAGCGTGGTTATGTCATCACACTAAAGGCAAAAAAGGGCGTTAAGGGCATTAAAGAGGCTGATGTACTGCTCGACCACCACACACGAAATCCCATCAGCATCCGTGTGAAGGTAGGCTTTTTCCACACTACAATAAAAATAACCAATTTCAAAACGGGTGGTATCAGCGATCAAGCATTTGTATTCCCCCGTCACCAATACAGCAATTACGGAATTATCGACAACAGATAAGACAATGGAGAAAAAAGGATTGGTACTTGAAGGCGGTGCTATGCGCGGACTATGGACTGCTGGCGTCATCGATGTGATGATGGAAGCAGGCATTAAGCCCGACGGTATCATCGGCGTATCTGCAGGCGCAGCATTCGGTTGCAACTATAAGTCACAGCAACCAGGACGCGCCATCCGTTATAACAAACGATTCGCCAAAGACAGGCGCTACAGCGGTTGGCATTCACTCTTCCGCTCTGGCGACTATTTCAATGCCGAATTTGCCTACCATATCGTTCCCCACGACTACGACATCTTCGATTCAGAGACATTCGCCAACAATCCCATTGAGTTTACTGTGGTCTGCACAGATGTAACAACAGGAAAAGCAGTCTATCATCAATTAGACCATATTGATTATGAAACATTGGAGTGGATACGTGCCTCTGCCTCCATGCCTATGGTTTCAAGAGTTGTTCCTATCGGCAATCACCAACTGCTCGACGGTGGTGTCAGCGACTCCATTCCTTTGGCCTATTACGAGAGTCAGGGTTATAAACGTAACATCGTCATCCTAACCCAACCAGCAGGCTATCGCAAGTCTCATAACGCTCTGATGCCTCTCATGCGTTTGGCACTCCGTCATTATCCCAATATGATAGAAGCCATGGATCAGCGCCATCTGATGTATAACAGTCAATTGGACTATGTGACACAAGCAGAAAAGGAAGGTCGATGCCTTGTCATTCGTCCGGAAGGCAAGATTCCCATTGGCCATCTCTGCCATGACCCCAAACGCATGCAACTGGTTTATGAACTGGGACGCGAAGTAGGTTACAAGCAGTTGGATGCCATCAAGGAATATTACCGTTAAATACCCCTCTGCATCAATACGCACTATACAGACGATTACAATTAGTGTATAGCGCAATCAGAATAAAAGAATATCAACTAGAAGGAAACAGTAGAATATGAGAATCGACATTATCAGTGTATTACCCGAAATGATTGAGGGCTTTGTTCACGAAAGCATTCTTGCACGTGCCGAAAAGAAAGGGCTGGCGGAAATCCGCCTGCACAACCTGCGTGACTACACGCTCGACAAATGGCGTCGTGTGGATGACTATCCGTATGGCGGTTCTGCCGGAATGGTCATGCAGTGTGAGCCTATTGACCGATGTATTACTGCCCTGAAGGCTGAGCGTGATTACGACGAGGTGATATTTACCTCACCCGATGGTGAGCAGTTCAATCAACATATTGCCAACGACCTATCATTGAAAGGCAACCTTATCATCCTCTGCGGTCACTATAAAGGTATTGACCAGCGCGTTCGCGACCATCTCATCACAAGGGAAATATCTGTTGGCGATTACGTGCTGACAGGAGGCGAACTGGCAGCTGCCATCATTGCCGATGCTGTTGTACGTGTAGTGCCTGGCGTGATTGGTGACGAACAGAGTGCTCTGTCTGACTGTTTCCAGGATGATCTATTGGCAGCCCCAATCTATACTCGCCCTGCCGACTATAAAGGTTGGAAAGTACCAGAGATTCTGCTTAGCGGTAACGAGGCCAAAATCAAAGAATGGGAATTGGAACAGGCCTTAGAACGCACACGCCGTCTCCGCCCCGACCTATTGGGCGAATAATCCAAACAGCCCCTACAAAATAATTTCCATCTGATTTTGCAATCAACAAGATGCAAAGTCAGATGGAATTGTTATACTCCAGTCAATTGTTCCTGATTGACAAAGCGTTCACCAAGCATAAAGCCCTCCTCATAGAGCCGTTCCAGTTTTTCCACATCACGTGTTACTCTTCCCACCTCCATGGGTCGTTCTGGACGTATGACCATGATCTCTCCCCAATCCTCCATACGTTCGATAAGTTCCAACTGGCGATTGTATTCCGCAACACGACGACTCAATGCCACACGCAGTCTGGGATAACGAGAATACACAAAACGCGGCACCTTCAAATCAGGTTCCGACGAGCGATAGCCACGGTTTCTCGTCAATATCACCACATGTTCAGTATGTCCAGTATCCATGGAACGCACAACCGGAATACTATCTACAATACCTCCGTCAAGCATCGGTATTCCATCAACCTTAGTAATCTGTGCCACAAAAGGCAAAGAAGAACTCGCCTTAACAATCTGTGTAAGACGCTGATGGTCGTAACGCTCGGAGAGATATTCCGCCCTTCCCGTCAAACAATTTGTGGTGACGGCTTCAAACACAGCTGGATTATGTTCATAGGTATCATAATCGTAAGGCACAATCTCATTTGGAAAACGATCATAAAGAATGTTTGCATCGAATATCGTACCATCTTTGATGAGTTTCTTAAGCGAAATATAATCATATTTCTTCAACATATCAATATTGGAGTAACGTGCCCTTCGTGCTTGATGGCTCATATACGACAATCCATTACAGGCACCCGCCGATACTGCCACAACATATGGAAACCATATCTCATGTTTCATAAAGGCATCAAGAACACCCGAAGTGAATACGCCACGCATTCCTCCACCTTCCAATACCAATCCTGTTTTAGCGGTTATTTTCATATTTCTCTCCCGTTATCGTTGTTCATACAATCTTATTTCGGCTGCAAAAGTAGTATTTTTTGAGTTAACAGACAAATCACAACTATAAAAACATTGAAAAATGGCATATCTATCGATTATTTTTCGTAACTTTGCGCATACTGAAAACCAATTTCTATAAGATATGAAAAAGATTCTCGTTTCTCTCTGCCTAACACTGGCAACAATGACCGTCAGCGCCAAGACTTATTCCGTCAGTTCGCCCAACGGACTGATTACCGTCAATGTGTGCACCGACAACCAACTACAATGGGATATCCGAAAGGATAATACCGTCATACTGCAACCATCCGCAATCGGACTGAAAACCGACATCATGGATTTCGGACAGAACGTCAAGGTAAAGAAGACTCGTTCGTCAAACGTGAGGAAGTCTTCCGGCAACTATGGCCTACTGCAAATGGTATGCAATGGTCTGATTGTCGAGTTTCGTGTGTTCAATGATGCAGCAGCCTATCGCATCGTCCCCACCAAACCCTTGGCAAAGGTAGTCAACGAGACCGCAGAATTTCGTTTCGCTGCAGACTATGAAGCATTCATCCCTTACGTCAACGACAATCGTGCAGGAGAGCGCTGGTGCTACTCGTTTGAGTCATACTACGACCGTCAGCGTCTCTCTCAGATGTTTGCAGACTCACTTGCTATCACTCCCACAGCCATCTGTCTCCCAGAAAAGCGCAAAGCCGTTGTGATGGAGGCAGACGTAGAAAACTATCCCGGCATGTATCTCAAAAAGGGGAAAGGCAACAGTCTTCAGGCAGCATTTCCTCCCCTGCCATTAGAAGAGGAGATAGGCGGTTACAATCGTCTGAATCTTGTACCCACACAACGTGCAGAACATATTGCCGAAAACGTAAGTCGCCTGCCATGGCGCATCATTGTGATCAGCGACTCAGACCGTGAACTATTGGGCAACGACATTGCACGCCGCCTTGGTCCTGTATGCCGGCTGACAGACACCTCATGGATTAAACCCGGGAAGGTAGCATGGGACTGGTGGAACAACACCAACCTGACAGGTGTCGATTTCCGTGCCGGCATCAATACGGAAACTTATAAATACTTCATCGACTTTGCCCGCAAGAACAAACTCGAATACATCATCATTGATGAAGGATGGAGTGATCCCGAAGACCTACTCCACTTCTCTGACAAGATGGATATGGCAGGCATCATCGACTATGCCCGTCAACAGGGTGTCGGTGTCATTCTCTGGTCGTCATGGCGCAACCTCATTCAAAGAGGTCATGAAAAGATGGAAGAGATTATGAAACACTATGGTGATATGGGTGTGAAAGGCTTCAAGGTTGACTTCTTCGACCGTGACGACCAACGTGTCATCCAGTCTGTCTATGAAGTAGCCGCATGTGCAGCACGCCATCACCTTTTGCTCGACCTTCACGGCATGCGTCCTTTCGGCGTACAGATAGCATATCCCAATATCGTCAATTTCGAAGGAGTGAAAGGTCTGGAGAACTCGAAATGGGAACCACGTGTCGGTGACGGTCCACTCCACGACCAACCCATGTACGACGTCACCATCCCCTACCTCCGTGCGTTGCCTGGTCCGTTTGACTATACTCCAGGCGCTATGGTCAATGCCGTTCGATCACAGTTCTTCGGCAACAACGACCATCCCATGAGTCAAGGCACCCGTGTTCATCAAATGGCTATGTACACCCTGTTTGACGCTCCACTCCAGATGTTGGCTGACAGTCCTTCAAAATACATGCAGAATCAAGAATGTACCGATTTCATTGCTGCCGTTCCTACCGTCTTCGACGAGACAGTCGCCCTGGCCGGTGAGATGGGCGAATATGCTGTAGTTGCCCGTCGCAAAGGTAACACCTGGTATGTAGCAGCCATGACTAACTGGACAGCACGCCATCTGACTATAGACTGTTCGTTCCTTGGCGATCACCGCGCCACAGCCGACATCTTTGCCGATGGCATCAATGCTGATCGCGAAGCAACCGACTACCAGCATCAACGCATTGAAGTAGATGGCAAGAGCCGTCTGCCCATCTATATGGCTCCGGGTGGAGGATGGACCGCCATCATCCGCTGACATATAGCTATCATCAAGAGATAAGAGTTCGATGGAATCATTACTTCCACCGAACTCTTCTTTTTGCAGTCCAAAGTAAAAGTGCTTCAACAATCACTACTGTCTTGCCTTTGTCATCAAATAAAAAAGGCAACATGCAACAATCATGACACTACTCGAAATAGCATAACAGTCACTATTGTCCCGCCTTGACACTCTTTATCACCCTTTTAGACAAAAAACACGATGGATGACCTTCATAAGAAAAGCCATCCATCGTGTTATATATTAATAAGGTGGGAATCAGCGGATGCGATCAGCTGCCCTAACCTTACGTTCATCGGAGAGAATACCCTGACGCGCCATAAAACAAAGTATAATGGCAATAGCAGGGAACACAGCAGCAATATTAACATGGAAATCTGCTGCATTAGGAGCCAGGAACTTGCTGAGCACAGCCAGTGCCACATACCATATAACATGGAGCATGATGTTAATCAGACAGAAGCTCGCCTGCAGAGTGCGCTGCGTATAGCGGAAGATGGTATATACACTCAGTGATGCTGCCAACAGCATGACCATAAACAATGGCCACGGCAAGTAGCTGAGCGCTCCACTCGGAGTTGTCATCCACAAGCTATAGACACGGTGCAGAGTAAATCCATCGGCACTTACAGTAGCCAATGGGAAACACAATGCCAAGACGCTCATCACGGCAGCCAAGAAGAGAAAGATGGTCTGCTTACGCTGTATCATGACTGTATTAGTTCAGTTCTTCGCTATTCTGTTCGCGAGCAGGATCACGCCAGTAGATTTCGCCATCTACAAACTCCTGTGTAGCGAGCAGTGTAGGTTTCGGAAGTTTCTCGTAGTAGCGTGAGATTTCAATCTGCTCACGGTTTTCAAACACTTCCTCGAGTGAGTCGTTATATGAGGCAAACTCAGCCAGTTTCTTCGACAGGTCTTCTTTGATCTGAACGCTAATCTGGTTGGCACGCTTCGCGATGATAGCAACACTCTCATAAAGGTTTCCTGTCTCGTCACAGAGATCCATGATGTTACGGGTAACGGTGTTAACCGGTGCTTTTGATTTCTTGTAATCCATTGATATTTATCTTAAACTATTTTACGCTGTTAATACTATCTTACTGTTTATTGCTGATGGAACATCAATCGCCAGTGATCTTCTTGCACTTGGCAATATACTTGTTGGCACGAGATGCTTCTTTAGAATCGGGATACTCATTGAGGAATCCATAACATTCATCCTCTGCATCGCGATAGCGCTCCAGTTTTTTCTCTTCAGAGGAATTTTCTGCGAGGTCAAACTTGCTACGCATGATAAGTACCGCAAACTCTTCGCGCAACTTGGTATAGGGGTATGTTTTCAACGCATTCTGCGCGGTAATGATACATGCTTCATAGTTACTCTCTGTATTGGCATTGATATTTCCGAAATATCCCCCGAGGTTGTAATACAGTTCAGCCGAGAGATACTCTTTCTTCACGAGATTGTCCTGCAGGTCGAACAGGCGCTGCTGTGCCTCTGCCCTCAATTTAGAATCAGGGAACACATCCAAGAACTGCTGATAGGCATTGATAGCGCCTACTGTAGGCGTCTGGTCGAGTCGTGGTTCAGGAGTGCTTTCGTAGAGCGACTGTCCCACATTGAAGGCAGCCTGCTCTGCAAATACACCTTTTGGATAGGTGGCATAATATTTCTTAAAGGTAGCGCTGGCAGCTTCAAAGTCGTGGTTGCAATATTGTGACAGTGCCAAAAGATAGAGGCTCTCTTCTGCGGTATCAGTACCTTTTCTGAAAGTTACCACATCCTGCAGCAACGAAATGGCCTGTTGAAACTTGCCTTCTGCAAAGCATTGCTTGGCAAATTCATACTTATAATCATTGTCTGGTGACTTATAGACATTGTTAAACTCTGCGGCACAACTGCACATCAGAGCAGCCATACAGAAGATAATGATTGACTTCTTGTTCATTCTCATACTTTGATTTGACGTGCAAAATTACTCATTTTCTACCGAAAAGCAAAGGTTTTCAAACGATTTTTAGCAATTAGTGCGCTGCAATAACTTTTTTTACGAGGAAAATATGTAATTTTGCATTTCTATGAAGTTTGAACTGACCTCCAACTACCGACCGACGGGTGACCAGCCAGAGGCAATCCGCCAGTTGACCGACGGTATCACCCGTGGCGATGCCGCTCAGGTATTGTTGGGTGTAACAGGATCAGGAAAGACCTTTACCGTGGCAAATGTCATTGCCAATGTCAACAAGCCCACCCTCATCCTGTCACACAACAAGACATTAGCAGCCCAGCTCTACGAAGAGATGCGGGGTTTCTTCCCACACAATGCCGTAGAATACTACGTGAGCTATTACGACTACTATCAGCCGGAAGCCTATCTGCCATCTACTGATACGTATATCGAGAAAGACCTCGCCATCAACGAAGAGATCGACCGACTGCGTCTGAGGGCTGTCAGCGCATTACTCTCTGGCCGAAAGGATGTGGTCATCGTCTCTTCTGTCAGTTGCATCTATGGTATGGGAAGTCCTGTTGCCATGCAGGAAAACGTGATAGAGGTTCACAAAGGTCAGATATTAGACCGCAATGCACTCCTTCGCCGACTCGTCTCTGCACTTTATGTGCGCAACGATATAGAACTGAAACGCGGTTGTTTCAGGGTCAAAGGCGACACGGTAGATATTGCCATGGCATACAACGAAGTCATTCTGCGCATCACCTTCTGGGACGATGAGATTGATGCCATCGAGGAACTGGACGCCATGACCATGGATCGGCTGTCTTCCTTTGACGAATACAAGCTCTACCCAGCCAACCTCTTTATGACTACTGAAGAGCAGACCTCCATCGCCGTCCGTCATATTCAGGACGACCTCATGAAGCAGATAGCCTATTTTGAGGAATTGGGCGACGATATCAAGGCGCAGCGCATCAAAGAGCGTGTGGAATACGACATGGAGATGATCAAGGAGCTGGGCCATTGCTCGGGTATCGAGAACTACTCGAGATATTTTGACGGAAGACAAGCTGGCGAGCGTCCCTACTGTCTGCTTGATTTCTTCCCCGAAGACTACCTGATGGTGATTGACGAAAGCCATGTCAGTGTGCCGCAGATCAGTGCCATGTACGGTGGCGACCGCGCCCGAAAGCGCAATCTGGTGGAATTTGGTTTCCGTCTTCCTGCCGCCTTCGACAACCGTCCGCTGACCTTCGATGAGTTTCAAGCCATGACCCATCAGGTCATCTATGTATCTGCCACACCAGCCGACTATGAACTCCAACAGGCGGAGGGTGTCGTCGTCGAACAGCTGATCAGACCCACCGGACTGCTTGACCCAGAGATTGAGGTAAGACCCACCGAAAATCAGATTGACGACCTGATGGAAGAGATCCAGCAGCGCATCCAACGCAAGGAACGCGTATTGGTGACAACGCTCACCAAGCGCATGGCAGAGGAGCTCAGCACCTTCTTGCTCAACCACGGCATTCAAACCGCCTATATCCATAGCGAAGTGGCCACGCTCGACCGCATCAAGATACTCGAAGACCTGCGCAACGGCACCTTCGATGTCTTGGTAGGAGTCAACCTGCTCCGTGAGGGTCTCGACCTCCCGGAAGTATCGCTCGTTGCCATCATCGATGCCGACAAAGAGGGATTCCTTCGTTCACACCGCTCACTCACCCAGACGGCAGGCCGTGCCGCCCGTAACGTCAACGGCAAAGTCATCATGTATGCAGACCGCATCACGGCATCCATGCAACTGACCATCGACGAGACGCTGCGCCGCCGCATGAAGCAGATGCACTACAACGAGGAACACGGCATCACCCCGCAACAGATCAAGAAGAATCTGAAGCAGAGCGACCTGCGCCAGGAGAGAGAGGGTACGGAACAGAAGGGCTGCAAAGCCTATGCCGAACCTGTCGCATCCGCTGCCTTTGCCGCCGACCCCATCATTCTTCACATGACGAAAGAACAACTGGAAAAGAGCATTGCAGAGACCACCCGACTGATGAAGGCAGCCGCCAAAGAACTGGATTTCCTTCAGGCAGCGCAATACCGCGACGAGATTATCAGATTGCAAAAGGAACTGGAATTAAAATAAATTATCACATTTTTTTAGGTCATTCGCACGATATTTCGTACTTTTGCACCATTATAAAAGAGAACGAGACAGATGAAGAAATGTATATTGATGTGTGTCGTCATGGCAATGACCCTGACCGCCACAGCGCAAAACAC
This sequence comes from Prevotella sp. P5-50, assembly GCF_002251295.1. Classification (GTDB taxonomy): domain Bacteria; phylum Bacteroidota; class Bacteroidia; order Bacteroidales; family Bacteroidaceae; genus Prevotella. The sequence continues at coordinate 55,508 of NZ_NPJA01000033.1, forward strand.
CTGGGAAGAACCCGAAAAGAAGGAGGAGAAAGTTGCCGTTGTCGAAACGAATCCGATGGAGAAATACCTCAAGGGTGCAGTTCCCGAAGTGAACGGCAAGGTGACTTTTACCAAGACCTTTGACGCTCCGGGCAAGACTGCTTTTCAGATTTACAACATCCTTGGAAAATACCTGCAAGGCGTGACTCGCGAACCCCAGCAGATCAACAGCCAACTCATCAAGGCCGACACCGCCACCTATGAGATTGACGTCAAACTGGAAGAGTGGCTCGTCTTCCAGAAGACAGCCCTTGTGCTCGACCAGACCCGTTTCTTCTACACCATCAAAGCCCAGTGTGCCAACGGCAAAGCCACCCTCACCCTGTCCAACATCCGCTATAATTACGATGAGGAGCGCACCCCCATCCGCATCAGCGCCGAAGACTGGATTACCGACCGTGTGGCAGTCAACAAGAAGAACACCAAGCTGTATCGCCACAGCGGCAAATTCCGCAAATGTACTATCGACAGAAAAGATTACCTTTTTGAACAAATAGAAGGATTACTCCAATGAGAACACTAAAAAACATACTCAACACCATCTTCATTTTCGGAGCCATCATCGGCATGTATCTTTATTATAAAGGAAACGATGCCGGAACCATCGTTATCATGGTGGCTATGGGTTTCAAATTTGTAGAAGTGGCATTGCGCCTCTTCAAAAAAGATAAAGATAAAGACCTACAGTTTTGAACAAGTTTATCATCACGCTGGCATGCACCCTGAGCATGACCCTCAACATCGTGGCGCAGAGCAATCCCACCCGCATCACCGATACGGGCGACGGCTTCAACGTGACCGACGATAACTCCACCCGCAGTTTCAATCCCAACCATCGGGATTCCGTGGCAGACAAAGAGATCCCCATGGGTGTCCATACCTGGACGGTTGACAGACGCTATGGCGATGTCACGCCGGCTGTTACCGACACCCTGCCCCACCTCTACCAGAACTCCATCTTCAACACGGGTGTGTTTGGCGAGTACAATACCATCGGCAACAACTATACGCCGCGCATCAGCCGTATCATCATGGATCGCCCGAAGACCTCGGAGTTCTTCTTCACCCAGCCTTACGACTTCACCATGAAGGAGCCCGATGCGTTTCAGTTTGTCAACACGCTGTCGCCTTTCACCAATCTAAGCTACGACAACTGTGGCGACAAGCAGAACGGTGAAGACCATATCGACGCTAAATTTGCTGTCAATGCCAACAAGCGGTTGGGCATCGGTTTCGACCTCGACTACCACTATGCCAGAGGTTACTATCAGAACCAAAGCACCTCCCACTTCGGTGCATCGCTCTTTGCCTCGTATATCGGCGACAAATATCAGATGCATGCCCTGTTCTCTACCTACCATCGCAAGGCGGCTGAGAACGGCGGTATCACCGACGACAACTATATCACCCACCCAGAGAGCTACGACGACCAGTTTAGTGAGAACGAGATACCGACGGTGCTCTCTAAAAACTGGAACCGCAACAATTCCAACCACCTGTTTCTCTCCCATCGCTACAATATCGGCTTCTACAAGCGCGTGGCGCTGACCGAAGCGGAAAAGAAAGCCAGGGCGTTTGCCAAGGCGTCAGCCCAAGACAGGAAGCAGCGCGACAACCTCCGCAACAATCAGGATGGTGACGATGCTAACGGCAACAAGCGCCGCAACAACAAGCGCACCACCGATCCTGTTGCCACGGGCAGACCCGACGGAGCCCGCATCGCAGGCGATCTGCCCAAGACTGGCGAGAAACCTGCCGATCCAGACTCCACCCGTATTCAGGTCACCTCCCAGCAGATGGCAGACAGCTTGCTGGCTGTGCAACACCGGAAGGATTCGCTCGACGCCAACACCAAGCGCATCTACGTACCCGTCACCAGTTTCATCCACACCCTCGACATCAATAGCTTCAGTCGCATCAATCAGGCGTATGCCTCTCCTGCCGGCTATTATGCCAACACCTATTATAAATATGATGACCGTGGCATCTATGGCAACGACTCCATCTACGACCAGACGAAATACCTCTCTGTCAAGAATACCTTTGCCGTAGCGCTGATGGAGGGCTTCAACAAGTATGCCAAGGCCGGCCTCAAGGCCTTCGTCAGCTACGACCATCGTAAATACCAGATGCCCGACCTGTTGCAGGAGGGTGACGAAGGCTACTATATGCGCAGTTGGTCAGAAGGTCTGGTGAGTGTGGGCGGACAGCTGTCGAAGACCCAGGGGCGCACCCTCCATTACAACCTCGACGGTGAGTTCTTCCTGACGGGCAGCAACGCTGGTTCTGTGAGTCTTAATTTCAATACCGACGTCAATTTCCCTTTGTTTGGCGATACTGTGCGACTGGCTGCCAAAGCCCATTTCGACCGCATCACGCCAACCTTCTTCCAGCGCCAGTACCACTCCAAACACCTGTGGTGGGACAACGGCGATATGAGTAAGGAGATCCGTTCCGGCATCGAAGGCATCTTCACCATCGACAGGACCCACACCCAGTTGCGTGTGGCTGTCGAAGAGATCAAAAACTACACCTACTTCGGCATGGAGTATGCCATCGACGAAAACCATAACTTCACAGGGCTGCAGGGCGGTGTCTATCAGGAGGGTGGCAACATCAACCTCCTGACAGCCCAACTGCGTCAGAACTTCAAGTTGGGACCCTTGCATTGGGAGAACATCGTGACTTACCAGAATTCGAGCAACAAGGACGTGCTTCCCGTGCCCACTGTCAATATCTTCACCAACCTCTTTTTCAAATTCCTGGTCGTGAAGCAGTTGACCGTAGAACTGGGTGCCGATGCCACCTTCTTCACCAAATACTACGCGCCCGACTATCTGCCTCAGATCGGCCAGTTTGCCGTACAGAAGAATGTCGAGTCGCGTGTGGAACTGGGCGGCTATCCTTTTGTTGACGTCTATGCCAACATGCACCTGAAGCGCACCCGTTTCTTCGTCATGATGAGCCATGTCAACAAGGGTATGGGCAACAAGATGATGTTCCTTGCGCCCCACTATCCACAAAATGGAAAAGTACTGCGTATCGGTGTTTCCTGGAATTTCTACAACTAAACCTCAATCGGGGTTAACCGACAGGAAATCCTCGCATCACCCTACCTGCCAGAGACTCCGTCACTCAGCGCCAATGGTTTGTTCATAACACTGTTCAAACCATTGGCGCAACTGTTTCGGATTGACCAGTATTTCGCGCAGCGCCTTGAGGTTGCGCTCGTTTTCCGACCCTTGTATCCAGAGTCGTATATATCCCGTTGCCGCATATTTGTTTTCCAGGTGCGATTTGAATCGCTTCCATTGTCCTTCGCGGTCAATGTCCGGGTAGTTGTCCAGCCCAAACTGTATCACCCGTCGGAACACCACCTCAGGGGCAAGGTCGCGGTCTGCTTCTGCCACAATCTTTCCGTAGATGCTCCGTGGGGCGTGTGAGGCAGAGGCGCGGTGATCCTCCACCGCCTCCTTCATGATTTTCAGCTGATCGGGCGAGAACCATCGTTTCAGTCGGGCGTCCTGCATCAGTATCTTGCCACTCGTCAGATGATGCACGGCGCGAGGTCCCGACAGTCCGAGGTCGTGGTATGCCGCCACGACATACGCCATGTTGATATCCGCACCTGTAGTTTTCGCCAGCGCCAGCGACCGTCTCACCACTCTCGTGACGTGTTCCATGCCGTGGGCACGGTCGAAATCAGCATACCGTGGGAGGATCTGTGTCTCCACAAAATCAATCAAATCAAGACTGGGATTATTGTTGTTCATAGAAAATGGGCTTATTTTTTGCAAATGTACGCAATAATCTGTACTTTTGCAAGACTTTACAGACAAAAAAACATATAATGAACGAAGAGAATATCAAACAAAACTCCTGGAAGGCCTGGCTGTTGGCAGTCCGTCCCAAGACCCTCACCGGTGCCGCCGTACCCGTCATGATAGGTTGCGCCTTGGCGCATGTCGATGCCCAAGCCTATGGCGACGATGTCTTCAACTGGCTGTCGGCATCCCTGTGCCTGCTGTTTGCATTGGTCATGCAGATCGACGCCAATCTCATCAACGACTTCTTCGACTATGCCCATGGCAACGACGACAGCGCCACCCGTCTCGGTCCTTTGCGTGCCTGCACCCAGGGCTGGGTGTCTCTCGATGCCATGAAGCGTGCCATCGCCCTGACCACATGCGTGGCGTGTGTGGCAGGTCTGCCCCTTATCATCTTCGGCGGTCTTGAAATGATTCTGGTCGGCATCTGCTGCGTAGCCTTTTGTTTTCTCTACACCACCCACCTGTCCTACCTGGGCTTAGGCGACATCCTCGTGCTGATCTTCTTCGGCATCGTCCCTGTCTGCATCACCTACTATATCCAGTTGCATACCGTCACGCCTTCTGTCGCTATAGCGTCCGTTGCCTGCGGACTGGTCATCGACAGTCTGCTCATCGTCAACAACTATCGCGACCGCGACAACGACCAGCGCGTCGGCAAGGTCACCCTTGCAGTGCGCATCGGTCCGCTTTGGACAGAGCGCCTCTACCTGCTGTTGGGCGTGGCGAGCTGCCTGTTGGGGATCGTGTTCTGGTATCAGGGTCATCCCCTCGCCTTCTTCCTGCCCCTGATCTATCTGGTGCTCCATGTGTTCAGCTGGTTGAAGCTGCGCCACATCAATCATGGTCGTCGCCTCAACGAGTGTCTGGGGGAGACCGCCCGCAACATGCTGCTCTACGGCATCATGGTATCGGTGGGGTTGCTCCTTCTTTGAAGCAGAAGAAGTAGAGGCATGCCAGTATCGCCAGCAACACCAGTGTCACAAGGGTTTTCAGCAGACAGCCTGCTATGCGCTTGACTATCACAAAGCCGATGATAATCATGACCAACAGTATGATATATATTTGCATGGTTTCTATTCAGCAATTACTTAAACAATAATCGGAATGAGGCGGGGATGGGTGTTTCAAACTCCATCCGTTCGCGTGTGACGGGATGCACCATGCACAACATATAGGCATGGAGGCAGAGTCTGTGGAGCGGATTGTCGCCGTTGCCGTATTTCACGTCGCCACACACGGGATGTCCCATGTCTGCCGTATGCACACGGATTTGGTTCTTGCGTCCTGTTTCCAGTTTAAACTCAGCGAGGGTATGGTCGGTGGTGCGCTGCAACACCTTGAAATGTGTCACGGCATATTTTCCGCCGTTATCCACAGGCGATGAGTAGGTGACATACGCCTTATTGTCCTTCAGCCAGTTTGCCACCGTACCGCTGTCGTCCTTCATCTCTCCGCTGACCACAGCCACATAGCGTCTGTCGAAGACGATATCGTGCCAGTTGTGTTCCAGAACCTGTTCTGTCTCGATATCCTTGGCATATACCATCAGTCCGCTGGTATCGCGGTCGAGGCGATGCACCACGTGTGCAGTACATTTCTGGTGACTCTTCTTGAAATAGTCGTCGAGCACCGTTTTCACGTTCAGCGAACTGTGTCCTGCTGCCATCGAGAGGATGCCGATATTCTTTTCTATCACGATAATCCATCGGTCCTCATATACTATTTTCAGCCATCGGCTCTTAAACTGCGTTTGGTTGCGCTTGGTGCGACTGACTGCCACTTTCATGCCTGGTTTCAGCAGGAAGTCGAATTGGGTGACGGTTTTCCGGTCCACTCTCACTCCCCTGCCCTGCAGTGTCAGTTTGATTTTGTTGCGACTCTGTTCCACGGTATCGAGCAGAAATTCCAGTAGTGGCTGTTCCCTCTTCACCGTATAATGGGCATAATCGCCCTGCTGATTATAAGGATTATATTTCATTGTCATATTGCAAAGGTACGATTAAGCGAGAGAAAAACCAAATAAATTTGTGTTTTTCCGAGCGTGAGTACCTAAAATCCGTAGGATTAAAGGTACGAATAAGCGAGCGAAGTACAAAAGAAAAATACCTTTTTCTTTTGTACTTCCGAGCGGAAGTACCTTCGACCTTCAGGTCAAAGGTACGAATAAGTGAGCGAAAAACCAAAAATAGCCTTTTGCCGTAAGACGTAGGACATTTGTCCCTTAACTTCTCTCTTACTTCCCTCTAACTTCCCTTAACTTCCCCACACCAAACCTCAAAACTAACTGTGCTTGCCCAACCGTTGGTCTATCACGCAATCCACTCCGATAAGGCTGCCGGAGAATATCAGACACTGTGCCACAAACCACAATACCGACTCGCTGATCTCGCCCGTAGGCGGAGTGAAAAATCCCATGAAGGCAAACACGATGGCTGTAACGATGCAGACCAGCGATGCCGTCTGCTTATAACGGATACTCTTCATGATAAGAATCTGCTGTTAGGGCAGTGCCCCTCTCGCCTCAGGGGAGCGAGGCACTGCGGTTAGGTTCAGCCCTCCACTCCGCTACCGCCGCTTGGGGTACCGCCAGAGGTGCTGCCAGTTGACGAGCTACCGCCGCCACCGTTTGACCCCGGGTTGTTGTCGGTCACCTTTACAGGGATGGGCAAGAGTCCCTCCTTGTTGGCCTCCTTGATACCCATGCACTCGTAGGCGTGGCGGTCTGCGCGAGTCGTTGAGGTGTTGTTAAACTTGCCGCCGAGCTTCTTGCCGCTGAAGGGGAGGAAGCGGAGGTTCACACCGGCAATCTGTGCCACATCAAACTTGGATGGGTCGCTGACCGCCTTCTTGCCGTCGTTGCGGATGGAGTTGTAGAACGTTCCGAGTTCGCCCAGCTTCACCTTGTAGCCCTGCGCCAGCAGTTCGTTGATGCAGTCAACCATTTTGGTCATCACTCCGACCACCACGTCGCGGGTATAGACTGATCCGTGGTCTGAGATGTGGGCTGCCAGCTCGTCAAGGTTCACGGTGCCCTGCGAAACGGGTTGTGCGTAATACTTGGCGTAAGCAGTGCTCTTGGTGTTCATGCACTTCTGCAGGCAGTAGCGAATAGTAGTTAGTGTACTCATAATAGAAACGATTTTAGTTAAACAGAAGAAAATTATCGCCTGCAAAGGTACAGGTATGCTTGGACGAAATGTCAGTTAATGTCACTTATTGCCACTTATGCCGTGTTAAAAGAACTTAAAGTCGGGCGCTGCGCCTCGCTTCTTTTGCCCCATTGCGGCAAAGGCAGTAACTTTGCGTAAAAATAAAATCATCTGAACATTATGCCTACACTACGTCCTTACACCTCCATGAGTCGCACCCGTCTGGCACAGCTCTACTGCCCCGATGTCACTCCTCGCCATGCCTGGCGCACGCTGAAAGCATGGATGGATCGCTGCCGTCCGCTCATCGCCCGCCTCCGATCGCTCGGCTACGACGGCCGTCAGCGCATCCTTTCGCCTGCCATGGTAGCCGCCATTACGGAGTATCTCGGAGAGCCTTAAACCGCCGAACGTCAATCGACGAGGGCGATTGGCAATATCTCCTTCGACGATTGGCGTTATCGCCACCGCCGAACGGCATACCTCGCGCGCGCCCCTGTTTACTGCCGATTCGGGCAGTTGCCCGAAAAACGGTTACGATTTGAAACCCTTGTTGCAGAAGATAGAAACTTTAACAGAAGTGTTAATGCGATTTAACGTTTTTTTTTTGTTAACGCAAAGGTTCGTACCTTTGCAGCCGAGGTTCAGCCTCACGGATACAGCGGTATTCGGCCATGTGACATGTGACATGTGACATGTGACAAACGAAACAGAAGCAACGAACGAATAGGGGATGTAAAACTTTATTATATATTATAATATATATATTATAATATATAATAAGATTATATACCTTACAAATTCTAATACTTTACCAGACTTGCACTACTTGTACACCGTATGTCACATGTCACATGTCACATGTCACTTATTCACTAACCCTCAAAATAACGAGCTATGACAAAAGAAAAAGAAAAACCCAGTACCGAGAAATCGCAAATCATCAGCGAACTGGCAAACAAACTCGGATTCAGTGTTGACCTCCTGCAAAGCGTGGTCGGTAACAGAATTAAAGGAACGTTTTCGTTAAGCCAAATGAGCTGAATTAAGCTCGCTTAAACTCTGCCATGGCGAGAAAATGAAGGGTGAAAACCAACGTTTTCGTTAAGCCAAATGAGCAGAATAAAGCTCGTTTAAACTCTGCCATGGCGAGAAAATGAAGGATGATAAGAAAATAACTTGCAACTTTTTCAAATGATGTTTTGTGATTTTTTCAACAATAGCAGGTAAAGCGCAAACAGCCGTTAAGGGGAGCGGTCGAAGTGTTAAAATGCGCCAAAAAGCAATGCCATTTTGGCAGTTTAACAGATTTTGCGTCTATATTTGCACCCAGTTTCACGAAAACGGGAATTATAACATCAAAAAAAAACATAAAAAAGAACATGAAAAAGATTGTGAAAAGCATTTTGCCAGCGGTCTATCTGATGGTGATCGCATTTTCTGCTGCATCGTGCAACAAAACCCAGGCGGCTCCTGCTGCTGCCCCGGGACAACCGGTGGATCTGACTTACGCTGCCGACAAGGCTCTGCCTTCGGTGGTTTACATTAAATCGGTGATCAACTCTAAAGTGCAGACCGTGGAATATGCCGACCCCTTTGAGGATTTCTTCTCAGACCCCTTCGGCGGCTTCTTCGGCCGCGGGCAGAACGGCAGCAACGGAAGCCGCAAGCGACAGGTGCAGACCCCGAGACAGGCCGCTGCGGGCAGCGGTGTGATCATCTCTGCCGACGGATATATCGTGACCAACAACCATGTGGTGGATGGCGCTGACGAACTGACCGTTACGCTCAACGAGAACAGTAAGGAGTATTCAGCCCGCATCGTCGGTGCCGACAAGACCACCGACCTGGCGCTCATCAAGATTGATGCTAAGAATCTGCCTGCCATCGCCATTGCCAATAGCGACAATGTGAAAGTGGGCGAATGGGTACTGGCTATAGGCAACCCCCTCGGACTGAACAACACAGTGACTGCGGGCATCATCTCTGCCAAGGCACGCCAGATGGGCGAAGGCGTTTCGTCGATGATTCAGACCGACGCTGCCATCAACCAGGGTAACTCGGGCGGCGCGCTCGTCAATACACGCGGCGAACTGGTCGGCATCAACGCGATGATATACTCTCAGACCGGACAGAACATCGGCTATGGCTTTGCCATTCCTACCGCTATCATGAACAAGGTAGTCGCCGACATCAAACAGTATGGTACCGTGCAGCGTGCCATGATAGGCATCAAGGGCAGCGACGTCAGCACCTATGTGGACGTGGAGAAGGAAAAGGGCAACCAACTCGACCTTGGCACCATGGAAGGCATCTATGTGGCCGAAGTGGTGGAGGATGGTGCTGCCGCCTCGGCAGGACTGAAGAAGGGCGATGTCATCACGAGCATCGACGGCCAGAAGATCAAGAAGTTTGGCGAACTGCAGGGCATCATCGCCCAGAAGCGCCCCGGCGACAAACTGACTGTCACCTATCTGCGCAACAAGAAGAGCCATTCTGCTACGCTGACGCTGAAGAACGAACAGGGCACTACCAAGGTGGTGAAGAATGCCGACCTCGATGTACTGGGCGGTACGTTCCGTGCCGTCACCAGCAGCCAGAAGGAGCAATTGAACATCGGCTATGGTCTGCAGGTGGCTAAGATTAGCGGCGGCAGACTGAAAGAGGCTGGCGTGCCCCAGGGCTTCATTATCCAGCGCGTGAACGAACAGCCGATGAAGTCGGTGGAGGACCTGCAGAATGCGGTGAAGGAAACTTCAACCTCCAAGGATCCTGTACTCTTCATCCAGGGTGTGTTCCCCACTGGCAGGAAGGGGTACTTCGCCGTTCCTCTGGTCAACGAGTAATACCAGTAAAACGATACGCCATCCATTACGGATGATGCACATACAGCGTGCCGCCTTGAAGCGATTCAGGGTGGCACGTGTTTTTTTTCTCCATTATTGATTTATTCAAGTTTCGCAACTGAGGGAATTGATAGAAGTTAAAGAAGTTATCACTCCCTACGGTCGTTCGGGAAGTTAAGAGACAATAGCCTTTGCCGTAAGACCTAGGACATTTTGACGTAAGACCTAGGACATTTGTCCCTTAACTTCCCTCTTACTTCCCTCTAACTTCCCTCTAACTTCCCCACATGCGCAACTGAGGGACTTGAATTAAAAAACATTAAAAGGCACTATAAATCGGTGCAAAAGCTTTGCTTATCATAACAAAATACTTACTTTTGCACACAATATCCTAATCGCGAGAAAATCATTATTAACAAAATCGTAAAATATGAAAACAAAAAATCTATTGGCAGCGGCCATGCTACTGTTAGGTGCAACACCAACGACGGCACAGCAAATGCCACCTATCCCCGTGGATAGCAAGGTGAAGATTGGTCATCTGGACAACGGACTGACCTACTACATCCGCAAAAACAATTTCCCTGAGCATGTGGCAAGCTTCTATATCGCACAGAAGGTCGGTTCTATCAACGAGAACGAGGACCAGCGCGGACTGGCACACCTCTTGGAGCATCTGGCATTCAACGGCACAGAACACTTCAAAGACAATACCCTACAGGAATATCTGCAGAGCATCGGCGTGGAATACGGTCGCAACCTCAATGCCTATACCAGTATTGACAAAACGGTGTATTTCTTCACCGATGTGCCCACCACCCGACCAACGGCTGTGGATTCGTGTATGCTGATACTGAAAGACTGGAGCAACGGCATCTCGCTGACGCAGAAAGCCATAGACGACGAGCGCGATGTGGTGCACAATGAGTACCGCATGCGCATGGTGGGTCAGCAGCGCATGATCGAGCGCAGTCTGCCTCGCCTCTACCAAAACGAGAAATACGGCTTCCGCATGCCTATCGGACTGATGAGCGTCATCGACGGATGCAACCCCGAAACCCTGCGCGACTACTATCGCAAATGGTATCGCCCAGACAACCAGGCCATCATCGTGGTGGGTGATGTGGACGTAGATCATATCGAAGCACAGATCAAGACGCTGTTTGCCGACATCAAGGTGCCTGCCGATGCCGCCAAAGTGATACCAGAGCAGGTAAGCCCCAACGATACCGCAATCTATGTGGTGGATAAGGACAAGGAACAGCAGTTTGACCTCTTCCTCATCAACATGAAGCACAAAGCTATTCCCGATGAGATGAAGGTCAACATGGACTATCTCCTCATGAAATACATGGACAATGCACTCACCCTCATGCTGAACACCCGATTCAGCGAGAAAGCCCAGGAGCCCGACTGCCCCTATCTGCAGGCTGTGGGCGACAATGGCGATTACCTCATGTCGAGAACCTGCGGTGCCTTCACGCTGACAGGACTCGCCAAGGAAGGTCAAGTCAAGGAGGCGTATGCCGCTGTATTGCGTGAAGCCAAGCGTGCGCACGACTTCGGTTTCACTGCTACAGAATATCAGCGTGCCAGGGACGAGATCAAAAGTCAGATAGAGAAAAACCTTGCCAATAAGGACAAAATGAAGAATGAGCAGTTTACCACACAGTATGTGGATCACTTCATTGCCAACGAACCTATCCCCTCGATAGAAGACGAGAGTGCTATCCTGCAACAGCTCATCCCCAACATCCCCGTGGAGGTGATCAATATGTATGCCAAGAAACTCATCTGCAACAGCGATACCAACTTCGTGACGCTGATGATGATGCAGGAGAAAGACGGTAAGGCATACCCCACCGAACAGCAGTTGGCTGACATTGTGAAAGGGGTGAGGGCAGAGAAACTCGAAGCCTACGTGGATCACGTGAAGAACGAACCCCTCATTGCCCAGCTGCCTAAGGCTGGCAAGATCAGGAAGACCGTAGAGAATAAGGTGTTGGGATATAAGGAACTGACACTGTCTAACGGTGCGAAGGTCATCATGAAGAAGACCGACTTCAAGGACAACGAGATTCTCTTCTCTGCAAAAGCCAAGGTGGGATATTCGGCATTTGAGAAAGCCGATCAGAGCAGTGTGATGCTGATGACCCAGGCACTGGATGCCAGCGGTCTGGGCAATTTCACCAACGCAGAACTGGAAAAGGCCATGGCTGGCAAGCAGGCGAGTGTCAAATTCACCATGGATCCGTTCTACCACGGATTGAGCGGTAAGAGCACTCCGAAGGATATCGAGACGCTGATGCAACTCATCTACCTCGATATGACAGCAGTGAAGAAAGACGAGAAATCGTTTGCCAACCTGCAGAACACCTATGCCACCATCCTTGCCAACCAGAGCAACAACCCCAACCTCGTGTTCCAAGACTCAGTACAGAGCACCGTATATCTGGGTAGCAAACTGGCACGCATACCTTCTGCCGACGATATCAAGGCCATCAACTACGACCGTCTGCTGGCCATAGGTAAGCAGTATTATGGCAATGCCAAAGACTTCACCTTCTATTTCGTGGGCAACTACGACGAGGCTACACTTCTGCCACTCATCGAACAGTATATCGCTTCGCTGCCTGCAAAGGGCTGCACCCTGCAAAACAAGGACATCCCCTATGCCAAAGGCAAGGTGAGCAACGTATTCACCAAGGCGATGAGCAACCCACAGAATCAGGTTCAGGAGATATGGTATGCCATGACGCCTTACACACTGAAGACTGACGTGCTGGCTGACGTGGCAGCTCGCCTGTTGGAGATGAAGTATCTGCGATCTATCCGTGAGGAACTCAGCGCTGCCTATCATGCGGGTGCCACCGCCTCTGTCTTCACCGATAAAGACGGTTTGGCTGCTGTCAATATCGTTGGTAGCGCACAGCTGAATCCTGAGAAGTCGGATGCTGCCATCCCCTGCTTCTTCCAAGGCATGAAGGAGGTCGTGGCAGGTGCTGATGCTGCCGACCTGCAGAAGGTCAAGGAGATTCTGCTGAAGCAAGCCGATGTGGACAGCCGTGAGAACAGCCACTGGCTTAGCGTGCTGATCAACTATGCCACACGCGGTGTAGATACCCATACCGACTATAAGAAGACGGTCAACGAGATTGACAGTAAACAGATATCAGACTTCCTCCAGAACACAATCCTCAAGTCTGGCAACCATGTGGAAGTCATCATGAAGGCTGTGAAGGAATAATCACCGTGACATCCGAATAACAAAACAGGAGGCAAACACCGATGATGCGTGTCTGCCTCCTGTTTGTTATTATTGTTTATGAAAACTACTTTCAGATCTTATCGAGAGCCTGACGGATGTCGTCGAGGATGTCGTCACAATCTTCAATACCGACAGAAAGACGAATGAGATCGGGAGCCACACCAGCCTCACGAAGCTGTTCGTCGGAAAGTTGACGGTGGGTATGGCTGGCAGGGTGAAGCACACAGGTGCGTGCATCAGCCACGTGGGTCACGATATTGATCATGTCGAGCGAGTCCATAAAGCGGATAGCGGTCTCACGGTCGCCCTTCAGTCCGAAGGCTATGACGCCACACGATCCGCCAGGCAGATATTTCTCTGCCAACTCATGATAGGCATCGCCTGGCAGTCCGCTATAGTGTACCCATGCCACACGAGGGTCTGCCTGCAGAAATTCTGCCACACGCTGGGCATTGCTGCAATGCTGTGCCATGCGCAGATGGAGGGTCTGAAGACCGAGGTTGAGGATAAATGAGTTCATCGGTGCAGGGATAGAGCCCAAGTCGCGCATGAGCTGGGCAACGAGTTTGGTGGTATAGCCCATTTTTCCGAATGCCTTGACATAGGTGAGTCCGTGGTAGCTCTCATCGGGAGTGCAGAGTCCGGGGAACTTATCGGCATGCGCCATCCAGTCAAACTGTCCGCTATCTACGACAACACCTCCCACCTGCGATGCCGTGCCATCCATGTATTTCGTGGTACTGTGGGTCACGATGTCGGCACCCCATTCAAAGGGGCGGCAGTTGATGGGAGTGGCAAAGGTGTTATCTACAATGAGAGGCACACCGTTACGATGGGCAATGCGTGCGAATTTCTCGATATCGAGTACGGCACAGCCGGGATTGCTGATGGTTTCGCCAAACACCGCTTTGGTATTGGGACGGAAAGCCTTTTGTATTTCCTCTTCGCTATCGTTGGGATTGACAAAGGTACATTCAATACCCAGTTTCTTCAGGGTGACGCCAAAGAGATTGAATGTGCCACCATAGATTTCGTTGGAAGTAACGATATGGCTGCCAGCCTCACAGATATTAAACACGGCATAGAAGTTGGCTGCCTGTCCGCTACTGGTCAGTACTGCCCCTACTCCACCTTCGAGTTGTGCAATCTTCTTGGCCACAGCATCGTTGGTAGGATTTTGCAGACGGGTATAGAAATAGCCCTCTTTCTTCAAATCGAAGAGCATCGCCATTTCTTCAGAGTTATCATATTTAAAGGTAGTACTCTGGATGATTGGCAACTCAATAGGTTCACCGTTTTTCGCTTCATAGCCTCCCTGTACACAGATAGAGGCAGTTTTTAGTTGTTTTTTCATTTGCAATATTTTGTTTTATCTGTTTTGCGTTGCAAAGGTACGATTAAGTAAGAGAAACTCCAAGAAAAATAGACAACAAGAATAGGAGTTTTCAAAAAATATACTTATCTTTGCAAAGGAAAACCGCCATGAGAGGCTTATACGGTTAAGAGTTGTTAAGATTGTGGCTGTCTCATGCAATCTATCCATATCATCGGCATTTACCAGATAAGAAACAATTTGAAATTAAAACCATACAACAACAATGAAGCACTACACAACAACCGCGGCGATACTATTGACTGCCGCCCTTACCGTTTCATGCAACAGTAGCAAGAAGCTCCAAAACCCCAACAACCCTTCGACAGACAATACTGTCGTTGTCACTCCCTCTAACTCTACAGATATGGATGAAGCATACCTCACACTCAGCGATGCACAGCGCGACATCGTCAACCGCAACAATGTCTTTGCACTACAGCTCTTCAATCAGGTTAGCGACCACAGCAGCAAAGTGGTGTCACCACTGAGCGTAGCATACCTCATGGGAATGTTGGCTAACGGTGCTGATGGAGTCAGCCAACAGGAAATCCTTAAAGCTATCGGCTGTGAGGGTATCGACATCAACGACCTCAACTCGCTCTATCAGAATATCCTGCAAACTGCCGACCGACTGGATCAACAGACCACGGTAAGCATTGCCAACTATATTGCCGTGAACAAGGCATATCGGCTGCGTCCGCAGTTTGTCAGCACCGTGACAGACCATTACATGGCTGGGGTGGAAAGTCTGGATTTCAGCAATCCTGCCACAGTAAAACACATCAACAACTGGTGTTCCAAACATACTGACGGCATGATTCCTTCCATCATCGACCAGACTGATCCTGCTGCAGTATCTTATCTGATGAATGCCATCTATTTCAACGGCACGTGGGAGAAGAAGTTTGATGCACGCAATACCAGTGAAGAGATTTTCCGTGGATACACCCGCGATATTCAAAAGGTGGAGATGATGCACCAACGTAACAAGTTCCTATACGCAGAAATGCCACTCTACAAAGCCGTTGTGCTGCCATACGGCAATGGTGTCTATCACATGACGGTGTTGCTGCCCAACGAAGGTAAGAGCATCAACGAGATGATGGCATCTATCGACGCTTCGACACTCTCTACCCTGACCAGCAAGATGAATATCTGCAATGTCAATCTGCAACTGCCGAAGTTCACCACCGAGACCAACATCCCGCTCAACGGCATTGTCAGCACACTGGGAGCACCCAGCATCTTCAATCCTGCCGAAGCCGACTTCAGCAAGTTTGCCGATGGTCAGTTCTATGTATCAAAGATGTTGCAGAAGGCTAAGATTGAAGTGAGCGAGAAGGGCACCAAGGCTGCTGCCGTTACTGCTGCTGTCATGCTGACGTCACTCGGTCCGACTGACTATCGTGATGTCAACTTCATTGCCGACCACCCGTTTGTCTATACCATCAGCGATTCGCTGAGCGGCACCCTGTTGTTCGTTGGCCAGTTTACTGGCAATAAGTAATCGATAAGGCGCAGCCCTTATCGCCCATTCCACTTCCGGTGATTGAATCCGCTTGGTTCAACCACCGGAAGTGTTTTTTTTATCTCCATTGCCTTTCCCATACCCGTAATACGACTGTCGTACCATTGTCATTCACTTTCAACACCAGCGTAACAGACCTGTAATAAGAGACACGTAACTTTGCAGCCGAAATCATAATAGTAATGAGAAAGAAATGAAAATGAACAAGAGAATCATTGTTGCAGCATGTCTTGCAGTTGGTTGTTTGCAGACTTGGGCGCAACAAATCAAAGGTATCGTTAGCGATGCAAAAACGCAGGAAACATTGATCGGTGCGGTCATCTCAGTAGAGGATTCTAACCTGAAAGCTATCACCGATATGGAAGGTTGCTTTACACTCGATGGACTCAAATCAGGAAAACACACCTTATTAATTAACTATATAGGCTACAAGACCTGCCAACTGCAGGTGGATGCACAAAAGGGCAACACACAAGTGGTGAAGGTGGCTCTCTCTCCCGACGAGCAACAGCTCAAGGAGGTGACGGTTACGGCGGTGGAACGCAAGAATACCGATGCTGCCATGGTACAGATGGCTAAACAGAGTGCGTTGGTCATGAACAATGTTTCGGCTCAGGAAATCAGCCGTACACAAGACACCAATGCGGGCGAGGTCATCCGCCGTGTACCTGGTGTAAGCCTCATCGACGATAAGTTTGTGATGGTGCGCGGACTCTCTCAACGCTACAATAATGTATGGGTGAACGGAGGGGCAGTGCCCAGTAGTGAAGCTGACTCAAGGGCGTTCTCGTTTGACATCATACCCAGTTCGCAGATTGACAACCTCACCATCGTCAAATCTCCTTCTGCCGAATATCCTGCCGACTACTCTGGCGGTTTCATCATCGTCAATACCAAGGAGATTCCTACATCCAATGGTTTCTCGCTGATGCTGGGTGGCACCTGGAATACCTCTACCGCCATGAAGGACTTCAGCTATTACAAGGGTTCTGCCACAGACTTCCTCGGATTCGACAATGGCAAGCGCAGCATGGACATGCCGTTCAACTACGATTGGGCGGTGAAGAGCAAAAAGCCATTCGGCGATCTGAAACTGGCGGCAAGCATGAACCACCGTTGGAACCTGAACGGACGCACCCTCGGACTGTTGGCTGCGATCAACTACACCAACGAATACCGCACATACGAAAACATGGAGAACAACCTCTTCGGCATTTATGATGCGGTGAACAACAAGCCCAACTATCTGCGCTATTCTGTTGACGACCAGTATAACAATAATGTGAGACTGGGGGTCATGGTCAACCTTACCCTGCTCTCACGCAACGGAAAGCACAAATACCAACTCAAAAATATCTTCAACCAACTGGCTACCAGCCGATACACCTGGCGTGACGGTGTTAGCGCACAGTCGGATATGGAGCGCAGCGCGGAATACTACTATCGAAGCCGTACCACGTACAACGGACAGCTGACGGGAAAACACTCGTTTACTGACGATACCTTCGACTGGAATATCGGTTATGCCTATGCCAATCGAAGATTGCCTGATCGCAAGCGCTATATGGTGAACGATGCACTTGAAACGGGAGTGTTTGCTCTCAGCACAGGCAACGATGTGAAACGCGAATGGACTGCACTCGATGAACACATCGCCTCTGTAGCACTCAACGAGAAACACCATTTCACGCTTGGTTCATGGGAACCTGATCTCATGGCTGGTACCTATGGCGAATACCGCACAAGAGCGTATGAAGCTCACGAGTTCTACTACCAATGGAATCCCGGCAACAACACATTGCCCAGCGACTTCCAATACATGGATGTGCCAACACTCCTTGGTAATCCCGACAATCTGGGCGACAATAAGCTCTACCTCTTCGAACAACTGCAGATGCGCAACAACTATCGGGGACACAACATCTTAGGGGCTGGTTATCTCAACATGATGCTGCCATTCGGCAAGGTGACTGTCAATGCTGGACTGCGCTTCGAGCACAACGATATGGAACTCATCTCCAACACTCGCGACAACGAAAAGAGCGAACAGAGTCGCCACTATCGCACCAACGACCTCTTCCCCTCACTCAATGCCACCTATCGCATGAACGATATTCACCAAGTCAGACTCTCCTATGGACGAAGCATCAACAGACCGGAGTTTCGCGAAGTGGCATCGTCGGTCTATTACGACTTCGACCTGGCAAGCGATGTGCAGGGTAATACCGAACTGAACAACTGCTACATCGACAATATCGACCTGCGCTATGAAATCTACCCCAGTCGAGGCGAACTCATCTCGCTGGCACTCTTCTACAAGCATTTCGATTCACCCATCGAATGGACCTACACCGTGGCAGGTGGCACCAACCTCATCTATTCCTATAAGAATGCACGGAGCGCAAACAACTATGGTATAGAACTCGATATCCGCAAAAACCTCGCCTTCATCGGTCTCCCTGACTTCAACTTGTCGTTCAATGGGGCACTCATCAAGAGTAAGGTGGCTTTCGCTCCTGGCAGCAAAGAGGAAAACAGACCCATGCAGGGACAGTCGCCATACCTCATCAACACTGGACTGTTTTACAAAAACAAACCACTGAACCTCGATGTGGCGGTACTCTACAACCGCATCGGAAAGCGCATCATCGGTGTGGGACGCAGCGAAGGAAGCAGTGCCTCTGACGAGAATGCTCGTGTGCCTCATAGCTATGAGATGCCTCGCAACGTGATCGACCTCTCTGCCACGAAGCGCTTTGGGGAGCACTGGGAAATCAAACTCCAGGTGCGCGACCTCTTGGCTGAAAAGGTTTACTACAAACAGTTTGCCGACGTGACATACACCGATGGTAGCCAGCGTACCGTCGAAGAGGTGGCGCGATGCTATAAACCCGGTCGCAACATTGGTTTGCAGGCCATCTACAAATTCTAATACGAAATTGATAATATACTGAAATAACAGATGTTTTGTTTAATCAAAAAAACAAGTAACAAGATGAAAAAGATGAATTTCATGGGATGCATGGGCATCCTCGCAATGACGGCTATGATGGCCGCATGCAGCAGCAGTAACGATGATCCTACACCAGACCCTAATCCACAACCTGGACAGAATTCGGTCTATAAATGGACCAAAGACGGAGGACTCAATGCCTGCGACCATATACTCTTCGATGCTGACGGCAAAGAAGATGCCAATGGTACTGTCATTGGCAACGGCGATCAGGAGTTTGTATTCACTGGCAAGCAACAACTCAAAAAAGGTACATACACGCTGAAAGGATGGATCTATATCGCAGCAGGAGCAGAACTGACCTTCGAACCGGGAAGTGTCATCAAGGGTGACAAGACTACCAAGGCAACGCTTATTGCTGAGCGTGGCGGTAAAATCATTGCACAGGGTTCGGCAACCGAACCGATCGTCTTTACTTCTGCTGCGGCTGCCGGACAGCGTCGCCCCGGTGACTGGGGGGGAATCATCCTCTGCGGTAAAGCGCGCAACAACCAAACGGAGATGCAGATTGAAGGTGGACCACGCACCAAGCACGGCGGCAATGACGATGCCGACAACTCAGGTGTTTTGAGCTATGTTCGTATCGAGTTTGCTGGATATCCCTTCAAGGCTGACCAGGAAATCAACGGTCTGACTTTGGGTAGCGTAGGTTCTGCCACCAAGATCGACCACGTACAGGTTTCATTCTCCAACGACGACTCGTTTGAATGGTTCGGTGGTGCGGTCAACTGCAAATACCTCATTGCCTACAAAGGATGGGACGATGACTTCGATACCGACAACGGCTTCTCTGGTAAGGTGCAGTTCGGTCTTGCCGTACGCGACCCGAAGATTGCCGACCAGAGCCAGAGCAACGGTTTCGAAAGCGACAACTGTTCTGATGGTTCTCAGCTTTCTCCTTACACCACTGCCACCTTCTCCAACATCACCTTCGTTGGTCCAAAATCGGCTTCTGACTTTGTCAACGACAAGAGCTATATCACTGCTGGCAACTATTTTCCCAACAACGGTTCGGGTCTCGGACGTTTCCAGGCTGCCATGCAGATTCGCCGTTCGTCACGTCTAAACTGTGTCAATTCGCTGGTTATGGACTGGCCTATCGGTCTGATTGTTGATGGTGAAAAGGGCAATACTCCTGAAGAAGCAAGCAAGGGAACACTGCATCTGCAAAACATACTGATGGCTAATCTTGACATCATCGGTTCGGATGCCAACAAGAGCTACGAGGATAAGGAATACGACTTCGCCAACAAGACGGTAAAGGCTGACAGCAAACAGTCATACTCTCACACCTTCTTCGCTGCTCAGCCTGGCAACAAGGCACTGGCAGACAAGACTTCATTGAAACTAACTGACACCAAAGGCGTTGGCGTAGCGATCATTCCACAGAGTGGCAGTGCTGTGTTTGGCGCACAGAACTTCAAGGGTCTCGACAGCTGGTTTACTTCTATCAACTACGTTGGAGCATTCAATGCCAACGACAACTGGCTCGATGGTTGGACCAACTTCGACCCTCAGAATGCCAAGTATTAATCCCAACCGACTGATTAGGGTAAAACCTTACATACATACGTTTCTTACATACGTTCTCTCGTTTAGAGGCACGACCTGTCAAACAGGTATCGTGCCTCTTTTTTATCCACATTACGACACGAACTATTACCAACTTACCGATTGAACATGAAACACATTTGCAACCCAGTTGCAGAAAATAGCAGTTGAAACTTATATCATACTTCGATATTAAGACGTTTCACTAATTTTGCACGGAATAAAAAAAAGAAAACCTGAAAAAATATGAAAGACAATATCAAACGACTGGCAATAGTGATAGCCGCAACACTGGTGGCTGTAGGTGGATTTACACTACTGTCACACGGTGACGACGATCACCACGATGCACATGCAGGACATAGTCAGGCAGAAGACGAACACCACGATGAAGAACAAGATTTCAAAAACATACCTCTAACAGCTAAACAGATTGCTACTATAGACTTAAAAACTGACTCTGTGCAACACCGTGAACTCGATGCTACCATCCGCGTCAACGGGTCGATAGTTTTGCGCCCACAGTCGATGGGTAATGTTGCCTCACTAATGGGTGGCGTGGTAAAGAACATCCTCGTGAAAAACGGACAACACGTGACAAAAGGTCAGGTGGTGGCAACCATAGAAAATACTGATGTGGTGACACTACAACGCGAATACTATGCTGCCTACAAAGAATGTGAAATGGCACAAATAGAAAAGCAACGCCAAGAAACACTGGCACAGCAGGGGGCTGGTGTGCAGAAGAACCGCCAACAGGCTGAACGCAACTATCAAGTGGCGCACGCCACCATGATAGGTATTGGTCGCCAACTGCAACAAATGGGCATCAGTACCCATGCCGTAGGACGAGGACAGTTTACCACAACATTCCCTCTGCGTGCTCCCATCAGCGGAACAGTATGTCAACTCAATGCACCACTGGGCAGCTATGCTGATATGCAAACACCACTGATGACTATCCGCAATAATGATCAAGTGGAGTGCGACCTGAACGTCTTTGAGAAAGACCTGCAGAAAGTGAATAAAGGAGACCGCGTATTGCTGGCTCTCACCAACCAACCCGGCATAGAAGTCAGCGGACAGGTTTATGGCATCAACGACTATTTCAACGATGGTACAAAGAGTGTTGCCGTACATGTGAAACTGGACGGTAACGCCAAAGCACGACTGATAGACGGTATGTTTGTCACAGGACGCATTGCCACTGGCAGAAAGCGTTGCAAAGCACTGCCCTCAAAAGCCATTATCAATACCAAGGGTAAAACCTACATCTTTGCACTCGACAAAAAAGGAAAAGACGGGGACTGTGTGTTCTCACGACATGAGGTGACGACCGGAGTGACCGATTCTGGATATACCGAGGTGGAACTCTGTAAACACATACAAGACGGACAGCAAATCGTAACAGAAAACGTGTTCTATCTGGCTTCGCTCATCGGTGAACACGGTGAACACAACCATTAATATAGCTAATACCTCTCTATGTTTCAGAAACTGATAGATTTTTCCGTCACACACAAACTGACGATAGGCATTCTGACCCTTGCCATAGCGGTATGGGGTATCGTATCATTGGTGCATCTTCCCTTCGATGCCACACCGGATATTACTGACAATCAAGTACAGGTCATCACCCAAGCTCCTGCACTGGGCGCACAAGAGGTGGAACAATACATCACCACTCCGATAGAAATGGCATTAGCCAATATCCCGCGACTGGAAGAAAGACGCAGTATCTCACGTAGCGGACTATCGGTCATCACACTTGTGTTTGACGATGCTGCCGACATCTACTGGGCTCGCTCACAGGTGAGCCAAGTACTGATGGACGTGACCAAGGAACTGCCTGCCAATACAGATACCGAGATGGGACCTATTGCCACCGGACTGGGCGAAATATACCACTATACCATAAGAGCCAAAGAGGGCTATGAAGACAAATACACGCTGACGCAATTGCGCACCATGCAAGACTGGATAGTACGCAAACAACTGTCGGGTACACCTGGTGTGGCTGAGGTGAGCGGATGGGGAGGATTTGTCAAACAGTATGAAGTGGCTATCGAAACCAACCGACTGACTGCCTACGGACTGACTGTGGGCGATGTCTTTGAAGCACTGCAAAAGAACAATGCCAATACGGGTGGCAGCTATATCGAACAGGATGCTAACCAATACTACATCCGCGGACTGGGTGTGCTGACCTCTGCCGACGATCTGCGCCAAGTGGCTGTCAAGACTGTTGATGGCAACGTGGTGAGCGTGGGTAATGTGGCTACCATACAGATGGGACATGCAACACGTTTCGGAGCAGTAACACGCAACGGTAATGGTGAAGCGGTGGCAGGTATTGCCATCATGCTGAAAGGTGAAAACTTCCAAGAAGTGAGCCAACGCGTAAAGGATCGCATCAGCCAGATACAGAAATCACTACCGGAAGGTGTGGTCATCGAACCATTCATAGACCGTACCAATCTGGTGAACCGCGTGGAACATACCATTGCACGCAACCTCATCGAAGGCGGACTCATCGTCATCTTCGTGCTGATACTCTTTCTCGGCAACTGGCGGGCAGGCATCGTTGTGGCAAGTGTTATCCCACTGAGTATGCTCTTTGCTTTCGGTATGATGAAGACATTCGGCATTGACGGTAACCTGATGAGTTTGGGAGCCATAGACTTTGGTATGATAGTCGATTCGGCGGTAATCATCGTCGAAGCGGTGGTGACCCATATCAACAGTAGTGCCGACAAATACCCTACCCTACGGCTGACACGTCAGGAGATGGACAACGAGGTGCATTTCTCGGCATCACGCATCAGGCAGAGTGCTGCCTTCGGCGAAATCATCATCATGATTGTCTATATCCCATTGATGACACTCATAGGAATTGAAGGAAAAATGTTCCGCCCCATGGCATTAACAGTATTCTTTGCCATAGTCGGCGCCTTTATCCTTTCATTGACCTATGTGCCGATGGCAAGTTGCACATTCCTCAGCAGAAAGGTACATACCCAAGAAACGGTTTCCGACAGGATGCTTGCCAAACTGCAAGAATGGTATCGACCGATATTGGAATGGACGCTGCAACGTCGCAAAGATGTCATTACCATTGCCGTTGCACTGTTCTGCGTCAGCGGTGTAGGCTTCAAGTTTTTGGGCGGTGAATTCATCCCAAGTCTGGAAGAAGGCGACTTTGCCATCGAGATGAGTATGGCACAAGGCACGTCGCTCTCACAAATGGTGGAGAGTTGCAGCAAAGCGGAACAACTCCTGAAAGCCAAATATCCTGAAGTAAAACAGGTGGTGAGTCGTATCGGCAGTGCCGAGATTCCTACAGACCCGATGCCGGTGGAACGTGCTGACATCATGGTGGCACTGAAGCCAAAAGCCGAATGGACTTCGGCAAAGACTACCGACCAACTCATGGCGATGATGTCGGAAACACTAAAGAACATTCCCGGTCTTGAAGCCGAACTGACCCAACCCATACAAATGCGAAACAATGAATTGCTGACGGGTATCAAACAGGATGTAGCCATCAAAGTGTTTGGCGAAGACCTCAACGTATTGCAACAGCAAGCTGCTAAGATTGCTGGACTGGTGCGCAACGTAAGAGGTGTCAGCGGCGTACAGGTGGAACAGGTTTCTGGACTCCCGCAAATACAAGTGCGCTACAACCACAACCGCATGGCTGCCTATGGTGTCAGCGTAGATGATGTGAACCGCATACTTGAAACAACATTTGCAGGCGCCACAGCAGGTGCTATCTATGAAGGCGAGAAGAAATTTGACGTGGTGGTACGACTCGACAATCGCAACCGCACGGTTGAAGAACTTCGACAGTTGGCAATTCCCGTTGGCGAGGGCATTACGGTGCCTTTAGAACAATTGGCAGATATTGTCAATGAGCCTGCTCCGTCACAGGTTTCCCACGAGAATGGCGAGCGCCGCATTTACGTCGGTTTCAATATCAAGGGACGCGACATGCAGTCAACCGTGGAGGAGATAGAAACGCTGATGAACGAAAAGGTGCACCTGCCCGAAGGCTATTATTACACCTATGGCGGTGAATTCCAGAATATGCAGAGTGCTATCAACAGACTGAGCATTGTAGTGCCTATCGCGCTACTGATCATTCTGCTGTTGCTCTATGCCACGGTGAAGAACCTGCGCGACTCACTCTTTGTATTCTCTGCCATCCCATTGGCTTCCATCGGTGGCGTATGGGCTTTATGGCTCAGAGGTATGCCCTTCTCCATATCGGCAGGTGTTGGTTTTATTGCCCTCTTCGGTGTGGCTGTGCTCAACGGTATTGTACTGGTGGGACAGATGAACCAAATGCAACGTGAAGGCATAGCGGACATCAACCAACGCATCACACAGAGTTGTATGATTCGCTTGCGCCCTGTTCTGATGACTGCCCTTGTGGCGTCAATGGGTTTCCTGCCTATGGCAATCTCTACAGGCGATGGCGCAGAAGTGCAACGCCCGTTGGCAACAGTAGTGATCGGTGGACTCATCACTTCCACCCTGCTCACACTTCTGGTATTGCCTGCGATTTACCGCACCTTTAAAAAAGAATAAATCACACATCTTATATATATTAAAGAGTAAGACACTATGCGACACATCATCCTCACAATAATGGGTACGATAATAAGTGGTGCTGCCATGGCACAAATGCGCCACCTGTCACTTCAAACATGTATTGACATGGCGATGAAGCAGAGCCCGACAATACGTATGGCAAACAAACAAGTGGAACGGGCGCAGGCATTGCAAGGCACGGCATGGGACTTGGAAAAGACAGAGCTGTCGCTTTCGCAAGACCCTACATCGGGAGGTAGTCCTGACAACGCACTGTCGGTAACGCAGAGTTTCGACTTTCCCACAGTATATATTGCCCGACGTCAACAGTTAAAAGCTGAGACACAAGCCGAAAGGAGCAGACTGGAGATGGAACAAAAAAACGTGGAGGCTGCTGTGGCTTCTGCCTATTTCCAACTGGTTTATCAGGAACAATGCCTTCGTAACCTAAGAAGACAAGACAGCATCATGACACGCTACCGTACCGTGGTGCGCCAACGTATGGAGGCTGGAGAGACAGGCAGACGTGAACTCATCAATGCAGAACGCTTACAGCGCGAAAACCAACTCGACATCGTAAAAGCTGAAAATGAGGCTGAGAATGCTCGATTGCAACTGATGCAGGTGATTGGCACCGATGAACCCATCACTGCCGCAGACGAACTGTTAACTCCCATAGAATTCGTCCTACCGGCCTATAACTATCAACAAACTCCAGAAGGACGGTTCTCCAACGACAAACTGCAAGCTGCTGAACGCCAGGTGAAGGTAGAAAAAAGCGGTTATGCCCCATCCCTCTCACTCTCACTACGCAATCAGATGGTTATCTCTTCATGGAATCCCTACAACGAAGATCGTAGCAGATATGACGGTGGAAACTTCATGGGCTTTGAGGTTGGTGTAGGCATTCCCTTGTTTTATGGCGCTACCAAAGCACGCGTCAAGGCTGCTAAAGCTGAGCGCGAACAATTGCAAATACAGATTCAACAGGAAGCACAACAACGTGAATCTCAATACAACGCACTATTGAGCCGTTGCAATGCTGCACGGCAACGAGTGGAATACTACGCCGAAAACGGTTGTCAGTGGAACGATGAGATGGTGAGACTTGCCACAGCTGAATACGAACAAGGCGAAATCGGATATGTAGAATATGTAGGCATACTGAAAGATGAAATCGATGTCTATCAGAAACGCGCAGAAGCCATCAATGAATACAACCAAACCGTCATAGAACTACAGCGTCTGTGCGGTACTAAATGATATTTACCACATCTATTCTTCATAGACAAACATCCTTTGTCCATAGACGAACCAGTATCCTTGCCCCCCATGATCCAAGAACAAATCAGGGAGCAAGGATACAAAAATATTATAAAAAGAGGTTTTTTGTTTTGGTCTTTCGAAAAAAATACTATACCTTTGCAAAATACACCAAACCAAAAAAACCTATGAGACAGCTGAAGATCAACACATCCATCACCAACCGAGAGAGCGAATCTCTCGAGAAGTACTTGCAGGAAATCGGTAAAGAAGAACTGCTAACAGTAGATGAGGAAGTGGAATTGGCACAGCGTATTCAGAAAGGCGACAAGCGCGCTTTGGAGAAACTGACAAGGGCCAATTTACGTTTCGTTGTTTCAGTAGCCAAGCAATATCAGAACAGAGGACTATCATTGCCCGACCTCATCGACGAGGGCAATATAGGACTCATCAAGGCTGCTGAAAAATTTGACGAGACACGAGGCTTTAAGTTTATATCTTATGCCGTTTGGTGGATCAGACAAAGTATCCTGCAAGCCATTGCAGAACAGAGCCGATTGGTCAGAATGCCACTCAATCAACAAAGTGCGTTGAGCAGAGTGACCCATGAGGCTAATAAGTTTGAACAAGAACACGAGCGGAAACCATCGTCGGAAGAACTGATGCAGCTTGTTGATTTGCCGCAGGATAAAATTGACGAAGCGCTCAATGCTCACACATGCCATGTATCGATGGATGCTCCATTTGCCGATGGTGAAGACAGTAGCCTCATCGACGTGATGGAAGATACCAACTCACCGATGGCTGACCGAGAACTCGTAAGAGAATCGCTGCGAGCAGAAATAGAGAATGCGCTGAAAACACTCTCCAACAAAGAGCGCTCTGTAATAGAAGCCCTCTACGGTATCAACTCACCAGAGATGACCATGGAAGAGGTGGGTGAAAAATACGGTCTGTCCCGCGAACGTGTCAGACAGATTAAGGAGAAAGCCATTAGGAGGCTACGTAATAATACGAACAACACGATGTTAAAATCATATTTAGGACAATGAAAACAATGACAAAAGCAATATTATTGCTTCTCATGGCGCTAACCATGCCAATGGTAGTCAACGCCAAAAACATAAAGACTCCGAAAGTCTATATCTTTGGATTTTCAGCTTCTTTCCAAGATTCCACCATCTACATGACCGATGTGCAGGAAATCACCAACGTCTGGATAGAAAGCAAAACAAAATTTCTGTTGGGCAGAGAACACTACTCACGCCAACTCAACGAATACCTCACAGCACAACAACACCCCAATAGGGTTTGCTTGGTAATATTTGCACTCAAAAGAGAAGATGCAGAGAAGAAATATCTCAAAATGAGAAAACAATACACGTCGAAGTCGAAACGCAAATACGATATGAAGTATCTCAATACCAACGACTTCAAATTCTCTACAGTCAATCTTGACATAGAAGAAGAACCAAAGAAATAAACGCAGAAAAGATAGTAAACAGTGTTTCGGTCTGCCGCTGGCATCAGCAATGGTGCGAGAGGAAAGTCCGGGCAGCATAGGACGTCCCACTTCCGAAAACAGAAGCAGTTGGCGACAGCTGGATATGGAAGAAGAGAATGACCGCCCGCAAGGGTAAGGGTGAGAAGGTGGTGTAAGAGACCACCAGCCGACGGGTGATCGTCGGGCTGTTCCATCTGGGAGCTGCAAGTTCACGTAAACCATCGTCTGAGGGTTGTCCGCCCGAGTAACAACGATGGAGGGTAGAATGCTAGAGACGTAGGGTGACCTGCGTAGTAGATAAATGGCAGACGCCTTGCCTTAGCAAGGAACAGAACCCGGCTTACAGAAACACTGTTTACTCTTTTTTTTTATATTCTTTACTTTCCTTATCTTCCTACAACATGCGCTACAACTCCTACAGTACATGGATACGGCAACAGTTTCCATTTCGCGTACAGAAGATTGCCGTTGATGCTGGTTTCTCTTGTCCCAACCGAGATGGACACATCAGTACAGGAGGGTGTATCTTCTGCGACAACCG
The DNA here is from genome assembly GCF_002251295.1 of Prevotella sp. P5-50. GTDB lineage: Bacteria > Bacteroidota > Bacteroidia > Bacteroidales > Bacteroidaceae > Prevotella. The sequence continues at coordinate 84,008 of NZ_NPJA01000033.1, forward strand.
TACCTTCAATCCATCATACTGTAATCCTGAGAAATCCATCACTACACAACTGGAAGAGGGAAAACAGTTTTTCAGTCATAAATATCCGGATATGAAATATCTGGCATATTTTCAAGCGTACTCCAACACTTATGCAGATATAGACACACTGAAACGCCGCTACGAGGAAGCTCTTGACGTAGAAAACGTGGTAGGACTGGTCATCGGCACACGCCCAGACTGCATAGACGCAACAACACTCAACTATCTGGAACAACTGAACCAACAGACCTTTCTCATCGTGGAATACGGCATCGAGTCTGCCAACAACACCACGCTGCAACTCATCAACCGCGGACATACTTTTGAGACATCATGTCAAGCAATCAAAGCAACTCATGACAGAGACATACTTACTGGTGGGCACGTCATATTGGGACTTCCTGGTGAAGATGAGAAAGAAAGCATGCGCCAAGCCGATTTGATATCTGCCCTACCACTCGACTTATTAAAAATCCATCAATTGCAAATCATTAAAGGCACACCATTGGCACGCCTATACCAACAAAATCCTTTTCCGCTCTATAACGTTGATGAATACATCCGTTTGGTTACAGCCTATTTGGAAAGACTAAGACCTGACATCGTGGTAGAGCGTTTCGTGTCGCAATCGCCAAAAGAGATGAAGATTGCCCCACAATGGGGATTGAAAAACCATGAGTTTACCGACCGCCTTCTAAACTATATGACGAGGACACATGCCCAACAAGGCCGGCTCTATCATGCACTCGGATATCAATAAGGTTTTATGACTGGCAATAGTCTTATGAACAATTGGGGATTAATAGCAATCATTATATGATGGTATCAGCCCCGTTTTTGAAGCACCCAACGCTGAGTATATATTTACACCACATTATCTTACACCCATTACAGTATTACAGTATTACAGTTTTCAAAAAGCAAAAACAATGGGTTTCCAGCATTTTTGCTAAGCAAAAACATGAAAAATCCATTATATAAGCCTAAAAAATAGTTTTCAGAAACTGTAATACTGTAATACTGTAATGGAGCTAAACGACAAATATTAGCACAATTTCTTTACATAAGATTCTCAAAGAAAAGGGCACAAATAAAAACTATGGGATTCTAAAGTACAAAGGGCAACCATCTAAAGAAACGTGGTTGCTCATTCCACGATAGCATCGTGACTGTTGAGCAACTGCTGAATAGACTTGTGTCGATTAGACTTCATATAGCGATCTATTGCATCAACTTCTGGATTACGAAAAGCACGCCTTCCAACAATCTGATTAGCAACCCATTGAATTTTTCCAGCACGCAGCTCACGATGTATTTCCGCTTTGGTCAAGCCATCAGGTGTTGGGAACATACTCAAAATATAGAATGCCACACAATCGGGAACTATCATCTGACGAGTCATCATCGCACGCTGCGCGTCAGAATAATGCTGCAGATAAAATGGATAGTCGGCACCTAAATACTTATCGAGCGAGACACCAACCATATTGCTATCTACTACTATGCTCTGGTCAAAAGAACCAATCTGAGTATAGATGGTAGGAAGCACGATATCGGGAAACTCTTTTCTCATGCGCTTGAAAGCCTTCTGCAAGTCATGCGACACATCATCAAGACTGGCAAACTCCACCTGTACATCTGCCAACAAGCGCTGAAGCGTAGAATCGCAGAAGAAATGGCGGAAACGTTGGTTGATGCCAACATCATTCACATGGCCTATATGCAACACATCCTCTATCAACATCCGAGTTTGACCAGGATAGTCGGATTGCATCTGCTGCAAAGCGGAATAATCGCCAGTGGTCAGATAAAGCATCTCAATACGATCATATCGGTCTATCAACGACTGGTCATGCCCCATTTCAGTATCGCCCGATTTCAGGCGCCACTCGCAACCGAGGCATATCAGCATCACAACCGACAAAAGTATATAAGTTTTCCGCATTGATATAAAAAAGGCCGTCTTTGTAATATTATATAATGTTAAAATACACCGCAAATTTACTAAAAAATATTTTATATTCCAAGTTTTAAGCAAAAAAAAGATAAAAAACAAGGTAAAAAGGCTAATTTTGCACAAGAAAAACTAATCAGAAAACAAACATAAGAGATTTTCGGTATATGAAACGTAAAATAGCAACTATTGCCCTCTGTGGCTTGTCTTGCTGTGTACTTATGGCACAGAAACAATTAGACATTACTGTAAAAAACACCATGAAGACGGAGCGTACCGCCCAACCCATCGTGATTAATCTTGCTCCATACGGTACTGACATCCGTCAAGCCATCGTTAAAATGAACGGGCAGGAAATTGCATCTCAGCTGGACGACCTCAATGGTGACGGCTGTTACGATGAACTCTGTTTCATGGCAGATATGCCAAAGAAATCTACGACAACCTACAACGTAGAACTGCTCAACAGCGGAAAACCAAGAAAATACAAGCCTCTGGTGTATGCTGATATGATACTGCTCAACAAGAAAGTAAAGTCCAACAACGAGCAAAACCTGTTTATCAGCAGTCTGACCGTTGAGAACGGCACAAACCCTTACTGGCAGATGCATCACCACGGACCAGCCTTTGAAAACGAGTTAGTGGCTTATCGCATCTATTTCGATCATCGTCAGACCGTAGATCTCTATGGAAAATACCGTAAGGGACTGGAACTGAAGGAAACACAATTCTACACCAACAAGCAGCAAAAGGAGGCAGGCTATGGTGACGACGTGCTCTGGGTGGGTAACACATTTGGACTGGGCACTATGCGCGGATGGGACGGACAGCAGCCTACCCTGTTGGAGGATGTGGATCATCGCACAGAACGCATCATCAGCTACGGGCCCTTACGCACGATAGTAGAAGTGGTGGACGATGGTTGGAAAGACAAAACGGGCAACAACGCTTTCCATCCCTATCCTATAACGATGACCACACGCTACACGCTCTATGCTGGTCGCCGAGACTGCCAAGTTGATGTATTTTTCAGACAAGCAGTTGCCAACCATCAATTTTCTACAGGTATCATCAATATAAAAAACTCAACGGAATATTCCGATCATGAGGGACTACGCGGTTGTTGGGGTTCTGACTGGACGGTATCTGCCAAAGATTCTGTAGGTCATAAGCGCGAAACAGTTGGATTGGGCATTTGCCTTCCCATGAAACATGTTGTGAGCGAACAGCCTGCCAACAAAGACAACTATCCTTATGTCATCGGCGGTATCGATAAGGCCATGCGCTACTATATCACGTTCGGTTCTGACAACGAGACCTTTGGCTATCATTCTGCCAAAGACTGGTTCGACTATCTCCAGTTGTGGAAGAAAGACCTCATGAATCCCGTTGTGGTAACGGAAAAGCTCCGTCAAACAAAATCCGAATAACGTTTGCGCCCTTTGGCATAATACTGCCAAAGAATACTAAACGTACAAGTATCCGTCAGGCTGGCAGAAGTTCTGCCGGCCTGAATTGTTTTACGGTCTTCTGCAAAATCCTTACGCCAACGGCGGAAGGCATGGCGTGCACGATAAACAGCCAGGAACTCGCTGACATTACGGTCAAGCAGGAGCGACTTCCATGCAGCCACATAGTCAAGCACCCAACGTATCAGCATCACCTTGTGAAGCTGTTTATCGGGCAGACATTTATAAAGCATGGTAAGATTATTGCGGAAATTGAGGAAGGTCTTCATGGGATTGCCCTTAGGGAGCGTTCCTCCTCCCACATGATAGACGTAACTCTCTGGCAAGCAATATATCTTTCGTCCGCTAATACGCAATCGCCAACAGAGGTCGATTTCCTCATTATGCGCAAAGAAACGACCGTCAAGTCCGCCCACAGCCCAATAGTCGGCAGAACGAATCATCATAGCAGCACCTGTTGCCCAATGTATTTCCTGCCGGAAATCATATTGTCCGTTATCCTGTTCTACCGTCTCGAACACACGTCCGCGACAGAAGGGATAACCATAACAGTCGATGAAACCTCCGCTTGCTCCAGCATACTCAAATCGGTCGCGGTCATAGATGGAAAGGAGCTTAGGCTGACAGGCTGCCACTTCAGGATGTACATCCATAAACTCGATAAGGGGTGTCAGCCAATGATGGGTCACCTCAATATCAGAGTTGAGCAGCAGATAATACTCTGCGTCTATCTGTTTCAACGCTTTATTGTAGCCTTCAGCAAATCCCCAGTTTTTATCAAGAGGAATGGTTCTGCACGATGGAAACTCGCTGGCAAGCATAGCGAGCGATTGGTCTGTCGAGGCATTATCTGCCACATAGATTACAGCTTCATCCTTGGAGTATTGTAGAACGGAAGGCAGATATTGATGCAACATTTTCTGTCCGTTCCAGTTGAGAATAACAATTGCCAGTTTATCCATCTTTTGCGGGTTGTGATATTGAGTTGTGATGTTCTTGTTTATTTTAATGTAACACGTAGGGCACTATGATCGTGATTGAAGTCGCCAAGTCTGACGGTCATCAGCTGGTTGTCATATTCCTCACGTGCTTCTGCGGCAGGAAGTTCCACACGAACGTAGTTTTTGGTGAATCCATGCATGGCTTTGCCTCGTGGTGCCTTTTCAAACAGAACTTCGGCTGTAGTGCCAATAAACTGGCGATAGAAATTTTCGGTCTTCTGATCGGAGAGTTCCAACAGTCTTCTACTACGCTCACGCTTATCTTGATCGCTGACCACATAGGGAATGGAGAGTGCCGATGTTCCAGGACGCTCTGAATAAGGGAACACGTGAAGCTGGGTAACATCAAGCGATTGCAGGAATTCAAATGTTTCCTCAAAGCATTCTGGTGTTTCGCCTCTACACCCCACCATAACATCCACACCGATAAAAGCTTCAGGTGTTACTTCCTTGATGCGATGTATCTTATCGGCAAAGAGTTGACGGTCGTAATGGCGGTGCATCAATTTCAATACCATATCACTTCCACTCTGTAGCGGTATGTGATAATGGGGCATGAAAGCACGACTCTGAGCACAATAGTCGATGAGTTCATCGCTCATCAAGTCGGGTTCAAGACTACTGATACGGTAACGTGAGATTCCTTTCACTCCATCCAATGCCTTAACCAAATCTACAAAGCTTTCACCGGTAGTCTTTCCAAAGTCTCCGATGTTCACACCAGTCAACACAATTTCCTTGCCGCCTTCGGCAGCTGCCTGCTCTGCTTGTTCCACCAGAGAGGCGATGGTTGGATTGCGGCTGAAGCCACGTGCGTATGGAATGGTACAATAGGTGCAAAAATAATCGCAACCATCCTGTACTTTCAAGAAATAGCGAGTGCGATTGCCTCGTGAACAACTGGGTGCAAAACTCTTGATATCTTTGGTTTTCTGCACAAAATAGTGGCCTTCTCCGGATTTAGTCTTTTCATCCTGCCCATCGGAAACAGAAATATCGGCTCTACCCAACTCTTCACCCCATTTCTCTGAGAGGAACTGGATGAGTTGCGCCTTCTCGTTAGCACCAAGCACAAGACTTACCCCTTCTATTTCACTCACCGTTTGAGGTTTCAACTGAGCATAACACCCCGTAACGACAACAAAAGCACCAGGATTCTGGCGCACCAAACGATGAATTGCCTGACGGCATTTATGGTCGGCAACCTCCGTAACAGAGCATGTATTAATGAGACAGAGGTCTGCCCGTTCACCTTTCTGTGCTGTTGTCACTCCCATATCATGGAGCATCTTTCCAAAAGTCGATGTTTCAGAAAAGTTCAGTTTACAACCCAAAGTAAAATAGGCGGCTCGTTTACCTTGAAATGCCGATGTATCAATCATACCTTATTTATATATATTACGTTTTCTCGTGCAAAGGTACGATTAAGTGAGTAGAATACAAAAAGAAAATTAAGTTTTTCTTTTGGATTATCGAACGTGAGTACCTAAGACCGACAGGTCAAAGGTACGATTAAGTGAGTAGAATACAAAAAGAAAATTAAGTTTTTCTTTTGGATTATCGAACGTGAGTACCTAAGACCGACAGGTCAAAGGCACGATTAAGTGAGTAGAATACAAAAAGAAAATTAAGTTTTTCTTTTGGATTATCGAACGTGAGTACCTAAGACCGACAGGTCAAAGGTACGGTTAAGTGAGTAGAATACAAAAAGAAAATTGAGTTTTTCTTTCTACATTCCATTCTCCGGACCCTAATTAAGCACTTCCAATAATTACTATACCTATCTTATACCGTCGGGATGAGTTCGGGATGTCTTCGGGAACTCAGTTCCTATAGGCACACAGCCTATTTACCACGTCAATCCCAAGTAAGTCATAAGTAAATCCCAAGCAAGTCCCATAACTGACGGACGATAATAGGAACACGATGGGAGAACAAAAGTAAGTAAGAGAGAGACGCAACCTACACAAAACTGCTAATACAGGGATAGTAAAAAGCGATATAAACGGCGCTTTCTTGGTTGATGATTGCCTAAATTGCCCATAGAACGGCAATTTAGAGGCAAATTGGGTAAAAGACAATGTGCTCAAGTAAATGCAAAAAACGGGTTTTTCGCTGTTTTTTAAGAAATGCGCCAAGATTATCCAAATTTTAACATTTCGTATATACCTGTATATCAACACTTTGCGAAAAAGTTACAAAACAACACTAAAAAAAGTCTTAAAAAAAAGAACAACGTATTGAAAAAATGCCTACCTTTGCAACGTTTTAATAAACAAATGATTGTTTTACAGATTTAAAAAGCAAAGAAAAATGAAAAAATTGGTATTTATGTTCGTAGCTATTGCAGCTATCTCTTTCGCATCATGTGGTAACAAAGCTCAGACTGCTGAGGTTGACACCGATTCTGTAGCTGCTGTTGACAGCGTTGCTGACAGCACTGCAGTTGATAGCGTTGCAACTGATAGCGTAAACTAATTCGCTACGAATTGAGAGAAAAAGCCGCTAGACGAGAGTCTAGCGGCTTATTTTTTGTCCTTATGCAACAAAAGGGAAAAGTTCTACTTCACCTTTCCCCTACGTTCTAAACCATAAACATGATAATCACCTGAGCAATTATCACTCTTACAAACATACCGAGAGGATAAACCGAAGTATAGGCCACGGCAACATGTTCGCCCTCAATGGTCTCGTTGGCATAACCCAACGCCATGGGGTTTGCCATCGAACCACAGAGCAGACCACATATAGTACCGAAATCAAATTTCTTGGCCTTCAGGGCAATAATGCCTATGATAAGAAGTGGAAGCATAGTAAGCAATAGACCAACTCCTACCCACAGTAAACCTTCAGGACGTATGATGGTTGCAAGGAAATCCTTACCGGCAGCCAGGCCCAGACAGGCCAGATAAAGCGAAAGTCCCAACTTGCGCAACATGAGCGACGCCGACCGCGTAGTATAACTAATGAAATGTACACGAGGCCCCAAGGCACCTATCAAAATTCCCATAATAATCGGACCACCGGCAATTCCAAGTTTCACAGGAGTACTCATTCCTGGAATAGAAAACGGAATCATTCCTAAGGCAAGTCCCAACAGTAATCCGAAGAAGATGGCTCCGAGATTAGGTTCGTTGAGCACTTGTACTGCGTTACCTAAGAAAGCTTCTGCATGGTCAAGATTATCTGGAGTACCAACCACGGTCACTCGGTCACCATATTGCAAATGGAGAGCATCGGTAGCAAGCAGTTTGATATCGCCACGCATCACACGACTCACATTAACCCCATAAGTCTGTCGGATATGGAGTGAACCGAGCGTTCTACCATTGAGTTTTACTTGTGTCATGACAATTACACGACTCTCCACCGATGAATCTATAGAGTTCCAGTCTATCTGCTCCCTATTCCAGTCTTTCACTACGCGTTTACCAAAGAGAATATCCATGGCAGACACCTCATCACGTTTAGTCACCACAAGCACATTATCACCTATTTGTAATTCGGTAGAGGCAATAGGTACTATCACACGGTCTCCACGCCATATGCGCGAGATAATAAACTGACGGTGTGTCATCTGCGATATTTCAGCAATCGTTTTACACGAAATGGCAGGATTCACCACTTCATACTGCCCAACAAATGTCTGGTCTTCATCATCTTTATTATGAGGTTGCAAATCTTCCGGTTTGACAAAGAATTTTCGCAACAGAATCATAACAAATATCACACCAACCACACCAAGCGGATAGGTCACAGCGCAACCCAGTGCAGCACCGCTATGCGACAGATGGGCATTGGAAAGTGCCTGTTGGGCTGCACCAAGTGCCGGAGTATTGGTGGTAGCACCACAGAGGAGTCCGACCATATCAGGTACTGAAATGGGCAATACCAGACATAACGATAGCGCCATGACCGTGCCAAGCGCAATTACTCCCATACTCCATATATTGAGTTTCGTACCTTCGTGACGCATCATACCAATAAAGTTGGGACCCACATGCAGTCCTAAGGCATAAACAAATAGCGACAAGCCGAATGTCTCAGCAAATGTCAGCATTTGTTCGTCAGCAGAAAAATGCAGGCTTCCTGCCACAATACCTATAAAAAACACAAAAGCCATGCCTAGCGAAATGCCTCTGATATGAATTTTACCAAGGGCAAGTCCTAAAGAGGTAATGAGCGACAGCACCACTACAGTCTGTACTGCTGAGTGTATAGTAAAAAGACTTTCAATCCATTCCATTTTTTGTTGTTCTTTTAACGAGTAGTTTTCTTATTTATTCTCTGTTTCTTGATATTCCATACGCTATTTTCCCCCCATATCTATTCTGCCTCACAATAATCAAGGCATGGGTGAAAAGAATTCTTATGCAAAGATAAACAAAAAGTTTGAATTACTCAACATTAAGCCTCAAAATACCAATAAGAACTGGTACGAATGAAAAAATAAACACAAACCCCAAATCGGTCATCAGAAAAAGTTGTCTTGCGAATTCTAACGACCGATTTGGGTTAAATTCAATCTAAAACTTCATATTCTCTTTTAAAAGAAATATGCCCAGAAAGAATTAGGGAGCAAGTTGGGAAGTTGCGATTTCTGTCCACTGTTGAGCAATTTCATCACATTCTGAAAAGCATCCTGCGTCTGCTGACTAATCTTGTAGAGTTGCATCACCTCGGGTTCTGAGGCCGCTACCAACATCAATGCCTGCTCATAATAGGCAGGAATAGGTTCTCCGTGCGCATATTGTCGTTCAGCAATAACCTTAAAGGCTGGATAAAACTGATTACCGTCTTTATTGGCCAATAGAGCGCAAAGCAGCACATCTGCATATTTCCGTTCTGTCGGATAGCGGTCTGCCATAGCTACCATAGCTACCAGAAGATCAGCAGAATAGAATTGATCCAACCGTTGTTCATAGTCGGGCTTAGCATTTTTAATGGCTTCCAACTGCGGACGACGTTCTTCTGCCCATGACTTCATCACGGTCGAATGACTCAATATATCAAGGTATTTCTTTGCCAACGGATAGTTTTTTATTTCCAAATTGGTTACTGCCAATCGTCGAAGTACATTAAAACTGGTACCGAAGGTTGATAGTATCTGCTGTTGAAAACTCTGTCTAACAACCTCATTGGGCATATTCATCGAACGGAAAAACAGGCTATTGAAATGGCGGCAGAGCGGTTCGTCATGATCTTTGAAGATAAAGTCCTCCGCAGATGTCACGCCATAGAGGAACATCTCTTTGTTCAAACGTCCCTTCTCTATCAAAGCCAGTAAGGCAAATCGTCTGGCTATAAAACTCTCTTGTGCAACCCCAGGAGGTGTAAGTTCCAGTATTTCATCCCATTGCCGGTCTTCTGCAAGACATTCCAACTGACAATAGAACGCATGTATATTGTTGGATTTATCTTTATAACCAAGTTGATAGACCGAAACCAATAAGAGCATTAACGTGGCCACCACAGCCACATAACCATTCGAGATAAATGACGGGAAATGGAATATTCTGCGATTTTTTAGTGTTAGGATGAATACTATCAAGGCTACGCCCCATGAAACCAATACGGCAGTAAGTGTCTTGTCCAATTCATTATCCCAGAACTGGCTGCCCACAACATAGACCACAGGAATCATGGCTATCCACAAGAGTTTACGCGATTCCTTGAAAAGGCGCACCACAACAATAGCTGCAGCCAGAAACACCATGACAGGAAGCAATGCCTGAACAGTAGCACCTACTACTGGATAATAATAGAACTGTATCAGCCAGGCTCCAACAACCTTCAACACGTCTCCTGGCATTACCGCACCAAGGAATATCATGTCAGACGAAGAACTATAGAAAGTATAATTCTCCATCCATTTCAGGACATAATAAAAATTATTATACCATACGAGCCAAAGGCTTACAAAGAGAGCAAGGGCAGACAAAGCCATTGCCACAGATGTTGATATTTTGGGAATTTTCATCATTGTATCAGTTTATCGGGACAACGAAATAGTTCTACTACCTCTTGGGGCATTTCCACCCTGCCATCCACAAAGTCAGGAATATTATATGATTTCAATCGCAGCGTATTGCTGCGCGGATCTTTCTGTGGCAACAAGAAAGGCTTGTGTGCCTTGCCATTAGCATCGAGGTAACCGAAATATACACGAGTATAACGACCATCAAGACGCCGGCTGGCAATCATTGCCCATCTGCTATTGGCAGACCACGCATGATAGCTATCTGTCTGATCCTTTGCATTCCACGCATCCACATCCACAGGTTTACCCGTAGTTAAATCTATCATTTTCAGGTCAGCCTCGTTGTGCCAAATAGGAAATGTGCCATAGTCCGCCAAAGTAAACAACAGGTATCGACCATCGGGAGAGATTCGTGGGAACGAAGCACTTCCTCCTTCCATACGTGCATTATATAAGGTATCGACCTGTTCTCCCAACAGTCCTGTTTGACTGTCGAAAGCCACGCGCAGGATAGAATAATGCATCTCCTTGCGCTCATCAGGAAGTTTCTTGGCAGGTGCCGAACAGAAATAGAGCCACTTACCATCGGGTGACCAAGCAGGGAAGGTCTCCATTCTTTCTTCATTGAGAAAACGATTGTCTGCAGTCACCTGATTCTCTTTAGTATCATACAATATCAAGTCTGAGGCACGGTCATAGACTTCTAGTGGCTGACGCCCCTGACCGAAGAAGGTTTGGTTGGTGGTGTTCGATGAAAAAGCGATGTATCTGCCTTCGGGATGCCATGCAGGATAGACAGCACCTTTCTGTGGTCCCATTTTCTTTGGATCCACCTTTTTCAGTTGCCCCTGATCAAGAATTATTGTGCCACCATTCTCTCCACGGGCATGAAACATCATGCGTTTCGCTGAGCGTCGGTCGAAATGATGACAGTTGATGCAAGCACTTGTTGTAGTTTTATTAGATACGATCTCGCGCTCACAAAAACTACCAAGCTCACGTTGGTAGATGCCCATGAATTGCCATGCTTCATACCCCGGTTCTATCAGTCGATAGGCAATCCAAGGATCAATACTATCCTTTGCCACAGAAATATTAAATGGACGATAACCGATACCATCTGGATGCTTTTCATCCCAGACAGCCACCTCTACCTGCATTTTCCTTCCAACTGTCTGTTGTAACAGGTGTTTCCAGTCGTCTTCGGGAATATCAATAACTTCGTCGCCATACACAGCCAATAATTCCTTTTCCGCCACAAGGAAACGCGCCTGAATATGTTCAGCTCCTTCTATCATGAAGTTGAGTGGTGCGATATTTGATGGAATAGTCACATCAGTATAATCGGGAAAAATGCTGGGCAGCGCTTGGCTTTGTTTTGCAGGTTTACGCATACCGCCACACCCCATTAGGAATAGCAGGAAGCAACAAGCCCCCACCCCAATAATCATTTGTTTTAAATCATTCATCTATCCATAGTTTTAGACATGCAAAGATACTCAATTTTTGTCAGATAAGAGCATCTTTACACCATAAAAGTAGATAAACAAACGAGGACCGTGTCAGAGACACAGTCCTCGTGCCGGATAAACACGTTATCCTTGAAGTATTAATAAAAACTAGTTTCTTATTCTACGGTGCCTTTGCCAGCCAGACCGTCAGCATAACCAGCATAGCAATGTTTGCGGTTGTAGTTGCTGTCCCAAAGTCCAACAGGCTCGCCTGGACGCCATCCACTGTTGGCAGGAGCATCGGTAATACACCAGTTGGTGATACCGTATTGCTGTGCAGCAGGCACATACTTGAAGTATGCTGCAATAACATTCTTGTAGTATTCAGACATCTCTCTGTGTTGCTCATCAGTAAGATCCTGTGTCTTCAGCTTGTTACCGTCTGCATCCACATAACCCAGATCAAGTTCAGAGATCTTCACGAGTTTACCTGAAGCTGCAAGGATTTCGAACATCTTCACAATGTGCTGGAACTTCGAGTTGCGTGTAGCCTCGTTAGCATAGTAAGAGATGTGCATCTGCGTACCGATACCATCAATCTTAGTACCGTCTTTCTCCCATTCCTCAATCCACTTCACGAGCGAATTAGCCTTCATATTATCATCCCAATCAGACTCGAGATTATAGTCGTTGATGAAGAGTTTCAGTTCACCTTCACCACCATTCTCAGCGAAGCGCTGACGAGCCAGTTTCACAGCGGTGCGCACATAGTCAACATCACCGAGGTAATCCTGCCAATAGAAGTTGTTGGCAGCATCTTTCTCGCTCACTGTACCACGAGTAGCCGACTGCAAGTCATACTTGCCATCACCATCAAGGTCATCACCAGCAAGAGGCTCATTGACAACGTCCCATGATGTAACATAGCCGTTGGTTGCCTTCATCATACCAGTAATCCACTGATCCATAGCCCAAGTCAAGGTATCCTTCTTCTCTTCATCGGTGAGTTCAATCTTGTTGGTTTTCTCCATTACGCCCCAATGTACGTCAGCGAAATAGTAGTCAACAGCGTGATCAACCTTACCTATGTTGAGATTGAAGGCAATGGAGTGCATGGGGTTAGCATCTGTAACCTGTGAGGGGATGGTTCCTGTCATCTCATACTTCTGCCACTTGGTAGTAAAGTTGGGATTGGCAGGGAGACAAGCCCAGTGGATATAACCGCCAGGAGCACCGTGACACTGAGTAGCAGAACCGATGTTCTCGGAAGCCTTGTAGTAGAATGAAATCTTATATTGGTCACCAGCCTTCCAATTTATCTTTGGAGTATAGATGAAGAACTGAGTATCCCATTCATTTGCAGCATTAGCATTACCATGGATTACGATGCAGTTCTTACCTTCTGGACCTCCGGCAACAGCTGTTGGAGTGAATTGCCCTTTACCAGCTTCAGCCACCACAAAGTTATCCATTGACTTACCGCTTTCCATTGCGCCATTGGTGATATAGTCTTTGAAGACTTCCATTACAGGAGATTCAGAGTGAGTAATCTGAACGTTCTTGATATAGATGGAACCTACAAACTGACCAGTCTGACAGAGAACAAATCCACCATCGGCAGTGGCCACAAACTCTTTCTCAAACTCTTTCCATTCTGTATCGAAACCGAAAGAGCCTTCTGCACGACCACCCCAGCCGCCAACGCCCCAACTCATGGTACCTTGACCAGTAGCCTTGATAGTCATCTTCAACTTATAGGTATTACCAGCAACAGTGGGCAGACGATCAGCCACATGATACTGAACCATCCAGTTGTCAATAGCTTTAGCGTTGTCAATCTGAAGAGCACCTTCTACGGTGTTAACCTTGATATTGGCCTTTACCTCATCTGGAGCCCAGAAATAATAGCCAGAGGCAGTACTCCAATCTTGCTCATAGTCAATCTTATCAACCTTAGCATCTGGATCCACCTCAATTTCCTTGGCAGCTATAATACCATTGAGATAGTTATTGTTCTGCTGTGCATGCCAAGCCAGCGTATGACCATAGATGGTAATACCATTTTCTTTAGCGTTGTTGACAAAGGCTTCAACGGTACCGAAGTCCATCTTGCCATCATCTTTCACACATGAAGCGTACTTCATAGCGTTGCCCGCAGTCATCTCGTCATAGTTAGAGTTGGCCAAACGGGTCACCAGACCGTCAGCATTATAGTCAGAGGCAGCCAAAGCCACACCCAACTTGAAGTTGGGGTGCTCTGAACGGTTGACGTATGTTTTTAATGCGTCGTAGTCTGCAAGATATTCCATGCCTGCAATAGAGGCTGGTTTTTCGAAAGCATAGCCCAGCTTGTCGTCATCGACACACGAAGTGGCGAGAGCGGCAGTAGCCAGCAGCATAGCTCCTAAAATCTTGTTTGAATGTTTCATACTTTTGTTATTGTTTAAATCAGAAACCTAATTACTTTTCGAAGGCGAACCAATCGGATTTCACACCACGGTCGCGAACAACTAATGTATCCTTGGTAGCACACTTGATGCCGCTATACTCAACGGTGTAGTCAAGATAGAGCACATCGCGGTCTTTACCACCCCAACTGTTCTTATCACCTTTATCAGCATACTGGCCTGTACCAGTAGCAGTTACACCTTCTACATTCGACGATACGGTACAAGTACCGTTGCCATCGAAGTCGAGTTTCAACAAGCAATCAATATTGTTGCCGGCATTATCCTTTGCAGGACGATCCCACTGTACACTATTGATACCAAGAGTCTTAAACTGGTTGAGCACTACTTCGTCCTTCTCTACGAATCCAGCATGACGTACCACTGTTCTACCGTCAGCGTAGTTATCAACACCACGACGCAGATAGTTTGACTGGTACTTGCTGATATATTTCACAGCATAGAGCACGTAGTTCTTTGGAGCCACATCCCAGTCACCAAGGTTGGTTATTGAAGGATTCTCAATACCTTCTTTGGGTTTACCAGAGAGGATACTGTCAACACCCACAGCGCTAACCATCTTCACAGGAATCACGTAGTTGAGTTCAGTAGCTTTAGGATCGTTGAAGAAATCATCGGTCAACTGTACAGTCACACCACCGATCACCTTACCTTTAGGGATAACGATCTGATTGGCAGCAAGTTTATAATAGTTGGAAGGCATAGCCACTACAGGCTGATCTGTGCCTTTAAACTTCATACCGTCGCAAAGCGAGTTGTCAACAGCAATCTGGATAATCACATCGTTTTTGTTGTCATACACACCACCCATTGTGGCAATGATCTGACACTGGTGGTTATTGTCCAGTTTGGTATCATACTCAGGATCTTCACCCAGAGTAATGGTACGGATAGGGTTCTGTTCCCCCTGATAAGCGAAATAAGTTGTCGAATATTCGAAATCGGGGAAATCCCAATCGCCATTCTCACAAGAAGTAGAGGCAAGAGCCAGAACCCCAAGGGCAACCATCGCTTTGATATTATTCATTTTCATTGTTTTTCAGTTTTTATTAATAATGTCATTGATTACCAGCCCTTATTCTGTTGGAGCTGATCATATTTCAGGGTCTCACTGTAAGGGATAGGACCCCAGTACATATAGTCTTTGTATGAACGTGTTTCTACGTCAACCACCTCATAGTGTGCGGGGTCGCCAGTAATCTTCATACCTTTGACAGTCTCATTCAAGTCTGCCTTCCAACGACGGAGATCCCAGAAACGGAATCCTTCGAAGCAGAGTTCTATACGACGCTCGTTGTGAATCAGTTCACGCATCTTATCTTTATCGGCAGCACATTCGTTCAGATAGGGGTCGTCAACGTTGGCACAGATGCCAGCACGTTCACGGATAGCCTTCATCACATCGTATGCTGAGAAGCCCATACGACTGTCTCTTGGTCCCCATGCCTCATTAGCAGCCTCAGCAAATCCGAGGAAGAATTCTGTGAAGCGCATGAGTGGTTTGATGTGGTGTTTACCCTGCTTTGAAGTAGGATTACAGTTTACATCACCATTGAGAAGTTTACGCATGTAGTATCCAGTACGTGTTGACTCACCATCCTTCTTGTCCATAGCATTGTTGTCAGTACCATCGAAAGCAGTAACGATTTCCTTGCCACCAAACATAGACTTGTTCAGCACAATGAACTTAGCCAAACGTGGGTCGCGGTTTGCGTATGGATTCTGAGCATCATAGTTTGCTGCAGCAGCGCTGATGGGATAACCGTTTGCCATGGGGAAAGCATCGACGAGGTTCTGTGAAGGATTGATACGACCTTTACCAAACATAGTTGGTGGGAAGTTATTCTCCTCCATGCCAGAGCTTTCGCCAGCATTAGTACGCCAGAGCCATTCATTAGTATTCTGACCATTAGCGAGGTTCTTCAGAGCGTCGGCATTGGTAAACCAGTCATCACCCTTAGGATCGAGTTGTGAGACAGGATTAGAACCTAAATATTTGCAAACGTCAGCCATAGCCTTGGCAGCTTGTTCCCAGGTCACACCAGAACCTTCTGCAAAAGCAGGACTGGCTGCCAAGAGGTAAGCCTGTGCACGTACAGCTTTAGCAATGCGTGCGCTCATACGGTTCTTTGCAGTCACACCAAACACACGGTTGTACTGCGAAGCAGCAGCACCGAGTTGCTGGTATTTGGCAGGCACATCACCATCAGCATTGACGTCACCATATTCTTCAGGCAGCAATTCCACAGCCTTATTCACGTCGGCATCAATCTGAGCGATACACTCTTGGAATGTGTTACGTGGATAGTTGAACTGTGAATTCACATTCTCAGGCTCAGTCAGAATGGGCACACCCAGCAGTTTGCCATCTTCTGTCCATCCAGCGTGAGCACGGAGCAGGTGATAGATATAGAGGGCGCGCATACCATAGGCATCACCTTGGAAACGCATCTTATAGAGTTTTGACGAAACTTCGTCAGCTGCCCAAGTCACGTCCTCAGAAGTTTTGAGGAACAGGTTGATATACTGCATAGAGGCACGCAGATGCTGCCACTGGTCGAGAGGATTATTGTCCTTGCGCCATGCACCGCCTGCAATTTTACGGAATCCGTTGTTCACATCGTTTGAAACAGCATCGTCCGTAGCGGTTTCCGACCAAGGATAGCTCTCACCACCGTTACCCAAAGGATTGCTGATATAGGCATGTGCCAACAGTCCGGCAGCCCATGAAGGCATATCCTTCAGGTCTTCCTCGCCTTTAAAGTTCTCTGGAGCTGGATTGAACAAGTCATCACAGCTGGTCAACGAGAGCATCAAAGGAGCTATCATTGTTGAAAGTATTGCTACTTTTTTGAATGTTTTCATTTTTCTTTGATTTATGAGTTACTAATTAGAACGAAGCTCTGAAACCAATGTTGTAAGAGCGCATCTGAGGTGCACCACCGATGTTGGTCTCCAGAATCTTACGCTCCTTGGCAATGGTCAGCAGGTTGCTTCCACCCACATAAACGTCGATACCACGTACGAACGAACCTTCGAAGAGGTTGCTTGGAAGTGCGTATGTAATCTGTACGCGCGAGAGGTTGAAGCGATCAGTGCTGTACATCCAGAAGTCTGAATAGCGGAAGTTGTTGTCACCATTGGTAGTGGTCAGACGTGGATAAGTGGCAGTAGCAGCAGTCTCGGGAGTCCAAGCGTTGCGAACTACCTCAGAGTACTTACCTGTACCACGAACCCACCAGTAAGAGTCGCTCTTCATGGCATGGCCACCCAACCAGAGGTTACCCATTGCAAAGAAGGTGAAGTTCTTCCACTTAGCAGTAAGGTTCAGACCCATGCGGAATGGAGTGTCCCAACGTCCGAGGAATACGCGGTCGTTATCATCAATCTTACCGTCGTTGTTCATATCAACATACTTGATATCACCAGGTTTTACCTCACCGAAGGTCTGCTCAGGAGCTGCATCGATTTCTTCCTGTGAGTTGAAGAAACCATCGCTCTTCAAGCCCCAAAGTCCGTTGAGCGGACGACCAATAGCTGAGAGATAATCAAACTCTATGTTCTCGTCGCGCTTGTCGGCAGTACTCTTATACCATGTACCGCTTACACCGAGGCTCAAATCCACTTCACCGATCTTCTTGTTTCCATATACACTGAAGTCAACACCAATACGTTTGTCAATGTTGTAGTTCACATAAGGAATAATAGAAGAGGTAGGATAACCAGTCTGTGTGAAGTAGTTCGGGAAGAGCGAAGTGGCACGTGTCAACATACCATCCATCTTGCTGGTGAAGAAGTTCACGTCAAAAGTGATAAGTTTGTCGAGCAACGAACCGCGGAGACCTACAGAGAACTCCTTACGCTTTACGAAGCCCATGTCATAGTTGTCACCACGCTGGAACTCAGTAGCAGCACCGCCTTCGAGGTCACCCCATGAATACCATCCACCAGTCTGTAAGATGGTCTTATACATGAAGTATCCGTCTTCGTTATCGCTGGCAGTGATGTCGATATCCTGGTTGATGATACCACCAGATACGTTCACCATCAAATCATCTACGAAAGTATCTTTCAGCACATCCTTAGTAGGACGCCATCCCAAAGTCACTGTGGGAGAGATTGCAGCACGGTTGCCTGCAGGCAACTTGGTTGAATATGGCATAGCAGCGCTGAAGTCAAAATAGTAAGTGTGGTCGTAGTTATACGACAACTGCAAGCCGAGGTTGGCATTGGTAGTGCGATGGTAGTGACCATTGCGCTGAGTCTGCCAAGCATTGGCGAGTGCCATAGCGAACACGTTGTGTACGCCATCAAATGTACGAGCCCAATCAAACTGTCCGCTAACATTATAAGTATAGCGGTAAGAAGAATCGCTGATATACTGCTGACCGGTCTTCTTGTCTTCACCATACTGGGTGATGCTACCAATCATGTCAGGACCGTTATAGTTAGTCCAAGTTGGTGAGAAGGTAGCATAGCTGTTGCTATAACCCTGGTTGTAGGTAGAAGCATAGTCGATACCGTATTTAGCACGGAACATCAGACCCTGTGTCAGTGCAGCGAGATTTATGTCAAACTCAGTATTGAACTGGAACTGACGACTTACAAACTTGTTGTCACCTGCTGCGAAAGCATCAGCATAAGGGTTGGTGGGGTTCGACTGTGTACCACCGAAGAAGAATCCATTTTGCAGGTAGTTACTGTTCATCACCGAACCGAGCGATACTTTGTCGGTTGACTCGATGAAACTGATGGGAATCAATGGAGAAACGAGATGTGGACGCAATGTAGCGGCCTGTCCCCACCAATCAGTCTTTGCAGCGAATGCATCGTAGAAGGTCACATTAGCATCGGCCTTAGCAGACAACCAGTCGTTGAATTTCACGTCCATGTTACCACGCACGAAGAAACGGCTGGTAAAGTTGTCCTTGGTATTACCCACCTTCAACAGTTCGTTGTTGCGATAGTAACCTAAAGTAGTGTAGTACTTCACACGCTCTGTACCACCGGTAACTTCGACGATTCCCTCATAGCGAGTGGTGAAGTCACGACGATACTGGCTGTCGTACATATCAAAGTTAGGATAACGGTATGGATTCTTTCCAGAAGCGAAGTTATAGATTTCCTCGTCTGAATAGTTCTTATCATAACCGTCATTGATACGAGCTTGGTTATAGTAACTCATATATTCAGCAGATCCCAGATACTTGGGGAACGAGATGGGAGTACCAATACTCATGTCAGCATGTGCGTTGATACGGAGGTCGCCCATCTGTCCGCGCTTGGTAGTAATCTGCAACACACCCTTAGCAGCACGTGGTCCGTAGAGCACTACGGCAGCCGAACCTTTAAGCAGGGTAACTTGGTCTATTTCCTGTGGAAGCACGTTGTTGGCATCGCGAACCATTCCATCTACCACAACGAGATAGTCGCCATATCCCCAGAGACCGCCATTGACACCGCCGACCACGTTTTCGATATACTCGATACTGCTGGTGGCATAGTTCTTTTTGGCCATCTCCTTCATGTCTATTACCGACACACCGCCCATAAGGTCTTGTTTATCGACAGCGCGGAATGCCACTTGCACCTTGTCGAGCGTATCGGTCTCGGCTTCTTGGGCATAAACACCTGTTGAGCCTGCAACCAAAGCTGCACACAACGCAAGTCCTTTATATATATGTCTCATTTGTTATTCTGTTTAATCATTAATATTACCATTACCAACCAGGATTCTGGCCGAATTCAGGATACATCGTAACATCATCGATACGGAATGGCAACCAATAGTGCTTAGCCGAAAGCTTACGTGTCACGAGAACTTCCTGTCCAAAGTTGACCACAGCATTGTCCTTTGGTGCATTACCATCGAAGGGCACACTTGGATCACGGTCAAATGTCTGCTTGGTCTTGATAGTGTAAGGATAAACGGTGAGGAGTTTCCAACGACGGAGGTCATTGAAGCGATGGCCTTCGAAAGCCAACTCTACAGCACGCTCACGGCGTACTTCACTCATAAACTTCTCTACGCTACCAGTAAAGCTTGCATCAACATGAGCCACACCTGCACGGTCACGAATCACATTGATAGCATCCTCGGCAGAGAGATTGCATCCACTGGCTTTCGCTGTGGCACTTCCATAACCCTCTGCAGTAGCCTCTGCATAGAGCAGATAAACCTCTGCCAAACGCAGCCATGAGAGGTGCATGTGGAATCCCCAACCATAATCGTTATCAGCCAAGTTAGCACCGATGGGTATAAACTTATAGTTCAGATAACCAGTACGTGAGGTTGACTTCGGGTCGTTCACGCCATTACCACCATTATAGAAGTTGGCAAACTCGTAAGGACCATACTTGTCTTTATCGGCAGCCACGTTTTTGATCATCTTCACACCATCATAGACAATGTCGTGATAGAAACGTGGGTCGCGGCCTTTCCAAGGATGATGCTCATCGAAACCAGAAGCAGCGTTGACAGTTCCATCTTCGTTATAGAGAGGTTGTCCGTTAGCCATACCATAGTAGTTTACATAGTTAGCAGTAGGACAGAGAATGATACCGTCACCGTTACAGATAGCAGAGATCTGGTATGAGTTCATCTGGCGCCAGTATGAGTCAGCACCGAATGAAGGGCTACGCATGATAGCTTCGGTAGAACCAGGCATCAAGAAGTCCTTACGCTCATAGAACAGTTTGCTGTAGTCAGCAAAGTCAACAAGTTTATACTGGCACTGGCCTTTATCTACCATAGAGATCACTTCACCGAGCGCATCGGCAGCAATCTTACAGTAGTTGGCATCATAAGTGCGCAAATCGTTGTCTGTTCCATTGACCATCAGTGGGCTACCGGCATAGAGGGCAGCTTTACCAAGATATGAGAGTGCCCAGATCTTGTTAGGACGGAAGATGTTGTTACCCTTGGTAGGACGACCAGTATCGGTATCATCCCAATTGACAGGCAACAGTTTAGCGGCTTCACGGAAGTCTGCAATCATGTGGTCTGCACACTCCTGATAGCTCATACGTGGAAGTCTGAACTGCTCCTGTGGATTGAGAGGTTCAGTCATGTAAGGCAGACCTCCCCAATAGGTAGTCAGTTCGAAATAGAACCATGCACGGAAGAAGAGCAACTGACCTTTGATAAAATTGCGTTGTTCCTGAGTAGCATCAGTGAGCATACCATCTTCAAGGGCCTTCAGACCGATGTTTGCCTGACGGATGGCATACCATCCACCACCCCAGAGTGACTTCTTGAAACGGTCGTCTTGGTTGGAACCCTGATCAATAGACCAGTCACGGTCCAAGAAAGTACTACCGTTTTTACCCGAACCGTAAAGGAAGTCGCGGTATGAACCTTTATCAACTGAGTAGCCAGCCAGATATTCGCCGGCACCGGTAGTGATGATTTCATCTTCTCCCCAGTTGAATGAGCTTACCCAGTAGTGCTTGGCAACATCGGGGATGACGTTATACATCACCTCGACATATCCCTGGAAATTCTTGAAGTTCTTGAAGGCGTCTTCTTTCGACAACACGGTCTGCTCATCACGATCCAGATAATCGGTACATGAGCTGAGTCCGAGTGTCATGCAGAAAAGTGCACCAAGAACATATATAAATGTTTTCTTCATTTTCTTTGCGTTTAAAGTGTGATTTTGAAACCTAAGTTGAAACGCTTCTGAGTAGGATAAGCACTCCATCCACCGGTATTTGACTCACGGTCGTCTGGCATATCAGTCCAGAGGGCGAGGTTGTTACCGTTGACGAAAAGCTTCAGACTCTGAAGTCCAAGTGAGTGGAGCCATTTCTCCTTAGAGAAGGTGTAGGCGATTTCTGCATATTTCAGACGGAGATATGAACCGTCGAACATGAAGCGTGTACCATCTGTATATGGGCTCTTCTTAGTCAGCCATCGTGGCAGGGGCACATCACCGTTCTGGTTTTCCTTAGTCCAATAGCTACCTTCGTGGTAAGCGGTGTTACGTGTACCGCCGAGACTGCTCAAGCCCACTGAACGTGATACGTTGTTGGTGCCATAGAACTGTACGAAAGCAGAGAATCCCTTGAAGTCAACACCAATCTGGAAGTTACAGGTATTCTGAGGGATACTGGTGAATCCGTAAGGAATATAGTCGTTAGAGGTAATCTTACCGTCACCATCATAGTCAAGGATGATATAGTTACCGGGCATACGCTCGTCGTCGTTTTGGTCGTGAGCGGTACTACCATAGAGTTCGTCCCAGTTGTTATAGTAGCCCTTGTCAACATAGCAGTAGGTCTGACCGATACCCTTGCCAGCGTTCTTCTGGTAGATAGGTTTCAGTTCTGGGTCATCGCGGTCGATGATTTCACTCTTAGCGTGGGTGAACGATACGTTACCCCAGAGACGCCAGTCCTTATTGAGTTGTTTATTGAAGCGGATGTCAACTTCATAACCTTCACTGTTCACTTTACCCTTATTGACTGCAGGAGCACCACCGCCGAAGTATGAAGGAACGGCACGGTTGTTACCTGTAATCAAAATATCGGAACGCTTCTCCTTGAAGTAGTCGAACGATCCAGTGATCAGGCCACCGAAGAATCCGAAGTCGGCAGCGATGTCGAGCTTCTTAGCTTTCTCCCAGTGGAGGTCGGGGTTACCAAACTGTGTCTGTTGCCACCAAGTATAGGGGCTCTTTGCAGGATCCACACCTGTACTGTTCTGACGGAAGGCACCTGAGTTAGCCCAGAGGTCCATATAGAGCCAGCGCTGATTTGACACCTGGTCGTCACCGATTTCACCGTAAGAAGCACGGAACTTCAACATATCAATAATGTGCTTATCGCGAAGCACCTTCATGAACTTCTCTTCACTGATAGTCCATCCGATAGCGCCTGAGTTGAAGAATGCGAAACGGTTGTCGGGTGAGAAGAGCTCAGATCCGTTGTACGCACCGTTATACTCAATCATATATTTATGAGCATAGTCGTATGTGGCACGGAATACCCAGTTCTCACGATAGTAAGGCTGCTGGCTACCGGTAGCATACTGTTCACGGTTGAAGTTACCCATGGCACCTACGTTGTGCTGACCGAACTGACGCTGCCAGTTAACCTGTGCAGAATAGTTCAAGCGACGATATGACATCCAGTCGTTCACGCTACCAGCACCTGTTTTCCAAGCCTTGTTGTTCTTAAAGTCAAACTTGTAGTTCTTGTCGGTAGTAACATTGGTTACAATCTTACCGGTCTCAGGGTCAATCCACTGTGTGAAGTCATCCTCCCAGTCGGTGGTATCATCAATACCGCGGCCTGTTTCATTGAAGGCGTTGTCGAATGCCAAACGTACCTGTGCACGCAATCCCTTGGTGATGAAGCCGAGGTCTTGTTCCAAGGTGAAGTCGGTGTTCAAACGGTCGTTAGTAGTATAACCGATACCGTTCACGATCAAGTCCATCATAGAGTTGGTAGCAGCCTGGTCGGGGTTCGGAGCATAGTAACCGAAAGCACCATTGCTGTAGATAGGACGGAAGGCATCAGGTGAGATACCATAGAAAGCAGACCAAACGAGATTTTCATACTGACCCTGTGTAGCTTTCTTCACTGCGTGTGAACCAGAGAGGTTTACGTGCAATTTAGTTGTCTTGGTAAGATTGAAGTCCAAGTTGCTGCGCACGTTGACACGGTCGTAAGAAAATCCTGGCTCGTAACCACGCAGTGAAGGCATCTTCTTATAGATGTCACCTTCATGAGCGTAATCGACACTTGCGAAATACTTGGCAAATTTAGTACCGCCAGAGACATTCACGTTAGCCTGATACGAAACTGCGACGTCCTTCAGCAACTCATCGACCCAGTTTACGTTAGGATAACGTTCAAACTCCTCCTGGTTGGCAGGATGGCGATACTTATTAATACGGTCACGAGTCAGATAGTAAGCCCAAGCCTCAGGACGGTAGGGCAACTCAGCCTCGATTACATCATTACGCAGACTGAGCGCATCGTAAGCATCCATCATATCAGGAAGCTTCGAATAACTCTTCAGCGTAGTGCTTGCACTAACATTGACCGTAGCCTTGCCCTCTTCACCACGTTTGGTGGTAATCAAGATTACACCGTTGGCACCACGTACACCGAATACTGCTGTGGCTGATGCGTCCTTCAGCACGGAGATGGTAGCAACGGAGTTGATATCAACGCTCGACATGGGGCGCTCGATACCATCAACAAGGATAAGAGGTGCACTGTTGTTCCACGACGTCACACCACGAATGGTGATGGTTGGATCTTCATCACCAGGCTGACCAGTAGTCTGCATGGTAACAACACCAGGCAGGTTACCCGCCAAGGCCTGTCCCAAACTGGTCACACCACCGGTGCGCTCCAACACTTTCGCCGTGGTTTGCGTAATGGCACCGACCACAGACTCTTTCTTCTGTTGACCGAAACCAACAACAATTACCTCTTGCAGAGCGTTATCGTCAGAAAGTTCGATACGCAGATTGCGCTGCTTACCAACCTTCACGCTCTTGGTAACCATGCCGACGTATGAGAATTCCAGAACGGAAGCCTCAGAAGGCACGTTGATAGAGAAATTACCGTCGAAGTCGGAAACCGTACCTGAACTGGCATCTCCCTTAATTCTCACTGTAGCTCCGATGAGACTTTCACCAGAACCATCCACGATCGTACCCTTGACCGTGATTCCCTTCTGGGCAAATGCGCCCAAAGTGAAGAGCATCAGCATCGCGATCAAAGAGAGCGAACGCTTCATTGTTAACACTTGTTTACACATGTTTTTTTCATTTTTGATTCATATTTTGTTTTAGGTTGCTGAATTCACAAGCTTATTTCTGCGTACAAAGTTACGTATTTACTATAGTTTTCACTTTTCACAGAGTAACAAATACTTTATTTAGACGATAACACCTTGCGATTGCGCATAGTTCCATCCTTTAACACTTGTTTAATGATATAAACACCCTTTTGCGGTTTTTCCACCCGTTCACCTCTTATATTATAATAATAGGTGTGAGCCACTTCCTGTGAAGAAGCCACCGAACCGATGCCCGAAGCGTTTTGTTGTTTCTCCCACCATTCTTTATACCATTGGAAGCAGGCATAGGCACAGCACTCCTCAAAGAGATTATACTTTTTGGCATTCTGGAACGCTGGTCGCACAGTGCCATTGGCGAGATATTCATCAATATCGAGATAGTCATGGGTATGGGTGAGTGTCATACCGATATTACCGAAGTGGTCATGCACGGCTTTCCAAGCTGCGCCCCATTTCGACGTCGAACCAGTTGCCCAACTGCCAAAGTTGGGAACGACCCATTGGTTCCACTCATTATAGTGTCCCTCCGATGTTCGTCCGGGATCTTCTGGCGACCAATCAATCTCGGTCACCATGACGGGTTTGAAATCCACTACAGGCACATCATTATGAAAATTGGTAATGAAAGTCTGTGGATTGCAGTTATTATCGGTAATGTTGCCATACCATCCAGAATAGACATGAACGGCATAACCAAAGTTATTATCACTGATAGGATACTCCTTATAGCCCACATAGTTCGACTGATAACCTGCACCAGGCACCCAGATTATTCCGGTGAATCCTGCTTGACGAATAACATCTACTACGGGTTGGAAGAAATCGTGCAAGGCATTGGGAGCGAGGAATTGTCCTTTACCATAGTCATACCCATACTTTACGCCATTAGCCGAATATACATTGACGGGTTCGTTGGCGAGTTCGATAGACACTTTACCTGCCAACGCTTTAATCTCTTCATGTTGTGCAAATTCCTGCCAAACGGTCTTCAGATAATTCTGATAACCATCACCCACCTTAATATGCTGCGGACAAACTCCTGGAGGGCGCACAATGACATAAAGTCCGTGGGCAAGCGCTTTCTTTATAAGAGGTATATAAAGCTGATTGAGGAAAGTCTTATAGCGAGCAAGCGAGAATTTAGAAATATCCGCCTCATTGGTTGCATTTCCGCTATTGGTCCAACAAGGATCCATGTGCAGACGGAACACATTGCAATAAGACCCTTGCGACTTGTCGGTAATAGCCGTGAAGATTTTCTCAAAGAAATTCAGACATGGTGGAATGTCGGCTGTGTCGTAACCGGGTTTCCACGATTGCCATCGCCATCCGTTGAAATAGCGGTTGGGGGTATCCATCACACCGTGCAGCTGAATAGCCTTACCAGTGGGATCAACCAACTGTTTGCCGCTAACCTTCAGAGCAGGCAATTCGGTTGTGGTCTGTGCCCCTGCTCTTGCAACATTTGCAAAAAGCAGGAGTATCAGCCACAGCCGAATTGATTTTGAATAGTTGAATAGTTGCATTGCTTCTTTTTTAGTTTTAGGAAACCATGTACCATGGTTTTTCCTGTTTTACATAACCCAGACTGCATTGGAGTCTAAATGGTTTGTTTAGTTTGATTGCAAAGTTACGAAGTATTTCGCACGAGTAGTTTACAGTGTGTAACATACACTTTATATAACCTATATCATGTATCAAAACCTTTTCATCATGTACCAAACAACACATTTTCCCCATATAAAGGATGGTTTTGGGCCATTTTGTGTCGTTTTATAGAGGTTTTAACACTTTCATATAAAAATACATGTAACATAGAAAAAAACACCGCCAATGATGGTTTATTGCGGAAAAAGCAGTAATTTTGGACCAGAAACAAATATCTAACCCAAACATCTCCTAATGGTCTAACGACCCTTGGGGGCTAAAACAAGAAAAAGACAATGAAACAAATCCATTCAGAACAGGCTCCAGCAGCCATCGGTCCTTACAGTCAGGCCATCGAAGTAAACGGTTTCGTATTCGCATCTGGACAGATTCCTGTAGATCCTGCCACCGGCAACTTTGTAGAAGGCGGTGTTAAGGAACAGACTCGCCAGTGCCTCACCAATGCCAAACATGTACTCGAAGCCGCAGGCACCGATTTGAGTCATGTGGTAAAAACCACTGTCTATCTCGACTCTATGGACGATTTTGCTGCTATGAACGAGGTTTATGCCGAGTTTTTTGCTCAGCCCTACCCTGCCCGTTCGGCTGTTGCCGTTGACCGTCTGCCCAAAGGGGCTTTGGTCGAAGTAGAGGTTCTGGCTGCCAAATAAGCATTGCCATGGTATATAGCGACCGCCGGGTCATTATCTCGTTGCTCATCGTGGGTATCGCCATGATGGGAATCCTTTTTGTGCTGACCGACGACAACCATACAGAATCGGTACGCGCACGTAAAGAAGCTCCTGAAAAGTCCAAGCATCGCTATTATCACACCCAAGGACAGCGGGTGGAGTCGTTTGTGTTTGATCCAAATACAGCCGACTCTACCCAACTGCTCCGTTTGGGACTGCGCCCATGGCAGGTGCGCAACATTTATAAATACAGGTCGAAAGGTGGCATCTATCGCACTAAAGCCGATTTTGCTCGCCTTTACGGACTGACCGTCAAGGATTACCGCCGACTGGAACCCTATATCCGCATCTCGGCAGACTATCAGTCGGCAGCATCACTGGTTGCCGACGACCGTCACCCACGCGACACATCTCGTATGCGACGTGACTCGCTCTACCAGCATCGCGACACTACGAAATGGATTAAGAAGATTACCAACACCCAACGCATCGTGCTCAACACTGCCAACGAGGAAACGCTGCGTCAAGTGCCTGGCATCGGCACGTTCTATGCCAAGGAGATTATTCGCCATGGTAAATGGATTGGTGGCTATGTGGATGTCAACCAACTCGACGAGATTGAGAATTTTCCCAAACAGGCCAAACAGTATTTCGTCATCAGCAAGCCCAATCCTGCCAAACTGAAAATCAACGAGTTGTCGTTCTCTGCTTTGCGGCGTCACCCCTACATCAATTTTTATCAGGCTAAAGATATCATAGACTATCGCCGGCTCTATGGTCGGATCCACTCGCTGGCAGACTTAGAGTTTTCTGCCGCATTCAGCGAACATGATTTGAAACGCTTGGAACCCTACGTGGAGTTTTGATTTCACACCGCACGGATATGTTTTTCCTACATTCTATTGTGCGATTCATTTTTTTATAGTACCTTTGCCAGTGCGGAACATCCGCCTAACCTATACATAAAAGAAATGAAAAAACTAACATTACTATTGTTTATGGCTATACAGACCATGACTCTACTCGCTCAGGAAAAACTGGTGGCCCTCAGTTTTGACGATGGTCCCAACACCACCACTACTGTCCACATGCTCGATGTATTGAAGAAACATGGTGTCAAGGCATCTTTCTTCGTCATTGGCAACAATATCACCGAAGAGAGTGCCGTAGTGATGAAACGTGCCCACGACGAGGGCCACGAGATTGAGAACCATAGTCTTACCCACAGTCCAATGTCGCAACTCACGCCCGACTCTATCCGCAAAGAAATCAAGACAACCTCGGCTTTGGTTGAGAAATATGTGGGTGAGGCGCCTGTATTCTTCCGTCCACCATATATCAATGTCAACCAGACACTATATGATAATGTCGATTTGGGATTCATCTGTGGTGAAGGTTGTGAAGACTGGCTCGACCATGTCACTGCCGAACAGCGTGTAGAGCGCCTGACAGCTTGTGCACGTGACGGTATCATCTTCTTGCTCCACGATTTCAAGGGCAACGAACAGACTGTTGCTGCTGTCGATCAGCTCATCCCCATACTGCAAGCCAAAGGTTTCCGCTTTGTCACAGTCAGAGAACTCTTCAAGGCAAAAGGTGTTAAAGCACAGAAGAATCTGATTTACAGCGATGTTATGCATCCAGAGCATCGCATCCAGTAGTACCACACTGCTCTTCTAACCGCACCATCTATGTAGTTTCTACACTTCGTGGAAAGCCGCCATAGACGAAAAGAGTTGAAAAGATTTGCATAATTGAGGATAAATCTTTAATTTTGCCCACATAACGTGCAAAATCGATGACATTCGAACAAGAAATAGCCGAATACGAGAAGTTGCGACAACAATATCAAAACATTGTCGTCAACAAGATGGACAGAGCAGAATACCTCAATTACAATGAGATACTCTACTCTACCCATTCATGTGCCATAGAAGGCAACACTTTCTCTGTAGATGACACACGCGAACTGAAAGAAAAAGGACTGGGCATGATTCCAGCAGGCAAGAGTTTGCTTGAAGCATTCGAAATGCTTGACCATTTCGATGCATTCGAATACATCGTCCAGCATATCCAAACACCACTCAACGAGGAACTTCTGAAAGAAACCAATAGGCGAGTGACTTGCCACACCCTATCCTATAAGTCACCAGATGCTACACCTGGTGAATATACCACAACAGATATGGCAGCAGGCGACACTGTCTTTGGCAGTCACGAAAAACTTGTGGCAAAGGTTCCCGAACTTCTCGCTTCTACCGAAAAAGCTATTCTTGCTGCGCAGACTTCACAGTCTGCTGCAACATCGTCGATAGCAATACCACACCCTATGGTCATTGCTGCACGCTTTCATGGTTTCTACGAATACCTCCACCCCTTCCGCGATGGCAACGGACGAACAGGTCGCCTCATCAGCAACTACATCTTGCTACGTTTAGGCCATCCACTACTGATCATCCCAGCAGAACAGCGACAAGAGTATATCTCTGCACTACGTATGATTCGCACCGAAGCCACTGATGAGCACCTTATACTTTTCTTCTTCAAGATGGCAACGGAAAGAATGCGCAACGAACTGAAACAGAAAGAGATCAACACCAATCTATTCAGCACATTTCTCTTCTAACCGTTGCTATCAGCAAAGATGTTTCGCGTGGTCAAAGCCCTGACCGGCGTACATAAATTTAGTTTTCAAGAAATATTTGAACACCGAACACCACATTTTGCTAATACATTGACATACAACAAACTACATGGTGTTCGATGGTGTTTATAACGCATTTATCGAACACCCATCGAACACCATAGATTGATTAGTTCCTCACAGGCGTTTCACAAGATAGTCAGTGCTGTATTTGGTTCTGCGTCTTTTGAAACCAGCAATCTGTTTCAAGTGACGACCAAGTGTTTGTATATTCGCCACACTCAAGCCACTGCCGAACCGAGTTTTCAGTTCGGCATAGATTTTTGCTACTGACAGATACTCACCCTCCATCTCATTGGCTGCCGGTGAGAAACATGCTGCGAAACACTGTTCAACAGGGATGATGGTGGTAAACCGCTCGTTGTTTTCCATGACCAGTTTAGTTTGTTCCTCGTCAAACCATGTTTTCTCACCATTTTCTATTGCCTCAACTGCCTGTGCATAAAGTTGTTCGTGGTTGGGACGACAATCCACACGTATAGGAGCAGTCAACTCGATAGCCATAAAACGGCGATTGCCTGACGGATCTGCCAAGATATCGTCCATATTGCTGGTGGCAATAAACGAGGCGAGACGCGGAAATTCCTCAACATGAGTGCCATAAGCGCGTTTGATCTTGATATTAGACAACTGGATGAGGTTTTTCAGAAAACCCTGTTGCACCTTGGGCGATATCTGGTTGAACTCGTCGAGATTGATCAGCAGAAACTGCGACATAGCCTGCAACACCTGGCGTTTCTCGTTGAGTAAAAGATTGTCGTTATAGCCCCATTGCAGTTCGGGCGGTAGCAAACTGCGACAAAACGTACTCTTATGGTAACCCTGTGGCGAAATGAGCAGAGGCACCATACTGTTGCCATATCGTCGGTTATACTGTCCTCGCCATTGGTTGACCATGGCGAGAAACCAGATGCGAAACCATGTTTCCCAGTGTGGATTGGCGGTTGGCACGGTTCGTGCCAATGCTCCGATATGGTCTTGTCCGTCCCATTTTCCATGCAGTCGGTAGAGATAATGGTCCATAGGATTGTATTTGCGTATGATATCCGACTCAAGATAATTTCTCACATCTTTATAGGAGACATTGATTCCTGCCAGAAGGAGTTCGACCGCCATGCGTTTTTTCACGCGTTCATCGAGTGGTTGGAAGTCGTAATACGCTTTCTGCCGATTCAGATACTCGGTATATTTCATCAGATCATTATAGCGAAAGTCGTAGTGACTGTCAAAATAGGCAATCATACGCTTAATCTCCGAAAGCGGATTTTCCGTTGCATCATCGACTTTCACAGGCGATGGCATATCCAACATATCAGATTGACAATCTACCTCATAGCGATTCACGCAAAGCGGTATCGCCTGAGGATTGTAATATGGATGGGCATCGAGAGTGTTGAGGAAATTATCATACAAAGTAGATACTTCCTTCGTCCCTTTTCCTTCAATCAGCGTGAGATAGAGCGGTCGGATGCGTGCTGCTGCCTGACGGTAGAGGTGTTTTGCCACTTCTTCATCAGTAGGCAACATGCCATTTTCATCGGCATAGCGCACCAACACCACGATGCCCTTAGCATCGGCAGCGGTCACCACAAGGTAGGTAGAGGGCAGAAAAGCGGCATTTGTCTTGGCTTTTTCGAGTGATTCTTTCCCTATAATGTCATCAAAATACAACATAAGAATACCATTGTTACGGGTCATCATAAGGTTGCCGTTGCTGTCTTTTGTAAATTCAGCAGCAGGGAACACATGGCGCCAAGTGGGGATGGCATGATGAAAGTCGTAGCCCAAAATACTGTCGGCAACCTCTTCTCGAAATTTTCCCACAGTCTGTTGCGCATCATCATGTGCAATTTGCTCCATCCATTTCACGATGTCAACGGTTCTCAAGGTCTGTCTGTTTTTTGTGTTTCGTCTTGTAATTGTGAATTTCATAGTGTTTATATTTATTTGTTGTTCAATAACTTATGTTTATTTCCCCATACAGGTGCCCGTATCTTTCATGGCTATCCAACATTTTCAGCCCATTGCCACATACCTGACAAAAGTATTATCAAACGTTGGATAAAGGTATTATCAAACGTTAGATAAAAGTATTGTCAAACGTTGGATAAAGGTATTGTCAAACGTTGGATAAAAGTATTGTCAAACGTTAGAAAGATGTTCTTTCAACGTTGGAAAGATGTTTTTTCAACGTTGGAAACGACTCATATCAAACGTTGGGCAAAGACTTATACGCCTGCATGGTTGACACTTATTCAATAGGCTGATCTGTCAGCATGTATTCATCTTCATAATGGTCGAATGTCACATAAGTACACCCATTGTCTTTAAGCATACCAGCAATCGCTTGCTGTTGTTCGGAAGACAAATGTTTTTCTCCTCGGTTATAACGATAGAAGGTGGTAATACTGCCCAAATAATTGATCAACTGTTGACGCACTTCGCCAATTTTGCCATACTCCACTTGCTTCAACATATTGTTCATTCCCCATGCTGTTTTCACCATTTTCAATTGCACGAAATAATGACAATCTCCATTATTGATGGCATCGGGATAGATGGCAAGTCCTTGGTGGAGATCAGCATCTTTGTACTGCATAGAGATTTGTCGAAAACATTGTGAGGCAAGCGGGCATTGGGTATTGAAACAAAAAGCCCATTGGTCAGTAATCAATCGTTTGACAGTCTGTGTTTCGATA
Organism: Prevotella sp. P5-50; assembly: GCF_002251295.1. GTDB lineage: Bacteria > Bacteroidota > Bacteroidia > Bacteroidales > Bacteroidaceae > Prevotella. Next base: position 116,913 of record NZ_NPJA01000033.1, read on the forward strand.
GGTTGTGTTTTCATAAGCTGTTAATTATTAAGTTATTAAATTTAAAAATGTGTTTCTCTTTATCTGGTTCATGCCCGTTATGCTGATAGGGCGTGGTGTGTTTTTCCGCCTACAAAGATAATAAATTTGATAAGCGAATGCAAGAGTTTTCCAATATTTTTTTTCGGCTTTGTTTTTTCGCCATCGTCCGAATCCATCATTTTTTTCAAACAAAACAGGACGTCGAGGATCTCTCCCTAAATCTGATTTTGGTGGTCGATGTGTGGTCGAAAATCACAGTTTCCGCCATTCGACCACACAGGGCATTTCATTCTCCTTCAATGTTTTAGCCCTGTCTGGTGGTCGAGTGGTAACAAAAGTGCGACATCGCGTGTGCGCATGCACGCGATGTCTCCTATTTCATAGAAAACGCATCCTTTGCTTTTTTTCTCCAAATATATAGCTTTTGCAGCATACTAAGAAAACAAGCAGCTATTACGCATCAGGCTGTATGGCAGAAACATGCCGAATAGCATGTTGTCAACGCTTAGGAATTTTGTGATTTTACAGTCTAAAAACTATGGAATTTTGTGACTTTACAGCCTAAAAGCCAAGGAATTTTGTGATTTTATAGCCTAAAAACCATGGAATTTTGTGAGAAATAAACCAAAAAACTATGGAATTTTGTGATTTTATAGCCAAAACGCTTGGGAATTTTGTGAAAAACAAGTATCTTTGCAAACAAAATAGAACCAAAAAGTATTGATTATGAAGCTTTTGCAAAGAAAGATTGACAGCATTCTAAAAGAATGGAAGAAAAACGAGAACAGACTTCCTCTTATCGTCAAAGGTGCACGACAAGTGGGAAAGACAGCTTCTATCTTGCAATTTGCCCATAGCAACTACAAAAATGTGGTAGCCATCAACTTCGTATTGCAACCCAAATACAAAGCAATATTCGAAGAAGGTTACGAGGTGGATGACATCATCAGAAATCTAACACTTATCGATCCTTCTCTGAAGATTGAACCTACAAACACTCTTATCTTCTTTGATGAAATGCAAGACTGCCCAGCCTGCGCCACCAGTCTGAAAGCCTTTAAGATAGACGGCAGATATGATGTTATCTGCTCTGGCTCGCTGATGGGCATCAACTATCAGGAAATAGAATCAAATAGTGTAGGATATAAAGAAGATTACACCATGCATTCCATGGATTTCGAAGAGTTTTTGTGGGCAAAAGGTTATGACTCCTCTTTTATAAATAGTCTATACGACAAAATGACTACCGTCACTCCACTTACTCGTATAGAGATGGATATTCTGGAGAAGATATTCCGTGAATACATGACCATTGGCGGCATGCCTGCTGTGGTCAACCAGTTTGTCTCTAACAAAAACTTCAGTGGTACACTCAAAATGCAGCAACAACTTCTGCTCGACTACGAAGAAGACATTACCAAATATGCACACGGACTCGACAAAGGCAGAATCAAGAATGTCTATGACCACATCACCGTATTCCTTGGACAAGACAATAAGAAATTCCAAATAAGTAAAATTGCCCGTGGAGCGAGAAACAGAGAATATGTGGGAACCATTGAATGGTTGCGCAATGCCGGTATCATCAACGTATGCTATTGTTTGTCACAACTTACCCTTCCACTAAAAGGCAATTATGATCCCAAAACCTATAAACTCTATTATAAAGACACAGGATTGTTGGTTGCCTCACTCGACGAAGAATCACAAGAAGACCTAAGGACAAACAAAAACTATGGCACATACAAAGGTGCTATTTATGAAAACATCGTGAGCGATATGCTTGTCAAACAAGGATACAACCTGTATTTCTATCGCAATGAGAAATCCACTATTGAGATGGACTTCTTTATCCGCGATGCCAAATCACTCATCCCCGTAGAGGTTAAAGCCACTGACAATGCTACTAAATCACTGTCAAAACTAACAGCGCAAGATGGAAAATATCCCGACATCCGTTACGGCATCAAGCTCTGCAACAAGAACATAGGATTCAATGGGAAATTCTATACGTTTCCATACTTTCTCACCTTCTTGCTCAAAAGATTGCTGAGCACGAACTCCCTCACACGCTGAGTATATTCCTGATGATGGTCACGATAGGCGTGCGCATGGTCTGACCCTGTTGCCACATAGATGGCTTTGCGACCGTGTGTCTTTGCCTCGTAAAGGGGTTTCAGCATGCGATAAGGCACGAAGTCATCGCAGTCGCCATGGATAAAGAGCATCGGTTTCACACTCTTGCTCACCTGGTCGATCTGTCGGGCTTCGTCAAACGACCAGCCATAACGTGCCTCGCAGAGCCACGACGTGGTAGTCATCAACGGAAAGGCGGGCAGTCCAAACTGGTCTTTCAGCTGTGCAGCAAACTCATCCTTCACCGAGCTGTAGCCACAGTCTTCCACGAAACACTCCACTCTATCGGGTGTTTGCTCTCCAGATAGCGCCATCACCGTGGCGGCACCCATCGAAATGCCATGAATCACCTGACGCGTTGACTGCCCGTCAGCAAAGATGCCATCAGCCACTTCCGACCATCGCAACACATCCCAACGGTCGTTCCACCCCATCTGTATATGGTCGCCCTCACTTTCGCCGTGGGCATAGAGGTCGGGCAATAGCACATTGAATCCCAGATCGTGATTGTAGAGATAGGCAATATGGAGCATACCCTCTGCCCTCACCTTATAGCCATGCACCACCACCGCCGTGCGGTTGGTGCGTTTCGGCGCATAGAGGTAGATGGCATGGGCACGATAGCCCGATGGCATCGTGACAAAGGTATCTTTCACACAGTGGTTCTGATAGACAGAGTCCATCCAGTGTGTCGTCCACGGACATTCGTCTTTGATGCGGTCTTGCCAATGTTCGGCACTGTTACGCTCTTGTTGTGGATAGCCCAACGAATAGTCGATCATATAACTGCTGGCTCCTGCCAGTATCAATGCCACCAGTATCAAAACAATGGCAACCGAGGCTTGGAAGCGTCTTTTCTTTCTCTTTATCATTGCGTTACAATCTTTATTATCTTTGCTTTTTCATTGGCGAAGATACAACATTTCATGCAAACCTGTATCATCCTCACTCATATTTTATAATATCTTCACAACCGCAAGAGTCTTTCCACCATCTCTTGTCATCGGAATTATTCGTTTCTTATCATCAATAACCAAAAACACCTAAACGATAAAGAAACAAACACGAATGCTTGGTATTCACAGACAAATAGTGTAACTTTGCATAAGACTATTACTATTCCCAACAATAACATACCACACTAACATGAAAAAAGTATTATTCCTATTGTTTCTAATTGGAACAACTTTCACTGTATCTATATCAGCTTCTGTCAATATACCATTAAACGATGGATGGCTTTTCAACCGTGGCTTTCAAGCTTCTTCTGGAATGACAAAAGTAAACCTGCCACATACATGGAATGCAGAGGACGGAATGTTTGGCAACACCGATTACTATCGCGGACTGTGTAACTACACCCGTAAACTGCAACTTCCTATCCAATACCAAGGGAAACGCATATTTCTGAAAGTCGGTGCTGCACAAACAGTGGCTGATGTCTTTGTGGATCATCATTTTGTAACACAACACAAAGGCGGATATACGGCATTTGTGGCTGAGTTGACCGACTTGATCAAACCAGGAAAGGAGAGTACATTGGAGATTCGTGTCAATAATGCGCCAACTATGGATATTGCACCTATATGTGGTGACTTCAATATCTTTGGCGGTCTATACCGTGGTGTAGAACTGATAGTGACCGATGATGTTTGTATTGCACCTGACTATTATGCAAGTTCTGGTGTGTTTTTCACTCAAACAGAGGTAACAGAAAAGAAAGCCGCATTGAAGATAGAAACGCTACTTTCTTCAAAAGAAACATCACTGGATGGTTGCGAAGTGGAATTTCAGTTATACGACAGGGGGAAACAACTTCGTCGCTTGGTCTGCAACGAAATATCGGAAGGGAACAAGGTGGTAATGACCACTACAATAGACAATCCTCACTTGTGGAATGGAGTGAAAGATCCGTTTCTGTATCAGGCTGTTGTCATATTGCGAAAGAATGGACGAGAAATAGACAGGAGGCAGGAGGCAATAGGATTCCGCTATTATCACGCAGATGCAGATAAAGGATTCTTTCTGAATGGAAAGCCATATCGACTCAATGGGGTTAACATGCATCAAGACAGGGCAGAAATTGCCACAGCACTCCGTCAGTACAACCATGACGAGGACTTGGATATCGTTCAGGAGATGGGATGCAATGCTATCAGACTCAGTCATTACCCCCAATCCAAATACCTACACCAACAAATGGATCGTCGCGGACTGGTAGCATGGGCTGAAATTCCTTTCGTCAATGTATATGTCACAAACCCCAACTATGACGAGAACCTACGTCAGCAGTTAAAAGAACTGATACTACAAAACTACAATCACCCCTGTATCTTGTTTTGGGGACTCTTCAACGAAATCAACTCTGGATGGTTAGACCGCCCTTCTAAAATGGCAAAAGACCTCCATGACTTGGCACATCAATTAGACCCTTCACGCCCAACAATGGGGGCAAGCAATCAAGATGATGATTTCAACGGCACACCCGATTTGATTGCATTCAACAAATATTTCGGATGGTATGACGACAAAATGGGAGAAATTGGCAACTGGGCTGACAACGAGCACCGCAAACACCCAGAAAGGAAAATGGGTATCAGCGAATATGGAGCAGGCGCATGCGTATTCCAACAAACAGATTCATTAATTCACCCAGACCCATTAGGACAATGGCATCCTGAAAACTGGCAAACCTATTACCACATCAGGAATTGGACTGAACTACAGAAACGCCCATACCTCTGGTGCAACTTTATTTGGTGTATGTTCGACTTTGCTTCTGCTGGTCGTAGAGAAGGCACCATTCCTGGTCGCAACGACAAGGGACTGGTAACTTACGACAGGCGCACAAAGAAGGACGCTTATTATTTCTACAAAGCCAACTGGAACAAAGACGATCAATTTGTGTACATTGCAGGAAAGAGAAATACACTAAGAAGCTGTAAAACCACTATTATACTGGCATTTAGCAATAGCGGCCCTGCCAGCTTGTATATCAATGGAAAGTCTTACGGACAGGCATTTCCTGACAACGTTAATGTGTTACAATGGAAGAATGTTACACTGGACACTGGTGTAAACACTATCGAAGTTAAAAACAAACACAGTAAAGACACATGTACATGGGTATTGTCTGACACCATTGACTAATATCACTTCACAACGAAAACGATGAAACACCTACTGATTACTACAGTGGCACTGATGACATTGGGAACTAACGCAATGGCACAAACTGAAAACGAATGCCTTGACTTCCTCTATCAGCACATGCCCACACCCGACAGCGTGGATTACCCCAAATCTTATTGGCGCAACCAAGTGCGACTCGCACTGAAAGCCAGAAAGACCATGCCATGGGGACACACCGTACCCCTATGGGAATTTCAAAACTTCGTACTGCCCGTGCGTGTCAACAACGAAGCACTCGATGAAGCACGTGCCACCATTTATAAAGAACTGATGCCACGACTGAAAGGAATGACTATGGAGGAGGCGGCACTCGAAGTCAACCACTGGTGTCACGAGAAAGTAAGCTACCGACCAAGCGACGGCAGAACCGCTGCACCACTGGCTACCATGCGCAACAGCATAGGGCGCTGTGGCGAAGAGAGCACCTTCACTGTGTCTGCCATGCGTAGCGTGGGCATCCCTGCACGACAAGTATATTGCCCACGATGGGCACACACCGACGACAACCATGCATGGGTTGAGGTGTGGATTGACGGTAAATGGCGATTCTTGGGAGCATGCGAACCTGAAGCCACGCTCGACAAAGGATGGTTCAACTGGGCTGCAAGTCGGGCCATGCTGGTAAGGGCATTCGACTATGAAGGCAACAGCATCTCTACCACCACGACATACGCTCCAGTCAAGACTCTCAACGTGAAAGTGGTGGACGAGAACGGAACGCCCATCAAGAATGCCACCGTAGATTTCAGACTCTACAACTATTCGGAGTTTTATCCCTTGCATACTGCAAAAACAGATGCAGAAGGATGCGCTGCGTTTCTAACCGGATACGGCGATCTGCAGGTATGGGTGAGCACTGGCGATAGATACGGAGCTATGAAGGCTGATGCCTACACCACAACCATGACCATCACCCCCAATCGCAAAACAGGATGCGAATGGACTGAGCAATACGACTGGCATGTGCCGACAACTGTACTTCAAGAACCTGACCGCAGCATTGTAGATACAGTCAGCGCAAATGGAAGACGACTGATGCGCGAAGACAGCATACGCGCTGCCTATCAGCAACATACTTTCTACAAAGGACAAGACGAGACGCTTCGCAAAGCGCGTAGCAACTGGAAGGTAATAGAACGATTCATCAAGGAGAACCACCCCCATACGGCTCTCGTGCTGAAAGGCCTCAACGAGAAAGATCTAAGCGACGTGACGATTGATGTGTTGCACGATGCCTGCCTCATGAACGAAGAGGCTCTAAAATGTGGCGGTGTGCGCATCTCTACCGAACACCTCCGTCCCTTTGTGGCTTTCCTGCAAAAACAACTGCCGAAGATGACCGCTAAGGAATGGATCAACTGGGTGGAACAAAACATTGCTGTAGATAACAGCAAAAATCCAAAACAGCTCTATACCTCAGTGGTGGGTATCTATAACAGCAGACGATGCAACGACCGAAGCCGCGAACTCTTTACCGTTGCAGGCGCTCGGGCATTGGGCATGAAAGCGGAACTCGACCCACTGGGCAAAGCAATGGTGGCTGACAACAACGCTACAGCAACAAGCGGATGGCTCAGACTTGCTAACAAAGAAGAGAAAGTGGAACAGGTTGCAATGGGCACACTTCAACTGGATGTGCCGAAAGACATCATGTACTACCATGGCTACACCATTTCGAAAATGGTCAACGGACGACCCACACCACTCGACTATGCAGACGATGACCCTACCGTAACAGGCAAATTCCACGAAGGATTGATGTTGCCTGAAGGCGACTATCTACTCACCACGGGCACTCGACTGAAAGGCGGCGATGTGCTTACCCATAGCACCATGTTCTCGTTGAAGGCAGGAGAGACCAAGAAGGTGAACGTACTCTTCCGCACCAGTCAACACAGTGTGAAGGGCGACTTACAACTCGACGACAGCGAAATCAACTCAAATGCCACTTCCCATCAGAGTGCACAATAACGCTGGGGTCTATTCATGAGCATTCACTATTCATTCAATAAAAATATGATATTAGAACTTTGCTGTGAAAACATCGAGAGCGTAGAGGCTGCTGTCCTTGGCGGTGGCAATCGTATAGAACTGTGTCGCAATTTGGAAGTAGGCGGACTGACTCCCGATCGCGAACTGACCCGTCAGGCAGTAAAATGCTGTCATGAAGGCGGTTTGAGTGTGCAGGTATTGATTCGTTCACGTGGCGGTGATTTCGTCTATACCGATGACGAAGTGGAACAGATGGCAGAAGACATACGCATGGCTATCATCGACGAAAAGGCTGACGGTATCGTGATTGGAGCACTCACCAAAGAGGGTGACATCGACTTGGAGGCTTGTCGCAAATGGATGGACATGGTGCGCCAACCAGACGGCACCTTCTCTTGCGAAGTGACCTTCCATCGTGCTTTCGACAGATGCCGTAACCCGATGGAGGCTATCGAACAGATTGCTGCCATGGGATGCGTTCGTATGCTCACATCGGGTCAGCAACCCACAGCGGAAGAAGGTATTCCCCTACTCCGTCAACTCGTAGAGAAAGCCAAAGAACTGTCTGTGAAATATGGTCATCCGTTCAACATCCTATGTGGTTCAGGTGTTACAGAAGTGAGTGCACCCATCATCCTGCAAGCCACAGGAGCTACAGAGATTCATGGTTCACTGCGCACTGGACGTGCCACAGATGTGGAAAAGGTTAAAAAGGTGATGGCATATATGGCTGAGCAAGGCTAACCGCTCATCACTACCCATCATTCTGATAATAAATAGGAGGGAATCTCACATACCGAATTTATCATGACTTTATGGTTGTTTGTCAAATATATACACTATATTTGCAACATCTCTGTGGGTTCTGCATGGTAACCACAATCCTTCATTATCATACTATTATAGTGGCAGACCAACAGGGTCTGCCACTATTTGTCTAATCCTAATCGGTCAATAGAGTTTGGTACGCGTAATGGCGAAACATCATTCGACTTTACGCTATTCTTGTTCTAAAAGGATGTTTTTAGAAAAGAAAAGCAGAGGATTGTGACAGATATGAAAAGAAAACGCTATATTTGCAGTCAGCTTTCTGCCGATTGCACAAAGGATCTGCAATACGGCAAAATGATATAAGACATACTGATGAAAAGAACAAAAAGACATAGTTTCCAACAGCTATTTGTTTTCCTGTTGACGCTCTGCATGGCGATGACTACAATGCAAACGACAGCACAAAACACAGATACTGACGCTGCCACCGTCCTACAAAACGACAGCAACACAATACGGAAGAAAGGACTGGTGGACAAACTGATGCAATATCTGGCAGAGAGCGACAAACCAGACCCTAACAAGAAGATTGACTTCGGCATCATCGGCGGACCACACTACAATAACGAGACAGGACTGGGACTTGGCATTGTAGCTTCTGCCACCTATAGTGCCGACCGCAGCGACTCGCTGTTGGAACGGTCCAACGCTTCACTCTACGGCGACATCACTACCAAAGCCTTTATGATGGTGGGACTTTCCGGCAACCACTTCTTCCCCAAACGCCACTTCCGACTGGACTATACCTTATATGCCTATACCTTCCCGTCGTATCTCTGGGGATTGAGTTATCCACAGAGCGACAACGATGACAACAAAAGCAAATACAATCACGACAAACTGGAAGTGATGACACGACTGTTGGCACGCCTGAACCGATATTCGTATGTAGGTCCTATCGTGCGCTACCAATTGGTGCATGCCTATAAACTGAAAGACCGCGCACCACAACTGCTTGAAGGTCAACCCATGACGGTCAACGACATCGGTGTGGGATTGAGTTATACTTTAGACTCTCGAGACTTTATCCTCAACGCCTCCAAAGGTTGGTTCTTACAACTCGACCTCATGACATCGCCCACTATGTTGGGCAATAAGCACACCTACTATTCGGCAGAACTGCAACTTGCCACCTACCGCAAAGCATGGCGTGGCGCCATCATAGCAGCAGAAATACACACCCGACAGACAACAGGTGAGGTGCCTTGGTCATCGCTCTCTAAAGTAGGATCAAGCAGTAGAATGCGTGGCTACTACGAAGGACGCTACCGCGACAAAAACGTGATAGATGCACAGATAGAACTGCGACAACATGTATGGCATCGCAACGGCATCGTCGTATGGTTGGGTGCCGCAGAGGTATTCCCTCGTTACAGTGAGATGCGCCTGAACCGCATCTTACCCAATGCAGGTATAGGCTACCGCTGGCAGTTCAAGAAGGGAGTCAACGTGCGACTGGACTATGGCTTCAGTCGTAACGGCACAGGATTCATATTCAATATCAACGAGGCATTCTGATGATGAAACAAAAGACTATCAACAAACTGTTTTACTTCTTCCTCACAGTACTCATCCTGCCCAACATCATACAGATCTATACCGAAGGACTTGGACTGTGGGGCAACATGGTGAATATCATCGCACCAATAGCCTTCTATATACTGGCACTAACCGTGGGACGACGTATAGGTCGCACGGTCATACTCCTCTTTCCCATCCTATTCCTGGGTGCCTTCCAACTGGTACTGACCTATCTTTATGGTCGTGGTCCTATTGCTGTGGATATGTGGCTCAACCTCGTCACTACCAATGGAGACGAGGTGGGCGAACTTCTCTCACAACTTTTGCCTGCCATCGGTTGGGTGGTCATCATCTATGTACCTACCATCATCCTCGCCATCACGCTATGGACGAAGAAAAGGGATTTAGACCATACATTCGTGAAACACTGGAGAAAGAGTGGATTCATCATGGCTGTGGCGGCTATTCTACTGACCACAACGGTGACAATCTCCACAGACTTTATACCTACCAACAGCATTTTCCCACTGAATGCCTGCTACAATTGCACCTTAGCATTCGGTCGAGAGAAGGCATCGGCAGAATACCATAAGACTTCTGACCATTTCACTTTCAATGCCAAGAGTACGATAGACCCGACAGATACTACACGCCAAACGATTGTCTGTGTGGTGGGTGAAACAAGCAGATCCGACAACTGGCAACTCTATGGCTACCACCGCCCCACCAACCCATTGCTGACAAAACAGCAAGGACTGACGGTGTTTTCCAACTATATGAGTCAAAGCAACACGACCCATAAGAGTGTGCCGATACTGCTGTCGTTGGCATCGGCAGAGGATTTCAATATCCTGTTTCGTACCAAAGGCATCATGCAGGCTTTCCGAGAAGCAGGATGGCACACCGCATACATCTCCAACCAACAGCGCAACCACTCGTTTATTGACTTCCTCGGCGAACAGGCAGACGACTGCATCTTCCTGCACGATACAGCCAATGGAGGCAGTAAAGCCATGACAACAGATAGCGATGTGCTGACTCCACTCCGAAAACAACTGGCAAAAGACTATCACAAACTCTTTGTCGTGGTACATACTTATGGTTCACACTTCGACTATACCGACCGCTATCCGAAGTTGATGGCACACTTTCTGCCCGATTCTTACAATGGAGCAAAACCACAATACCGACAGATGATGGTAAACGCCTACGACAATTCCATACGTTTCACCGACTGGCTATTACACCGTATCATCAGATTGGCTCAACAGCGAGGAGGCGCTACTGCCATGCTCTTTACCTCAGACCACGGAGAAGACATCTTCGACGATAGCCGCAAACTATTTCTCCATGCCTCACCCTATCCGTCATTCTACCAACTGCATGTGCCGATGGTGATATGGACTTCTGAGGTTTACACCAAACAGTTTCCCGACGAGGCTGATGCGCTGCATCGCAACAGCCAGTTGCCAGCATCCAGCAACTGTGTGTTTCACACGCTGCTGACCTTGGGCCACGTGGCAACAACCTACCGCAACGATACGCTGTCGCTGGCAAGTCGGCGGTTTATGCCCCAACAGAAACGCTTCTTCCTCGACGACCACAACACGCCAAGAACCTACGAGGAATGTATGCAGGAAACGGATATAAGACTCTTGAAACTTAAACACATCATAAAATGACAAAGGCCATACTCATAAAAGCGGGCGCCATATTGGCGCTGACTTTGACCGCTACGACAGATGCTAACGGCCAGAACATTCAACCTATTAAATATGGTGATATGAACCAATGGGTGACACGCCATGTGAAAGAGAGTGCTATCATTGGTGGAAACACCAAAACCCTCTACGAGATAGCGCCTGCCAAAACGTGGAAACAGAATGCACCATACACCAACTGGGGCGGTTCGCCTTGGGGTACGTCAAACGTGATGGCGAAGGTGTCGGGCATTACCAAAACCAATGTATCGGTCTATAGAGACAGTCATCCGGGACATGGCTTTTGTGCCAAACTGGTGACACACATCGAGACGTGTAAGGTGTTGGGCATAGTCAACATCAAAGTATTAGCTGCTGGAAGCATCTTCCTCGGCGAAACTCTTGAGCCCATAACTTCGACCTCAAACCCTATGGCAAAACTCGATGCGGGTATGAAATTCACCGGAAAACCCAAAGCACTGGTGTTCGACTATCGGGTGCAACTATCGGGACACCCCAACCGCATCAAGGAAACGGGATTCAGCAAAGTGAAAACCGTGGCAGGCATCGACATGGCAGACTGCGTCTGTTTGCTACAAAAGCGATGGGAGGATGCCAAAGGCAACATCTGGGCTAAACGTGTAGGCACTATGGTGGTGCGCTTTGCCAAAACTACCAACGGATGGGTGGAGAATGCATCTTTTCCCATCCACTACGGTGACATCACCCGACAGCATTTCTACAAACCCTATATGGGACTATTGTCAGGAAATGACATAAAATGGGCAAAAAACTCAAAAGGCAAGATGATGCCTGTGAAGGAAATAGGATGGGCTACTGCCAACGAAGCACCTACCCACATGATTCTGCAGTTTGACTCCAGCCACGGTGGTGCCTATATCGGTTCGGTGGGCAATACCCTTTGGGTGGACAACGTAAGAGTGGAGTATTAAGAATACAGAAAGAAAACTTAATTTTCTTTTTGTATTCTGCTCACTTAATCGTACCTTTGACCTGTCGGTCTTAGGTACTCGCGTTCGATAATACAAAAAGAAAAAACAATTTTCTTTTTGTATTCTGCTCACTTAATCGTACCTTTGCAATAGAAAATAACTACTAAAAAGATTCAAGTTTCGCAACTGATGGAATTGATTGAAGTTAAAGAACGTTTTCGTTAAGCCAAATGAGCAGAATAAAGCTCGCTTTAATTCTGTCATGGCGAGAAAAGGTGCCATAAAATGGAAGTGATCACTCCCTACGGTCGTTCGGGAAGTTAAGAGACAATAGCCTTTTGCCGTAAGACGTAGGACATTTGTCCCTTAACTTCTCTCTAACTTCCCTAACTTCCCTTAACTTCCCCACATGCGAAAGTTCAGTAAAAAGACAAATCAACAACATGAAACAACAACTGACAAGGGTGGCAGTCTGCATCATCGCCATCCTCTTGGGATGCAACATTCAGGCTGCCAAGAAAGTATTCACACTGGGCGATTCCACTATGGCCCCCTACGACGTCAACACGACAAAAATGCGTGGATGGGGTATGTATTTCGGCAATTTCCTTACCCATGGATGGGTGAGCCTCAACTATGCAAAAGGCGGAAGAGACTCGCGTGTCGGATATAACGAGCTATGGCAGAATGCCAAGGATAGCGTGGGCTCTGGCGACTATGTGCTCATACAGTTTGGACACAACGATGAGAAGTTCAACGGCATGGACAACCAAGAACTTCAGACCTTCTATGCTGCACAGGGAAACGAGGCACAGTTGGCTACTGTAAGAAAGGACAAACGAGGCACCATCCCCCACTCCACCTATAAAGAATGGTTGAGAAAAATCATCAGAGAGGTAAAGGCAAAAGGTGCAACTCCTGTGCTTATCTCACCCGTATGCAGATGTTATTTCGGTGCTGACCACAAGATAACACGTGCCGGACAACACGATTTGGGCGATAAGTTTGATGCTTTGCACCAAGATACTATCATGGCCCAGCAACACATTGATAGCGACAACCATGATATGGACTATCCCTACCACATGAGACAGTTGGCTAAAGAGGAACATATCAGTTTTGTGGATATGACCACAGCCACCAAAAACCTCTACGAGCAATACGGCAGTTTTGACGCATGCTATGCGGCACTCTTCGACAAAGGTACTACCACCGACAAAACGCACTATAACAAAAAAGGTGCTATGGCTGCTGCACAACTCTGCGCACAACTGCTGAAAGAGCAGGGTATTTTGGCTAAACACATCACGATTCCTACAGAAGCCAAACATGCCTATGATGCTGTGGTGTCAACAACTGCCGAACTCTGCCATGCTATTGCTGTTGCCAACAGCCGCAAAGACCAACAGACGCGTTACCGCATCTTGGTAAAAAAAGGCATTTACAAAATGCCGACAGGAGCAATGAAACACTATAAGCATACGGGAAAAGACCGCACTACCGTATTGTGGGAAGGCGATCTGCCCGACCCTATCACCTATATCACCGCTGCCAACCTCTCGCTGATTGGTGAAGACCGCGACGCCACCATCATCACACAAGACATCTCCAACGATTCGAGCATGCTCTTCGAAGGTCCGTTTGGCACAGCCCACAAATACGAAACCATACGCTATAGTCCTGTTTTCCAACTGACAGACGCTGCCGTTGGCACCTATTTCCAAGACATCACCATCAAAAGTGGCATCGACGACAGACTCGGACGCAACCTCGCTGTCTATGACTGTGCCACCAACACCATCTATAAGAACACCCTGCTCTATGGCTACCAGGACACATGGACCAGTAGCAACGAGCAGGGACTCTACTACTTTGAGGGCGGTCAGGTGCGTGGACGTACCGACTATCTCTGCGGTAAAGGAGATGCCTATTTCAACCAGTTGGAACTGCTACAGATTGCCGGTGGATATACTGCAGTACCGTCGAAACCGAGAAACGTAGGTTGGGTGTTCAAAAACTGCACCATCAGCGCATCAGGCAACGACGTCGATGGCACCTACACCTTGGGGCGCCCATGGGGCAAGGCAACACCTGTTGCCGTGTTTATCGACACACGAATGAATGTGAAACCTACCACTCTGGGATGGAACGAGATGCATGACGGATGGCCTGCACGCTTTGCAGAATGGAACTCAAGAGACTGCAACGGAGTGACCATCGAAACCGCTGGACGCAAGACCATCTTTGCCAATAGCCATGAAAACAATCCCACACTGACAGAAAAAGAAGCTGATACCTACAGCAACATGAACCGTATGTTTGGCGACTGGCAACCTACCGATGATACCAAACAGGCTGCTATTCCTGTTGACATCCGCGTCAACGCCGGTGTACTGACATGGAGCAAGAGTTACGACACATGGTTGTGGGCAATCTGTAAAGATGGCAACGTGATCGATTTCACCGAACAACCCACCTATACTGCAAAGCAAGCTGGAATCTACAGCGTGCGCGCAGCCAACCCTATGGGCGGACTGAGTGCACCTTCGGCAACAGTGACCGTCACCTTGTAAGCCACAGAAAAGTCACACAGGCTGGTACCTTCATCATGCGTGGACTAACAAACGAGCAACCATTAAACAGTATAAACAATTCGTTAGGATTGGCTTTATACTGCTGACCTATGGCAACCTTCTTCAATCCCTTGCAGTTTTGGTAACAAATAAATCTCAATATGCAAAATTTCCGTGGATTTATTCTGCTGATTTCATATAAAAGTTTTATCTTTGCAGTCAATTATATGCAGATGAGAAATGAATGACACAAAGTGGACATTGATACGGCTGATGAGAATGGCTGTGGGCTGCGAACCTTATGAGCCAATGACACTCCCGGAAAGGGAGTGGAAGGAGGTTTATATACAGATATGCCAACAAACGCTCACTGGGGTGATATATTGTGTGGTAAATCGGATGAGTGGCGACGTTGGCATACCCAAACCGCTACTGATGGAATGGACCCTGAAAGCCGAAGCTATACGCAGATTCAACGCTAAGATGAACGCAGAAGCTGCAAGGCTAACGCGATGGTTTGGCGAAAGAGGACGGAAGACGGCAATACTGAAAGGACAAGCCAACGCACGACTGTATCCTCACCCCGACGAACGGCAACCCGGAGACATCGATATATGGGTGGAAGGCGGCAGGGACAGCGTCGTGAAACTGCTGGGCGACGAGGGCGTTCTGGACACAAAGGACACCGTGTCGTATCATCATGTGCACCTGAATAAAAACGCAAGCGGTATCGCGGTGGAGGTGCACTTCCGACCGTCGTCGGGTAATTACAACCCCATCACCAACCGCCGACTGCAACGGTTTCTCGAAAAGGAAATCCTGCTGTCGGAGAGTTGTCCCGAAGGCTTTGACGTGCCCACCTGCAGATTCGCCCTGATCATGCAGATGGCGCATATACAAAGGCATTTCCTCTCGGGAGGCATCGGACTGAGGCATATCGTGGATTACTATATGCTGATGAAGATTTCATCTGAGGAAGACCGGCGATTTGTAGCCTCCCAACTGTCAAGGTTCGGACTGCGGAAAACGGCAGGAGCGGTGATGTGGATGATGAGCGAACTGTTCTCAATGGAGAGCGACAGGATGATATGCCCGAAGGATGAAAGGCGTGGCAGATGTATGCTCGACGAGGCATTTAAGAGCGGAAACTTTGGGTGGTATCACGAAAACCGCCGAAAGGGATACTGGCAAACCGTAATCAGTGGCATACTGATACCGATAAGGCTGATGGGATTCTCATTCCAGGAATGTCTGTGGATTAATGTCAAGTTTGTGATCTATATCATACGCACAATACCCAAGAGGATTAAGTACAGAAGTTTATCACTAAGATATGTTCACGAAGAATGACAACAAGATATTATAGTGTGGCACGACATGTGATGGCATTGACTGCCGGGGACGACATCTTCGCATTGCTCGACAACTGCCGTCCGTTTGAGGTGACTCCGTCGGAGCCGCTGATAAGTGTCGTGATACGCGAGAATGCTCTCCTACCCGAGGCTTGGACAGAGGAATGGCGACAGGAGGAAGAGGGCGACGAGATAGCATGCGGACATTCGGGAGGAAATCCGTTGTTTGTGTTCCGCTCGCACGGGAAGATGGCCGGCTGGATGGAATGTGGCAGCGACTATCGCAGGGCGACGGTATATACGGGCGAACTGCCCAAGTTGGCTATCGACAACGCGATGATGATTGCATTTGCCCTTGCCACGGCGGAAATGGACACATTGCTGTTTCATGCGTCAGTGGTATGTCGCGGGGGAAAGGCGTATATGTTCCTCGGACCGAGCGGAACGGGCAAGAGCACTCACACCCGCTTGTGGCTCAAATATATAGAAGGCAGCCGACTGCTAAACGACGATAATCCCGTAGTGAGGATAGAGGCTGACGGGGAAGCGGAGGTGTATGGATCGCCATGGAGCGGAAAGACTCCGTGTTATGTCAACGAGCATTATCCCTTGGGTGCAATAGTGAGGCTACGTCAGGCACCTCATAACGCCATCCGACGGATGTCGCCCATCGAGGCATACGCCACCATGGCATCAAGTGTGTCGGGAAAGAGGTGGGAGAAGAACATCGCCGACGGACTGCATCGTGCACTCAACTCACTGACTGCAACGGCAAGGATGTGGCACATGGACTGTCTGCCCGACGAGGCGGCAGCGAAAATGACAAGCTCAACGATATGAACGACAACAAGATAATTGACGAGGCTGTGGCACTGATGAACGAAGGATATAGTGTGACTCTGCCTGTTTCGGGGCGCAGCATGCTGCCGTTTATCATCGGCGGCAAGGAGAGTGTCATACTCGCTCCTCCTGCAGGGCTCAAGCGCGGCATCGTGGCATTGGCATGGGTGGAGAACAGGCGATATGTGCTCCACCGCATAGAGAGGATTGAGGGCGAGAGTGTGACGCTGATGGGCGACGGAAATCTTGTCGGACGCGAACACTGCTCCATAGGCGACGTCAAGGCTATTGCCACTCATGTGGTGGACAGAAATCAAAAGCGTCATTATCTATACACCCGATGGCGCAAGACGGCATCCGAAATATGGTGGGCGCTATTGCCCTTAAGACGATATATATTGAAATTAAACATTTAGAAGATATGAAGAAGAAAGACGGAATGGTGCTCCGCGAAGTATGCGGAGAGAAAGTGCTGGTGGGCGAAGGACTTGGAGCCGTGGATTTCGGCAGGTTGATAAGTCTCAACGACACTGCGGCATACCTTTGGGAACAGCTCGAAGAGGATTCGGACATCGACTCCTTGACACAGGCATTGTGCAAGGAATACGACGTGGAACAAGAGGTGGCACGACATGACGTGGAGGCCATCCTGGAAGAATGGATAAAGACCGGAGTGGTGGATAGATGAAGTATGCAAGGTGGTTTATAGACAACTCGCGCGGCATAAGACTGAATATCATTGTGCGCATAATGGCAGGACTGCTGCAGACGGTGCTTGCATTGTGCGTAGTATGGCTGAGCAAGAGGCTTATCGACGACGTTGCCATGACGGGCACTATTGGCGAGATGGCTATGCAGGCATTGCTGATAGCTGCTGCCGTAGTGGCGGGGGGGGGCATACGCCAACTAAACCAATACCTTGCCAATAAGGCATTTATCAAGAAGGTGGCGGAACTGCGCCTCGCTATCTTCTCGCAACTCTTCAACCGACGATTGTTTGAGGCCAATGATATACACTCGGGGGACGTCACCTCGAGGATGGCCAAGGACATAGATGCAGTGAGCGAGACATTGGCTGTGCAACTGCCGCAGGTGGTGGTGATGACTATACAACTGGTTGGAGCGTTCCTCCTGATGAGATGGTTTGACAGCCGACTGGCATGGGCGCTCATTCTCATCACTCCACTCGCTATAATCATCGGCAAGTATATCTCCCACCGACTGAAACGCATCACTCTCTCGATACGCGAGGATGAGAGCAGAATAATGGCGAGGATACAGGAGAGTGTGGAATTGAATGTAGTGCTGAGGGCATTACAGGGCGAGAGATGGATGCAGGACAGGGTGGAAGAACTGCAGGACAGGCAAACCGCCAACTATATCCGTCGTTCACGGTTTATGGTGTTCAGCCGGTTTGCACTTGGTTGCACATTCGGCTTGGGATATATGCTCGCCTTTGTGTGGGGAGCCTACGGACTGCGCACGGGGGCAATCACCTTCGGAGTGATGACATCCTTCCTTCAACTCGTAGGACAGATACAACAACCTATCCTGTCATTGCTCGGCGCATTTCCGTCAATCATATACAGCACTGCCAGTATCGACCGGCTGAAGGAGATGGAACATGGCGAGGAGAAGCAATCATGCGACGGTGAAGACATCACTACCCGCACATTGCTTGGCATACGCATGGACAACGTGACATTCCGATATGCCAAGGGCGACAGGGAGGTGATGAGTAATTTCTCGCATGACTTCCGTCCGGGCACCAAGACCGCAATACTCGGAACAACAGGCGCAGGAAAGACAACGCTCTTCCGACTCATACTCAATTTCATACAACCCGACAGTGGAGAGGTGACATTCTATGGGAATGGATTCACTCATGCTGCCGACAAGAGCATGAGGAAGAATGTGGTGTTTGTGCCACAGGGAAACACTCTGATAAGTGGCACGATACGCAATAACCTGCTGATGGCAAAACCGGATGCATCCGACGAGGAACTGCATACTGCACTTCACACATCGTGTGCCGACTTCGTCTTCGACTTGCCGCAAGGTATCGACACGGTATTGTCGGAACATGGCGGAGGATTGAGTGAGGGACAGGCGCAACGCATAGCCATAGCACGCGGACTTCTCCGACCCGGTGCCGTCTTTTTGCTCGACGAGATCAGTTCGGCTCTCGACGAAGACACGGAGCGAGAATTGTTCAGTCGCCTTTTCGCCGCCCGTCCATCCACCACCATCCTACTTATCACCCACAGAAAGAAAGTGGCGTCACTATGTGATGAGCGTCTTGAGATTTAAATCATCGGAAGAATCATCGGGAACAGGTTCACAGTGATTAACCCGTCCAACTTTTTGGGGTCACATCAAAATAAAACGACCCCCGATTTGAGCATTGTTAAGAGGCTTGGGGGTTCTAGCGCTGCAAAGGTAAGACATGTATTTGGATTGTGCAAGGCTTTTGGAAGAAAAGTGCGGAATTGGAGGTGATTTTTAACAGTTGTTGGGTGTTGGAAATACAAAATGAGGTATCTGCAAACCAAATAGGGTCATCTACAAACCATATTGGGCGGTTCGTTTCGGGAATCATCGGGGACAGGTACTTGAACCATCTATATACAATTGAGAAATGGCACGTACAGCAAGAAAGCATTCAGATAGTGGAGTCTATCACGTTATATTGAGAGGGGTTAAAAGAATCATCGGGGACAGGTTCATCGACCCTAAAGAGTGAACCAATGTACCTGTCCCCAAGACCCTTGCTGAAGTTTCAATCCACTGCAACCAAGCGCACCGGGCGCACCGAGTACCCGAAGTGGCGATAACTGTAGTCCTGCGCAATGACACTGCCGTTCCAGAAGATCAGGTTATATGCGTTCGGGGTAGAGTTGGCTGTGCCTGACCAGTAGTAGAATTTAGAGCCGACATTTTCGAACTTAGTCCCATTGACGTAGCCAGCTGCAGGCAAGAAGATATAAGTTTTAGAATCGTCTATCTTGGTTATCTTCATTCCTTGGATTCCACTTATTGTTTCCAAAGCCTGATTTCCATTAGGTCCCCAATTCACCGTTTTTGTATTGGCACCGTACAAAGCCACCCATATCTCTTTTGTGGGCAACTGCCAGTTACCACCGAGAATCACGTATGCGGCATCGTCAGCTGGTTCAAGGATTTCTCCATCGGTGGTGTATTCGGTATATTTCCCTGTTGAACTATCGTAATATGGGGCATTTTTTAGATAGTATCCATATTGTTTTTTGTCTTCTTTCCACGTTTGTGTCGCTGAAGAATACCAAGGCTCAGTAGCTCCCCAAGCAAAATAATCACCGTAATCTGTTTCTTTTTCTGCAAGACCTGTGGTTGTCAGGTTGGATTTGGCGAAGATAACTCTATATTTCTTACCATCTTGTTCGATTGTCACTCCCATATCAACCTGTTGAGAAGCCTTAACATTACCATTACTCTCTATTGTTGAAGTCCATGTTTCGTCTGATTCGTTGAATGTGCCTAAATTCCTTATACCACTACGATTAAATATATTGTTTTTGGTGCTTGTTCGTGTATATGCCTTGGTATCAGCAGAATTTATAAAACTAATGCTGAAACCATTTGTCAAGGTCGTAGGAGGAACTACAATATAATACGTACCTGCATCAAAAGATTCTCCTGTAGCAGGTTTCAAAGTAATGGTCTTTGAGCTTCCAGAATTAAATGTGAATGAAGATGTATAGGTATCGTTATCAAACGTCATTGTTAATGTTCCAGTACCAGCAATATCCTCGTTTGCACTCAGCACTATCTTCTTGCAAGCAAATTGTGTAGTAACTTTCACAAGACTTACAGCATTCTTGAAATCCAACTTACTCTTATCAGTGGAATATGCCATCATCAATGCAGCCTTTGGGTCGAAACTATTAGGAGTAGCAGTTTGTTCTGCAGGGAGAGTTATACCACTTACACTACCATCTTCTCCAAGTGTAGCTCCTTCTGTATATGGATAAACAGCAGTGAAAGATGTTGCTTCTGACGAAGCTATGCCAGAAAATTTTCCTAATGAAGCATCGCCTGTTAATGAAAATTGATGGTTGACTTTTTCACCATTTCCGTCAAATACACTTATCTCATCACCTGCCTGCCAATCGACACCATTGCTATTATTAAGAGCCGAACGAGTTTCCGCGTTGCTTTCTTGTGTGGCAGTGAAAGTCATTGGAACTAACTTACTTTCTTCTTTGATTTCTGCCACTTCATCGTCTGACGATGAGCAACTTGCCATTGCCATCAGCATGGCAATGGACATAAAAGGTAGAATATATTTCTTCATTGTTCTTTTAATTTAATAATTACCATTCAAAATCCTTCTCTTCATTATATCCCTCTGTATTAGCATTAGCAGATACCGCAACCAAGCGCACCGGGCGCACCGGGAACCCGCAGAAGCGATCGGAGGCTAGCTGCGCACTGACATTGCCGCTGTCGTATAATTGCAGGTAATATGCGCTCGTTCTCGATTTGGCTGTGCCTGACCAGTAGTAGCCGGCAAAGCCGACAGCGTCGAACAAAGTCCCATTGACGTAGCCAGCTTCAGGCAAGAAGAGAGTTCGATCATTATTTGTAAATTTAAATCCACCATCCCTAACTCTTGTGGAATTATTCACTAACGCCTCCCATATCGCTTGGGTCGGTATCCACCAGTCACCACCGAGAATCACGTTTGCGGCATCGTCAGCTGCTTTAAGGATTTCTCCATCGCTGGTGTATTTGGTATAAGAGTCATTATTGTAATATGGAGCATTGGCTTCCGTGTATCCACCTGATTTTTCCCATGTGGCTGTCCAAGGAGATTTCGATTTATCTATTGAAGAATACCAAGGCTTAATAGCTCCCCAAGCAAAGTAATCACCGTAGTCGGATTCATTTTCTGCAAGACCTGTGGTTGTCAGGTTGGATTTGGCGAAGATAACTCTATATTTCTTACCACCTTGTTCGATTGTCAATCCCAAATCAACCTGTTTGACTGCGCCAACGATACCATTTGAACCAACCCAATAATTTCCACCTGTAGTAAACTCTCCAAGATTCAATGCTATGCTACGAGCAAACGTAATAGGTTTTGTTACTTGACGCATATAATTTTTGTTTTCAGTAACAAATGTCAGTGTCCAATATGCAGATAATGTTACTGCAGGAACTGCTATGTAATAAGCTTTTCCGCTTGTGATTGTGCCAGAAAGAGTTATGGAATAAGACAGTTCTTTAGAACCGGTGAAATCGATATAAGGATTGTCAGAATCATCAAACTTTATTGTTCCCTTACCTGCAAGAGGTTTTTTCTTGTCGGCTGCACGAAGAATAATCTTTTTGCAATCGAACTGTGGAGTTACCTTAATGAAGCCAACGGCATTCTTAAACGTCAAAGTCGTTGTTTCGCTTTTCGCAATCATAAGAGCTGCCTTTGGGTCAAAACCACCAGCTACGGCTTCTTGTTCATCAGGGAGCACTATATTGCTGACAGATTTTCTATCATCGCTAAGTGTAGCTCCTGCTGTATATGGATAAACAGCAACGTATGGACCTGTCACTGCACCTGTTCCAGAAAAAGTGCCTGTTGACTTTCCATTGCTTTCTGAACCTAAACTATACTTATAATTCGCTTTATTACCATCAAATATGCTTATGGCATCTCCAGACTCCCATAAAATCTTGCCTTCCGAGCCCAACGCCGCCTTAGTAGTAGTTCCATCATTTTCTTGCGTACAAGTAAATGTTGTAACTACGGAAGAATTGTCATTTACGTCTTGTACTGTTTCGTCATCGGAAGTACAAGAATATATTGACATCATAATTAATACCAACGGTAATGTTTTGAATAACTTTTTCATCTGAATCCTATAATTCTGAATTAATACTGATAATCTTGTTCGGTGATTCCTTCTGTTTCTCCATTAGGACTTCCCGCCAAAATCTGTGTCCTGCTGATTTCATAAACCGTCATAATAGGAGATTGATAGATTTTCTTTTCTTTCTTTTTCATTTTTGTGTTTCTTGATTCTCGGTTGCCTATAGGTTCTCGGAGTCGGCTGGTTGTTATAATATGGATAAGGTTAACCTATAAATGAAAGAGCGTGGAACCTGACACTTGCCTGTTCCACTTCTCGAGGTTCTGGAATACCTGATTTCGAGAAGTCAGAAACAAAGCGCATGAAGACGCTTTCCCATAAATAGAGACAAATGCGGAGCCAAACTCTATTGGCTCAGAAGCCCAAGCGAGTTGGGCAACTTGCAAATGTCGGTGCAAAATTGATAAATAAAAATGAAACTGCCAAACTTTTCGGCAACTTTTTATCGTTTAACAACTTTTTTGCTTGGTTTGAAGGGTGTTCACAGAATCATCGGGGACAGGTTCTCTCTTTAGGAGCGATGAACCTGTCCCCGATGATTCCTGACCCTAACAGCCACCCTCGCCATTATCTTTTCCCTTTGTTTGTAAATATCATCTGGCTATATTGATGAGCTTGCAGCCTAATGCCGTTTCAATCTTCGCAATGGTCTGCATGGTGAAGTTGTGTCTGCCAGTCAACCATTTGGATATTTCTGACTCCCTCTTGTGGAGTTTCTGGGCAAAATCCTTTTGGGTGAGGTTCTTTGCTTTTAGAACTTCACTGATGCGCTCGGCTATCTCAAACGAAAGCTCAAACTCGGCTTTCTGCTCTTCTGGTATAGCGGCAAGGCACTGTCTGAACAAAGCATTCTGTATCATAGGCATTTCTTTTAGATTTCAAATGTTGCACTCTGAATATCAGTAATCATATTCTTCTCTATGGTTACTTTCCCAGATTTCTGTGCTTTGAGCAGTACTTTGTCAAAGCTCTGCAAATCCATCACATAACCACTCAACTTGCTATCTTCTTGATAAGTACGAGTAGCCTTCACGCCACCGTTCCCGAGAATGAGAATCTGGTCTGATATTCGCAAGCAATATGCCAAACTTTTCGGCAACTTTTTATCGTTTAACAACTTTATATACTTTTTCATAGGGGTTATACCCCATTTATCATTCGGTCAGTTCTATCGCAGCGTCAGGCATTGTCTATCTGCCATACACATCATCCATCAGTCCATCGGGTAATGCACGCCCCACTCTTTCCTCAGCGCGTCCATCTGTCGCATAATGGCAAGTGTCTCTGCGTGAGGCATCATAGGTGATTCAAGGAGTCCTGCCTCCAAACAGCGTTGACATTCGATGACTTGATACTCATAGCCATTAACCATATCTGCTGGTTTATGGTAAGAGGCGACAAGTTGATAGTTGCGATAAACCTCTATCAGTTCTGGACAGTTGATATTATCCACACGAATGTAACCCTCCGTGCCACTGATAATGCCTTGGCGGTCGTTCATACACAGAGCTCCCGACTGGAGATTGGCCATACGACCATCACGGTATGAGAGCGAGATACTCTCGTGCATGTCAACTCCTGTGTCACTCTTATGCACATTGCTTACCATGCGACAAATATCTGTACCGAAATACATACGTGCAAAATTCAAGCAATAGACTCCGAGGTCGAGCAACGCACCGCCACACAGTTCAGGGCGCACGATACGCTCTTTCTGTTCCATCATATAACATAAGGTGGCTGTCAGAACACGCGGTTCACCTATCACGCCAGAATCCATAATCTCCTTCACCCGATGCGACAATGGCATATAACGAGTCCATATCGCCTCAGTAATGAAGAGTCCCTTCTCATGAGCCAAAGCCAACAGCTGTTCTGCCTCGCGGGCATTGGCAGTAAAGGCTTTCTCCACCAAACAGGGTTTTCCGTGTTCAAGAGCCAAACGGGCATGAGGATAATGATGAGAGTGAGGGGTGGCGATATAAACGATATCCACCGCAGGATCGCTGACCAGTTCTTCGTAAGATCCATACACCTTATTTATATAGAACTGTTTGGCAAAAGCTTCAGCCTTTTCCAGTGAGCGTGAAGCCACAGCATAACACTCACATCCATGTGGTTTGTTGGCAAGTGCCTCTGCCATCTTTTGAGCTATCCACCCTGCTCCAATGATTCCTAATCGCATAGTAACTTTTAAAGTTTTAATCCAAATGGGGAGTTTCCCTCACCTCATTTCTCATGCAAATATACTCAATCTTTTCGTAATACCATCTTTTTCCCTTCTAAAAAAAGCATAATTCTCCCTAATGACAGATTGGTGTCATGCACAAACCAAGCCATGAATCTCGCAAGACAGTATCAGCTCATCAGTTCAACGATGGTGGGTGTCAGTATGGCGGTCAGTATGCCATTGAGCGTGAGGCCAAGGCTGGCATAAGCCCCCACAAACTCGTCGCGTTCCATAGCTACCGAGGTGCCCACAGCATGCGATGCCGCACCCATAGACAGTCCCTTAGCCATAGGATTGTATATATGTCCTACCGCCATGAGTTTAAATCCCACCACACCGCCTATCAGACCGGTTATCACGACGATGGCTGCCGTGAGCGATGGTATTCCGCCCAACGCCTGCGTCACCTCCATCGCTATCGGCGTGGTCACCGACTTACTGGCGAGCGATGCCACTACTTCACGTGAGGCGCCAAGCATTCGTGCGGTCACTACTACACTGATAATACCGACTACACAGCCCATCATCTGCGAGGCCAGTATTGGCACAATCTGCTTTTTGATCTGCGAGAGTTGCAGATACAGCGGCACACCAAGTGCCACCACTGCGGGTTTGAGCCAGAAGTCTATCATCTTGGCGCTTTCGTGATAGGTGTCATAAGGAATGTCGCAGACTTTGAGAAACACAATTACTAAACCGATCGTTATGAGTATCGGGTTGAGCAGGATGGATTGCGTGCGGTGTTGCACCATTTTTGCACCTTGGTAGATGCCGAAAGTCAGCGCCAGAAGAAAATACTGGTTGGTTACTATCTGTTCAATCATGTTTGCTCCTTTCCTCCATTTTGTCCTTGATCACGTTAGTTATCTTCTTCTCGCCCTTGGCCACCATCTGATGTGTGTGTCCCGTAACGAGTAGTACCAAAGCTGTGCTTACCAGTGTTGCTCCGATGATGGGCACAAGCTCAGCCCTAATCAGATCGAAGTGTAACATCAGCGCGACGCCAGGTGGCACAAAGAAGAATCCCAGATTGGCAATGAGAAAGTCGGTAAGCCCTCTTACCCATTCCAGTTTAATCACTTTTACCTTCAACAGCAGCGTGAGCAACAGCATACCGATGATGCTGGAAGGTAGTTTCACTCCAGTGAGCGTAGTTATCAACTCACCCAAAGCCATACATCCAAAGAGGATGAAGCATTGTCTAACCATAAATTTACTTAGCGAAAAGTTATCCTAAAACATTCTAAAACTGTAATCGAGTGCAAAGGTATATAAAATTTCTGATATGACACACATCCATCCCCACTAATTTTCAAACCATCTCCTGACCATCTGCTGGTGTAAAATGACAAGGACAGATTATTGGCATCAAATGAAAGCAAAGACAATAATGTCGATCTCCTTTGTTGAGAACGTCAATCGCCGGCCGAGAGAACGCCAATCGCCGGCGGAGAGAACGCCAATCGCCAGCCGAGATAACGCCAATCGCCGGCCGAGATAACGCCACTCTCTACAAGTATGGGGTTATACTCCTATTTTACATAGGACATTTTATTTACATAATACATTTAATTTTCTATCATATCCCATCCTATTATCCTTGGAATACTCGACTTCATTTATAAGACTTTTTATCTCTTCTTAAAATCATGGAGTTGTTCTTAAGGCACATGTTTATGTGAATATATCTATATTTTAGTTAAACTAAATTAAAAATTAACTAAAAGAGTGACAAAGAGTGACAAAGATGGACATCTGGGTTTTGTGATGTTGTATCTTTGCAGCCCTACCTGAGGATGATTTTCAAAACAAGAAGGCACCTTAGCACCAAACCAAACATCGCACAACTAAAAATACTACAATTATGTTTACAGACATCACGCTCAACAATCCAAACTGGTCGCAACAGAAGAACCACGGCTTTTTGATTGACACCCGACATGTTCTCGATAGCTTCTCGTTCGGTTCTCGATCACTTCTCGTTAGTTCCTCGTTCGTCTCTCGTTCGTCTCTCGTTGCTTATTCGTTAGTCTATCGAAGACCGAACGAGGACCGAACGAGGAACAAGCAAAAAACGAACGAAAGAGCAACGAGACTGGGACGAGAAAGCAACGAGAAACTATCGAAAACTCGACGACAAACGATTAGTTTGGCGACGAGGAATCCCCAAACTGGCCTGACGCCAGATGGCACAACGATGCACCTACTGCATGTTGAAGTCGGGGGTGAAGTTTGCATCTGAGTATTTGCTCCACACAATCTCTGTGCATTTCACTTGAAGAATGGATACTCACTTACGAAAGTTCAGTGATTATAAAGGGGCTACTGCGATATTGTTGTTACCCTCCTGCGTCTTCACGGCTTGTATAGAACTGGAGCTTGATCACTTAGTTGAAAGTTGCCCTAAATCAATTTCTTGTTTGTTTAGACATGATTACAGACCTTTAACAGGCATTTTGCGTAATATAAACTTTGCTGTCTTAGAAAAAATGAGTAGTTTTGCATCCTGATTTCACATAAACATTTATGACTCAACAGAAAGATAAATATACCAAATGGGTGGCATGCTGGGGTAATGCCACGTCCATCACAGACAGAAAAGAGTGTGTTTACGCCAAAGATATCACCCTGAGATACCCCGTAAGAGTTGTTTTCTCAGGATCTAAGATGCGCTTCCGTTTCTCAAATCTTACGGGTACGGAAGACGTTGCAATGACTAAAGCATACGTAGCAAAGCAAAATGAGAACTACGGTGCTGTACCTATAACATTCGAAGGAAATGCTTCGGTGGTAATAAAACCAGGAAAAGAGGTGGAGAGCGATGAAATAGCTTTCGACATCGAGGCTGGAGAGACGGTCGATGTGAGCATGTATTTCGCAGGCTTCACACAGATGAATGCAGGCACTCTAATTACCGGACCGCTCTCCAAGGGGAAGTATTCCTATGGAGATTTCGCCTCAGAGAAGGAACTTCCTATCGACTTGACGCGTAATACCAACTGGTTTTATTTCCTCAATACGATAGATGTGCTGACGGAAGAGAATAATCATGCTCTCGTTTGCTTCGGTGATTCCATCACGGCACAGAGCTGGCCCGACTGGCTTGCTATCCGTGCATGGGAAAATGGTTTCCATAATGTGGCTATCATACGTCGTGCTGTAAGCGGAACAAGAATCCTCCGACAGTATGACTGCATCACATATCAGGCTTACGGACTGAAAGGTGAGACGCGTTTTCCTATTGAGATGAATGTAGCAGGTGCCAGTGCAGTAATCATTCAGCACGGTATCAATGACATCATACACCCTGTTGGTGTGGAGGTTAATCCATTCCGACCTTGGAGCGATATGCCTACTTGCGAAGAATTGGAATGTGGAATGGAGAACATCTATGTGAAACATGCCCGCAAACTGGGACTGAAAGTATGGAGTGGAACGCTGCTTCCTATCTTCGGATGGCGCACTTACAATGAGAAGCGTGATGAGATGAGGACTCGATTGAATGATTGGCTTCGCTCTTCCGACCTCTTTGACGGTTGTGTAGATTTCGATTTAGCTGTCCGCGACCGCAGTAATCCTGCATCTTTCGCTCCTGGCTTCGATTCTGGAGACCATCTGCATCCAAGCGAAACTGCTTACGCTGCTATGGCAGACTGTGTGCCTGAGGAGCTATTGTAAAATGGCAAAAAACGTGTACTGATGCAGTCACACGAATCTCGCAGATGATTTTTTATTTTTATTGTGAACTGAATTTAGTATTCTATCTGGACATAGCCCTCTTATCAACAAAACTGATAATAACAACAAAAGAATGACTATAACTTTGTAAATAGTGTATGTCACTCTTACGGAGTGCAGATGTAAAAATCAATGTCCTGTCCATATTCCTTTCTGGGCAGTATGCATATTGTATTTCATCTTCAATTTGATCTTCCCTCTTCATTTTTTCTCCTCCTATGTCAGTTTTTGACGCATCCTGATTGTACTTTTGCCACAGAATTGACAATCATTCTATCTATAATAAGGTATGGATGCAGGAAGAAGGAGGGAGTGGAGTCCCTGAGATGTGAAATATAAGAGGAATCCATAAGATTTCTTGTTAAAAATTTGGTGGCTCATCAGATTTTTAATACATTTGCCATTGGTTAGTGACAGGGCAGGTGAAAGTCCTTGCTTGAAGTCGCTACGATGCAGAGAAACAAGATAATCTTGTGGACACGAGCAAGCTATTCAGTTCTGTAGGTTGAAATCTGGCAAATTGAAACGTAGAAAGAACGAGAAATTGTTTGAGCGAGTTTACGCCGTTTTTTTTCATTATGGACCATTATGGACTTGTTTAGTTCGCAGATTTTCCTTATCTTTGCCCCTAAAAGTAAATGATTCGCTGTTTAGGCAGAAAAGCAGGAACAGTTATATATAATGAACCTAAAACTGAATGCTTATGAGTAAGGTATTTCAAGTAAAGCCTAAGCGCCTCAAACGCTCTAACGGTACCGTCCTCACTCCCGATATGGTAGTGACAGTAACAACCATGCAGCACACCGCCACCCCTTTTTACAATGGAGCCAAGGAGGTGCAAGAAGCCTACATGCGCATCTATGCTTTCGACTACAAGAAAGCATGCTGCAATCCGAATGATTTTGAATTTAAAAAGTTGGACTAAAAAATACAATAATTTTATGGAAAAAATTAATCAGTACGTTTCTTTAGTTAATCAGGCTTTTACTGTAGCTAAAAACAATTTTAATAATCCTGAGTCTTTGAAGAAAGCAGAGGCTGAAAAGGAAACATTGGTCAATAGTATAGAAAAGGATTCTTTTATTAAGGTTCCTTTTGTTGGTGATTTCAATGCTGGTAAGAGTTCTTTGATAAACAGTATGTTGGGAGTTGATATACTGCCTACTAATATACTGCCAGAGACTGCAGTATCTTATGAGTTGTATTTTTCTGCAAATGAGAAGCTTGAAGTTTGGCTTGATGATAAGTTGGTAGAGACAGCTCCTATTTCGCAGCTTAAGTCATTGCAGTTGACCCCGAGAAATTTTGTTAAGTTGTATCTCAACAATCCTATCGTAAAGGAGTGGAACGACAGAAACATTGTTGTTGTTGATATGCCTGGTATCGATTCGGGTGTTGAGGCTCATAACAATGCCATTCTGCATTACGTGCAGGACGGAACATTCTTCGTGTTGGTAAGTGAAGTTGAAGGTGGTACATTAAGATTGAGCACTCTTAGCTTCATAGAAGAAATCAAGAAGTATGGTGCACAGTTGGCTGTAGTTGTTTCTAAAATAGACAAGAAACCAGAGCAAGAGGTGCTGGATGTTAAGGCTAATGTAGAATCGGTAGCTAAGAGATTGTTGGGTGACTCAACAATGGTTGTATCTGCTTCTGCTGTAAACAAGGACTTCAACGGTGTTCTTGATATTTTGAGTTCTATTGATGCCGAGGAATTGATAGTGAACAAGTATAAGGGACAGGTTGTTAACTTCATTGATTCATTCATTATAGAATTGCAACTACAGATGAAACTTATGCTTTCTGACAAGTCTGATTTCTCTGAAAAGATAGAGAGTCTAAGAAATGCCCAGGCTAAGGCTGTGGAAGACTTGAAGAGAAAGGCTGAGTCTGCTCAGTCTGTAGAGGGTTCTGCTGATGATATCCTTGATGATATCTCAGAGGCTTTGAGAGAAAAGGCTGGTTATATTGCCACTCTTCTGTATGGCCAGACAGATGGTAATGCCTTGAATCAGGAGATTCTTACCATTATACGCCCGGTTATTGTTAACTCACTGAAACGTGAGATTACAGAATATTCCGATGTTGTAGGAGGTGCCCTTCAGGAGTTTATGGTAAATGTGGACACAATCATCAACGATAAGGACAACAAGATGCTGTCTGGAGCTGAGGAGATTATTGGCAACATGCTTGGTAAGGACATTCTTGAGGGTCTGTTAAAGAAGGGGCTTGATCAGTTGGCTAAGAAACTTGTTGCTTACAAGGGTTTGGGCGAATTGGTTAAGATGTTGAGCAAGATTCTTGGTCCGCTTGTTACTATCCTCATCAATATCATTCCTGATATTATCCGTATGATCTTTGGAAAGAGCAAGGAGCAGAAGATAGAGGAGATCAAGATGAAGTTTACTTCTGAGATTGTTTCAAAGATTATCGAAGCATTGCGTCAGCCTATCGAGGATATGATCAAGGAACAGCGTTCTGAGGTTTACAATAATATTTCTGCACTTATTGATTCTGAGACACAAAAGTACAACGAGAACATCAATGCTATAAAGAACCAGCAGCAGGAAGAAGAGAAGATCGTGGCTCAGAAGGTCGCTGCCCTAAATGCTGTAGTGGAGAAGTTGAATGCTTTAAAAACTCAAATTTAATATGGGGTTTGATAAAATAAAAAACAAAAGTGCAAGCATGGGCAAAAAGTCCATGTCTGCATTTTTGAAGGTCAATAAATATGAGAATCCACAGACTGTGTTGGATTTGATTTCGCATATCTGTACCTCTGGTATGGATTTGTCTGTGCAAAATGAATTTATTCCATATCGTGATAAATATAGTAAACTTGAGGAGGATTATTCTAAAGTAAATACAAGAGAAGCCGAAAATTCATTTGTCAATGCCTCTATAAGTGATTTAATTAAAGGTTGCAATGATCCTTTTGCAATGATGCCGGTTTATCTTGACCATTCAGGCTTTAGTGATGCTATAAATGTCGCTGTTGGTGGAGGTTATAGTTCGGGTAAATCTTCTTTCCTTAATAATATTACGGGAATTGGTGCTGTTCTTCCAACTGGAATTGAACCGGTGTCAATGATTAATACCTATATATCTTTTTCCAATAAGATAACAAAGTTGATAGTGTCTGGCAAGAATTGTAAAGGGCATGTCGTAAAACTTAATCGTGAGGTATTGGATTGTATTCAACACTCCTCTAAGTCGAAGATCTATGTCTCTTCCGTCTTAGACGAACTCTATATCAATGTTCCCGTTTCTAAAGAACGTGAGCATTTAAAGGGCTTGGTGTTCATTGATACTCCTGGATATAATAATTCAGACAATGCCAATAAAGAAAATGGCAAGAAGGACATTGATACCGCTTTTGAAGCTTTGACATATTCTGACGCTTTGTTTTGGTGTATAGATGCTGAAGCTGGAACTATTTCACAACGTGATATAGAAATGCTAAATCAGCTAATAGATTACAATGATGGTAATTATCCTTTTGTTATCGTATTTAATAAAATGGATAAAAAACCAGATAATGAGATTGTTAAAATCTTGCAGTCAGCAGAGACGGTATGTAAATCCAAATTGAAGATACAACCAATAGACATTATCGGTTTTTCTTCAATAGGAGAAAGTGCCATATATTCATTGAAGAATAAGCAAAAGGCAACGACAAATGCTGGTGTAATGAAGATTCTTGCTTCTATTTTCAATAAAATGAAGAATGGTGTCTCCGATTATCGTTCTGTTTCTTATTGGACAAATCAGCTTGCATCTTATTTTGATCAGGAGATTAAAGAATGTGACGAATCGCTTGCTGATCTGGAAAAAGAAAGAAAAAAATTGGCAAAGAAAAAGGCTGATGCTTTCTCTAAATCAGCAACTTCAAGTGAAGAGCAATTTTCTTTTGTTAACGATCATTTGCCAGTGGTTGAAGATATAATCATTAAATCCTATGATGATATTCTTGATTCAAGAGATGGATTGATAGATCTTCTCGATAGAGCAATGAAGGGATGGTCAAAAGCTTTAGACCGAGAAGACCAATGGGCTGAAAAAACCGGCTTCTTTAGTGATGCTTCAAATTTGCAAAGACAATCAAATAACGCCGTAAACGAGTATAATAGAATAATGACGGCTGCTGGGGAGAACTGTGATGAATTTCAATGCTGGAACACAGAATCACGCAAAGAAAATTTGGAGATTATAAGACAAGTTTACGAATATTATGATTTAGACAATGATGATACTCAAGATTCTTTGAAAGAAGATTATGACAATACAGTTTCCTACAAAGAGACGATTTCTATCTATAAAAGTTTTCTTCAAAAGAAGAAACAAGAGATTGTTCATGTATTTACCACGTGTTGCGAGAATGCAATAAAGAAGAACGAAAAGCGTTTGCGTGCATTGCAGAACATAAAGGAAGAAGAAGAAACTGATGTGTTCTCTGCTATTGCCAACGACAATATGAACAGATTCCTTGATTGCTTCTCAAATGGAGTTGATTTGACAAAATGTAATAGTCAGGGATATTCTCCATTGACATACGTTGCTAAAAATAGCAATAATGCAATGATGAAATTCTTGATTGACCACGAGGTTGACCTCTCTCTAAAGGACAAAAATGGTTATAACGCTTTGGAAACTGCTGCTATCTATCATTGTCAAGACATATGCGAACTTCTTATTAATGCAGATAAGGGTTTGTTGATGGAGTCGCAGTCGCTGACGAAGTTGGCTGCTAATGATCGATTTGAAAATTGGATCTCTAATTTTTAATAAGTATGGCTATAAATATAAACAATTATAATGATGTATTTGGAAAGTTAACCAAAGCGGTTGACATTGCAAGTACGTCAGATAATGAAGAGATAAAGAAGATTTTCTCAAAGATAAAAGAGAAAGTTTGCGACATAAAGGAAGGTGGTGACCGCTTGAAACGTGACAACGAGATATTAAAAATAGGTGTAGTTGGTCAGGTGAAGGCAGGTAAGTCATCATTCCTCAACTCGCTGTTGTTTGAAGGTGAGAATGTGTTGCCAAGGGCATCTACGCCAATGACAGCCGGCTTGACAGTGTTGGAATATGGTGAAAAGAATGTGTTCTCCGTTGAGTACTACACGGCTAAGGAGTGGGAAAAGTTTGAGGACAAAGCCAAAGAATATGACGACTTCGTGAATAACGTGAAGTCAATGAATCCTGCGTTGACAGATGAAGAGGCTGCAAAGATGGCGAATATTCCAGATGAGCTGTCTACTGCTAAAGAACTTATATCACGATGTACTCGTGTTGCCAAAGGCAAGGTTGGAAAAGCTCCAGAAGAAAATGAATTCACTGATATCAAGGATTTGCAGGATATTCTTGAGAACTTTGTCGGCGCAGACGGACAATTCACATCTGTAGTGAAGAGTCTTTCTATTCGTCTGAATGATGAGCGACTTAAAGGAATGAGAATCGTGGATACTCCGGGTGTAAACGACCCAGTGGTGTCTCGCGAGCATCGCACTCGTGAGTTCTTGCGTGAATGTCATGGTGTGTTCTTTTTGAGTTTTGCTTCTCGCTTTTTTGACAGCACAGACGTTAACTTCCTTACAAATCGTATTGGTTCGCAGGGCATAGGCACTGTGGTGCTTATTGCAAGTAAATTTGACTCTGTGCTGCAGGATTCTGGCTCAAAGTTTGAAGACGATTTGAAGAATGCGATAAAAGATTGCCAAAGACAGTTGGAAGCTCAGTTCAGACGCAACCTTTCTGGTTCAGACTATAGGGGTGAAGAACCTCGTTTTACGATGAGTTCCGGTATCGGTTATTCTATTGCTAATAAAAAACCGTCAGACTGGGACAGTATGGAGAGCCATGTCGTAAAACAGATGAAGAGATTCTATCCAAGTTTCTTCGCTTCTGACAGTGACATAAAGGATACGTTCAATGTGCTTTCAAATATTGATGATATCAGAAAGGATTATCTTGATGGTGAGTTCGTGAAGAATCGTGATAAGATTATCTCAAGTAAGGTAAACAGCTATTTTGGCAATGCAACAAGCGAAATCAAAGCAATCTTGAGTGATGGCAAGGCCAATCTAAATGAACGTAACAATGCTCTTTGTAAGAAAGATATTTCTCAGATAGAATCAGTTCGTGATGCTACTAAAAAGGTAGTTGATAAGATTGTGAAAGATATAGACTCTTTGGCAAGCAAGGCTGATGATATGGCAGAACAGGCAATGAAGGAGTGTTGGAATCGTTATCAGACACCTTCTGTTAGAGTCCCCACTAAAGTGGAGAGTATCACATTCGTACGACAATCTACTTTTTGGGGTAGGGATAAGGATGTATCCTGCTCTTACAAGAAAATCGATGAGCAAAAACTTGTTTCCGAGGCAGAAAGTCAGGTTCAAGCTGCGGCTGAAAATTTGTCAACTGATTGGAATAATAAGTCGAGTGAACTTATGAATTCAATAAAAGATACTATCGGAAGCCTTATTGCGGAAGCTGAGCAAAAGGATTCTGAAGCTAAGTTCGATGCTGATGGTTTGCGACGTATTCTTGGCGAGGTTCTTGCCTCAATGAGCAATTCTACTGTTATGAATGTCAAGGATCTGACAAATAATGTCGTTGGACGTATTATGGATGTTGCTCAAGACTGCGATGTGTCTCTTTATGATGTAGGTTCTGTTGATGAGGCTACAGCAAAGAATAAAATATCTGAAAGAGCAAGGGATGCGCGTCGTAAGGTTGAAAACGGTTTACGTAATCTGTTTGATCAGTTCAATACGGATATAAAGAAAGAACTTGATAAATCGAAGAATGAAGTTATAAATATTTTTACAAGTCGCAAGGACGAGTTAATCACAAAGGCAAATGGTTCTGTTCAGGGTTATCTTGACTCTCTTGAAAAAGAATTAAAGGACAAGAAAGCTCAGCTCGTGAATTATACGAGAGCGATTGCAAGTATTAACGAAATAGAGAAAATATTATGAGCGTAAGAGAAAAATATATAGCAGCTCTGAATGACGAGCAAGCTAAGATGGTTTCGTATGTTAAGCAGATGACGGCGAAAGTCGCTTTTCCTGAGGCTGCTATAACTACAACTTATACAAAGCCAGCTAAGCATACTGTAGCCTCTGTTGCATGCTTGCTAGGTGGTGCTGTTGCCATAGTAGCAGGTTTGTGCTTAGAGAAAAATGGCATCTCTACAGCCGGTGGAGTCGCTGTTGCTTGTGGTGTTGGCTTGTGGGCTATAGATAAAAACAAGAAGCCGATTGTACAGCGTGATGTTGCTTTTTATAAGGTCACAAGTCATTACTATAAGTCTCTTTCTGACATTTTTAAGTATGTGACAAATAGCTGGACTGATTCATTGGTGGAAATGAAGAGCAAGTTGAAAGCTGAAATCATGCAGCAAAACATTTCTGAGGAAGAGAAGAACTCTGCAATTCAGAGTGTGTTGACTACTTCCGTTGTTGATTTGTCTATGGCTGATTTGTCTTCAAAGCTTAGCAAGATAGAGCGTGATCATGATGAAGAAGGCTATAAGCGATTTGTTTCTATCTTTGAGAAGAAGTGCATAGAGGCAATAAATAATGCTTTTGAAGAGCAGAAGGCTGTTTACGAACGACTGCAGTTTTAGTTGATATAAACTAAAATGCAGAATATAAGTATGTTTCTTTCATGCCCATTCACATGAAAAAAAATACACTATTTAGGATAAGAGGGTTGGACGGAAACGTCTTTACTCTCTTATTGATATTTTAAAACGTTATAGCAATCATGACTGCTATAATAAATATGAAGTTAGCAATTGAAGATCGATCTTGAAAAACTGAAACTGAAAGGTTGCAACTACTGGTGGTATAACAACTTAAAAAATAAGCAATATGGCAAAGAATGAAAGTAAATTATTAGAGGAGTTGAGACGAAGAGGCGGGATTTATGAAGATCCAGCTCCTGAAGTCGGAGGCTTTACTGCTGGTTGATAAGCTTGTTTACCAAGAAAAAGTAAGCCTTATATACTATTTTCATGAACCTCTGTCACCATTTGACATATCTATATAGTTATTTTGCAGCCGAAATCGAATATATAACTATATAAGGTAATGTAACAATGAAAAAGAATAATCGTAGGTTGTGATAAAGAATAAATAAAAATAAATACGATGAACAGTATGGCTGATAAAAAAGCAGCAAAGCGTGAGAAGATGATGAATATGCCATCATATCGTCTGATGGTAGGTACGGCGAAGTATATGGACAAGTGGTTCCTGGATCCTATACTTGGCTTCATTCTTCCTGCCGGTATCGGTGATGCTTTGCTGGTTGATTTATCTGATTATATCATGGGCCATTCGCTTGGGAAATTGGATTGTTTCATTATTCTAAAAAAGGATTGCTTATGTTTAGAGGAATGACAAAGTTTACCTGTGATAATTGTGGAAACAAATTCATGGGATGGGACTGTGAGTGGCGGTGTACAGTATATACCGCTCCTGTAAAATGCCCAAAGTGTGACAGTATGCACACTTATCCATCAAGTTATAATATAGCTTTTCCACTTGGCGGATTGTTTGGCTTGAAAAAGACTTTTTATCGAAAGATATGGAAAAGCATCGATGAGAGGAATAAAACTGACAAATAGCTTATGAATAGCAACATTTTCTTTCAGCCTTTCGTTGGCAAGGATTATGCCAACGGAGGCATCTTTGGCAAGCGAATCATGATATTGGGCGAGAGTCATTATTGTGAAGAGGAATGTGCGGATTGTGGCGACTGCCGTCTGCATCGGGAGTGTATGGACTTTACGCAGCACGTGCTTGATGATTATCTCAATGAGAATAAGGAACGACAGAACTGGATGCGGACTTTCTTGAAGTTTGAGCGTTCGTTAGTGGGAGAGGAGACCAATCAAGCGATGAGGCTGAAGATTTGGAACTCGGTGGTATTCTTCAACTATCTGCAAGTGGCGATGGGTGGTCCTCGCGAGGCTGGTACTGCCGAACAATATCAACAGGCAGGCAAGGAATTCTTTGAGGTCATCGAAAAGTATCAGCCTGAGTACATCATCGTATGGGGCAAGAGGCTTTGGAACAATCTTCCTAATGTGCGCTGGCACGATGGTGACGACATCGTAGTGGATGGTTATCCTGTTGCTACAGGTGCTTATCTTCTGAGTAATGGCAAGCAGGTGAAAGTGATGGCGGTGAATCATCCTTCCGTAGGTTACTCCTGGGACTATTGGTATCGGGTGATACAAAGATTTTTGGAGTAATAAGCAAAGAACGTGCTATGGACAATCGTGTGAAATTCTATAGTTGGCTGATAGGCCTCTTGGATAGTGCGCATCTTACCTTTGAGGAGATTGCTGATGAATGGAAGGAAGCCCATGCTAATCAGGATAACAATGTGCTGGACAAGCGTACCTTTCATCGTTATCGTGAAAATATCCAGTCGCAGTTTGGCATTACTGTGGAATGTAACAAGAGCGACGGCTATCGGTATTATCTGAAGCGTGACCCCGTGGATGACGATGATGTAACGGAATGGATGCTGAGTTCCCTGCGGCTGGCTTCGTTAGGTGATATGCTGAAGTATCACAATAAGGTGATGCTCGATACGCCGCCATACAACACGGAATATCTGGATGATATTCTTTCTGCGATAGATAAGCAATATCTGCTGAAGTTTAAATACGTTTCGGGTTTCGGAGCAGAGAGCGATATCGTGCTACAACCGGCTTTCGTGAGATACTTCAAACGACGGTGGTACGTTGTGGGAGTTAAGAAACAACGTTCGGCGTCCGAAGGGAAAGCCAATTCAAGTGCAGAGGTAGATGTGAGAAAACTCGTTCGCTGTCTTCCTTTCGACCGCATCAGTTTCCTGAAGCTTATTTGCGAGAAGCATCCGTTGCCGGCAAAGTTGAAGAAGTTCCTGACTCCAGAGAATTATTATGAAGATTGCTTTGGCATCTATCGGATGGAAAATGTGCCCGTGGAGAAAATCCGTATCCGTGCCTTCTATCCGGAATACAACTACATCGAGGAGGTTCCGCTGCACGAGAGCCAGCAGAAAGTAAAGGAGTCGAAAGATGGAATGTATCGGGAATATACCCTCACCCTTCGTCCCAGCCGTGATTTCCTTCAGGAACTGTTGTGGCATGGCAGAAATATCATCGTACAGGAACCCGAGAGTCTGAGGCAGGAGATGATTGGTATCTTAAAGGATATGACGAAGAGTTATGAGACGGGCGAATGCCTGAATGGGGAGGAATAAGGGCTTAATGTTTCTCTCCTGGAAAATGGAAAATTCAAGGGGCTAAGCTATATTACTAACCTATATAAGGTAAAGGGTGTCCCAAAACTCAAGGCCCCCCTTAAAATTATCATAAATTAAGAATCCTGTGGTTATTGGTAACTACTCATCACCTCTAGACATGAGTAGTTACCGGATTCCAGGAACAAGTTAAAGATATATAAAAACAGCACAGTTTGTTCCTGTCCTTGCCAAGAAATGCATAATTTTGAATGAAATAAAGAAAAGGAACGAAGACTTTTTTGTATAAGAAAAGCTACCGTTTGATAAACCCATCACTCATAATCATCATTTAGAAATGAAGCGAACTATATTCCCACAAGATTTTTCTCAATACTATCCTATTGGGATTCAGCCATGTCGTATGTATGTGGATGTTGCCCATTTTCTAAAAGATGTAGCATTTTTGCTATTCACTCGATAACCTACCGATATAACCATGTCAAGGTTATAGAATGGTATATCGCGAACTATCTTTCTGCTACCCTCAAAACGAACCTGTGCATTTTTTGCACAGGTTGAGATCTCATCCAACTCCTCTACCTTATATATGTTTCTGATATGACGAACAATAGACGTTCTGTCTACCCCAAACAACTCAGCCATTTGGTTTTGAGTCAGCCATACAGTATCTTTTTCAAGCTTTACATTCAGTTCGACCTTTCCGTCTGCAGAACGATATATCTCTATTTTGTTTTCTTCCATATCAATAGTTGTCAGTCTTGTTTGTATAACTCCCATAGGCTTTTTGCCCATTCTTTCATTGTTTGTCGCAATGATTTTGGTTCCATCACTTCTATCATATTTCCTGTATGAAGTAACTCCATGACAAAATCATAAGTTGGACGAAGCCTCAATTATCCCTCATATTCTTCCATTTCTTTTGGAATGGTCATGTTATATTTACGATTAAATGTACCATTGGTAGCAGTTTGGATTTTCCCAGTCCCGACATCTATCTTTTCGGGATGCAGTTCTTCGAACCAAAAATGACCTGCCTTTTCAGCCAAGTCATGTATTTGCAACTTGCTGTGTACCAATATATTTTGATTAAAACGGTAGAAAAGTGATGATGGAGATTCTGTAGATGGTGAAAAAGGCAAAGATTTAACATTTTTAACTTCTTGTAACTTACCGCATGTTGTATAAGCATGTTAACTTCTCCTTCGAGAATTGTGTTAAGATGGTGGCCCAAGAGGCAAAATGATTGGTTTTCAACAATTACAATAAATGTTAAATAATAAATTTAGTTTGCAAATAATTTGGAAATTCTCAAAACAAAACATTAACTTTGTAGCGAAATAAAATTCAAACAAGCACTCTTTATGGGTAGAATACTCAAATTCATAGAAGAAAAAGGTGAGGGAAAGTACCTCTGTTACAAGACCAATAAGATTACTATTGAGTCTTCTGAAGCTGACGTACTTGACTATGACGATAAGCCTGCTTCTACACGAAATACCAGCCTTATTGCTGAAAGCAATCTGACAAGGGTACACACTGTTCGTGTGCCCCAGATGCTTATTGACTACTCACGTCCCATATTTACTTATTTTCTTGACGGTTCGCGCCATGTTTATAAGGTAGATGATATTGCAATTGGCAAGAAAATCTTCCCGGTACTTGCTGGCCAAATAGTTGTAGGTTGTTGCGAGCGTAAAGACCGTGATACGTTCAAACCCTACGACAACATACGTCCAAAAGTTGTGATTGCTATGCCAGACGACTTCGATGTTGATGACGAAGGAGATGATTTCTGCCGTTTGTATTGTGAAGATATCAATGAAGATTTGCAGCAGTTGCCTTTCATCAAACAGTCAGGCATCAAGGTTGACAAGATTCTGCTCTATAAAACCGACAAGAAAGACAAGCTGAATAGCGACAAAGATAACTACAAAAATCGTGGTACGGCAAAGATTCAAGCAGAGATGACTGACGAAGAACAGCGACTCGTAGCCAAACTCTGCGAGGAGAACCGACTTGACGATGAACATTATTTAATAAAAGATGGTTCGTTAGAGTACAATCCCAGTTTCTCAAACAAGAGCGCAGATGACAAGACAATGGCACGTGAAAACTACCGTTATGTAGTTGGGGTTTCCAAGAGTTTTGACCCAGAGCTACTTCCCGATTTCGAAGGCCAACGACTCTCCAGAACCATAGCAAGCCTCAAACCATTCGAGCGCACCAAAGCCTACAGATACACCTCAGACGCAAATGGCGTTCAGTATGCTGTTTGGTATCTTCGCCTTAGAGCTTCCGATTTCAGAGAAACACACTTCTCTGATGTGGTGAAATGCGAGATGGTTATCATAAATGAAGACGATCAGGTGGAAACCGATTTGATTAACACTATCAGCGCAAATCTTATCAAGGAAGCTTACCCAGTTTGTTTTGGCAATGACACCCGATGGGCAAATCACCTTTACCCAGTTTATCTGACAGAGACTTTCTGCAAATCAAAGTATTTCAATAGTAACATCATATTAAACTTATTCTAAATATGGCAAAAGTAATCGGCAAAGTATCTGCTACGGAGAAATACCCATCAACCATTGATGAGTTTTACTTTTGGACAGACAAGAAACAAATCCTCAGCCCC
Organism: Prevotella sp. P5-50; assembly: GCF_002251295.1. Taxonomy (GTDB): domain Bacteria; phylum Bacteroidota; class Bacteroidia; order Bacteroidales; family Bacteroidaceae; genus Prevotella. Next base: position 158,814 of record NZ_NPJA01000033.1, read on the forward strand.
TTTGATGTGGTAAAGGTAAACCACGAATCGGGTTCTATCACGTTTGGAGTTGTAGAAGAAATAAACCACATTACTGATGCTCCAAGCCATTTCACAAGTTACATTTCAAGCGATTTCGGTGACACAAATGATGGCATTGGAAACATGAACCGTCTTGGCATGAACTACGTTAAGGCACGAGTTTCTGGCAACACCGAGAACATTTACACTCCTGTACTCAACGGACAGCAAGTTTCTCTATGTGAACCGGAAGAAATTCGCCAGGCGTTAGGTCTGACGGAAAAGGACGTAAAGAATCCTCTCGTATGTGGTTACCTTGAAATGTATCAGGGAGAAGACAAGGTGAAAATCAAAGTAACTCTCGATTCCCATTTCCTTGTTGGCCCTGATGGTGCTCACATTAATATCTCGGGTATTTCAGGTCTTGCAGCCAAGACTTCATACTCAATGTTCCTTCTGAGAGCCATCCAGAATAAGTTTAAGTTGGAGAACGGAGAAACTTGCGCCTTTGTATTCTTCAATGTGAAGGGACGCGACCTTATGGCAATTGACGAGCCAAATGAAGAACTTGGTGAGCGTGACAGGAAAATCTATGAAGAGTTGAACTTGCCAACCACCCCATTTGAGAACGTTCGCTATTATTACCCCTACAGCAAAAGTGATTCGGCTAAGGTACAGTCATACGCATCTCCTTCCGATATTGAACGTCAGAAGAAGGCAAAGAAAGCCTTTACCTATAAGTTCACATTTGGTGACAATAAAGACAGATTGGATTTGCTGCTTGCCAATGAAGACGATAGCACGAATACACTCGAAGCATGCGTAAACTTCATCCTTAACGGCGAAGGACAATTCTCTGGTGTTGAACAATGGAAGACACTAAAGGAAACCATTGATGAATACACAAAGGCTGGCAATACAAACAGTAATAAAGAAATACAGGTTGTCAGTTGGCGTAAGTTTAAGCGTTGTATCAGCAAAGCAATTTCAAATGACGTGTTCGGAAAGAGCCTTGTCAACGAGGTTGATTTGAATGGCGAGATACAGAACCATCTGCGTGCCAATAACGTGATGGTCATCGATATTGCCCGTCTTGACGAGAATACCCAAAGCTTTGTATTTGGTAGTGTGGCTCGCGCCATTTATGACCTTAAGCTCGGTGCTGAACGTGATGACATTCCCGATAAGGTAATTCTATTTGTGGACGAGTTGAATAAGTATGCTTCAAATGATGTTCCAAAGAACTCTCCAATCTTGAAGCAACTGCTTGATATCGCAGAGCGTGGTCGATCACTTGGCATTATCCTTTTCTCTGTCGAGCAGTTCCGAAGTGCAATCCACGATCGTGTCAAAGGCAACTGCGCTACTCAGGCATACGGACGAACCAATGCTATTGAGGTGTCAAAACCTGACTATCGCTACATCCCACAGGTTTACAAGAACATGATGACCCGACTTGACCAAGGCGAGTACATCATTTCAAATCCTGCATTACGTTCATTGATTAACGTGAAATTCCCACGTCCAACCTACAAACAATTCCCTAACGGCTAAAATTACAGACAATGGATAATAGTTTGTCATACAATTCTGAGATTAAGAAGGGACTTATCAACCTTCTGATGTTTACTCTCTATTCAGATGAGAAAACCATTTATCGTGAGTACGTACAGAATGCTCTTGACTCGATAAACAAGGCGATTGACGAGCGTGTACTTGCTCAGGCAAAAGATGGCGTAGTAAACATTGATATTGACGCACGCAAAAAGGTTATCGTTATCAAAGACAATGGTACAGGTATCAATGCCAACGATGCCGTACGAACACTTCTTGACATTTCGGCATCCACAAAAGATGGCGTTAATCAGGCAGGTCAGTTCGGTATTGGCCGACTCGTTGGTGGCGGTTACTGTCATGAGTTGATTTTCCGTACTACAGCCAGAGGCGAATCCATAGGCACACAGATTACGTTTGATGTTGATAAAATCTGGCAGATGGTTAAGGAAGATCCAACAGAATACCTTGCTACATACGTCATTGATGTTTGCACAAAAAAAGAACGCTTTGACGTAACAGAAGATGAGCATTTCTTCGAGGTTACGCTCAATGGTGTAAAGAGTGATTCTGCGCCTGCTCTTCTTAACAGAGAGGAAGTCATCGAATACTTGAACATGGTTGCCCCTGTAGGGTACAAGCCGCACTTTAATAATGTTCTTATCTATAAGAGTACAGTAGATAATCCTGAGTTCAAGGCATTGCACGAAGGCTTGGAGAAGGTTCAGTTGTTCGTAGGTAAGACACCTATCCAGAAGCAGTATGAGTTATCCATCAAGGGCACAAAGGATGAAATCAACAACCTCGAATATTTCAAGATTGAGGATGATAAGTTTGGTATGCTTGGCTGGGGATGGTTTGCTCTCACTAAGTTTACAATCCAGATACCTAAGGACGATACACTTTCATGCATACGTTTAAGAAAGCATAACATTCAGATTGGCGATCAAAATCTTCTCTCCGGTGGTTCGTTATGGAAGGAAGAGCGCGGAAACTCTTATTTCTATGGCGAGTTCTTTGTTACCCATGCAAGTATTGTGCCTAATGGTGCACGTGACGGTCTTGTTCCTACCCCAGAGACAAATGCCCTTTATACCAAGTTACGTGAGTACTTCGAATCCTTAAAGAACCTTTATACTAAGGCGAACGAAGCGAAGAAGAGTATTGACAAGATTAAGGAAGGCGTTGATCGTTGGAACAAGCAGAAGAATTTGAATGACTACAATGCAAAAGATCTAATTGAGAACAAAGGTATTGGCAAATTCGACAAGTTGGTCAAGAATGCTACATTTGGTCCGACCCAAAGAATGCTGATGCTCTATCAACCTGCATACGAAGAGGCAAAGAAAAATGCTGAGGAAACAAAGAAGGCGCTTACCCCAAAGCCTGTAACTCCACAGTCACCTGTTATCAAGCAAGACGAACCAGAGGAAACACCGACATTCGTCTCTGAGGATCCCGTTGATGTGACTCCTATCACAAATGAACCAACAGGAGTTGACAATCCTCAGAAAGTTCCTCCTACATCACCAGAGCCACTTCATCCTGATGTAATTGAAACTACCCCCGCAACGCAAACTGTTGAAACGCCAGCACCTATTCCAACTACCACACCTTTGCTTGGACAGCAGGACATTATCGCGCCTCTGCAAGCGTTACTTGACCCAAGTGAAGTATGGACAATTCGTAGGGTGTTCAGAGTTTTGAATACTTATTGCCCTCAAAATGAGCATGACCAGAAGTTGATTTCTGAAATGGAAAGATTAATTGTGAAGGAGTTCTCAAATGGCAACTAAAAAGATTAAGAAAGTCCTCTTGATAGAACCTAATTATTCCAATAAGTATCCTCCTATTGGATTAATGAAGCTCTCCACCTATTATAAAAATTTAGGTGGATGGGAGGTTACGTTCTTTAAGGGCGACTTGAAGATGTTTGTCATTGAGCGAATTGCTGACCGTTGTATCGAGGAATTCAACTACATTGACTCTACTATTGATTGGTTCTTGAAGAGAGACGAGTTCATCGAATACATCAAGACGCGCAAGAAAGAGGTAATTGAGCGACTCGCTATAGAGCGTTCAGACATGGAACTGATTCTTCTTGCAAAACTTGACGATTGGAAGAACTACTATTGGAAAGGTACGTGGAAAGACAACCCGGAATGGGATCGTGTAGGTGTGACGACACTATTTACGTTCTATTGGGACATAACTGTAGAAACCATCAACTTTGCAAAACTACTTGTAAAGAAGAAAAAGGATTTGATGGTAGGCGGTGTGCTTGCATCCATTCAACCTAAGGAACTTGAAGAGGCAACCGGAATAAAGCCTTGGGTTGGTATTCTTGGCAAACCTGGAGTTCTTGACAAGGGCGACACTCAGATTATAGACAATCTTCCATTGGATTACTCCATTCTTGACGAGATTGAGTACAAATATCCAATGTCAAATGCTTTCTACGGCTACATGACTCGTGGTTGCATCCGTCATTGTGCCTTCTGCGCTGTACCGACTCTTGAAGATAAATACATTCCGTACATTCCTCTTAAAGACCGATTGGATGCTGTTCGCGAAGTGTATGGCGACCAGAAGGACTTGCTGCTTATGGATAATAACGTATTGGCATCAGAAAACCTCAAGGATATTATCGATGACATTGTTGCTTCAGGCTTCGGGAAAGGAGCAAAGTTTGTTCAGCCTGATATGCTGGAGATTTCCATTCGTAACCTGCAGAATGGTGTGAATGACAGAGCTTACATACGTAAGAGTCAGGCGTTGATAGCAGAGTTCTATCAAAAGTTGAAGCCCATGAAGGGTGATGAGTCATACGAAGTGTATAAAGTAATGGCTCGCTACCACATCAACAAACTTTCCACAACGAAGAAGGAGAACCTGATTGCTGCATACGAAGAGATAAAGGACATTTACAAGCGTCACCAACATCCTGTGCCAAGAGCGAGGTACGTAGATTTCAACCAAGGCGTGGATGCACGTTTGTTCACAGAAGAGATTGTTGAACTGTTGTCGCGCATTGCCATTCGTCCGTTGCGTATTGCGTTTGACGACATCAAGACGTTCCCTTCGTACAACAAGGCTATCCGCATGAGTGCAGCAGCGGGATTGAAGGATTTCAGCAACTATCTGCTCTACAACTTCGTGGATAAGCCATTGGATTTGTATCAGCGACTGAGAATAAATGTGGAACTTTGCGACGAGCTGAATGTAAACATCTATTCGTTCCCGATGAAGTATCACCCTATTCGCAAAGGCAAGGATGATGCAGAGGATTTATCGCACAATCGTGACTACATCGGCAAGCATTGGAACCGCAAGTACATACGCGCCATACAAGCCATTCTGAACAGCACCAAGGGTAAGGTGGGTAAAGGCATAACGTTCTTCCTTGAAGCCTTCGGCAATGATGAGACAGAATACATGGAACTGTTGGAGATGCCCGAGACATTCATCTTGTATCGTTTCTTCTTTAAGTGGTTGGACGAGAAGGGCAGCATGGGTACAGATCATTGGCGTCAATGCTGGAGCCATTGTATGAACACACTGGCAGAAGATGAAAAGCAGTTGGTACTGGACATTATCCACACAAACACGTTCTACAAGGAAGAACTGGAAGCGGTTACATCGGCTGATGCGCTGAAACTGCTGAATTTCTACACCAACTACCGTAAGGACATCATCACCCCCGGCACGGAGCTCTACCGCTTGAAACAGGAGTATGATGAGAATCCAACGATACAGTTGAGACGTAAAAAATAGTTAAAAACATCGTTTTAATCGTCGCGAGAGGGTCAAAAACAAGGGGCTGGCGACAAATAAAACGCATATTTTTAAGAAAGAATACAATAAAAAAATAAATCCATACATGAGTAACTGGAAAGAATGCGCATTAGACGCATTACATAAAAGTCTCTACCCCGTGCCACAGGAGTTAAACGAGATTGATTGGAAGGGCGGTTTGTCGAATAAGACAGAGCGTTTGGCTCAGCATCTCTGTGCCTTTGCCAATCTGAAAGGTGGTGGTGTGCTGGTATTTGGTGTGAACGATGATGCCACCTTTGAGGAACTCACAAAGAAAACGATTGAAGATACGACAAAGACGCTCGGCAACATCGCTAAGAACAACCTTGCATGGTCAATTCAGTTGGAACATGCCGTATTGGATTTTGAAGGACATCCGCTTCTCTTCATTCGCATCCCAGAACAGCAGAACAAACCAGTTTATCTGCGCGGACGTGACATCTACGAGGCTTACATCCGTTCAGCGGGTCATACCGTGAAAATGTCACGCGAACAGGTGCATGAGATGCTGGCTCAGTCGCATGGTTTGACCTTTGAGAAGCGTGTGGCGTGTGGGGGCATTTCGGCAGAGCGAGTACTTGAGCTGCTTGACTACAGGAAAATGTACGAACTCATCGACCGTAAGATTCCGCAGGATTCGGAGCGCATTATCGAGCAGATGCTGGAGTTTAGCATGATTGAGCAACAGGAAGATCTCTACAACATTCTCAACCTGGGAGCTATCCTCTTTGCTCATAAGTTGAAGGACTTTGAGGCATTGAAAATGAAGGAAATTCTGGTACGAAAGTATGCAGGTGCGAATAACCTCATCATGGAGTTGGAGTACAAGATGGACAGAGGGTATGCAGTTGGATTCTTTGATCTGCTCGACACGGTGATGGCAATGACCAGCAAGGAGCGTATTATTGCGAAACGAGAAGCCGTTCCTACCTATCCGAAGGTGGCTGTACGTGAGTTCATGGCAAACCTCATGGTGCATCAGGACTTCGCCATTACGGGTATGCCTATCACAATAGAAATCTTCACCAACCGCATCGTGATGACCAATCCTGGCTCATGCCTCAATGATGTAAACCGACTCATTGACCTTCCTCCACATTCCCGCAACGAAGGTTTAGCACAGATGATGTTACAACTCGACCTTTGTGAACGACGAGGTAGTGGTTACGACCGAGCTGTCACAGCCATCGAGGAAATGCGATTGCCAGCGTATAAGGTGCAGAGTGGCGACGATTATACCCGAGTGATGATGTTCCCCGAGAAGGCTTTGAATGAAATGACCAAGGAAGAAAAGACCGTAGCTTGCTACCAGCACGCTTGTATTCTCTATGAACGAAATGAGATGCTGACAAATCAAGCGGTACGTGAAAGATTTGGATTGGACAAGAACAAGAACAGCGTTGCATCACGCATCATTGCAGAATGCGTAGAACGTGGTTTTTTGAAACCATACGACGATGAGAACACGTCCCGCAAATTTACGTCATACCTACCATTCTATGGGTAGTCGAATAATTGATCTTTAATTGCAGAGAAAATCCTCATGTGATGTAAATAGTTGAAATTCAATGTGTTTTTAATTGCAAAGAAAATCCGCTTAGAGCTTAGGCTCATTTTTCAAACTAATTCACGTAACTAGAAAATACAAGAAGACAAATGACCACAACAAATAAGCAAACAGCTGCCATCTGGGTAGAGAAACTGGGCGATGCCTACGTGGGATGCTACGGCTTGCTGGACGACCTTGACCGTGAGAAAGACGGCACGGAAGAGGAACAGAATGCCATTGGTCAGGCAGCAGAACTGATAGCCGAGGCACAGGCATTGCTTGAGAAGGTAGCAGGATTAGAAACCGAATAAAAAAAGGAAAACGATAGTATGCGAATCTATTTGGACACCACAATACAGGAACTGTTTGACGGTAAGCAGATTTCAGCGAGAACCTATAACTGCCTGCGCTATGCGGGTATGGTGACACTGGAGGATGTGCTGAACTATGCAGAGTCGCCCGAGGAATTGCTGAAGTTGAAGAACTTTGGCAGAAAGTCCTATACAGAGATAGTGCCATTGCTCCGAGAGGTGAACCCCGAGAATGCACCTCAGAAGTCCGAAACCCCAGAGGATGTGTTTGCCATGGTAGGCGACACCATCGGGGAGATGCTGAGTGAGGCATACGAGGCTCTCTTCGTGGAGGACAATGACGTGACAAGATTCTTCAAGGCATGTTACCCTTCGGTGAAGGAATTGCACAGTATGGTGATGGGCAACGAGAACAACCTGCTGGAAATACACGGTGAGTTCTCGATGGCAGAGAACGTCGAGATTCGCAGAATGTATGCACGCTATCTCGAAGACGCCATGAACAGGATGCTGGACGGACAGCGTGCTGACAACGACACGTATTCGGAATACAAATCGACGTTCACAGAATTGCAACCAAGGTTAGAAGAGTTCAGCTATCGGGACAAGGCAGAATTCTTCATCACGGCAGGTGTTCGTGAGTACCTGCAGAGTGTCTATGAGCGGATGCGCGAGAAGCAGCTGAGCGTACGAGCAAAGAATTTTGTTGAACACGCAGCACCGAGGTTTGAGGATTTGGCTCAGTATTTTGACTCTCCTCTGCTGGATTACCGTAAGCTTTGCCCTGGTCAGAGCATGATGAAGACGCTGACGGAGGTGTTCAACTTCAACAAATTGCTGAAGGAAGAGTTTGACCGCTACTGGCAGATGAGTGACGATGAGGTGCAATCGGCTCTGCTCAAACGCGACTATCCATACCTGAGTAGTGTGGAGAGGAGGTTTGTGATGGAGCATGGTCGTGACTGCGGAGTGCATCCGATGTTCTTCCTGCTGTACAACTATATGCGTATTTCCGAGGTACGTAACAATAAGATATTCAGTTTGCTGTATGGTATCTTCGATGGCAAGGAACGTACGCTGAATGAGTTGGCAGAAGTGATGGGGCTTACACGCGAAAGAATACGTCAGATTACATCGAAAAAACTCGAGGTTCATGACACGGAACTGATTATGACAGACGCATGGAAGAGCTATGACGAGTTGTTGTCGATGCCATTCGTTACGGCAGAGTCGGTCGAATACAAGCAACTGAAGGAACGTGAACACCTGAACTTTGACTTCCGTGTATTCGCACGACTGATGCAGCTGTTGGGAGAGCGTGACTTTGAGGTAGCCGTAAGGAATCAGAGCGGTGAGACAGAACTGCTCAGATTCAGCAATCAGTATGAAACAGAAATAGTGGGCGATGTGGCTGTGGTGATCAACCGCAAGATGATGCCGTCCGTAAAGATTCGTGACTGTGTTGACTCGCTGCAGGCTATGGTGTCCTCGCGCTATACTAATGATACGCGCATAGAAGTGGAAGCTTCGCTCAACACGATGCCTACCGAGGAAAAGGCAGAAGCTGTCAAACTGATGAGCTACATTGCAAGGGAAGGGTTAGAACTGGAAGTGGACGATGAAGGTCGTGTACTTGTGCAGAAAAACCATATTGATGTAGCAGAGGACTTGTACACCATATTGGCAAGGAAAGGTGAGCCAATGTCGGTGGATGAACTCTTTGTTGCATTCAAGGAAATGTATCCTGACCATAAATATACGGAGTCGGCTCAGATACGCTCATGGCTGTTCCGTCATCCCAACATCAAACCCATTGGCAATACGTCGCGCTACGGTTTGGACAGTTGGGAGAATGTGTTCTTTGGAACCATTCGTGACCTTCTGGCAAAGTTGCTTGAGGAGTCGGACGAACCTATGCACATTGAGCAGTTGTTTGAAGCTGTAGTAGAGCACTATCCGAACACGAAGCCTCAAAGCCTGGAGTGGTCGATGGGGGATGATACACTTGGCCGCTTTGTACACTTCAACGATGGATTTTATGGATTAAAGTCAAAGTCGTATGATGCAAAGTGGATAGAGTATGATGCAACAGCCAGACAGCGTCAAAGCTTTGAAGAACGTTTAGCAGATTTCTGTGCATTCGTAGAATCATACAATCGTTACCCTGTCTCTGGCAATGGCGAGGGCGAGGCGTCTCTCTATCGTTGGTTGTATAATGTACAGAACGAGGTGTACGAGATAAAAGAAGAGTACAAAGTGATGCTGACGGAGACTTTAGCGAGGTATGAACAGGACTTTATCCCACGAAATGGCACGGAGAATGAATTCCGTAACAACTGCCAACGCTACAAGGATTACATCAACAGTCATTATGCCTTGCCTTCGGTTTCTGCTGAACCAGAACTGTACAGTTGGATGGTGCGCTCGAAGGCTAACTACAACAGCTTTGTTGACCACAGAAGAAAGTACCTGACAGACTTGTTCAACTACATTCTGTCGCTTGGATTCAGTATTTAGATATTTATATGTTGAACATAATCATATTATTGCAAATATGAAAAAGAATCCAATATATGAAAGCCTTATAGACAAATCTATAGGAAGTATGTTATCTGCAATTGAAATATACAATAAACCAGATTTCAAATATAGAGAGGAAACCTTTGCTATATTAGCAATAAATTCATGGGAGTTGTTGTTAAAGGCGAGATTGCTTAAGTTGAATAACTATCGAATTAACTCTATATATTGCTACAAACCATATTTTAACAAAAATGGTGAGAAATCTAAGAAAAAGAAAGTTCTTGACAGAAATCGAACCAATAATCCAAAGTCCATCTCTATTTATGAAGCCCTAAACCGATTGAATTCACAACATGAGCTTCCTAGTAAGCTAAAAGACAATATTGATTCTCTGATAGAGTTTAGAGATAATGCTATCCATTTTATTAACATGAAGGATCTCTCAAAGCCATTGCAAGAATTAGGTTTTGCTTGTATAAAGAATTACGTACAGGTACTAAAAGACTGGCAAACAAAGCGTTCCTTATCAAAATATAATTTATATTTGATGCCACTGGCATATGTGGATAACAAAATTGATGTAGACTCTGCATCATCTCCAGAAGCACAAAATTTTATCCAACTGATAAAGCATAAACTCGAAAACGAAAATAAAGGAGAAGAATACGACATCGCGATAAAAATTGAGCTTAAGTTTCAAAAAGGCAATTCGTTTACTTCCACCAATGTTAAATACGACGAAAATGGAATCCCTGTCACTTTGTCAGAGGAGGATATAAGAAAGAGGTACCCATTTACTTATAAAGAAGTCATTGACAAAGCGAAGAATAGGTATTCAGATTTTAAATGCGGAACTAAGTTCAACACCATAATGAAAAGTGTAAAGCAAAACGTCAAATTATACTATGAACGAAAATTGGATTCAAAAAATCCAAAATCTCAAAAGCAAGGTTTCTATTCACCCAATATTTGGCAGGTTTTAGACAATAACTATACTAGAGACAGAATTTGAATAGCTGTACATGTATAAGTATGTATATTGCCTCATAATAGAATATTTATGAGACAAATCTTAGTAAAAGATTGGAAGATATGCTCACTGTGGATGCTATTCAAACATGAGAGTTTCCAAGAATACTCCACAAGAATCGGCACAAACCTGTCGAGGATTCAAACGTAAGTTTTAATCACACCTTTATAATATGCAACAGGAGCAACAGAAATACGACTCCCTTCTTTTAGAATTGGGACAATTGAGGACGGAGAATGCTCGTTTGAAGGAGATACTTCAAGCGAATGGGATTGCGTATGAAGTTGCTACTGCCAATACAGACGAAGAGAAGGTTTACTCTGTTATTTCGTTCCCTGATGTTCATCTGGGAAAAGATGAGAGAGTCGAGTTGTTCCGTAGTTTGTTCCGTGGGCGAGAAGATGTGTTCGCCCGTAGATGGTATAGCAAGGCAACGAATAAAGGTGGCTATCAACCTGTTTGTGTAAATGAATGGAGAAGAAGTGTCTGTGACAAAAAGGCTGTCAAGTGTGCGGATTGTCCAAACCGTAATTTTCTGCCACTTGGGTATGATGAGATTTGCAGGCACCTTATCGGCAATGACGAAAACGGATGCGATGTGGTTGGAATCTATGCCATCATGCTGGACAACAATTGTGCTTTCCTATGTACTGACTTTGACGATAAGAGCTGCAAGCATGGGTACAAGGATGATGTGCTGGCATTTGTTGGCGTTTGTCGTGATTGGAACATACCTTACTCTATAGAACGTTCTCGTTCTGGTAATGGAGCGCATGTTTGGATATTCTTCGACGCTGTTGTTCCTGCTTACAAGGCACGAAGACTTGGCAATGCGATTCTGACAGAAGCGATGAGCCGTGACGGAAGAATGGCATTCGATTCTTATGACAGATTCTTTCCAAACCAAGACAGAATGCCAGAAGGAGGCTTCGGCAATCTCGTTGCTTTGCCATTACAAGGAAAGGCACGTAAGGAATTGAATAGTGTGTTCGTTGATGATGAATTCCTTGCGTACAAAGACCAATGGGCTTATCTTGCGCAAGTTCAGAAGATTGAAGAACAAAAAGTTGATGTTATTCTACAGCAACATATCCATGAAGACTTGGGCGTCTTGTCAACCTCAAGCGAGAGTAAGCCATGGGTGACTCCTGTACCTCAAAATATCAATAGCGCAGATTTTAACAAAGCGATAACCATAACAGTAGCTGATAAAATCTACATTCCCCTCAATTCTGTTTCTGCCAAAGTACTTAACCATATCAAGCGCATTGCAGCATTCCGCAATCCGGAATTCTACAAGAAGCAGGCAATGCGCATGTCCACATACGGAATACCTCGCATCATATCGTGCTTTGACATTACAGATGATTATCTTGCAATGCCGAGAGGGTGCAAAGAGGCTATCATGAAGTTACTTGACTCAAATGGCGCAAAATACACTATCGTTGACGAAACGAATCATGGTAAGGCTGTAGCTGTCACTTTTCTTGGAACAGAACGAGAGGAACAACTTGACGCAATTGAATCATTGCTTCCCTTTGATAATGGAATACTCCATGCTACCACAGCTTTCGGAAAGACAGTTACTGCTGCATCTTTGATTGCAAGACGTAAGGTAAACACACTTATTCTCGTTCACTCCAAAGCATTGCTAACGCAGTGGCATGAACGATTGAGTGAGTTCCTGGATATTGATTACAAGGAGCCAGAACCTGTCAAAAAAAGAGGACGTAGGAAAGCGTTCTCGCCAATAGGTTGTCTTGATTCCACAACAGATACCATCCATGGAGTTGTTGACATTGCTTTAATACAGTCATGCTTTGAGGATGGAGAAGTAAAGTCGTTCGTTCAAGACTATGGTATGGTCATTGTCGATGAATGCCATCATGTTTCTTCTATTACCTTCGAAAAGGTTCTTAAGTCCGTGAAGGCTCAATATGTGCATGGTTTAACGGCAACTCCAATCCGCAAGGATGGTCAGCAGCCGATTATCTTCATGCAATGTGGCCCCATACGATTTTCTGCTGACTCCAAGAGTCAAATTCAGAAACAGTCGTTCCGCAGATACCTCATTCCACGATTCACATCTTATCGCAGCATAACCGACGACAAACAGTCGTTTCCTGCTTTACAAAAGAGTCTTGCGGCAGACGAGGTTCGTAATTCTCTCATTGTAGATGATATACATAAAGCTGTGGAGAGTGGCAGAACGCCAATTGTGCTTACAGGCATCAAGCAACACGTGGATCTTTTGGCAGAGAAACTAAAACCTTATGCAAAAAATGTCATTCAGCTGACAGGAGCTAGTACAGCCAAGGAAAAGCGTGATGCACTACAAAGGCTCCAAGAAATTCCCGCGGGCGAGCCTCTGGTAATTGTTGCAACCGGACAATATGTTGGTGAAGGCTTTGATTATCCTCGCCTTGATACATTATTTCTTGCTTTGCCAATCTCATGGAAGGGACGATTGGAGCAGTATGCAGGTCGTCTTCATCGTGAAAATGACGGAAAGAAAGACGTTCGTATCTATGACTACATTGATATTCACGAACCATTATGTGATAGCATGTATCACAATCGCCTAAGAGCGTATGCTGCCATAGGATATCAGATGATTCAGTTAGGACAGCCAACATTGTTTGGTGAAATTAGTGATTTGCCTGCAACTTCTGAGGATAGTCAGATTTTCAACGGTAGATCCTTTATCAAGTCTTTGGCAAAAGATATTGCCATGGCAAAACGCTCTATTGTCATCTCTTCACCAAGATTATATCGTGTTACAAACAACAAACTTGTTTCTCTGCTGAAAGAACAAAGTGCCAATGGAGTTGAAGTTGCAATCGTTACCGCAATAAATGATGAGCAGTATGATTTCCTTCAATCGTCAGGGCTACATGCCACAACTAATCCAAATTTGAAACTTTGTACAATAGTAATAGACAAGTCACTTGTTTGGTATGGGAATGTGAATGCTTTGGGCTTCTACTCGGATAAAGACAATATAATAAAGTTGAAGGACGATAGAATTGCTGCAGAGATGTTGAATGTTTTATTTGGATAAAGTCTTTATGCTTTTATGTACTGCAAAGCAATCACACACACAAATCTGATATTTTTTATTTTTGGGTGTAGATTTCCTTAAAATTGGGTGTAGATAAAAAATGGCTGTAACCTTGCAAAGTCGAGTTTACAGCCATTTTTCGCGCTAAACTCCTATAAATGATACTTTATAAGGCTTGATGATACCCTAATTTTTGGGTGTTTAATTGGGTGTAAAAAAAAACTCGCTGAAAATCAGCGAGTTTTGCGGAGAGAGAGGGATTCGAACCCCCGGTACCTCTCAGTACGCCGGTTTTCAAGACCGGTGCATTCGACCACTCTGCCATCTCTCCTTGGTCGAAAAGCGAGTGCAAAGGTACGGGTAATTTTTGAATTATGCAAATTTTTCAAGAACTTTTTTGCAAAATAGGGCAAAAATGAGTAATTTTGTGGCATGATTTACCCGAAGAACTTTGAAACCAAGATAGGTTTCGACGAAATACGCACACTGTTGAAAGGCCATTGTCTGAGTACTCTGGGCAAGGAGAAAGCCGATGAAATCGACTTCACTGATGATGCTGACACCATTAATGAATGGATGGAACAGGTGAGAGAATTCCGCCGATTGCAGCAGGAAACGGATTCGTTTCCCCTGAACTATTTCTTTGATGTCAGACAGTCGATAACCCGCATCCGATTGGAAAATACCCATCTGGAGGAGAACGAACTGTTTGATCTGCGCCGGTCATTGGAAACCATCTCGCTGATTGTGACATTCCTCAACAAGAATGAAGGTGACGAAGATAATCCGGAATATCCCTACCCTGCCCTTCATCGATTGGCAGAAGACGTGCTGACTTTCCCCGCTATGATTCGTCGCATAGACTCTATCCTCGACAAATTCGGGAAAATCAAAGATTCTGCTTCTATGACATTGGCAGGAATACGCCATGAGTTGGCTCAGACCGAAGGTGGAATATCGCGTACCTTATATACTATATTACATGCAGCACAACGCGATGGCCTGGTAGATAAGGACGTGGCTCCTACCATGCGCGACGGACGATTGGTGATTCCCGTAGCACCGGGACTGAAGCGTCGCATCAAAGGTATCGTGCACGATGAGAGTGCTACTGGTAAGACGGTGTTTATAGAACCGACAGAGGTGGTGGAAGCCAATAACAAGGTGCGCGAACTGGAAGCAGCCGAACGACGTGAGATTATCCGCATCCTTACGGTATTTACTGCTGAGGTAAGACCTCACGTGCAGGAGATTCTCGACTCATACCAATTCCTGGCGCAGATAGACCTGATACGTGCGAAAGCCGAACTCGCCCAAGAGATGAATGCCTTTGAACCTCAGGTACAGTCGGAGCCTCATCTCGACTGGATCCGTGCCGTTCATCCGTTGTTACAACGCTCTTTAGCCCGACAAGACAAGAAGGTTGTTCCGCTCGACATCATTCTGACACGCGACAAGCGACTGTTGATCATCTCCGGTCCTAATGCCGGTGGTAAGTCTGTATGTCTGAAAACTGTAGGACTGTTGCAGTATATGCTGCAATGCGGTCTGTCAGTTCCGTTGAGTGAACGTTCCACGGTGGGTGTATTCCAAGACATCATGATTGATATTGGTGACGAACAAAGCATTGCCGACGACCTCTCAACCTACTCCAGCCATTTGCTCAATATGAAGAATATGATGCGTCAATCAAACGAACGCACCCTATTGCTCATTGACGAGTTTGGCGGTGGAACCGAACCAGCCATCGGTGGAGCCATTGCCGAAGCCGTACTGAAACAGTTCTGGAAGAAGCAGGCATTCGGTGTGATTACCACTCACTATCAGAACTTGAAGCATTTTGATGAAGACCATGAAGGAGTGATCAATGGCGCCATGCTCTACGATCGCCATCAGATGCAGGCGCTGTTTCAGTTGTCAATCGGTCAGCCCGGTTCTTCGTTTGCCATCGAGATTGCTCGCAAAACGGGTATTCCAGAAGAAGTTATCAGCGATGCCAGCGATATCGTTGGTTCGGAATACATCCAGAGCGATAAATACCTACAGGATATTGTGCGCGACAAACGCTATTGGGAGGGCAAGCGCCAGACCATCCACCAGCATGAGAAATCGTTGGAAGGTCGCATTGCCAAATACGAAAGCCACATTGAAGAGATTGAACAAGAGCGCAAAGCCATTCTGCGTCGCGCCAAGGAGCAAGCCGAAGAACTATTGCGCGAAAGCAATAAGAAAATAGAGAATGCTATCCGAGAAATCAAGGAGGCACAAGCTGAAAAGGAGCGCACCAGACTGGTTCGTGAGGAGTTGAACGACTTCAAGCAACAGGTATTGGAGATTGACACTCGCGAGAAGGATGAGTTGATAGAGCGCAAAATGCGACAGATTCTGGAACGTCGCGAACGCAAGGCTAAGCGCAAACAGGAAAAGAAAGAACAGGCCGCCAATCCCACAGCAACGCCATCGCCTGTATTTACATCAGCAGGAAAACCGAAACAGGAAGTTCCCATCACCGTGGGAAGCAATGTCCGCATCAAAGGACTGAATACGGTAGGTAAGGTGGAGAGCCTGTCAGGCAAGAATGCCGTTGTCATCTTTGGCGACATGAAGACCAAGATGAAGCTGGAACAATTGGAACTTACTGGCAAACTGAAAGAAGCGCCCAAGGCCGAAACTCCCCACGCTGCCTTAGTTGTGCAAACCTCAAAGATGACTCGTAGCACCATAGAAGACCGCAAACACAATTTCCATCAAGATATTGACGTAAGAGGTATGCGTGGTGACGAAGCCGTTGATGCCGTAATGCACTTCATCGACGATGCCATACTGGTGGGAATGTCGCGTGTGAGAATCCTACATGGTACAGGAACGGGAGTTCTTCGCCAACTGATTCGTCAGTATCTAAATACCGTGCCCAACGTGAAGAGTGCGAAAGACGAGCATGTGCAGTTTGGCGGTTCAGGCATTACTGTTGTGGATATAGATTAGACAAGCTATTTTTCCGCTTTTTCTCTTTAACGGTAATGACAATCGCGACAACTTAAACGGCAAAAATATAGTTTTCAAAAAAAATCGACCACTCGACCACCGCTATAGCATAATACACTATCATTCAATGTGTTGAGTGGTGGTCGATGACTTTTTATTTACGTGTTTCGACCACACTTCGACCACCATCGACCACCAGAGAATATCTTGCCCATGTTTATCAGGACTATTGCCGATACCTGATAAAATTTTTATCCAACGTTTGATAAAGGTATTATCCAATATTTGATAAAAGTATTATCCAACGTTTGATAAAGGTATTATCCAACGTTTGATAAAAGTATTATCCAACGTTGACAAGGGCGTTTTCAAACGTTTAGAAAGGATGTTTTCAAACGTTTAGAAAGGATGTTTTCAAACGTTTGGCAATAAATCTTTGGAACATTGCAGAGAATTGCCGCAAAACGCCACGTACATTCTTAGCCAAATACATACGACAAAAGTCTCGTTGTTACTTGGATTTCCCACAGAGATTGCACCATGTGCAACGAGTATTTAACAGATGTTCGATGCACGTAAAGATATAGTCATCTAACACCACTTAAGTCCGTGATCGTATGTCAATTACGACATCATGGTGTTCGATGTTAGCATTTGCAGACTCTCGCGTGTGCGCGTAAAAATATGGTAATCATAAAACGAGAACCCGTTGTGGCTTGAACACTTCAATATAAGAAAAGCAAAACGGACCTCCTTGCATGGAAGTCCGTTCATCATTTGAGCCTCTTGTCGGATTCGAACCAACGACCCCGAGATTACAAATCACGTGCTCTGGCCAACTGAGCTAAAGAGGCGGGTGGGCAAGCTGTCTGTATCGCGCCGCTACAACCAAGTACCTTTGCTACGTTCCCGTCCTGGAGGATTCCGAGGGAGCTGGCCGTACAGGACTTGCCCATTTTTATTGTTTGATTTTTGCCCTAATGGGCGAAATCGGGTGCAAAGGTACTAAAAAGTTTCCAAATAACAGGCATTAGTCGTGATGTTTTTTCGTTTTTAACACTTTTCTAAGCGTTTTTCTAAGTTTCTCCCCCACTTATCTTCAACTTACGACTCTATAGTTGCCCGTATAGCAGAAATAAACAGAGACCGGTTGCCCCTCCTGTATTTCGCATGATTCACACGACCACAAACCTACAGTCTTAGACTAACGGCACCTAACCTAAAGGTTTTCTTCCTCCTTGAAAGGCAGAGTTCAAGAGAACTTGACGCTGCTCTTTCTTCGTTCGTCAGTTCGGAAATAAAAGAAAAACGGGCTTTTTCTTTGTATTTCGCTCGGTTTGCACTACTCTGGGCTTGACAGCCCCAAGGTAGGCGGCACCTCGGAAATAAAAGAAAAACGAGCTTTTTCTTTGTATTTCGCTCGGTTTGCACTACTCTGGGCTTGACAGCCCCAAGGTAGTCGGCACCTCGGAAATAAAAGAAAAACGAGGTTTTTCTTTGTATTTCGCTCGGTTTGCACTACCTTTGCAAACGATATTCGAATATTGATGACACCACAGGAATACGTACAACTGAAAGCGTTTGCTCGCCAAGATGGCGCATTGCTTTCGCTCGTTATGATTGGGGCGTTCGCTTGCTATATAATAGGAATGACGCAACCGCTCCTCTCGTTTGTCGCTTTGATGACCATTGCGGCTACACCTTTTTTCGTAGCCAGCCGTCTGCGCCACTATCGCGACTACGGCCGTCAAGGAAGGCTATCGTTTGGACTGGGCTACGCCTATAGCATCCTCACCTTTTTCTATGGCGGTTTGCTACTGACGGCTGCTACTTTCATATACTTTGCCTATCTTGACAATGGCTATCTGATAAGCCAGTTTACAGACATCCTGCAATCTCCTGAAAGCCAACAAGCCATGAAGCTCTACGGCGTTGACCAAGAAATGAACGACAGTTTGCGCATATTGAGCGAACTGCGACCTATCGATTATGCCCTCAACGTGCTGTCGTCGGTCATTCTCTCAGGTTTCTTCTGGGGACTGCCCATTGCTCTGTTTATGCGCAAAAAACAATAGAACACTATATACATACCAACATAAAAGAATAGAAAAAATGGATATTTCCGTAGTTATACCCTTATATAATGAAGACGAGTCGCTACCTGAACTCCACGCATGGATAGACCGCGTGATGGTGGCCAACAATTTCAGTTACGAGATTATCTTCGTCAACGACGGTTCTACAGACCGCAGTTGGGACGTAATCTGCGAACTGGCTTCTAAATCACAACACGTGAAAGGCATCAAATTCCGCCGCAACTACGGTAAGAGTCCCGCACTCTATTGCGGTTTCAAGGCTGCCCAAGGCGATGTTGTCATTACGATGGACGCTGACTTGCAAGACTCGCCCGACGAGATTCCAGGACTCTACCATATGATAATGGACGAGCACTATGACCTGGTGAGCGGTTACAAACAGAAGCGCCACGACCCACTTTCAAAAACTATCCCCACCAAACTCTTCAATGCCACGGCACGCAAGGTGAGCGGCATTAAGAACCTTCACGATTTCAACTGTGGGCTGAAAGCCTACCGCCGTGATGTGGTAAAGAACATAGAGGTGTTCGGCGAGATGCACCGTTTCATTCCCTATCTGGCAAAAAATGCCGGTTTCGACAAGATAGGTGAGAAAGTAGTACACCACCAGAAACGCCAGTACGGCAAATCGAAGTTTATGGGATGGAATCGTTTCGTCAACGGTTACCTTGACTTGATGACCCTTTGGTTTCTTGGAACATTCGGCAAAAAGCCGATGCACGTATTCGGTTTCTTGGGCACACTCGTCTTCATGATAGGATTCATATCAGCCTTCATTATCGGAGCCGAGAAACTCTGGGCACTCTATTGCCACATTCCCATGCGATTGGTTACCGACTCACCATTCTTCTACATCGCTCTGACGATGATGATGATTGGTACACAACTGTTCTTGGCTGGATTCCTGGGCGACCTCATCAGCCGTAACAGTGCAGGAAGAAACGACTATCAGATAGAAGAAGAAATAAAAATTGAGCAAGCGTAAAACCATGCAACAGAAGCAACACAATATTCTGAAATACTGTAAGCAAGGCAGCCTCTACTGGCTACCCTGTCTGCTGGTCGCTACTCTACTGGCTATCGCAGGTTGCTCGTCTATCGACTGTCCGGTACAGAACCGTGTATATACGGTCTATAGTCTGAAGAAAGCCAACGGAACAGCCGACACTCTGAAGGTAGATACCCTATCCATCTGCAGCAGACGCGCCGACGGACGCGACACAATACTACAGAACCGCATCACCGGAGTAACTACGTTCGACCTCGACATCAGTTACATCAACCCCGTCGATACACTCCACATGACACTCCTCGACACGATGGGCAATACCTATCGCGACACGATCTGGGTGGAAAAGAGCAACCAACCACATTTCGAATCGGTAGATTGCCAGATTTCCTACTTTCATACTATCCTGTCGGTGAAGTCAACACACCACATCATCGACTCGTTATCCATCAACAATTCCCAAGTCAACTATGACGCATCGAAAGAACATTTCCACTTATATCTCAAGGATCGCTATTAGTCTTCTGCTGATTGTGGCAGCCACCGGCAACGGTAGGGCTCAACAGAAAAACATCATCATACCGGAAGACTCGATACCGATGTTCAGGGGATTTGCCGTTTCCTTCGACCTCGTTGGCCCTGCCATGTTGGCACTCAGCGACCATGGCGAATACGAAGGAGCATTCCGACTGAATCTCCACGACCAATGGTTTCCCATCGTAGAGGTGGGTTACGGTAAAGCCAACCACGAGAACGATGAGGTGACGGGCATTACCTACAAAACCGGAGCACCCTACTTCCGCATCGGTATGGACTGGAATCTGCTGAAGAAAAAACATGGTCCCAATCGTCTGTATGGCGGTTTCCGCTATGCTTTCACCTCTTATAAAGTAGATATAATGCGAGGCGAAATGGACGACCCCGTATGGCAAGGAAGTAATATCGTTGACATCCAAGACATGCAATGTTCGCAACATTGGCTGGAAGCAGTATTCGGCATTGATGCTAAAATCAGCGGTCCCATCCATCTGGGATGGAATGTGCGCTACAAACGACGCATAGCCCACAACGACGGAACAGCAGGACAAACCTGGTATATTCCTGGTTTCGGTACCTATGGCGACACACGTATTGCCGCTAATTTCAACGTGATTATCGACATTTAAAACAACACAAACTATCCCTGAAACCATGTCTGCAAAAAACAAGAAACGCCTGATTTGGCAAATACCATTCCTCGCCGTACTCATCATCGGCACCGTGCTGATTATTCGGCAACAGCAAAACGTGCCCTACCTCACCAACAAAGGTTTTATATTCGGCACTACTTACAGCATCACCTACCAGTCGGATCAAGACTACGAAAAGGAAATACTTGCAGAACTCAACAAAGTTGACGCAGCCCTGTCGATGTTCAACAAAAGCTCCATCATTTCCAATGTCAACAACAACAAGGACATGAAGGTCAACAACATGTTTCTTGAAGTATTCAATCTGGCACAAACCATATCAGAAAACACCGAAGGAGCATTCGACATCACCGTAGCGCCACTGGTCAACGCATGGGGGTTCGGCTTCAAAAGTGGAAACATGCCCACCCGCCATCAAGTAGATTCCATCCTGCAGTTCATAGGCTACAGAAAGGTTTCTATCGACCACATGAAAGTGAAAAAAGCCGACCCTCGACTGATGCTCGACTGCTCTGCCATTGCCAAAGGCTACGGAGTGGATGCCGTGGCAAGACTGTTGAAGAAAAAAGGCGTGAACAACTTCACGGTAGAGATAGGTGGCGAGATTGCCACACGTGGTGTCAGCGCACGAAGAGCACCATGGCGCATCGGGGTGGTAAAACCAACGGAAGACTCTTTGCTCTACAACAACGAATACCAAACAATCCTCAACTTGAGCGATATTGCCATGGCCACCAGCGGCAACTACCGCAACTTCTATTACAAAGGCGGCAGAAAATATGCACACACCATCGACCCAAAGACGGGATATCCCGTACAGCATAGTCTGTTGTCGGCTACCGTCCTTGCCAACACCTGTGCTGAAGCGGATGCCTATGCCACAGCATTTATGGTGATGGGGATGGAAGGGGCCAAGCAGATACTGGAAAAGGAAAAACAGCTGATGGCCTACTTCATCTATACAGACGAAAAGGGAAAAATTGCTGTATGGTACTCACCTGAGATGAAAAACAAAATAGAGCAACTACCCTAAGCAACATGCCCGCCATACACCTCTACGATAAACTGTTACAATTTCCCCTGTTCCAAGGCATGAGCCATTCGGAACTCATGGAGGTTGTGGCACACACACGTATCGGATTCCATAAATATCCCGCAGAGAAAACACTATGGACTGCTGGAAGCCGATGCGAACAATTGGTGTTTCTCATCAACGGGCAATTGCAGTCAGAACACTTTTCCGGTCCACGCCCCTGTCGGGTTATCGAACAACTATCTGCCCCCTATGTGCTTGAACCCGAACGACTCTATGGTGTGGAACAACACTACCAACACACCTACTCCACGCTGACCGACACCAATATCCTTACCATCGACAAAGCAGAAGTGCGTCTGCTGATGGAAACACAACTGGTGTTCCGCCTCAACTATGTCAATCTGCTTGCCACCACCTGCCAGAGGTACGACAACCGAACACGTCAATCGGCGCCAAAAGATCTTCGCGAACGACTCATTCGCTATTTCTTCTCACAATGTCAATACCCCGCAGGCCCCAAAACGTTCCATATCCTCATGCGACAGTTGGCAGAAATGATTGACGCCAGAGTGCGCGACATCTCACAAACGCTCAACCAAATGCAAACGGAAAACCTACTCTCCCTTCATCGAGGGCGCATCGTCATTCCCTTGATAGAAAGACTTCTGATGTGGAACACGACCGCTACAGAAGGGAATGACCTTTGAAACAAAAATACATCATCATAACGACAGTTTACAACAGAAGGTTGGTAAGAAGCCTAACGGCATCATGATAACATAAAAACGTTTTATCAAGGAAATGTCTCCCAACAAGCTCCCATAATCAAGCAAAATATTGGGACTTACATGGGACTCACATGGGACTCACATGGGAAATACTATATAGGCAGAAAGCTGATTATAAACAGAAAGCATCCCGAACACATCCCGAACACATCCCGAAGGAAAAATACTGTATTTGATATTGGAAAAACGCCAATAGATTTCTACATGGATAAGTCTTGTGAAGGGCATTTTGAAGCGTATGATACTCCCGCTTATCAACCACAAAAAATTGTCAAGACAGCCAGACACGATAATTTGTAGTATATTTTAATTTCAATTAACGCGTTTTCTTTCGTTGTATGCTACATATTTCGTATCTTTGCACCTTGATAAATTAACGTTAGTATGAGTGAACATCAGAATCCATTTTTAGTACCCTACAATACTCCACACGACACTGTGCCCTTCGATAAAATCAGACTTGAAGACTACGAAGAGGCATTCATGGAAGGAATACGCCGTGACAACGAGCAGATTGACAAAATCATCAATAATCCAGAGAAGCCCACTTTCGACAACACCATCGTCACCAGCGATGAAGACAAAGAGGGCTACTACGACCTGTTGGGACGTGTCTCTGCTGTATTTTTCAATCTGATGTCGGCTGAAACCAACGACGAGATGGATGCGTTGGCACAAAAGTTGCAACCTATTCTGACACAACACTCCAACGACGTGCGACTCAACCCACGCCTCTTTGAGCGCATCCGTCAAGTGCATCTGCACCACAGACGTCTCACCGATGAGGAGCAGCGTTTGCTTGACGACTGTTATGACGGGTTTGTACGGAGTGGTGCACTACTCGACGAACAAGGCAAGGAACGTCTGCGCAAACTCACAGAAGAGGCTTCTATGCTCTCTTTGCAGTTTTCACAAAACCTGCTGAAAGAGAATAAAGCCTTCACACTCCATATCACCGATGAGCAACAGCTCGACGGACTACCCGATACCGCACGGGAGGCTGCCGCACAAACGGCCAAGGAAATGGGAAAAGAGGGATGGGTATTTACCCTCGACTTTCCATCCTACTCACCGTTCATGACCTATTCCACACAACGCGACCTGCGCAAACAGATGTATATGGAGCGTAATACCGTGTGCACCCACAACAACAGCGAAAACAATATAGACATTTGCAAACGCCTTGTTAACCTGCGTCGCGAAATAGCCCAACTGCTGGGATTCAAAACCTATGCAGACTATGTATTGAAACACCGCATGGCATCCAACGTGAGAAACGTATATCGACTGCTTGACGACTTGATTGATGCTTACCGCCCGACAGCCATCAAAGAGCGCGACGAACTCATCAAAATGGCACATAAGGATGTAGAAAAAATGATGCCATGGGATTCCGGATTCTATTCACATAAGTTGCAGATGAAGCGCTACAACCTCGACGCCGAGATGTTGCGCCCCTATTTTGAACTCTCAAAAGTGATAGAAGGTGTATTCGGACTCGCTAATAAACTCTACGGCATCACTTTCCGCGAAAACAAAGACATTCCCGTCTATCATCCAGACGTAAAAGCCTACGAGGTGTTTGATAACGACGGAAGCTATCTCGCCGTATTCTATGCAGATTTCCATCCCCGCAAAGGCAAGCAGGGTGGCGCATGGATGACCGAATACCAAGGACAATGGATCACACGAAAGGGCG
Organism: Prevotella sp. P5-50; assembly: GCF_002251295.1. Lineage (GTDB taxonomy): Bacteria > Bacteroidota > Bacteroidia > Bacteroidales > Bacteroidaceae > Prevotella. Next base: position 183,461 of record NZ_NPJA01000033.1, read on the forward strand.
AGAACGTACGTCCACATGTCAGTGTGGTGATGAACCTCACCAAGCCCACAGATGAGAAACCTGCCTTGCTCACCCTGGGCGAGGTAGAAACCTTCCTCCACGAATTTGGGCACTCGCTCCACGGCATGTTTGCCAACACTCGCTTCGAAAGCCTGTCTGGTACCAATGTGTGGTGGGACTTTGTAGAACTGCCTTCACAGTTCATGGAGAATTATGCAGTAGAGAAAGACTTCCTCAGCACCTTCGCATTCCACTACAAGACCGGCGAACCAATGCCCGACGAACTCATCCGACGCATCAAGAAAAGCCGGAACTTCATGGCAGCATCGGGATGTCTGCGACAAGTATCGTTCGGATTGCTCGACATGGCATACTACACACAGCGCAAGCCCTTTGACGACGATATTCTGTCGTTCGAGAAAAAAGCATGGAAGAAAGCCATTATCGGCACCCAACTGCCAGACACCTGCATGACAGTACAGTTCTCACACATCATGGCAGGAGGTTACGCCGCCGGATACTATAGTTATAAATGGGCAGAAGTACTCGATGCAGACGCCTTCGCCGTATTCAAAAAGCATGGCATTTTCGATAAGCAGACCGCACAAAGCTTCCGAGATAATATTCTGTCAAAAGGTGGAACAGAACACCCCATGACACTCTATAAACGCTTCCGTAAGGGAGAACCCACCATCGACGCATTACTGAAAAGAAATGGAATCAAACGAGAAACAAAGAAAGCTTGACCTCCGCTATCTGAGGATGGCAGGCATCTGGGCCGAGAACTCCTACTGCCAACGCAGGCAGGTAGGCGCACTCGTGGTGAAAGAAGGTATGATCATCAGCGACGGCTATAATGGAACGCCAAGCGGATTTGAGAATGTCTGCGAAGATGACAACAACGTCACCAAGCCTTATGTGCTCCATGCCGAAGCCAATGCCATTACCAAACTGGCACGGTCGTCAAACAATTCCGACGGTGCCACCATCTATATCACAGCCTCACCATGTATCGAGTGTGCTAAACTCATCATCCAGGCAGGCATACGCCGCGTGGTCTATGGTGAAAAATACCGCCTGACAGACGGTATAGACCTATTGGAACGCGCCGGAATAGAAACAACATACCTCAATCCCAACGAATAAGATGAAAGAGAAAAAGACTAACCGATTCCTACCGCTTCTCATGGCGCTCAGCGTCATTGTCGGTATTCTCATAGGCACATTCTATGCCAACCACTTCTCAGGCAACCGTCTGAGCATCATCAACTCCAGCAGCAACAAGCTCAACAACCTGTTGCGAATCATCGACGCACAATATGTAGATTCCGTTGACGTCAACGATTTGGTGGAGAAAGCCTTGCCTCAGATTCTGGCAGAACTCGACCCCCACTCCATCTATATCTCAGCAAAAGACATGCAGATAACCAACGATGACCTAAAAGGCTCATTCTCTGGTATCGGTGTAGAGTTCACCATCCGACAGGACACCCTGCATGTTCAACAAGTCATTGGCAACGGACCGGCAGAAAGAGCTGGCGTCATTGCAGGCGACAAGATTGTGATGGTAGATGGCAAACCCTTCACAGGGAAAACCCTGACCAACGAAGAAGCCATGCACAGACTGAAAGGCCCAAAAGATACGAAAGTAAAACTCGGTATCCTGCGCTATGGCGAAAAGAAGATACGCAACATCGTTGTCACACGAGGAGAGATTCCTACCAAGAGCGTGACTGCCACCTATATGCTCAACGATAAGACAGGCTACATACGTATCAAGAACTTCGGCGAGAACACCTATGCAGAACTGCTCATCGCACTGGCACAGCTCTCCCAACAGGGATTTGAGAACCTGACCATTGACCTGCGTGGAAATACTGGCGGCTATCTGGAATCTGCCGTACAGATTGCCAACGAATTTATGCCCAAGGGCCGACTCATCACCTATATGGAAGGACGCAAATCACCACGCAAGGAGTTCAGAAGCGATGGCCGCGGTAGTTATCAGCACATTCCACTCGTAATACTCATCGACGAAGGATCGGCCTCTGCCAGCGAGATTCTTGCCGGTGCCATACAAGATAATGACCGTGGTACAATCATAGGCAGACGCTCATTCGGTAAGGGACTGGTACAACAACCTATCCCATTCTCAGACGGTTCCATGGTCCGACTTACCATTGCTCGCTATTACACCCCGTCAGGTCGTTGCATCCAGAAGCCATACGTGGCAGGCGACAATAGCGACTACGAAGATGACATGCTGGCAAGATACAAACACGGTGAGTTCTTCTCACAAGACAGCATCAAACATTCAGGACGTGCCTATACTACACGCATCGGTCGAGTGGTTTACGGTGGTGGTGGAATCACGCCCGACATCTTTATTGCAGAAGATACTACCGCATACACCTCTTATTATAAGGCAGCATCCATGACAGGACTCATCCTGCAGTTTGCCTATAACTACACAGACAACAACCGCCAAAAGCTCAACGAGTTTACCACATCAGAAGAATTGGCAAAATATCTCGTCAAGCAGAATACCGTAGAACAGTTTGCTGCCTTTGCAGACAAGAGCGGACTGAAACGTCGCAACCTGATGATTAAACGCTCTCACAAACTTCTGGAACGCTATATCAATAGCCGCATCATCTATAACATGATGAACGAAGAAGCATGGCTGAAATATCTCAATGCAGACGACCCTGCCATCATCGAGACGCTACGGGTGTTCCATGCCAACAAGGCTTTCCCCAAAGCTCCCGCAAAGGCTGCCAAGAAGAAGACAGCAGTACTGCTGGGTAGAGGATATGGCTTAGCACGAGGAAAACGTCTATTGGCATAGTACTTATGATGACCAAACACGACATACGGAAAATGCTTCGTCGCGGTGGACAACATGGTTCACCCGACGAAGCATTTGCTTTACAGCAAGCATTAGACGGTAATAAACTCCTCCGCAATGCGCAAATTGTAATGGCCTATTGTGCGCTCCCCGACGAAGTGCCCTTAGAACCACTCTTCCAGAAATGGATTGACGAAGGAAAAAGTATCCTATTGCCTCGTGTAGTCAGCGACACTACAATGCAGATACACCACTACACAGCCCCCAATCAACTGGAAGTCGGGGCATTCGGCATTATGGAACCAACTGGTGAAATTTTCACGGACTATGCTAAAATTGACGTCGTAATAGTACCAGGAATGGCATTCGACAAACAAGGGCATCGGTTAGGACGCGGTAAAGGCTACTACGACCGATTCCTTTCACTTTGTCCACAAACTTATAAAATAGGAATCTGCTATCCACATCGACTTCTTGACCAAGTGCCAGTGGATGCCCACGACATCCTGATGGATGCAATTATGACAATATAGTCAACTAAAACGAATATCAATTATCACACGCTCGCCTACTGCATCATTCAATCGTTGCACCAACACCTGCCGTTGCATCGACAAATCTGCACGCAAGGCAGGATTTGACAAACGAACAAACAACGTCTGGTTGTATATATATGTTTCAGTAGTATAACGCGCAATAACAGGTCCTGCCACCGTAGGCCAAGCCTCTACCAAGCGTTTCTGAAGGATGGGAGTCTCTAATCCTTGTTTGTGCAACACCTTCAGCAATACATCATGCAAAGTTTCTGTCTGTCTTCTAAACATGGGCTGTCAATAGTTTGATATTACCATTATCCACTTCAAACATACGGTAGTCACTTGCTGTTGATCCAACGATGGCATCCAAATGTGTGCGGTTTGTATCTGTTACAAATATCTGACCGAAAGCATCCCCAGACACCAATCGCACAATCTGTTCCACACGTCCTGCATCTAATTTATCAAAGATATCATCAAGCAAGAGTAAGGGTGTTGTATGAGATGCTGTACGCTTGAGCAGTTCAAACTGAGCCAGCTTTAGGGCAATGACATACGTTTTGTGTTGCCCTTGCGACCCCTCACGTTTCATGGGTCTGCCTCCAAGCGTAAAGATCAAATCATCACGATGCACACCATGCAAAGAATAGCCCACGGCAAGATCTTTTGCACGATCACGAGAGATGACATCCAACAAGGGACCACGCTGTCCATGTGAGAGATATTCCAATCCAACATTTTCACAACCTGAGGAAATCTGTGTATAAAACTGTTGAAACAGCGGTTGTATCTCTGTCACAAAAGCCGACCTTCGGCGATAAATCTCTTCTCCTGCTTCAGCCATCTGTTCCTCCCAGATTTGCAATAACGTCGCATCCGGCCCTGGATTTTCCTGTTTCAACAATATGTTACGTTGCTGTAATGCATTATTGTAGTTTGTCAATAGTGTCATATACTGCCGGTCATACTGCGAAATAACAAGATCCATCAACTTACGTCGTTCCTCCCCTCCTCCATCAATCAACAAGGTATCGGAAGGCGAAACGACAACAATGGGAATCAATCCAATATGTTCAGAGAGTCTCTTATATTCCTTTTTATTGCGTTTGAAATGTTTCTTCACACCACGTTTCAAACCGCAGTAAATATGTTCTTCGTTTTCATGTTCATCATCATACGTACCCTCAACAACACAAAAAGGTTCGTCGTGACAGATGACCTGCGAGTCAATAGGGTTATTAAGTGAACGGCAAAAAGAAAGATAATATACCGCATCGAGCACATTCGTCTTACCAGCGCCATTGTGTCCGATGAAGCAATTCATCTTCGGAGAGAGATCAATAGAAGTCTCCCGAATGTTCTTATAATTGATGATGGAAAGTTTTCTGAGTATCATTTATGGTGCAAAGTTACACCTTTTATCAGTCAAAAACGAAAAAAGTCTATAAGAAATTTCAGTATCTGCAATAAAATGAGTAATTTTGCCACGCAAAACTTGGCTCTATGGAGTTATACAGAAACGCAAATAAAAAACTAACAACAATAATGGCAAACAAAAACCAAACAGTTGCTGTCGAGACCGAGCAGCAGTTAAACAAGACAGAGGCATTCTTTGATAAGTACAAGAAAGCCATCATCATCGGTGTAGTAGCAGTTGTCGTTCTCATCGTAGGCGGCATCCTCATCAACAACTATTATCTTGCTCCACGTGAAGACGCTGCCAGCACAGAATTGGCAAAGAGTCAGGAGCTCTTCAACAACGAACAATTCGAACAGGCTCTGACTGGTTTCAAAAAAGTAGCCAGCGACTATTCTTCGACAAAGGCAGGTAATTTGGCTCAGCTGTACATCGGTCTCTGCCAAGCTAACCTCGGTAAATGGCAGGAAGCTGCCGATGCCCTCGAAAATTTCAGCACCAAGGGTGACCAAATGATCAGTCCCGCTGCTGAAGGCGCTCTAGGCAATGCTTATGCAAACCTCAAGCAGTATGACAAGGCCGTTGACCACTTGAAGAAGGCTGCCAAGATGGCTGACAACAACTCACTCTCTCCCACCTTCCTCATTCAGGCCGGTGAGATTCTGGAGAGCCAGGGCAAGAAAGACGAGGCTTTGAAACTCTACCAAGAGATCAAGAAGAAGTATTTCCAGTCAATGCAGTACCAGAACATCGACGCTTATATCGAACGTGCTTCTGCTAAATAAATAAAGATGGCAACAGCACTTCATAACCTGAGCGACTACGATTTTGATGCAGTCCCTGACGCATCGAACATGATATTCGGCATTGTTGTAGCCGAGTGGAATCCAGAAATAACAGGAGCACTGTTGCAGGGATGTGTTAGCACACTGGAGAAACACGGAGCATTGCCCGAAAACATCCATGTAAAAACCGTTCCCGGTTCGTTCGAACTCATCTACGGTGCACACCAGATGACTCTCAACGACGGCTATGATGCCATCATCATCCTCGGTAGTGTAATACGTGGTGAGACACCACATTTTGATTATATCTGCCAAGGTGTGACCCAAGGCATTGCACGCCTTAACGCCACCAACAACATTCCCGTCATTTACGGACTGCTCACCACCAATGACCTACAGCAGGCCAAGGATCGAGCAGGCGGACGATTGGGCAACAAAGGTGACGAATGTGCAGTAGTAGCCATCAAGATGGCAAAATTCTAACCGATAGACTCACCTATCAAATAACTACATGGCGGACTTCTCACAACGAGAAGTCCGTCTTGTTTACAAAATGCTTATGAAACTTATTTCATGGAATGTCAATGGTCTGAGGGCTTGCGAGGGCAAGGGCTTCAGCGATGTTTTCAAACAGTTGGATGCAGATTTCTTCTGTTTACAAGAGACAAAAATGCAAGCAGGCCAACTCGATTTGCAGTATGACGGATACCAGTCATACTGGAACTATGCCGACAAGAAGGGATATTCTGGTACTGCCATCTTCACTCGCCATCAACCCATTGTCGTAAGTTATGGTATCGGCATTGATGAACACGATCATGAAGGACGTGTTATCACCTTGGAGATGGACCGCTATTTTGTAGTGACATGCTACACTCCAAATTCACAAGACGGACTCCGCCGATTGGACTACCGCATGAGATGGGAGGATGACTTTCGGCAGTATCTATTAGAACTGGATAGTCGGAAGCCCGTCATCCTCTGCGGTGACCTTAATGTGGCACACGAAGAGATTGACCTCAAAAATCCCAAGACTAACCGTCGCAATGCTGGTTTTACCGATGAGGAACGCGAGAAGATGACAACGCTCCTTGAATCAGGCTTTACAGATACATTCCGTACACTACATCCCGACGATTCCACCTATTCATGGTGGTCGTATCGTTTCCAAGCTCGCCAAAAGAACGCAGGATGGCGTATTGATTATTTCCTTGTCAGCAAACGACTGATGGAAGATGTGAAAGGCGCTGCCATCCACACCGAAATCTATGGTTCAGACCATTGTCCAGTAGAACTTACTTTGAAATGACATAACTATGAAAAGACTTTTCCTTATTATTATAGGTATGATCTGCCTTGTGTCTGCACAAGCCCAACTGGCCGATCCTGTACACGTTTACACACAATTGAAAGAAACCGGCAACCAAGAAGCCGATATCATCTTTACCCTCAAGATTGACAACGGATGGCATGTGTATTCCACTAATCTCGGCAATGGAGGTCCTATCTCCGCTACTTTCAATACTGTAAAAATTCAGGGAGCCACACTTGTAGGAAAACTTAAGGCCAAGGGTAAGGAACTTAGCAAGTTTGATCACCTCTTTGACCAACAGGTTCGCTATTTCGAACATACCGCCACCTTTGTGCAGAAGATTCGCTTCACCCAAGCCAACTACAGCATCGACTGTTATCTTGAATACGGAGCATGCAACGATGAAATGTGTATGCCGCCGTCAAGTGCAAACTTCAAGACAAGTGGTAAAGCCACAATCGTTGACAACGCGAATAAAGAAGAACAGACACAAAAGTCCATTGACAATGCCAGTACGCTGAGCGATCAAAGCACAGCTAAGGACGACAGTATAGCCATTGACAGTACTGCTAATACATCCGCAGCAACAGACACTGCAGCAGTAGCAGGCAATGCCCTTTGGACTCCTATCACCCAAGAATTACAATCGTTCGACAATACCACTCCCGATGATTCACTGCTATACATCTTCCTGGCAGGACTGCTTGGAGGGTTCCTCGCACTACTTACACCTTGTGTATGGCCCATCATCCCAATGACAGTGTCCTTCTTCCTCAAACGCAATAAAGAACGTACGAAAGCCATCCGCGAAGCATTGACTTATGCACTGAGCATCATCATCATCTATGTAGCATTGGGACTGCTCGTCACCGCCCTCTTCGGTGCTAATGCCCTCAATGCCTTAAGCACCAATGCATGGTTCAATATCTTCTTCGCCCTATTGCTCATCGTCTTTGCAGCATCTTTCTTTGGCGCTTTCGAATTGACCTTGCCCTCGTCATGGTCCACCAAGATTGACGAAAAAGCCGACCAACTTTCCATGCGCAAATCATTCTTCACAGCGCATCTCTCCATCTTCCTGATGGCATTCACCCTGGTACTGGTATCATTTTCTTGCACTGGTCCTATCATAGGTTTCCTATTGGTAGCTGTTTCTACCCAAGGCAATATACTTGGTCCCACGCTCGGTATGTTGGGATTTAGCATCGGACTCGCCATTCCCTTTGGTGTGTTCGCCCTATTCCCCTCATTGCTTAAATCAGTACCTAAGTCAGGCGGATGGATGACCACCATTAAGGTTGTATTGGGATTCATCGAATTGGCATTTGCTATGAAGTTTCTCAGTGTAGCCGATCTGGCATACGGTTGGCGCTTGCTCGACCGTGAGGTATTCCTATCAATATGGATTGCCCTCTTCGCTCTGCTTGGTGCTTATCTTATGGGATGGCTCCATTTTTCCGGTCATGGCCCTGCCGACAAGTCAGAAGGAACTCCCATCCCACAATTCTTCCTTGGTCTGATCAGTTTTGCCTTCACCATCTATATGATACCTGGATTGTGGGGAGCTCCACTGAAAGCCATTAGCGCCTTTGCGCCACCCATGTTCACACAAGACTTCAATATGCAATCAGGCAAAACCGTTGAAGCTGTTTATAAGGACTACGAACAAGGAATGGAAGCAGCACGGGCACAAGGTAAGCCTGTCATTATCGACTTCACAGGTTTCGGTTGTGTCAACTGCCGTAAGATGGAAGCGGCAGTATGGAGCGATGCCAATGTAGCAAAACGATTAACAGACGACTACATTCTCATCTCGCTGTATGTTGACGACAAGACACCATTGGCACGACCCATTGAAGTGAACGACGGCAAACGCATGCGTACATTACGTACTGTAGGCGACAAATGGAGTTTCCTACAAGCAAGCAAGTTCGGTGCCAATACCCAGCCGTTCTATGTTTTGCTGACCCCCGACGGTCATGCACTTGCTCCAAGTCGCTCCTATAACGAAGATGTGAAACAATACACCGATTGGCTCGACAACGGATTGTCACGCTTTCGTGCGGAATAATTGTCCTCTTTAGGATATATTAGGAAAATACCTAAGCTTTTTAGGACTTTCCCCCTCCGTAATCCAATAAATATATGTATCTTTGCATCACATAACAGACAAAAACAACAACGACTATGAGAAAATTTATCCTAATATTGTTGGCTACCGTCATGGCTATGCCGACATTTGCACAGTACCAATCCAATCGCAGCCGCAGCCGCTATAACCACAACGACACCGAGAGTTACTACGGTATTCGTTTGGGACTGAACTCAGCCAGCACGAGTTGTGACGATGCACCCTTTGACCTTGACGCTCGCACCGGTTTAAACATTGGTGCCGTCTATGGTTTGCAGCTCGCCAACAATACTCCAATATGGCTCGAAGCCGGCGCTTACTATGCAGAAAAGGGTGGTAAGAGTCTGTCAGATGGAATCAAAAAAACCTATCGTCTGCGTTATATAGAAATTCCCTGTGTAGTAAAATACAACATCAATGCTGACGATGACTTCTTCCTCCAACCTTTCTTAGGTGGTTATATCGCACTCGGTGTGGGCGGAAAGATAAAAAACTATGCAGACCGCACAACATCAAGTGCATTCGACAGCGACCGTTTCCAACGTTTCGATGGTGGTCTCCGCTTAGGTTGCGGTGCCGAATACAACATGATCTATGCTGAAATCGGTTTCGATTTGGGTATTGCCAATGTGCGCCACGATGATTTTGAGGCAGCTCACACCCGTAGCCTCTTTGTCAACTTTGGAGTAAACTTCTAATTTTCACGGTGATGACATACCGATATAGCAGTGTTACCATCAGCTTTTTTATATATTACAAACAATTAAAATGACACTATATCCCCAAATGATTATGGATGCACTGCAGACTGTGACGTATGCAGGCACCAAGAAAAACCTTATTGAAAGCGGTATGGTGGCCGATCAACCTGCCGTTGCCGCACCGTCTGCAGACAATGAACCCTGGCGCGTTCATGTAGTGCTTGAATTTCCACGTGACACCGACCCATTTCTTAAATCAACTGTCAAGGCAGCCGAGGCAGCCATTAAATACCATTGTGGCAAAGACGTTGTGGTAGAGATTACCACCGAATTCAAATCAAAGCCACGTCCTGAGGTTGGCAAACTATTACCACAAGTTAAGAATGTGGTAGCAGTAAGTAGCGGTAAAGGCGGTGTGGGTAAAAGTACTGTTTCAGCAAACCTCGCTATCGCCTTGGCACGTCTGGGATATAAGGTAGGTCTGCTCGATGCAGATATTTTCGGACCTTCTATGCCAAAGATGTTTAATGTAGAGGATGCACGTCCATATGCAGTAAATGTGGATGGTCGCGACCTCATTGAACCTATTGAAGCCTACGGTGTAAAACTTCTGTCTATCGGATTCTTTGTTTCACCCGAAACAGCCACATTGTGGCGTGGTGGCATGGCAAGCAATGCCCTGAAGCAACTTATTGCCGATGCCGATTGGGGAGAGCTCGACTATCTCATTCTCGATACGCCACCGGGTACAAGCGATATCCATCTTACTCTATTGCAGACACTCGCTATCACTGGTGCTGTAATCGTTTCGACCCCCCAGCAGGTAGCTTTAGCAGATGCTCGTAAGGGAATCGACATGTATCGCAACGAGAAAGTCAATGTCCCCATTCTTGGTCTGGTAGAGAACATGGCATGGTTTACTCCTGCAGAATTGCCCACTAACCGATATTATATTTTCGGTAAAGAAGGTTGCAAACAGTTGGCAGAAGAGATGCAGGTTCCGCTCTTGGCACAGATACCCCTTGTACAAGGCATCTGCGACAGTGGCGACCAAGGCACTCCGGCAGCTCTCAATAGTGACAGCGCAACAGGCATTGCATTCATCAATCTAGCACAGGCTGTTGTAACTGTAGTGAACCGCCGCAACAAGGAACTACCCAAAACCGAAATCGTTGGTGTCAAAAAATCATAATCTACACGCTTATACCGACGTAATCTATCATTAGATACAGCTAAATCTATAACAATCTCCCCATCATACCCCACATTAACGTGGAAGATGATGGGGATTTTGCATAATAATTATAAAAATATGTATGATTTACTTGTTTTCAATCTTCTTTTGGGTCACCAGTAAAAGTGTGTGGATTAGGCATAGATCTTCATTAGTCTGAAGAGAAAGAACTTACGGTCAATAATACCTCTGAGTTGTGCTCTGAAATGCTTGATCTTTGTATTGAGGGATTCTGCTGATGCATTGGTAGAGCGATTGACAAAATAGTTAAGGATATCATCCTCAAACGAACGGGCCGTTATAGGGTGCGTCTCCAAACGCTTCTTTTAAAAAATCCGCCAACTCGGTTGAGCAGCGGGTGGACTCCTGAATGAGATTGCATTCGGTCATCACGTTGTGACCATCTGCATCAAGCCATCTGAGACGGAGCACGTGAAGCAGTACTTACTGACCTCTAATCGGAATGTCGTGAAACACACTTTCGCGTGTAAATCCATTGGGGCGCAGGTCTTCTCCGTCGTCAGCTTTCTGCTCGTTCTCATCGAGATAAAGGTGAATCACCTGTGTGTCACCTTTCTGCTCGACACGTTCAGTCTTCAAGTCAAACCAGTCAAGCATGCGGGCTGGCAACAGGCATTCCGCTATGAGTCTATCCTGTTCCATTTGTTCTAACGTTTACTCTATAAACGCACACCTGCTTGCTTTTATTGTGCTATGCTATCCACACGCTTTTGCAAGTGACCCATAATATATGGAAAAACTGCATCCGTTGATCAACGGATGCAGTATTTGGTAGATCATATATGCAGGACATTTGATTCGTAAATCTGCTACCACACTATGATTATCCTTTTATCTCAAATCAGCTATTTTCCATTTTTCTCTTCCTCATATCTTGTAGTCTGTCAAAGATATGGCGACGCATCAAGAGTATCTGATAGCGATAGACAAGGCATGCCAACACAAAATATACCAGTACTTGCAGCCACAGCACACGGTATTCGGTCAATACATCGCTGAGGGTAGCCCCCATTGAGTTCATGCGAACATAGGCACGGATACCAAAGGTAGAGGGGAATATCCATGAAATACCCTGCAAAAAGCCAGGAATATTAGACTGAGGCCACGAAACTCCACTGAGGAACAGAAGGGGAACACTGGCAAATACCACCAAGAGCATAACATTCTCACGATAACGCACTATGCATGATATGGTGATGCCAAAGAAAATACAAGCTAAAATATAGGGTATCAGCATGGCAAGAAGGTCTTGCCAATGGGCCAGACATGGGAAATCAAATATTCTCGGCACTACAACGGTGAGGTATGTGCCCATAATGGCATAAATCATGAAATAAGCCAATCCTTTGCCCATAACAATACGGAAAATGCCATGATAGTGTTTCTGTATAGGTACTAAGTCTTCAAAACGGTTTGTTTCGCGTGCAGAACCGGCAGACAAGCCAATACCCAATGCCAATGTCTGCTGTAGTATGAGGATCAGCACTGCTGGTAATATAAAGGATCCGTAACCTCCCGATGGATTATAAATCGGTTGGGCATCATAGTCAAGCGGTTGGGTCAGTATTTCTTCTTCCCGTTGGGTATATTTACCCGACAATCTGACTTGAATTTCACCATTCATCTGTTGGGTCACACTGATAGCTGTCATATATGCAGCCTTATAGGTCAACATTGTACTCATATCGCAGAATACAGCCACGGCTGTCTGTTCCATGCGATTCAAACGCGACTGGAAATCTGCAGGTATATGATAGATGGCACGTGCAACTTGTCGCCCCACAAGATTCTTGGCCTCATCCATATTTGAGGCATAGCACACCACCTTTACATCCGGTGTAGCATTGCAGGAACGTATAAATTGACGGCTGGCAGAAGAATGTGAATCATCTACAACTACAACAGGCACTTCACGTACTACCTCATTGTTATAGATCCAAGAATAGAGCAGCGGATAGCCTAAGGGCACAAGGATAAAGAAAATGAGCACACCCTCGTCTTTAAAGGTCTGGCGCATCTCATCCTTCCATATGAGACAAGCGTCGTATATACCACTGATTATGGTTTTGAATAGTTTTTTCATCATAGCACGTCAGGGAATATAGACATAGTTCAACATGGCATTGCGAATCTTTGGTGCCACCAATATGGGCAACAAGGCGAAAGCAACGAGAACTGCAATATGCGACCATGCATCTGCCAACGGATAGTCGTTGAAGATACATGTCTGATAAATCATAAAATAATGGCGCAATGGAAAGAGCCATGCCAGCGACTGCAAAGCACCATCCATAGCCATGGCAGGAAATGCAGATCCTACCATTGAGAAACTTAGCACTGCCCACAGCGAACAGGTACTCATCGACATACGCAGAGATGGCATAAGGCCGAACATAAAGATACCGAAACCTAAAGAAGAAAATACTTGCAACAGTGTGAGCATGATAATGCGCAGTGTTCCACCCGGATGTGGGAAACCAAGTATGCCATAGACATAGTAGGCATAAGTCATGGTGAGTATCAGAAATACAAGGGCATGTGGTGTGAATTTACCAATAAGAGCCACCCATGCCTTATTGTCAGCCATCTCCATCCATTGTTTGGAGCGTCCAAACTTGAGTTCCGTGCCAATAGAATATGGAGTGATAAGAAACATGAAGAGCATCATCAATCCTGGCACAAGCATAGTGGAGAGATAGACATTATAGTCTGTTGTCGGATTGTTGAGCGGATGCAAATCGACCTTTATGGGTTGCAGAAAGGTTTGTGCTTGTTCGTCAGTAAATCCCTTGGCAAGCAGTGTGGCCTGACCGACAGCAGCCGATGCCAATGTGGAAATAGTTTTGAGATCACTGAACAACAGCGAGCCTGCCACCAAAGAAGTCTGCGTATAATAGAACGACATCTTCGGCTGTCGGCTTGCCATCAGATCATCTGTTGTGCCTTCGGGTATATAAAGAAAGGCATAGATTTGATTTTCCTGTATTGCTTTTCGTGCCTCAGCCACACTGGGATAACGCGCCACAACATGTGATGTCTGGAAGGCATCGAGCCGACGAATAATGCTACGCGTAGTAGAAGAATTATCGAGATCTACCACTCCAACAGGCATTTTGAGCGGTTTCCCCTCATACAGCATTGCTGTGAAAAAAAACATCACCAGCAGAGGAAATACCACCATACAGAGCCAATAGATGTGGTTGTGGCAGATAATGCCACACTCACGCACCGCAATTCCGTATATTTGTCGAAGCTGTTTCAAAATATCATTTAAAAAGTATGTTATTTTCCGTTAGTCCTGAATGACAAGCGACATGCCCGGACGTAATCCTTCAAGTGGCTGTGTGGGACGTGCCTTTACCTCAAAGGTTTTCAAGTCATACTGACCGTTGGCTTTAGTTGCCTTCCATACAGCATAGGACCCCTGGTCTTTCATATAATAAACCTTCATAGGAATAGTTTTGTTGAAAGCTGGTACATAGGCATTGAAGGTCTTGCCAACAGCAAGTCCACCCAACTGGTCCTCACGCACGTTGAAGGTGCCCCATAGATCGCTCATAATAGAAATGGTCATGATGGGGGATCCTGTGCCAACGAGTTCGCCGACTTTTGGATAAATATTGCTGACCTCACCCTCCATTTGGGCAATCTGAACAGTTTCATTAATATAAGAGGTAACTTCCTGAACAGCACCCTTGGCTCTGCCAACAAGTGCTTGTGCTGCCTGTTTTTCTTCACGACGTGCACCATTTCGAGCCATATTATACTGACTCTCTGCAGCTTTAGCCTGAGCCTCCATGGCTTTATAGTTGGCAAATGCTTCATCGCGCTTTTGGGCGCTCATCACACCTTCATCAAAAAGGCGTTGCACACGTTGATATGACTTCTGTGCAATATCAAGTCCTGCCTTGGCCTGTTGCCATACTTGGTAGGCACCTTGTATCTGTTCCTGTCGCGCCCCGTTACGTGCCATTTCCTCTTGGGCGGCAGCAGCATTCTCTGCACTCTGGGCCTGTTCCATCTTGGCACGTACTTCTGGGGCATCTAAAATAGCGAGTGTATCACCCACTTTGACATAATCCCCCTCTTTGACACGAATTTCAAGAATACGTCCAGGAACCTTGCTTGACACTCGGTATTCACTAACTTCCACCTGTCCTTGGATATTTTCCTTTTCATGGCTGAAAGCGAAGAAGCCGATAATTCCCACAACCACCACAACTGTAGTGAATCCCAGGATGGCTAATAGTACGTTGTTATGTTGTGATTTTGCTGACATAATATCTTTCTCCTATTTTCTATCTTTATTGTATCGTTTATTCTCTCTTAATTTTCCAATGTACCAAGTGCTTTCTGCATATTGGTTTGACTGAGGCGCACATCAATCTCTGCATCAATCTTCTGAGACTGCGCCTGAAGCCAAGCAGTCTGTGCCTCCATCACTGTAGTGGATTGGATGACACCTTCACGAAATCCGAGATTTGCAGTACGAAGGTTTTCCTCCGCCTTGCGCGTACTTGCCATAGCCAGTTGAAGTTTCTTGCTTGCCTCATTGAGTCGGAATGAACTTTGGCTAACCTGCAGTTCGATTTTCTCTTTCACTTCTTCGAGTTCGAGCGAGGCAATAGCAGATGCGCCCTTAGCAGCACGCACCTTATAGGTCACATCTCCCCAATTCCATACAGGAACTCGTACCAACACACCAACATTCCACACTCCCCCAAATTTGCGTTCGAAACCATTGAAGAGATTAGGGTTGCTAACAGCATATCCACCAACTATAGCCACCTGAGGCAGGTTGCCAGCCTTTAGGAGTTTGACAGATTGTTGTGTCATATCAAGGGTATTGCGCAACATGCGAATTTCCGGACGCTGTTCAAAAGCGACAGCAACATCGGCTTTTGCACAAGAGGTGTTCTGAGCAATATTCTCACTTTCCTCATCAGCGAGTGTAACACTTCCATTCATCGGCAGTCCACACAACTGGGAAAGATACATCTTTGCCAGTGTCAATCCGTCATTGACTTTCGAAAGGGTCATCTCTGCTTCATTGACTTTCACACTAACGCTAAGTCCTTCGGAGCGAGTAGCCACACCTTCTTCTATCATCTTCTGTACATCACCATCAAGCTTTTTGACGAGGTCGAGATAGCTCTGGGCCAATTTCTGCTTATGGCGGAGCGAAACAACCTGCCAGTAGGCTTGATCAATGCTATAGAGTGTGAGTTGTCGTTGAGCATGCGCACTATTGGCAGCCAACTGCTCACCAATATCAGCCATACGGTTCATAGCGGTAATAGCACCACCCATATAAACAGGTTGTGTCACCATGATGGCTCCAGCCCACATGCTCCGAGTATCGGTATGGAAAGCATCTACAATACCAGCGCCCACTTGGTTGAGCGATCCTGCCAAACTTCCTATACCTGCAGTAAGTTGTTGTTGGATTCCCTCAGGAGTGAATCCCAACTGTCCAAGTTGTTGCCATACACCTTGTGGTACAGCCTGCAACAACTCGTTAGCCTTTCCGCCAATTCCTGCTGTCGCATTGGTACCCATATTACCAAGAGTTTTCTTCTGATCATCACTGAGAAGTGATATTTCGCGGCTTGTGTATTCATAACCTGCCAAGGCACTGACACGTGGCAGATATTTCGTACGGGCAGACTTGCGCATATTGGCAGCTATGTCTTGTTTGACATGTGCCACAGCCAACTGTTTATTGTTGCTGAGTGCCAAAGCTCTGCAACTGTCTAAGGTGAGCGTCGTTTGTGCTCCGACAGGCAAAGCCACGCAAGTAGCTAATAGATATCCTGTAATACGTTTCATAAATAATATAAAAAGGTCTATCTTCTATTATTTCTCAAGTTCGATGGTACGTGTACCAATCTCATGTCCATCAGCAATAACCTGCACACGATAAGAACCAGGTGTGAGTGTAGTTTTCGGAGCATATACTTCTATAAGCTTTTCTTCACCAGTATATTCCACATCTTTTCTTGCAGTGCATGCAATCTGCTGTCCTTCAAAGTTGCAGCGTTCACCAGCTCCCAATACATTACCCGCAGGTGTCAGTACTCTGACATAAATAGTACGCATACCATTCTGAGCGGTCACATTGCGTGTCAAGACAAAACGCACCTTCATTTGGGTAGATCCACCAATTTTATGAGGATGTTTAACACGATCCCGAGAACTTGATGAAAATGCTTTCTTATAAAGCATCACAATATCTATATTAGCTGCATTCAGTTGGGCAGCAACGGCAACCTTTTCAGAGAGCGACATATTATCAGAAGCCAATGCCATATTCTGCTGATTAGACTGTGCAAGTTCTCCACGCACGCGATTATTTTCATTCATCAGCTCTGCATTGAGTTGGTTGAGTGAGTCAATCTGTAGCACATAGCTACGCAAAATGCTACGCACCTGCGCGAGTTCCTTTTTCAAGCGTGTAATCTCTGCGGCATCATCAGATTTTGTCTTCTTCAGTTCAGCAAGAAGTTGTTGGGTGCGTTCCTGTTCGCGAGTCAATTGTTCTACGATAGAGTCATTATTGATACGCGTTTTCATTTCATTATATTGGTCGGCGAACTGCTGATATTCGTTTTCCATTTCCTTTTTGTCGAGAGCCGCCAATTCCTGCATATCCTTGTTGGCTTGTTTCTCTTGATTCAAACTGATGGCGAGATATGCCACGCCACCGATAAGCAATAAGATGACGATGACCACCACAGTATTTACAACTTTCTTGTTCATGTTATGCTATTTAAATGATAAAATTCTTCTGTATGACATGCAAAATTAAGGATTTTCTACGAAACGACAAAGGAAAATCGGCCTATCCACAATGCAATCCGTTTATTTTTAATAATATTACGGAAAAAAAGAACAATTTTAGCATTTCTTTGAACTCTGTATCGTCAATCTATTAAATTCAAGTATATAGTCAGAAGAAAAATCGGGATTTCTTTTGTTTTCCGACTAGTTAATTGTAACTTTGTCGCCGAAAAAGAGAAACAAGAAAGATGTATCAACGTAACATAAGACGTAAATGGACGATAGTGCTGGCTGTATTTGCCTTCACTTTCGTCATGCAACAGGCATTTGCCCAGCATACTACCCACAACGATTCTGTTGCCACTACCGTGAGCGACACCATCGATAACGATTCTGCAATGGCTGTCATCGATGCCGACTTAAACGCTATGGACCCTACCGCTCAAGGAGGTGGTGGTCTCCACAAGATGCTAAAACAGAAATTTATTGAGGGCTCAGCAGGTTTCATGTCTCTCGTAGCATTAGCGCTCATTGCAGGACTGGCTTTCTGCATCGAGCGCATACTCTACCTCACCCTATCAGAAATCAATGCGAAAAAGCTATTGAAAGACATTGACGAGCGGTTAACAGCCAATGATATAGAAGGTGCCAAGACTCTCTGTCGCGAGACACGTGGTCCTGTGGCAAGCATCTGCTATCAAGGATTACTCCATCAGAAAGAACCACTCGACCAGATAGACCGTCAGCTCACCAATTACGGTTCTGTACAGATTAGCAATATGGAAAAGGGGTGTTCGTGGATTAAGTTCTTTATCGCCGCCGCACCGTCTTTGGGATTTCTCGGAACCGTAATAGGCATGGTAATAGCATTCGACCGCATCCAAACGGCAGGCGACATCAGTCCAACCATTGTTGCAGAAGGCATGAAAGTGGCACTTATCACCACCATCTTCGGTATTATAGTAGCACTCATTCTGCAATTCTTCTACAACTATATACTCTCCAAGATAGAACATCTCACTTCGCAGATGGAGGAAAGTGCCATCAGCTTGATAGATGCTTTATCTAAATACAAGCAGCAGCATGACTAATATTGGTGATTACCTACTGGCAGAAGTCATATTGTGGTTCATTTATGCCACAATAATCATCGTGGCAATAGTCATGGTATTGTCAGTAGTGCGCTCGTTGCGCAACCGCACAGATAGCATTGCTGAAAGCAACCGAATACCCAGACGAAAAATTGCTTATGGAGTTGCTATCACCACCCTGCTCTTTCTGACCATTGCCTGTCTTGCTGGATCTTCTACTCCCATAATCATCAACGGCATTAGCTACACAGACCGTTTTTGGCTAAAGACCACCGATGGTCTCATCACAGTATCCTTGATCATGATGGTTGTGGCAGCATGTTTCGTTGCCTATGGTCTGTCTGGCATAAACCGTCGTATCCATCAGAAAAAATAATTTGCCGTCTATGTTCATCCGTCGTCATCACCATGAAGTTCCACTACTGAACACCACGTCCACCGCCGATATTTCTTTTATGTTGCTGGTGTTCTTTCTCATGACATCATCGATGAACAGCGACAAAGGTCTCTCGCGCCAACTGCCACCAACTAAGTCAGAGCAATCAGCCACCACCGACATCAATCGCAGTAATGTACTCCAAATTCATCTTGATGCAAACGATGCACTGTGGATTGACGGACAAACAGTAGCTGACGAACAACTGCAACACGAAGTAGAATCCTTTTTGGCAAGCAGACAGAGCCAACGTTTCATGATAGAGGTAACCACAGATCGTCGCACATCATACGATGCCTATTTCAACATGCAGAACACCATTGTGGCAGCATTCCATACCTTACGTGAAACAATGGCACAAAAGCAATTCGGCATACATTTCACTCAGTGCAACGACCAACAGCGTAATATCATCACCCAGCGTTATCCCCTGCGCATCAGTGAAGCAGTAACCGATAATATCACGATACCTACTTCACCAAAAGCAACGTCAGCAACAGAGAAAGGAGGTCGCCCATGAGTCGTTTCCGCCGTCATAAACGCGAGATGCCAGGTCTCAACCTTGCATCCATGCCCGATTTGGTTTTCACCGTATTGTTCTTTTTCATGATAGTCACCCACATGCGTGAGGACAATATCAGAGTTCGCTTCACTGTGCCTCAAGGCACCGAACTGGAAAAAACTGAGCATCGAGGCAGTGTCATCCACGTATATATCGGCCATCCCACCGATAGTCAAGGAAACAGCAACAATAATGAGACCCGCATACAGGTTAATAGCAAGAGTGTAACCATAGATCAACTGCCGAAAGCCATTGCCACAGAGCGCGACCACATGTCGTCAGAGGACCGCCAACACATGGTGGTCAGTATTCTTGCAGATAGCCAAACCGACATGGGACTTATCAGCGATGTTAAGCAAGCATTGCGCCAAGCTGGTGCACTCAGAATCAACTATGCAGCCACAAATCGCACCGACGAAACAGGCAATGAGTAATAATCTAAAGGAAAAACGCACAAAAATACTATAAATTATTGCAACTGTCGCTATTTTTTCATAACTTTGCATACAAATAGTAAAAAGTAGAAAAATGGCAATACAAAAACTCGACAATTTGGATAAACAGATATTGCGAATGATCGCAGAAGACGCACGTGTACCATTCCTTGAAGTGGCCCGAGCCTGTGATGTGAGTGGCGCTGCCATTCACCAGCGCATTCAGAAGCTCACCAGCATGGGGGTACTCAAAGGTTCACAGTTTATCATCAATCCAGAAAAGATAGGATATGAAACTTGCGCCTATATCGGACTCAACCTGAGAAATCCTGAGAAATTTGACGATGTAATGGTCGAACTTCAGAAGATTCCAGAAGTAACAGAATGTCACTACACCACGGGTAATTTTGATATGTTCATCAAGATTTACGCCAAGAACAACCATCATCTGCTCAACATCATCCATGACAAACTGCAGCCGTTGGGATTGGCCTCATCAGAAACTCTGATTTCTTTCAACACAGTCTTTGACAGACAACTTCCTGTAGTTGATTTCACCGAGGAGCAAGATTAAAAACAAATCATTCCGATAGTAGCCGATACATTCGGTCTATCGGAACGATATATCAATAAACTCGGATTACGACCGAACATAATCCACAAAAGCGTACGCAAAGGCATGTTTATCATCCTTTGCGTGCGCTTCTTTCTTTTCTACTTTCCAATCACTATAGTCAGGAAAGAAGGCATCGGCTTGTTGTGGCGTGTCATCAATCTCTGTCAGACACAACCGGTCAGCTTTGTCAAGTGCCTGCTCATAAACACTTGCACCACCAAGAATATAAACCTGTTCATCTGGTTGACAACTGGCCAGTGCCTCATCAAGCGTTGCATAAACATCACAACCAGGAATCTCCTTAACCGTACGACTCAACACAACATTGCGGCGATTAGGCAGTGCCCCTTTCGGCAAACTAAGGAATGTGTTACGTCCCATGATAATGGTATGTCCTGTTGTCAATGCCTTAAAACGTTTCAAGTCATTGGGCAACCAATAGAGCAATTTGTTTTCAAGACCTATGGCCCGATTACGCGCCACAGCAGCTATAATATGCAATGTCATACGCTAACCTCCGCTTTAATATGTGGATATGGATCGTAGCCTTCCAGTTGAAAATCCTCATACTGGAAATCGAATATACTCTTCACATCAGGGTTTATCTTCATCACAGGCAATGGGCGCGGTGTACGTGTCAGTTGCAAACGCGCCTGATCCAAATGATTAAGATATAGATGTGTATCACCTGTGGTATGGATGAAATCACCAGGTTTGAGTCCTGTCACCTGTGCCATCATCTGCAACAGCAGGGCATACGATGCGATATTGAAAGGTACACCGAGGAAAGTATCTGCCGAACGCTGATATAATTGAAGTGACAAACGACCATCTGCCACATAAAATTGGAATATCGTATGACAAGGAGGCAATGCCATCTCATTAACTTCCGCCACATTCCATGCCGATACTATCATTCTACGAGAATCCGGATTGTGTTTGAGTTGATCTACCACTTGACTGATTTGGTCAATCACTCCACCATTATAATCGGGCCATGAGCGCCACTGATGTCCATAAACAGGTCCGAGTTCACCGTTTTCGTCAGCCCACTCGTTCCAAATGCGCACACCATTATCTTGTAGATATTTCACATTGGTATCCCCTTTAAGAAACCAAAGCAGTTCGTAGATGATACTCTTCAGATGTAGTTTTTTTGTTGTCAGCAGTGGGAATCCATCCTCCAGATTATAGCGCGATTGTGTTCCAAAGATGCTGATAGTACCCGTTCCTGTGCGGTCTCCTTTTTGGGTTCCTTCGCGCAGTATGCGGTCAAGTATGTCTAAGTATTGTTTCATATTCTTTAGGTATGTAGGTTGTTCTTATTTTCCATTCTTTAGGATATAGATTGTTGGCACGATTACCTATATTTTTGGCGAGTCCGAGCAGATGTCCCTCAAAGCAGATACCAACCATACCGCGTGGTACATCTGCACCGAGGGTAATGGCCTCGTGGCGCAGATAAGCCATAGCCTGTTGATAGTTCACCTCCACCTTTACCATATCAGGTTGTGCTTTGGGGCAATAGATGATATTGAGATTCTGTTGCGACTTGCGCAAAGACTTCAACGAGTGTCCTTGTTGCCATGCCCCGCCCTTACGCAACACACAAAGGAACAGTCCTTCGCCTTTGCTGATTCCGGGAATGAAGCGATATACAGGCTGTGAGAATCCATCAAGTAGCGAACCGGTGATATTCCATGCAGCATCCACCTTTACGGGTAGCACCTCAGCTCCCAGTTCATCCATCATCCATTGTATATTCTCCTCATCTTCATGAGTATTAAATGTACAGGTACTATATATAAACAGTCCACCATCTGCCAGACAACACCAAGCATCTGCAACTATTTCACGTTGCAAACGGGCACACTTCTCAACATTCTGCATACTCCATTCGCGTATGGTGGCCTCATCCTTACGAAACATGCCTTCGCCAGAACAGGGCACATCACACAATACCACATCTGCTATCATCTTCGCCCGACGGTAGTCGCGTGGAAAATTGTTGGTCACGAAATGGTCAGCATATCCCCATTTCTCCACATTCTCAGCTAAGATATTGGCGCGATTGCGCATCGGTTCATTGGAAAACATCACACTGCCTGCAGCCAATGCAGTACGTGCCAACAACGACTTTCCACCAGGAGCAGCACAGAAATCTATCATCACTACGGGTGCGTCAGGCACCCATTGCTGCATGACAGTATCGAGAAACATCGATCCTGCCTCCTGCACATAGTAGCACCCTGCATGCAGCAAAGGATCGTAAGTAAAGTTGGGGCGTTGTGGCAAATAATAGGCATTGCGACACCACGGCACCCGTTCACCATCTGCGGTAAGTTCTTTTGCCTTTTCCGGATTCAGTCTGATACTCACAGGAGCATCCGTTTCAAAAGCCTTAAGATAGCAATCGAAGCGTTCTTCGCCCATCGTACGACGGGCCATATCGGTAAAATCTATGGGTAACTGTGTCATTTGCTTGCAAAATTAAAAAAAATATTGCACCTTTGCAACTTATTGCGTAGCTATCACGTCAAACAATCGAAAATAAAACAAAAACAATAGAAAATAAACAAAAACAAAAGGAATACAGCTATGAGAAAGTTACTATTCACCCTGGCATTTATCGCCACACTCACCACATCAGTGCCAACTATGGCGCAGAAGCATCGCCACACGCCCCGTACGCAAGAGTTGGTAGATACCACATCTTCCGCTGCAACAGCTATTGAAGCCTACTCCGACACTACGGCAACAGCGACAGATACCATCACCAGTTACAACAACAATAGTAGCAATGCCCCCTTTGCCAGTTTCGACTACGATGGAGGCGATGAAGGATTCGGTGCAAAATTTGTCATTACCGTCTGTTTCATACTCTTTGTCTTAGCCCCCTTATCAATCATCGGCCTCATCTTCTATTTCATCCGTCAAAGCCGAAAAGACAAAATACGCTTGGCAGAACTGGCTGCGCAAAACGGACAACCCATTCCCACCGACCTGTTGCGTTCTGCCAAAAACAGCAATGCCAACTATGCTCCCGGTGTACGCCAATGCTGTCTGGGCATCGGACTGGCCATATTCCTCGGCATCATCATGGACGAATTAGGATTCGGCATCGGTGCCCTCGTATTCTTCATCGGACTCGGCAAGATTATCAGTGTGTATCTCACCAAAGACAAATCGTTGCCCAATGCGCCCGAAACAAACGCCAGTGCACTTGACCCTGCACAAGATAACAATCATGCGCAGCACTAAGATCTATAGGATTAGGCATACGAAACAATACATCCAAGTAGAGAAACCATATATCCAAGTGGAACAAGAAAGCAGATAAAGCAATGCAGTCACTCACCGATTTTGCACTCGTCACACAGGTCACTATGATGGGCAACCGCCGGGCATTCGACCAGCTCGTGGTGCGCTATCAGTCACCTGTGCGGCGATTCTTCCTCCATCAGACGCTTGGCGACGAACCGTTGAGCGATGATTTGGCACAAGACACCTTTATCAAGGCGTGGCGCAACATCGGTTCGTTTCGCGCCATGTCGTCCTTTCAAACTTGGCTGATGCGCATTGCTTATAATGTATTCTACGATTATGTGCGCAGCAGAAAAACCACTTCCGACATTGACAACGTGGCAGAGCCAATGACCAACGGCAACAGCAATCCATCGCTACAGATGGATCTCTATCATGCCCTATCACTGCTCAAGCCCGACGAACGCACCTGCATTACCCTCCAATTGGTCGATGGCTACAAGATAGACCAAATAGCCAAGATCACCGACATGAAGGAGGGAACTGTAAAATCCATCCTCTTCCGAGGAAAAGAAAAACTAACCAAATATCTGAAACAAAATGGCTATGGATAGAAAAGACGAACAACTCTTGCAACAATTTTTCATAGAAGCTTCACAACAGACTATTGCAGACAATGGTTTTAGCGAACGTGTCATGCGCCGGTTGCCCAATCGTGCCAATTGGTTCAATCGTGTGTGGACATTGGGTTGTATCCTTATAGCTATAGCATTGCTTCTCATGAGCGATGCCATCACTATCGCCAAGACCAACATAGAAGTATTCACGCAGTCACTACTGAACGGAGGTCTCATAGAAATGTTGCCCACCATCAGCATGTTGATATTTGGACTCGCCATCGCTGGCGCCTACGAACTGTATGTTTGCGTGAAAGAGAATCTATAATCCTTGAAGCTCTCCTTAAATATCTCGCGCATACGCATACGCATGTGCGCGAGTCATTCATTTTGTTACCACCGACCACCCACTACCACAACCTACTATCTTTCAGTATTTTGTATAATGTTAACAACTTTTCCATCGACCACCGACCGACCACCAAATCCCCCATTACCCCCCCCCCACTTCATTCGTATAAATCACTTCCGAATGAGTTGTCCATTGGCATCAAACATGCCATAGGTGGTATTGGTCACACGAAATTCCGTGCGGCGATTCAATTGGTTGCATATCTCCTGTTGTTCAGGAGTAAGTGTCTTAATGAAGTCTTCCGTCAATACAGTATTCTCTTGTAAGAAGGGATAACACACCGCCAAACGGTGCTTAATAGTCTTTGGTTGTTCCTTTCCATAACCCACAGCCGTCAGTCTGTCGGCACTGATTCCGTGTGCTGTCAAATAGTGCGCCACAGCTTCAGCCCGCCTTTGCGACAGTCGTTTGTTATAATCGCCCTTGCCTTTATAGTCGCAATGGGCACTCAGTTCGATAGCCACATGCGGGTTGGTATTCAGCAGCGTTACCAGCGAGTCGAGTGCAGCCATTGACTCTGGTCGCAGTGTGGCACGATCGAAATCATAATGTATATTGTCTATCAGTACAGGAGCAGTGATACTTGCCAACGGAAACTGCAAGACATGTTCTTGCGACTCATCGGTTTCCACCACATGCAGTTCGGTCTGATGATTGAGATATCCTGGACATGATGCCATCAATACATAATCCACTCCAGGACGCACCGTTTGTGTAAACGAGCCGTTGTTCATCACGCTAAGTCGGAGGTTAGTGCCATCGTTTCCCACCATATAGACCACAGCTTGGGGAAGTTCATAACCTTCTCGCTCATAGACCCATCCCCTGACCGTCTGTATGATTTCAGGATTTTCAAAACTGTAGATATGATCCCATCCATGGGCATCACCACGGTTAGAAGAGAAGAATCCACGGTTTTTATTGCCTTCAAAAGTCATTCCAAAATCATCGCCCATGGAATTTAGCGGGTAGCCCGGATGTACTATAGTCCATCCTGATGCTGTCGGATGAGCTATATAGATATCGAGTCCTCCCATTCCCTCATGTCCATCGCTTGAGAAATAGAGGTCGCCATTGGGTCGAAACGTAGGAAACATCTCGTCGCCAGGGGTATTGACAGGTGTTCCAAGATTCTCTACCCCACCCAGTCCAGCTTCGGTCAGTCGCACTCTCCACAAGTCTTTACCGCCCATTCCGCCCGGCATGTCACTCACAAAATAGAGCCATTGTCCATCGGGACTGACTGCCGGATGGGCATAGAGCGACAGTGTATCGCGAGTGATAGGAAGCGGTTGCGGTTTGTTCCATGTGGCATCGCTACGGCGTGAGGTGACAATAGTAGCGAAACGCGGATAGCGCTCATCGCTCTGACAACTGGTGAGATACATGGTGCATCCGTCTGGCGATAGGCAACAAGCCCCTTCGTCAGCATTGGAATTGAGTTCGGTATCTATCACTTGCGGCCTCAACCATCGTCCCTGCTCGTCTTTCTGAGCCATGAAGATGTCGGCATTCTTAGTGCCAGTGATGCCACTGATATCATCGCCAGTAGCTTCGTTGCGAGTAGAAGTAAGATAAAGACGATCGTGTTCTGCTCCAGCCAATACCGGCGAATAGTCAGAACGTCGCGAATTGAACACATCTTCGCGTTTCACTTTATAGCGCGATCCCTCCTTTTTCCATTGCGGAGCCTTACGGGCAGACGCCAGGAGCGTTTGCGCCATACTGTTTTGCGGACACGAATCGAGCATTTCAGTCATCACCTTGGCAGCCTCTTTGTATTGTCCTACTTTGAGCAACTGTTGTCCCAAAGCCATACGTGTGGCAGAATCGCCCTGTTTATAACGCAGTGCATTGCGGTATGCGGTAATGGCTCTTGCGGTATAGTTGATGCGCCGGTAACATTCCGCCTGTCGCAAGGCTATCTGTCCACGTTGCGTGCGCTCTTTGGGCGATGTCTGCGAATAAGCCTTGCGGTACTGTGCTGCAGCATCGAAATAGTCACCTGTGGCATACAACTGGTCTCCTTGTTTGAGCGCCCGATCGGCACCACATGCCATGAGAAGCATGCAGAGCATCAACAGGGGTAGGTAGCGCGCAGTTGTATTCATCGCTTTGTTTTATGCTTTGAAGGGCAGTCGCCACTGGCAATGCAGATAGTCAGAACATCCGTATGCGGTCTTACCTTTGACGATATGACCTTTTCCACAGAGCGGACACGGCTGTCCGATGATGCTGTCATCGGGAGTTAGCGCCTGTTGCTTCGCTTTGGCCTTGGTGGTTTTGGCTTTGGCAGCCTTGGGTTTTGATGCTGTTTCAGCCTTTGGCGACTTCACCTTTTTCAGTTCAGCATCTGTCAATACGGTCACACGGCGGTTGGTAGTGTCGTGCATCACCTCATTGACAATGTCAGTCACCTGCTGTTTCAGTTCGTCTATAAACTGAGTGGCATCATATTTCTGATGTTCTATATCGCGCAGTTTCTTCTCCCAAATGCCCGTAAGTTCCGGACTTTTCAGCAGTTCTTCGTGTATCAGGTCTATCAGTTCGATACCCGTAGGCGTAGCCACGAGGCGCTTTCTGTCGCGTTTGATATAGTGTCGCTTGAAGAGTGTCTCGATGATACTGGCACGACTCGACGGTCTGCCAATGCCATTCTCCTTCATGGCAGCACGGAGTGTTTCGTCTTCAACAAATTTTCCGGCAGTTTCCATGGCACGCAAGAGCGATGCCTCGTTATACCAGTTGGGTGGTGTAGTCCATTTTTCGGTGAGTGTTGGCTGATGTTCGCCCGTTTCACCTTTGACAAAAGTAGGCAGTGTGCGCTCTTCGTCGTCGGGCTTTTTCTCTTCATCATCCACCACTTCCTTCTTCGTATCCCTTACCACACGCCATCCCGGATCGAGTATTTCCTTTCCCGTAGCCTTGAAGTCGATGTCATCTACCTGTCCGGTGACTGTTGTAGTAGAGAATTTACAGTCGGGCAGGAACACCCCGATGAAGCGTCTGGCTATGAGGTCAAACACCTTTCGTTCTGCGTCAGAGAGGTTTTGTGGCACCACTCCTGTTGGTATGATGGCATGGTGGTCGGTCACTTTGGAGCTGTCGAACACCCTTTTCGACTTTTTCAACGTCTTTCCGCCAATGGGTTTGATAAAATCGGTGTATGGTGCCACACCGGCGAACTGTGTCTGATAGAGTCCGTTGAGCGTAGCAGGACACTTGGGATAGATATCGTCTGACAGATACTGCGTATCTACACGCGGGTAAGTGGTGTATTTCCGCTCGTAGAGTGCCTGTATGAGATTGAGCGTCATCTCGGCAGAGAATCCGAATTTTCTATTGCAATCCACCTGCAACGAAGTGAGGTCGTAGAGTTGGGGTGGCTGTTCGGTACCGTTTTTCTTCTGCACACTGGTCACCGTGAAGGTTTTTCCTTCGATGGTAGAGAATGCCTGTTTGCCCTCTTCCTCATTGGTAAACTTTCCCTTGGTAGCCGTGAAAGTGGTGTCGCGATAGATGGTGGCGAGCACCCAATAGGGTTCTGGTTTGAAGTTTTCTATTTCCTTTTGTCGGTTCACAATGAGTGCCAGCGTCGGAGTCTGTACGCGTCCGATGGAGAGCACCTGTCTGTTTTGACCGTATTTCAAGGTGTAGAGTCTCGTGGCATTCATTCCCAACAGCCAGTCGCCTATAGCTCTCGACAGTCCAGCCATATAGAGAGGCTGATAGTCTGCTTGGTCTTTCAGATTGGCAAATCCCTCTCTGATGGCATCATCGGTCATCGACGATATCCACAATCTGCTGACCGGACAGGTAGCACCGGCCTTCTGCATCACCCATCGCTGTATCAGTTCTCCCTCTTGTCCGGCATCACCGCAGTTGACGATGCGTTCGGCTTGCTTCATCAGTTTCTCGATAACGGCAAATTGACGCTTGATACTGTCCTGTTCTATCAGTTTGATACCGAAGCGTGGCGGTATCATGGGCAGTGATGAGAGATTCCATGACTTCCACATGGACGTATAGTCGTTGGGTTCTTTCAACGTACAGAGGTGACCATAGGTCCATGTCACCTGGTATCCGTTGCCTTCTATATATCCGTCATGGGTTGTGTTGGCACCTATGATGCGTGCGATGTCGCGTGCAACACTGGGTTTCTCTGCTATACAGACTATCATGCTGTCGTTGTTGTTTTCTACATTAATAATAATATGGGCGATGGCCTGTTTCGAGCGATACCTGTATCCATGTCGATGGATTGAAGTGGTAGCGAACGGCTGCCCCTATTCTATCGCCGAGTTCATGGTCATAGACGGGCACAGGAATCTTATTGCCCATCAAGGTTTTCTGTCCGTAGAGGAATCCTTCCCAACGTTGTGAGAAACGATAATCGAGCACGGCATTGAATCCTGCCTGATGGAGATTATAGCCTGCCCAATCGGCATTATGGAAGTAGCCACCTACGGCGAGCGACAGTTTCTCGGTCACTGGCAGTGCATACATGCCGCTGACCTGCTGGCTGAAGCCTGCACCTTTCCATCCTTTGCCAAACGAAGTAAAGACGCTTGCACCGAGCATGAGGTTCATGCCCTTATGCAGTTTCCAGTTGTCCATCCCGACATAGCCCACAGGCCAATGACTCACAGCGGGCTGCATCTGTCCGTAAGCGTTGAGTTCAGGCAGATGTAGCGTAGAATCGGGCAATGCTCTTTGGTCCTCTTGCGCCATGATGGGCGGTGTAACAGCCAGCATCAGCAGCATCACCGTCATAGCCATCATGTGCCACATCTGATGTATTGGGCGATTGTATTTTGTTGATTGAATCTTCATCAGGTTTTTGTTTTATCTCTACGAAACACTATTGTTTCAAAGTGCGAAGTTACGATTTCTTATGGAGACCACCAAACATTTCTCTCTTTCTTTATGCTTTTTTCAGAAACGCCCTATCCTGATCTTTCGATATGACATGGGTTCCACTGCAGATAATTGCCAGCCTGTCAGTCTGTCTTTGTCCATAATCGTCCGGCTGTGTTTACCATTGTCCGCTTGTGGCCATTAAGGTCTGTCTTTGTCCGGCTCTGTCAGCTCTAAAACCGCTATTATCTGTGATTTATTTCGTTTTGCAAACTCTACCCATCAAAACGACTATTTTCTTTATTAAAAAATGCTATTTTTTTCATCTGTGAAATACAAGTTATTCGATTTTTTCATAAATTTACGGCGTAAAAAATATGTTTAACTTAAAACCCTACTATTATGAAAATCGGTATTCCTAAAGAAATCAAGAACAACGAGAGCAGAGTTGGCATGACACCCGCCGGAGTAGCAGAACTTATTCGCCATGGGCACCAAGTGTTTGTACAACACACAGCAGGCATCAACAGCGGGTTCAGTGATGAAAAATATGAAACTGTGGGGGCTAAAATTCTCCCCGACATAGCGTCTGTCTATAACGAGGCAGAGATGATTATCAAGGTGAAAGAACCTATAGAACAGGAATACAAGTTGATTAAACAGGACCAACTCGTTTTCACATACTTTCATTTTGCATGCGACAGACAACTTACCGAGGCTATGATAAAAACCGGAGCGGTCTGTCTGGCTTACGAAACAGTGGAAACTGACGACCATAAACTGCCGTTGCTCATCCCTATGAGCGAAGTGGCTGGTCGTATGGCTACACTCAACGGTGCCTATTATCTGCAAAAAAACAAAGGCGGAAAGGGTAAACTCATCAGTGGTGTGCCCGGTGTTGACCGCGTCAAGGTGCTGATATTAGGTGGTGGAACCGTTGGTGAAGCTGCAGCACGAATGGCTTGCGGACTCGGAGCTGACGTATGGATTACAGATATCTCGCTGCCACGCCTTCGCCAACTCGAAATGGAACTGCCGGTAAATGCGCACACCCTATACTCTACTGCACACAATATCAAGATGATGCTGCCCGACATTGATATCGTTGTTGGCAGCGTATTGATTCCGGGCGACAAAGCGCCCCACCTCATCACCAGAGAAATGCTGAAGATGATGCAGCCGGGTACCGTACTTGTAGATGTTGCTATTGATCAGGGCGGTTGCTTCGAAACGTCGCATCCCACTACCCACTCCGATCCTGTATATATTGTGGATGATATTGTTCACTATGCTGTTGCCAACATTCCAGGTTCTGTGCCCAATACTTCTACAATGGCGCTTACCAATGCCACACTGAGTTATGCCCTTGCCCTGGCAGACAAAGGATGGCGGAAGGCTTGCAAAGACGACCCTGCACTCTACAAAGGGCTCAATGTGGTTAATGGCAAAGTGACCTACCATGCTGTGGCAGATGTATTCGATTTGCCATACGAGCCTATTTCACTTTAAATCAACGAATAGTTGATGACTGAGCAAATTCAATGAATTTGCTCAGTAAACTCAATGAAATTGCTGACCAAATTCAATGTATTTGCTGAGGAAATTCAATGAAATTGCTGAGAAGATACGATGAAATTGGTCAGCAAAACAATTTGATTTGCCTACAAATAGATATTTCACACCATGCTTACTGGCGTCTGTTTTCACACCTATCACAGTTGTACTGAATGGCTTCAAACGTCATTTGCTCCTTTTCATATCTACTTGACAACAGTATAGGAGTCAGCTTATAACAAACAAAAGACATGCCGCACGGCTTCTGAAAACCATACGGCATGTCATAACTATGTTTGTGTGTTATCCTAAAAGTTCTTGGGGTATTTCCGGCATAGCACCTTGTTGGGTGCAGACATAAGCACTCACTTCAACAGCACGCTTATGGGCTTCGGGCACACTCATGCCCTTGAGAATACATGCACAGAACGTGCCTGTAAACGAGTCGCCAGCACCAACAGTATCAGCGACCTCCACCTTTGGAGTTTCTTGGAAAGACAGATTGCCAGGAGTAAACACATAACTGCCGTTCACGCCACACGTCAATACCAACATATCGAGATCGTATTTGCCGAGTATCAACCAGCATTTGTTTTCGATATCAAGACCGGGATAACCAAACATGCGACCTATTGTGACAAGTTCTTCATCGTTGATCTTCAAAATATTGCAACGCTTCAAACTCTCACAAATCACCTCTTTCGAATAGAAATTCTGACGGAGATTGATATCAAAAATCTTCAAGCAATCCATTGGAGTATAGTCAAGAAAGCGGTAAATGGTATCGCGACTGACCGTATTGCGCTGTGCCAACGATCCCCAACAAACGGCACCACAACCTATTGCCACCTCACGAATGTCGTGGGTAAAGGGAATATTGTCCCATGCCACATTTTGCTTGATGTCATAAGTGGGGACGCCGTCCTTGTCAAGTTCCACCTGTACCGTACCTGTGGGATAATCTACCACAGGCAATACATGTTTGAGCTGTTTCTCATCCAACAAGCGGAGAGCCTGAGTGCCTAAAACATCGTTGCCAATAGCACTAACGGCTACCGATGGCAAGCCATGCTGACCAGCATGATAAGCAAAGTTGGCAGGAGCACCGCCCAATTGTGATCCGGTAGGAAGCACATCGAAAAGGATTTCACCCAATCCTACACAGTATTTTTTCTTCAAATTAGTATTCATAATTTATGTTCTATTGTTTAAAGTTCAACAAAGCTATTACATTTCCACCTTATTGATATAAGAGAACAGATAGATAACACCCACTGCCATGACAGCAACGGCACCCACCTGACCTACGGCATCGCTGGCAAAACCCATGATGAGTGGGAATACAGTACCGCCGAAAAGGCCCATAATCATCAAACCGCTCACTTCGTTTTTCTTCTCTGGAACTGACAAAAGGGCCTGGGAGAATACGATGGAGAAGACATTGGAGTTGCCATAACCTACCAAAGCGATAGCGATATAAAGGATGATTTTGCTCTCGCCGACGAACAAGCCTATCATGCTCAGCGCCATCATCACGATGCTAATGGCGAAAAACAAACGTGGTTTCAATATGCGAAGGAAGAATGAACCGGTGAAACAACCAATGGTGCGGAAAATGAAATAAAGGCTGGTGGCAATGGCTGCTTCATTCAATGTCCATTGCAGACGCTCTATCAGAATCTTTGGTGCGGTGGTATTGGTGCCCACATCGATGCCCACATGACACATGATGGCGATGAACGACAGCAGAACAATGGGTTTGCCCAACAATCGAAAACATTCACCAAAACCAGAAACTCCACCATTCATCTCTTCTTCCTCAATAGGTGTTCCTGCCAAAAATACCGTGGCAGCAATGCCGATGACGAGATAAATGGGGAAGAGCACACGCCAACCTAAACCGAATGTGGGGATGGTGGCAATGGCACCCCACATGGCAATGTATGGGGCAAGGAATGACGCAATGGCTTTGACAAACTGGCCAAAAGTCAGAGTGGATGCCAGATGTTTGCCGGTGGCAACCACCGAAACCAATGGGTTGAGCGATGTTTGCATCAGTGCATTACCAATGCCCAACAGCGAAAACGATACCAACATCAGTTCGAACGATTCGCCAAGGATAGGCAACAGTAGCGACACAGCAGTCACGATGAGCGACAACAGCACAGTGCGCTTGCGTCCAATCTTATTCATCAACATGCCTGTAGGCACGGAGAATATTAGAAACCAGAAGAATACCAGCGATGGGAACAGATTGGCTGTTGCATCATTGAGGTTGAGATCTTCCTTTACGTAGTTGGAGGCAATACCTACCAAATCTACAAATCCCATGGCGAAGAAACAGAGCATCACCGGGATAAGGGTCAACTTAGATGATTTATTCATTGTTTATTTTTCTATAGCAATGGTCTGCCAGTTAGGGAAGACCATTGCTTTTTGATGTTTATAGTGCTACAATCATTATAATGCAATCTTGTGGAGCTTTACATTCTTGTATTCTGCCTTACCGCCTTTGCTATAGAGTTTCACATTCTCGTATGGTTCAACAGGGAACACAAGGTTGGTCATGGCAATGCGACCGCCATCTACAAAAAGTTCGATAGATGACTTATCTACGAAGATATCAACATGATAAGTGGTCTTGCCATCCTCGCATAGCGTCAGTGGTGCCCATGTGGCAAGGGAGAAATCGTTCTTATAGTTGATAGAATTGGTGATGCGGGCTGGTTGTTTGCCTTCTGCAACAAGTTGCTTGTCCCATGCTAATTCGATATCATGGGGACTTGCCTGCTTGCCAAAGTCGGTCA
This sequence comes from Prevotella sp. P5-50, assembly GCF_002251295.1. GTDB lineage: Bacteria > Bacteroidota > Bacteroidia > Bacteroidales > Bacteroidaceae > Prevotella. The sequence continues at coordinate 217,876 of NZ_NPJA01000033.1, forward strand.
AGCCACTCTCGGTTCGATCCATCACTACCTTGCCCTGCTTCATATCGAAATAGATCAGGGTACGCTCACGTTTGTTATTTGAGATCTCAATACCTGCAATACCGTTGGCATCAGGAGTAACATCAGCCTCAATCTCGAAGGCGCCTTCCATATTGGCAACAGCACTCTTCAATTCTTTGGCATCTGCTACAGTAGCATCAGCGATATCCTTAGTATCCTTTCTCAAGGCATAAACCTCAGGGGCAACATCTTCTGAAACATAGTATTTGCCGTTCTTCTCATAGAGTTTCAACTCTCTTGGCAAACCGTTGGCACCACGATTCTGCTTGAACGGAGTGAGATTGGCATACTGCCAGTTGCTCATCCAGGTCATCGCCAATACTCTATCACCCGTGTTTGAGAAGGTAACAGTTGCATAATGATCCTTACCCCAATCGAGCCATTTTACATCGTTAGCATCGGGACAAATAAAGTTTTTACCATCGAAATCGCCAACAAAATACTCAGTAGCACTACCGCCAAACCAGCAACCGGGGTTGATATTCATAATCATCACCCATTTCTTGTTCTTCTTATCGCCATTGACAGGCAACTGGAAGAAGTCGGGACACTCATACTGACAAGGTTGCTGACCCATACTTTTGCCGAAGGCCCTGACGTAATCCCACTTCTTGAGATTCTTTGATTTATAGAAACGCGTCTCTTTATCGGCAGAAACGATCATGTACCAACACTTTCCTTTCTCATACCAGAACACTTTCGGATCACGGAAATCCTTCAAGCCATCGAATGGTGTCAACACAGGATTGCCTTCATACTTGGTGAAAGTACGACCGTTGTCGGTGCTGTATGCCATGCACTGAATCTGACCGTTTTTATCACTTGCTGAAGTATAAAGCGCTATGATGGCATCCTTGCCATAGCCTGCGGTATTGCGCTTGTCAACGACAGAACTTCCTGAGAAAATATGGCCCATATTGTCGCGGGCGATAGCTGGGGCGAGATGTTCCCAATGTACGAGATCTTTGCTGACTGCGTGTCCCCAGTGCATATTGCCCCACTTGCTTCCATAGGGGTTATACTGGAAGTAGAGATGATATTCACCGTCTTTATAGACCATGCCGTTGGGGTCGTTCATCCAGCCATAGAGCGGAGTGAAATGATAAGAAGGACGATAGTAATCGGTGTTGGTGGTATCGAATGTATCGTTGAGTTTCATCAGATTGACAGCCAAAGCATCTTTCTTCAAACCAAGAATCTTAACCGTTGCAGTTTTTCCCTTACCCAAGGCGAATGGCACGTAATAGTCAGCACCGTTCTGTGCCAGGCGCACATCCATCCAAGTATCATCCTTGCTACCTGTATCGAGTAACACTTGTGCTTCATCCTTTTCTTCCTGGACGGGGAGCAGCAGATACTTAGTGGGGTTTTCAACCTTGATGACAGTGGTGTCACCTTTATGTTCGATACTCATTTTCTGTGCGAAAGCAGAAGAAGCAGATGCCATCAGTAGCAGGCAAGATGCTTTGATGAAATTGTTTGTTCTCATTGTGTTAGTATTTTAGGATTGTACTATATAAACGTTGGATTTCTGTTTTTCTTGTGTTATCAACAGTTCTGTATATGTAACATCCCGAATCAGTCACCCGTATGAAAGGTGTATTATATATGAATATTCTTTTATTTGTGTTTATGCATTACAACCATATCCTGTTTAACGTAATTGATATCAATATCTGTGTTATCCTGAATCTGTGTTATCCTAATTAGGGCCTGACAACTAATGGGGTGATACTATACAGAGGCTGTCGATAATGTTATAAAGATTGAAGCGATTAGAATTTCAGCGATGCTGAGAATTCTACAGTAAATGGACGGAGATAACTACCTGTCATGATTTGATTCTTAATACCCTTGGCTTCATCCTTGGTAATAAGTTCGGCACCGGCAATACTGCCTTTAGCACCAGTCTGATTGAGGAAGTTTACTACTGTACAGCCAAGTGCGAGGCGCTTGGTGGCCTGCCAGTTGATACCGCCAAAGGTTTCCCAGTGACCGTTGAAGTAATATGCCTCGTTGATATTGGCATAGGTCTTGCTAAAGTAACGGAAACTGGTCCAGAGCTTGATATTCTTGGTTATCATATAGCTAGGATCCAATTCTATAAGTACCTGAGGAATCTCAGCAACAATATTGCCTGTGGCATTGATTGTACCAATATAGCCATCGTTGAAAGTTACAGAGGTTTCAAACTTCTTGTAGGTAGGTTTCTGATAAGTGAAGAGGAAGTGGAAATCAAATCCTTTGAAAGGATGAGCCACTGCATCAGTTGTCCAGCCCCAAGTCTGGATATCGTATGCCAAAGGTGCTGCCTTGATTTCACTGCCATGTTGCAAATTGAGCGTTGAGTTATTGTTCGTCTTTGAAATGTATGAGAACAACGAGGTCAGACTTAACCATGAATTGTTATAATAGATTCCTGCACGTCCCAGTGGCACTGAGATCTTATCGGTATTAGGCAATGTTGCTGGTGCGAATGCCTCAAACTTAGGATGCTGCACGATATAAGTAAAATCGCCAGTGAATCCAAACTTATTGGTCAACTTATAAGTTGCTGCCAGCGAGAAATCGTAGTTCACCCAGTTGTAGTTCAAATCTACAGGAGCTATCTTGGTTCCATCAGCGGCTGTAGCACCGAGATGATAGTCAGCAAAACGACCGACAAACTCACCCTGAGCATTCTTCACTGCTGCATTCTCACCCTTCAGTTTCTGCCATTCCAAGCGAGCACCATAGTAGAGATTCAATTTCTTGGTCACATCCCAATCGTGGGTAAAATAGAGTGCCAATTTATTTTCACTTCCCTTATAATATTCTGAAGCGTTCTTGTTGAAGTCATAGAAATAACTGTTGCGCTGGTTGGCATCCCATACACGAACGGCATAACTGCCATCTGCTGGCACGCTCTGATCGTACATGGTTGTGTTTGAGCAATAGTCGATATGATAAAACCACTCGTTGATGCCCAATCGAAGGGTTGAATTGCGGAACTTCTTAGAAAGTTCAGAAGTAAAGAGAGCCTCGTCGATGGTTCCGGCATTGAGACATGACATGCGGGTCTGGACATACTGTCCGTCGTAGGCCTGAGTCTTGTCGTCAATATCGCGATACATATATTGATATCTGCCTTGGTTGTCATCGCTCTTCAAGTCGATAATAGCCATAGGAGTCTGAAACACCATGGCACCACGAGAGTGGTCATATTTCAAAGTAGCCTTCCAATTCAAGCCATTGTCAAACCGATAAGTGTTCATCAGTGTCACCTCACTGGCTTTATTCAAGCAAGCATCGTAGAGTGTGGTCTGTTCCAACTCTCCTGTACGCATATTGCGATAGGTCATATTGTTATCTGTGGGAAGATAAGAAGTAGTACCGAGTTTGAATTTGCCATACTCTTTCACGCTGCCATCACCCACATAGACAAAGGGAGCACTCTGAGTGGCATAGTTATATACATTATGGCTGTTGGCATATTTGTACATAGCGGTAAATTCACCACGGTTGCCGTTATAGCGTTTAGTAAGGAGTGCCTTATAGATTTGAGTGCGGTCTTGATAAGGAGTGGATTTGATTTTGAAGGTTCCCGGATCGAAATCCTGATACATATTCATACTATAGTACCAGTCTTTACCCAAGTCGCCATTCATATTCAAAGAGAATTCTTGCAGTCCGAAATGGTTGCTCTTATAGTTCAACGTACCATTGAATCCCTTTTGTCCCTTCTGGGTAAATGAATTGACTGCATAACCGATATTACCGGTGGTGATGGCTGTTTCGGCTATTTTGAGCAATCCTTGGTGACTCAAACTGGCATCACCGCGCCAAATAGTGTTAACTGAATGGGGATTGGTGGCATAGGTGACAGGCAAACCGTTCTCCAACACATTGACATCGGCAGAGGGAAGTCCGATTTGAATCTCACGTGGACCATTAGCACTGGCAGCATTGAGCATTACATTGCGGTTGCCTTCCTCTTTGGCATTGGCATTGTCGTCTTGCGCAAAAACTGCCGCTACATTTAATAATGAAATTGTAAGCACTGTGACGGTTGCAAATTTACCATTGAATAAGGTGTTCATAATCGTTACGTTTTTTATTGTTAGCATTGTTGTTTGATTTCTGCTGCAAATTTACGATACGAATAGAACACCGTACATAAAAATCATTTCATCGGATACAAAAAATCGTTCATGGTAACATTTTTATTAGTCCATGAACGATTTTTATCATTAAATACCAACTTTAATGCATGGTTTTCATATAGTTACAACCAACCCTACCCTACTTCACCAGGTAACATACCATATTCATCTTTGAAACATTTGGTGAAATAAGACGGTGCTGAGAAACCTACTTCATAGGCAACTTCTGCTATACTCATGCTACGACTCTCCAAGAGGCGCTTGGCCTTATAGAGCCTTGCCTTGCGCATCAGGTCAACAACCGAAGAACCTGTCATGGCCTTCACCTTGCGATAAAGTTGTACACGGCTCAAACCGATTTCCCTACCAATATCTTCAACACCAAACTCACTGCGCGAGAGATTTGACTGAATAATATGGTGCAACTGTTTCATAAACTGTTTATCGCGATCATCCATGGACGATTGGTCTATCGTCTGTTCATCGGCCTGCGTAATATCCTTGAACAGCGACTTCAACAATCGGCGTTGCTTCAACAGATTGTTGATACGAGCAAGAAGCACCTTACTATGGAATGGCTTGGTGATATAGGAGTCTGCCCCATGCTCATAACCCTCTGCTCGCTGTTCTTCCAGATTCTTTGCTGTCAGCATGATGACGGGAATATGCGATGTAGCAGTATTGGTCTTCAAACGTTCGGTAAATTCGAGACCGTCCATAACGGGCATCATCACATCGCATACTACTAAATCGGGTACTTCCTTTATTGCCACATCAAGACCTTCCTTGCCATCAGCTGCTTCCAATACAAAGTAATCGTCCTGCAACAAAGTACGTTCATACTGACGGATGTCATTATTGTCGTCTATAATTAATAATGTGGGACGGTCGGTATCGGGATTTACCAATTGCTGAACCTTGCCCTGCAGTTTGTCTCCGTCATCAATATACTGCATGCTACTCTCATCAACAGCTATGTTACCTTCTGACTCTTCTGGTTCCACTTCACCTTCTTGGGTAAGAGGCAGAACCACAATAAAGTCGGCACCCTTGCCACTTTCACTCTCCACCCATACTTCACCATGATGCAATTCCACAAAGGATTTGACCAATGCCAATCCTATGCCTGTACCGCTGGCGGCACCCTGGGCTTGGAAGAAACGTTCAAATACCTGCGTTACCTCTTCACGTGCAATGCCCTTTCCTGTATCTTTCACATCGATGCGCAATGCATCAGGAGTTTCTGCATCACAAAGCGAAACAAATATGTTGCCACCAGACGGGGTATATTTCAAGGCATTACTCAGGAGATTGAATACTATACGTGCCACTTTCTCTTTATCGGCAATGATGGTCGGTGAAGCTTTAAAGCCTTCGGTGTTGAAGTGGAGTTGGATATTCTTGCGCTCTGCCGTCAGTCGGAAGTCATCAACCCATAAGGTCATAGCCTCTACAATATTGAAACGATTGAGCGTCAATGTCATTTTTCCATTTTGTATCTTTCGGAAATCGAGAATAGAACCTACGAGTTGCTGTAATGCCAATGCGTTGCGCTTCACCATACCAAGTAGTTCCCTACTACGTCCCTTGATATTGTGATCATCAAGCAACATTTCCACCGGATCAGCTATCAAAGTCAATGGTGTACGGAGTTCATGACTGATATTGGTAAAGAATACCAAGCGCGAATGGGTCAACTCCATCACCTCATCGTTGAGTCGTTTCAGTTCATCGTTCTTATCTTCCAATTCCCCATTCATGCGCTTCAATTCATCATTGGCATTGGCAAGTTTCTCATTGAGTCGAGTCTTGACAATATAACTTCTGAATATCAACGTAGAAGCAATAATACATACCAGTAGGAAAAGTCCCAAGCTCATCAACAGAACCTTTTGGGCATTATAATCCGATAGATATTTATCTACTTGATGGTGGAGCGTTCTTAGTTTGTGCGTTTGCCGTTCGGCATCTCTTGCCTCCATAAGGGTGAGTTCGGCATTTGCTTTAGTAATGATGGAAGAGCTTAGGTAATTATCACGCTGATAAGGTTGATGGTTTAGTATCGTCAAAGCCAATGCAATGACCTCATCGCCTTTGGTGGGATAGAGATAGGATGCTTCAAACACACCATCGCGCACCAATTCCAAGCCTCCGCCTTCGGTAGCCATGCCATCCACACCAGTATATTTATAATTGCGGTTAACGCCCATTTGTCTGGCTGCCACATAGGCCCCCCATGCCAATCGGTCGTTATGAGCAAACACATAATCGAAATTCTGTGTCTGTTGGAGAATACGTTTCATGGCCTTTATACCACTTTCTTCCTTCCAATCACCACCTTCTGAGGCTACAAGATGAATATCAGGATAGTGTTTGACAGCATCCATAAAACCACGATGACGCTCTATGGCAGGTGAAGAACCCTCCGATCCTCGGATTTCCACGATGCGCCCCTTGCCATGAAGCTGTTGTGCGATGAAAGTACCCATCGACTTGCCAATAACATAATTGTCACACCCGATGAATGCGGTATATTTGTCGGAATTGGTTTTGCGGTCATATAGAATAACAGGAATACCTCTGTCATAGGCACGTTCTACAGCCTTTGATATGGCACTCAACTGATTTGGTGAAACAATCAACAAATCCACGCCTTCATCAACAAACTGGTTGATTTGCTTATTCTGCAATACATTGTCATCGTTGGATGAAGCAAGTTTCACCATAATGGAATCATTGAGATACTCTCCCGTTTTCAATTCTTCGTTGAGTTTGTCGCGCCAAACATCTTCTGAACATTGAGATACAGCTATTACAAACTTTTTATCAGGTTTTCCACAACCCACAACTATAGCGACAAGCAGTAAGAGTGCCAGTCTGAATGTACGGGCAACAGGATACATCAGAAATTTATAAGCTGGTATAAGTTTCATATAATGAATATCTATAGAGAGGTCTAACCGCTTGCAAATATACACTATTCTCGTGTTATTGCCAAAAAAAAAGCATACATTTTAATCTATAAAAATCAAAACACGTCATATCTTTACGTCACAATACCCTATTCATATACGCATATAAAGAAAGCAACAAAGCAGGAAAACAATGCAATAATAGCTTGCAGACAGCTTGGCGTATGATTTATTATATATATAATGTACGCGCACGTGCGAACTGTAAATCAACATGTTTATATATTTCCAAACAGTATCAGCCCGATTGGGTTACAACCAAATAATCGATTCTGATTAAATAGCCGGAGCCCCATCATTGATATAATGACAGGGCTTCGACAGGATGGCTATTCAGAGGATTAACTCCATATGGGTGTTGCCGGTTGATTACAGCAAGGCCGATGTACGAACACGACTCAAGGTCTCTGGAGTCATCTGCAAATAACTCGCGATATAGACCAATGGAGCGCGTAGTACCAATTGCGGACTTTCCTTCACCAACTTGGCATAACGGTCCTGTGCAGTCTCGAAGCGCAGCATATCTGCATGCTTCTGAGAGATGATGAGCGACTCTTCCAATATCTTACGATAGAGCATCTGAATATTGACATTCTTAATAGCCTCTTGCTCAAGCGCAGCCTTTGGCAATGCATAGATGATAGTGGGTTCAAGAGCAACAATCTGCTGTTTCGACGGTTCCTCATGAAACAAACTTTCGATAGCCATACAGATTGTGTTTTCTGTTGCCATATATTCGGTCAACTCTTTACCATTTTTATGATAGAACTGTCGCACCAGTCCCTTGACAATCCAGAAGATATTTTTGCATACCTCCCCTTCGCGCAGAATGTATTCACCCTTCTGAAATTTCATTGGAACCAATATACCTTCCAGCATATCGAGTTCGTCATGTGTCATCGTACTGTATCGACGTGCCAGTTCACGAGCCACATCACGTGGCGTCAGTCCAATATTAGTCATCGTTTTTGGCTTTTATTATATGAGTTAAGATTTTTATTTGTTCGTTAGTTAGTCTAACTTCAGCACAGCAAGGAAAGCTTTCTGTGGCACTTCCACATTGCCAATTTGTTTCATGCGTTTCTTTCCTTTCTTCTGTTTTTCAAGCAGTTTGCGTTTTCGGCTCACGTCGCCTCCGTAACATTTAGCTGTCACATCCTTGCGCACACACTTAATGGTTTCGCGGGCAACAATCTTGGCTCCGATGGCTGCCTGAATGGCAATATCAAACTGTTGACGAGGAATAAGTTCCTTAAGTTTCTCACACATACGTCGTCCAAAGGATACGGCATTATCCTGATGGGTCAGCGTTGAGAGTGCATCGACTGGTTCACCATTGAGCAAGATGTCAAGTTTCGCCAGTTTGGAAGGTCGGAAACAATCTACATGATAGTCGAATGAGGCATAACCCTTAGAGATAGACTTGAGTTTGTCGTAGAAGTCGATAACGATTTCTCCCAATGGCAACATGAAATGCAGTTCCACACGATTACCACTGACATACTGCTGGTCTATCAGTTCACCACGTTTATCGAGACAAAGCGTCATGATAGGGCCGATATAGTCGGCAGCAGTGATGATTGAAGCACGGATATAGGGTTCTTCGATATGGTCGATGAGCGTAGGTTCAGGCAATCCCGAAGGGTTGTGCACCTCTTTCACTCCACCCTGCTTATCGTAGCACATATAGGTTACGTTGGGCACTGTGGTGATAACATCCATATTGAACTCGCGGTCGAGACGCTCCTGTACAATCTCCATGTGCAACAAACCGAGGAATCCGCAACGGAATCCAAAGCCAAGGGCAATGGAGGTCTCAGGCATAAAGGTAAGTGAGGCATCGTTCAACTGCAGTTTCTCAAGAGAGGCACGCAAGTTCTCATAGTCAGTTGGATCAATGGGATAGACACCCGCAAACACCATGGGTTTCACTTCCTGGAATCCGGCAATAGCCTTTTCGCAAGGACGTGCCACATGAGTAATGGTATCGCCGACCTTCACCTCTTTAGAGTCTTTAATGCCACTGATGATATAGCCCACATCACCGGTACGCAATTCGTTGCGTGGTATCATGTCCATTTTGAGCACACCTACCTCATCGGCTTCATATTCCATACCAGTATTAAAAAATTTCACTTTATCACCTTGACGGATAACACCGTTTTCAATCTTGAAATAGGCAATAATGCCACGGAAGGAATTAAACACCGAATCGAAGATCAAAGCCTGTAATGGTGCATCGGCATCGCCTTGCGGATGGGGAATACGTTCCACTACAGCGTCGAGAATCTGCTGTACTCCTTCACCTGTTTTTCCGCTTGCACGGATAATATCTTCTGGGTCACAACCAATGAGATCAACAATTTCGTCTTCCACCTCATCGGGCATAGCCGAAGGCATATCTATTTTATTGATGACGGGAATAATCTCCAAATTATGGTCAATAGCCATATAGAGGTTTGAAATGGTCTGTGCCTGCACACCCTGTGTGGCATCTACCACAAGCAGAGCGCCCTCGCACGCGGCAATAGATCGCGATACCTCATAAGAGAAATCGACGTGTCCTGGAGTATCAATCAAATTGAGCACATATTGCTCTCCGCCATGCGAATATTCCATTTGGATTGCATGGCTCTTGATCGTTATACCACGCTCTCGCTCCAAATCCATATCATCAAGCATCTGACCACCAGTAATCTGAATGGTCTTTGTATATTCAAGCATTCTGTCAGCCAGTGTTGACTTGCCATGATCAATATGGGCAATAATGCAGAAGTTTCTTATATGTTTCATTGTTTCGTTTACGTACAATTTTGTGCAAAGTTACGAAAAAAATATGAATAACACCCGAACATTATACATTTTTATAGAGAATATTCTATGTTTCTTTACTATGTTCTTATTATTTCCGCCACACACAAACTGTTAATATATCATAATTCTTCGCATCATCATAGTACTTTGTATTGCAAGGTACTAATATTTTGCCTAACTTTGCATTCGAAATCATATAAACGCAATATAGTATGAACATAGAGAATGCGAAATCACAGATGCGAAAAGGTATGTTGGAGTACTGCGTACTGCTACTTCTGAAGCGCCGTCCATCGTACGCCAGCGATATTATTCAGCAACTGAAACAGGCAGAATTGCTTGTGGTGGAAGGGACGCTCTACCCTTTGCTGACTCGTTTGAAGAATGATAGACTCCTGCAATATCAATGGCAGGAATCGACCCAGGGACCTCCACGCAAATACTATGCTCTCAGTCCTGAGGGTGAAAAATTTCTCGAAGGCCTCGATCTCGCTTGGGCAGAACTCTCAGGCACTATCAATTATCTTAAAAACAATCACCCCAATCTTTTAGAAGCAAAATGAAAAAGAACATTACCATCAATCTTTGTGGGCGTCTCTTTCAGATAGATGAAGATGCCTACGAGCTGTTACAACACTACATAGAGTCGTTACGCCATTCTTTCGGTAAGTCGGAAGGTGGCGACGAGATTGTCGATGACATCGAAGCACGTATTGCAGAATTGTTTACTGAACTTCGCGAACAGGGCAACGAGGCTATCACTATCGACCACGTGAAAGCCATCATCAGCCGTATTGGCGAACCAGAACAGCTGACAGAGAACGAAGAAAGCGACAAAAGCGATAAAGCACACAAGTTTGATTCTTTCAACTCAGCTGCACAAGGTGTGTATGACAATGTACGCAAAAGAACTTCCGGAAAGAAGCTATTCCGCAACCCCAACGATAAAATGGTTGCTGGCGTCCTCTCTGGATTGGCTAAATATACCGACACCGACCCTGTCATCTGGCGGCTGCTGACGGTCTTATTCTCGGCTTTTTATGGCGTTGGTATTATTATTTACATCGTTTTGGCCATCATATTGCCTGAAGCAAGAACGCCTGAACAATTATTGCAGATGGAAGGAAAGGCTGTCACACCACAACATTTGGCAGACATTGTGGTAGATAAAGATCAGAGTACTACCCAGCAGCCGAATCTGTTTCGCAGTCTTTTCGCCATTATTTTAAAGATTCTGTTCGGATTCTTCGTGGGCATCGCCTCCATCGTAGCCATCATTCTGTTCTGCGGTTTTCTGTTTGCTTTAGTTGTCTTGGTATCGGCCCTGACATTCCCCGTCAACAGTTATATGCCATTCAATTTGCAAGCCATGGGACTGGCAGAACTGTATGAGACTAATCCGATGATACTCATCATTTTCGTATTCTCTCTGTTTATGATGTTGCTCATACCCATATATGCTATCGTCCACATGCTTCTCTCGCTATCGAAAAAGGTTCAGCCAATGGGCATAGCACAGCGCATCGCATGGATTTTGCTATGGATTGTTGCCCTCTGCAGTATAATACCCTGTAGCATTTCGATGGCGAAATTCCGCCATGAACAACGAACCAAAGAGTATTTCCATACCCATATCTATCAAGACGTACTGATGGACGATAACGATATGGACTTTATGCGCCATGGCGAATGGAATCTGATTAAGGCAGAAGACTGTGCCCACTATACTGCACATGGTGAGTATTTCGACGGTAATAAAAGTGTGAGATACCTTGACACCTATAATGATGAGTGTCGCGCAATATACCAAGTGGAACGCAAACAGGCAGTAGAGCCCGGCATCTACCGCCTCGACTGTATTGCTCGCGCCGAGGGCCCCGGTTCGTTTGTCTATGCCATTGGCGACAATAAGATGCTGGCAACCATTCCTGCCTATGGCAACAGAGGGGGTGAACTGGCTGCACAAATAAAGAAAGAGTTGAGCCACATGCTGGCAAGCGACTCTCTCAATGACGTGGGCATCGACGAAAGCACTAAAGAAGTTGATATTAAGGGCATGAAGTTTGTCTTGACAGATTTACATCAAGATAACAAAAAGAAGCTGAAACGTATCTGCAAAGGTTATGGTTGGTCTATCGTCAGCATAGACAACATCGTGGTAACTGGCGACTCTATTACCTATGGAGTTTCTACCGACGAGGGCTTCACGGGCCACCCCTATCGTGCTAAGTGGTTCTCTGCCACCGACTTCAAACTGACACGCACAGGCGATCTGCCTCATATGAAAAATGACAAGACACGCCATCCCCGTATAAAGAGGAACAAAAGGCGATAACCGTCTCATTATCCTAAGACTATTTGCATATATTATTTGTGCCAACTTCTATATTGTTGCCTTTAGTTTTCAAGAAAATTTCGACCACTCGACCACACTTATTGCCATCGTTTATCAACATGAAACTGCTAAGCAAATAATCCTTATCGATGCCTAAGCGGAGGGCATGATGATTATTACGCTTTTATCCAACGCAGGATAATACTTTTATCAAACGTTGGATAACACTTTTGTCAAACGTTGGATAACACCTTTATCAAACGTTGGATAATACTTTTATCAAACGTTGGATAATACCTTTGTCAAACGTTGAAAAGACCTTTTTCAAACGTTAGACAACATCCTTGCCAAACGTTAAACAATACTTTTGCCAAACGTTGACAATACTTTTGCCAAACATTTGGCAACAAGTGGCAAAACGTTATCTAAAAAATAGCACACTCTTTTATTTCTGAGTAACAATTGTTATTGTTGACGGACATATACAAACATCGCGGATACGCTTACCAATAAGTGTGGTCGAAGTGTGGTCGTAAATTCTGAATTACAGGAATCGACCACGCCTGTAAGAGAGTGATTGACAACGAGATGCAGACGCCTGTGGTCGAGTGGTCGAATATTTCATGAAAACTAAATTTCTGGAGCAATTATCACCCCACCCTTTCGCCTTACAAGCGTTTGGCATATATCTGTCGCCCATCACATAGTGGTCGCGATGCTCATGCTCTCGCGCAAGTCAACTATGATTTATACACCAATCTATCAATCATCAACTCAAATTTATCCACAACCTTTTTGATATTTTGGAAGTGTGAGCGTACAAAACGAATACGATAAATATGGCTCATCGGTCTGCATATAGTCAGGAAGAAAAGCAGCATAATGGGGCGCTTGAGAGTCTTGGCTGTTGCAAATAGTTGCTTTTCAACATCACGCATGGCTTGTTTTGCATCTTCAGGACATGCCACCTGATAAATCAGATGCTTGTCTTTCAACAAAGCTGGGAACACATAAAGCAACATTCCAGTTGGCCGAACCTGTTTCAAATTCATAACATGGTCAATGATAATCTGAAAACTGCGTAGTCGCTTTACAAGATTCGCCACCTTGTCTTGGGTAATAGAAGTGGTTACATGGCGATAATAATAAGTAACCTGGGGCAGTACCACCACGGTAGAAACCTCAGACAAAAGTTGATAAGTCCATGGATTGTCTTCATGGATAATGCCTTCTATGAAATACAGCTGATGAGACAAGATAAACTGGCGGTTGACGAGTTTGTTCCATGCCATGATGGGAATGCGATCAAACAATATTGCCTCCACACATGCTTGTCCACCAGTCAACACATAGGGACGAGAGGTATGATACCACAATGATTTCAGTCCTACGCCCCACAGATTGTTGGCTTGAACCACATCTGCCCCAGGACAAAGATCGAAGCCCGACACCAAAGTTGAAAGACAGTCGGCAGAGAGATAATCGTCGGAATCGACAAAAAGCAGATAATCGCCCGTTGCGGCATCAATACCCGTATTGCGTGCAGCAGACAATCCGCGGTTCACTTCGTGACGAAGTAAACGAAACTGAACAGCTCCCTGATAGTTATCCACAAAGCGCCGAACGATATCCATACTCCCATCGGGCGAACAGTCGTCAACGATGATACACTCGATATTAGCCTTTGCATCTGATTGGGCTACTACCGAAGCCAGACATTCTTCGATATATGCCTCTACTTTATAGACGGGTATGATAATGGATATGGTTAACATGTATTCCTTTATTCGTAGTTTTGGGTTGTAAGTTATTATCGGTCGAAGCACAGGTCTTGATAATATTTATCAGTATAAGCGCTACGACAAGGCAAAGTTAAGAAAAATAAATAAGAAAAGAGAATAATAGCCAAACTTTTTTCAAACACATCCCGAACACATCCCGAACACATCCCGAACACATCCCGAAGGCTGCAAATATTACAAAAGCAGCAGTTTCAGACCAATCAAATCTTCCATCCCGAAAGGTTCAGCAACTTATCATAGTCTCACCCCACTACCATTTCAACCGGTCAATCATCAGTTCCAATGCAAGCATTATGCGCTCCAATATATGATAATTTCTGCGAACGAAATGGAATGAATAGATGTGGTAGAACGGTTTGAAAATAGTCAGCGAGAACAGTAACAATAATGGGCGTCCGTGGCTAATGATATTCTTAAGCAACCGACTGCGCAGACAGCGGAAAGCTTGTAACTCTTCCTCAGAGCAACCATGCTGATCTATCATATTTTGTATCTCCAACAATCTGGAGAAGACATTGAACAACAGACATCCCCGAATATTGCGCTCCTGCTTGAGCATGGTTGTCAAAATAACATCCCAGCAATAAATTGTTTTGCCTATTTTCAATTGTCTTGTATGCATGATAGAATTAGCATTAGGGCGATAGTAATAGGTAACTTGTGGCAACACCAACACTTTTTGGGCTACATCCATCAGTTGATAACTCCAAAGATAGTCTTCAAAAATGATACCCTCAACAAAATAAATATGATTATTGATAAGCACATTCCGCCTTATCAGTCGGTTCCATGGGGTGACAGGAAAAATAAAATTTACCAAAGCGCCAAGTCGTTCTTTTTTAGATAACAATACTATAGGCTCTTGTCTCTTGCTATATACTTTCTTGTCTAAAAACAAACTATTACCCTGTACAACGTCTGCGTCAGGATTTGCCAACAACCCATCAACCAACGTTTTCAGACCATGTTCCATCAAATAGTCGTCGGAATCGATAAAAAACACATAATCGCCCGTTGCCGCTTCTACACCCGTATTGCGCGCAGCAGATATTCCGCGGTTCACTTCGTGACGAAGCATACGAAACTGAACAGCACCCTGATAGTTCTCCACAAAGCGCCGAACGATATCCATACTGCCATCGGGCGAACAATCATCAACGATGATGCACTCGATATTAGCCTTTGCATCTGATTGGGCTACTACCGAAGCCAGACATTCTTCGATGTAGGCCTCAACATTATAAACGGGTATGATGATGGATAGGTCAAGCATGTGTTTCTAATTTCGTAGTTTTGGGTTGGAAGTCATTATCGGTCAAAGCACAGGTCTTAATAGTATTTATTAGCATAAGCGCTACGACGAGGCAAAGTTAAGAAAAATAAATGAGAAAAGAAAACAATAGTCAACTATTTTCTATAAGCCTCAGTTAAATCTTATATGATTGTACATGAATATAACGATAGATCTAATCAGCATTATACTGTTTTTAGACCCTAAAAAACAATGGCTTTTCTTTATAAGAACAAAAAAAATAGTAGCAAATACATATATTCTTAGAAGAAAAACTTGCGATTATCATCAATATCCATTATCTTTGTGGAACAAAAACCTAAAAACAACACTCCAATGGCATGGTATTCGAAATATCTATCAATATACGGAAAGAACTTCAACGAAGTATCTAACGACATCATCAGCGAAACAAGAGAAAGGTTGGCTGCATTGCAAAGCGAGAAACCACTTGCTTCGATTGTGGTCATTGCCTATAACGAAGAACAACACCTACAGGCTTGTCTTTGGGCTCTTAGCGAGATAAAATGCAAGTATCCTGTAGAAATCATTGGCGTTGACAACGATTCGAAAGACCGTACTGCAGAAATTTTCGAGGCATCAGGCATACCATATTACACCGAATATCAGCATAGCTGTGGCTATGCACGCCGCTGCGGTCTGCAACACTCAAAAGGCAAATACTATTTCGATATAGATTCTGACACCATCTATCCACCACACTATTTTGACATCATGTTGGAGGAGCTATTAAAACCTGATGTATCCTGTGTCAGTTCGTTGTGGAGTTATTTTCCTGATGAAAACCATTCATGGATTGGTCTTAAACTCTTTGAGACATGTCGCGACCTCTTTTTATATATACAGCACTTCAAACGACCAGAGCTAAGCGTCCGCGGCCTTGTATTTGCCTATAATGCCGATTACGCTCGCCAAGAGGAATATCGTGTAGATATCATCAGAGGAGAAGACGGTTCGATGGCATTATGTCTGAAGAAATACGGCCGTATCGCCTTTATCTACAACCGCAAAGCACGTGCAATTACCGGCTATGGTACACTATCATCAGAATCGCTTTTTAAAAGTTTCATCAAGCGCATCAAGATTCAAACAAAAGGCATTACTCGCATTTTCTTCACAAAAGACCATTACGAAGATGCTGATGACAATTTGGTGAAATAGATACAAGCAACAACAATTGAATGATTGGATTATAATTGACCAGTACTTTCTCTTAGAACAGCAAAGCTTCCACTACATCACTTCTCGGTTGTGCCGAGAAGTGCCTTTACTAAACTGTTGATGAGTACTTGGTTCTTGCTGCTCATCTTGCGTGCAAAGAGATATTCGGAACTGAGCAATTCTGCTTCGTCACCATCCTGCCAAGTATAAGGTTCACCACATCGTTGCTGTTCGATGTTGGCACGTTTGAAATCGATAAAACGCATACAACTATGAACACCATCGTTCATATCAAAGATATTCTTCTTCAATTCGGGATTGGAGATAATCAACGAATGTTTATACATCTCATCGCCACACGATGTATGGGCAAAGCGTTTGTTGATAAAAGCCTCCTGGTCTATCAGATATTTCACGGCTTTCTCCGTCAGCGAAACCCAGTTGTGACCTGTACGGAAAGTCAGTTCGTTGCCTCGTGAAAAATGGATAATATCCTGCAATTTCAAGAGAATATGCCGGATAATCTGTGCGGGCACAACCTTCCAACGCGGTTCAAAGGGACAACGGAAGTTCCAACGCATCAAGACATAATATCTGCGGCGCTTGCGCTCAGTATCGGCTTTGATATAATCGGTACGGTCGAAGAAGCCGATAAACTCCTTGCCTTCGTGTTCATCGAAGAACCGATGGATGTAGTCTTGAGTCTTGATAGGCAGATCCACACCCGATAGTTTGTGGTAGTACTGATAGGGGCCATGCTGGAAAGCTGTCTTGAAAAGCTCCATCTCACTATGTATCTGGCTGACATCTCCCCATCTCACATCGTAGCGTTTGGGCGTATAGTAGAGCGTAGAATGTTTGGGCTGATACAGCTCTGGCATTTGCTTCACCTTCTTATCGATATGCAGATAAATATCGTTGCGATCATCGTCAAGCAACGAGAGCAACACATTGAGCAGGCTCCATTCATTATGAGCCATGATCAAATAGGCGTGTCTGTGGTTTGTCATTATCTGTTAGTTGTTGGTTTAATGATTATCATTTTGAACTATCGTTTCAAACAGTTTCGTCCATTGTGGCATAATATTGTCTGAGGTAAATCTTGCAGCATTCAATCTTGCTCGTACTCCCAACCGTTCGCGCAACTCTTTGTTGTTGATGAGCAGTTCCATCTTTTCAGCCAACTGTTGGATATTGCCATTCTCTACCAAAAAGCCATCTTCACCATCGCGAATAATATCACTCGGCCCATAAGGACAATCGAAAGAGACACAAGGTAAGCCACACGACATAGCTTCGACAAGCACGAGCCCCCACCCTTCATAGCGCGAACTCATCACATAGAAGGCGCTATTCTGATATTCTTTATAGATGTTGTCGGTCGTACCAGCGAAAGTCATAGACGATGTAAGACCAGCTTTCTCCAACTGCTGTTGTAACTTCTGTAGGTCTCCACCATGTCCATAGACGACAAGTTGCCAATCAGGATGTCTTGCGGCTATAAGTTGCCAAGACTGAATCAATAGGTCGAAGCCCTTCTGTTCGTGAAGTCTGCCTACGGCAATTATCCTTTTCGGTCTATCTGCAACATCGGTTATTTTTTCTGGATAATTAGTCACTACGTTATGAATAACCTCGATATTGTCATAGCCTTTCCAGCATGCCGCATCCTTATGAGTAAGAACAACAACCTTTTCACATCGTTTCAGCATCTTCAACAGATGCTGCGAAATCTTTCGGTCTAACCATGGAATATGAGTAAAAATGTACTGTAACAAGCGTCCATAATAGACATGCGACTCTACTACGTGCCGATAGGGCATGGATAAGATTTCGCGGAAAAGGAAAAGTGAATTAGTCGTGGATATGACCAGATTAGGCTGAATCTCGTCCAACAACTGTCGTAAGCGATGTTTAAACAATCGTGGCATAGTGAATTTGAAACGGATTCTCTTCAGCAATGGCATCGTGCCCGTTGTAAAAAACCTTGTGTTTAAATCGACATACCTGATTTTTTTAGACAAAGGATATGCGAAAGGATGGTTACCTTGTTCGTAAGTTACAAATACTATCTCATATCCTGCAACTTCTGCCAGCCAGTTCATCTTGTCACAGAAAATACGCTCTGTGCCACCTTTTGCTGCAAATGAACTGAATATATAGACTAACTTCATATCTGAAATTGTTTGTTCGTGCAAATATATAAAATATTTCTTTATATCCATATACATTTCGTGTTTTTTTAGTAATTTTGGCGGAAAAATCATTGGTATGGCAAAAAAGGTATGCTTTTTGGTTGATTCCATCTTCAGTATAGGAGGGGTGCAGCGCGTTACTGCAGTCATTGCCAAAGCGTTAAGCAACACCTATGAGGTGACTATTGTCACATTGGATGCTCCATCGGCTTACGATACAACCCTCTACGGACTGGATGAATGTCAGATCAACTTCCGTTTCTTCCAATACCCTCCTGTAGGAAAATGGAAGAACCTGATGTGTAAGGCATATAGCTACCTCTATCGGAAAGTGTTGCCACAAACACACTTCACCTCTGACCTCTATGCGCATAGTTCTTTTCCATCAGAACTTCGGAATGCTTTGGTTGCTGAATTAGACCGACAGTATGACGTCATCATTGGCGACCACGCACCATTGGCAGTCAGACTGGCAACATGCAAAAAACAGCTGAAAGGATCGAAATTGATGGGGTGGATACACAATTCATACGATGCACTCTATGGCAAAGGGTCATTATATATAGGTGAGGAGTTGCAACAACACTATGAATACCAACTGTCGAAACTACAACATACCATCGTTTTGTGTCATTGCGATGCCATCAAATATCATATCCCAACCGACGTGATCAATAATCCCCTAACCCTCAAACCGGGTCAGCCTTCTGACGGAACATCCAAGCGATTTCTTGCTATTGGACGTTTCTCGCCACTCCACAAGGGATTCGACATACTGATAGATGCCTTCTGTCTGTTTGCCCAACATAATAGCGAATGGCATCTGGATATAGTGGGTGAAGGTCAGGAAGGCGATCGCATCCAACGAATGATAGACAAATACAAGCTCAACGACAGAATCACTATCCATCCATTTACCAACAATATCCAAGCGTATTATTCACGTGCTCAAGTCTATATATTGAGTTCGCGGTGGGAAGGGTGGGGGCTCGTGCTTGTTGAAGCAATGTCACATGGCCTTCCTGTGGTTTCTTCCGATCTCCCCGTGTGTCAAGAGATTATGGGCGATTTCGGCATGTACTTCAGAAATGGAGATGTTGAAGATCTGTCGCGCAGAATGGGCGTTGCCACCATGATCAATTGGAAAGAGAAGTCTGCTGAAGCCATGGACATTGCCAAAAACTTCAGTACCGACAGTATTATCAAACAATGGAAAGCACTAATTGAAGAATGAAACACAGTAAGGGATTGGGAGAAATCATCCGTTTCGGCATTGTCGGAGTGATTGCCACCGGCATCCAATATGGCATATATTACTTGCTATTGGGGCAGCTCAACGAAACTGCTGCCAATACGGTGGGCTATCTGGTTAGCTTTGTCTGCAACTTCATCATGACAACCTACTTTACATTTCAGGTAAAACCCAATAGAAAGAAAGCAGGCGGCTTTGCCTTGAGTCATTTGGTCAACCTGATATTGCAAAACATATTCCTCAATTTATTCCTATGGCTGGGTGTTGCAAAAGAATGGGCGCCGTTGCCTATGTTTGCCATCTGCGTACCCATCAACTTCCTCTTGGTGCGGTTTTTCGTCAAACGTTAGTCAGAATCAGTCTTTCAACTGATGGGTTGGAAACACAGATTCAACCACTTTCTGCATCTGCACCTTCCACGACAGATGATCCACACTATGACGTATGACCATAGGATTCCATGATTGACTATCTACAAAGTCGATGATATCACAGATATTGATGGGCGATTCATCTGCTGGAGCCTTTAAGACATAAAACTGATGATCGAAATCTTCATCTTGTTCGCTATATATAAAAGGTATGCCGCGAGTGGCATACTCACGGTTCTTCAAGGTCTTGATACGAGTTATACCACTACGATGGCGTCCTAAAGAACCGATGGCAAACTGGCATTGGTTGAAGACATCATCCAATTCTGCACCAAACAAAGCTCCATGGAATATGACTTTATCCTTCAAACTATAATGGTCTATCAAAGTTTGAAAGCCTATCTGCTTGGAATTGCCTGTCATATACGTTTCATCCACTCCGCCCACAATATGGAAGATGACGTCACGCTTTACCTTGCTCGGCTGTTGGTAATAGACACCCAAACCAGCTATCAATCGGTCGAAGCCGTGCCAATAATGCACCTCTGCCACACCGATCAGGTGAAGGGGATTGGATAATTGCGGAAACGCAGGATGCAAAGGTGTGCTATCCATATCCACACCATTGCTAATGCGGATGGTTTGCTGACCAAATATCTCCTGTTCGTCAGAGAAAGTGACGATGGCTGACATGGTTTGCGCCAATTGTTGGCGGTATTGTTTATTGATAAAGACACCCAACCGCACATTCCATCCATAGTCGTGAGTATATTCCGAATCATAGGGATAGGTGGGGATTTCGGTAACTGCCACTATTCCCTTTGATCGCAATCTACGGAAGAAACGAATTAGGAAGGGATTGGCATTATGAAAGCTACGGGCATAGACGAACGCTATTCCCTCACGAAGACAGTAGTCATACACACAGCGATAGTCAACACGCTGACGCACAGCAGCCAAGCGTCCCTTGCCATAATCCTGTATAACCTGACCATCAATATATCGACAACGATGGCCTTCGGGAGAGAAAGCATAGTAGCAGAGGCGGACATCGTGTCCGTTTTCACGCAGTCCCTTCACTTGATAGTGAATCTTCTTGCTGATACCGCTATAGTCGGAAAATCCGTGGTAAACGAGGAAGAGTATCTTCATCCTTATAGTATTTATCTTTGCAAAAGTATAGATTATTTTCGAAAAATCACCATAAAATTTGCATTTTTACACTTTTAGTAGTACCTTTACCGCCATGAAAGACAAAGAAACGATGCGAGAACGGCTGAAAGCAAGTCCACGATTGAAACATCTGTTGGACTGTATCATCATGAACCAACGAGATGCACGCCCCCGATGGTACATCAGAATACTGGCGCCTCTCTATCAACATCGTGGTCGCAGTTCGAAGATATACAGTAGTGTGAGGATGGACACCCCACCCTACCGAAAGTTTTCGCTTGGCAAGAATAGTGTGATAGAATCGTTCTGCTGTATCAACAATGCTGTAGGCGACGTCAGTATTGGTAATCACACGCGCATCGGGCTTCATTGCACAGTAATCGGCCCTGTAGCAATCGGCAATCATGTCAATCTGGCACAAGGCATCACCGTAACTGCGCTCAACCATAATTTCGCAGACACCAATCTACGTATTGATGCGCAAGGTATCAGCACACAACCTATTATTATCGGCGATGACGTATGGATTGGCGCCAATGCCGTCATCCTCCCTGGTGTTTCCATCGGTTGCCATTCGGTTGTTGCAGCAGGTGCTGTGGTCAGCAAAGATGTGCCCGACCATTGCGTCGTGGCTGGTGTTCCAGCAAGAATTATCAAGAGACTGGACTAAATAATTTTTGAGAACAATTTCCCCATATAAGGACTGTGAGATGATGAGAATTGGTATTGAAGCGCAACGCATATTCCGCAAGAACAAACACGGCATGGATTTCGTGGTTCTTCAAGAGATTAAAGAACTGCAAAAGATGGATACCCCACATGAGTATTTTGTCTTTGTCAAACCTGGTGTTGATCGCTGTATAGAGAGTTCTGAACATGTTCACATCATCGAAGTCAATTGTCCGTCCTATCCGCTTTGGGAACAATGGGCTTTACCACGTGCCGCAAGAAAAGCAGGTGTAGATATTTTGCATTGCACAAGCAATACGGCACCTATCTGGTGCGACATTCCATTGGTGCTGACGCTGCACGACATCATCTTTCTGGAGCCACGCGACAAAAAGAATAAATCGCTCTATCAAAACCTGGGTTATTTCTACCGCCGATGGAATGTGCCTCGCATTCTGAAGAAATGTCGCCGCATCATTACGGTATCTGATTTTGAATTAGGCAATATCAAACAGAAACTTCAACTGCCCGACAGCCAGTTGAAGATGATTTATAACGGTTACAACGAGTGGTTTCGTCCTATAGAAAGTGACAAACAACAATACAGAAAATATATTGCCGATGCTGGCTATTTCTTCTTCCTTGGCAATACCGATCCGAAAAAGAATACGGAACGCACGCTTGTGGCTTATGCCAAATATCTGGAACTATCAGAAGTGAAACGTCCTTTGCTTATGGCTGATCTTGACCAAGAATATCTCAATGGCATCATCGAGCGCAACGGCATAGAGGCTATCCGTGACCACATCGTGATACCTGGATACATTATCAATAGCGATTTACCTTATATCTACAATAATGCCTTTGCATTTCTCTACACATCATTGCGTGAGAGTTTCGGCATTCCTTTGCTTGAAGCCATGGCTTGTGGCACACCTGTTATCACATCAAACAAATCTTCCATGCCTGAAATAGCTGGTCATGACGCCATTCTTATTAACCCTGAAAGTAGTGATGAGATTGCGTTGAAGATGTTGCAACTGGAACGTGATACAGACTTCTACCAACGACAGAAGGCTGTAGGACTGGAGAGAGCCAAACTCTTCTCATGGCGCAAGACGACAGAAAACCTGCTTCGTCTTTATGAAGAGGTGTATAAGGAAATAAAATAAGTATGTTTGATTGGTCGCTAATCAAATAGACTAAGCGAAAGATCTTGCTGTTGAGGTTTCTCATCTTCGGCTTCCTCGATGTTTTCATGCTCTTGAAATTCGAGCATGAGTTGTCGGGCATCTGCCGAACCTTTGGTATTGAGACGATAATAACCTCTGCGTTCTGTTCTCTCTATGAGCGACAAAGACGATCGTGAATTGCGTAAGAGATACTGTTGTACATAGGTGCGTATTTCCTCAAAGTCGGGAGATACAAAAAACGACACATTCATATTAAAGACGTGTCTTGCTATGGTTTGAACCGAAATGCCGCGCTCGCCAGCTTCAGTCAATATATGTAGAATCTGTTGGTCGTATGTCATTTGTTAGGAAAGAAAAGGCCGATAAGCGAAAAACTTACCGGCCTCTTCTATAGTTTCATATTGGATTATGCCAATGTGATTTTGTCTTCAGCCGAAACGAGCTTACCCTCTTTGAAGAGCCATCCCAGACCGAGGAGAGTTTCCTCTTCGCTGATTTTAGCAGCTTTGGCAATTTCCTTAACGGTCAGTGCCTTTTCTGCAGCAGCGAGTGCCTGATATACATCACCAGCCTTGAAGCCGATATTCTCTGCATTGACTACTACTTCAGCAACCTTCTTGGCTGCGGGTTTCTTTACGGTTGCCTTTTTAGGCTCAGCAACTTTAGCAGTTGCAGTTGCCTTCTTTGTTGTTTTTTTCTCTGTCATAGTTACGTTAAATAATACACTATTCAATATCTTTCCCTAACATTCCGTTGCAAATTTAGGTAAAATCTTATAATATATTAACGTATTAACATGAAATTTACACTTTTACCGCTTTATTCTTGACGTAGGTCAATAGACAGGTTAAGTTCTTCTAACTGTTTGGCATCAAGCTCACCCGGTGCGTCGAGCATCACATCGCGTCCGCTATTATTCTTTGGGAAAGCGATGCAGTCGCGGATGGAATCGAGTCCTGCCATAATGCTTACGAAGCGGTCGAGACCGAAGGCAAGTCCTGCATGAGGGGGTGCGCCATACTTGAAGGCATTGATGAGGAAGCCAAACTGTGCCATTGCCTTTTCGGGTGTGAAGCCCAAAATCTGGAACATTTTCTCCTGAAGTTTACCATCATGGATACGGAGTGAACCTCCACCGACTTCGATGCCGTTGCAGACAAAGTCGTAGGCCACCGCACGCACACGTTCTGGATGTTCATCAAGCAAGGGGATGTCGTCTGGATTAGGCAATGTGAATGGGTGGTGAGTTGCCATGAGGCGCTGTTCTTCATCGCTCCATTCAAAGAGTGGGAAATCGACAATCCACAGACACTCAAACTTGTTTTTATCGCGCAGTCCGAGGCGGTCGCCCATCTCCAAGCGTAGTGTACAGAGTTGTACGCGAGTCTTATTGGCATTGTCACCACTGAGGATGAGTACGAGGTCGCCATCTTTTGCACCTGTCTTTTCTTTGAGCTGTGCCCATACTTCAGGAGTATAGAACTTGTCTATGCTGCTCTTGACAGTACCGTCGGCATTGTATTTCACATAAACCAATCCCTTGGCGCCTACCTGTGGACGTTTCACAAATTCGGTCAGTTGGTCGAGTTGTTTGCGGGTATAGTCAGCGCAACCTGGCACAACAATACCGCCGATATATTCTGCCTCGTTGAATACTGAGAATGAACCAGTTCCTTTGAGCACATCCATCATTTCGACAAATTCCATGCCGAAGCGCAAATCGGGTTTATCGGAACCGAAACGACGCATAGCATCATGCCATGTCATACGTTGCATCTTAGGAATCTCTACGCCGCGAATTTCTTTAAAGAGATGGCGTGCGAGATCTTCGAATATCTGAAGTACGTCTTCCTGGTCGGCAAACGACATTTCGCAGTCTATCTGTGTGAACTCTGGCTGACGGTCAGCGCGCAAGTCTTCATCGCGGAAACACTTGGCAATCTGAAAATAGCGATCGAATCCACTCACCATCAAGAGCTGTTTCAAGGTCTGTGGACTCTGTGGCAAAGCATAGAACTGACCGGGATTCATACGGCTGGGCACCACGAAGTCACGTGCGCCTTCAGGAGTACTTCCAATAAGTATTGGAGTCTCAACCTCTATAAAGTTCTGATTGTCGAGGAAGTTACGAATCAAGATGGTCATACGGTGACGCAGTTCAAGATTCTTTCTCACAACAGCACGGCGCAGGTCGAGATATCTGTATTTCATGCGGATATCATCTCCACCGTCAGTATTATCTTCAATAGTGAATGGCGGTGTAAGGCTCTCGCTCAACACGTTGAGTTGTTTGGCAAGAATTTCAATATCGCCAGTAGGCATTTTAGCATTCTTCGATTGGCGCTCGCTGACTTTACCCGTCACCTGTATGCACCATTCGCGTCCCATGCGGTTGGCCTGTTCGCAGAGTGCGGCATCAGCCGACTCATCGAATACCAACTGTGTGATTCCGTAGCGGTCGCGCAGGTCAACGAATGTCATACCGCCCATCTTACGTGTTCTTTGTACCCATCCGGCAAGTGTCACTTCGCTGCCGGCATCAGTGAGTCTAAGCTCACCGCAAGTTTTTGTTCTGTACATTATCTTACGTTTTTTATTCTTTCTTTTAGTTTGCAAAGGTACGAATAAGTGAGCGAAATGCAAAAGGAAAACCCGTTTTTCTTTTCATTTCCGAACGAGAGTACCTAAGATGCGTAGCATCAAAGGTACGAATAAGTGAGCAGAATACAAAAAGAAAAAAGCAATTTTCTTTTTTTATTCTCGAACGCAAGTACCTTGGACTATAAGTCAAAGGTACGAATAAGTGAGCAGAATACAAAAAGAAAAAAGCAATTTACTTTTTTATTCTCGAACGCAAGTACCTAAGCGACTATGGCGCAGAGGTACGAATTTTTCTCTTTCAAACTACCTATTGGCTACTACAAAGGCCATTTATACCTTATTCTTTCGGGATGTGTTCGGGATGTGTTCGGGATGCAATCATCAGTACAAACAGATAGAATTTGATAGTTACTCACCTGAAAGACATCAGTTAAAAATACAAAAAAACTATCTGTTTTTTGCATATGTATCAAGAAAAAGCCATACTTTTGTATCGTTTTTAAGAACAAAGAAAGGAAAGAACATGAAAAAAATGATACTTATGGCCTTGATGCTCGTATGCGGAATGGCCACGATGATGGCTCAGAAACCTGCTGAAATCAAGTTTGAGAAACTCACCCACAACTTTGGCACTTTCTCTGAAAAGAATCCAAAAGTGACTTGCACCTTCTCCTACACCAACGTAGGCGAGAAACCACTTGTCATCAATCAGGCCATTGCCTCATGTGGCTGTACCGTTCCTGAATACACCAAGACTCCCATTCAGCCCGGTGGAAAAGGTACGATCAAGGTGACATACAATGGCGAAGGAAAATTCCCTGGACACTTCAAAAAGACCATCACTATCCGCACAAATGGTGCTATAGAGATGACTCGTCTTTATATTGAAGGTGACATGACAGAATAATACCTATTAAGAAATTATAATATGAAACCGGTCTGTTTACTTGATGCAAACAGACCGGTTTTTTATTTGAGACATAGCTGAGACCCAACACCTCATAAATCCATCTCTCAAACGCTACATTATTTCAATCACGACGCTACCTTATCTTGAGAGCATCATTCCAATATCCGTCACACCACGAAACAGACTTCGAAAGACAAAGCAAAAGACATACCGAAGTAATGGTCTGCATACAAAGACTCCCCGACAAATTACTGTCGAGGAGTCTTTGTATGGGTATCGAATGCAGAATCAGAACGAATAGTTCAGACCCAACGAGCAATATTCCTGGAATTGAAAATAGCCAAGTTTGTCGTCGCGCTTGCCAGAATCGTCGAAGCGAGGATAAAGGAAAAGGTTGGCTGAGATATACTTGCTCACCTGAAACCGGAATTGGTTTTCCCATTCCATCAATCCACGATGGTAAGAGGTATAATAGTAAAGACGACTCTTCCACGTCACTTGGTCGGTAATCGTCCACATCACATCACCAGTAAACTGCGAACCGAAGTCCTCCTTAGTATGGTGACCACCAAGTTTATAACGGTCCAACAAGGTATTGCGTGCTACATAGCGGAAGTTGAACGAGAGGGGCGAGAAGTTGAGCGAACCTGTCAATTTTCCATTAAGCGCCTTCAGCTTATATTCCATACCGACACCAAGGTTGAGATCGAAAGGCGACATGAAGTCGGAATAGGTAAACTCATCGTTGGATTTCAGTCCTCTAGCAAACTGCGTATAAGCCAGCAACTGCAAGGTATAATACCATTTTTTCGATGCTTGCAGTCCGAGTTTACTGGTCAGACGAAGCAGGTCGTTGTTGGCTTTAAACTTATGCAACGTATCAGAGCGAGAGGTTTGGAAACCTAATTTCATCTCCAACTTGTTTGAAAAAGTTATCTTATCCTTGTCGTTATAGTTCATCTCAAGGGTAACAGCTCCTACTGCCGAGTAGTTGCTCTCACCACCTTTATGCCAGTTGTCCGACACATAGTTTTGCAGGAATTGCAGATAGCCTTCGCCTTTAAACTTCCAGAAGTTAGGCTTCGTAACTACCAGTCCGATGGGCACAGCCTCTGGTTCTTCTGGCTGCAACTCAACTTTTCGTGTAAGATCTACCTTCTGCTTCACTTCCTTGTTGACATCCTCTCGTAGCGTTCCAGCTTTCTTCAAACGTGTCTCGTTATTCTTCACCAAGTCTGGACGCTTCATATAGAGTTGGAGCATAGCTTTGTCAACAGCCTCTGCTACTTCGTCACCTTTCTCTCCATCAAGCGAAAACTGACGCTTCACACCTGAGTGATAGAATGTTGTAGGAGCAAAAAGGCGATAATAGCGCCCATCGGTCGATTCGCTATGCAGGCTATCGTTCACTCGCCGCACTTCTTCAAGCTGTTGCTTGAGTAATGCCAACGAGTCGGCATATTGCTTCACAATCAAAGCGGTATCGGCACTTGCCCTACCACTTTTAGTCAATCTGCGCTGGGCCATAGACTGTGTGGCAGTCAGCAGAGTAAACAATAGAAGTAACAGATACTTGTATTTCATCATTATCAAATATTTCGGATGCAAAGATACGAAATAAATCTCAAATCATATCCTAATACCCATATTTATTTCGCCATACCGATGTTGCACACCCATAGATAGCGTTATAGATGTATCGGGAATAAGCATGGATAGTTTGACACTTGCGTTCAAAAATGAAAGAAAAACAAAATATCCTTTAGCATTTCGCTCACTTATTCGTACCTCTGCGACGTTGTCGCTTAGGTACTAGCGTTCGAGAATACAAAAGAAAAGAAAAGTTTTCTTTTGTATTCTGCTCACTTATTCGTACCTTTGCACCTTGTATTAATAATTATACTTATATTATTACATATGACACACACAAAATACATTTTCGTCACGGGTGGCGTAGTATCGTCACTGGGAAAGGGCATTATCTCTTCATCAATAGGAAAGCTTTTACAAGCCCGTGGCTACAACATCACTATTCAAAAGTTTGACCCATACATCAACATCGATCCGGGCACGCTGAATCCCTATGAACACGGAGAATGCTATGTTACGGTAGATGGTATGGAAACCGACCTCGACCTCGGACACTACGAACGGTTCACAGGCATTCAGACTACCAAGGCCAACTCGCTGACAACAGGACGAATCTACAAAGCTGTCATCGACAAAGAGCGCCACGGAGACTATCTGGGAAAAACCATTCAGGTGGTACCACACATCACCGACGAGATTAAGAGAAACGTCAAACTGCTGGGAGAAAAGTACCACTACGATTTCGTCATCACAGAAATTGGCGGAACCATCGGCGACATCGAGAGTGCTCCATTCATGGAAGCCATCCGACAGCTGAGGTGGGAATTGGGAAAGAATGCCATCAACGTGCACCTGACCTACGTACCCTATCTGAGAGCAGCAGGGGAACTCAAAACCAAGCCAACCCAGCATTCAGTAAAAGAACTACAGAGCGTGGGCATACAGCCCGACATCCTCGTGCTCCGCACAGAGAAACATCTGAGCGATGAGATACGCCATAAAGTGGCTGCCTTCTGTAACGTCGATTACGACTGCGTCATACAGAGCGAAGACCTACCCAGCATCTATGAAGTGCCGGTCAACATGCAAAACCAAGGCATCGACACCGCCATTCTTCGCAAGATGAACATGGAGGTCGGTCCCACTCCAGAACTCGGACCATGGAAAAGTTTCCTCGACCGACGCAACAAAGCCACAAAAGAAGTACACATCGGACTGGTGGGAAAATACGACTTGCAGGATGCATACAAGAGCATTCGCGAAAGTCTCTCGCAAGCAGGAGTATATAACGACCACAAGACTGTGCTGACATTCATCAACTCGGAAGACATTACAGAAGATAATGTGGCACAAAAACTGGCAGGTCAAGACGGTATCGTCATCTGTCCGGGATTCGGCCACCGCGGCATAGAGGGCAAAATCATAGCCGCCCACTACACCCGCACACACGATATCCCCACCTTCGGCATCTGCCTCGGCATGCAGATGATGGTCATCGAATTTGCACGCAACGTGTTAGGCTATACTGATGCCAACAGCAAGGAAATGAACGAAAAGACACCACACAACGTGATTGACATCATGGAAGAACAGAAAGACATCACCAACATGGGCGGAACCATGCGACTCGGTGCATTCGACTGCATCCTGCGTCAAGGATCACACGTCTTCAACATCTATCAGAAAGAACACATACAGGAGCGCCACCGCCACCGCTATGAGTTCAATAGTGACTATATCAAGGAATATGAGCAAAAAGGCATGCAATGTGTAGGCCGAAACCCAGAAAGCAATCTCGTGGAGATAGTAGAAATACCAGAGCTCAAATGGTACATCGGAACACAGTTCCACCCAGAATACCAATCGACCGTGCTCCATCCACATCCGCTCTTCCTTGATTTCATAAAAACAGCAATAATAAATAAATAAAAAATAATCAGAAAGAACAAAACAACAAGAAATGAACAAGAACACCATCATCGGTTTCATCCTCATCGCAGTCGTGCTGATAGGGTTCAGTTGGTACAACAGTCCCTCGCAAGAGCAGATCGAAGCCGCACGTCAACAAGACTCCATCGCCAAAGCACTCCAGGACAAGGCTAAAAAGGCCGCTGCCCAAGAAACTATCAACAAAAAGCAACAGGAGAAGGCGCTGGCTGCCGACACTACGGCACTCTTCTACCCTGCCCTTAACGGCAAATCAAAACAGGTTACTCTGAAAAACAACAAACTCGAACTGACACTCGACACCAAAGGTGGCGTAGTGCGCAAGGCTCGTATTCTCGGTTTCAAAGACCTCAATGGCGCTAAAGACCTCACACTCTTCGATGCCAAGGACCAAAACCTCAACTTCCTGTTTGCAGGCAAAGAGGACAACATCGTAACTGCCGACCTCTACTTCGTTCCATCAGAACAAACTGACTCGACCGTTACCATGACAGCCACAGCCAGCAATGGCGGACAGCTCATCATGAAATACAGACTCGGCAACGACTACATGCTCCACTTCTCACTTCAAGCTCAAGGACTGGCAAAAGCCTTCGCACCTACCTATAAGGAGATGGAGATTGAATGGACTGACCATTGCCGCCAGCACGAGAAGGGACACTCCTTTGAGAATCGCTACACCTCTATCTTCTATAAAGAGAGCAAAGGTAGCACCGACAATCTCTCCGAGTCGGGTGATAAGTCAAAAACCATTGAGGAAGAACTCGACTGGGTGGCTTTCCGCAACCAGTTCTTCAGCGTTGCTTTCATTTCTAAAGACAACTTCTCGGCTAATGCTGCACTCTCCAGCATCTCACAGGAGAAAGGCACCAACTATCTGAAACAGTTTGATGCAAAACTCAAGACTGCATTCGATCCAACAGGTGTCAAGGTCTCTGAGTTTGAAATGTATATTGGTCCCAACAATTTCCGCCTCATACAGAGTGTAGAAGCACAAAGCCAGTTTGGCAAAGACCTCGACCTCGAACAGCTCGTCAACCTCGGATGGACACTCTTCCGCTGGATCAACCGTTGGTTCACGCTCTATGTCTTCGACTTCCTGGCAAGCCTCGGCTTCAGTATGGGTGTCGTGCTGATTCTCATCACCATCATCCTCAAGGTTATTACCTATCCTATGGTGAAGAAGAGCTACATGTCATCTGCCAAGATGCGCGTGCTCAAACCCAAACTCGAAGAGGCTACCAAGCAGTATGACAAGCCGGAAGACCAGATGAAGAAACAACAGGAGATGATGTCGCTCTACTCCAAATATGGTGTAAGCCCAATGGGTGGATGTCTCCCCATGATTATCCAAATGCCAATCTGGATTGCCATGTTCTGGTTTGTTCCAAATGCCATTCAACTGCGTGGACAGAGCTTCCTCTGGATGGACGATCTCTCTACCTACGACCCCATTTTTGAATGGGGCACCAATATCTGGGGTATCGGCGACCACCTCTCACTCACCTGTATTCTCTTCTGTGCCGCACAGCTCATCTACACATGGATTTCTATGCGCCAACAGCGTGACCAGATGGTTGGACAGCAGGCAGAGCAGATGAAGATGATGCAATGGATGATGTACATCATGCCGCTCATGTTCTTCTTTATCTTCAACGACTACTCCAGCGGTCTTAACTTCTATTACTTCATCTCGCTGTTCTTCTCTGCCAGCATCATGTGGCTGCTCCGCAAAACCACTAACGACGAGAAACTCCTCGCCATACTGGAAGCCAACTATCAGGCCAACAAGAACAATCCTAAGAAACAAAGTGGACTGGCTGCACGTCTGGAAGCACTACAAAAGCAACAGGAAGAACTGCAACGCCAGCGCAACAATCTCCACAAGAAATAACAAGATCGCTAATATCATGACAATAGGTTTCGACAACGATAAATACCTCAAAATACAGTCAGAACACATTCGCGAGCGTATCGCCAAGTTCGATGGTAAACTCTACCTCGAACTCGGCGGTAAGCTGTTCGACGACCACCATGCCTCACGAGTTTTACCAGGCTTCAAGCCCGACAGCAAACTCCGCATGTTTGGACAACTGCGCGATAGTTTGGAAATAGTCATCGTCATCAGCGCTGATGACATTGAGAAAAACAAGGTGCGTGCCGACCTCGGCATTACCTATGATGAAGATGTGCTCAGACTGCGCGACGAATTTATGAGCCGCGACTTCATGGTCGGCTCAGTAGTTATCACCCACTACGACGGACAGCGTGCTGCAGATGCCTTCCGCCACCGCTTGGAACGTCTCGGCATCAAATCCTACGTACACTATCTCATCGATGGTTATCCACATGATGTGGCACTCATCGCCTCGGACGAAGGATTCGGCAAAAACGATTTCGTAGAGACTGAACGCCCACTCGTCATCGTAACAGCTCCTGGACCCGGAAGCGGTAAGATGGCTGTATGCCTCAGCCAACTCTATGGCGAAAACAAACGTGGTGTTCATGCCGGATATGCTAAGTTTGAAACATTCCCTGTATGGAATCTGCCGCTGAAACATCCTGTCAACATCGCCTACGAGGCTGCTACCGCCGACCTCAACGATGTCAACATGATCGACCCCTTCCACATGGAAGCCTACGGCAAAGTGGCTATCAACTACAATCGCGACATAGAAATATTCCCTGTGCTCAATGCGCTCTTCGAAGGAATCTATGGCGAGAACCCCTACAAATCGCCCACAGACATGGGTGTCAATATGGTAGGCTTCTGCATTTCCGACGACGAAATGTGCTGTCAAGCATCAAAGGATGAAATCATACGTCGCTACTATGCTGCTACCAACAAACTGGCTGATGGTGCCGACAATGAAAACGAGGTAAACAAAATCCTGATGCTCTTCAATCAGGCTAAGATTACCACAGCCACCCGCAAAACTACCGTGGCTGCTGCTAAATACAAAGCAGAAACAGGACACACCTCAGCAGCCATCGAACTCCATGACGGTACGATCATCACCGCCAAGTCGAGTCCGTTGCTCGGATGTTGCGCCGCACTAATCCTCAATGCCACTAAATATCTGGCTGGCATCAACCACGAGGTGAAACTCATCCCACAAAGCATGATAGAACCCATTCAAAAGACTAAGACCGAATTCCTCGGAGCAAGAAACCCACGTCTGCACACCGATGAGGTACTCGTGGCGCTCTCCGTACTTTCGGAAAACGATGAGAACTGTCGCCGCGCATTAGAGCAATTGCCACAGTTGCGCGACTGTCAAGTTCACAGCACCGTCATGCTCAGCGAAGTAGATCGAAAGATTTTCAAGAAACTGGGATGCGGACTGACATGCGATCCTATCAAGAAAAAATAGCTAAGAATTGTAATCTATGAACAAACTAATTACACTTGTCGCCACCGCTCTGCTCATCATAGGCGCTGGGACAGCAAAAGCACAAGACAACGTGAACATTGGAAAAAGCAACATCAAGCTCAACAGCCGGATGATGACTCCCGAAGCTCTTTGGGCCATGGGACGCATTGGCGGTGTGGCTGCATCACCCAACGGCAGTCAGGTGGTCTATCAAGTAGGCTACTACAGCGTGAAGCAAAACAAAGGCCATCAGGTCATCTGCATCATGAATGCCGACGGTAGCCAGCAACGCCAGCTCACCACCAGCTGCAAGAGCGAGACAGATCCCGTATGGCTTAATGCCGAAACCATTGCGTTCAACTGTGGCGGAGAAATCTGGACCATGAAAGCCGACGGTAGCGATCGCCAACAACTGACTAAGACTGGGGGCAAGGTAGAAGGCTTTAAATTCTCACCCGACGGAACGAAAGTCATCCTCATACAGTCGATTCCTTTCCACGAAATCATCAAGAAGAACCCCGACGACCTGCCTTTGGCTACAGGACGCCGCGTTACCGACTTGATGTACCGCCATTGGGATCATTACGTAGAGAGCATCCAGCATCCTTTCTTAGCAGAAGTGACTGCTGAAGGAGTTGGACAGGGTATAGATATTCTTGAAGGCGAACCTTTCGAATGTCCTATGGAACCATTCGGTGGTATTGAACAGTTGGCATGGAGTCCCGATTCGAAGACCATTGCCTATACTTGCCGCAAGAAAATCGGCATGGAATATGCTACTTCGACCGACTCTGATATCTTCCTTTATAATATAGGTACGCGCGAGACACGCAACCTCTGCAAACCTGCCGACTGGAAACAGCCTGCAACCGACATGACCCACACCCGTACGGATCAAGCTGTCAATGCAGACCCTAATGCCAATACTGGCTACGACCAGAATCCTATGTTCTCGCCAGACGGTAAATATATTGCTTGGCAGTCGATGCCTCGCGATGGCTATGAGTCTGACCTTAACCGCATCTGTGTCTATTCGCTCGAAACCGGCACCAAGCAGTACGTTGCCCACAACTCAGATATCGATGCCTTCTGCTGGGCTCCTGCAAAAGACAAAACTGCCATGCTCTATTTCATCAGCGTATGGCATGGTTGCAAGAACATGTATCGTGTAGATCGCAAAGGCGTGGTAAGTCAGCTGACTGACCACTGGTCTGACTGGACTTCGCTCCAACTGGCCAATGACGGTAAGCGCATCCTCGCTACTCGCCAGAGCATTTCCGCTCCAACAGATATCTATATGGTTACTCCTGGCAAGAACATCGAGAAGACTCAGGTTACCCAGATCAGTCAGGAGAATAAGCAGATTCTCGACCAACTCACCTTCGGTAAGGTGCAACAGCGTTGGGTAAAGACCACCGATAATAAAGAGATGCTCGTATGGGTTATCTTGCCTGCCAACTATGAGGAAGGTAAGAAATATCCCACCCTGCTATTCTGCGAAGGCGGTCCACAGAGTCCCGTATCACAGTTCTGGAGCTACCGCTGGAATTTCCAGATCATGGCTGCCAACGGCTATGTAGTCATCGCACCCAACCGTCGTGGTCTCCCCGGCTTTGGTCAGGAGTGGAAAGAAGAGATTTCTGGCGACTGGACCGGCCAATGCATGGATGACTATCTGTCTGCCATCGATGATGCCGCAAAGAATCTGCCTTTCGTTGACAAAGACCGCTTGGGTTGCGTTGGTGCTTCATTTGGCGGTTTCAGCGTATATTATCTCGCTGGTCACCACAACAAGCGCTTCAAGGCGTTCATCTCACACGATGGTGCTTTCAACCTCGAATCCATGTACACCGACACCGAAGAAGTATTCTTCAGCAATCAGGAGTACGACGATGCTTATTGGAAGAAAGACCGTACCGCTCGTGCCGACAAGACTTATAAGAACTCTCCCCACTTGTTTGTAGATCAATGGGATACCCCCATCCTCTGCATCCACGGCGAGAAAGACTACCGCATTGTTTATAACCAAGGTATGGGTGCCTTCAATGCCGCACGTCTGCGTGGCGTTCCTGCCGAACTGCTCATCTTCCCCGATGAGAACCACTGGGTATTGAAACCCCAGAACGGCATTCTGTGGCAGCGCACCTTCTTTGGCTGGCTCGACCGTTGGTTGAAGAAATAATCCGTAGTACACTCACTCTGCAACAAACAATTATCTAATAAACAAATGACACAAGAAATTCAAAAAACTCTGAGAGATTCTGCCGCCATGCGCTGGACAGCCCTTCTGTTGCTTGCCCTCGCCATGTTCTGCAGCTATATCTTTATGGATATTCTCTCGCCCATCAAAGACCTCATGCAGGAGTATCGCGGATGGGACTCTACCGCCTTCGGTACCATGCAGGGTTCGGAGGTATTCCTCAACGTATTCGTATTTTTCCTCATCTTTGCAGGTATCATCCTCGACAAGATGGGTGTGCGCTTCACCGCTGTACTTTCAGCAGCCGTTATGTTGACTGGTGCTATTGTCAAGTGGTACGCTGTGACCGACTATTTCACAGGCAGCAGTCTGGAAGTATGGTTTAATAACAACCTCAACTACATTCCTGTATTCGACGAATTGGGCGTTTCGCCTTTCTATGAGGGAATGCCCGCCTCAGCCAAGTTTGCCGCCTGCGGCTTTATGATCTTCGGCTGTGGTTGCGAAATGGCAGGAATCACCGTGAGCCGCGGTATTGTGAAATGGTTTAAGGGACGCGAAATGGCACTGGCTATGGGTTCTGAGATGGCATTGGCACGTTTGGGTGTTGCCACCTGTATGATTTTCTCTCCCTTCTTTGCCAAGCTCGGTGGTAATATCAGCGTTAGCCGTAGCGTTGCCTTCGGCGTAGTACTGATGTGTATTGCCCTCATCATGACCATCGTTTATTTCTTCATGGATAAGAAACTCGACAGTCAGACTGGTGAGGCTGAAGAGAAAGACGATCCATTCAAGATTAGCGATCTGGGACAGATTCTCACGTCAAGCGGTTTCTGGCTCGTTGCCCTGCTGTGTGTGCTCTACTATTCGGCTATCTTCCCATTCCAGAAGTATGCGGTAAACATGCTGCAGTGTAACCTCACCCTCGTTGAACCTTCACAGGATTCGTTTTGGGCAAGTTCTTCTGTAACCATCGTACAGTATGTTATCATGCTCGTCGTAGCTGCTGCAGGTTTTGCCAGCAATTTCCAAAAGGTAAAGAGAAACCAGCTTATCCTGCTCGCCTTTTCAATTATCTCGCTCATAACCTATTGTTACATGGGTTACATGCGTCAGTCGGCAGAGAGTATCTTCGCTGTATTCCCACTGTTGGCAGTACTCATCACCCCAATCCTCGGCAGTTATGTTGACCACAAGGGTAAGGCAGCTTCTATGTTGATACTCGGTTCGGTATTGCTTATCGCTTGCCACCTGACCTTTGCCTTCATTCTGCCTTTGTTCAAGGATAGCGCTGTGGGTGGTATCATCATTGCCTACGCTACTATTCTGGTATTGGGAAGTTCGTTCTCGCTGGTTCCTGCTTCATTGTGGCCCAGTGTGCCCAAACTGGTTGATGCTAAGGTTATCGGTTCTGCCTATGCGTTGATCTTCTGGATTCAGAACATCGGTTTGTGGCTGTTCCCCTTGCTCATCGGTAAGGTGCTCGACAAGTCTAATCCGGGTGTTACCGATCCTACAAAGTTCGACTACACCGCCCCCCTCATCATGTTGGCAAGTCTTGGCGTTGCAGCCCTGTTGCTCGGTTTCGTGCTGAAGGCTGTTGACAAGAAGAAAGGTCTGGGACTGGAAGAACCCAACATCAAGTAATTGCAATTGATAACTCAATGCAACATACCCATTCGGGGACTCAC
Source organism: Prevotella sp. P5-50 (assembly GCF_002251295.1). GTDB lineage: Bacteria > Bacteroidota > Bacteroidia > Bacteroidales > Bacteroidaceae > Prevotella. Next base: position 255,640 of record NZ_NPJA01000033.1, read on the forward strand.
CATGAGGTTGAGTCCCCGAATTTCGTTTATCTCAATGTGATATTATTCCATTTCATAGTAATCATTACAAAAGAGCATGAACTTCGCTTTATGACGCAATTATATTTACACGCGTAAAGCGTTACAATATTACAGTATTACAGATTTCAAAAAGCTAAAACAATGGTTTTAGAGTGTATTTTTTCGATTTTTGGCCTATAAACAGCAGAAAAATTCGTTTTCAAATATTGTTGTCCGCTAAAACTTCGTCACTTGCGTATGCGTATATGCATGCACATGTAAGTCTCGAAAAATAAAAAATTGGGCTGATTCCTATTTGCGGAGTCAGCCCTTTTTGGTAATTTTGCAGCTGCTAAACAAACACAATTACCAAATCATGAGCAAAGGTACACATTTTCTCGGACAGCCGATACTAAATCAGCTACTTAATTACTTCAACAAGCAAAAAATCCTTCAGACGAGCCGCGAAATGGGCGGTGAGCGTTATGTGAAGTCATTCAACGCATGGTGTCACCTCACAGTGATGCTGTATGCGGTCATCATGCGCTTCGACTCCCTGCGCGAAATCACCTCAGCCACAATGATGGAGTGGCGCAAGCTGGCTCATCTGGGCATTAAGGACCTTCCCAGACGCAGCACACTCTCTGATGCGAACGTCAGACGCTCGCACGAGATTTTCGGAAAGATATACCAGCAGCTTTACCTGACATACAAGGACAAACTTTCAGCGGACAGCCCCTCTGGCAAGGTGCCAAAGTGGATGAAGAAGCTCCGTATCATTGATTCTACGACTATCAGCCTCTTCTCCAACCTCATATTCAAGGGCGTGGGACGCAATCCAAAGACGGGAAAGAAGAAAGGCGGCATGAAGGTGCACGCATGCATCCAAGGCAACGAAGGCGTACCTTGCGATGTGGAGTTCACTTCTGCAGCCACACACGACCACTTCATGCTTTGCCCTGGGAAACTGAACAGAGGTGACTACTTGGCCATCGACAGAGCTTACATTGACTATGCCAAATTCGAAGAACTTACGCAGCGTGGCATCATTTATGTGACCAAGATGAAGCAAAACCTGACGTATGAGGTCACAAAGAGTACCTGGTATATGAATGAAAAGGGACTGATGCAGTGGAAAGAGGAATTTGTCATCTTCCGCAAAGACATTAAGAGCAAGAATGAGGAAACAGGCGATATGGAGAAGAAAACGATAGAGCATCATGCCCGTATCGTCACCTACATCGATGAAAAGAAGAAAGGCAGTGCCAAGGTCATACGATTGCTTACAAACGATCTTGAGACAGAATACGAGGAAATCGTGGCCATTTATAAGGCAAGATGGGCCATCGAGGCGCTTTTTAAACAGATAAAGCAGAATTTCCCACTCAGATACTTCTACGGAGAGAGTGCCAACGCCATCAAGATACAGGTTTGGGTGACGCTCATCGCCAATCTACTCATTACGCTGTTGCAAAAATGTGTCAGTCGCTCATGGAGCTTCTCAGGGCTTGCCACCATCGTCAGGATTATGCTTATGTACTACATTGACATGCAGGGATTCCTTGAGTATCCCGAAAAAGACTGGGAGGAGTCATTGTCTGCCATGATGGAAAGTCCGCCAGAGCCAGTTAAAACAGAAAAATAGCCCTTACACATATGAGCATGAGGGCTTGGAATAGGTATTTTTGTTTGAATTCATTGAACGACAATGGGTTCAAACTGACTTTTCATGTTTAGCGGACAACAATAGTTTTCAAAAACTATAATACTGTAACGCGACAGGGCTTCCAAGACAACACTCTTTCTTTACATTATCGCATTACTTCCCATTATTAGCGCCCCACACTTACCATTGCTAAATGTACGTATCACATCCCATGTAACTCCGTTAGAAGTCCCACGTAAGTCCCAATAATCATACAAGCAAGATAGGAGACTGATAGGAGCCACCACGGTCGTACAAATGGAACACTAATTACGTGGTCACATTTGCATGTTGAAATAGTAATCATCACCATAAAGATAAGCCTTTAGCCTTGTACCACACATTTTTTGAGTATAATGTTCTTTGTTTCAGAGAAAAACGTGTAAATTTGTAGGCATGAATTAATTAAAAAAACCTATCCTTATGAAACAAAGGTATCATAGATTTGGAATATTGACCTGTCTGCTGCTTTTCCTACTGACGGGCAATATAGTTGCGCAAACCAATGAAGAGAATCAACAGACCTACACCAAGCTGATGAAACAGAAAAATTATGGCGATGCTATCAGGCTGATGGATAAGGTTCTGAAGGACAAGGAAAGTAAAACTGCCGAGAACTACTACAAACGGACTGCCGCATACGCTGCCATAGATACCGACCACCAACACTACACCTTCAGCGAAATGCTCACAGACCTCGATTCCATCGCCAAACGCTATCCCGACTTTGTGAGTTACGAACTTGACAGCGCCACAACCCTACTGGGACATCGGTTGCCTGTGGTGACACTCGGCAACCGTTCGGCTCGTCACCACATCATGGTACAAGCCACCATGCACGCTCGCGAATATATGGCAACACAACTCACCATGGCACTCCTCGAACATTATGCCCAGATGTGCTATCAAGACATTTGTGAATATAAAGGCCAACGCATCAGCAATCTGCTGCAACAGGTGTGTTTCGTCATCATCCCGATGGTCAATCCCGACGGAGTGGAGATTGCACAAAACGGCAGCAACGGTCAACTGACCGATGAAGTGAAACAATGGGTAAGGCAAACTGAAGACAACGGCACCTCGCATACAAAAATCAAAGCCAATGCCAACGGGGTAGATATAAACCGCAATTTCGGCAATGGCTTCAACAATCCGTTTACTTCAAGCCGTAAGACCCATCGCAGTTTCAATTTCTATTCGGGCTTGTTGCCCTACTCCGAGCCAGAGAGCCAACTGATGCTCCGTGTGTCGCAGCGCTATGACTATGACCTTTTTCTCAACTATCACACATCGGGCAACATCATCTATTACGGATGCCAGAATGCAAAAAAATACGTCAACAAGTTAGCCCACGACTATGCCAAACTCATCCATTGCCACACCAATTATCCACTCTATGGTCCAGATAGTGCTCCTGCCGGCGGCACATGGGCTGACGACGTAGAGATTATCTACCAATGTCCCAGCGTTACCGTAGAATTAGGAAGTACCAATCCCGTACCCATCTCGGAGTTTCCTGCCATATTCGAAAAGCATAAAAATGTTTGGGCTGACCTCGCTATCGAAGTGCTGGACAACCCATAGCCTCTATACTTTTTAATGCATTTCCCGTCAAGAATGGGAAAGTGCAGTGTTGGTAGATTTTCTGTAAAGCAACATCAGACAGACAAAACCCAACAAACAGAAAGGAATACCGGCAAGTGCCGTATAACGCGGTGTGCAACCAAACGAGATGGGCAATCCGCCAACAAATGCACCAAGCGCATTACCAAGATTGAACGCCATCTGTACGCAGGCACCTCCCAGCATCTCACCACCTGGTGCATGACGCAGAATGAGGAATTGCTCAGGACCGCTTACGGCAAACAAACAGCCAGCCACTACCACCATAAGCACTACCGAGAGCCATCCATAATCGGCAAGGAAGAAAATCAATATCAGTCCGACAACGGCAAGAAGCTGTGTGGCTGGTGCAACACGATAGGCTGAATAGCGGTCGGAAAGCACTCCACTCAGTATGTTGCCGAGCACCATTCCTGCACCAGCGGCTATCATCAGCATCGGAACTTGAGTCAATGCAAATCCACTCTCTTGCGAGAGCAACGGAGAAATATAACTGTACCAACAGAACACGCCACCATTGCCAAGCAATGTTGCCGTAAGTATCAACCAAGGAGCACTGGTGCTAAGAAAGCGAAACTGCCCTTTGAAACCTGTCACTGGCAAGCGATCCATATTGGGCACCCAGCGCCAGATACTGCAAAGGACGAGCAAGGCACATATACTGGTAATGAGGAAAGGGAATCTCCAAGACCATGTGGAACAAAGCCAAGACGACACCGGAACACCCATCAGGTTTGCCACCGTCATTCCTGCTATCATGGTTGATACTGCCTTACCCTTCTTATCTTCGGGTGCAAGATGCACAGCCACGATAGACGCTACTCCGAAATAAGCACCATGGGGCAGTCCTGAAATGAATCTTGCCACCAGAAACAACCAGTAGTTGGGAGCAAGCACAGAGAGTACGGCACCCGCAAACATCACCAATGCCAAAAACAGCAAGACACTCTTGGGCTTGAATCTATAGCCCACAATGAGTAGCGGTGCACCAACTGCCACACCTAAAGCGTATGCAGAAATCAGGTGTCCTGCCTGCGGAATACTAATCGACAAACTTGATGCTACTTCCGACAAGATAGCCATCATGACATATTCAGTAATACCTAATGCAAAAGTGCCAAGAGATAAGGCAAAGAGAGCTTTCTTCATTGTGTTTTCAATTTTCGTGCAAAGATAGGGTAAGAAAATAAGGTATAATTGGTAGATATTATCAAATAATTGTCTAATTTTGCACCGACAAGCATTATACCTGATCGATTATGAGGAAATATTCAAAGTCAAAGGATATGGTTACCGACGAGAAACAACCTGCATATGAGGTGCTCGACTACGACACAGAGGGAAAGTCGTTTCGCTATCTGCATCATGAGGTGCCGATAAGCGAAGAGATTGCCATCCACTTCCATCCTGAATTGGAAATCAACTGGATAGTGCGTGGCTATGGTATGCGCATTGTTGGCACCTGCCATGAGTTTTTCTCACAAGGTGAAATGGTATTCATGCCAGGCAGCATGCCCCATTGTTGGATATACGATCCTGAGTCGTGTGGCGATACAGGTCGCAAGGAGTCGCATGTGTGTCAGTTGTCTGCCAACATGCTGTTGCATGCCTGCATCATATTTCCCGAACTGAAACCTGTAGTCAACTTTCTGCTTAGTCTGCGCCAAGCATATCTGATTACGGGCAGCAGCAAAGCCGTAGTCTGTCAGCAACTATTGGCGATGGAGCATGCTGATGATGCCATGAGGCTGTGTCATCTGTGGTCTGTCCTTACCTATATAAGTCATCACCCTGCCGATTTATTACCCATTGGTAAACCGGAAGACACCACGTTTGAAATGAATCAGAGTATTGAACAGATGCGCAAACTATTGGACTTTATATCGCTTCATTATAAAGAGGAAATCAGGCTCAATGATATTGCCCAGCATCTGAATCTCAGCACAGCGTCCTTCTGCCGATGTGTGAAGCAGGCCACTGGTCAAACATTCATTGCTTATCTCAACAGTTATCGGTTAAACAAGTTTTGCGAACTGTTACAATCTGACACAACACAGCGTATCAACGAATTGGCATGGGCATGTGGTTTTGGCGACATCCCCTATTTCAATCGGTTGTTTAAGAAAGTAAAAGGCATGACTCCGTCCGCATGGATTGCAGAGAGTCGGAAGTGTGTGGAAACAAAGTCGTAAGATTTGAGCGAGTCTGAGACATCAGAATGAGACAAAACTGGCTGCTTCCAAATACTGTATGAAATATCTGCAAATTCGTCAAGGCTGCCCTTTAATAACGATATTCTTCACTTCCACTGCCATATCAAGGTCGTTGCGTCGGCAACGGGCAAGCCATTTCCTAAAGTTTTCTACTGTGGTCTCTCTGGGCATGAGTTCTGTGGTTGAACGGTCGATGGTCTTGGTCAGAGGATTGGGTGAGAAAATGATGTAGAGCTGATTATACTCTTTGCTTTCTTGACTGTTGAGTATGTATTCATCTACTAACGAAGCGATGCTGCGGTCAGCATCCTTAGGTGAGAAAAGCACATAACGACGGTTTGCCTTTACTGGAAAATTGCCTGTCGTCTGTTGGCGATAAGGCAAGAGGCAATAGGCTTTCTGACTCTCATCGATGAGATAAACCAGACAATAACCATCAGTGGGCGACTGGAAAGAGAACACCGTGTACATGATACTGACAGCCTTCTGCATGAATTTCTTCGACTTAAAAGAGCGTTTTCGTTAAGCCAAATATGCTGAGTTAAGCTTGTTTTCACTATGCCATGGCGAGAATAGATGCACTTAAACAAATGCGCATTTAACATCATTTACAGAAAAAAACTTGGAAGCTATCCATATATTTTCCATATTTGCCAAATCTATCACTCGTTAAGCCGTAGAACATCATCCTTATAGATCATCAATTCGGCAAGCGACAGATAGTGAGAGTAATCAACCCTAAGAAATAACTTTTTAAAAACCAAGAAACATGAAAAAGTATGTATGTGATGTATGTGGATGGATTTACGACCCAGAAGTAGGTGATCCCGAAGGCGGTATTGCACCAGGAACAGCATTCGAAGACATTCCCGATGATTGGGTTTGCCCTCTTTGCGGAGTTGGCAAGGACGAGTTTAGTCCAGTAGGCTAATCTACGTTCTCAGACTCTATATTCATTTAACTTTTAATATTAGGAGGAACTATCATGACAAAAATAAAACAAGTATATCGCTGCCCCATCTGCAGCAACGTAGTAGAAGTATTGCACTCTGGAGCTGTTCTGAGTTGCTGTGGACAACCCATGCAACTGATGGAAGAAAACGCTACCGACGGAGCCTACGAGAAACATGTACCTGTTATCGAGCCCATAGAGGGAGGTTTTCGTGTCAAGGTAGGAAGCGTGGAACACCCCATGATTCCCGAGCACTATATCGAATGGATTGAACTCCTCACTCCTACCGATGTGCTTCGTCATGAATTGAAACCAGGCGAGAAACCTGAAGCTATCTTCATGACTAATGCCACAGAGGTGACAGCACGCGAATATTGCAACCTACACGGACTGTGGAAAGGCGAATAATACATTTCTCACTCATTTATACAAACAAGGACAACGAGTACTAATGCTCATTGCCCTTGTTTTTTATTTATTCTGTTGACGAATGGCATACGACTACAGATATAGAAGCTACTTAAAGAAACGATTCAGTTGCTTCACAGCCTTATCAAATTGCTTGACAGGCAAAGTATAGTTCTTCACAGGATTCATCTTGCTATCGTATACATCAAGCGACCCCTGTGGAGTCTTTTCCAAAATACTATCTTTGTCGATAATGAAAGCATAATTCAGATTGCTACCTACTATCTGCCACAGACGGGGTGAACTATCAGTCATAAGCCTGCCCATAGAATAGTCGTCTTCAGGATTCTTCACGCCTAAATATTCCTTCATCAACGTAGGGACCACATCATAATGAGTCGTACGATGTGCATACTGATGTGGCTGTTGTCCTGGCACATGCCATATCATTGGAACTCCTATCTGATGAATAGAGAAATTACTATTGTGTCCCCAGTAATTGCGATGATTCTCATTAAACTCCTGACTATGATCGCCAGTGATTATAACCAAAGTATTCTCCAACAATCCTTGCTTCTTCAAAGTCTCAAACACTCTGCCTAAGAGTAAATCATCTTGGTAGCAAGTATTGCGATAAAGATTCCAAAAAGGAGTGGGATCCATATTGTTGTTCAGTTTCGTGTAGTCGGCAAAGGCCCATGCTGGCTGAAAACGCGTATTCTTATCGGCAGGTAACTCAAAACTATGAGGAAGGTCAAAGAAGAGGAACGAGAAGAAAGGCTTTTTCTTGTCCTTTCTACCTTCCACATCGGAAATAAAGAGATTGGTAATACGAGTATCTCGGTCCAAGGCTGTCTTACCCTCGGTCTCTGTTCGTATACCAGGTACACCACCAAAGATAACCCTGCCGAAAGGAGGGTCTGCCCATGTAGCACTGGGATAAGTATGAATATCATAACCTAAAGCCTGCAACCTCTGTATCAAGAGTGGTTGCACATGAGCAGGTTCAAAACTTTCCCAATAATAGCAAGACAAACCGAAGAAAAGGCTAAACACACCACTCCTCGTACCATTGCTTCCACTCGTATGATTAGTATACCATTGATTCTGTTTAGCAAACTGATAGGTATGAGGCATGCACTCAGGAGTCAGCGCCCTGCGATTCCATGAATCAATAAGAATAACTACAATATTGGGTAAAGAATCGGGCTTTTCCGCTTCTAATGGGTGTATGGGATATTGCAAGTCAGTACTATGTCTGCCCTGGGTATTCCCCATTCCTCTTGGTTGTTTGAATCCCCACTTGAGCAGTAAACCATTAGAAGTAGTAGGAAAATAATAAGGTAATAAGGTGGCACTCTTCATAACCGACTGATGCTGATAGAAGGCTGCATATACATGCCAAAGATGCGCATAAAGCATACTGCCTACAAAGATGCCTACCATCAGCCAAGCATAGGCTTTTCTTCTCCATAACCAAAAACGATGAGACAGATACCACACTCCCACTACGACAGCTGCGACAACAGCAAAGAGTCCTACTTCCTTAAGATAGAGCAAGATATCAAAATTGAATATCTCGCCTGCACCCTTGCCAAAAACCATACTCAACACAAAACCATTGATATGGAAATGATAGATGGAAAAAACCTGCGAGTTGAGGTAATTGAGCACACTGAGCAACACCACTCCAATTATCTGCACCACCAAAGCCGTCTTTCTGTATCGACACAACAGGAACAATAGACTTAAGAGATAAGGCACCAATGCAAACTGCGAAGCATGACTCACGCAAGATGCAGCAAAGAAAACCCATCCCTCCAAATCCATATAGTCGAGAATGGAACTATCCACAATATAAAAGCCAAACTGAATGGCTATCAATATTGTAAAAATGCATAAAACAAAAAACCTTGTTTTATGCTCTTTATCAATTGATTTTTATAAGTCATATTTAGGTAAACCTTAATTCCGCAACACTATTATAAATTAAACTTTTTAAGTACCTGAACAACAAAAAGTTCTTAGACTAGCTATGCGGCAGAGCCGAGCGGCCCAGGATTTTGCCATGTCGAAGAATTCACTTATCTTAGTGTTGCAAAAAGAAAACAAGCAAAAACTCCTTCTTTTTCTTTATATCCGCTTTTCTATGCGGCAAAGTGGTTCGTTTATGCCACCCATTTCCTTTTTATATCTTTCGTCGCCACGACACATGTCGAAGTCTACTATACCTTCGTTCATCCAAAGCTTTGTAGCCTCCAAAATAAGCAATATACCTGGCGAATAGCGACTAAAAGAGGTGTCGATAGCAAGACGTGGCATAAGTAGATTTTTGTTATGACGATATACAATCATAAATGCTGCAGGCTTTTTGTCTATTTCCAAAACATAAAGTTGAGCATCTTTTAGCTTTTTCAAGCTTGCTGTAGCGCAACCGTTTTTCACCTCGTAGACAGCCTTTAAGTAGGTGGTGATATTGCTGAAAGCATTATAGCTCTTGTGTCGCCAAGCCATCTTACGTTTGAAATAGAAATGCCAAAGATAGCGCAAATAGCTGTCGGAAGCCATATTGTCGTGGTTAAACACTTTTAGCTCCATTTTCTTACCATCTGTGGTAAGATGATTATACGACTTGCGAATATTCTTATATATATTTTTAGGTAGCGACGACACATATTCTTCGTGAGAAGCAAATTGTGTTAATGGTACATGAAAGCTTGTACGCTCGATAGTATTATTGTCGATTAGCTTCATTATTTTAGCAAAAGGAGTTTGACACGGCACATCAGCAAGGCTTAGCGTCATTCCCTTACATGAGGCTACTATATGGTCGGCAATAGCCTTCATTATCTCCTCGTTGCCTTCGTATGTATATGGGCAAACCATATTCAGCACACCTCCTACTCGGCATGATGGTATTCGTGCCTTTTTTGATGAGCGTGTAACAGCAAAAGGAATAATGGCGAAAGGTTTACCATCTACTGTTATTAAATCGTAGCGCATAATGGTAGTAAGTATTCCTAAACCATCTGTAGAATGGTGAGCAATGAAGTAATTCCATTCGTATGTCTGATAGTAGGTATAGTTGATGTATGCAGATGTTTTGTTTTCTGCTATCTTGTCGAGCACAAGCCATTGATTCTTAATGCTTTCTATCTTGCTATGTTGACTAATAGATATATTATTTTTCATAAGTCTTATACAATAGTTCGTTAAAATTTGAGTATATGGCTACGCAGCCTTAGGCTGCCAGCCAATGAGTTCTTAGACTAGCTAAGCGGCAGGGCCGAGCGTCCCAGGATTTTGCCATGTCAGAGGAATTCACTTAATTTAGTGTTGCTGTAATAATCAAACAAAACCTCATCAGACATGACAAAAATACAAATAAAATCTGAGAAACTCACTCCTTTTGGAGAAATTTTTGCAATCATGGAGCAATTTAACCCAAATCGGTCTTTATAAAATTACAAGATGCTTGTTCTAATGATTTGGTTAAAACAAATGATATATATAACCACCAATAAGCCCAATTGGTATTGATTTTCTTCATTTTTCATGCCCTTTAATAACGATATTCTTCACTTCCACAGCCATATCAAGGTCGTTGCGTCGGCAACGGGCAAGCCATTTCCTAAAGTTTTCTACTGTGGTCTCTCTGGGCATGAGTTCTGTGGTTGAACGGTCGATGGTCTTGGTCAGAGGATTGGGTGAGAAAATGATGTAGAGCTGATTATACTCTTTGCTTTCTTGACTGTTGAGTGTGTATTCATCTACTAACGACGCGATACTGCGGTCGGCATCCTTAGGCGAGAAAAGCACATAACGACGGTTTGCCTTTATTGGGAAATTGCCTGTCGTCTGTTGGCGATAAGGCAAGAGGCAATAGGCTTTCTGACTCTCATCGATGAGATAAACCAGACAATAACCATCAGTGGGCGACCGGAAAGAGAGATAGAGTTGATCGTTGGTATTGAAGCGGTCGGTTTCAAACTTATCGTCGGTGCCATTACACAACACTTTTGCCATAAACTCTACCTTGGCTCTTTTTATTTCGCGCGCCTTTCCCTTTACTTTTGCTGTGATGAGAAAACCATCATCTTGTGGTATTACGGTTATATCCGGTTTACCGACGGTCTCTATCCATTCGCCATTCACCTCGTATTCTGCCACCTGTACAAACTTATCAATAGATTCACTACTGGTTTCTTTGGCAAACGACGAATTGGTCATCGATACGGTAGTTCCAAATTCGTCTGCCAATGCTTTGATTTTAGCTCTTTGCAAGGCATAGTCCTTGGCTTCGCGCAACGTGACATTTTGTGGTGCTGCGTATGTATATTCACCTGCTACGGTTTACACCTTCTGCGCCATCAGCATGATGGGACAAAATAACATGGCAAAAAGCATCGTAAACTTCATTCTATTCATCATCTTTATAGATATCAAATTTGTAATGGTTAGCATACTTATTGTTTCACGCTGCAAATATAAGGACTATTTCCGGTTTTACAAAGTCTATTTTCACATTTTTATTGTAGCAGTACGAGGATGGCTCATTCATACTCAACATGAAACCCAAGCTCTATATACTAATGTACGCACGCGCACATACGCGCACGCGACTCGTCAACTTTTCGACCACCGACCACCAATTACGTATAACAACCTACCATATAGCATCTTACAACGGTGGTCAAAAGATATTCAAATGAGTGATCGACCACCAATCGACCACCCATCAATATCCATGGCTGCCTATACAGTCTCCCCTTCAACACCATTCTTTATTACTTGATAACAATAGGGATAGTACCTTCTATGACAGGCCATATTGTTCATTGTGTTTGTACAACATTACACAACATTTGGCCAAGCGTTGGAAAACACCCTTGCCAAACGTTAGAAAATACTTTTATCAACGTTGGAAAACACTTTTGTCAACGTTGGATAATACTTTTATCAAACGTTGGATAATACTTTTATCAAACATTGGATAATACTTTTATCAAACATTGGATAATACTTTTATCAAACGTTGGATAATACTTTTATCAAACGTTGGATAATACTTGAAAATAATATAGTAGTTTACACAACTACTCGTTTTCCAGGTATTTGTGTCAACTGCAAGTGTTATTGCATCTATTTCTTTTATTTGTGCCAACAGCTATGTTCTGTTCATAGACCTAATAACACCGCACTGGTTTTGTAAATGTTTAAGCCATACAACAAACGCCACCATGTAAAATTATAATATATTTTTGCCCTAAAATCCGTTATCATTAGCAAAATCTTAACAGTACACATACATACTTGATAACTAAAGCGTTAGACGATATATAACGGCTTATAACGTGAGAGGGGTGTGGCATAGAATTCAGAAAGATCTGTTGACAGAAGTTAAAATTTGAGAGAGAGTAGAACTTGGTGGTGAGAGATTGGTATTGTGATGTGTTTTATGTATATTAATAGGTTCGCGCGCGAGCTGTGTTATGGTAGGCGCACGTCAAAAATACCCATTATGGCCATTTCTGCAACTTCAACTTGTCAGTGTACCACCCGACGGGTTGATTCGCCACAGACGCCTTGTAAATGCCTTAAAACGGGTATTATAATCACCAGATAGTATCGGCGATTTGACTATTGGCTGTTCGTCGCCACCTCGAACCATCTTCGTCGTGTTCTCGTCGTCATTTCGCTGTTTTTTCGTTGTTTTCTCGTTCGTTTTTCGATTGGTTCTTTATCGGCAAACGAATGACGAGCGAGAGACGAACGAAAGACGAACGAGAACCGAGCGAAAAGGGAACGAGAAGCGATCGAGAACGGAACGAAAATGGACAGAAAAAAGATTAAAATTCAGTGTGTTTTGTAAACAAGTATGCCTGCACATCGCATTCATCTTGTTAAAAATGTTAGCATACTATATATAGACATGATAGTATGTTGGCTATTGTTTAGTGAAGAGGTATCATACGATTTGCTAAAAACTGAATGAGATATATGTTTTCAGAGACGCAGAATGTAATAAATGTGAAAAGAAACAGAATAATCGCTATTTTTCTTTGTAATACGAAACAAAAAACGTAGATTTGCCAACGAATACTAATATTAAAACTATGATGAAACTCAACGACAAACAAACAGCTGCTGCCATTATCGCTGTAGGCATGGCATTCATGGGAATGGCCATCCGCAATGGCATTGTGACTTTTAAAGACCGCGACCGTACCGTGGCAGTCAAAGGATTGTGTGAACGCGAAGTGAAAGCTGATAAAGTGACATGGTCGCTAACCTATAAAGAGATTGGCAACGACCCTTCCGCCATGTACGACCTGCTGGAACAGAAGAACCGCAAGGTGGTGGCTTTCCTCAAATCGGCAGGCATCAAAGATGATGAGATAAGCATCAATCCTGCAGAGATTGCTGACCGGCAAGCCGACAACTATGGCAACGAAATCATGAACTACCGCTATAAGGCGAAAAGTGTGATTACCGTCACGTCAAACAATATCGACCAAGTGAGACAACTGATGCGCCGACAGGCTGAACTGATGAAGCAAGGCATTGCAATCGTCAGCGAAGAGTATAGCAACAACGTCACTTATGAGTTTACAGGGCTAAACCGCATCAAACCAGAAATGGTGCAGGAGGCTACCAAAAACGCTCGTGCCACTGCTCAGAAATTTGCAGACGACTCCGGCAGTAAGTTGGGAGATATACGTAGTGCACAACAAGGACAATTCTCGATTGAGAACCGCGACAACAACACACCGTATATCAAACGTATCCGCGTGGTCAACACCATGGAATATGCCTTAGACTGATACAGAAGCAGTATAAAGCAGAACGGTAAAAAAAGTATCGTGCCCCTTCTGACCTACAGGTCAAAAGGGGCACGACTGTTATAGTACGACTACTTTATGCTGCAAAAGCAAAGAGTCCGTCGAAGATGCATGAGCATACACCGAAGAGCACAATACCAGCAATGGTAAGTACCAAAGCTACACGAGTAGCGCAATCGGTGGTAAAGGTAGGCAATGGATTCTCTGACTTGTTGATATACATAGCCTTCACGATGAGCAGGTAGTAGTAGAGTGACACTACCGTGTTGATCAAGGCGATGAATACCACAAAGTAAGCCAGGAACGATCCCTGCTGAGCGGCAGCCATGAAGACGAAGAACTTCGAGAACATACCGGCAAATGGAGGAATACCTGCCAATGAGAACAAGGCGAGCGTCATGAGGAATGCCAAGCGTGGGTTGGTCTGATACAGACCATTGTATGCCGACATCATGGTAGAGCCGTTGCCACGCTGTTCAACAGTATTGATGACAGCGAATACAGCCATATTTGCCACCACATATACCAATACGTAATACATCAGCGAAGCCATGCCCATCTGAGAAGCACCAATCACTGCCAACATAATGTAGCCTGCCTGTGAGATAGAACTGAATGCCATGAAGCGCTTGAGTTCTGACTGGCGGATAGCGAAGAGGTTGGCAATAGTGATGCTGAGCACGATAACGATATAGAGCAGATACTCCCAATACTCAGTAAGAGGAGCAAATGCACGCGAAAGTACTACCAACAGAGCGAAGGCAGCTGCACCTTTTGACACGACGCTGAGATAACCAGTAACGGCAGTAGGAGCACCCTGATAGGTATCAGCAGTCCAGAAGTGGAATGGAACAAGCGAGAGCTTGAAACCGAGTCCGCTGAAGAAGAACACCAAACCCACAATAGCCAAAAGCAAAGAGGGCTGATAGTGTGCTACGCTGAAAAGCATCTGGAAGCGTCCTGCAACATCATTGAAATAGAGCGTGCCTACTGTGCCATAAATCAAAGAGATGCCATAGAGCATGACACCACTTGAGAATGTGGCAGTGAGTACAAACTTAGCAGCAGCCTCAGCTGAGCGATTCTTATACTTATCGAATGCCACGAGACAAGCCATGGGCACTGAAGCCATTTCAAGTCCAAGGAAGAACAGCAGGAAATTGCCGCTCGACATCATGACATACATACCAAGCAGTGTGGAAAGTACCAATACATGGAACTCACCTGCAAGTTTCTCTGCATCGCGCTCAAGCCATGACTGGGCTACAAGCACTACGAGAAGTGTACCGAGAGTGAGAATTATCTTCATCACCTGAGTAGCCTTGGTAGCTACATACAGTCCGCCAAAAGCTTCTGCAGGACCTACGAAAGCGCATGACACAATCTGTGCCACGAGCAATACGGTCATCAGCATGCCGAGCGTCTGCACCTTCTTCTTTCCCTTGCCAAGCATCAGGTCGGCAAAGAACATGATAACCAGAGCAAGCACGAGTGATGCTTCTGGTAGCATATGTAAGAATTGTCCGTAATTCATTGTTGTATCTTTTATTTAAGGGATTAAAGAATGTTTGCCAGAATAGGACCTACTGCATCGCTGATAACATTGCTGGCCCAGAGAGGGAACAGACCGAGACCTGCCACACAAGCAATGAGGCAGATAACAGCTACACGCTCGTCCCAAGAGGCATCGGTCAACTCCAGGAAGTGAGGATTCTTCACCTCGCCATACAGAATTTTGCCGACTACACGCAGAATATAAACTGCGGTGATAACAATACTGGTACAAGCGATGATGGTGCAGACACGATGGAACATGTCGCCATTCTCAAACGAACCGACGAAAATAGTCATTTCTGCAATGAAGCCTGAGAAGCCGGGAAGACCAAGGTTTGCCAAACCAGCAATCACATAACCCACTGCAAGGAAAGGCATAATCTTCATCAGACCGTCCAAATAACGAATGTCACGAGTATGGGTACGACCATAAATCATACCGATGAGGGCAAAGAAGAGAGCCGTCATCAAACCGTGTGACAGCATCTGCAGAATGGCACCAGTGCATGAAGTCTTGGTCATCATCAGCAGAGCGAAAAGCACCAGACCACAGTGGGATACCGACGAATAGGCGTTGATATACTTGAGGTCGGTCTGTACGCAAGCAGAGAATGCACCATATACCACAGAGATAGTGGTAAGAATCAAGAAGATCCAAGCCAATTCATTGGCAGCATCAGGCAGAAGGTACATAGCCACACGGAAGCAACCGTAGCCTCCCAGTTTCATCAGTACACCAGCGTGAAGCATTGATACTGCTGTAGGGGCAGAAGCATGACCGTCGGGTGACCATGTATGGAATGGGAACATAGCACCAAGCACACCGAAACCTATAAAAATGAAGGGGAAGAAAATATTCTGAATCTCTACCGGAATATTGTTCATGGCAGCAATGGCATTAACGTTCATCGTGGTATGACCACTGAAATAATAGATGCCAAGAATACCAATAATCAGCAGAGCAGATCCTCCCATCAGCATCAGAGTGAGCTTCATGGCTGCATACTCCTTGTTACCACTACCCCATACTCCAATCAACAGATACATGGGGATAAGAGCAACCTCATAGAACATGAACATAGTGAAGAGGTCGGTGCAGATGAAGAAACCATAGACACCAGTGGAAAGCAAGGTGAACCACAGGAAATACTCCTTTGTCAGTGGCTGCAAACGCCATGAGGCGAATGTTCCGGTGAAGACGATGATGCTCGAAAGCAACAACATCACAACAGAAATGCCATCGACACCTACAGAATAGGCAATATTGAGAGGCTTGAACCATGGAGTGCTTGCTGTAAGCAACATCACGTCGGTATTGCCGGCAGCACGCTGCTGAACAAAATAGATGGTCAGCCAAACAGACAGTGCCAGCAGACACGAAGCGCCAGCCACCATCACACCACGCACCTGATTGAGGCTCTTGCTCAGCCAAAGGCCAAGGAGCATCAGGGCGGGGATTACTACGAATAATGTCAATATACTCATTGTTTCGATTTTTCTTTATTCATAATGTTCAGAGAGCACATGCCAACAAGATGAGGGTCAATGCTACAGTGCCGGTGAGGAACCATACGGCATACTGGCGAACATCACCACTCTGCCAAGGACGAATAGACTCGCCAGCCTCGTTGGCGCCCCATGCCAAGAAGTTGAAAGTACCGTCAACAATGTGGCGGTCGAACCAGGCAACAGGTTTAGAAATGCAACGGAAGATGATACGGTGAGTAACATACTGCCAGATTTCGTCTTGATAGAAACGCTTATAGGCAGCACGATGCAAACGCGGGAACATCTTGTACAGACGATCGGCGACGGGCTGACTCTCACCCTTATATATATAGGTGGCGAGACAAATACTCAGAATGGCAATGACGGTAGAGGTCAATGCTATCTGTACGTCGAAATGGATGTTGTACTCCTGACCGCTGGCGGTTACAAACGAACCGAAGCTGCCTCCCCATCCTGCAAATCCTGCAATGGTGGTGTAAACACCAACACCAACAGTGATAACACAGAGAATAATAAGAGGAATGGTCATGGTAAGTGGAGCCTCATGTGGAGTATGGTGCTCGTGGGCAACCTTGTTTTCGGTTCCCCAGAATATACCATAGTACAAACGGAACATATAGAAGGCGGTCATAGCAGCAATACCTGTCATAATCCATCCTACCACAGGGCTATAGGCAAAGCAGGCACTGATAATTTCATCCTTGGAAGAGAATCCAGAGAAGAAGGGAATACCAGCAATAGCCAGACAGCTGATGAGGAAGGTAATATGAGTAATAGGCATATACTTACGGAGACCACCCATCATAGCCATCTCGTTAGAATGAACGGCATGAATGATACAACCAGCACCAAGGAACAAGCAAGCCTTGAACATGGCGTGGGTGAACAGGTGGAACATAGATGCCATGAAACCCAACTGTGCATGGTTATCGAGCATCGCCTCGTGACCTGGCAGACTCACACCAAGAGCAACCATCATGAAGGCAATCTGCGAAATGGTAGAGAATGCCAGTACACGCTTGATATCGCTCTGGGCACATGCCACTGCAGCTGCATAGAATGCGGTGAAGACTCCCACCCATACCACAATGCTCAACTGAGGCTGTGCATATTCTATCCACAGTGGGAACATACGGGCAATCTGGAACACACCAGCAACCACCATCGTGGCGGCGTGGATCAGCGCAGACACAGGTGTAGGACCTTCCATGGCATCGGGCAACCAGATGTGCAAGGGGAACATAGCACTCTTACCGGCACCACCGATGAACATCAGCACAAGAGCGGTAGGAAGAATAAATGTTCCTGCAATCACAGCTTTGGCGGTATTGCCGGCAATGAAAGGAGTGGTTCCCGCACCCATCTCGATAGTTCCTGCAAATGAGAAACTGAACGATTCGGTGTAGTAACCGAAGATCAGAATACCGATAAGGAAGAAAAGGTCGGCAAAACGAGTTACGATAAATGCCTTCTTAGATGCTGCAATAGCTGGCTTCAATGGATAGTAGAAACCAATCAACAAGTAAGATGATACACCCACGAGCTCCCAGAACAGATACATTTGGAAGATGTTGGTAGCTACCACAAGGCCAAGCATTGACATGGTGAAGAGACTCAGGAATGCGTAGTAACGCTGGAAGCCTTTTTCGCCGTGCATATAGCCAAACGAATAGATATGTACCATCAGACTGACTGTTGAAATAACGATGAGCATCATCACCGAGATGGGATCCAACAGAATACCCATATCAAAATGGAGATTGCCCAACGGCAGCCAGGTGAAGTTGTAAGGAACAATAGTAGCGAAAGTGCCATCAGCCAGACGAGGAGCAAAGAAATAGCTGAACGCCGTCATATAAGACAACACGGTCACAAGTCCCAACGAAGTGGTGCCGATAAGGCCTGCGACCTTATGCGACAGCTTCATGCCATAGAGTCCCAATACCAGGAACGAGAGAGCTGGCAGAAGCAGAATCAAAAATGTATAACTGTAATCCATCACTTCTTAATTACCATTTCATGTTTTTGATACTTTCAACGCTGTCGCTCTTGAAACGGCGATAGACATTGATGATGATTGCAATCGCAACGGCAGACTCGGCTGCACTTACACCGATAGAGAAGAGTGTCATAAACATACCCTCCATGCTATCAGGATAGAGCATACGGTTGAATGCTGCGAAATTGATATCGACCGCATTGAGCACCAACTCAATAGAGATGAGCATGGCAATCAGATTGCGACGGGTCACAAAACCAAATACACCGATAAAGAAAAGCAGTGCACTCAGGATGAAATAAAATTCTACTGGTACCATAGTCTTAGTCCTCCTTTCTTGATACTACCAATGCACCGATAATACATGCCAACAGGAACAGGGAGATGAACTCGAAGGGGAGTACATACTGATACTTGCCGGCACCTACCAGTGCATGACCGATTTCACGCATGGGAACTTCCTGATCGGGAGTTACCGTACCAATATAACGCGACATGCCGCGCAACATATCATTCTTAAGGAATACCAGCACTACAGTTGCCAAGCCCACAACGCTCAACAAGGCACCCATCACTACACGGCTGCCCTTGAGACGCTCTACCATACCCTGAAGGGTACGTTTGCTAACCAACTGGATGGCGAAGACATAAATCATCGTCACGCCACCAGCATAAACTGAAATCTGTGCTGCTCCCAGGAATGTATAGTCGAGCAGGAAATAAAGACCTGCTACGCCAAAGAGCACAAACAACATAAAGGTTGCGGCTCTCATGATTCGCTTCGTCGTCACACACATCACGGCAGAGCCGAGAATGACGACAGCGAGAATGCAAAACATTACTAAATTAGCCATTGTCTTTACTTCGTTTTAGTGTTAAACTTACCGATAGTCATGCTGGCACCACCTTCCAAGAGGTTGGGCAGAGAACCACCCTGATATACCTCCTTGTCAAGGTGGAGTACCAGACTCTTACGGTCGAATACGGCATTCTCGAAATCGTTGACAAACTCGATAGCATCGAAGTTACAAGCATTGGTACACAACTGGCAGAACATGCAGTCACCAAGGTCGTAGCGATAGTCATCGAGCACCTTTTTCTTCTTGCCGGTCTCGGGATCTTCCTGCATGTGAGAAGTGATCTTAATCGTGCCATTAGGGCAGGTTTTCTCACACAATGTGCAGGCCGTACATTTATAAGTTCCGTCTTCGTTACGCTTGAAGACGAGGCGTCCACGGTGGCGCTTTGCCACGTGGAGCGTAGTTTTACGGTTCTCGGGATACTGCTCCGTAGATTTGTTGGTAAAGAAGTCCTTGAAATATTCCTTCCAAGTAATCTTCATACCAGTCAGGAGCGTCTTTACTCCATGTCCGAGTTCTCCGAAATATGATTGGTTATTTTCCATTTCTATTCTTTACACCTTATTTAATATACCATCCGAGTGCCACCACGATAGTCATCAGCACAAGGTTGATGAGGGCCAGCGGCATGAGATATTTCCATTCAAGTTTCAGAATCTGGTCGATACGCAGACGTGGGAAGGTCCACTTAATCCACATCAGAATCCATACCAAGGCAAAAGCTTTACCCATGAACCATACGATACCAGGGATATAGTTCATCACCTGATCGAATGCTGCTACACCAATGTTAACAGGAGCCCATCCACCAAGGAATACGGTGGCGGCAATACCAGCAATGATAAACAGATTAAGGAACTCTGCCAGATAGAAGAAACCAAAGCCCATACCAGAATACTCAGTATGGTGACCAGCGGTCAGCTCACTCTCAGCCTCTGCCATATCGAACGGACCACGGTTGGCCTCAGCGTTACCGGCAATGAGGAATACGAAGAAAGCGATGAGCGCAGGAATGTGGCCCTGGAAAATCAACCAACGCCAAGGTCCTGTCTGAGCCTCAACGATACCAGAAATCTGCATCGTTCCTGTCAGGATGACAGCTGTAATCAGACAGAGGCACAATGACATCTCATAAGAAATCATCTGTACGGCACCACGCATAGCAGATACCACAGAATACTTATTGTTGGAACTCCATCCTGCAAGGAAGATACCTACCACACCGATAGAAGAAATGGCAGTCAACAGAAATACGCCCACATTGAAGTCGAGCACCGTTGCACCATTGTTCCATGGCAGGAACGAAAAAGCACCTACTGAACCGATAATAACCAGCAGCGGAGCCACGGCATAAAGCAGTTTGTCGGCTTTATCTACAAAGAAAATTTCTTTGATAAGCATCTTCAGTACGTCGGCAAACACCTGCATCAGTCCCCAATAGCCCACACGCATCGGACCAAGACGGCACTGGAAGTAGGCACACACCTTACGTTCCATGAAAATCAGCGCAATGGCAATCAGCGCATATCCTACAAGGATTCCCGCACCAATCAGCACGCACTCTATCAATATCGACCAGAAGTCGCCCAGTCCCAAAGTGACACGAAGCAACTGGTCTATCCAGTTTGTTATTATTGAAAAGTCAAACATGATATTTTACGTTCTTTTGTTGTTTAACGGTCAATGTCGGGAATCACAAAGTCGATGGCAGCACCAGTTGCCACAAGGTCGGCAATCTTCTGACCACGAAGCATAGGATCAAGCGCACCGGTAAGCGAAAGTCCCATAGGACGCATCTTCAAGCGGTAAGGACTCTTGTCGCCACGTGAATCGAGATAGACACCAAACTCACCGCTGGCTCCCTCAACAGAGAAATACCATTGTCCTTCGGGTACCTTGATAATGGGTTTCTGCTTCACATAGAAGTCACCGGCAGGAATATTGTCGATGAGTTGCTCAATAATGCGCAGACTCTGATACATTTCCTGAATGTGACAGGTATAGCGGTCCATTGTATCGCAACCAGTCATAATAATCTGATCCCATTCAACCTTATCGTACATATCATACGGGTGGTTCTTACGTACGTCGTTCTTCCAACCAGAAGCGCGACCAGCAGGACCAGTTACTGCATAGCTGATACAATTTTCGAGATCCATCGGACCAACTTTCTCAAAACGATTGTGAGTAATGATATTGTCACCAAACACATCAACATACTCCTGAATCATTGGCTTGAGATACTTCACGAGCGCCTTCACATTCTCCACGAAGTTGGGATCAATATCATCCTGCAGACCACCGATGCGGTAGTAGTTCTGGATGAGGCGTCCACCAGTGGTTTCCTCCATGCAGTTGAGCACATGCTCACGATCGCGCATAGAATAGAGGAAGGCAGTCAATGCACCCATGTCCTGTGCACAGCATCCCACATACAGCAAGTGTGAGTCAAGACGCTGCAACTCGTCCATGATGGTACGGATATACTTGATACGGTCGGTCAGTTCGACACCCATACCCTCTTCTATCACTCCTACCAGCGCATGACGATGCATCATTGCAGAAAGATAGTTCAGACGGTCAGTCAGTGCGAGCGACTGTGGATAAGTATAGCTTTCACACATCTTCTCAATACCGCGGTGGATATAACCCAAGTGGGGATATACACGCTTCACGGTCTCACCATCAACCACGGTCTGCAAGCGAAGCACACCATGGGTAGAAGGGTGCTGAGGACCGATGTTGATGACATAATCGTCGTCGGTAAAGAGTTTATTCTGCTTCGAACAGAGATGACCATCCTTGTCGAGCCAGTATTCCATACCATAGTCAGGCTCTTTATCGTCTTCAAGCACATAGTCATCATTAAACTTCCAATCCTTGCGGAAGGGATGTCCTTTGAAGTCATTGCGGAGGAAGAGACGACGCATATCGGGATGACCGAGGAAGAGGATACCGAAGAAGTCATAGACCTCGCGTTCCAACAGATCGGCAACGTGCCAGATATTGGTCACAGTAGGAATCACACTCTCACCGTCAACCACCTTAGCAAGCATTTTCACGCTGCAACGCTCATGGCTGTCGGTATTTTCGAGAATATAGACACAGCCAAGGCCTTCTTCAGCACCGAAGTCCTCACCAACAATAGTTACAAGATAATCAAAGTGTTTCTTGTCCTTCAAGTTCTGCATCTCTGAGGCGAACTTGTCGAAATCGAATACTAAATGCTCAAGTTTCATGCGTTCTCCTCCTTCTCTTTCTTCATTTGTTCTACAAACTCCTGAGGCACATCGGTCACCACAATAGGTTCACGGCGATGATCACCCAGACGGCGTGCAACGAGTTCCTCGTTTGAAACACCCAGTTCGCGCTCAGCCTCCGACTGTTTGTGGTTCGCACCACCGAAGAACTTCTCGATTTTCACCTTACGCTGCAACTGCATCATACCATACATGATAGCCTCTGGACGTGGAGGACAACCAGGAATAAACACATCCACTGGTACAATTTCCTCAATACCCTTCACCACATGATAGCTTGACTTGAAAGGACCACCGCTAATGGCACATCCTCCGACAGCTATCACATATTTTGGTTCAGCCATTTCATCGTACAGACGCTTCAAGGCAGGAGCCATCTTGTGGGTAATAGTACCGGCACACATGATCAAGTCGGCCTGACGGGGTGAGTTACGTGTCACCTCAAAGCCGAAGCGTGCAAAGTCGTAGCGTGAGCATCCACATGCCATAAACTCGATACCACAGCATGATGTAGCAAAAGTCAATGACCAGAGTGAGTTAGAGCGTCCCCAGTTGATCAACTGGTCGAGCGAACCTGTCACAACATTGACACCGCCTTCGTGCAGATCGTCAATAAGTTTCTCCAGTGTGGCATTGTCTTTGAATTCCTCGTAAGGAATACTCTTGATTTTCGGCTTTATTTCCATTCAAGAGCTCCTTTCTTCCAGGCATATGCCAGCCCGAACACTAATACAACCAAGAAGAAGCCGATGCTCAACAATGCTGCAACACCCATCTCCTTCACTACTACTGCCCATGGATAGAGGAAAACAGTTTCCACATCAAACATGAGGAAGAGGATGGCAAACAGATAGAAGCCTACACTAACCGGCAACCAAGAAGAACCATGAGTAGGAATACCACACTCATAGGGCTCGCCTTTTACCTTGTTGTAGCTTCGCGGACCAAGAAGTTTGGCCATCACATACGCTGCCACCACCAATGTAATAGCCGTCACGAGGACGGTAATTAACAAAGTAAAGTTCATAAAAGTTATAATATTATAATATCGATTTTGCTTAGCGCTTGCAAAGGTACTAACTTTAATCGAAACCACGAAACATTTTAGCATCGTTTTCTCGCTTTTTTCGTGCTTTTTCAAATAAGATACTGCCCGCACATTCACATTTCACATCACAAAGGATAAAATGCCACATTTACCGACCGTTAACTATCAAAGTGTAAAGCATCATATACAACACGCTACCACAGTTTCTATTATCTGCTTACATTTTGCTTTCTCGCATAATTCAAGGTGGCACTACTTTAATTTTAGTTAATTTATGGTAGAAAAATAGGCAACGTCTTTGTTTTTTGAATAATAATTTAGTAATTTCGCAGTCGAAAAACAAAAATTCCAAAAACAAAAGAAATATGAAAAGAATCCTAACTCTAATGCTGATGCTGGCAATGGTTATAACCATTTCAGCAGAGAAAAAAGCCAAGTACGTGTTCTATTTTATCACAGACGGAACAGGTGTAAATACTGTGCTCGGTGCCGAGATGTATAATGCCGAAATGCAAGGCCGTATCGGTCGTGTACCATTCTGCATGACCTCATTTCCCATCGTAGGTGTAGCCTCTACATATTCTAACAATAGTGGAGTAACCGACTCTGCCGCTTCCGGTTCAGCTCTCGCCACAGGCGTGAAGACCGAGAATGGTGCTCTTGGTATGCGTCCCGACCTCAAGACACCCGTTACCTCTCTTGCCGTATGGGCAAAAGAAGCAGGAATGAAGGTTGGTGTGGCATCAAGTGTTACCATAAACCATGCTACGCCCGCAGCATTCTATGCCCATCAGCCCAAGCGCTCATTGTCCTATGACATTGCCAAGGATATGATTGCTACCGACCTCGATTTCTATGGCGGTTCAGCTGTTGAAAAGGCAGAAGATCCCAAGAATCATCCTGGTGCTCCCTGCATTTATAAAGAGATGGAGAAAGCAGGATATGCTGTAGCTTTTGGTATGGCAGACTATCAGAAAAAAGCCAAGAAAGCCAAGAAGATGTTGCTTGTTCAGGATCCAAAGCACCTGAATCCTGCCTCAGACATATACTCTCTCCCCTACGCTATTGATGTTAAAGACGGCGAGATGACCATCGAAGACATTCTCCGCGCAGAAATTGAATTTCTGATGCGCGACAATAAGAACGGTTTCTTCTTGATGAATGAGATTGGCGGCAAGGTCGATTGGGCATGTCACGGACATGATGGCGCCACAGCATTTGCCGAGGTTGGTGCTGTAGATCGTTGCATCAAGATTGCCTATGAATTCTACAAGCAGCATCCCGACGAGACACTTATCGTGCTCACCGCAGACCACGAAACTGGCGGTTTAGTACTTGCCAACAACGGTCTCTATGCTTTGAACCTCAAAGCTCTGGGCAACCAAAAAGTAAGTATCGACGGATTCACACAGGTTCTCCGCGATCTCCGCAAGCAGACTTCCAATAAAGTTACATGGGAACAAGCCAAGCAAGCTCTGACCGACAACTTCGGTTTCTGGACTGCATTGGAACTCACTAAGGACGAAGAGGCATCTCTCCAAAAGGTATGGCATGAATCTTTCGAAGGCAAGGCAGAGGATGTGAAGAACGAATACACAGCCAATGAACCCCTTGCTGAAGAAGCCAGACACATCATCAACACCAAAGCTCTGATCTCATGGAGTACAAACGGTCACTCTGCAGGTCTCGTTCCTGTATATGCTATCGGTGTAGGTTCTGAGCAGTTCATGGGTCACAACGATAATGCCCAGATTCCTGTCAAGATTGCCAAGGCAGCTGGATACAATATTCCAGGATATCTGAAATAAGAGAAAATCACTTATCAGACTCCACCAATTGCAGAGTCGATAGATGATTGAAATACAATTCCCCAAACAACAATCCCAAGTGTCAAGCACTTGGGATTGTTAGTTAATGCAACCTAAATTAATATCAAACCGTGCGCTCGATGATTTCGAGACACATACGGCTATTGTGATAAGGACACTTCCAGAATCCGGCTTTGTCATCATCCAGATTCAAAGTACCATCTTTACGACGGCTCCAGTGCCACTCGCCATTTTCATTGTCTATAAGGTTCTCCTTAATATATGTCCAACAGTGTTGTGCTTTCTGCAAAGCAGACTCGTCACCGAAATACTGATAGATATTAAAGAAACCTACCACTGCTTCAGCCTGTACCCACCAATGGAGGTCGCTATCCACATAGCCAGTGTCGAGATTAGCTTCATGAACCATAGAACCATCGGCATTAAGTCCTTTCTCTGAAGCTTTCGCCACCATTTCAACGATGGGCTCCACCTTCTTCAATACTTCAGCATCACCCAATACAAGGGCTGCCTCATGAATAAGCCATGAGCATTCGATATCATGTCCATAACTCTCCAATGCTCCTGCACCTCGTTTCCAATCCATATCGAAGAAAAGATCGAGATGATGGGTTTCTGGATTGAGGATACGGTCTGTGAAGATATCTATCAGATTATGCAGAGAAGCCTTCAGTTCATCTGATTTCCATACGCGGTACAGATTGGTATAGGGTTCGATGATATGGAGATGGGTATTCTGCGACTTAGGATAGTTGGCATCAAGTTCCGACAAACGCATATCGGCAATCGGTTGCCAATCGCGTGTCATAGCCTCAATATAACCATTATATTCATGGTCGAGAGCATGTTCCTCAATGCATCGGTAGAGATCGATTGCCACTTTCAATGCCTCTGCATCACCTGTTGCACGTGCATACTCCGACATGCCGTAGATAGCAAACCCAATGGCATAAAACTGTTTCTTGGTATCAAGAGGTTTGCCGTTGCAGTCAAGACTCCAATATACGCCACCATATTCAGGATCAATAAAATAATCGATGATATAATGCTTAGCGCGACTGGCAGCCTCTAAATATGCTTTATCGCCCAACACACGATAGGCAGCAGAGAATGCCCATAGGATACGAGCATTAAGGATAGCCCCTTTCTCGGCATCGGCATGCAAATGTTCATGTCCGTCGATACGTCCATAGAATCCGCCATGCTCTTGGTCCACCATCTTGTCGAGCCAGAAGCGCAAGATGTTCTTCTGTAGAACATCCTGCATTTCTGTTTTCATTGTAGATACAATATTACTCATCGTTATTTCTTAATTGGGAATTTATACGCCAACAGCATCAGCAGCAAGGCGATTGCTGCGGGGAACAGAGAGAATAGCGACCATACCATTGTCAGCACCGAATCGGTAACAGAAGCTGGATCGATAATCGTATTGCCAAAATCGTCTGTAATCATATTGGCACCTGCCCAACCAAGCAACAGGGCAATCAGCGAACCAGAAATAGCCGTACCAAACTTCTGCGACATAGTACCTGACGAGAAGATCAGTCCTGTAGCCGAGGTTCCAAAGTGTTCTGTATGATAGTCCGCCACATCGGCATACATAGACCAAAGCAATGGTGAATAGATACCGATACCCATTGAAGTAAGGATCACCAGACCAACCATCACGCTGATATACGCAGGATCCATTGGTATGAAGAAGAATGCTACCGATGTAACCAGGCAGAATACCGCAGCCCAGAAGAATGCCATACGTTTTGATCCAACTTTCTTGGCAAACCAAGGAGCCACGCCACCGAATACCATACAGGTAACTTCACCGAATGCCATGAATACTGTGAAGTTGATAATCAGGTTATCGATGGTCACATTGCCATGCAGACAGTAGTCAAACATATATCCAGCTACTGCGTAACGGAATCCGTTGAAGAAGTTGGTACAAATAGCCATGGCAGTCATGTAGAGCCATGCCTTGTTGCGAACAAGGTCACCAAACTGTCCAAACGAGAATTTTTCAGCTCTTACTGGTTTCAGACGCTCTTTAGTAAGCAGTCCGCATGCCAGCGTCATGATGGCAGCAACTGCACCCAGTACAGCGCCAGTCACGGCATACTGATGTGCTACACTACCTCCAATCCATTTCTGGAGATAGGGAAACGAGAGCAGGGTGGCAAATCCCATGGCATACGCCCCAATCATGCGATAGGCAGAGAATTGGTTTTTCTCGTTGTCATCTTCTGTCATCACACCCAGCAACGATCCGTACGGTACATTGACCATGGTATAGATCGCCATCATCAGCAAATAGAGTGTATAAGCATAGATGCGCTTACCCATATCTCCGAAATCAGGTGTAAAGAGCAGCAAGGCGAACACCAGTCCGAACGGAATAGCTCCGAAGATGAGCCAAGGGCGATAGGTGCCCCATCGTGACTGTGTTCTGTCGGCAAGACTTCCCATCAAGGGGTCTGTTACGACATCGAACATACGCGCTACAAGCATCAGCACAGCGGCATCAGCAAACGACAAACCGAACACATTGGTAAAGAACAACGGAAAGGCGATAGACATCACTTTCCATACTATGCCGCCTGCAGCGGCATCGCCCAGTGCATATGCTATTTTTTCCTTAACACTTGCCATAAATAATAAGGTGTTTATTTGTTCAACGACTTGTTTTTAGCCACCAGTTTTTTGATGGTTTCCACACTAAACTGTGTGCGGTATCCGTCAGCAGGTGTGTTCATGCAGTAATCCACCAAGCGATCGATGGTAGAAGTAGCCACATGCATGCGAGTATCGGAAGAAGCATAGTAGATGAACACTTTGCCATCTTCGTCGGCTATCCAACCATTGGTAAACACAACGTTCATCACGTCGCCAATATATTCCTCACCCTGTGGTACGAGCAGATATCCGCCTGGTTCTGCAATGACCTTTGTAGGATCTTCCAACGAAGTCATATACATATAGAGCACATAGCGCAGGCCGCTTGCACATCCACGTACACCATGGGCAAGATGCAACCATCCTTTATCGGTTTTGATGGGATGAGGACCTTCACCGTTCTTCACCTCCTGAATGGTGTGATAGTGGCGTGCGTTGATAATCTTCTCTTCTTTGATTTCTGCATGGGTGATGTCATCAACAAGTGCCCAACCGATGCCACCGCCTGAACCGGTATCGATGAATCCATCCTGCGGACGGGTGTAGAAAGCGTATTTACCCTCTACAAATTCAGGATGAAGCACCACATTACGCTGCTGGCTCTTGGTTTTCAAGTCTGGCAGACGTTCCCAGTTGATCAGATCTTTGGTACGTGCGATGGCAGCCGTAGCAGTAGCAGCGCTAAGGTCGCCGGGCTGAGCATCGTCGTGACGCTCGGCACAGAATACGCCATATATCCATCCATCCTCATGGGCGGTAAGACGCATATCGTAGATATTGGTAGCGGGAATCACATCTTCAGGCATCGTGATAGGCTCATCCCAGAAGCGGAAGTTATCCACGCCATTGGGACTTTCTGCCACAGCGAAGAAGCTCTTGCGGTCTGCACCTTCCACGCGAACTACCAACAGATACTTGCCATTCCATTTGATGGCACCAGAATTGAGGGTAGCATTCATCATGATGCGCTGCATCAGATAGGGGTTATCCTTTTCGTTAAAGTCATAACGCCACTCCAACGGAGTATGTTCTGCAGTAAGAATAGGATTCTTCCAACGGTCATAGATACCGTTACCCCACTCTTCCATTTCATTTTTCTTGGTCAGCAGCGCCTCATGATGAGCACGCAGAACCTTTACTTTTTCGTCAAAATTGCTCATTTTGTTTTGATGATTTATTGTTTTATTATTATTTAATTTTCTTAATATCTTTCAGAAAGAGCGTATTCTCAGCCTCATAGAGTTTCTTAAAATCCTGTGCGCAAGGCAACGAGGGAGACGGTCCGAAATATTCTTCCTTATAGTTGCGCCAAAGCAAGAAGTAACTGATGGGATAGCGATCCATTACAGGTTTCAACACGCGCGTCCACCAAGTTGCATCAGGCATATTCTTCAGTCCACACTCAGTCATGGCAAGCAGTTTACCGTTGCGCTTAGCAAAGTCGCTGAGGAAATTGAGGTCGGCTGTAACCTGGCTTACGAAGTCGGCTTCTGTCCCCCACTGGTAAGCATCTTCACCAATCAGCGTCACTCTATCATTACCGGGATAACGCTGCAGGAATCGTTCTTCGGTCCATCCGCCATCAAGGTTTGGCGAATAGCTCCACAACAGATTGTCAAGTCCTCGACCGTTGAGATAGTCTTGCAACATATTCCAGAGTTGGCGATATTCGGTATCGGTACAGAGTTTCTGTCCCCACCAGAACCATGATCCGTTATTTTCATGCCATGGGCGGAAGATGATGGGTACGGGTTGTCCCTTCTTGGTCTTCAGGCTGACGAGGAAATCGCCTACGCGCTGCATCCATGTTTGGAATTTAGCATGACACTTCCCACCTGGCAATATGTTCTTTACTACCGTAGAGTCAGTAACATCCCATGCTGTTCCTCCCGTAAGTGGGTTGCGTGGGTGCCAACTGATGGTAACAATACCTCCACGTTCGTAGTGAGCAATGAGTTCATCGTGTATACGAGTAAAAGGCACACTATCGAGATTTTTCTTGTCGTCCATCTCTATGCCTCCGAGATCAAATCCCATCAAGGCAGGATAGTCGCCTACGGTTTCAAGCACATCACTTCGGTTTTGTTCCCATTCCCATGTCACTCCATAGAAGGGATCATCCTGATGTGCCATCATGTAACCTTTGGGTTGCAAGAGGCGCAACCGCTGTTCCAGTTGTTTGCCGCCATCAATTGTCTTCTTTGCCATGATTTGTAGTGGGCAACCTGCCAACATCAAGGCAGCCATGGCTATCATTGTCATCATCTTCATGGTTTGATATTCATTTGAGTGAGCAACCAGTTTTCCCATTCATCCCATTGTTCCTGATACCAGAAATGGGCTGTCTGCTGATAAGGCGTGATAGACTTCGGACCTTTCACTATATTATAGGTCGCCCATGCTGTAGTGGGTGGCACTACGTCATCATTATATCCAAAGGAGAACCATCCGGTTTGTGCATTGGTGATGCGGCGTGCGAAGTTCACTCCGTCGTAATAGCGTGAAGTCTCGATTTGTTTCTCCATTCCCTTGCCTTTGTTCCAATAGAAATAGTGGGGCCATCCGCAAGCCACGCCTTTCAGCGAAGCGGTATGGTCGCAAAGTGCTGCATGCACGGGAGCGTAGAATGTGATGCGGCGATCGAGTCCGGCTGTTGCCAGCGAGAGGAATCCGCCCTGACTTGAACCAGTCACACCCAGTTCTTTGCCGTTCCATGGTGTGTATTGTTCGATATAGTCGAGTGCACGAATACATCCCAACACCACATGTTTATAGTAGCTCTTATCGCGATTGTCCATGCCAAATTCCCAATATCCGTTGAGTGCACCCTGTCCGAGGTCGTCATAAACAGACTGCTGCATGGTAACGGGAATGCCATGAATACCTATTTCGAGCGTCACGGCACCTTTCGATGCGGTATAGATGTCGCCACCATAGGGGCGCACACCTGCACCAGGCACACGGAGCAAAGCGGGATACTTACCCGGCTTTACGGGTTCGCAGAGGATGCCATAAGTGCGTGATCCCCAGCGCACATTCTGGAAGCTCACTTCATAGACGTTAACGTCTTTGGTGCAACGTTCTGGCAAGAGGCGCTTGGTAGGATTGAGGTCTGTATGGCGTGCTTCGCTAATGGCATTCTGCCAGAACTGGTCGAAATCGGCAGGATTGACCGTTGTAGGTTTCAACTGTTCGGGTGAGAAGGCTGCAGCACATGCGCCTTTATATTCCTTACCTCCGATAGTGGTCTTCACATCCACGCGGTAGAATCCGGGTTTGGTCATCTTGCCCTTTACGGTCAAGGTACCGTCTTTAAGCACTACGGCGGTTTTCTTCACATCTTGATACATCTCCGGCCCTGCCTCATAGTCGATAACGGCTCCGGCAAGGGGTGTTGCCGATTTGGTAACAGAGATACGGAAAGTTGCGGTCTCTCCTACTTTGTAGGTCCAATCCTGATGATCGGGCACTACGTTGACCTGGATATTGTAGCCTCTGATTTGGGCTGCCACAGGCAGCACGCAGACAGTAGCCAGCAACAGCAGGAGTGTCTTCATAAAATGTTTCATGTTCTTAGTATTTGGATTTTTGTTGTTTTATCATCTTAATGGTTCGTGGGGAGTGTCACGACATTACTGTCGCTCATAGCGCTCTTCCACCAAGCATCGCTACACATGGTGTCTGTAGAACCTTGCTTGCCTTGGTACCACACCATGAAATGTCCCCATTTGGCACCAGCAGTCCAGCAGTTGCCGATATTTCCCTGCTCGCCATTATCACTCTTACCACATTCACCCAGCACAATCATCTTGGTAGGATAGGCAGCTTGCAGTTCTGTAAACTCCTGTTTGTTTTTCTCCACACTACAGCCATAGAGATCGCGTGCCACCATATCTACATATTGGTCACCGGGATACCAGTCGTTATCTTGGTTGTACTTTGTGGCGTCGCCGTTAAAGTTTTGTGAGGTCCATATCCAGATTAGGTTTTTCACCCCTTTCTGTTTGAAATAGTCGAACATAGCTATCCAGAGTTTTTTATAGTTGGCAGATCCTTCTGCACCCCACCAGAACCAGGCTTTGCCCCAGCTGGCACCAGATTTCAGGGTAGCATTTCCTGCACCTTCATGGAATGGGCGCCATGTCGCAGCAATTCCTGCATCTTGCAGTTTCAACAAGACAGCCGCCACTTTATCCATTTCTTGATAGAACCACTTGTTTTCCCACGTGCCTTCTTTCAGCGCATTAGAGGCATTGAACGTGGTTTTTGTAGGATCACAAGTCACACCAGAACCATCCATCTTGACTTCTGTATTCTCACTTGTAGGCACATTGAAATGCCACATCAACTGAACAATACCGCCTTTGTCTGCCCAATTCTTTACGGGAGTAATGTCGTTATAATTAATCCATCCGTTACTACCCTGATTAGGCACATAGATATGGATAAAGTCGAAACAGTTCATGGCGGGATATTTACCTGTCAGCGCCTTGACCTTATCGGCAATTTTTGTATTCCAGTTCACATCAGCCATCACACTACTAATCACCTTTTTGCCATACAGACCCAGGAAATAATCATAGAGATCTTTTACCTGTTGGGTTTGTCCTGCCACGAGAGTCTTTGTGATGTTGACTGCGGGAGTTTTGTAGGTTGTGAAACTGAAACTGTAGGCTGCGGTAGTATTTTTCACCAATCCGGCAGGAATGGTTATAGCTACAGTAGTGCCCTCATCGGGGCAATTAGCTTTGATAGTGAGTGTACGTGCAGAACTCTTCAGACTCTTTACCGTACCGCCGGCAATCTGTACTTTGGCAACATCAGTAGAAGTCAGCGTGATGTTCTGGTCATATTTCACATCGATAGTCACATCACCCACAGCAATATCTTTTGCACCATTTGCAGGTGTGACCGATACCACATTAGGAACTGTTGGTTGATTACCACCACCGACATCATTAGGATCGTCACCACCACATCCCACTGCCAATACGGCAGCAGCAACCATCATTAGAAGTTTTGAAATTTTCATGATTTATATATTTATATTCTCGTTTTATGTATTTCGTAATATTCGACTGCAAAGTTAGTGGTTTTTTCTGAAATAGACCGATACTTTAATGACTAACTCGCGTACTATTACTTTTATCTTTCAGATTACACAATTCAACCTTGTTATCAACTGAATTTAAGTCCCATTCTTCACATGCCTCATCCCGAATCCATCCCGAAAGCATCCCGAAGAAAAAAGTATCATTACACCTATTATTTTTCAGATTTATGAAGTGGTAAGCGTGATAAAGACTGAACTCAAAATCACATACAAGAAATTTAGTTTTTAAAAAATTTCGACCACACGACCACAGATCCGTTTATCACACTATCTATCAACACTTTAAAGTGTGGTCGATAGTATTTCTATCGACCACCCTTCGACCACCGCCAAAATTTGTCGAATTTTACATCTCAGCCCAATATGCGTATTGTCAGATATCTCCAAACCTTTGGCAAAAGTATTGTCCAACGTTAGGCAATGGTATTGCCCAACGTTAGGCAAAAATGTTTTCAAACGTTTGGCAAAAGTGTTTTCAAACGTTTGACAAAGGTCTTTTCAACGTTTGATAAAAGTGTTATCCAACGTTTGATAAAAGTATTATCCAACGTTTGATAAAGGTATTATCCAATATTTGATAAAGGTTTTTGCAATATTGCATAATAGTTCTTATCTGCTAACGTAAAACAAACGGGGAACAGTAGGAACTTTGGCTTACATCGTAAACAGGTGTTTGCAATCGATTTACGGTGGTCGATGGGTGGTCGATACAAACACCTTCGACCACCACTTAAAATACTGACCAACAGCGCGATGCACAGGTCTGTGGTCGAGTGGTCGAAATTTCACGAAAACTAAAATTTCTGTACGCGAATACCTCAAAATCAAGAAGAGGCGCAACCTCGTCGGATGCGCCTCAATTCTTTATAATCAATTACTTAGAGTTTACTCAATAGTAATCTTCGTAATCTTCACGTTGTCACCATTGGCAAGGAACGTACCGCCCCAATTCTGCTGATTGTATGCAGCATCAAGCATTGCCTGCGTGAGTGTGAACGAAACCTTACCGCCATTGGCTGCGAGATCCCATGCTGTGTACTTTCCATTATCGTCGTTGCCAGGATTAGAGAATCTTGCATAGTTACTTCCCCAGTGACCTTCAAAGATTTCAAGCTGCCATTTGGTATCGGTTGGAGTAATGTAGAAGTTGATGGTCTGACCAACAGAAGCATCAGCATCCTTCAACTCAGCACCTCCATCAGAGAGGAAATAAGGCTGGTTGCCCCAATCGTCGGCAGTGGCCTCACCTGTCCACAAAGTTGTTTCTACAGAGATATGCTCTACAAGAGCCACCTTGGTAACAATCCAGTTGGCACCGCAGATGATAAGACCACCTTCGTTAACCAACTCGTCAAGCATTTCCTGAGTGAGGGTCAAGCGATATTCTGTAGCGTCGAGTGGCATAGCAATGTTACCCTCTTTTTTATCAGCACCTTCCAAAGAAGTAGTACCTGCAAGAGCTACCCAGCCTTTACCCTTTGCGAAACGCATCTGGCAGGAGCTTGCACCTGGCTCAACGGTGAACGAAACAACGAGTTCGGTTCCTGCAGAAACCTGACTCCAATCGTAGCCACCCCAAGAGAGGGCTTGCAAAGCATTTGCCCAACTACCACTTGCGACTGCACCAGTCCAGATGACAGTAGTGATCTCGGTATTGGGGATGAAGTCAATCTTATAAGTAATCTCGCCATTTGAAGAAATAAGGCGAACACTTGTACCCTTCTTAGCATTATCAGGAGCACCAACAGTCAACGTGTTACCGCTTACAATGAACTGGCAAGCTTTTCCTGCGATTTCCACACCTGTAAGCTTGTCGCCATTAGCAATAGGCAATACGAAGGTCTGACCTGCATGGAGCTCAGCGTCAGCACCAGGGAGTTCTGTTGCATAACAGAATACAGCCTCGTTTACAGTAAGTGCAGGAGCATTTACAGTAACACCATTGGCAAGTTTCATCACAGGAGTACCAGTCTTGGCTTCCATAGGAAGTTTGATGCTCAGAGTAGTACCATCAGCAGAAACAGCATCTTTCTCTACGGTTGCTACAGCACCACCGAAGTCAACGCTCTTCACGAGGTCAAGGTCGGTACCGGTAATCTGGATAGTAGAACCAGCACTTGCAGGATTAGCGTTGTAACCTGTTGCGGTTGGCTTAACAAGAGTGAATTCAACTTCTACTTTCTGACCATTTGCCATCACGAGGCGGAGCTTGCCTTCGGTAGCTGTTTCAGGAACGGCTGTCACAACAACCTTATCGGCAGCAACGCTGATAGCTTCGCCAGACAGAGCGTCA
Organism: Prevotella sp. P5-50; assembly: GCF_002251295.1. Taxonomy (GTDB): domain Bacteria; phylum Bacteroidota; class Bacteroidia; order Bacteroidales; family Bacteroidaceae; genus Prevotella. The sequence goes on from NZ_NPJA01000033.1 coordinate 291,518, forward strand.
GCATTGTCAAACTCTACTGCTGTTACCAGATCCATATCCTTACCAGAGATGGTCAGCGCAGCACCAGCCTTCACAGGAGCAGGAGCAGCTACACAGTCAGAAGGCTTAACAGTTTCAACCATAGCAGCAGGTACCTCTACGTCTGATTTGCAGACGAGATCGATAGCGCCATCGGGAGCTTCAGCAGGCAGCACGAACGAGAGGCTCTTGCCATCTTCAGCAATAGTGAATTCTGTAATCTCGACACCACCAACCTTAACGGCTTTGATCAGCTGCATATAGTCACCAGTAACGGTTACGGTTTCACCAGCCTTGGCAGTAATAGTACCTTCAGCGTCAACCTCGTTGCGTCCCTTTACCTTAGCAACGGTAGGAGTACCAACGATGAGACGGTCGTCGCTCAATACAATCTGATAGTCGAGTTTTGCAGCATCGCCCACGGTAAGGTCGGCGGTGTAGAACTGCAGTTTACCGGTCTTGGCATCCTCAGGAACCTTCACCTTGATGGTGTAGCGGTCGTGCTGGAGGAAGTCTTTTTCGCTGACAACCACGTTGTCGGCAAAAGCCATAGAGTGGATGAGGTTGAGATAACCATCCTCGTCACCCTTGATTTCAATCACATCGCCAGGCATTGCCGATGGAGTGATGCTCTTGATAACGATACCCTCAGTATAGGTCAGTGTAGATTTGGTAGTAATCTCCTCGTCGTTGTTTGCCACAAGTACTACATTGCCTACCTCAGGACCATCGTGAGGAACGGTTACACGAATTTCACTGGGAACACCGGCCTTCACCACTTCGATAGTGGTAATAGCATCAACACCAGGAATGCGTACTTCGCGAATCTGGTCGAGGTTGCTACCGATGAAGCGCAACTGACCGCCACGCATCACAGGAGAAGGACCGAAAGCATTGAGCGACACACCACCTTGATACTGGTTGGTGTCTAAATCGTCGTTGCTGCACGCTGCCAGTGACAGCCCCATAAGGGCCATCACCAACAGGGTGAATATGTTATTGATCTTTTTCATAATATCCTTTTAGTTATTGATGTGTTATTTGTTAGGAACCACACGGAGGTTGTCGTAACGGAAGATCGGGGTACACTTCGTGCCCTTAACACCACCGTTGATAGGCCACATGATGAAGCTATCGAAACTTGAGATGCTCATTGGAGACGGAGCTTTGGTACCATCGTCGTTATAAACGAACTCGGTGAGAGGAATAGTTACTGTGATCCACTCATCGCCAGTATCGAACGAACCAGTTGACTTCCAAGGATTGTAGAGTGCACGAGGCAGGTCCTTACCACCATCAGCAGAAGTATGGATGTAAGTATTGTTCTGCCAAGAGTCGTTTGCACAAAGCTGATTATTCACAAAGAGAATCTGGAGTGCACCGGCAGACCAAGGATTGCTTGATGGGATGTAAAGTTCAAACTTGAACGACATATTCTCCCAGTCAGAGAAGTCGATGATGTTGCGCAGAGGCACACCGGCACCTTCCTTGATGCTCATAGGATCTCCGTTCCAGTTACCACACCAGAATGGGAGTTTCAATCCTTCAACCCATCCACCTTCTGTTTCAACAGGACCTAACTGACAGTAAGCACCGCTAATACCACCTTCGGTAGAGTATTTAGCATCAATGTTCCATCCCTGAGGTATAACACCCTTAGGACCTGCATTGTTAGGACCGTCAAAGTCGGTAATGATGTTACGGCTGTCAGCATAATAGAATGATGAATTTCCTTCACCGTAAATGGTAGAAACCTTGATGCGACCTTCTTTTGCTCCCTCTGGAACGATGAATGAGATAGAAGACTGAGTAATCTTCTTGATATTCTCACGAGGAACTTCAAGATTCATTGAGTTGTCGATACCTGTGAAGGTCAGAGTCAGTGGCTGGTTGGGGTCATCTACAAAGTACTGACCGTTGATCTGAGCCAATTCACCTACATGAACATATTCACACTTCATTGAAGTTACAGCAGGTTCTGGCACCATCACCTTGAAATCGTATGTAGTGGTATCCTGACTCTTGTTGACCATATAGATCTTACCAGTGTTGCTGGCAGGAATCTGGTTTGGAATAGTTACCAACATGGTATGGTCTGTGATATAACTGGTGTTGAGCACAGCCTTCACATCATTGAAATACATTTCCTTGATGCTGGTCAGGTTGTTACCGACAATACAGATACCCGAACCGGTGTATGCCGAAGTCAGCAAAGAGTCCTTTGCGGCAACATCCTGTGGGCGGATATAACTGATCGTAGGATTACCATCGGTCAGTTCGAATTTATCTGGCTCATCTTCACAAGCGGTGAAACCCAAACCCAGGGTCACAACGCCAATTGCAAGGAGAAACCGTTTCATATTTCTTTTCATAATATCTTTCTGTTTCTTAAATTACACATTAATAAGAATAGGTTGCACGGATGTCAACATGTACACTTGGAGATCCAGTAGCCAAATTCGGGTTCAGAGCAACGTCCTCTGATGGGAATGGCAGTGTGAAGCTGTTGGCTGTCACATTGGGAACTTCTGTATCATAGTCATATTCAACCTGTCCGTCGGTAGTGGTGAGGTTCCATGTACCAGACTTGTAGTATGCCTTATACAAAGGATCGCAGTTCCAGAGACGGTTACGGTGCTGAGCCTTAAGTTCGGCAATACAGCTGTTTACATCATAGTATGCACGACGTACGAAATCATACCAACGGTCGCCTTCACCAGCAAACTCCAGACGACGCTCCTTCCAGATCATGTCGAAGTTGAGCGAAGTAACGGCAACGGCAGTAGGAATAGCACGCTGATGAACAGCATTGAAAGCATCAAGAGCTGATTGCTCACTGCCACGACCCAGCAGCGTCATAGCCTCAGCGTGGATGAGATATACATCAGAGAGGCGGAGAATATGGGTTGCAAGAGCTGATGCCATACGTCCGTCGGCAATACCCATTTCAGCCTGGTGGTCTGCTGCATCACCGTAGAGATGCTTCACGTTGTTAGAACCGCAAGGACCTTCGAGCTGCTCTGTTGCAGAAGCATTGTATGACTTGTCATAGATGAATTTAAGATAGTCGAAACCACCCTTGTCGCGCCAGAAATAAGCGTACTTATCGCCAGCAATCATCATGGTAGCCTTACGACGGGTGTCGATATCGGCACGGCTTGCCGGGCTCTGCCACTCTACCAGACGAGAATCCTTGCCTGTGCCATCAATCTTGATGACACCGAAAGCTTCCATCAGGTCGGTAGAAGGACCACCCCAGCCTCCCCATACAGAACCAACCTCACACATGCCTTCGATACCAAGGTCAGATTGCAATGTGTTCTGGCTAGTCCAGTGTGCACCAACAGTCCAACGCCAAGCAATCAAGCTTTCAGGGCAAGTGTTGTTGGAACCACGGAAGATGTCTTCATAGTTGTCCATGAGTTTACGACCGGAGTTATCGATCACGTCTTTTGCATAGTCTGCAGCTTTCTGCAAGTCTTCGTTGTTGAGCGAACCACTCACACCAGCCTTGGTCAGATAAACCTTTGACAGAAGACCTTCTGCGCAGTAGTAGTCGATACGACCTGGATCAGATGATTTGGGCAACAGCTCCATAGCCTTCTCCAAAGTAAGGATGATATACTCATAGACGTCAGCTTTCTCCACTTTCGACAATTCATTGTATTTGCCAGATGCCAACATGGCAGAGTTGTCGTGAATGATGGGGACATCGCCGAAGGTACGAACGAGGTAGAAGTAAGCCATGGCTTTCCATGTCAGACACTCTCCCATGCACTGGTTCTTTACTTCCTGTGAAGCAGAGGCACCTTTCAGAGACTCATATACTGTTGAGCAGTGACCAATCTCAGCCCACAGTGAATATGACATATTGACGAGGTCCTGGTCAGTACCGTTTACTGAGAAGTTGAGGTAAGGAGAATTTCCCCAGTACATATTGCCTGAGAACACCTCACCCACCTTGATGAAACCACGTTGGAAGTCATACCAGGGAGAGTTGTAGAGATAGTTCACACCAGCAATACATGCTTTATCAGAACCATAGAAGTTCTCGGTGTTGTAGTTATCCTCCGTAGGACGATCGAGGAAGTCCTCACAAGAGGTTGTCAGGAACGATGCGGTGATCAAAGCACCGATTCCCAAAACATTTTTCAAAGATATATTAAAATTCATATTGTGTTCTGTTTAGGAGTTATCAGAATGAAACATTAAGACCAAAGGTCCATGATGTTGGTGAAGGATAACGACCATTATCAAGACCAAACACATTGGCACTGGTAGTAGAAGCACCAACTTCAGGATCGTAACCGTCGTAACCGGTGATAGTGAAGAGGTTGGTAGCAGAGATAGTGGCACGAACGTTTTCGAGTCCAATCTTACCTACGAGTTTCTTATCGAAGGTATAGCTGAGGCTGATGTTCTTCAGGCGAAGGTATGAACCGTCCTGAATGAAGCGTGAGCTCCAAGCGTCGTTGTCGTTCGGGTCGTTGATAGAAGCACGTGGGTAACCACCGTTTCCTGTAGCAACCACATTAGCAATGTTGTTGTACCAACCATCGGCATAAACGCCATCGGCAGGAGCCAGATGAACACGACCGTTGACGTCGGTCAGCTGGTTGGTCCATGCAGAGTTCATGTGAGTAAGCTTCATCTTGTTGTAGTTACCGACCTTGTTGCCTACAGAACCATTGATGAATACGGTCAGATCCCACTGCTTGTAGTGGAATGTGTTGTTCCAACCAAAGGTGAAGTCGGGCAGCGGAGAACCGATATTTGTCTTATCCTTTTCGTCGATAACACCGTCATGGTTCACATCTTTATATTTAATATCACCTACGAATGTGGTGTTGCGTGAGTTATACTTGGTAGGATCGGTGCTCCATTCAGCCTTGGTCACATTACCGTTTTCGTCACGTTCTACAGTAACAGGGTTGTTTGACTGCAGGGTGTTAACAGGTGAGTTGAGCAAATCTTCAAACGAAGTATAAACGCCTTCAACCTCATAACCATAGAAGTTGTAGAGTGATTCGCCAACTACTGAACGTGCAACGACGTCAGTCCACTGTCCATAACCAAGGAGAGCGGTTGAGTTAGAGAGGCTCTTCAGTTTGTTCTTGTTGAAAGAAATCTGGAAATCTGAACCCCAAGAGAAGTTCTTGGTTTCGATAGGACGGGTATTGAGGGCGATTTCAAGACCTTTGTTCTCGATGTCACCATAGTTTCCGTAAGGTGCAGCAAGTGCTGAAGAACCGTTACCTGATGTTCCCATGAATGAAGGAAGAATCAGCTGCATCAGCATGTCTGAAGACTTCTTGTTATAATAATCGACAACGAGGTTGACGCGGTTGTTGAAGAAACCGAGGTCAAGACCGATGTTCCACTGTTCCTGAGTTTCCCATTTGATGTCCAAGTTCTTGATGTTAGCAGGACGATAGCTGGTGCCGAGACCTGTTTCCATTACTGACATGGCAGATCCCCATTTGTAACCACCGATATTTGAGTTACCGGTCTGACCCCAACCGAGACGGAGCTTACCATTGGACAGCCATTTCACATCCTTCATAAACTTCTCGTTGGTGAAGCGCCATGCAGTAGCCAAAGAGTGGAAGCCTGCCCAACGCTTGTTAGGACCGAAGTTTGAAGAACCGTCGTAACGATAGGTGTAAGTAGCGAGGTAACGGTCATCGTAGTTATAGGTTTCACGAGTAAAGAATGAAGCCATGGCAGTAGAACCGAATCCGCTACCAATCTGAGGATCACCTGTACCAAGAGATGGATTGTGTACTACATCGCTGGGAAGAGCGGTGTTGAATACAGATAGGTAGTCATACTTCGACTCCCATGCTTCCTGACCGACCATGGCGGTGAAGCTATGTTTGCCGATAGAACCATTATAGGTCAGATAGTTCTTGAAGGTCCAGTAGGTGTTGGAGTTCTTCTGTGAACGTGCCTCGTTCTGCTCTACGTTGTAGTTTCCGAGATGCATAGTGGGGTTGAAAGTCTCACCATGAGTCCATCCGAGATCCCAACCAAATTCAGTATGCCAGGTCACGTTCTTAATAGGTGTTACATCGAAGAAGATGTTACCATTCAGTTTCTGACGTTTCAAAGTAATATCGTTGAGCAGCGCCATAGCGATTGGGTTGGGGCTGGTGAATCCCTCTTTGCTCACTGATGAGTATCCGCCATCGATATTATAAATCTGAATATCAGGAGGTGTGGTCAGCGAATACATGATAATACCCTCTTCACCGTCAGCTTTCAACAGATCTTCATCGGTCTGGCTGTAGGCAACGTTAACACCCATCTTCAACCATGTCTTCAGCTGGGCGTCGATATTGGCACGAAGTGAAATACGCTTAAAGTCAGAACCGATGATAGTTCCTTCCTGGTTCATGTAACCAGCGCTGACATAGTACTTCATCTTATCAGTACCACCCTGAGCACCAATCTGATGCTGGTGCTGGAAAGCAGTACGGAACACAGCATCCTGCCAGTTGGTACCCTTACCGAGTACTGAAGGATCAGAATATGCAGGGTCTGCCTTTGTGATTTCTCCCTGAGCAACAAGGTCGTTGTAATACTCTGCAAACTCGCGGAGGTTCATCATGTCAAGGCGTTTGGTCTGACGTGACCATGTGGTAGAACCATCATAGGTGAACTTAGCTTCACCGGCTTTACCACGCTTGGTTGTGATGAGCACAACACCGTTGGCACCTTGGGCACCATAGATGGCGGTTGCAGAAGCATCCTTCAACACTTCCATGCTTACGATATCGCTGGGGTTGATGGTTGACAATGGCGAAATGGTTGAAACCGAACCGTTACCGAGCTTATCGCCCAATCCGTAGTCGGCACCAGACTGACCTCCTGACTGGAAGATCACACCGTCAACAACATATAGAGGTTCTGCACCGGCGTTGATGGTAGCTTGACCACGCACGCGAATAGAAGAGGCAGAACCAGGAGCACCTGAAGTCTGTACGGCGGTCACACCAGTAACACGACCGGCAAAAGCCTGGTCGATATTGGTAACATTTGCATTCTTAAGTGCTTTTTCGTCCATGGTAAACGAAGCACCGGCAAGATCGCTTTTCTTCATCGTACCGTAACCAACGACTACGACTTCATCAAGCATTTTTTTGTCTTCCTCCAGCGTAATGCTATAAGAGGTTTTGCTGTCAACCTTCACTTCCTTGGTAATGTAACCGATGTAGGAAATGACGAGGGTCTGACCTGGGTTAACGTTGAGTGAGAATTTACCGTCGAAATCGGTAGCAACACCATTCGATGTGCCTTTCACCACTACACTTGCACCAATCACAGGACCCATAGCATCGCTAACAGTACCCGTGATCTTCTTGGACTGTTGAACTGCCTGTACCGATGCTTCGGCATGAGCAGCCATAACTGGCGAATACGCGCCCAACAGTGAGCACGCACCCATCAACAGCGCAGTCTTTCTGATTTTTTGATTCATACTTTTAGGTATTTTCTTTAATAAAAATGAATTAACATCGTGTTAGTAAATTGTTGAGAATCATATTCTCTTGTCGTAGCCAAGTCCACCGGACCCGCATACGCTGGAGTATCATTTTGGTCTTTCTGCTGTAATTATTTTAGGACATTTAATATTTATTTTTTATTTCTTTAAGTTTTCAATGTACGGTAGTGATATCAAATCACGTTGCAAAATTAGCATATAAAAACGAGATTCGATAATATTATAATGCTTAAATATAATACTATTTCA
>NZ_NPJA01000034.1 GCF_002251295.1 Prevotella sp. P5-50
ACTGTTGCAAGGCCAGCCTGAAGACATAAGGGGTCAGCTGTCTGAAATCAGCAGGTGTACTTACCGGGCTATAATACTCGGCTTGAGTAAAAGTTACTTTCAGATCAGTCACTTCCCATCCATGTAACCCGGATTGGCAAGACATACGAATCCCTTCAAAAACGGCATTTTGAAAAGAATGGTTCAGATAACCATAGGAGATGTCACTTTCGATTTGCAACCCTGTCCCTAACGGTAAGGGTTCAAGAGTCAGCCCTATTGTGGCCCAATAAGGGTTGGGCGGCACTTCGATCTGAATAATCTTATTGACCTTTTTTACAGGTCGTTCTTTGTATATAGTCTTGATCTCATCAAAATGGACCTTTACGGAAAATCGTTCTTCCAGCAATGTCTGTATGATTTCCTTTTGGGTTAAACCATATAACGAGATTTCCAATTCATCACTATATGAGTTTATGGAAAAGGACAAAGACGGGTCTTCAATCCACAATGTATTCAGAGCGGATATCACCTTGCTTCTCTCTTCGGGCCTGTCTGGCCGGACGGAGGATTTGAGAGCGGGATGCTGATGCGATAATCCTTGAATCAAACAAGGTTCAGCACCTAAATAATTTCCGATTCGAAAATCATCCATATCCTCTACAATCGCGATATCATTGGCGCCCACTTCATCAACATTTATCTCTCTGCCCTGATTGATAGTTTTTAGATTTTTAATCTTGATGAATTTTTCCGAATCGTTGATTCTTACAACGTCTCGAAGTCTCAGACTTCCGTCAATTATTTTTAGAAAACTTCTTTTATGTCCTTTGGGGTCATGCTCTATCTTATAAAGATAAGCTGAAAGTCTGTTTGAGACCGATGCCGGAGGAAGTATAAAAGAAGTGATGGCGTCCAACAACTCATTGATACCGATATTGAACATTGCTGATCCATGTAGCACCGGATAGACTTTGGCTTTTGCCACAAGAGCGATTATCGTATTCCAATAATCAGCCGGTGAAATTTCGCTATCCGCCAAATATCGTTCTAATATATTGTCGTCATGGTTGCATACAAATTCTTTGTATTCTTCCTTTATATATGTTTGGGAGCAAACCGGATAAACCGATCCATCGACAACATTTTGCATAAACAGGACATCTTGAGACAGATTTGCTTTTATATCCAGATACAAACGCTCCAAATTCACACCGGCTCGGTCAATCTTATTGATAAATATAATTGTCGGGATTTGCAGCTTCTGTAAAGTATTGAACAGCAACTTTGTCTGCGCTTGTATGCCTTCCTTTGCGGATAAGATGAGGACTGCTCCATCAAGCATTTTGAATGTCCGCTCCACTTCCGCAATAAAATCCATGTGTCCCGGAGTGTCAATGATATTGCATTTCACACCATTCCAGATAATAGATGTCGTAGAAGCCCGAACAGTAATTCCTCTACGTTTCTCTATATCCATAGAGTCCGTTATGGTGTCACCATTATCCACACAGCCGCACTTTTCCGTTGCTCCACTGGCAAACAGCAGATTCTCGGTTACGGAAGTTTTTCCTGCATCAATGTGAGCAAGAATTCCTAAATTTATAATATTCATTTGGATTAAGCAATAATATACTACA
>NZ_NPJA01000035.1 GCF_002251295.1 Prevotella sp. P5-50
CTGAATCGGATGGCGGCGCATGCATCGCAGCTCCCTATCAGATCACCCAAGGCACGCTGCCCTCTATCTCGGTGAAGGGTACTGGCGACAAGGCGGTGACCAGCATCAACCTCGGAGGTCTCGCCATTGACGAGAATACCACGGTGAAGGACTTCGCCAAGGCGGTGGTGACCAACAATCAGGAGTTCGACTACGGCGACCAGATCAGCTTCTACAAGGTGTTGCAGCGTCTGAACGCGGAAACTCAGATTCCCTACTGCGCCTTCAGTGCAAGCTACGTAGTGCTCGACAAGGAATCGACTGCGAAGCTCTGGGATCTCGTTGACAAGGTGGGATTCGCTGCAAAGGAGGGCTTCCTCGCCCATGGTGCGGACGAGGGCGACGGTGTGTTTGCCTGGGTACACAGCCGCAACGACTACGGCAAGACCAAGGTATCGACCCAATACCTCATCGACAACAACAGCATGTTGCAGGCGTACAAGACGGACGATGCGTTCACCAAGGCGTGCAAGAGCTACGGCAGCAGCGCCGATGTGTTCCTCACTCCCGACGGCAACGGTTCGGTAGCTCCCGTCACTCCCGCTGTCCCCGATGTGACTCCCTCCGACGGGAAGTTTGAGGTCAAGCTCCTCGCTAATCCCTCAGTCGGTGGCACGGTGACCGGTGCAGGTCGCTACCCTGCGGGTCAGTCGGTGGAGATTAGTGCCTCGCCTGCCGAAGGTTACCAGTTCAACCGATGGAGCGATGGCGACACCAATGCCTCACGCAGCATCACGCTCAGTTCAAACACCGCCCTCACTGCCTACTTCAAGTCGAATAGCGACACTGGTGAACAGGAACCCGGTGGTGGTGGACTGGAAGGCTGAACCACAGAGTCCTGCGGAACGTCCGCGGGACTCTTTAACCCTCACATTTAGCGTATGAAACGAATACTCTCATTAGCCAGTTTCGTCTGTGCTATCCTCTTCGCTGTAGCTGGCATGATGATGCCTCCGCAAGGTGAGATTTCGGGATCCGTCCTCATCCTCGTTGCCCAGCTCTTGATACTGTGTGCCACCTTCCTCGGCATTAAAGACTATCACAACATCATCAACAGAAAACTATCATGACACAAGATTCTAAAAACAAGTGGAGCGTCATCATCAACATTGCTTTGACCACCATCACCGCCGTGCTCTCGGCCCTTGGTTTCACCATCGGGTGACACTCCCTCCGCAAACCCATGAACCGCCCCGTGTGGTTCGTGGGTGTTTTTTTATCCACGGAACACATTCTAAGCGGATTCTTTTGGGGGTTGCTTCGCAAGAAATCTTAGAGGAAATCTTCATGTAAAATCTAAGGACCTAAACGGTCCAGAAATCTATTTAAGATTGCTATCTCCCTAAAATATTTCTTGCCGTAGGCAACATCTTAAACAAGATTTCCTCCAAAGATTTCTTGCCGTAGGCAACTAAAAACATCCACGGATCACACGGAGGACACGGATTCTTGTTAAAGATTATTCTAAAGATTTTCGTTAAGATTTCGAGCATCTCCGATGCGATCCATAATAAATTCGTCCCCAAAAGCGAGGTATTCGAGCGCATTTTCAGTCGAGATTTTTGTTAAAGATTTTGTTTGCTGCCTCCCTGATTTTGTTTTGCGTTACAAGCGTTACAATATAACAATATAACAGTTTCCTAAACTCATTTTTGCGTTACAGTTGTTACAGATAACAGTTTGGGGAAAGCAAAAACAAGGGCCATCTTGACCTCATGAATAGTTCTTTGATAAAGGCCTGACTACAGAAAATAAAGACGAATGACAACTTTTTCTTCCCACATCTTCTCATCTTTCATTTTATTTTTATAAATTTGCATGGGAAATCGTAACACAGGGGAATTACTCCCCTATCATTCTTAAAACCCAAAAACTGTGCATCAGTCATGATGTCGTTGACCTGTCCCTGTGACATCTTGAAACCTTGCTTGCATCTCGCATGCAGTATTGGTTTGAATAAAACCGAAGCTATATGACGAAAGAGAATAAAGAAATGCTATTGAGCCTCATTCAACAACACAAGGAGTTAGGCATTAGTGAGCAGATAGACTACGAAAAGTTCTATCTGTACTCTATCATCACGCACTCCACAGCCATCGAAGGTTCTACTGTTACAGAATTGGAAGCTCAACTGTTGTTTGATGAAGGCATCACATCACAAAAGCGCACCTTGGTAGAACAACTGATGAACCTTGACCTTATAACAGCATACGACTATGGCATGAAGTGGATAAAACACCATGAAGCTATTACTGTAAATTGGCTAATCACACTTGCATCAAAGGTTATGGCTCGTACTGGAAGTGAATATCATTCTCTTGGGGGAGATTTCTCTGCAGCTAAAGGCGAATTAAGAAAACTGAATGTGACAGCAGGCTTTGGAGGAAAGTCGTATGTGTCGTACTTGAAAGTACCCTCAAGACTTGAAGCATTCTGTGAGGAACTGAACAAACGCCGTATGGCGATTGATAAGACAGATATTGCGGCTATCTATGAACTAAGCTTTTGGGCACATTTTGAATTGGTTTCCATTCACCCTTGGGCTGACGGTAATGGCAGAACATGCAGACTATTGATGAATTTGCTCCAAATAGAATATGGTGTGTTACCCACCAAAGTGCTTAGGGAGGATAAAGCTGAATATATTCAGGCTTTGATAGACACAAGAGAGAATGAAGATATTCAGATATTTCTGGACTGTATGACCCAATTGCATTGTAAGCATCTTAAATGGGATATCGACCAATTTATCAAGTCTATGACAGAGGAAATGGTCGATAAAATTGATTTTGCAGAGGAAATGGTCGATAAATGGTCGATAAAGCCAGCATTAGCTAAGAAATTGGCCGATATTTTAATCTTTGCAGACGGAAAGGATGAAATCACAACAGAGATCATCACCAAGCAATTTAACCTAACTCAAACAACTGCCAAACGTTACCTGCGCCAACTTACGGAGTTCGGCTATATCGAAGCACAAGGCGGCAATAAGAACAGAACGTATAAAAAGAAATAACGATATATGGCTAAGAATTTCGATTATATCCTGCTTTTAGCAAAGGAAGTGCCTGGGTTCAAACGCTTGTACGAATACTGCGATATGGCAGAAACTTTGCAGGCAACATATCCTGAGGCTTCAGCCAATAGTTCTCGCAAAGCCTTGGAATGGCTTGTGAAGAACATGTTGAAGATGAAAAACGTTCAGATAGACGAACGGGAAACCCTCAACGATCTGCTTCATAAGCCAGAAACTTATGCCTTTATCAATCATGATGTCAATCTGGATGACGACATCCGTTTGGTTCATAAGATCGGCAACTCAATGTCACAGGGACGGGTCAATGACATCAACACCAAGCGTTACAGTTGACAGTTGACAGTTTCCAAAAATGAATTTTTTGCGTTACAGATAACAAATAACAGATAACAGTTTGGGGAAAGCAAAAACAAGGGCCATTTTGACCTCCTGTATCATTCTTCGATAAAGGCCTGGCCAAAGAAAATAAAGATGAATATAATTTTTTCAGTCAACATCTTCGCAACTCTCATTTTATTTTTATAAATTTGCATGGAAAATCGTAAAACAGGGGAATTACTCTCCTATCATTCTTAAAACCCAAAAACTGTGCATTATTCTTGATGTCGTTGACCTGTCCCTGTGACATCTCGTAATGCTGACGAAACATTCTTTCTATGTCCTTTTCCTGTTTCATACACTATCTATACAGTTGAGCCAAGCAAAAAACTAAGCAAAACAATAACTTTTTTTCAAAATTTACAGAAAAACATTCAACGACTCCTTGTCTTCCACAAAGCCATAGGATGAAATTTGATTCTATTGACCATCTCTTTATCTTCGAACAGCAATTCTGGAATATACTTCTTGTCATTGAATTCCCGCACATATTCTTTCTCTGATTCTGTCAGAACCAATAGCTTTGAGAGAAAGTCTTTCACTTCTGTCTTGGCTTTTTCAAAGTCAAAATGCTCACTGCGCCTAAGCACAGGCAAGAGTTGCGAACGAATCTGCGGAAAACGGATCTTGTCTATCTGCGGAAAGTCAATATATTCTGTAGGCGTAGTGTTGTCTTTTCTGCTTGAGCCAACAGTCAGATAAAAGACGGTCGCTTTTCTCAGCAACGTTTTCTCTTCATCGCTCACGAATAGCTGATGCTTCACCATGTTATAGACATCATAAATGTCACGTGCAGCACTTCTACCTATCAAGGCGTTTATCTTGGTGGCAAACAATTCGACAGGTGAAAGAGAACGTACCTTCACATCGCTCAGAAACGGAATGGACACATGAGTCTCTATGGCAGGCAGAATATGGCAACGGTCGGAATAGTTGATTTCTATCTTGATGCCATCGTTGTTGCCTGCGGCATTGGTATAATGAAACACCCATGAGTCAAGCGTATGCGGTGTCTTGGAGCCAGGCGCAAGATGATAACCATCCGACTCCATATAGCGTAGAATCTCGTTATTCACTTCTTGGCGAATGGAGAGCATGGATTCTCGGTCGCAATCCACCGTAAAGTCAAGATCTATATCTACCGAGAGTCTTGGCAGTTGGAAAACGGTGAGATTGATGGCTGTGCCACCTTTCAGCACAAGAGATTTAGACAGCAAAGGACTGTCATGGAAATAGTTGAGTATCTCCACCAGTCGCATCACCTTTTCGAGGTTGTCGCGAATAAAGCCTTGCTCCTTGGCGATGATGTCAAGAGTTTGTTTGTTATATGAGTTCATATTCTTCCTTTGATGTTAGTTCTTGCGGCACATACATGCGCCATTTATTTACAAATGTATCCGACTCATCGTTGTTAGTCAACCACTTGACGCTTTTGGTTCCCTTGGCTCGGCACAGCTCCAAGAGGGATTCTGAGATGTTGGCTTGTTCCTTGATTCGCTCCAACAGATAGCCTGTCTTCTGGTACAGGAATGCCTTGTCGTACCTTGCGAGATAATCGATGAGCCTTTCCTCATTGAGCAAGACGATACCCTCCATGCAATGCAGCAATTCCTCAATACCACCAGCTCGGTCGATGCGGTCAAAGCAATCCAACAACGTACTCTCCACATCCGTTACTCGCACATAAGGGTTTCCCTTGGGTGTCATCATACCAACGATTTCCTTTGTTTGTCGGCAATAGGTATAATCCACATCGTCGAAAGGAAAGGAATTGAAGCGAGTCATGCTTTTCACAAAAACCTCATTGAAGGGTTGATGAGCCAATCCATGAAATTCCAATGCTGTGTGATAACTGATGCAAGCTGTAGGTGACAAGTGGCTTCCTATCTCATACTTGTCGCAAACAGGTAAGCCAGATGCAATATCCTTCATGCAATAGGTATTGCGCCGTATAGCCACAATCCACCCTTGTTGCTTGTACCGAGCAAGCAACGCTTCCACCGATTTCACCTTGCCTTTCAGAGCCTCAGAAAGTTCATCCGAAGTGAATATCCGCAGCTTATATAATATACTCAATAGTTCTGTCATTGTTTCTAATTTTGCACAAAAATATAAAATCTAATATATTTATGAGAAAAATCAGAAACTTTTTATACTTTTTTATATATTCTTTCCATCTTAATTGTCCGACTACGGAGGAACAAAATGTCACAGGGACGGGTCAATGACATCAACACCAAGCGTTACAGTTGACAGTTGACAGTTTCCAAAAATGATTTTTTTGCGGTACAAATAACAGATAACAGATAACAGTTTTGGGAAACGGTATTTTTTGGGGTAGCCTGAAGGCTAGAAATCTTTGGAGGAAATCTTTTTTAAGATGTTGCTTCGCAAGAAATATTTTAGGGATTCGCAGATTATCTCCCTTGTAAAATCTTTAATATAAATCTCAACTGAAAATGCGCTCGAGTTCCTCGCTTCTGGGAGGAATTTTATTATGGATCGCCTACGGCTCGACATCTTAACTATAATCTTTACAAGAATCTTTAACTATAATCTTTCCGTGATTTCTGTGTGCTCCGTGGATTTTTTTTTGGATAATACAAAAAACGAATGGGAAAGAGAAACTATTATTGCAATAATTTGCATTTTCAAACCCTTATGCGTAACTTTGCAAGTCGATGAAAGACGTAAAGAAGATTATATACACTGCATTGGCTGTTTGCTTGGTGCTATGCGGATGTAAAAACAAAGACGATGTCAACAGCCTTTTCAAAGAGGTTGTTGTCAACCGGAATATGGCACTGACTGATGCTCCACACAGCCCTGCATGCACCATCGATATCCAAGTGAAATACCTGGATGAAAAAAGCAAAAGGGCGGAACGCATCAATAACACCATAGAACAACGGATCTTCAATCTCCAACAACTGAGCATGCAACAGGCTGTTGACGCGTTTGTGAAGCAATACGCTGACAGCTATCGGGAAAACATGATGCCGCTCTACAGGGATGACCAACACGACACGGAACGACAGGGATGGTACGAATACCAGTATAAACTGGGAACGACAGTAACACCTGGACTGAACGATGCCATCGTCTATCGGGTGGAACTCATGACATACGAAGGCGGAGCACATCCTAACCACCAGACCATGGTGATGAACTTCGATGCTGACAGTGGACAACTGCTGAATCTCAACGATATCTTCGTGACGGGTTATGAGCAACCGCTCTGCGACATGCTCCTTTCGGAACTGATGAGCAAAACAAACTCGAAGAACATGGATGAGCTGCACGACAAGGGGTATCTGATGACCATGGACCTCTATGTGCCTGACAACTATATATTGGGCACAAAAGAGGTGACGTTCCACTATAATCCATACGAAATAGCACCATACGCCACGGGCGATACCGAACTGACGATTTCCTATGGACAACTCAAGGCTATAATGAAAAAACAATAAACGCTTCAATAATCAAGATGACAGACATTATATTCAAGTATTTTCCTGATCTCACCTCCAGACAGAAGGAGCAAATCGAGGCGCTTGACGCACTCTATCGGGAGTGGAATGCGAAGATTAACGTGATATCACGTAAAGACATCGACAACCTCTACGAGCACCATGTGCTCCACTCGATGGCTATCGGGAAAGTGACGCACTTCACTCCCGGTTCTACCATTCTCGATTTCGGCACTGGTGGCGGATTTCCCGGTGTACCCCTCGCCATACTGTTTCCTGAATGCGACTTCAAACTCATCGACGGTACGGGAAAGAAAATCCGCGTGGCGCAGGAGGTTTGCCAAGCTATCGGCCTGACCAACTGCCACCCTACCCACCTCCGGGGTGAAGAGGAAAAGGGCAAGTATGATTTTGTGGTGAGTCGCGCTGTCATGCCGTTGACTGACCTTTATAAAATAGTGAAGAAGAATATCTCACGCGATCAACGCAACAGTCTGCCCAACGGCATCATCTGTCTTAAGGGCGGGCATCTGGAAGAGGAAACAAAACCGTTCCGCAATATCGTGGAAATAACAGACATCAGTTCCTTCTTTGATGAGGAATGGTTTCAAGAGAAAAATATCGTATATCTGCCATGCTGAATATCCAACGCTTCACCTGCAACATGCTGCAGGAAAACTGTTATGTGGTCTATGACGAAACAAAAGAGTGTGTCATCATAGACTGTGGGGCTTTTTACCCTGAGGAGCATCAAGCCATCTCACGGTTCATCCACGACAACAAGCTGACGCCTGTGCACCTAATTGCCACCCACGGACATTTCGACCACAATATCGGTAACGATGTCATATACAAGGAGTTTGGACTGAAGGTTGAACTAAGGATTGAAGACCAGTCGCTCATAGAAAACCTGGCTGATCAGGCATCGTCGATGCTCGGTATGTTGCTTCAAAAGGAGTACGCTCCCGTAGGACATTATTTTACTGATGGAGAAACGGTGGCGTTTGGCAACCATTCCTTTACGATTCTTCACACACCTGGCCATACCCCAGGATCATGTGTGTTCTACTGCGAAGAAGAAAAGGTGGCGTTTACGGGCGACACGCTATTCAAACAGAGTATCGGACGTACTGACTTCCCTGGCGGTAGCTATGCGCAAATGAAGGAGAGTTTGAAACTGTTGCGCAGTCTGCCCGAAAGCACTATACTCTTATGTGGTCATGGACCACAAACAAGTATGGCGGACGAGCTGCGCTCCAATCCCTATCTGATATACTAATCCATGGTGACTCTGGAAATATCTCACACGGAAGTCAATCATCGGATCTTAGACGGATGTTAGACGGAAATAAAATCTTTACTGAACTTTCGCATGTGGGGAAGTTAAGAGAAGTTAGGGAAGTTAGAGAGAAGTTAAGGGACAAATGTCCTACGTCTTACGGCAAAAGGCTATTGTCTCTTAACTTCCCGAACGACCGTAGGGAGTGATAACTTCTTTAACTTCAATCAATTCCCTCAGTTGCGAGACTTAAAATCTTTAACAAAAATCCTAACTGAAAATGCGCTCGAATGCCTCGCTTTTGGGAAGAATTTTAATGGGGATCGCCTTACAGGCTCGAAATCTTAACGAGAATCTTAAAAATAACCTATAACCTTTAACCTTTAACCTATAACCTATAACCTAAACGCTCCGTGTATTCTGTGGATTCTTATGCCACTTACAAAAAAAAATCCGCACCACTGGAAGAACGTCCAAGTGGTGCGGAAATGATATCATCTAAGAGTGTCTCTTGCTGAAATGATTATTTGGTGAAGCGAATCCAATCGGCATCAATCCAACCTTTATCCGCATTGGGATTTGTATCTACTGCTACGAAACCAATCTTCGCACCAATCCATTTTCCTTCACGCATCTTGAACGGTTCGCCACAGGTGGTGAATTTCTTACCGTTCTGACTCCATGCAAACTGCATCATACCATCGTTGACGGTCATGCGGAGGTAAATATCTTCGTGAATAGCTGGTTTGTAATTTACCTTATCAACAGCGGTAGGACGAAGCGTGGCGATGAGTGTCTCGCTCTGCGCATTTCCCTTGTCTGCCGATTTACAGGTCATCTGTATCAGACGGAACTCATTACCGACACGTTTCACTACCAATGCTGAATAATCAAGTCCCATCATGATAAAACCACCATACTGACCGTCTGCCTTAGCGGTTAAGCGAAGTTTGGTTGTTGCGGTAAAACGGTCGGCAGGAGTCTTCTGCAACAGCATGTTGGGCACATTCCAAAGATTCTTCGCACCTCCATCCTGTTTATATGTGAAAACACGCATGGTGCCGAAAGCAGTAGGCATTCCAAAGAACTGATGATAATTAGCGTGCCATTGCCATTGGAGACCCAACGTCGGCTTGTTGAACTCATCACTCTCTTCCGGATTGACAATAACCGATGATGACGACTTGGGTTTCTTGTAAGTGGTGACAGGTTCACCCTTCTTGCCCATGATAGGCCATCCTGTGGACCAGTCAACGGGATTCAAATGAACCACACGACCATAGGCATCCTTGTCTTGGAAGTGCAGGAACCAGTCTTCTCCATATTTCGTATGTACCCATCCGCCTTGGTGAGGACCGTTGATATTGGTTTTGCCTTGTGCCAATACGATTTTATGTTCGTAAGGACCGTATGGCGACTTGCTGCGCATAGCCAACTGGAAACCGGTAGGTACGCCGCCGGCAGGACACATAATCCAGTACCATCCGTCGCGCTTGTAGAATTTAGGACCTTCGCAAGTGCGGTTTTCCGTACCATTACCGTCGAAGACAATGACAGGATCGCTGATGGCGCGTGTTCCGTCGGCAGAGAGTTCACGCACACACAGCATCGATGCAAAATTAGCTCTTGAACTAGCCCATCCGTTGACCAGATAGCAGCGTCCGTCTTCATCCCACAACGGCGTGGTGTCGATCATTCCCTTGCCTGCTATCACGCAATGCGGTTTGCTCCATTCTCCTGCGGGATCTTTGCTTTTAACCATAAAGACGCCAAAGTCAGGATCTCCCCAATAGATATAATATTCGCCGTTATGATAACGGATGGAAGGCGCCCAGATACCTTTACCGTGTGACGGTTTGTCGAAAACCTCTTTGGGTTCAAGTTCCTTCACCGCATGTCCCACCAACTGCCAGTTGACGAGATCCTTGGAATGAAGAATGGGCAAACCGGGAATACACTGGAAACTGGATGCTGTCATATAGTAATCATCGCCAGAAGATCCCACGCAGACATCGGGGTCGCTATAATCGGCATTGATTACGGGGTTGGTGTATGTTCCGTCACCATTATCGGGTGACCACACCTGAGATTTGTACTGCGCATGACCACACAGGGTAACTGCCAGCAGCGTTAGTAGAAGAGTTTTTCTTTTCATGTTTTTTTTGTTATTTGATAAATGAGATTTCGAAATACTTGTTACTTGGTAATTTTGAGTTGGTAATGCTGATCGTAAACAACCTGCATCATGGCAACCTCATCACCATGCGTAGGGGAAAGCGATAAAGCCACATGTCCCATGGTACGGCGGAGATTGATTTCGACGCAAGGATGCAAGATCAAATGACCCTTGCCATCTTCCACGACCATCATGTCAATGCCTAAAGGACCTTGATAAACAGGAGTTAAGAGGCTGGGCAAACAGTTACAAATCTTCACTTTAATATCATCCAACTGTTGGGTTGAAAAATAAGTACTTATGGCTTTTCGCTTCACTTCTTCTGTAGCCAAGAGATTACCCGTATAGGCAGTATGGTCGGTATGGAAGAGCGACAGACCTTCATACCTGACTTGACCATCATGGGTCATCGTAAATTCCATGGCAAAATCCTTCACCTTATTATAATAGGGTTCAACCATGACAGACTCTTGCTGGTGGAGAAGGTTTTCTATCCACTTTTTTTGCGGAGCCTCCAACAGCTTATCAGGAGTAAAGGGGCGCACCCCTCTCCCACTCGACGACCAAGGCGCTTTGATCATGACACGCTTGTAACGAGCGACCAGGTCCTCGACTTCTTTCATCGTATGACACTCAAAAGCCTCACCGACAATTCCCGTTCCCGACAACTGCGCCAGCAGTCGGGCAGCAGTACGACGATGTGCCAACAGGCGTATCTGTTCGATATGATGCAGCGACGGCAACAAGGCCTTGGCTATGGCGATACGCGACAATCTGTTCCAAACAGCCGGATCCCATCCCCAAGGGTCGATGGAAGACGGCAGGGGAATACGATCCATCCTGCGACCATCAGTCCATACGACATGAGGCAGATGCTTGTCTGCAGTTTTCAACCACCATGCGCAGTCAGAAAGGAAATCGTCTAAGGCGTTTTGACAACTGTCAACATCATCCACAAGAATAACATCCCCCTCTTCCGCCCAAAAAACAGGCAGAAATCCCAAGTCGGCACGTAACATACGTCCAGCCTTCGGAGCTGTGAAATTCATCAAATTGCTCGCTAAAGCTATTTCATGTTCTGGGTTGAAAAGGCAGAAATTACTCATAATAGTTTGTTTCGGATGCAAATTTACAACTTTTTTTTGATATTTTGCAATATAGAGTTTGCAAATTACAAATAAATTATTAACTTTGCAAACGTTTTAAAACAAATCG
The DNA here is from genome assembly GCF_002251295.1 of Prevotella sp. P5-50. Classification (GTDB taxonomy): domain Bacteria; phylum Bacteroidota; class Bacteroidia; order Bacteroidales; family Bacteroidaceae; genus Prevotella. Next base: position 11,598 of record NZ_NPJA01000035.1, read on the forward strand.
TACTTTTCAATGGAAGCATTCTTTCGAACACATCGATATTTGGTTGAGCACACGAACGCACCCGTTCGCAGAATCCTCATGGACGAAATCAACTGGAACGACCGCTTGATAGGCATCAAGGGAACGCGTGGTATCGGAAAGACAACCTTCCTGTTGCAATATGCAAAAGAGAAATTCGACATTCAAGACCGCCAATGTCTCTATATCAACATGAACAATTTCTATTTTCAGGAGAGAGGCATTGCAGATTTTGCAGGAGAATTCTATCACAGAGGAGGACGCGTATTGTTGGTTGACCAGGTTTTCAAACAACCCAACTGGTCGGAGGAGCTTCGTCGATGTTATGACGAGCATCCCGGACTGAAAATAGTATTCACTGGATCAAGCGTGATGCGACTGAAAGAGGAAAACCCCGAACTGAACGGCATCGTGAAGAGTTATAACCTCAGAGGTTTCTCCTTCCGTGAATTCATCAACCTCCAAACCGGCAACAATTTCCATCCCTATACGCTTGAAGAGATTCTTGCCGACCACGAGCACATCATCAAGGAAATATTACCAAAAGTATCACCCAACAAATACTTCCAAGATTATATTCATCATGGTTTCTATCCATTCTATCAGGAACAGCGCAACTATTCGGAAAACCTGCTGAAAACCATGAACATGATGACAGAAGTGGATATCCTACTCATCAAACAGATTGAACTGAAATATCTCACGAAAATCAAACAACTGTTCTACCTCCTGGCAGAAGAAGGTCCGAAAGCGCCCAACGTCAGCCAGTTGGCCAACAAGATAGAGACCAGTCGCGCCACAGTCATGAACTACGTGAAATATCTTACTGACGCCAGACTGCTGAACATGATTTACCCTGTGGGACAGGATTTCCCCAAGAAACCGGCAAAAATCATGCTGCACAACTCCAATCTGCTTTATGCCATCTACCCCATCCACGTAGAAAAGCAGAATGCCATGGAGACCTTCTTCGTCAATTCGCTGTGGAAAGACCATAAGATAAATCAAGGTTCGCGCGACTCCTTATATATAGTAGATGAACGCTTGAAATTCCGCGTCTGTGATGCAGAAGCATCAGGAAAGACCCGAAACTCGCCCGACACCATCTATGCACGCTATAATACAGAAATCGGAAAAGACAACCAGATACCACTATGGCTTCTGGGATTCCTATACTAAACAAAGTTTTATCATTTAATATTTTTATTAAAACAATGGCAAAAGAAAAGAAATTTATCACTTGTGATGGTAATGAGGCTGCTGCTCACGTGAGCTACATGTTCTCGGAAGTAGCTGCTATCTACCCCATCACCCCGTCATCTCCAATGGCGGAGCACGTCGATGAATGGGCTGCTCGTGGTCGTAAGAACCTCTGGGGACAAAACGTAGCAGTACAGGAAATGCAGTCTGAGGCTGGTGCCGCAGGTGCCGTTCACGGTTCACTGCAGGCCGGTGCTCTCACCACCACATTCACCGCATCACAGGGTCTGCTCCTGATGATTCCTAACATGTACAAGATTGCCGGTGAGCTTATCCCATGCGTATTCGACGTTTCTGCACGTACTCTGGCTTCACATTCACTGTGTATCTTCGGTGACCACCAGGACGTCATGGCTTGCCGCCAGACCGGTTTCGCCATGCTCTGCGAAGGTTCTGTTCAAGAGGTGATGGATATGACTGCCGTTGCCCACCTCGCAACGCTCGAGACTTGCGTTCCTTTCGTTAACTTCTTCGATGGTTTCCGCACCTCTCACGAGTATCATAAGATTGAGTTGATGGATCAGGAAGATATCCGTCCTCTCGTCAACGAGGAATACATCAAGCGCTTCCGCGACCGTGCTATGAGCCCTGAGCGCCCTGTTACTCGCGGTACCGCTGAGAACCCCGAAACATTCTTCACACACCGTGAAGCATGCAACAGCTACTATAATTCAGTACCTGAAGTAGTAGAGAAGTATCTCGGTGAGATTTCAAAGATTACCGGTCGTGAATACCACCTCTTCTCATACTATGGAGCTGAGGATGCAGACAGAATGATTATCCTCATGGGTTCTGCAACAGACGCTGCACGCGAGGCTATCGACTATCTGAACGCCAACGGACAGAAAGTCGGCATGATCAGCGTACACCTCTATCGTCCTTTCTCAGTGAAGCACTTGCTCGCTTCAGTTCCCAAGAGCGTAAAGCGCATCGCTGTACTCGACCGCACCAAGGAGCCAGGAGCCGACGGCGAACCTCTGTACCTCGACGTTAAGGCAGCTTTCTACGACCAGGAAAACCGTCCTCTCATCGTAGGTGGCCGCTACGGTCTCGGCTCATCAGACGTTACTCCCGCCAAGATCATCTCTGTATTCAACAACCTCGCCATGCCAGAGCCCAAGAACCACTTCACCGTGGGTATCGTTGACGACGTGACCTTCACCTCTCTGCCTGCAGTAGAGGAAATCGCACTCGGTGGCGACGGCATGTTCCAGGCTAAGTTCTACGGTCTGGGTGCTGACGGTACTGTCGGTGCCAACAAGAACTCTGTAAAGATTATCGGTGACAACACCGACAAATATTGCCAGGCTTACTTCTCATACGACTCTAAGAAGTCTGGCGGTTTCACCTGCTCGCACCTGCGTTTCGGTGATACTCCTATCCGTTCTACCTATCTGGTAACTACTCCTAACTTCGTAGCTTGCCACGTTCAGGCTTACCTACACATGTACGATGTAACACGTGGTCTGCAGAAGAACGGTACATTCCTGTTGAACACCATCTTTGATGATGCTGAACTGGAGAAATTCATGCCTAACAAGGTTAAGCGCTACTTCGCACAGAACAACATTACTGTCTATACCATCAACGCTACCAAGATTGCACAGGAAATCGGTCTGGGTAACCGCACCAACACCATCCTACAGAGTGCCTTCTTCCGTATCACAGAGGTTATCCCTGTAGAATTTGCGGTTGAAAAGATGAAGGCTGCTGCCTTGAAGTCTTACGGTGCCAAGGGTCAGGACGTTGTTGACAAAAACTATGCTGCTATCGACCGTGGTGGTGAATTCAAGAAATTCGAGGTTAAACCCGAATGGGCTAACTTGGCTGATGATGCCGAGAAGCAGGACGACGCTCCCACATTCGTTAAGGAGCTTGTTCGCCCCATCAACGCCCAGGCCGGCGATCTGCTGACTGTGAACGACTTTGTGAAGCACAACACCGTTGACGGTTCATGGCAGGTTGGTACTGCTGCTTACGAGAAGCGTGGTGTAGAAGCCTTCGTTCCCGTTTGGAATCCAGACAACTGTATCCAGTGTAACCAGTGTGCATACATCTGTCCTCACGCTGCCATCCGTCCATTCGTTCTGACCGACGAGGAACTTGCAGGATTCGGCGACGACTTCAAGACTATCCAGATGAAGGCTCCTGCCGCTATGAAGGGCATGCACTTCCGTATCGAGACATCAGTACTCGACTGTCTTGGCTGCGGTAACTGTGCTGATATCTGCCCAGGTAATCCAAAACTCGGCAAGGCTCTCACCATGGCTCCATTCAACCCCGATGCTGCGGATATGAAGGTGGAAGCTAAGAACTGGGAGAAACTTGTGAAGGACGTGAAGTCTAAGCAGGATCTCGTTGACGTGAAGAGCAACGTGAAGAACTCACAGTTTGCTCAGCCTCTCTTCGAATTCTCAGGTGCTTGCGCTGGTTGCGGTGAGACTCCATACGTGAAGTTGCTGTCTCAGCTCTTCGGTGACCGTCAGATGATTGCCAACGCTACCGGTTGTTCTTCAATCTACTCTGCATCAATTCCTTCTACTCCATACACCACCAACGAAAAGGGTCAGGGTCCTGCCTTCAACAACTCATTGTTTGAGGACTTCTGCGAATTCGGTCTTGGTATGACTATGGGTAACAAGAAGATGAAGGAGCGCGTTGCCATCCTGCTCGGCGAAATCATCGCCAGCGAGAATGCACCTGCCGAATACAAGGCTCTTGCTCAGGAATGGATTGACAACAAGGAAGACGCTGAAAAGACCAAGGAGATTGCTCCAAAACTCAAGGCTTGCATCAAGGCAGGTGCAGAGGCTGGATGCGATATCTGCAAAGAACTGCAGACACTCGACCACTATCTCGTGAAACGTTCACAGTGGATCATCGGTGGTGACGGTGCTTCTTACGATATCGGTTACGGCGGTCTCGACCACGTTATCGCCAGCGGTGAGGATGTGAACATTCTCGTTCTTGATACCGAGGTTTACTCTAACACCGGTGGTCAGGCTTCAAAGGCTACTCCTCTCGGTGCTATCGCACAGTTTGCTGCACAGGGTAAGCGCATCAAGAAGAAGGATATCGGTATGATTGCCACTACCTATGGATATGTTTATGTTGCTCAGATTGCTATGGGTGCTGACCACGCTCAGACCCTTAAAGCCATCCGCGAGGCAGAAGCTTACCACGGACCTTCACTCATCATTGCTTACGCTCCATGTATCAACCACGGTCTGAAGGCCAAGGGCGGTATGGGTAAGAGCCAGGCTGAGGAGAAGAAGGCTGTAGAATGTGGTTACTGGCACCTGTGGCGCTTCAACCCAGAGTTGGCTGCCGAGGGCAAGAACCCATTCTCACTCGACTCTAAGGAGCCTAACTGGGCAAACTTCCACGACTTCCTGCTTGGTGAGGTTCGTTACCTTTCTGTCAAGAAGGCTTATCCTAACGAGGCCGAAGAACTGTTTGCCGAGGCACAGAAGATGGCTCAGCAGCGTTACAAGACCTATGTTCGCAAGACTCAGGAGAACTGGGAAGACTAATCCCCTCTCCTCTCTATAATCATTGGCAAGGCTCTATATGGGCCTTGCCTTTTTTTATGCGCTGTCAAGTCATGACATACTCGTTCTTGTAAATATAGAAACCGCACCAGTTTCATCTTTCTATAGTCGAAAAAAAAAACAGGCATCAGAAACTGACACCTGTTTGCTATTCCTATTCAATCTGTGTTTGGACGAATTGACTCTTATGTCTTATTTACAAAGTCGTTGCCTTGTTTTGCAGATAATAGTCTAAGATGGTCATTGCCGTCATTGCTTCTACAATAGGTACGGCACGAGGCAATACACAAGGATCGTGTCTGCCACGCGCTAAAAGCGTTGTTTCCTGTCCTTCGATGTTGACAGTCTGTTGCTCGCGCAGAATGGTAGCCACTGGTTTGAAGGCAACACGGAAATAGATATCTTCTCCATTGCTGATGCCACCTTGAATTCCACCACTGTGGTTGGTTAATGTGGTGATGTGATGATCTCGATTGACGAAGATGTCATTCTGCTGAGAACCACGTGAGTTGACGCAACTGAAACCTTCACCATATTCAAAACCTTTGGCAGCATTGATACTCAACATGGCACTACCAAGAGCAGCATGTAATTTTCCAAATTCAGGCTCACCCAATCCAGCAGGACACCCTTTTACCACACAAGTGATAATGCCACCAATAGTATCGCCATCAGCTTTGACGCTTTCTATCAAGCGCACCATTTCCGCAGCCTTCTCGCTATCTGGACAACGCACGATATTATTCTCCCGTAACGATAGATCGTAATGGGTATAATCATGCAATAAGGCAATATCCCCTACCTGAGAGGTGAACGCCTCGACCGAAATACCCAACTGTTGTAAAGCAAGTTTTGCCAATGCACCTCCTACAACCCGACTGATGGTAATGCGAGCTGACGAACGTCCACCACCGCGATGGTCTCTCAGTCCGTATTTTTGTTGATAGGTATAATCAGCATGCGATGGTCTGAATGTATCACGCATGTTGTCATAATCATACGAATGTTGGTTGGTGTTACGTACAATAAAACCAATAGGACATCCTGTCGAACGTCCTTCAAAAACACCGCTAAGCAGTTCGACACGATCGGCTTCCTGCCGTCCCGTGGTTATCTTGCTTTGTCCCGGACGTCGGCGATCAAGTTCCTGTTGGATGAAATCAGGATTGATGAGAATGCCCGCAGGCATTCCATCTACCACACCGCCAATTGCCTCACCGTGGCTTTCCCCGAATGTGGTAAGCGTGAAAAGATGTCCAAACGTATTTTTCACCTTATATCGTTTTAATGATTAGTTTTCATGACAGTGGCCACCGCAACTGCATTCACCATCGCCGTGTCCTCCGCAACACCCTTCTCCGTCGTGGTTCCCACACCCACCGCCACAACATCCTTCACCGTCGTGATGGCAACCGCCACCGCAACCTTTACCGCTGAGATGAGCAATCAGTTTCTTAACCTCATCTTCTGTAGCATCTCTGTTTTCCAGAATCTCACCTTCAAAATAGAGGGTCTCGCCAGCCAGAGGGTGATTCATATCTATTTTCACCTTATCGTTGCCCACTTCCAATACACGACCGTAGAAGCGTTGCCCTTCTGCGTTTTGCAAGGGAACAATGGCATCCTCATATATATGTTCGCTATCAAATTTGCCATTCACATGGAATATGGTACGGTCCAACGATGCAACCTGTTGATCGTCATAATCACCATAAGCTTCGTCTTTAGAAAGAGAGAAGCTGAACTGCGCACCCTTTTCCAAGGAAATCACCTGTTGTTCAAAAGCATCGAGGGCAAATCCAAATCCACTTATAAAATGGAATGGTCTGTCAGCCTTAGCTTCTTCTACCATTTCTTTACCATGATCACCATCCACATAGAGTTTGTAAGTGAGGGCTATAAACTTATTGTTTGCGTTATTCATATCTTTATCTATTTGTATTACAATTATGTTTCTAACTCTATTTTCAATTTGTATGCAAAGGTACGCATAATTTGATGGAAAAACAAATATTCTATGCGCTTTCGTGAAAATCTGATTAAATGTGTTCTATATTCGCTGTTATTTGATTAAAATCAAGAAACAAGCTGTTTGCGCACACAAACATACAAAACCACTTGTATGATATCAAAATACTCTCTATCTTTGCATCGTCAAACAGGAATAAGACCTGAAGACAAGTAAGGATAACATTATTAATTTAAGGTAAAAGAAAGGGTAACTAAAATGAAAAGAATGATTTTTGCAGTAGCTGCAATGTTGAGTATGACAATGGCTTTTGCAGACAATGAGAACACTAACAGCGTAAACAATGCTGAGGCTTACAACATGAACATCAACATGAACATGCTCTCACGTGCACTTGATTTGACTGGTGACCAAAAGGCAAGCGTTGCTGACATCCACAAGGTATTCTGTGCAGAAATGGACTTTGCCGGACAGTCAAGCAAGGAAGAGCGTGGTACTATGATGAACAAAGCCATCAACAAGGACTTGGCTTACATGCACACCGTACTTAATGAAGAACAGTACAAAAAGTATGTAATGCTGCTGAACGCGACCATGGCCAACCGTGGTCTGAAATAATCAGCCTCCGATGTGAAAAGGTTAATATAGACAATGGAATCGCTGTTCTCATGATGAGGACAGCGATTTTTTTTGTTGCTCTGTTATACAACTCCTCTACCCTTTCATACGCTTCACTTCTATAATGATGCGACATCCTTGCGTATAACTGGCATCTATCTTGGCATTTCCTCCCAAGCGGCGGGCTATAGCACGGCACAGAGGAAGTCCAATACCCGTACCTACAGTAAACGGATTAATCTTTGTAAACTGTTCGAAAACCCATTCTTGCTTATCGGCAGGAATACCAGGACCGTTATCGGTCACCGTATAACGCAAGAGATCTCCATCTATGGCACAGTTCAACACCACATGACCTTCTTTTGCAAATTTTGTAGCATTATCAATAACGAGTGCTAACGCTTTGCCTATGAGATCCATATCACTGCAGAATGTCTGGTCGGAATTTGGCTCCATTTGCGTTGTTATTTCAAACGAACATTCTGTATGATGTTCCATCTGACGTACAGTATCGTGGAGTAATGCTACCGGATTGAAAGTACTTACCTTCAACTGTCTGCTCTCAACATCCGACACATCAATAATATTGTCGATCAATTTAGTCAATAAGACGCCATTATCGACGATGAGTTTGGTCATCTCCTTACACTCTGGATTATCTGCATAATTCATATCTACAATCTGAGAGAAACCCACAATGGCGTTGAGCGGCGTACGAATCTCATGTTGGATATTACGGATGAAATTGGTTTTCATTTCAAGTGCACACGACACATCATTATAAGCTCTCTGCAATTTTTTGCGTGCCCTTAATGCCGAGAAGAGCCACAATCCTAATACGATCAATATGACAACAGAGACAAAGATAAAGAAATATGCCTCTTGCAATTTCTTATGTTCGAGTTCTTCCTGAATAGCAGAGTTGCGGCGTTGAAGATCATGCAATCCAAGAAGTTGTGAGAATTCCTCCGTACTGCTACGTGCCTCCGCCAGACGATTAGAATCGTTGATTTCCACCAGTTTCTTATAACATTCTACGACACCTTCATAGTCTCTCAGATGTTCCAATATTTCTGCACGATTCTTAAAATACAAACTGGTATATGGATTTATTTCCATACGTTTCTTGATAGCGACAATAGAATCGGAAGCTTGTAAAGCCTGGTGCCATTTGCCTTGGTTCATAGCGTGTTCCATAACAAGATTATAGTAATAGCGCTTTGAATCATCGCTTTTGTCTGCTAATAATGTTTTTAGCACGGTTGACAATTCTATGTTGTCACCTTTCGGTTTGCTATTCTTTGTATCATGTTGCAAACAATAGGTGCCATAAATATACCAATACCGATTCAATTGAAATGCCCACAGGCAATGTTGCGATGGATGGTCGCGCTTTTCATAGTCATCTTTATACTTATCGTAGAGTTCCTTAGTACGCTTCAGATACTTCAACGCCAAAGCATTCTTACCATTGCTGCAAGCCGCTAATGCCATTTCAGAGAATATGGTCGCTGCCATATAGGCTTTTTTGATCTTTTCACCTGGGAAGGTGCGGTCAATATATTGACAGAGTTCCTGCATAGTATTCAATGCCATTTGCTCATTATTGGTATCATTATAATGTTCATAGATAGCACTTTTGCCTTCTATCACACAGCGAGGTTCTTGGGAAATATTTGTCATTTCGCGTGCTATGACCATTGCAGTATGGAATAGTCCGTTGTTCTGATAACCATACATCACAAAGCGAAAGCAGTTGAAAATGGCATTCATACGCTTAGGATAGTGCTGTTTCAGTTCGTAAAGGATTTCACGCGCCTTATTAGGATTTTTATCTTTCAGCGCATAAATATACACTTGCTGCGTATAGGCTTCAGTAATGGCAAGCGTATCGTTCTGCTTCTTTCCTTCTCTCATCAGCATTTGTGAAAGTTGCATGGCATTATCATTATAAATGGCTGCTTCTGCATTCTTATACAACTGTTGAAGGTGGGCGGTCTTGAAGCCGTCATATTGACTTTTTGCTTGGGCTAACAATGCTATTGCCAACACAAATATCGTCAAAACACTCTTGACAAGCACAGAGGTTGAAACAGTTACGATTTTGGTCATATATTATCTGGTTAGGTGTTAGTAATATGATATGGTCGTGCTTAACCAATATGCAAATATACAAACTAATTGACTCACTACCAAGTTTTTTATCTTTTTTCTCTATACAGAACCTTAAAATATTCGCATTCCTGGACAAGCAAATAAAAAAAAGCACACCGGTCGGGGAAACCAGTGTGCTGATTATTTAATCTCTCCCAAATCCTTATGACCGGATTTAGGCTTATTGTAGCTTTTTTATTCAGGTTTACTATATCGATCGCCAGCTTCTTTGACAAGGCGACGAGCAAACGGCTGAGGATAACCAGGACGTTCAACAGTTTTACCAAAACCATACTCGCTACGCAAAAATCGTCCCTGAGCATCTACAGGTTTGACTGCCATGTCGTTATGGCGAACGATAAGATAGGTAGCCAACTGCTTCCAACGAGCAAGCATCTGCTGTGCTTTATTGACACTATAGTCATTGAGGAACTTCTGCATCTGTGCAGGTTCCATCGTCTGTGCCTTCGCCTCTATTTCTGCCTGTTGGTCGAAATAAGACTGCTGCAAAGAGTCTCTCACCTGTTTCAAGTCGGGGAAGAGAGTTGAATAACGGGGATAAACCATATTGCTCACCCAGTTGCACACCCAGAAAGCACTACGGTCGCTGAAAGTGATGGCATCAGCTCCTGGTGCATTGAAGCATTCCGGACGCTGGGTCATCGAACAATAGATAGGCACGAATACCACCATATTGCCATCATCGTTGCCAAACCAGAAACATCCTCCAACCTCACGAGGTAACCAAGAACGCATCTGCGAAACAAATACGAAGGATGCCTGCTGGGTTGAGATTGGGCGCTCGTTGAAGTAAGTTTTACCATCAACCTTATAGTAAAGAGGTGTCGGGCGATAAGGCATCTGCCAGATTCCTCCTCCGATGTCGGTAGAATCAATAGCCAACGGGGTGCCTTCATAGTGATCACGCATGTCGTTGATAACATCGGCAACACTCAGTTTCTTGTCAGGTACTAACCACAAAGGCATATCCTCGGCATCTTTGTCCTTACCGAGTACCCATGGCAGATAGCGTTCCATTCCCTTCTTGTGGTGATTGAAGAAACTCCATGCACGAGCATCACAAATACGGCGACCAGAGAAATCGGGAGCTGCATAAGTCCATTTCCATGAGAAATCTTCATCCTTACCAGTGTACCATCCCATCTTACGGGCATACTTCACCACATTCTTTGAATAGAGAACGTTTTTATTGTCCTTCATATTAAAACGTCCGATACGGCTCTGGTTGGCGTGTGCACAGATAGCATCATCGGGAATACGCAAAGCAACCCATACGGTACGCTCTTTGGATACCTTTCGATCAGGACCGCATCCCTGCATCTCCATAATCCATGCTTCGTCAGCATCACAGATGGTGAATGTCTCACCTTCTGAACAATAACCATATTGTTCTACAAGAGAGGTCATTACGCGGATGGCCTCACGAGCTGAGCGTGAACGTTGCAGGGCGATATAAATGAGTGAACCATAGTCGATGATACCTGTAGAATCAACCATTTCCTCACGACCGCCATACGTAGTCTCACCAATAGTAACTTGCCATTCGTTGGTATTTCCAACTACATTATAGGTTTCTTCTGCTTCATCAATCTCGCCAAGATATTTATTGGTATCCCATTCATAAACCTTACGCTTGGTACCCTTAGCATGTTTACCTGCTGCATAATGATAAAGTGGCATGTAAGAACCAAAGGAATCTGCACTATAACTGCAGATGACCGATCCGTCAACACTGGCTTTCTTGCCGACAATAAAATTGGTGCAAGCTTCCATTTCGGTGGCCATCATGCTTGCCATCAGCATGCTCACCGAAAGAATCATTCGTTTACATTGTAACATTATCGTGAAATTTCATAGTTATACATCAACATCTAACAAGCCTTGAAACTCATATCCAATCCCTTGACAGAATGGGTCAGAGCGCCAACCGAGATGAAATCAACACCTTGTTCGGCGTAGTCGCGAATGGTATCAAAGGTAATACCACCACTCGACTCTGTTTCATAACGATGTGCGATAATGTCAACCGCCTTCTTGGTGTCAGCAACAGAGAAATTATCGAGCATGATGCGATCTACGCCGCCATGATCGAGAACCTGCTGCAATTCATCAAACGAGCGTACCTCAATTTCTATCTTTAGATGGAGTCCTTTTTCTTCAAGATACTTGTGGCAGCGGTCAATAGCATTAACAATGCCTCCTGCGAAATCTATATGATTGTCTTTCAACAGAATCATGTCAAACAAGCCAATACGATGGTTCACACCACCGCCAATCTTCACGGCCTGTTTCTCCAACATGCGCATACCTGGTGTGGTCTTACGGGTATCGAGCACGCGTGTTCCTGTACCTTGCAAGCGTTCTACATAACGATTGGTCATAGTGGCAATACCACTCATGCGCTGCATGATATTAAGCATCAGACGCTCTGTCTGAAGCAAAGAGCGCACCTTACCTGTTACTACCATGGCAATGTCGCCTTTCTTCACTTTCGATCCGTCACCCATCAGTACTTCTACCTGCATTTCTGGGTCGAAGCGACGGAACACTTCTTTGGCAACTTCTACACCAGCAAGAATACCATCTTCCTTAATGAGTAGATGCGATTTTCCCATGGCGTCAGCAGGAATACAACACAAAGTGGTGTGGTCACCATCGCCAATATCTTCGGCAAAGGAGAGATCAATAAGTTGATCCACGAGTTGTTCTACACTTAACATAATGTTTTTGTATTTAAGAGTTTATACTAATTTGCTTTTTTCTTTTCTGTACCAGACAATAAACCACACAAGAGCTACAACCAGACAGAGGATGCCTAACAGATATCCGATGTTTTCAGGCAGGTGGAATGCTTGTTTGGAGACAAAGAGGAATGTGGTACACACCGTTGTCATCAACAACGCAGGTATGAGCGTGATGATATAGGGTTTCTTCTGGCGTACAAGATACACCGTTAATGTCCAAAGGGTAAATACACTAAGCGTCTGGTTTGCCCATCCAAAATACTGCCAAATGATATTGAAGCCATCAGGATTTTCTATCTGCCAAACCAACATGGCGATGGAGGATATAAACAAGGGCAGACAAATGGCAAGACGCTTGATGATTGGACGTTGGTCGATATGAAGCCATTCACCAATGATCAGACGGGCAGAACGGAATGCAGTATCACCACTGGTAATAGGGGCAGCTACGACACCCAACAAGGCAAGAATAGCACCTGCCACACCCAACCAGTCGTTACAAACGATATTTACGACCGCAGGGGCTGATGTCGAAAATCCTGTATTCACAGCAGCAATCAGTTCGTATCCAGGAGCCGGACTGCCATAGAAGAACCAAGATGATACGGTAGCCCAAATCAAGGCCACAACTCCTTCGGTAATCATGGCACCATAGAAGATGGGGCGTCCCATGTGCTCACTTTTCACACAACGAGCCATCAATGGACTTTGAGTAGCGTGGAAACCGCTAATGGCACCACAGGCAATAGTGATAAAGAGACAAGGAAATATCTGATCTGTCCATTTCTCCGGTTCGGCTTCTGCACCCATATTATAAAAATGAGTCCATAGCTCTGGAAGCTGAGGCATCTTCACAAAGAGCATCACCATAAGAGCGCCTGCCATAAAAAGCAACGAAAAAGCGAAAAGAGGATAGATCTTTCCTATGATCTTATCGATTGGCAACATGGTTGCAATTACATAATAAGCAAAAATGACTATAATCCAAAACAGAGTCGAACCCCATATCGAATGAAGGATCTCGGCTGGGGAATATACAAATACCGTACCGACCATGATAAGCAGCAGTACGGTGAAGGCCAACATCACCATCTTGGCATTGCGGCCCAGATACTTGCCGATAAGTTCAGGCAGACTGGCTCCGTCATTACGCATGGAAAGCATACCACTGAGATAATCGTGCGTAGCTCCGGCAAAAATACAGCCGAGCACAATCCACAGATAAGCCACAGGACCAAACTTCGCGCCCAGAATAGCGCCGAAAATAGGACCAGTACCGGCAATGTTCAAAAATTGAATCATGAAAATCTTCCATCCAGGAAGTACAAGATAGTCAACACCGTCAGCCTTAGCAACAGCTGGCGTCAGACGGTCGTTTGGACCGAATACCTTCTCCACAAAGCGTCCATAGAGAAGATATCCCAAAATCAGAGCCACAAGACTCAATATAAAAGATACCATTTTTTAGTTGTTATTTATAAACTTCGTGCAAAGATAATAAAAACTTTATAGTTTGAACGCCGTTCTACCAACTTTTTTGTACCTTTGTGCACAAAAACTCTAATAAATTGAAACGGACAACCTTTTTATATATCCTCATCGCACTCTTTGCGCTCTCCTGTAAAGCACAGCCGAAGCATGAATTAAGGGCAGCATGGCTCACCACAGTAGGTGGATTAGACTGGCCGCATAACTATGCGCAGTCTACTAAATCTATACGTCGGCAACAAGAGGAACTATGTCGCACCCTCGACCTTCTGAAAGAGGCTCACGTCAATACCGTGCTCTTTCAGACGCGTATCCGCGGTACTGTCATTTACCCCTCTACACAAGAGCCATGGGACGGATGCACATCGGGCAATCCCGGTCAAAATCCCGGCTACGATCCCCTGCAGTTTGCCATCGATGAATGTCATCGCAGAGGTCTGGAACTGCACGCTTGGGTGGTTACCATTCCGATAGGTAAATGGAATGGAGCTGGAGCTCGCAACCTAATGCGACGCAACCCACGCCTCGTCAAACGTATAGGAGACGAGGCATATATGAATCCTGAAGCGGCTGGTACTGCAGACTATCTGGCAGACCTTTGTGGCGACATTACCAAGCGTTACGATGTGGACGGAATCCATCTCGACTACATCCGCTACCCAGAAACATGGAAAATTAATATCAACAGGCAGACGGGACGTACGTATATTACTCGCATCGCACAGGCAATTAGCCAAAGGGTGAAATCCATCAAACCTTGGGTAAAAATGAGCTGTTCTCCTATCGGAAAATACAAAGACCTCGACCGACAAGAAAGCTATGGGTGGAATGCATACACACGCGTTTGTCAAGATGCACAGCAATGGTTACGTGACGGAATAATGGATCAACTCTATCCGATGATGTATTTCGACGGCAAACACTTTTATCCTTTTGCCAGCGATTGGAGCGACAACCGTTATGATGGACAAACAGCAGCAGGACTGGGCATTTATATGCTCTCACCCAAAGAGCGCAACTGGTCGCTGTCGGCTGTTGAAAGACAAATGAATGTGGCACGACAAATGGGATTGGGACATGCTTACTTCCGTACAAAATTCCTCACAGACAATGTGAAGGGCATATACGACTTCGTTTGTCGTTTCGATGCCACATTGGCGCTCACCCCTGCCCTCAAGACATCAACACCTGCGCCTGCGGCTCCACAGCACTTCTCGGCAACTCCGTCTCCATCGGGCTACCGGTTGTCTTGGGCTCCTGTTACCTCACAGCATCCCAACGAATACATCGTCTATACCGTCTATGCTTCTACTCACTATCCTGTCAACACAAATGATGCCAACAACATCGTCGCCATCCGTTGGCAAGATACGACAATAGAAATCAAACGACAGAAAACTGAAGCACCACTTCACTTCGCAGTATCAGCAGTAGATCGCTACGGACAGGAGAGCCAGCCTGCTCAACCTAACCGAACGACTGCTCAACAAGAGGCTAAGACTTCCCTACTCGACTGCGATGGTACAACTCTTCACGTTCCTACCGAACTGCTGACTGGGGAGATTACCACAATTGCCATTTGTTCTATGCAAGGACAAACACTTGCCACCCATCCCGCTGACACAGCAATCCCCGTAGGGTTTCTGCCAGATGGCGTATATGAGGTTGTTTCGCCACGACAACACGACAACCAACAACATATTGGATATTTTGTCATCAGAAAAGGGAAATAATTCAAACGAATTGACTAACTTTGCAAAACAAAATAAATGGAAAAAATCATATTAGGTATCGACCCTGGCACGAATATCATGGGATATGGTGTGCTGAAAGTGGTGGACCATCACGCCGAAATGGTGACGATGGGAGTTATCGATATGCGAAAATTTCCAGATGGCTACCTTAAACTCGGACACATCTTCGAGCGAGTCACGGGAATCATCGATGCCTATCTGCCCGACGAATTGGCTATTGAAGCACCTTTCTTCGGAAAGAACGCACAGACCATGCTGAAGCTCGGACGTGCACAAGGTACAGCCATCGCTGCAGCCATCCATCATGGAGTTCCTATTCATGAATATGCTCCGATGAAAATCAAAATGGCAATAACAGGTATCGGTTCGGCATCCAAAGAACAGGTAGCAGGAATGCTACAACGAATGTTGAAATTTGATGCAGACGCTTTAACAAAATTCCGGGATGCAACAGATGCGCTGGCCGCAGCCTATTGCCATTTTCTGCAAATGGGAAGACCAGAATCACAGGCCAACTATCGTAGCTGGAAAGACTTCGCCAATAAAAATCAGAATAGAATATGCAAAAAATAATTGATATACAACAGGGTGTCACCCGTATGGAAGAATGGCGAATGGCTCAACCCGTCGATTTCCAATCTCTCGACGGCGAACATATCGCCATTGTAGGACGCAACGGCAGTGGAAAATCCATGCTCGTAGATATCATTACCGGCAGACATCCTTTACGCTTGCAGCCTCCTAAATACGATTTCTCACCAAGTACAAAACCGTTGGTTTCAGACAACATACGATACATCACATTTCGCGATTCATACGGTACGTCTGACGGAGCATATTATCTCCAACAACGATGGAATCAACACGATATAGACCCTGAGACTCCACGTGTGGGTGACCTCTTGGAAGAGGCATACCAAATGGCAGGCGAAGATACACCAGAACATCGAGGTTTACAACAACATCTATACGAACTCTTCCATATCCAACAGCTAACTGATAAATATATCATCAGTCTGTCGAGTGGTGAACTGCGCAAATTCCAGCTCACTAAGACGCTCCTTGCAGATCCTCGCGTACTAATCATGGATAATCCGTTTATTGGACTAGATGCCACAACACGCGACCAACTCAAAGTATTGCTGAGCACCCTGGCTCATGAGCGCGCGCTACAGATCATCCTTGTGCTCTCCAAAACTGATGACATTCCAGACTTCATCACGCATGTCGTGGAGGTCAAACAAGGAGTGGTACAACCCAAATGCACATTAGAAGAATACAACAACAGACAACCAACTATACCTTCACACGTCCTCTCCGAAGAGAAACGCGAAGCTATCATCCAATTGCCCAACAAAGCCAATGACTATACAGCACATCAGGTTATTGCCATGCATCAGGTGGGCATACGCTATGGAGAACGAACCATCTTGAAAGAACTCGATTGGACGGTATGCGATGGAGAGCGTTGGGCGCTCAGCGGACAGAACGGAAGCGGAAAATCCACTCTTCTCTCTCTGGTATGCGCCGACAACCCTCAAAGCTATGCTTGCGACATAACACTTTTCGACAGACAACGCGGATCGGGAGAGAGCATCTGGGACATCAAACGACATATTGGATATGTATCTCCTGAAATGCATAGAGCTTATCAAAAAGACCTTCCTGCCGTTCGCATCGTAGCAAGCGGACTGAAAGATTCTGTAGGACTCTACGTCAAACCCAATCCCGAAGAATACGAAATATGCAGATGGTGGATGGATATCTTCGGACTCGAAGGACTCTACGACAGACCCTTTCTCAAACTGTCAAGTGGTGAACAACGACTCGTACTCTTGGCTCGTGCCTTCGTTAAAGACCCACAACTCATTATCCTTGATGAACCACTCCACGGGCTCGACCTCTACAATCGCCGTTTGGTGAAAGATGTGATAGAAACCTTCTGCCAACGTCCACACAAGACAATGGTCATGGTGACCCACTACGAAGAGGAACTACCTAACAATATCACTAACAAGATTTACTTAATCAAACAACAATAACATATTATATATGAAGAAGTTATTTATTGTACTAATGATGGCTTTCTGTGCTAATGCGCAAGCACAGGAGATCTTCAACGAGATTAAACACAAAGCCTTCGATGCTGTGAGCAACGAACAGACTTTGCCAATCATGAAACAGATCAATCAGTTTAAACTCGATGCGCTCAATTATCTTGCAATAAGCATGCAGGAACAGATGCCAGACGCACCAGTACTCTATCTTGACGAACAGGCATTAGGACTGAACAATTTCATTACAGCATATATCATGCAACTGGTAAAAATGAATAATATGCCCGATGCTGCACAAGTGAAGATCACCAAGATTTTTATCGATGCCTCCGTGTCAAACCCGCTCTTCAACGACAAGGAAGAAGAACCTGCACACAGCTATCTAAACAATGCCAGCAGCATCACACGATTCTCACTCGATACCGACTGGCCTCGGGCTTTGGCTGCTGTTCAAGCACAACTGAAAGACTAACATTACCCAAAAACTAACAATAACAAAAACAGATCAACAACTATGGAAAGAACATGGAGATGGTTTGGCAAAAACGATAAGATAACGCTTGCCATGTTAAAACAAATCGGTGTGGAAGGCATCGTAACTGCTCTTCACGACGTACCTCTTGGTGAAGTTTGGACCAGGAAAAAAATCAAAGAACTCCGCGAATATATCGAAAGCTACGGCATGCGATGGAGCGTCGTGGAATCATTACCCGTGGTAGAGACTATCAAATACGGAGGTCCTGACCGTGACCAACAGATAGAAATCTATAAGGAATCGCTCCGCAACCTATCGGCTGAAGGCATCCATACCATCTGTTACAACTTCATGCCCGTACTCGACTGGGCTCGTACAGACTTGCTTCACGCGAATCCTAACGGTTCGTCAAACCTATTCTTCTCTTATGCAGAATTTGCCTATTTCGATATTTATATACTCAAAAGACAAGGCGCACGCGAAGAATGGGCACGCTTCCAATTCCCAGCTGGCGTAGGTGAAGGACGTAACGTACTGGAAGAGGCTGATGCACTCGCCAAAACCATGACTCCAGAGAAAGACCATCAACTGGTAGAAAACATCGTTATCAAAACGCAAGGTTTTGTAAGTGGCAACTTCAAAGAGGGCGACGAACACCCCCTCGAACTCTTCCACCAGTTGCTCGCAAACTATGATGGTATTGACAAGAATCAACTGAGGGAAAACATGAAATACTTCCTCAACGCTATCATGCCTACCTGCGAAGAGTGTGATATGAACATGTGTGTGCATCCTGACGATCCCCCCATCGAGATTCTCGGCCTCCCACGCATCGTACGCACCCAAGAAGATATCCAATGGTTCCTTGATGCTGTTCCTAACAAGCACAACGGACTGACCTTCTGCGCTGGGAGTCTCTCTGCTGGCGCTTATAACAATGTGGTGGAGATGGCACGTAAATTTGCACCACGCACCCATTTCGTACACCTCCGCTCTTGTCATATCTTCCCCAATGGCGACTTTACAGAAGCCTCACACCTTGGAGGACGTGCCGATATCATCGAACTGGCACGTATTTTCGAACAAGAGAATCCTGCGTTGCCCATGCGTGTGGATCACGGCATGACAATGCTTGGCGACGAGACTAAAGGTTATAATGCAGGCTACTCGTTCCTCGGACGTATGTTTGCCATGGGACAAGTACAAGGCATTCTCGCCACCGTTGACCGTGAATTAGGAATAGAATACAAACAACCCGGATTTTATGAATAACAACCTTTTCAACATTAAAGACAACGTTGTTGTCATCACAGGCGGAACAGGCGTTCTTGGACGTGCCATCGCTAAGTATCTGGCCCTTGAAGGAGCCAAAGTCATCATCCTCGGCCGTAAGGAAGAGGTTGGACAGAAAATTGCTTCTGACATCTGCGAAGCAGGTGGCGTGTGTGAGTTTATGAAAACTGACGTCATGAACCAAGAGGTCGTTCAGCAAAACTGCGACGACATCATGCGTAAATACGGACGTATCGACACTCTCCTAAATGCTGCGGGAGGTAATATGCCGGGCGCTACCATCGCTCCCGATAAAACCTTCTTCGACCTCGATGCCTCACAGTTCCAGACTGTTCTCAATCTGAACCTCACAGGAACGGTCATCCCCACCCAAGTATTTCTTCGTCCCATGGTAGCTCAGGGAAAAGGTAGCATCATCAACTTCTCTTCGATGGCTGCTTTCCGTCCCATGACTCGCGTATGTGGTTATGCTGCTGCCAAGGCTGGTATCAGCAATTTCACAGCATATATGGCAACAGAATGTGCCAAGAAGTTTGGCGAAGGAATTCGCGTCAACGCCATTGCTCCCGGTTTCTTCATTACCGAACAGAACCGTGCTTTGTTGACCAATCCCGATGGTACCTTCACACAGCGTGGTCAGGATGTGATTCGTCAGACTCCCTTCGGCCGCATGGGTGATCCTGAAGAACTCTGTGGCACGATCCACTATCTGATGTCAGAAGCTGCAAAATTCGTCACCGGTACCGTTGCTGTTGTTGACGGAGGTTTTAATGCTTTTGCCATGTAAGTTCCAAACAATACATCATACTCCAAAGGAGAGCCACACCTCGTGTGACTCTCTTTCTTTTTTCAGAAAGTTTTAGTATTCCTTATAAATTTTCTGTGTATGATTATAAAAAGAGAGTTAGGATTACGGCATAAGACAAAAGGAGATTCTCAAGGCAGAGAACCTCCTGCGACTCATTATATGTTGACCACAAGTCCATCGTATGCCATGCGAATATGAGGAGGCAAGATATTATTGACCTCATCATGTTTTCCTATGCTATGTGCCGCATGAGTAAGCCATGTTTGACGTGCTCCTATCTTTTTCGCAAATGCCACCGCTTCATCAAGCGTCTGGTGTGAATGATGCGGAGTACGGCGAAGCGCGTTAACCACCAGCACTTCTGTTCCTTTCAGATATTCCAATTCGCTATCTGCAATGGTTTTCATATCCGTAATATATGTCAATCCACCAATCCGATAACCTAAAATGGGCAAGTCGTGATGCATCACCTGTATCGGCATGATATCAATACCGTTGATGTTAAACACCTCATGAGGATGAATCTCATGAAGTCTGATGACAGGAGTATTGGGATAGCGATGTTCTCCAAAACAATATGGAAGCATCTTCAATAACGATTGACGTGCAATAGGGTCCGCATAGACGTTCACCTCTCCAAACTGACAGAAAGGCCTGACATCATCAAGTCCTCCTACATGGTCATAGTGGGCATGGGTGATAAGGATTCCATCTATCCGACTGAATGGAAAGGGCATAATCTGTTGACGGAAGTCTGGCCCACAGTCGATAAGCAAGCGTGTGTCTCCCTCCTCTAACAGCGCCGAACATCTCAACCTTTTATCATGTGGATCTTGACTGCTACAGGTAGGACATTGGCATCCAATGGTAGGAACGCCACACGATGTTCCAGTACCGAGGAAGGTTATTTTCATATAATATTCACTTCTGGTTTGATGGTTATTCCGAATTTTTCTTTCACATCACGCTGGATCATCCGGCAAAGATCAACAATCTCCTGACCGGTAGCATTACCACGATTCACCAACACCAAGGCCTGACGATCGTGAACGCCTGCATGTCCTACGGTACGTCCCTTCCATCCACATTGGTCTATCATCCATCCTGCAGGAATCTTCTCGTGATTTGCATCGATGGTATAGTGTGGCATATTCTCATATTGTGATGCCAAAGCCTCATATTGTGATCGTTCCACAATGGGATTCATGAAGAAACTTCCTGCATTTCCCATAACAGCAGGATCAGGCAGTTTCTCTTGTCGTATGCCGATGATGACCTCTCTCAATTGACTTGCTGTGGGATGAGTCATGTTTCGCCTTTCAAGTTCGCTGCGAATGTTACCATAATCGAGTTTAGGTTGAAAATCTCTTTGGGTACGATAGGTCACATGGGTGATCAGATATTGATTCTTCCATTCTCCTTTAAACCGACTCTGACGATATGCGTACCGACAAGCAGCGGCATCAATGAGCTGTAACGCTCCCGAAACGATCTCGATGGCTTCAATGGTCTCTATAAAGTCTTTCACCTCAACACCATACGCACCGATGTTCTGTACCGCGCTGGCACCCACATCACCCGGAATCCACGAGAGATTCTCCATGCCGTAATATCCATGCTTCACACTATAATCTACTACATCATCCCATACCTCGCCGCTTCCACAGCGTAGGGTGTCCTTCTGTGGTGTTATGCCTTTGATGGCTGAGCGCACGACAATGCCTTTGAAATCCTGTGTCAACAGGAGATTACTTCCACCTCCAATAATCAGAAAAGGTTGGGCTGACTGACGAAGAATGTCGGCCACAGCTTTTGCTTCATCGGCAGTCGAATATTCCAAGAAGCGGTCACAACGGGCTTCAATACCAAAGGTATTGTGCTGCTTCAAACTATAGTCATGAATATCTTTCATAGCGTTGTTCCTATTTATATTAGGTAGAGAGTTTAGACAGCATCCATTTTCCTCCTTCGTGTCGGAAGGTCAGTTCTGTCTCCAAACCATTAGCGATACCTCTCAGCACGAACACCTTACATTTTCCTGCTTTATGATTGGTACCATAGATAATGTTATAAATCATATCCGTAGGTAATTCAGGTGCAAAAGCTGGCCACGTATCTGGTGTTATCACTCCTTCCATCTCATTGAAGTCATCGTCAGGATCCGGTCCCACAAAATCTACCGTCTCTCGGAGATGGTGCATCTGATAGTCGGCATTAGAAGCAAAATGCTCGTAAAAGTCAAGAAACGATGCATTATGTGATTCATGCAAAGGAATGTGTATGATCTTCTGCATCATCCATCTTCCGTTAATACGGTCGAAGACATACTGTTTGATGGATTTCGAGTGAAAATATATTTTCTCCACCACAGCATGTGAGACAGAAATCTGCTTGGTTTCTTCCAATTGTTTCTCGCTGTCGAAAATCAGCGTATAGAAATCTTGTCGCATGAAGAAATTCTCCATATGCCATTTGCTTTTAGGCAACAATTCAATATCGTCTCCACGTACAACAGGTAGTGGAAACTTAATACGGCTGTATTGTAATTTCCTATTGGCGGCAAAATTGAATACAAAATCATCAAACAACTCATCAGCCGCTTTTGGCATCGGCTCCTCTTCGATTGCCTTCATCTCGTTGTCAGCAACCGTAGAGTCAACAGTCGCAGTAGTGTCAGCAACCGTTTCTTCGGTAGATTCTACCGTTTTGTTACCCTGGCAACCTGCCAGCAAACAGACCATAACATAAAACGCAATCCAATATCGTTTCATCATTGACCTCCATCTATTTTATAAACTTCTCTCAATTTTTCGGCAAAGGTACAAAAAACTCCCAACTCCTAATCCATAATTCTTATTTTTTTTATACCTTTGCAGAAAATTTAGTTTTATATCAATGATTATGATACTCGACAAGATAAACCAACTCTTAGACGAAGTGCGGCAAATGACGGCCGCCAACGCAGAAGAGGTAGAGCAGTTACGACTGAAATACCTCAGCAAGAAAGGTGCCATTACAGCTTTGATGAACGATTTCCGCAATGTTCCAGCCGACCAGAAAAAGACTGTGGGCATGAAAATCAACGAACTCAAGCAAATAGCACAGGAGCGCATCAACCAACTCAAGACTGATACCGAAACAGTAGAATGCGATGCGCAACATATCGACCTCACACGCACACCCTACCCCATCGGATTGGGTACACGTCATCCGCTCACTATTGTTACCAACGAGATTATCGACATCTTCTCGCGTATGGGATTTGTATTAGCCGATGGACCTGAAGTAGAGGACGACCTCCACGTGTTCACCCGTATGAACTTTGCTGCAGACCATCCTGCACGTGACATGCAAGATACTTTCTTTGTGTCACAACATCCTAACGATGTCACCAAAAATATCCTGCTCCGTTCCCATACCTCAAGTGTACAGGCTCGCGTGATGGAGACTACCCAGCCTCCTATCCGCATCATCTGCCCCGGACGCGTATATCGTAACGAGGCCATTACCGCCCGTGCTCATTGTTTCTTCCATCAGGTAGAAGGATTGTATATCGACAAGAACGTATCGTTTACCGACCTCAAGCAGGTATTGTTGTCCTTTGCACGTGAAATGTTTGGTGCAGATACCAAGATACGTCTTCGTCCAAGCTATTTCCCATTTACCGAGCCCAGCGCTGAGATGGACATCTCTTGCTTCATCTGTGGCGGCGAAGGCTGCGGATTCTGCAAGCACACAGGATGGGTAGAGATTCTCGGTTGTGGTATGGTCGATCCCAATGTTCTCGAACAATGCGGTATTGATTCAAGCGTTTATAGCGGCTATGCCTTTGGTATGGGTGTTGAACGCATTACCAACTTAAAATACCAGGTAAGCGACCTCCGCATGTTCTCTGAGAACGACGTCCGCTTCCTCCACGAATTCGAGTCAGCCGACTAATTTCATCACACCAACATATTCAAGAAGGCTCCTGTCATCAGCGAGCCTTCTTTTTTTGTTGCTATACTCAACCATAGTCTTTCGTCTGTACGGCAAAGTTCTAACCGTTTCAAGGCTTCCATGAAAATTACTTTTGCGCCACAAGAATAATCATTCCAATCATTCAAAAAAGTATCATCCTCTCCTTAGAGGAATAATACGGATAGAGGTAGTAGTCTTACGCTTCACAAACCATAATCAACAGAAAGGTTGAACAGCTATAGAATGTAGAAAAGAGAAACCATATTCGATAAGAAATAATCTGTTAGGGAACTTTCCGAAAAATTGCGAGTTCTAGATTTACTTTTTTTACACGGCATCACCATAAGAGACTAATCTGCAAAAGGTGGTTCACATACTACTTTTGAACAAAAAAAAACAGCGTAAATACATCATTTACGCTGCTTGTTGGTAGTCGATAGGGGAATCGAACCCCTATGCCAAGATTGAGAATCTTGTATCCTAACCATTAGATGAATCGACCATCATTCTTTTGTCTTTTTAGGAAAGCCCAGCGGAAGCTGGGGGATTCGAACCCCCGGTACGGTAACCCGCACGGCAGTTTAGCAAACTGCTGGTTTCAGCCACTCACCCAAACTTCCTAACCGGTTGTTCTTTCTTAACCTTAGGCGTTTTCTCTCAAACGCGGTGCAAAGGTACTACATATTTTTGAGAACACCAAATATTTTGAAAAATTTTTCTGATTTTTTTCTGCATTATGCCCATTTTTTCTGCTTTTCCACCGCAAGCCCTACCCTCTTGAGCCATATATTGACGATTCTTGAGTTTTCCGCACATCCCTTAGACATTCTCCACCCCACACTTCGGACAGATACCTTTGCGATGCATCCTTGCGCCACAATTGCCACAAACATACCGATAATGCGAATACCGGAAATAGCGCCACAGGGCAAAGATGATATAGACAACAAGAAATAGGAAACCTATATAATATAAGGTAGTGATGCTGAAAAGAACATAATCGACTGCACATACTCCAGCAAGTCCGCATAAGTAAAGCAACCCTTCAGAAGGCTCCAAACGATGCACTACATCATCTATCGTCGCCACACCTACGATAAGGATGGCCCATACGGAGGCAATAAAGAGTGCAAGGAACCACGGTAGCGAGAACGGGTTGAGCGAAGGGTGATAATAGAAATGTCGCCACGATTCGGGACTGAACATCTGTATGGATGCATAGAGCGTTGCAGAAGAGGCGATGAGTATGCACAACAATGTAGGATAGAACGAATCAATATCGTTGAAATGAACTATACGCGCATTATGGCGCATCAAACGTCGAAGACCGTATGCCACTACGACAACAACCAATAATGCCAGGAATAGCAACAGGTGGGTATCTGAAAAGAAATCTATAAACTGGGAAATGGGGTCGTTGGGCGATACGCAAGGCAACATCTCGCTCTCACGAATCCATCCCTGTGTCATCTGGTCGCGCGCCACCTTCACCCAAACGGAATCTATCGTATCTGACGAGATGGTCTTGATGTCGGCCACAACAAGGGGATCGCCTTTCGACACATATAGCGTATCGAAAGCCTGAGATCCTGCCTCATCGGAAATGGGCATCTGGCTGGCCTTAACCACGAAGTTATAGTTCTGAGAATAATGATGGGTAGTAAAGAACGACAAGGAGTCTATCTGACGCTCGGTAAGGTCCCATGCGTCAGGCGAAACAGGTCCATGGTTGTAACAGGCAGACAACAACAGGACGATCACACACAACAGGCTATTTTTCACTTTCTCCATAGACATTCATCTGACAATGACGACAATCAAACTCTAAACGAAACCTACGACCATCAGACAAACGCAGAAACAAGGGTTCCCTCCAATGGGCCTTTGTCCCGCCATGTTTCACACAACCGCCAAGCGCATAGCGCAGACAATGGCGACATTGCATCAACAAGGAAGCCTTCTGTCGTGATGACTGGAGTTCGAATGCTTGTTCGGAAGGATGAAGCCCTTGTGAGATATAAAAGTCGCGTGCCTTTGCGTTGGAGATATTATACAGATAGTCATACGGATAAAGGGCCGACACAGACGCGGGAATGTGGGCCGGTAAAACTTTAGACTGACCATCCGCTTGAGGAGTGGACAACATGAGTTTTTCGACAAGACGCCTGCGCAGATCTGCGAGGAAACTGCTGGGGATGAAATAATTGAAATCATCGCCCATCTCCACCTGCTCGCAAAGATAGGGTGTTCCTCCGAGTTTCGAGAGTTGCCTGACGATATTGTCGCGTTGTGGTTTCTCTGAAGCCTGATGCTCACAGGCAATACCTACCGAAACCTCGCCAACCGAGAGATTAAAGCCCTGTTCGTCGGCTGCCAACCGCATGATGATGGGAATCTTGCGTTCTGCACTCGGACGAGAGAGTAGTTTTTCAAATTCCTGGTCGTTATTACGATAGAGTGCCATTCCTGGACGAAGATTCCGAGGCATCTTTTGAGGATAGAGTCTGTTGCCTTCCGCTCGGTTGACACGGAATCCTTCCAGTTCGCGGTCTCCCGTAATGAAACACAATCCGTCACCATTGGCAAATGCAGCAGTTCCTGCAACATTAAAGGAGTTGTTGCGTATCTCTTTCACATATCCCACATACTCGCCCATGGCCTTTGGTGTATCGGGAGAGAAGATGTCTGGTTGGCGTCCATTCAGGAAATAATGTGTAAAACCACGGTTAAAGGTCTTTTTCAGATTGGGTGTGAAGGTATAGCTGCACGTTCCCTTCGAAGCGCGGCAATAGCGATCAGGCTGATTGGCAACAATCTTATTGAGGCGAAGGTTATAGGCAGCCACGACATTTTTTACATAGGTGACATCCTTCAACCTTCCTTCTATCTTGAATGAGGTGGCTCCTGCTTCGACGAGTTGATCGAGCACATCCGCCTGATTGAGGTCTTTCAACGACAAGAGGTGGCGCTGGTGTTCGATTTCGCGTCCTTCTGCATCGACAAGGTCGAATTTCATACGACAGAACTGCGCACACGCTCCACGGTTGGCAGAACGTCCGAAACAGTATTGCGACGCATAGCAGATACCGCTATAGCTGACACACAAGGCTCCATGAACAAACACTTCGAGTTCGACATCTGGCACAGCCTCATGGATGCTTCTGATTTCCTCTACCGATAGTTCGCGTGCCAAGACCACCCGTTGAAATCCCAATTCTGCCAGCCATTTCACCTTATCTGCCGTACGATTGTCGGTCTGTGTTGAGGCATGAAGCGCTATAGGAGGCAACTGGAGTTTGAGCAGTCCCATATCTTGTACGAGAATGGCATCAACCCCCACCCCATGGAGTTCGCGGATAAGTGACAGCGTGTCGTCGAGTTCACCATCATAAATAATGGTATTGACCGTCACATAGACTTTTGCACCAAACAGATGGGCATAGTCGCACAACTGTCTGATGTCGTCCACACTATTTCCCACAGCAGCCCTTGCTCCGAAACGTGATGCTCCGATATATACGGCATCGGCCCCATGGTCAATAGCAGCAATACCGCAGGCAAGGTTCTTGGCAGGTGCCAGCAGTTCCAGTTTTCTCATCGTATAGTATTGATATCGAACGGTGTTGCTTGATATACGTAATAGTTGATCCAATTGTTATAAAACAGATTGGCGTGGGCCCTCCATGTGACAAGGGGCTCGTTGGATGGATTATTGTCTTTATAATAGTTCTTGGGCAAATCCACATCGTCACGTATGCCACAGTCTCGTCGATACTCCTTGTCAAGAGTATTGGGAGCATATTCCAGATGGCCGGTAATAAAGAACTCTCTACCCTCTCGCGCCATCACAATACTCACTCCGCTTTCCGGTGATTCGGCAATCAGACTCAGCTCATGCTGCTTTTCTATGTCTTCGCGATGAATCTCGGTATGTCGGCTATGCGGCATCTGAAACACATCGTCAAAGCCTCGGAAGATAGGGAGCTTGGACTGTAATGTATGTTGGGGGAATACGCCAAACATTTTCTTGGGCAACTGGTATTTCGGCACTCCGTAATGGTAGTACAATCCCGCCTGCGCAGCCCAGCAGATATATAATGTACTAGTCACGTGCGTACGTGCCCATGAGAATATTTCTGTCATTTCATCCCAATAGGTGACATCTTCAAAATCAAGAGTCTCGACGGGTGCACCGGTAATAATCATGCCATCATAACGCTCCTTGCGCATCTGCTGGAAATCTCGGTAGAACATCATCATGTGTTCGATTGGGGTGTTCTTTGGCGTGTGGCTTCTGAGTTTCATGAAGCTCACTTCCAACTGCAAGGGTGTATTTGAAAGCAGACGGATCAGGTCTGTCTCAGTAGTTATCTTCAATGGCATCAGATTGAGAATCACAATCTTCAACGGGCGGATATCCTGCATGTGGGCGCGTGAATCGTCCATCACAAAAATGTTTTCCTTTTTCAGCAACTCTATTGCCGGTAATTGATCTGGTAATTTTAAAGGCATGTTTCTTTCAGTTTACTTTTTCAACACAATCTTTTTCAATACAATCTTTTTTATATATCCTCAATGGCTCTCAGCAACAGCAACAACACAAGCCGACACGTTGTCGAAACCTCCGGCTGTGATAGCTGCCTCACACAAAGCGTTGGCATCCTTCCCTTCATTGAGTAATTTTTCTATATGTTCATCATCTACCATATCGCTGAGTCCGTCAGAACACAACAGGAAGGTACAACCAGCTTTTACATCATTGGTAAACTCGGTAAAGTCGAGAAACGAGGTGGTACATCCTGCTCCGATACAGTTGGTGATGACGTTGGAATGGCGTTTTACACCAGTCATTTCGTTCAGACTGTGGTCTGTCGTGATTTGCTTCAGTTTACCATCTGACAGCATATACAGACGACTGTCTCCGCAGTTCATCCAGAAATAGTTTCCTTCGTAATATAGTATTCCAACGAGTGTGGTACCCATTTCCTGAAGCGTGCGGTCTTCAACACCACGCGAAGAGATGATCTTATTGATGGAAACGAGCCACTCCACCATAGCTTCACACAAGGCACCTTCGCTCAGATGTGCAGGTAGGTCGTGGATGAAGAAATGTAGATTTCTTAGCGTCTCCTCGCTGGCAACTTCTCCGGCATTATGTCCGCCCATTCCGTCTGCCAAAGCCACAATAAAACGATCCTTGTTTTCTGTAAAGAACTGCAAGTCACAGGCCTCACTCCTTACATACTTGTTTTCCACCAGAATCATATCCTCATTATTGCTTCGAATACATCCGACACGACTCGATGCAGTTATCGTTATCTTACTCATATCTTATCTTATCATTATTTTATACTTACTTGTAAACTGACATTTGCTATGGTCAGAATATCTCCATTCTTAACAGACATCGGCACATCGGGCAACAGATCCCGTTGGTTCAGCTTCGTTCCGTTTGAAGAATGCTTGTCTATGACACACCATCCAGAATCTTGTTTGAAGAGCAGTTGGGCATGAACACCCGATACATACATGTTGTTGCTGAAGAATTTTGCGTATGGACCTTGTCGGCGTCCTATGACAGCCCCGTTCACTCCTACGATACGGATGGCTAAAGAAGAGTTGTATAACAACAGCATGGGCATTCCCTTGATTTGCGGGACATCGTTGGGAATTGTTTCCATATTGCCCCTCGTTGCCTGACCGATGCTTACCGACTGGCTGACAAACGACGTTGACAAGGAGGTCATATTATTGCGCTCTTCCCGCTTCTTCTGTAATTCATCGTAACTGATCATCAGACCGCCACAATGGGTACAGCGATGACCCAGTCCTACCCTACCACAACTGCTGCAATAGAGTAATGCCTGACCACATTGATCGCAGAAGCGCGAATCGTCGTCGATCTCTTCTTTACAATTAGGACATATTATCATAATTTCTTTTCTACGTAGATTCTTATTTTATTTGCAATTCCCCTCACGACCTACACGTCACAGATGTCTTCTGGCATAATGGTCTGATAGGTTTCTTTGGTCACCTCCTGCATACCGCTGACTCTGACGGAGAGTTGCTGGATGGTTGCATCGAGCAGGTTGCGCATTTCTCGTGCATTACCGAAATGCTGATCCTTCGATACCACTTTTCTGCAGATCAGGTCCATCAACTTAAATTCAGCTGCTGGCGACAAGGTGTAATTGTCTTTCTGTGCCATCTTCTTGAAAATGGCCAGCAACTCGTCTTCATTATAGTCGTCTATCTGCATCTTATGTGTGAAACGGCTGGCAAGACCTGGATTGGTCATCAGGAAATTTTCCATCTGATCCTTATAGCCTGCAGCAATAACCACAAACTTGCCACGGTCGTCTTCCATCCGTTTCATCAACGTATCGATGGCTTCCTTACCATACTGGTCGTTTTCTGCCGATAGCGTATAGGCTTCGTCGATAAACAGGATGCCGCCCATGGCTTTGTCACACATATTATTGACGATCTTGGGAGTCTCGCCCATGTATTTTCCTACCAACGTGGCACGACTCACTTCCACCACGTGACTTGTCGGGAGAATCTCCATGCTTTGCAACACTTCTCCCATCTTACGGGCGATAGTGGTCTTTCCCGTTCCGGGATTACCCATCAGGATGAAGTTCATAGACATCTGCTGCACTTTTCCTGCGCCCATGGCGGCACGTTGCTTCATGAACATGCTCTGTACTGCCAGACGACGGATCATGTTCTTGACCGAACGCATGCCCACAAACTCGTCCAGTTCTGACAATACTTCGTCCAATGGGCGTGCTTGCTCGTTACGTCCGTCTGCCAAATCGTCTTCCACGATTTTGAACATATCTTCCTGATTGAAATTCGGATCGCTCATCTGTTTCATCAGGCGCTGGCTTTGTTTCTCTACTGCCGAGTTGAAAAGGCGGCGTGCCTCTCGCGCATTACCGAAATTCTTATCCCGTCGCAGATACATCTGCTCAAACTGCCGGTGAATGGCGTTGGTGGTTGATGCATCGATGGTGAATTTCTTTGCCGTCGCCATATTGATGAAAATCTGCGTCAACTCATCTGGCGTATAATCGTCGAAATGGATGGTCTGGGTAAAACGACTCTTCAGTCCGGGGTTAGAACTGATGAAATCATGCATCTGGTCCGTATATCCGGCAACAATACAGATGAACTTTCCACGGTCATCCTCCAAACGCTTCAACAGGGTGTCTATGGCTTCACTACCGAATGTGTCGGCATCGCTGGTCTTGAGCGTATAGGCCTCGTCGATAAACAATACGCCTCCCAAGGCTGAATCGATCACCTGGTTGGTCTTAATAGCTGTCTGTCCGGAATAGCCCGCTACGAGTTTGCTGCGGTCGGCTTCTACAAGCTGACCTTTCGACAGGATTCCGAGTGTACGAAACACATCTGCCATGATGCGGGCAACGGTAGTCTTACCGGTTCCCGGATTTCCTGTAAACACATAGTGTTTTCCCTGGAATGTATCCGTCTCTCCACGGCGAATCTGCAGATTGAGAAACGAAACAAGATTGGAAATCTCCTGTTTTACCGCAGCAAGACCCACCATGCCATGGAGCTTCTCGAGACACTCGTCGTAGTTGACACTCTTGGGAGCCTGATAGGGAATATCCACCTGCTCTATCGTCATCAACTGCTGATTGTCGAGACTGTTGATGTCAAGGCGTTGCAGACGTTCTGCCTGACGGGTACAGATTTTGTCAAACAACTGACGCATCGTGCGGCCGTTGGCAAAATCCTTGTCGCGCGACTGATACATCTCCTTGATCATCTTGCGCGCCAATCCTTCTGCCGCCTCGCTAAATTCGTATTTCTTCTCCTTGGCAAACATGTTCATGATGTCGAAAAGTTGCTCTGGAGAGTAGTCTTCTATATTCAGGAAATAGCTGAATCGACTTCTGAAACCCACGTTGATACGGAACAGATTTTCCATCTCCGACCGATAACCTGCGGCAATAACAACAAATTTGCCGCGGTCGTCCTCCATTCGTTTCATCAGCTGTTCAAGGGCCTGCGCTCCTTGCGTGTCGCGCTCGCCCGTCTGACTGAGTGGCGCCAGCGTATAGGCTTCGTCCACGAAAAGGATGCCGCCCATGGCCTTATCACACAGGCGATCTACGATCTTCGGAGTCTCGCCCTGGTATGGACTCACCATCTTCGACCGGTCGGCTTCTACCACATGACCGCTGTCGAGATAACCTATCGACTCCAGTATCTCGCCCAGTTTCCGGGCGATGGTCGTCTTACCGGTTCCGGGATTACCCGTCAGCACGATATGTATGCCGGCTTTCTCTTGATCGCCGAGTCCCCGTTGTGCACGTTCCACACTATTCTTCACGCTATAGGCAATCTCGCGCACGGTCTTCTTGACTTCATCCATTCCGATGAAGCAGTCAAGGTCTTTGAGAATGTCATCCACAGAACGTTCTGCAGGAACATATCCTCTGATGTCACACTCCTCAACGGTATCGGCTTGGGCTCCTCTGCTGATGAAAGAGGTGAAGATATCTTCTGCGGTCTTCACGGCAAGATGTCCGTATCCGAAGGTCTCGTCCTTGATCTTCAGTTGATACTGGAAGAACCGTTGCAACTTATGTTCTGCAGCCTGGGTAAAGGAGGTTATGGCGTATTTCTTCCGTAACTCCAGTTTACAGATCTCACAGAGTTCTGCATAGCCTGGTGCAGGCAACCGGAAAGTATATTTGAAGCGGTTCTGCGCCGCAGGATTATTGCTCAGGAAATCGTCAAGTCCCTTGGGAAGTCCCGAAATGATCACGATAGGATTCTCGTTCCATTTGTCCATTTCCACAAACAACTTGTCGAGCGGGTTGACCTGATTGGAATAACGGTCTGGCAACAGTTTCTGTACGTTGTCAAAGAAGAGAATACCGTTGCGCGCCTTTTTCACATTATCGTCCCATTTATCCACGAAACGCTGGTAATCCACGGCGTCAACCATGGTCAACTTGGGTTTCTCGATAATCTTATGTTGATAGAAATAGTCGCGAATGACCTCGGCCAAGGCGGTCTTTCCCGTACCTGTCTCACCAATAATAATGGTATTGATGCTCAACCGGATATTGACAATATCCTTGCGCGATTGTAAATAGGTATAGGTATCTACTACGGTCTTCAACTGACGCTTCACCTCGTCAAGACCGACCATGCGGTCAAGCACGTGTTTTGTGGCAAGAGGTTGGCCGCACCACTTGCAGAATTTCGCTATCGAGCGATTTTCTTTATGACATTTCTCACAGACCATAATTATTCTACATCTCTTTGCAACTGATTGACAACTTTGGTAGGATTGAGCCGCCAGTTGTCCAAATCAGGATTCTTCACATTCAATAGCTTCGGGCTATAGACCAGCAGTTCCATGACCATGATGAGCACCATGACAGACCACAGCAGGTAGTGGGCTACCGACTCTCCGCTGATGGAACGTATCTGATTGGAGACATCGTCCAACAGTCCGAACTTAGAACCCTTAAACCGATAACTCTTCTGTCTGAAGGTGAAGTACAAGGGTTCCAGCAGGGAGGTCTTGATGTCGTCGTCCATCACCTCGTCTATCAGGTTTCCGTCATTACGTCTTTCCTTCCGGTAGTCGGTAAAATAGCAGATGGCCATATATACGGCTGTAATGACGATTACTACCGGGACAAACATAGCGGGGGCCGTTTTCTGCGTATGCCGCAGAATGGCCACAGGAATATAGGTAGAGAAGAGTCCCAGACTTCCCCATAATGCCGAGAGCACGAATCCGAAACCGTGGAAATAGGCTCTCATGGCTATGATAAGTGCCATGATTCCTCCCACAGGCAGTACGATGGTGAGTCCGGCATGTTCCAGCAAATACTCGCGTCCGCTGATGCCGCAGACCGCCAGCATCAGAACCCACAGTACGCATAGCGCATAAAAGACCATGCGCAACATGCGTTCCTTCATATTGGCGCGGATATAATCGCCATGCACGCGTTCAAATTTCTGCGCGGTTTGTGTTTTCGCCTCACAATACCTTTTATAATAGGTCTGCGTCTGGTCTATCTCTCCTAACGCCAGTATCCATTGTTCCAGACTCCGTTCGTAACTGTATGACTCGCGGAAGTCTTCTTTCGGATTCTCGTGGTAGAAGATCGACATCCATTGCTTCAACGCACCCCGTTGGAGTTCGCCAATGAGTACTGTACGTTTCCCATACTGCTGCATCGCCTTGACATCATGCAGTTCGATACCGTCCTCCAACATATAGGTTGGACAGACGCCGAGCATCATGCAGAAGCGATAGGCTGCCGTACGGAGGTCGTAAACTCCCAGGCGTTCGGTATTCTCATCGCTCGACATGTCGAAACATGAACGTGCCATATTGATTTGTTCCATCCATCCGTGCAACTGTGCGAAATAATGGAATCGGCCGTCGGGGTCTGAGTAATCGGCTATGGCTGCCGCAAAATCCTCATCATTACTATGCTGGGTATCGTGAAGCAAAGCGAGAAGACAGGCGCCAACGGCATCTGGAGTTTGTGCTTCGCGCAGGTCGAATGCCGCGTTGCGGTCGATATTATACAACACCTTATACCCCAGCGCCTTTGAAGGCTGCTGTCCTTCTGTCATGATGCGCAACGACTCACAGGCCATGCGATCTTCGTGTGCATACATCCACGACAGCAGGCGTCCGTCGCTCAGCGCCATCCATTCGTCGTCTGTACAGTCTTCATACCCGTAGGCTCTGACGATTTCCGAGATGTTGGATGATGGATATTTCGGAAGAAACGGTATTTCGCTATCTACCTCATAGGCCAACTGGAGTATCGCCTTACGCGAGTCTAAGTGGCTGTCTTCGCGGAAATAACTTCTGAGGCGTTCAATATTAGCTGTTGAATGGCTTTCAAGATACAGGAACAGGCTGTCATTTTCGTTCTTCAGGGCCAGCGCATATTCATCGGAGGCTGCAAGTACAGAGATGACCACACTGTGAAGGTTGTCACATAGCTTGCCTCGGAGGTCCCGATACGGATAGGTAGGCTCCATGGCGTAGATGGCCGACATCAGACCTGCTGTCTGATCGACAGGATAGCGATTGCTGACGATATCCTTCAACGTAGCGCTAAGTTTTACATTACCACATTGTTCCAACCAACTGGTAATGTGACCGTTATAGAGATAGTTGATGGCAAGTTTCTCGTTATCTACCAACAAGGGGATGAGTTCATGCACATTATCCGCCACAAGGTTGCGCTCTGGATCTACCACGAAACTGCGATATTTCAGAAGTGGCGATGAAATATCCACGGGGACATTCTCTCCCAGGAACCAGCGCTCCACATGATTGTAGTCCCATCTGCTCTTTGGGTTGACAGCCGTCAGACCCAGTACGATCATCTTGACGCGTTCTGGCAGTTCGTTGATTCTTGGCAGACGTCCTTCGTTTTTCTTGCGCATCATCACGCGCTCATTTTGGCTGAACGGACTCTCTCCGAGCCACAGGGTCATCAAGGCGATTCCCAGCGAGTAGCTATCTACCGAAGGCGTAATCTCCACCTCGCCGTCAATCACGTCGTTATACATCTCCGGTGCTGCATAGGCAGGGGTACGCGCTTGTGTGGTCTTATGCATATCTTCATCGTCACGTATCACACTTGAGATGCCGAAGTCGCCAAGCACCAATTGCGTGTGATTCTCATCGCGGAAGAAGAAATTACTAGGTTTGATGTCTTTGTGGATGATATTGTTGTTGTGGCAATATTCCAAGGCTGCTGCGGCTTGCAGGGCAATACGTCTGAACTGATTGAAGTTACCGTCAAGGTCGTATTCTCCAAGATTACCTCCTCGCAGATATTCCATCAGTTCGTAGTCTCGGTTTTTGCCGTCAACGTATGTCTTGCCGTAATCCTGCACTTTGACAACCATTTCCATGTCAAAGTTCTGAATGATGCGCATCAACGTCTTGTTGATGCTGAAGTTGGGGTAATAGAGTTTCAGCACCTTCTCCCCTTCTCCGTCTTTCACCAGAAACACCTGTGCTTCACCAGAATGGTCGCTCAGACATTTGATATTCTGATAACATTTGCCTTTGAGAATGAAATCTCCTGTCTTTTCTTCATCGTCATTGGCAATTCTATTGGTACGAATGGTTTGGTCATCCGCCATGGCAGATGCCTGTACACGAAACGTTGCCTGTTGGACCTGTTGTGTCTGTTCCGGATTTACGATGGTCTTGTCTGTCATTTCTTATCATCTTTTATGTCGGAACTGCTCTTTTTTCCCAATACCACCCATTTGCCTCCAAGCTGTGGCTTGGCACATCCGCATGGACTGCTGTGCATGGCGTGTTTATAGTTGCATACCCACGCGAGGCGTATGCCTTGTGGCTTGCAGGCCATAGTGTAGTTTCTGGCCATGATAGGCGACTCGGTAGGTCTGGTTGCAAGTTTTTCCAACGCTTCTGCCAGCGCCTCCATATTTTGCTGTTTCAACATCTCCAACTGTTTATCGGTCATGCGGTTGCGCGATGGAATCACGATGTCTTCCTCAGGCATCCCCGAGTCTTTCGCGAGAAGCGTCAACACGCGTTTTCTCAACTCATCGTTCTTTTTGTCGCGCAGACGGTCTTTCTCCGTACAGGCAGGCAGGATGCTTTCCAGAAGGTTGTACTCCTTGACGATCTCTTGCAGATGGATATAATCGGGCTCTTTCTGCAATCGCTTCACCATCTCCTTGGCTTCTGCCGTCAGCGGAGTGCCGCATTTCTTGCAGAAAGCAAAATCGTTCATCGTATGACAGGTCGGACAAACCAGTCCTCCTCTCGGACTTCCACATTCGGGACAGTAGGCTTCGTTGCCGTGGAGCGCATAGCCGCAGTACGAACAAACGTCTTTGCGCACATACCGATGGCAGGTCTCACAGAAATCTGCTCCTGGGTCCATTTCTGCCCCGCAATAGGGACACGTAAGTTTTCCTATGGGTTGTCCACATTGTGCACAAAAGATGGATTCTTCTTCATTTTCTGCGCCGCAATACGGACATACTTTGACTTTGGCACGCAAGGTTAGCATTTCCGCCTGCTGCAAAACCTGATCTTCTTGGAGTTCTTGGCTTGGCAACATTTCCTGCGGACGTACTGTGCGCTGGTTTTGGTTTCTAATTGTCTGGTTAGCTTCTATCATTACTACAAATGTTGTAATATTGTTGCAAAGATACTTATTTTTTTTGAAAATATACTAAAAAAACCGCTGTAAATTATCATCTACAGCGGTTTTTCTTATAATTTCTTTTTGTAAATGCCTCAAATCGGGTGTTTACCAGAGTTCCAACCGTTCTGATTTCGGAATAAACATCTTATCGCCTTCTTTGATGCCGAATGCCTCATACCACATGTCAATATGGGGAAGCGCACCATTCACACGCCAACGGCTGAGGGAGTGTGGGTCGCTCTTGGTGCGGTTGCGGATTTCGGCTTCATTGATATTTCCTGCCCATACTCCTGCGTAGGCGAGGAAGAAGCGTTGCTCAGGTGTCAGTCCGTCGATCACGGGAAGGGCCTGGGTTTTGGTGGCGTTCTTCAGCGCGTAATAGGCCACCTGCAGACCGCCATGGTCGGCCAGATTCTCACCAAGGGTCAGACGTCCGTTGGCATTCAGGTCGGGCAATACTTTGATATTGTTGAAGAATTCCACATAGCGGTCGGTACGTTCCGTAAAATTCTTCCCATCCTCAGCCTTCCACCAGTCATGCATATTACCGTCTTTGTCGTATTGTCGTCCCTGGTCGTCAAATCCATGGGTCATTTCGTGACCGATGACCACGCCGATCGCACCATAGTTGAAGGCGTCGTCTGCCTCTGGGTCAAAGAACGGGGGCTGAAGGATGCCGGCAGGGAAACAGATTTCGTTGGTGGTTGGATTATAATAGGCGTTAACGGTCTGCGGATTCATATACCAGTCGTCTTTGTCAACAGGCTTTCCTGCGGTATGGTTGATCTGCCATTTGTTCCAGAAGCGGTTACATTCCTTCATATTGTCATAATACGATTTCGACGGATCAATAGTCAGCTCGCTCATATCGGTCCATTTGTCGGGATATCCTATCTTGACATAGAAGGTGTTGAGTTTCAACAAGGCATTCACCTTGGTACTGTCGTCCATCCAGGTTTGTGCGGCAATACGCTCGCCCAGGGCGATACGGAGGTTTTCCACCAAGGTGGTCATGCGCTTCTTAGAAGAGGCGGGGAAATACTTCTCTGTATAGATTTTTCCAAGGGCCTCACCCATCACGCCTTCCACCTGCGAGGTGGCTCTGCGCCAGAGGGGATGGTTTTCCTTGCGTCCTGCCATCACCTTGCCGTAGAAATCGAAACTGGCTTGTGCGGCTTCGTCGTTCAGCAGGTTGGCGGCGCCGTTGATGATGCGCCATTCCATCCAGTCGCGGTATGCCGGAGCTGAGAGACCGGCAATCACTTTCTCGGCACCTGCCATGAAGTCGGGCTGGCCTACGACGAGTGTCTGCAGGTATTTGCTGTCTATGCCTTTGGCATTCATCAGCTGTTCCAGTTGCAGATGGGGATATTTGCTCTGAAACTCCTGAAGCGTCATCTTGTTGTAGTTGGCTTTCGGGTCACGCAGCTGTGTATTTGATCGTGATACTTTCGCCAAAGCCATCTCTATCTTCATGACGTTCTGCATCTTCTTCTGTGCCGCCCCCGTCTTGAATCCGAAGAGTCGGAACATTTTCACGATGTGGAGCTTGTACGCCTCACGGATTTTTGTCGTGGCGGGATCATTCTCCAGATAGTAGTCTTTCTGTCCGAGGGTCAGTCCGCCTTGGTTGACGCCAAGGATGTTTTGCGTAGCATTCATCTCGTCGGCTCCGATACCGGCGCCATAGAACATAGGTGCTCCTGCGGGCATCATTTCCTTTTGGATGGCAAAGAGCTGACTGGTGGTCTTGGCGGCTTCAAGGCGCTTGAGGATGGGCTGTACGGGCGAGAGTCCGTCTTTTTCTCTGCGGTCTGTATCTACAGCCATTTTGTAAAGGTCGCTTAACTTACGCTCTACCGTTCCTTCGGCATAGCTGTTCTCTTGCAGCTCCTTCAGGATGCCGTTGATGCGCTTGGTATTGTTTTCCGCCAGGCGGTCAAAACTTCCATAGCGTGAATAGGCTGCCGGCAGAGGGTTGGCTTTCATCCATCCGCCACAGGCATAAGTGTAGAAATCGTCTCCAGGACGGGCACTCTGATCCATGTCGGCCAGAGACAATCCCGATTTCAGTTGTTGCTGGGCCATCGAAGGAATGGCCATCGTTGTAACTGCCATCATTAGAAGTAATTTTTTCATTTTCATAATATTATTGATCTTTGTTCGTCATTTCGTTAATGCGTCATACGCTTCTGAGAGTTGTTCCCAGCGCTCCACTTCTTCGTCGAGGGCTGCCTTGATATTGGTATATTCGGTCACCAGTTCCATATTGGATGCCTGTGCGGGGTCCATGAGGAGTTGGTCCAACTGTTTCAGGCGGTCTTCCATCTCGCTGATCTTCTTCTCCGAAGCGGCTACGGCCTTTTCTGCCTTACTGATCTTCTTCTGCTGTTCTTTGCGTTCGGCATACGACAGGGCTGGCGATTTTTCGTCTGATTTTTTCTCTGTTGCCTTGGGTGTCTTTTCTGCCGCAGGCTTCGTTTCCAACTGGCTCAGTTCGTCAATACGCTTCGACTGTAGGAAATCGTAGATGCCTCCGAGGTGTTCTCTGATGCGTCCTCCGCCAAACTCATAGACCTTGGTGACCAGGCCGTCAAGGAATTCACGGTCGTGGCTCACGATGATGGCTGTGCCGTCGAAGGCCTTGATGGCTTCCTTCAACACGTCTTTCGAGGGCATGTCGAGGTGGTTGGTGGGCTCGTCGAGGATCAACAGGTTGACGGGTTCGAGCAACAGCCGGATCATGGCCAGACGACTGCGTTCGCCGCCGCTCAACACCTTCACTTTCTTGTCAGATGCTTCGCCTCCAAACATGAAAGCGCCGAGGATGTCGTTGATCTTCAGTCTGACCTCTCCTTTTGCCACACGGTCTATCGTTTCAAATACGGAGAGCGACTCGTCGAGGAGCTGGGCTTGGTTCTGTGCGAAATAGCCGATCTGTACGTTATGCCCTATCTTCAACATACCGTCGTAGGGTATCTCGCCCATGATACATTTCACGAGGGTTGACTTTCCTTCGCCGTTCTTTCCCACAAAAGCCACCTTCTCTCCTCTTTTGATGGTCAGGTTGGCATGCGAGAATACGGTATGGGCGCCATAGTCTTTCCTGACGTCCTCACAGATGACGGGATAGTCGCCGCTTCGCAGACAGGGTGGGAATTTCAGGTGCATGGCGGAGTTATCCACCTCATCCACCTCGATAGGTACTATCTTCTCCAGTTGTTTCACCTTCTGCTGCACCTGTACGGCTTTGGTGGCCTGATATCGGAAGCGCTCGATAAAGGCGCGCATCTCGGCTATCTCCTTCTGCTGGTTCTCGTAGGCACGCTGCTGTTGTTCGCGACGTTCCTTTCTAAGCACCATATATTCATCGTAGCGCACCTTATAGTCTATGATGTGTCCACACGATATCTCCAGGGTGCGATTAGACACATGGTTGATAAAGGCGCGGTCGTGACTGACCAATACTACGGCTTTCGCACTTTGTGCAAGAAACTGCTCCAACCATTGTATCGACTCGATGTCGAGGTGGTTGGTAGGCTCGTCGAGCAACAGCACGTCGGGCTTCTGCAACAGAATCTTTGCCAGTTCGATACGCATGCGCCAACCTCCTGAGAACTCGCGTGTGGGACGGTCAAAGTCTGTTCTTACAAAACCGAGACCTGTCAGGGTGCGTTCCACTTCGGCATCATTACTGTCCGCTCCCATCATCATGTAGCGGTCGTGCTCCTGCGTGAAGCGTTCCACCAGCGCCAAATAACTTTCGCTCTCGTAGTCCGTACGTTCTGCGAGTTCGCGATTGAGTTTGTCTATCAACTGTTGCTGTCGTGTGACATTGGCGAAGGCTTTCATCGCCTCTTCTTTCACGGTCGTATCATCCTGCAACACCATCACCTGTGGCAGATAGCCGATAGTGGTGTCGGAGGGCACGTTGACAGTTCCTGCCGTAGGATGCTGCAAGCCACACAGTATTTTCAAGAGCGTTGATTTACCAGCTCCGTTCTTACCCACAAGGGCAATACGGTCGCGGTCGTTGACCACAAAACTGGCATTCTGGAAGAGGGGTTTGACCCCAAACTCCACCTGTAATCCTTCTACTGATATCATTCTATTTATATTTACCATGCAAAGTTACAAAATTATTCCCGTATTCCCACCGAAAAGGTCGCACGGATTACAAGGAAATTTTTATCCACGGAACACACGGAGTACACGGAGTGTTTAGGTTATGGGTTATGGGTTAGTGATTAGTGGTTAGTGTTTAGTGATTAGAGGTTAGAGATTCTAGTTAAAGATTATTCTCAAGATTTTCGTTAAGATTTCGAGCATCTCCGATGCGATCCCCATAAAACCGTCCCCAAAAGCGAGGTATTCGAGCGCATTTTGGTCAAGGATTTTTGTTGAAGATTATATTTTTAGTTGCCTGTCGGCAAGATGTTTTGGAGTAGCGAAGACAGAGTGAGAGACGCGGCTTTCACTATGCTGAGTCACGACAAAACAAACCATAGGTAAATCTTGGAGGAAATCTTTGGTAAAAATCTAAGGACCTAAACGGTCCAGAAATCTATTTAACAATATTGCTATCTCCCTAAAATATTTCTTGCGTAAGCAACTTCTTTAAAAAGATTTCCCCCAAAGATTTCTTGCGAAGCAACCCCAAAAAATCCATCTAACATCCGATGATCATACAAAAAGAAGAGGCGGTATTCACATACAACCTCTTCAGCCTTATCATAAAAAAATCCTTATTTATTTTACTGTGGTTGCAAATATACGAATAAATACGAAAAATGCACTACACACAGTGCACTTTTTAACATAATTTGCACCATGCATAGTGCATTTTTCTTAATAATGTCAGAAATCTCAGAAACGTTGGTGCTCCGAAAAAATCCACGGACCACACGGAGAACACGGAGTGTTTAGGTTATAGGTTATAGTTTAGAGGTTAAAGATTATTCTAAAGATTTTCGTTTAGATTTACCATAGGTTATTTTTCTCGCGACTCGGCAAAGAATAAATTTTTAGATTTATTCTCTGCTCTCGCTGCTCCAAAAATTCGAGCATCTCCGATGCGATCCCCATAAAAACCCTCCCCAAAAGCGAGGTATTCGAGCGCATTTTCAGTCGAGATTTTTATTTAAAGATTTCAAGTCTCGCAACTGAGGGAATTGATTGAAGTTAAAGAACGTTTTCGTTAAGCCAAATGAGCAGAATAAAGCTCGCTTTAATTCTGTCATGGCGAGAAAAGGTGCCATAAAATGGAAGTTATCACTTCCTACGGTCGTTCGGGAAGTTAAGAGACAATAGCCTTTTGCCGTAAGACGTAGGACATTTGTCCCTTAACTTCTCTCTAACTTCCCTAACTTCCCTTAACTTCCCCACATGCGAAAGTTCAGTTAAAAATTTGAAAGTAATATGAGAACAATAACATTGATTGTTGTGCATTGTACCGC
The DNA here is from genome assembly GCF_002251295.1 of Prevotella sp. P5-50. Classification (GTDB taxonomy): domain Bacteria; phylum Bacteroidota; class Bacteroidia; order Bacteroidales; family Bacteroidaceae; genus Prevotella. Next base: position 54,447 of record NZ_NPJA01000035.1, read on the forward strand.
TAATAAAGCGGGGAGCACGCTGAGAGTAAAGGACATCGATCGGTATCACCGGTCATTGGGATGGAAAGGATGTGGGTATCACTATGTGATTCCGACGGATGGGACCATCGAGAAAGGTAGAGCGGAGGATCTGGTGGGAGCCCACTGTAAGAACCATAACAAACACTCTATCGGAGTGGCGTATGTCGGAGGACTGGATGTGGATGGGAAGACTCCCAAGGATACCAGGACGCCTGAACAGAAGATTGCACTGTGGAAACTCATCAAGGAACTGAAGGAACGGTATCCTAAGGCTCTCGTCGTGGGACACTGTGACCTGGATACACGGAAGCCGTTCTGCCCTGGGTTTAAGGTCCACGGAGGGCACTCTAAATGATCCACGGAGGACACTCTAAATGATCCACGGATCACACGGAGGACACGGATATTTTTGGGTTGCGCGAGCGCAAGAAATCTTGGAGGAAATCTTCTTTAAGATGTTGCTTCGCAAGAAATATTTTAGGGAAATAGAATCTTAAATAGATTTCTGGACCGTTTAGGTCCTTAGATTTTACATGAAGATTTCCTCTAAGATTTCTTGCGTAAGCAACATAAAACAAATCTTTAACTAAAATCTTTGACCAAAATGCGCTCTTCCTCAGGGTGTTGCCCTGGGCTAGGGAAACCATTGGGCTTTCAGCCCGTTTTTGCTTGTGTATCAAAATCTTTAGAAGAATCTTTAACTAGAATCTATAAACATTAAACTATAACCTTAACGCTAACCACTAAACACTAATCACTAACCTATAACCTATAACCTATAAACTATAACCTATAAACTAAACACTCCGTGTTGTTAGGGTTAAGGTTATCGTTAGAGGTTGAAAGATTACCGGTTTTTGTGGTGTTCGAACCAACGGTGGGTGTAGAGGTTGTAGATGAGCATGGCGAGGGAGACGAGGATGAGGGAGGTGGTCAGGGAGGTGGTGTAGCGGGAGGCAGGGAGGGCGTAGGTGATGCCGACGCCGAGGGCGATGCCACTCTCCCATGCCAGCATATAGGTGCTCTGGGAGGTGCCACGCTGACAATGGCGACTGAGTTTGATGAAGAACAGGAGGAAACGGGAACCGATGAGGCCGATGGCGATGCCTATCAGGGCGGCAGCGGTGAAGTCGGAGGATGCTGTGGGACGTACCATCAACAGGAGGAGGGCTGCCAAGAACAGGATGAGGCCACTGACAACCTCACTCTTGAGTTCTGCATCACGGAAGACGAAACGACAGGCTAACAGGGCGAAGAGGTAGCCAACCATGATACCGGCATAGAAATCGATGGTGGTGGCTAATGCCAAGACCATACCTACTGCCACGGAGATGAGGAGCAGGTTGACGAAAAGAATGAAGCCACTGCCTAACCAGAAACGGTCGGTGCTGAACAAAGTGACATGATCGGAAGGGGCACGGAACGGGAATTTCACCATGCGGATCAACAGGAAAGCGAATAAGGCGCAGCCTACCGCCATCCATAACGCATCAGGAACAGGCATGTGGAAATGGCGGGTGGCAAAAAGACCTGCCAACGGACCGAGGGACAGGGCGAAACGTCCGAACCACGACATGCTGTGGTTTGCCTCGGTACGGAGGTAGGACTCACAGGTGTCGATGACGAGGGTGCTGGAGAGTATCATCTGTGCCAAACCGAAGGTGGCACCCTGTACCAATCGCAACAGCATGACGAGGGGGAAGGTGGCAGAGGGCCACCCACCATCAAAGAGATACCATAGGACACCAAGACATGCCGCCATGATGACGATAGACCAGAGGCATACCTTGTTGCGCCGATAGTGTTGCACAAGGAACGAGCAGAAGGGACCGAAGAGGAACAAGCCCAAGGCGAAGACCGCCATAGAGCCCCCTGTTTCTACCGCCGTGAAATGTCCGTTATCCTCCAAGCATTGCGGCAACAGCGGATAGAGGATATAGACCGACATAGACAACAGCAGGTTTGCTAAAGCCATCTGCCAGAACTCTCTATGCCAGAGACGGATATGAACGGGTGTGTTCTGTGCATTCATCGGGGTATATTGCGATTAGTAAGACTCGTTATCGTTGGGGAAATCGCCTGTTTTCACATCACCCACATACTGTCCTACAGCATCGGTGATGGTATCATGGAGTTGGGCGTAATGGCGGAGGAACTTCGGTTTGAAGCCCTTGTTCATGCCCAACATATCGTGTACCACGAGGACCTGTCCGTCGCAGCCATTACCTGCACCGATACCGATGGTAGGAACGGTGAGTTCACGAGACACCTGTGTGGCAAGTGCAGCAGGAACCTTCTCCAGGGTGACAGCGCAGCAGCCAGCCTCTTCAAGGGCATGGGCATCAGCCAGGAGTTTGGCAGCCTCAGCCTCCTCTTTCGCACGCAGTCCATAGCCGCCGAAGACATTCACAGACTGTGGAGTGAGACCGAGGTGTCCCACTACGGGGATGCCCGCACCGACGATGCGGCGTATCATATCGGCAATCTCTGCCCCACCCTCTATCTTCACGCCATCGCAACCTGTCTCTTTCATGATGCGTACTGCATTGCGTACACCATCATCGGCAGTCACCTGATAGCTACCGAAGGGCATATCGCAGACCACAAAGGCACGTTTGACAGCTCTTACCACCGAACGAGCATAGACAATCATCTCATCGACGGTGATGGGGAGTGTAGTGGCATTGCCAGCCATGACATTAGAAGCGGAATCGCCAACGAGGATGGCATCAACGCCAGCACCATCGACAATACCTGCCATCGTAAAATCGTAAGAGGTGAGCATGGCAATCTTCTCACCTTTTTGTTTCATTTCCTTTAATCGACATGATGTGACTTTTCGGGTGTCACTAACCAAATATCCTGCCATTATATCTTATTAATTATTAGAGTTTTGGAATATATTCGCTAAAGTCTTTGATAACCTCATCGCTGAGTGGTGCAATCTGTTCCGGTGCGTTGGTTGTAGCCAGTGCCACGACGGTCATGCCTGCGGCACGTCCGGAGCGCAGTCCATTGAAGCTATCTTCGAAGACCACGCAGTCGGTGGGGTTAACCCCAAAGCGTGCTGCTGCCTTCAGGTAGCAGTCGGGATGCGGTTTAGAGTATTCGAAGTCCTCGGAAGTAAGGATGGCATCGAAATAGGTTTTGAACTCAGGATGTCGGTGATAGACATTCTCCATCTTGGCTTGGTTGGAACTGGTGACGACAGCAGTCTTCACGCCATGGCTACGCAGTAGTTTGATGGTTTGTTCGAAGCCTTTCACATAGAGATAGTCCATCTCCTCTTCATATTTATTCAGGCGTTCTGTGATGAGGGTTCGTTTGTCTTTCAGGGGTCCATCGAACCATGCGTCATAGATTTGGTCGAGTGTCTGGCCTTTTATTTCGTGTTCCAGTCCGGGGTGTTCTGGATGGAACTCTCTGCACTGTTGTCCCCAGAAGATTGTGTATTGGGGTTCTGTATCGAAGACGACTCCATCCAAGTCGAATAATGCTGCTTTCATGTTGTTGTTATCTTAAAATCGGCTGCAAAGGTACATATTTTATAAGCAACAACCAAGAAAATCTCTCACTTTAAATTATTATCTCTCACGGAGAGCACTCTGAATGATCCACGGAGGGCACTCTGAATGATCCACGGAGGGCACTCTGAATAATCCACGGAGGGCACGGAGGGCACGGATTTTTTTTAATTGCCTAAAGGCAAGAAATCTTTGGGGGAAATCTTTAATAAAGAATGGCCGGGGCCAGAAATGTTATGGATCCACGGAACACACGGAGGGCACGGATGGTTAATGTCTCGCGAAAGATAAGTTTTGAGTTATACTCATGCTGTCTATTCCATCGAAGTCGTTGGTAAGCTATTTGTTTTCCACGCCTTCATTGATATACCCAGCAGTCTTGTGGAGACTAAACTTATCTTCGCCAAGGTGCAAAGGGCACTAAGATCTATTTTCCACGGAGGACACTCTGAATGATCCACGGAGCACACGGAGGACACGGATCGTCGGAAATTATCCACGGAATTATTTTGGAAGTTGCTTCGCAAGATGTTTTGGAGTAGCGAAGACATATGATTTTTGATACACAAGCAACAACGGGCTGAAAGCCCAATGGTTTCCTTAGCCCAGGGTAACACCCTGAGGACTTGATGCAATATATACGCCTACGTCCTGTAAGGACAAAAGTAATTACCTAGTAGGGAGATAGCAAAAATTAACTAACATCCGTCTTCTATGTATTCCGTGTTTTTTGTAGCCTACGGCTAGAAATCTTTGGAGGAAATCTTTAATAAAAATATGGCCTATGACCAGAAATAATCTATCACTCAGGTAGGCAGCTACAACATAATCTTTAACTATAATCTTTGACCAAAATGCGCAACAGTACGTTGCTCTATAGAGGCGTTTTATTATGGATCGCCTACGGCTCGAAATCTTAAATAAAATCTATAAGACAATCTTTAACTAGAATCTCTTTCCGTGTTCTCCGTGTGATCCGTGGATTATTAGAGTGTGTTCCGTGGATTTTTTACCGGTGTACACATGAAGGGAATAAATAAAAAAACTTAAAACGACGAACAAACAGGTTGATATTCAAGTAATTTTATTATCTTTGCATTCGAAACCGCTGTTTCAGAAATGGCGGTTTCGGAAAAATTTTCATCGAAAAAGAAATTCTAAATATGTAGTATTATGAAATTTTTTGGAAGACATAACGAAATAAAAGAGTTGCAAGAGACAAGAAACCTGTCTTTGCAAACGGCTCGTTTCACTATCGTGACTGGACGCAGACGTAGCGGAAAGACGTCCTTGTTGATAAAAGCATACGAGGATGTGCAGGATATGCTGTATTTTTTTGTTGCAAGAAAATCAGAAGCAGAGCTCTGCAGAGATTTTATCGAAGAGATGACAAGCAAGCTACAGCTTCCTATTCTCGGCGAGGTTACACGTTTTGCAGACATTTTTAAATATCTGCTGCAACTGTCCAAGACTCGTCCTATCACACTCGTCATTGATGAGTTTCAAGATTTCAAGCGGGTTAATCCCTCAATCTTTTCAGACATGCAAAAGATTTGGGATCTCAACAAACAGGAAGCTCATATCAATCTCGTGGTCTGCGGTTCTGTTTATTCGTTGATGAACATCATCTTTAAAAACAACAAACAACCTCTCTACGGCAGGCAGACTGGAGAAATAAAAGTCACTCCATTTCCCCCTTCTGTTATCAAGGAAATCATCTCTACATATAATCCATTCTACACCAACGAAGATTTACTGGCACTATACAGTTACACTGGCGGTGTGGCAGAATATGTTGAAATGATGATGGATACAGGAGCCACGACCAAGGAAGAGATGACAGAGAGGTTTGTTGCCAAAAACTCTTATTTCATATACGAAGGGAAAAATATGCTGATAGAAGAATTTGGCAAAGACTATGCCCGTTATTTCGAGATATTACAACTTATCGCTTCTGGTCACACGACTCGTAGTGAAATTGAAAGTATCATGAAAACAGAACTTGCGGGCTATCTCACCAAACTGGAGAATGACTATTGCTTGATATCCCGTTATACCCCGATGTTTCAAAAGACCAATCGAAACATACGTTATCAGATAGAAGACAACTTCCTTCGCGTTTGGTTTTGCTACATCTATAAATATGGATATATGATAGAGGTTGGCGCCAATAAAAAACTAAAGATGGTTATTGACAAGAACTACACCACATACACCGGTAAGGTTCTGGAAAGATATTTTGCGGCAAAGATGATAGAAAGTGAAGAATATACTCAGATTGCTTCCTGGTGGGACAGAAAAGGCGAGAACGAAATTGATATTATCGCTGCCGATGAACTGGAAAAGAAAGTTATTTTTTATGAGGTAAAACGCCAAGCCCAGGATATCAACCTCGGTATCTTAAAAGATAAAGCTGAGCATTTCTTTCAGACTACAGGTAAATTCAAGAAATTCAATATTGAATACCAAGGTTTGTCGATGGAGGATATGTAATCCACGGATCATCGGATCATCGGATCATCGGATTGTTTTCGTTAAGCCATGAGCAGAATAAAGCTCGCTTTAATTATGCCGTGGCGAGAAAACAAAGGCGTAGCCAATTTAGACGGATGTTAAACGGATATTTTTTTGGTTGCGCGAGCGCAAGAAATCTTTGGGGGAAATCTTCTTTAAGATGTTGCTTCGCAAGAAATAATTCAATTACCAAGAAACTATAATCTTTAACTAAAATCCTAAACAAAATGCGCTCGAGTACCTCGCTTCTGGGAAGGGATTTATTGGGGATCGCATCGGAGATGCTCGAAATCCTAACTAGAATCTTAACAAAAATCTTTAACTAGAATTTTTTTCCGTGTCTTCCGTGTGTTCCGTGGATTATTTACTGGAGCACAATAAAAAAGAAAACCGGGGTTTATTTTGTATTTCACTCGATTTGCACTACCTTTGACCTGCGATCGAAGGTACTTTCGCTCGGATATAAAAATAAACGCGGGTTTATTTTGTATTTCGCTCGCTTAATCGTACCTTTGACCTGAAGGCGAAGGTACTCTCGTTCGGGAATAAAAAAGAAAACCGAGTTTTCTTTTTGTATTCCGCTCACTTATTCGTACCTTTGCAACGAAATTGAAAAAAGGAAGATTTTGATAGAGAAACATATAGTATTAGAGGATATTGATCCTGTGGTGTTCTATGGAGCAGGGAACGCACATCTGCAGATGATGAGGGCGCTGTTTCCTAAACTTCGCATTGTGGCACGAGACAATGTGATCAGAATGCTTGGCGATGAGGAACAAATGGCGGCATTTGAAGAGAGTGCCGAGAAAATAAGACAACACGTGCTGAAATTCAATGCGCTGCAAGCAGAGGATATCCTCGATATCGTGAAAGGACACCGTACCAAGGACGAAGTACCGGAAGGTGTCGTCTGCTATTCTATGGCAGGAAGACCTATCAAGGCACGGTCGGAGAACCAACAGGCATTGATAGATGCCTATAACGATAACGATATGGTGTTTGCCGTGGGACCGGCAGGAACGGGAAAGACATACCTCTCTATCGCCCTGGCGGTGAAAGCACTGAAAGAGAAGACGGCGAAGAAAATCATTCTGTCACGACCTGCCGTAGAAGCCGGCGAGAAACTGGGATTCCTTCCCGGTGATATGAAAGATAAGATAGACCCATACCTGCAACCACTCTATGACGCCCTGGAGGATATGTTGCCACAGGTGAAACTGCAGGATATGATGGAGAAGCACATCATACAGATCGCGCCATTGGCGTTTATGCGCGGACGCACCCTGTCTGATGCGGTCGTCATACTGGATGAAGCACAGAACACCACCCCCCAGCAGATACGTATGTTTCTGACACGCATGGGATGGAACACCAAGATGATCATCACGGGTGATATGACACAGATAGACCTGCCACACGAACAGAAGAGCGGACTGAAAGAGGCGCTCTCCATCCTGCGAGGCATCGAAGGAATAGGTGTGGTGGAACTCAACAGAAAAGATATCGTGCGCCATAAACTCGTGACACGTATCGTCAACGCCTACGAGAAGTTTGATAAAAAACCAAATAAAGATGAAAGCATTAACAAGGACTGACTTCAACTTTGAAGGACAACAGAGTGTGTACCACGGAAAGGTACGCGACGTTTACAACATCAACGACGACCTGATGGTCATGGTTGCCACAGACCGTATCTCGGCCTTTGACGTAATCCTGCCCAAAGGTATTCCCTTCAAGGGACAGGTGCTCAACCAGATTGCAGCGAGATTCCTCGATGCCACCAGCGACATCTGCCCCAACTGGAAACTCGCCACACCAGACCCCATGGTGACTGTCGGTCTGAAATGTGAAGGTTTTCGCGTGGAGATGATCATCAGAGGCATTCTCACCGGTTCGGCATGGAGAGACTACAAGAACGGATGCAGAGAGATCTGCGGTGTGAAACTGCCCGAAGGCATGAAGGAGAACCAGCGTTTCCCAGAGCCTATCATCACCCCGACAACAAAGGCTGATGAGGGTCACGACCTGAATATCTCACGCGAGGAGATCATCGCACAGGGTATCGTATCAGCAGAAGACTATGCTGTGATGGAAGACTACACCCGTCGCCTCTTTGCACGCGGACAGGAGATTGCCGCCAAGCAGGGCCTCATCCTCGTAGATACCAAATACGAATTTGGAAAGCGCGATGGAAAGGTATATCTCATCGACGAGATCCACACCCCCGACTCCTCACGTTACTTCTATGCTGACGGCTACGAAGAGAAATTTGAGAAGGGAGAGCCCCAGAAGCAGTTGTCGAAGGAGTTTGTACGCCAGTGGCTCATCGAACATAACTTCATGAACGAGCCCGGCCAGACCATGCCAGAGATCACCGATGCCTATGCAGAGAGCGTCAGCGAGCGCTATATCGAACTCTATGAGCATATCACCGGAGAGAAATTTGTCAAGGCCAGCGACAACGACGATATCGCCGCACGCATCGAGAAGAATGTTGCCAACTATCTGAAGACAAGATAAAGGATGTATCAGCAAGAGACGATCAAGCCCTATCACGAGGGCGAGAAGACAACGCAGGTGGAGCAGATGTTTGACAACATCGCTCCCACCTACGATACCCTAAACCATCGTCTCTCGTGGGACATAGACCGGGGATGGCGTAAGAAAGCCATCGGTCAACTGGCACCCTATCAGCCACAGGCCATCCTCGATATTGCCACAGGAACAGGCGATTTCGCCATCTTAGCCGCCAAGCTGTTGAAGCCCACCACACTCATAGGGGCAGACATCAGCGAGGGCATGATGGAGATCGGGCGTCAGAAAGTGGAGCAGGAAGGACTGCAGGACATCATCTCGTTTCACAAAGAAGACTGTCTGCACCTCTCCTACGACAGCGATACCTTCGATGCCGTGACGGCAGCCTTCGGCATCCGTAACTTCGCAGACCTCGACCAAGGACTCCGAGAGATCTGCAGGGTATTGAAACCCGGAGGCCATCTGAGTATCGTGGAACTCACCACCCCCGTGGCATTCCCCATGCGCCAACTCTTCCACCTCTACTCCCATACCGTGCTCCCCCTCTATGGCAGACTCATCTCTAAAGACAGTTCCGCTTATTCGTACCTCACCCGTACAATCGAGGCATTCCCACAGGGAGAACAGATGGTAGGAATACTAAAGAAAGCAGGATTTGCCGAAGCCTCCTTCCGACGACTGACCTTCGGCATCTGCACCATGTATCAAGCAACGAAATAGAACAATACATAGACAAATGGATAAATACGGACTCATCGGCTATCCCCTTGGCCACTCCTTCTCCATCAGCTATTTCAATCAGAAATTTGCTGATGAAAGCATCGATGCAGTTTATGAGAACTTTGAAATTCCGACCATCGACTCACTTCCCGAAGTACTCGACTCCAACCCGAACCTCAAAGGACTCAATGTGACCATTCCCTATAAAGAGAAGGTCATCCCCTTCCTGGACACCATCTCTCCAGAGGCACGCGCCATCGGAGCCGTCAACGTGATACGGGTGACACACACGGGAAAAGAGATTACGCTGAAGGGTTATAACTCAGACGTGATAGGATTCACGAAGAGTATAGAACCCATGCTCGACAAGAAATGGCATAAGAAAGCCCTTATCCTCGGTACAGGAGGAGCGTCGAAGGCCGTCAACTACGGGTTGCATAACCTTGGACTTGAGACCGTGTTTGTCAGCAGATACGAGCGCCCCGACACGATACAGTATGAACGCATCACCCCTGATGTCATCAAGGAATATAATGTGATCGTCAACTGCACCCCTGTGGGCATGTATCCCAAGACCGAGGCCTGTCCAATGCTGCCCTATGACGCGATGGACAGCCACACCATCCTCTATGACCTCATCTACAACCCCGACGAGACCCTCTTCATGAAGAAAGGAGCAGCGCGCGGAGCCAATGTGAAGAACGGCCTGGAGATGCTCCTGCTGCAAGCTTTTGCCAGTTGGGAGTTCTGGCACGAGAAATAAGACAACCACCTATTTAAATATTAGATTATGGACAACAGATATATGATGCGCGGTGTCAGTGCCGCCAAAGAAGATGTTCACAACGCCATTAAGAACATCGACAAAGGAGTCTTCCCACAGGCTTTCTGTAAAATCATCCCCGATATATTAGGAGGGGATCCCGAATACTGTAATATCATGCACGCAGACGGTGCAGGAACGAAGTCATCACTCGCCTACCTCTATTGGAAGGAGACTGGTGACCTCAGTGTTTGGAAGGGTATCGCACAGGATGCCATCGTGATGAATACCGACGATCTGCTCTGCGTAGGAGCCGTTGACAACATCCTGGTGAGTTCGACCATCGGACGCAACAAGAAACTCGTTCCCGGTGAGGTCATCTCCGCCATCATCAACGGCACCGACGAACTCTTGGGAGAGTTGCGTGAGATGGGAATCGGCATCTATCCCACAGGTGGTGAGACAGCCGATGTAGGCGATCTGGTGCGCACCATCATCGTGGACTCTACCGTCACCTGCCGCATGAAGCGCAGCGATGTCATCGACAATGCCAATATCCGTCCCGGTGATGTCATCGTAGGACTGTCGTCAACAGGCCAAGCCACCTACGAGAAGCGTTACAACGGCGGTATGGGCAGTAACGGACTGACGTCAGCACGCCATGATATGTTTGCCAAATACCTGGCAGAGAAATACCCAGAGAGTTTCGACCATGCCGTCCCCGACGAACTCGTCTATAGCGGTAAATACCAACTGACCGACGCTGTAGAGGGATCCCCAGTGGATGCCGGACAGCTCGTGCTCTCCCCCACCCGCACCTATGCTCCTGTCATCAAGAAGCTCCTTGATGAGTTGCGCCCAGAGATACACGGCATGGTACACTGCACCGGTGGAGCCCAGACCAAGGTATTGCATTTCGTGAGCGACAACTGTCGTGTAGTGAAAGACAATATGTTCCCCGTCCCCCCATTGTTCCATGCCATCCACGAATGTTCAGGCACCGACTGGCGTGAGATGTACCAGGTATTCAATATGGGACACCGTATGGAGATCTACGTACGTCCAGAAGTGGCAGAACGCGTCATCGCCATCAGTAAGTCGTTTAACATCGACGCACAGGTCGTGGGCCATATCGAAGAAGGTCAGAAGAGTCTTACTATACAATCAGAATTCGGAACATTCAACTACTAAATGGAAAGTAACAGCATACTACAGAAACTCGACGGACTAGAGGCACGTTTTGAGGAAGTGTCAACACTCATCACCGACCCATCTGTCATTGCCGACCAGAACCGTTTTGTCAAGCTCACCAAGGAATACAAAGACTTGGGAGATATCATGGATGCCCGCAAGCGTTATATCGCCTGTCTGAACAGTATCAAGGAAGCCAAGGATATCCTTGCCAATGAGGACGATGCAGAGATGAAGGAAATGGCACGTGAGGAACTCTCGGAGAACGAGCGCCTCCAACCCCAGTTGGAAGAAGAGATCAAGATCGCCCTCATCCCGAAAGATCCGGAAGATGCCAAGAATGTGCAGATGGAGATCCGCGCAGGAACAGGAGGTGATGAGGCAGCCCTCTTTGCCGGTGACCTCTTTAAGATGTACAAGAGCTATTGCGACTCGAAGGGATGGAACCTCTCCATCACCTCGGTATCGGAAGGTGCAGTAGGCGGTTTTAAGGAAATAGACTTTGCCGTGAGCGGTGCTGATGTCTATGGTACGCTGAAATACGAATCGGGTGTACACCGCGTGCAACGTGTACCAGCTACCGAGACCCAGGGTCGTATGCATACCAGTGCCGCCACTGTTGCTGTACTCCCCGAAGCCGATAAGTTTGAAGTACATATCAACGAAGGAGAGATCAAATGGGACACCTTCCGCAGTTCCGGTGCAGGAGGACAGAATGTGAACAAGGTAGAATCGGGTGTGCGTCTGCGTTATATGTGGAAGAATCCGAATACCGGTGAGACCGAAGAGATCCTCATCGAGTGTACGGAGACCCGTGACCAGCCTAAGAACAAAGAGCGTGCGTTGTCGCGCCTCTATACCTTCATCTACGACAAGGAGCATCAGAAATATGTGGATGACATCTCATCACGTAGAAAATCGCTTGTCTCTACCGGAGACCGTTCTGCCAAGATCCGTACGTATAACTTCCCACAGGGTCGTGTCACCGACCACCGTATCGGTTATACGACACACGACCTGCAGGGATTCCTCGGCGGAGACATCCAGGCGATGATCGATGCCCTCACCGTAGCAGAGAATGCCGAGCGCATGAAGGAGAACGAACTCTAAATCAATAATAACATGGGACAGTTTTATACCAGACGAAACGACGAGAAGGATGACAACAAAAAGACTGTTGCCGCCGAGGAATTCGTGAACCTCATAACCTCTATGAAACGTACGACAGACCAGCAAAAAGAACCTCCCAAAACAGAAACAAAAAAATAGATTATGAACAGACAGCAACTCATCGAACAGATCAAGACGAAGAAGTCTTTCCTCTGTGTAGGTCTCGACACAGACTTGAAGAAAGTGCCACAACATATTCTTAATGAGGAAGATCCTATCTTCTCGTTCAACAAAGCCATCATCGATGCCACAGCCCCCTACTGTGTGTCATACAAGCCCAACCTGGCCTTCTACGAGGCTTTTGGTGTGAAGGGTTTGATATCGTTTGAGAAGACCGTGAAATACCTCAAGGAGAACTACCCCCATCATTTCATCATCGCTGATGCGAAGCGTGGTGATATCGGCAATACCTCTGCGATGTATGCGCGTACCTTCTTTGAGGAGTATGACATCGACTCGCTGACGGTGGCTCCCTACATGGGTGAAGACAGTGTGACTCCCTTCCTCGGTTATGAGGGTCACTGGGTTATCCTGTTGGCGCTGACCTCCAACAAGGGTTCTCTCGATTTCCAAATGACGACCGACGAACAGGGTGAGCGTTTGTTTGAGAAAGTATTGAAGAAGAGCCAGCAGTGGGGCACGAAGGATAATATGATGTATGTGGTGGGTGCCACCCAGGGTCGTATGTTTGAAGACATCAGAAAACTGGCTCCGGAGCATTTCCTGTTGGTTCCCGGTGTTGGTGCTCAGGGCGGTAGTCTGGAGGAGGTTTGTCGCTATGGTATGACCAGCGACTGTGGCTTATTGGTGAACTCGTCACGTGGCATCATCTATGCCTCAACGGGTAGCGACTTCGCTGAGGTTGCTGGCCAAAAGGCCAAGGAGCTCCAAGAGCAAATGGCTGTACAGCTGCAATCTGCCGGAGTCATCTGAAATCCCACACTCTGAATAATCCACGGAGGACACTCTGAATAATCCACGGAGGACACGGAGGACACGGATATTTTGGGTAGCCTACGGCTAGAAATCTTTGGGGGAAATCTTCTTTAAGATGTTGCTTCGCAAGAAATGAATCATCGGATCATCGGAATTTAAACGGATGTTTTTTTGGATTCTTCGCAAGATTTGATATACAAGCAACAACGGGCTGAAGGCCCAATGGCTTCCTTAGCCCAGGGTAACACCCTGTGGACTTGATGTAACATATACACCTACGTCCTGTAAGGACAAAAGTAAAACCTGGGTAGGGTGATAGCAAAAATCTTTAACTAAAATCTTTACTAAAATGCGCAACAGTACGTTGCTTTTGGGGAGAATTTTATAATGGATCGCCTTACAGGCTCGACATCCTAACTATAATCTTAAAGATAATCTTTAACTATAATCTTTTTCCGTGTTCTCCGTGTGTTCCGTGGATTAAAAAAGATCGGTGGGAGCTGTGTGATATAAAAGGAAGAGATGATGAGAACGAGAATCTATGAGCATGTGGTAGAGTTGCCCGATTTCCCCTGCAGGAAGTATTTCCATAGCAGGCAATTGATGCAGATCTACGAAGACGCACAACGCCAGAAACCCTATATGGTCGTGGTGAGCGACGATGACGAACAGGTTGTCGCCCACCTACTTGCGGTGGTGCGCCAACACAGACTCTGGATACCACCGTTCCTCATGCAACACGCATGGGTCATAGGAGAAGGGGAATATGAACGCGGTGTCAACAACCGGGAGGAGGTGTTTGACATGATGGTCAGTGCACTCAAGAACAAGCTGCAACACCAGGTGTTGTATTTTGAACTGTTAGGTTTCGAGCAGAAGATGTTTGGCTATGGTGCCTTGCGGCGCATGGATTTCTTCCCTGTGAAATGGATGTCTGTGCATAACTCCCTCCACTCTGCCCCACCACAGGACCGTATCTCAGAACGCCTGCTACACCGTATAGAGAACGGTATCGCGCGAGGTGCGGTGACCAAGAAGGTGGAGAATGACGAGGAATTCAATGCCTTCTTCAAACTCCTCAGTCAGTACAACTGGTTGAAGCCCTACCACTACCAACCACCAGCATCCTTCTTCCGTTCGCTGATGGATGACGGTCACTGTCAGATCTTCATCACCTTGTTTCATGGACATGTGATCGGTGCTGCGGTATGTATCTATTCTGAAAACGATGTGTATCTCTGGTATTCTGCTGCGCGTCGGAAATCGATGGCGCCACTGCATCCTCTCGCTGTGACGTTATGGAAGGCGATGACGGATGCCCACGAGGCGGGTTATGACCATGTGCGTTTCCTCAACGTAGGTATGCCGTTTCGTAGGAATCCCTATCGTGACTTCATCCTTCGGTTCGGTGGCAAGGAATGTAGCACCTACCGGTGGTTTCTGACTCCCATCAAATGGGTGAATCATTTCTTTACGTGGCTTTGGCGGATCATCGGAATTTAAACGGAATTTATACGGATTTTTTTTAGTTGCTGACGCAAGATGTTTTGGAGTAGCGAAGACAGAGTGAGAGCGCGCTTTCACTATGCTGAGTCACGACAAAACAAACCACAGGTAAATCTTTGAGGAAATCTTCTTTAAAGAATGGCCGGAGGCCAGAATTGATTTATTCACTCAGCCTCCGTAAACATAATCTTTAAGAATATGATTTTGGATACACAAGCAACGACGGGCTGAAGGCCCAATGGCTTCCTTAGCCCAGGGTAACACCCTGTGGACTTGATGTAACATATACACCTACGTCCTGTAAGGACAAAAGTAAAACCTGGGTAGGGTGATAGCAAAAATCTTTAAACTAAAATCCTAAACAAAATGCGCTCTTCCTCAGGGTGTTGCCCTGGGCTAGGGAAACCATTGGGCTTTCAGCCCGTTTTTGCTTGTGTATCAAAATCTTTAGAAGAATCCTAACTGAAAATGCGCAACAGTACGTTGCTCTGCTGGAGGGATTTATTATGGATCGCCTTACAGGCTCGAAATCCTAACTATAATCTTAAAGAAAATCTTTAACTAACATCTCTAAACTTTAAACTATAACCTTAACGCTAACCACTAAACACTAATCACTAACCTATAACCCATAACCTATAACCTCTAAACACTAAACACTCCGTGTCTTCCGTGTGTTCCGTGGATTATTAGAGTGTGTTCCGTGGATAAAGTCAGTCAGACAACAGTAAGGTTTTGAACCAATCTTTCAATACCCCTTTATACTGATTCTGGGAATCGGCGACCAGGATAAGGACCTGGCGACCGTCAGGGAGGCGTGGCCCAAGACACATACCCTCGTAGTTCGCAATATGCTGGGTGGTGAGATTCAACCGCGTGGTCCAAGAGTAGAGTAACTGTTTGGGGAGCACCGCGTCTTCCGCTGTATGAAGGGGATCAATCAGAAACAGGCGACAGGTCACAAAAGAGCCGATATAGTGTTGGGCCACAAAGAACTCACGTTCCAATACCAATAAGCGACCATCGGGAAGCGCTGTCAGTGCAGACACACCATAGACATCGGTACCTCTGCGTTTATTGGTTTGTGGGGCATCCATCACATAGCGCCATTGCCCAGAACAGGTAAGACTGTCAGAAAACTGCAACAGGCGTTGTGAGGTCTCACCAGCGAGTGGAGCTTCTGTAACCGTCCAGAAATGGTGAGAGGCAGGGTGATAGGTCAGCGCCTCCAGACCTTGGTTGGCATGTGCCTGACGGATTACGGTGGGGATATCGAGGCGACGTCCAGTCAACTGTCCTGCAAGGGAATATTCCAGAACCGCATTATCGCGTTCACCACTGATAAACAGGGTGCTATCGGGAGTGAACAACGCAATGCCCTCTTCATCACGGTTGGGAATGGCAGAAGAACGGAAGCCCTCATGACGGACATCCGTGAGTTCACCAGAAACAGAGTCAACCATCATAGTAAAGACATGGAAGCCACTGGTAGCAGCCTTATCGTCAACCACAGCATATCGGTTGTTGCCCAATGGTGTTATCCCACTATAGTTACCCGGTGGTCCAGATGAAGGGAAATGATGTTGCGGTAAGCCTTCAACCAGGATTGTTGTATCAGGCAATATCTGTGCTGTTACCTGATGTATGACGACCATCAGGAGCACAGCGATGACCAGCAACCGCTTATTCATAGTCATCGACCACACTATTGATGAAATCCATCATGGGTTTCGCCACTTTGAAGATTTCGATGGCGCGTTGCATCCAGTCGGGTTGAGCAAAGAAATCATCGTCAACACGTCGCCAGCAACAATAGTCTTTCTGACGCAGGTAGCGCAGGTAGGCATAGTCGCGTGGAAATCCCACAGGACATGTTTTCAGATGCGTCATACCAAACCCTTGCGCATCCTCCCAAGTGGCAGAATCAGGAGAACCAAAGAGATGTAGGAAGTCGGGATTCTCCACACAGCGCAGCCACTCCTCTTCATTGGCCATGATTTCATTGCGACATGCCGTCAGGATATTGGTAGGTAGCCAATAGGTGCCTACTGCCAATATACACTGTCCCGGTTCTATATGCACATAATAGCCGCCATGGAGAGATTTCTTGCCATGGGCAGAGATATACACGCAGAAATGGCGCTTATAGGGAGACTTATCAGGTGAGAAGCGCGTATCGCGATTGAAACGATAGACGCAGTCTTTCACAGAGAGGTGTGCCACGGTAGGATCGAAGGAAGCAATCTGTCGTATCAGTTGTGTAGCCTCCGTTTCAAACTCCTGTCGTGCAGTCTGATATTCATTTTTATGTTCTTGAAACCACTGTCTGTTGTTATTGACAGCAATAGCCTTGAGAAAGTCGTATATGAGGGTAGTATTCATAGAAAGTCATTTTTATAGTGCTGCAATCTGTCGCTGTCGTACAGCCTCGAAGAGGAGGATGGCCGCAGAGACACTGACGTTAAGGGAGTCGAGGCGTCCCAACATAGGGATGCGGATATGTGCTGATGCCGCCTCCCGCCACTGTTGGGTGAGTCCTGTGGCTTCAGTACCCATGACGATAGCAGTAGGCTGTTGCATATCAACATCATAATAGAGGTGGGAATCCTGCAGTTGTGCTGTCAGAATCTGTATGTTTCTATCTTTCAAGAACTGGATACATTCCTCTGACGAGCAGGCAACGGTCGGTACGGTGAAGATTGCCCCGATACTGCTGCGTATCAGATTAGGGTTGTGGAGGTCTGTCAGTGGATCGCAGACGATCACCGCGTCAGCCTGTGCAGCATCAGCAGAACGGAGTACCGCTCCGAGGTTGCCAGGCTTCTCTACGCGTTCTAAGATGACGAGTAATGGTGATGAAGACAGTTTCAGTTCGTTCAGCGTCAGTGGTTTGTCGAAGACCACGGCAACGACTCCCTCTGTAGATCCTCGGTATGCGATTTTCTCATAGACCTTGGGTGTCACGGTGAAGAGGTGTGGTGCAGATGGTCTGGTGTCTTTTGCTAACTCAGGGCACAGGAAGACGGACTCTATCTGATAGCCAGCCTCCTGACAGTGTTGTAGTTCGCGGAGTCCCTCAACGACGAAGACGCCTTGTTTGCGGCGCTCTGATGATTTCTGTTGTAGGAGAACCAGTCGTTTGATCTGTGGGTTCTGAAGACTTGATATTACTGTTTCGTTCATCATATTTATTCTTTGTTTTGATGCTGTTTGTGGTGCATCATCGCACTGAATGGGTTTTGATTTGCAAAGTTACGACTTTCTTCGACAAATATCGCACGGATCACCGGAAATTTATCCACGGAGGGCACTCTAAATAATCCACGGAGGACACGTTTTTTTATCCACGGAGGACACGGAGGACACGGATCATCGGAATTTAAACGGAATTAATACGGATGTTTTTTAGTTGCCTGAAGGCAAGAAATCTTTGGGGGAAATCTTCTTTAAGATGTTGCTTCGCAAGAAATGAATCATCGGATCATCGGAATTTAAACGGAATTTAAACGGAATTTTTATCCACGGAGCACACTCTAAGCAATCATCGGAATTTAAACGGATGTTTTTTTGGATTCTTCGCAAGATTTGATATACAAGCAACAACGGGCTGAAGGCCCAATGGCTTCCTTAGCCCAGGGTAACACCCTGCGGACTTGATGTAACATATACACCTACGTCCTGTAAGGACAAAAGTATTTACCTAGATAGGCTGATATCAAAAATCTTTAACAAAAATATTTGACCAAAATACGCTCGAGTACCTCGCTTTATGGAGGGATTTTTTGGGGATCGCATCGGAGATGCTCGAAATCTAAACAAAAATCTTGAACTAAAATCTCTAAACACTAAACACTAACCTATAAACTCTAAATACTCCGTGTCCTCCGTGTGCTCCGTGGATTTTTTGGGGTTAGCGTTAAGGTTATACAGTATAGTGTTAAACTTTGAAAAGTGTATGACGGAAATCAAAATTATTTCTTAACTTTGCAGTATCAATTCCAAGACTCATGACAGAACAACAGCAAGACAAGCAATGGGGAGGGCGCCGGAAAGGTGCAGGGCGGCCACCAACAGACAGTAAATCATTTACTTTCCGTGTACCAGGCGACGTAGCACATATCATTGATTCACAGGAGAATAAAACAGAGTTTATCAAGCGTTGCATCATCAGAAGCATACAGGGAGACGAGGCATCCGCCAATACCTTGTCGTGGGGTAACGTATATCCCGCTACTCGTCTCAAAGAGATGCACGTGCCTTTCTTCGATGTACGTATTGTGGCAGGGTTTCCCCTACCCCTTGACAACGACGAGCGCAGTCAGGACATTGACCTGCTGAAGATGTTGTGTGCCAATCCAGAGGCCTGTTATCTGATTCGTGTCAAAGGGCGTTCGATGATTGATGCCGGTATTATGGATGGCGATATTGTCATTGTGGATAAGAGCAACCGCACCCCGTCTCCTTCGGAAGTTGCAGTATGTGAACTGAATGGGGAATACACCCTCAAGCGTTTTGAACGCCGTGGTGACACCGGTTGGCTGATTCCTGCCAATCCCGACTATCCAGAGATAGAGATCACCCCCAATGATTCATTCAGTATTTGGGGCACCGTCACCTATATCATCCACAAGCCCCATTGAGACCATGTATGCCCTGGTAGATTGCAACAGTTTTTTTTGTTCGGTAGAGCGTGTATTCCATGCTGGTTTGCGCCACAAGCCCCTGGTGGTCTTGTCGAGCAACGATGGCTGTATTGTGGCGCTCACCCCTGAAGCCAAAGCCATTGGTCTTCATCGTGGTGACCCGATATTCCAGGTGGAAGACATTGTGAAGGCCCATCATGTAGAAGTGTTTTCAGGTAATATGTATCTCTATGCCGCCATGAGCAAGCGTATCACCAGTATCTTACGCCATTCCATCCATCAGGTGGAGAACTACAGTATCGATGAGAGTTTCTGTAATCTAACAGGCTATGGAGGTCATTTCGACCTTGTCGGTATGATGCGCGACATAGGACGTAAGATTCAACTATGGACAGATATTCCTGTCAGCATTGGCATTGCCCCTACTAAAACATTGGCCAAGATGGGTAGTAAGTTTGCCAAGCAATATCGTGGTTACAAAGGAGTATGTCTCATTGAGAGTACCGCACAGCGTCGTAAGGCCCTGTCGATGTTCGACCTTTCTGATGTTTGGGGCATAGGGCGTCATACCCTTGAGTGCCTCAACTATCACGGCATCAGTACGCCATTGGAGTTTGCAGACAAGAGTGAGGCATGGGTGAAGTCACATTTACACAAGCCAGGAGTACAGACATGGCTTGAACTCAATGGTATTCCTGTTATCGATACGTCAGAGGTTGTGCGCAGAAAGACCATCTGCACCAGTCGTAGCTTTGGTGATATGGTCAGCGACCTTGCTTCCTTAAAGGCAGCAGTAGCCTCTTTTTCCGCCAGTTGCGCCAATAAGTTGCGTGCAGACGGATCGGCAGGCAAGACGGTGAGTGTATTTCTTTATAGCAACAGGTTTCGTGAAGATCTTCCGCAATACAACAATACTGCATCGGTGTCTTTGTTACTCCCCACATCGGACACCATGGAACTGACTCAAGCAGCTCTACGCGTGCTTTCAGCCATCTATCATCCCAATATCCTTTACAAGAAGGCAGGTGTTGTCATCAGTGATATTGTGTCAGCGACTCCTATGCAGACCGACCTTTTTGATACGATTCATAATCGGCAAGAGCGCAACAGTCTGATGAATACGACAGACCGCCTTAACCACCGTTATGGATTGAAAACCATTCGATTGGCAGTGGAAGGTACGGAACGGCAAGCCTGGATGGTGAAATCTGATCACCGTAGTCCTAACTATCTCACTGACATCACTCAACTCCTTACTATCCGCATCTGAAATGTCACACGGATTGTTTTTATCCACGGAGGGCACTCTAAATAATCCACGGAGGGCACGGAGGACACGGATCATCGGATTGTTTTCGTTAAGCCATGAGCAGAATAAAGCTCGCTTTAATTATGCCGTGGCGAGAAAACAAAGGCGTAGCCAATTTAAACGGAATTTATACGGATGGTTTTTATAGCCTGAAGGCTAGAAATCTTTGGAGGAAATCTTTTATGAGATGTTGCTTCGCAAGAAATAATTCAATTACACACGAAAATATTGAGAATAATATTTAACAAAAATCTTTTCTGTATTCTCCGTGTCCTCAGTGTGTTCCGTGGATTTTTAGTTGCCTACGGCAAGAAATCTTGGAGGAAATCTTTAATAAAATATGGCCGGAGGCCAGAAATTATTCATCCTCTATAACCTCTAACCACTAACCACTAAACTCTAACCTATAACCTTTAAACTATAACCTTTAAACTATAACCTTTAAACTAAACACTCCGTGTTCTCCGTGTGATCCGTGGATTTTTTTGATTTTCCTTTAATTTTCTTTCTTTGTTTCTGTGATTTTTTGTACTTTTGTCTGATTAATAAAAAAAAGCGATGAAGAACCAATAACAACAAAACATAAAACTAAACAATGAAAAAGAACATTCAATTGGTCGTGAGTATTGTCATGACTGTGGTGTCAATGACCCTCTTGACATCCTGTGAAAAAGAATTCTCTGAGGTAACCCCAGTTAACCCAGAAAGTAGTTTGACTGTTACCACTCGCTCGGAGAGTGGGGCTGAAGAAGTGGCGTATCCTGTGGCTGTTTATCTGTTTGATGCCAACAAGGCGTGTATTGACTTTCGGCGTATCGAATCTGCTGACGCGAGTGTTGTCTATGACTTGGTAGAAGGTGTGTATGATGTGTATGCCTTCGGAGGTGTGGCAGAGGGAAAATATACGTTGCCCAGTGTGAAAGAGGCTACACTTGCTTCTGTGATTACCTTGCAAGACGGACAAGAGCATGGGGACTTGATGAGGGCAAACAGTTCGGTGACTACGACGAAAGGAGAAGCTAACACTATCAACCTGTTGATGAATCGCTGTGTGTCGAAGATTGAATCTATCGTCATCAAACAGGTTCCTGACGATGTCACTGCTGTGAGTGTGACGCTGTCGAAGACGTATAAGAGTATGGCTTTTGACGGTACAATGAAAGATGTGAATATTGAAGTGATCACACTGGAAAAATCTGGTACGGAATCGGGTACATGGGAGTTGAAAACACCAAGACACGTGTTGTTTGATGTTGATGCATCTGCCTCTGTGAAGATTAGTATGACAACGAATGGAAATGCTAAAGGTTATACCTATCAGTTGACCGATAAATGGAAAAGCAACTATCTATATCATATTGATGCTACCTATACTGAGAAACAAAATTTTCATGTGACGGGTACTATCACGGGGGCTACATGGCAGGGTACTGAGGATATCGTCTTTAACTTCGATGAGACCAATACTCAGGATGGAGGTTCTGGTCCTACTATCAATGAAACAGCTCCTGAGGTTGGTACCCTTTATAAAAGGTGTTATGTATTGAGTCGCACCGAAGAAAGTAATGCTATCAAGGTGGTGCTGTTGCATCCGAATCAGTATTCAGATGTATGTAATGGTACGATGAGTCAAGAAGAAGCTCGTAATTCCATCAATTCTAAATTGTCGGAAATCGCATCAGAAAATGAAATAACTGGTTGGCACTTGCCTAATGAAGCAGAAATGGATGTTATTTATTCGACAGGAACAGGTATAATAAATCAAAAAATACCAGCTCCTAAGTTAGAGAATAATGAGGATTATTTTTATGATGACAACGGAACGATTAGAGGGTATCTACTCAGCTCTAAAGTTAAGAGAGATTTAAGACTAACTACTAATAAAGCAATTCTCCGTCCTGTTGCTGTTGCACGGTTTACAAAATAATAATTTGAGAATAATGATGATGCGTCCGGGTGATATACTTGGGCGCATCTTTTATGTTGTCACAGAAATCAATCATCGGAATTTATCCACGGAATTATTTTGGAAGTTGCTTCGCAAGAAATCTTTGGGGGAAATCTTCTTTAAGATGTTGCTTCGCAAGAAATATTGTGGATTCGCAGTTTATCTCCAAACGAAATCTTTAACAAAAATCTTTGACCAAAATACGCAACAGTACGTTGCTTTGCAGGAGGGGTTTCTTGGGGATCGCATCGGAGATGCTCGAAATCTTAATGAAAATCTCAAAGAGAATCTTTAACTAGAATCTATAACCTTTAAACTATAAACTTTAAACTATAAACTATAAACTATAACCTT
Source organism: Prevotella sp. P5-50 (assembly GCF_002251295.1). Taxonomy (GTDB): domain Bacteria; phylum Bacteroidota; class Bacteroidia; order Bacteroidales; family Bacteroidaceae; genus Prevotella. The sequence goes on from NZ_NPJA01000035.1 coordinate 77,581, forward strand.
AACGTTTACCTTAACGCTAACCACTAAACACTAACCTATAACCCATAACCTATAAACTAAACACTCCGTGTCCTCCGTGTGATCCGTGGATTATTTTCCGGAGCACCAACGTTTCTGTGATTTGCCTTTGGCTTATTCTGTCACGACTCGGCAAAGTGAAACCGAGTTTTCCCTCTGCTCTCACTGTTCCAGAATATCTGTGTGACGTTAAAAGGAAGCGCACATGGTGGGGAAAAAATCCGTGTGACGGTGAAGCGTTATTTCTTGGGTGGACGATTTTTCCATTGTTTCATGGCATGACGGAAGAAGCGGTCTTCAGCCTCAACGGCAGCAAGGACTTTGCTGGCAGGAACCACCCGCATCATCTTGTTATGGAATTTCTGTTCGATGGTTTTGAGTTCAATATTCAGTTTGTCGCGCTCTATCAAAGCCTTACGGCAAGCCTCGTTGTCGTTAGGGTGTTCGCGTAGCGTCTTGTGCGTATTTCTAATTCTTACAAACACCGTTCGTTGGCGGCTGTGCATCTGTTTCATCAAAGGGATGAGTCTATCAGCCTCTTGCGGTGTGAGGTGCGCTTTCTTTATCACGTATGCCGTGAGTTCTGCATCGAATTGTTTTGGAGAGAACTTTTGGTTGTTTTGAGCCCAGGCTACTGACGTCATCATAGCCATGACGATCATTAACAGTATGGTGTGAAACTTAGTCTTCATTGTTGCAGGATTTTGTGGGTCATCAATTATCTTCGAGATAGGCATAGATGTCAGTATTATCAATCATGGCATAGTCAGCAGCCTCATCAACAAATTTATCGCCAGACATTTCTGTTGCTTGCACCTTATAGACATGTTGTGGAGAATCCTGTTGGAAAAGGAGAGCGGTAGCTACTACCATGACAGCGAGACAAGCCGCAGCAGCCGATAGCCATAATCTTACCGTCCGATGTTTATGAACAGCAACAGTAGGTGTAGCACCATGCTGTTCAGCATCGGGTAGATTTGTCATGATTCTCATTGCCAAATCGTCGAAATATCCTTCTGGCACTTTGAAAGGTTGTTTTCCTTTCATTTGCTGGTGTATATATTTCTCTTCGTTCATTGTTTCTTTTTTTTGTTTGACGTATAATGGCGCAAAAGGTTTAATCCTTCTGATTGAAAAACTCGGTGATCTTCTTCACTGCAATATGATAAGACGCTTTCAGCGCCCCTTCAGTTGTATCGAGGAGTTGGCTCATCTCACTATATTTCATATTGTCATAATAGCGCAGGTTGAAAACGGTGCGTTGCACATCAGGGAGCGAGGCTATGGCCTGTTGGAGTTGCGCAGCTGTTTCGTCCCCATCAAAATAAGGGTCAGCCATGAGTCTATCAGCCAGTTCTGCTTGTTTGTCAGCATCGATATTCACCGCTTTATTGCGTTGGCTTCGGATGAAGTTAAGACTCTCGTTGATGGCAATACGGTAAAGCCATGTAGAAAGGAGTGACTGTTGTTGGAAAGAGTCGATATTAGTCCATGCTTTCAGCATCACATTCTGCATCACATCGTCAGCATCATCATGTGTGAGGACCATACGTCTCACCTTCCAATAGAGCGTTTCGCTATATTGGCGTACCACAATCTCAAAAGCCTTACGTCTTGTTTCAGGTCGTTTGAGAAGTTCTACGAGTTGTTTTTCGTTGAATTTCTCCTGACTCATGATATCGTTTTTATTTCATTCCAGATCGCATCATCATAAGCATAGACGTCAGGATAGTATTGAAGCTGTCCCTCTGCATCGGGGTAGATTGTATAATACACAATGTATATGGGTACGGGGTGTGGCAGTCGCATGACAGACACCAGGCGATAGGTTTTCTCCTCCAGCAACGGGTGTTTCCGGATGTAGTCACGTCCACGTTGTGTCTCGGGTCGGATTCCCATAGAGATACGTATGCGTTCCAGCGTCCATTCATCAGCATCTTCGAGCAGGTATTGTGCGAACTCAAATGGTTTCTGTATCCTCACACATCCGTGTGACACCATTCTGACGGCATTGGCAAAGAAGCCCGGTGATGACGTGTCGTGCAGATAGACCGAATAGTTATTTTTAAATCGGAATACGATACGTCCCATGGCATTGCCAGGTCCACCCTCCTGTGCAACGCGACATATACCATTGGTCAGCATCTGTCGGGTCACGAATCGGGCATCTATATGTTTTCCTGTAGCCCGTTCGATGATATGGTATCTATGTTTTGCAAAATAGCTACTATCTCCTGCGTGTCGTGCCACATCCTTATTGATGATGCTTTGCGGGATGCCCCATTCGGGGTTGACTTGGAAATAGGTGATTTCGCTAGAAAGCAGAGGTGTACGTGTTTCGCTTGTTCCACAGCCTATGCGCATGGAGTGGCATTGGTCCTCCTGGTAAGCATAAAGTTCGAATGCCGGTATGTTTACCACCACACGACGTCCGCTCAGAGAAACTTCGTGTGCTTTGCGCCATCTGCAACGCTCCATATTGACCAAGATACGGCGTCGGTCAGGTCCTTTCGCATCGTGGAGTTTCTTTTTGAGTTCTTTATAGAGTGGATCAGTCGGTTCGTTTCTATCCATCTCCTCACCCACCCTATTGGCAAGGACCTCATTGAATGCCTGTTGATAGAACTCAGCGGAAGGGTGTTCAACAGGTAAGTCGTAGAGCAACGTCATCTTCCCTCTCATTGTCCCTGTGGTATCCGCCTTAGCCGTTTGAAAGACATAAGCCTTGTGTGGGTTGACGAAACCATACCGCTGTCCTGTGACAAGTCGGAGATAAGCCTTAGAAAGTCTATATTCCAGACTCGCACATATTTTTCCAGCAGGATGTGATTGATCGAAATCCAAGTTACGTACACGTTGTGCATCCGCTTCTATTTCATCGATTTGAAAAGCCTGTGGAGAAAAGCCATATTCATCTATTTGGTGCAATCGGGCAATGAGAGAATCCGCTTGCGGTCGCAGTCCATAGCGGTCAGTCCATAGTAACGCCCCATTGTTTTCATAGTATTGTGCCATGAATTTATATCGGCTTGACGCATATTGCCGGCATGATTCCACAATATATTTCCTGATGCTTTGCGCATCCATGACATATTGTTCGGACTTCATTTCTCCGATGACATTCTTTATTGTCTCAACATCTTGTTTCTCATGGTGACCGTTACATGCTGTAAACAGGATGACAAGAGAAAGAATTGCGAAAATCAGAGAATGACTTTTCTTGTCACTTTGCCAACCTTGATAATGTAACACCCTTTTGGAAGATTAAGTTCGATTTTCTGCGCAGGACTATCTATTCTAACAGTCATCACATGGCGTCCGATCAATGAAATGACCTCCAATATCTTGCCTTGTGCGCCCATCACATGAACAGCATTTTTCGCTACAGAAATATGGATTTCTTCGTTGCCAGCCTCGCGCGCAACAGACACCATGTTGCTATTCGCAGCCTGAACAGGCAGCGTCAACATTGCAGTTGCAAAAAGTGCTATCAACAATAGCAATCTCCTCATGTGATACGGTTATTTATTTATAATTTGTTGCAAAAATAAGAATATTCTTTGAAATATCAAAATTTTCACTCTTGTTTTCACCGATTTATTCCACATCAATGGTCAATCCCTCGTTGGCAAGCATGGAATCAGGGAAAATCTGTTTGGCCTCGTCAAGCAGTATTTTTTCGTCTTCACACCTTGAAGAATAATGTCCCAACACCAATTTTCCAGCCTCAGCATCACGTGCCACCATGGCAGCCTGTTGAGCTGTGGAGTGCATGTATTTCTCTGCCAGAGCCACATATTCCTCTGTGTAGGTGCTCTCATGGTAGAGCACACTCACCCCTTTGATTCTCGATGCAAGGTTCGGAATATAGCGTGTGTCGCTGCAATACGCATAGCTACGAGGAGGATCGGCAGGTTCAACGAGCAGGCTATTGCTCACCCGTTCACCATCTTCACTCACCCAGTCAGCTCCCGCCTTGATATTATTGATTTGAGACACGGGAATATGGTAGGCATCCAGCACGTCGCGTCGGATATGCGGCAAGGTCGGTTTTTCGCGGAAGAGGTATCCGCAACATGGCATTCTATGTTCGAGGGGAACAGTCTCCACGGTCAGTGAACGATCTTCATAGACCACTTGTTGCTGTCGGGTATCAACATCATGAAACACAACCTCATAGTCGAAATCATGGCAGAAGATCTTCATCTGTTGCCGCATCACATCTCCCAGTGGTGCAGGTCCATAGACATCGAGTTTTGCCGTACGTCCCAGGAGTCCGAATGTGCTCAGCATGCCAATAAGTCCGAAGCAATGGTCACCATGGAGATGGCTGATAAACACAGCAGAAATTTTGGTAAACCGGATACGTGAGCGTCTCAGTTGCATCTGAGTACCCTCTCCACAATCTACCATAAACAGTTTTCCCCTCATCTCCACCACTTGCGATGAGGCAAAGTGGCGGAGTGTAGGCAGTGCGCTTCCGCACCCAAGTATATGCACACGAAATGGTTCCATGTGAGAACAGTCGGTTAGTATTTCGAACAGCAATTATATTTTAAAGTCTTCACTCGAAGCCTCTTCAAGTTTGATGTCCGAGTGTTCTTTCTTAGTTTGTTGACGACCATATTCAAAGGTATCCTCAGCATCCTTGATGATGAGAGAGTCGGCAGTCAGTTTGATGATATTATACAAGGCAATATCTTCGATACCTCCACCGCTTTCGCGTTCGCTCACCACTTCAAGTTGTCCGTTCAACAAACGCCAGGTTTTGTAGATGATAGAACTCTGTTCAATACCTTCCACCACACCACCTTCTTTGATGCTGAAGCCCACTTCATCACTTCCGTCAAGCGGATTGGGCATCACCCAATTTCCGAGCAATGAGGTCTGGTTGATGACACAGACCGCTGTATTTTTGTCAGTTCCCGGCACTACGGCAATTCTGTCGCCCGCCTGGAGTCCTCCAAACACTTTATTATTATCCACAGCCGCTGCAATATCAAAGGTCACGGTATCTCCGAGGTCAGTAATGATTTGCAAGGTATGCATGGCAGTTCCGTCTCCACAGACACCATATACTGTCTTGTCTTGAAGTACGTTGCTTGTTGAGTCACCACTGTCAAAAGGTACACGTTTTTCTTTTCCTCCGCAACTGCAGATAGTCACAATTGCCATGGCTACCACGGCAAATGGAATCAAATTTCTTTTGGTTAACATCATCATTTTATTAAATTTTTGGGTTGATTATTCCTGTGCTTTTGCTTCGTTCCAAAGTTGGTCCATTTCCTCCAGCGTCATCTCAGTGAGCGGTTTACCCACTTTGAGGCTGTGTTGCTCAATATAATTGAAGCGTCGGATGAATTTCTGGTTGGTCAGTTCCAAGGCATTATCCGGATTGAGATGATAAAGTCGGGCAGCATTGATGACAGAGAAGATGAAGTCTCCCAATTCCTCTTCCGACCGCTGTTTATCCTCTTTCTTGAGTTCTGTTTCCAGTTCGGTAAGTTCTTCACGCACCTTTGCCCACACATCCTGCCGGTCTTCCCAGTCGAATCCCACATGGCGTGCTTTGTCCTGGATGCGATAAGCCTTGATGATGGAAGGCAGCGAGGCTGGTACACCAGACAGTACGGTTTTGTTGCCGTCCTTTTCTTTCTGTTTGATTTGCTCCCAGTTGTCCAACACCTTTTCTACACTGTCAGCCTTCTGATATTCACTGGCTTCACCATTCTCGCCATAAGGCAATGGCAGGGGATGAGAGGCTCCCACCTGCGAAGGGTGATAGACATGAGGATGACGGAATATCAGTTTATCAACCAAATGGTTACAGACATCGGCTATATCAAATTGTTGCTTTTCTTCTCCCATTCTGGCATAGAAACCCACATGGAGCAACACATCTCCGAGCTCCTTGCAGATCTCTTTCACATCATCCTTGATGAGTGCATCACACAACTCATAAGTTTCCTCTATCGTATTGGGACGCAGGCTTTCATTGGTCTGTTTTTTGTCCCACGGGCATTTTTCCCGAAGTGTGTCGAGAACATCGAGCATACGCCCGAAAGCTTCCATTTTTTCTTCTCTTGTATGCATTGTCATTATAATTACAATAGTGCAAAGGTACTAAGAACCAAGCGAAAAACCAAAATTTTATTTGGCATTTTCCTTGCTTATTAGTACCTTTGCACATTATTAAAGAAGATTTATTATATTTAATATGGAATTAGCAAGTAAATACGACCCAAAAGAGGTTGAATCGAAATGGTACCAATACTGGTTGGACAACAAGCTGTTTGCCTCAAAACCAGACGGACGTGAACCCTACACTGTTGTCATCCCGCCCCCCAATGTCACTGGCGTGTTGCACATGGGCCACATGTTGAACAATACCATTCAGGATATTCTTGTACGACGTGCTCGTATGGAAGGCAAAAATGCATGTTGGGTTCCTGGAACCGACCATGCTTCTATCGCTACCGAAGCCAAGGTGGTGAAAAAACTTGCAGAACAGGGAATCAAGAAGCACGATTTGAGTCGAGACGAGTTTCTCAAACACGCATGGGAATGGACCGACGAGCATGGAGGCATCATTCTCAAGCAGTTGCGCCGACTGGGAGCTTCATGTGATTGGGACCGCACATCATTCACCATGGACGAGAAACGTTCGGAGAGCGTCATCAAGGTTTTTGTGGATCTCTTCAACAAGGGACTCATCTATCGTGGTTTACGCATGGTGAACTGGGATCCAAAAGCCCTGACAGCACTTTCTACCGAGGAGGTTATCTACCGTGAAGAGAAAAGCCATCTCTTCCATCTCAAATACTATGTTGACGGACTCACCTCACTGGACAATGAAGAAGCACTGCTGGCAGAAGGCAACATCATTCATAAGGATGCCAAAGGCTATTATGCTGTTGTGGCCACCACACGTCCTGAAACCATCATGGGTGACACCGCTATGTGTATCAACCCGAAAGACCCGAAGAACCAATGGCTCAAGGGCCGTAAGGTCATCGTACCCCTTGTAGGTCGTGTGATTCCTGTCATTGAAGACCGATATGTGGATATTGAGTTTGGTACAGGATGCTTGAAGGTTACCCCTGCCCACGACACCAACGACTATATGCTTGGCAAGACCCACAATCTTGAGACCATCGATATCTTCAATGCCGACGGAACGATTTCCGAGCAGTCTCCACTCTATGTAGGTATGGACCGCTTCGACTGCCGTAAGAAGATAGCAGAAGACCTCAAAAAGGCAGGACTGATGGAGCGTATTGAGGACTACACCAACAAGGTGGGCTACTCTGAGCGCAACCCAGACACCGCTATCGAGCCACGTCTCTCTCTCCAGTGGTTCCTCCGCATGCAGCATTTTGCAGATATTGCGTTGCCTCCCGTTATGGACGACGACATCAAGTTCTATCCTGAGAAATATAAGAACACCTACAAGAACTGGCTTGAGAATATCCAAGACTGGTGTATCTCCCGTCAGCTCTGGTGGGGTCATCGCATTCCTGCGTATTATTATAATGAGCAAGGTGATTTCGTTGTGGCAGAAACCCGCGAGAAAGCCCTGCAGTTGGCCAAGGAGAAAGATGCTACTATAACCGATGCTGACCTACGTCAGGATGAAGATGCCCTCGACACATGGTTCTCCTCTTGGTTGTGGCCCATCTCACTCTTTGACGGCATCAACAATCCCGGCAATGAAGAAATCAACTACTATTATCCCACGAGCGACCTTGTTACTGGTCCGGACATTATCTTCTTCTGGGTTGCCCGCATGATCATGGCTGGCTATGAATACGTAGGGAAGATGCCGTTCAAACACGTTTATTTCACAGGTATCGTGCGTGATAAGCTGGGGCGTAAGATGTCGAAATCTCTCGGCAACAGTCCCGACCCCATCGAACTCATCGAAAAATACGGTGCTGACGGTGTACGCATGGGAATGATGCTTTCTGCTCCTGCAGGCAATGATATACTCTTCGATGACTCTCTCTGCGAACAGGGTCGTAATTTCAATAATAAGATCTGGAATGCCTTCCGTCTGGTAAAAGGATGGCAGGTGGCAGACATTGAACAACCCGAGGCCAGCAAGACTGCAACAGCATGGTTTGAAGCTAAGCTCAAAGAGGTCAACGAGGAACTGCAGGATCTGTTCTCCAAATACCGCATCTCTGAAGCCCTGATGGCTGTCTATAAACTCTTCTGGGACGAGTTCTCAAGCTGGTACTTGGAAATGGTGAAGCCTGCCTACATCAATGGCGAGGCACAGCCCATCGACAAAAAGACCTACGAGGCTACACTCCATTTCTTCGATATTCTCTTGAAGATGCTTCACCCCTTCATGCCGTTCATCACAGAAGAACTGTGGCAGGCTCTCTACGAGCGCAAGAACGGCGAAAGCATCATGCGTGAGAGTCTGCACCTTGATGCCCCCACGGATCAGGAGAAGGCTCTTGCCGCTGACATTGAGTTGGTGAAGCAGATTGTGTCGGGTGTACGCATGGTACGCAACCAGAAGAATATCGCTCCGAAAGAGGCACTCGTTCTTCAGGTAGTGGGCATCAACCATTACGAAACTTACACCGATGTGATTGTGAAGATGGCCAATATCAGCGAGATCGATACTGTGGCAGAGAAAGACACTACCGCTGCTGCCTTCATGGTAGGAACTGATGAGTTTGCCATTCCTCTTGGCAACATGATTGACATTGCTGCCGAGATAGAAAAGCAAGAGGCTCAGTTGAAGCACCTTGAAGGATTCCTGGCAGGCGTCATGAAGAAACTCTCTAACGAGCGCTTTGTAGCCAATGCTCCTGAGGCTGTCGTTGCCCTGGAGCGCAAGAAGCAGAGCGATTCAGAGGAGAAGATTGCAGCACTGAAAGAATCATTGGAAGCACTTCGTGCACAACAGTAATCTGTATTCATATATTTAAGAAACGGCGCGGTGGGCATTCCCCACCGCGCCGTTTCTCGTTTTCTAAATCAGGCTGTTCGCCATGTTTCCCATCAAATATAACCACCAATCAATTGGATTTGCGGTTAAGGTCTTAGTAAGATTTCATGCTTCGTTTTCTTGATTATTTCCCACGAAAGTAGTAATTTTGCAGTCTAATACAAAAAGACATTACTAACTCATGATTATACCCATCACATCACTCTCACATCCAGGTATCGAACTTTTCAGTAAGTTGACCGAAGCACAGCTGCGACAGGTTAAAGAGACAGAAGAAGGCATTTTCATTGCAGAAAGTCCGAAAGTCATCAGAGTAGCATTACAGGCAGGTTGTCAACCGATAGCATTGCTTTGTGAAGAGCGGCATATTACAGGTGACGCCAGTGACATCATCGCTGCAATAGGTGATGTGCCAGTCTATACGGGGCCACGACATCTTCTCACAGAACTGACCGGCTATGCGTTGACAAGAGGTGTATTGTGTGCCATGAAGCGATGGAGCATGCCTCAGGTGGAAGACATTTGCCACGATGCACGACGGGTGGCTGTTATTGATAACGTGGTAGATACCACTAATATCGGAGCCATATTCCGGTCGGCAGCTGCATTGGGCATTGACGGTGTGCTGTTGACCAGAAACTCATGTGACCCGCTCAACCGCAGAGCGGTACGCGTATCAATGGGATCGGTGTTTCTCGTACCTTGGACATGGATAGACGGCCCTATCAGTTCACTTCATGATTATGGATTCAAGACAGCAGCCATGGCGCTGACCGACGACTCCGTAGCTTTAGACCATGAGACACTGAAGGAAGAGCCTCGGCTAGCCATCGTTTTGGGAACAGAGGGAGACGGCCTCCCCCACGATGTAGTGAGTGATGCCGATTACGTAGTGCGTATTCCCATGTCCCATCAAGTCGATTCACTCAATGTGGCAGCAGCATCGGCTGTAGCATTCTGGGAATTGGGCAAGCGTTAGAGTTTCTCTTTGAGGTAACGTCCTGTCACACTCGTTTCACATGTTGCCACCTCTTCAGGTGTGCCTGCACATACAAGGTTACCACCACGGTCACCACCGTCGGGACCAAGGTCTATGATATAGTCGGCACACTTGATGACGTCAAGGTTGTGTTCGATGATGACTACGCTGTGGCCTCGACTGATCAGTGCATCGAAAGAACGGAGCAGTCGTTTAATGTCATGAAAGTGAAGACCAGTGGTAGGTTCGTCGAATATGAACACCGTAGGCGACTGTTTCTCCTGCCCTATGAAGTATGCCAATTTCACACGTTGGTTCTCTCCTCCCGATAGCGTAGATGAATTTTGTCCGAGTTTGATGTAACCCAGTCCCACATCCTCCAACGGTTTGAGTCGGCTGACGATAGTTTTCTGGTTGTATTCCCCAAAGAATTGAATGGCCTCTGAAATGGTCATTCCCAATACCTCATCAATATTCTTGCCTTCAAAGCGCACGTCTAAGATATCGCGCTTAAAGCGGTGGCCGTGACATGCTTCACACTCCAATACGAGATCTGCCATAAACTGCATCTCCACATTGATGACACCCGCACCTTTACACTCTTCACATCGTCCGCCTTCTGCGTTGAATGAGAAATACTGCGCTGTGAAGCCCATTTGCTGCGCTAATGGCTGGGCAGCAAAGAGTTCGCGAATGGCATCATAGGCTTTGACGTAAGTGGCTGGATTGGAACGAGTGGATCGTCCTATTGGATTCTGATCTACAAATTCTACGCGTTTCACTGCATCAATATCTCCGGTAAGACCGCTAAATTCGCCAGGCGCATCACATACATCCCCCAGCAATCGCTTGAGGGCGGGATAAAAGATTCCCTTGATAAGGCTCGATTTTCCACTTCCACTGACTCCCGTCACCACCGTCATTACATTGAGTGGGATGGACACATCCACTCCCCGAAGATTATTCATTCGCGCACCATTAATATTGATTTTGCGATTCCATGGTCTGCGGGTAGAAGGCACAACAATAGTATCTTTACCAGACAGATAGCGGAGCGTGTGACTGTGGGGATTCTCTTCCAACTCCTTTTCGCTGATTTGCTTAACATCCCCTTCAAACACAATTTCACCTCCGAGTCGGCCTGCATCAGGACCTATATCGATGATATAATCGGCAGCACGCATCATCTCTTCATCATGTTCCACCACGACTACGGTATTGCCAAGAGCCTGTAACTGGCGGAGCACACGGATGAGACGGTCGGTATCACGACTATGAAGACCTATACTGGGTTCGTCAAGGATATAGAGTGATCCTACGAGCGATGAACCGAGCGAGGTGGTGAGATTGATACGTTGGCTCTCACCGCCCGACAGCGTGTTTGACATGCGGTTGAGGGTGAGATATCCGAGACCTACGTCCAGCATAAACTGCAAACGGGAGTTGATTTCCGTCAGAAGGCGTTTAGCTATCTGTGCATCTTGCGGTTCAAGGTCGAGTTGGTCAAACCATGTTTTCAGTCGCACAATGGGCATTTCCACAAGGTCGCTAATGCTTCTGCCTGCAATTTTCACGTAGTTGGCTTCGGGCTTCAGTCGTGATCCGTGACACTTCGGACAAGTGGTTTTACCACGGTATCGGCTCAACATCACACGGTATTGTATCTTATACTGATTTTCTGTTACCATGCGGAAGAAATCATCTATCGACACCCGTTCTCCCTTAGCACGTTTGCGGTCTGACGGCAAGCCGTGCCAGAGTTGGTTTTTCTGCTTTTGTGTCAGATTATAATAGGGTTCAAAGATAGGAAAATCGTCAAGGGCTGCTCTGCGACAGAATTCCTCTTTCCATGCTTTCATCTTTTCACCATGCCAGCATACCACACAACCGTCATATACCGACAGTGACGTGTCAGGAATCACCAAGTGTTCGTCGATACCGATGATATTGCCAAAACCCTGACATTCAGGACAGGCTCCGGCTGGAGAGTTGAACGAGAACATATTGTCGTTAGGTTCTTCAAAGGTGATTCCATCCGCTTCAAAACGCATAGAGAAATCATAGGAAATCATCGAAGGCATGAACACCAACCGACATTCTCCATTACCTTCATAGAAGGCTGTTTCTGTAGAGTCTGTCAATCGCGACACAGCATCTTTGGCGGCATCTACCGCCATACGGTCTATCACGAGGTATAGACCCTCAGCAGTCGTTGCCGTTTCTGCTTCTGGATGCACTTGCAGATAATCGTCTATGCGCGAGAGTTCGCCCTTGGCAAACAAGCGAGAATATCCATTATAAACGTAGGTTTTAAGTTGCTGACCCAATGTACGCGATTCAGGGAGTACTACAGGAGCCATAATCAAGAAACGAGTTCCTGCCGCATATTGCTGGGTACAAGCGATGATATCCTCCGTGGAATGTTTCTTCACCTCTTGACCACTAATCGGCGAGTAGGTTCTACCTATTCGGGCAAACAGCAGTCGGAGGTATTCGTAAATCTCTGTGGTAGTACCTACAGTAGAACGAGGATTGCGTGAAATCACACGCTGTTCGATGGCAATGGCAGGCGGAATACCTTTGATAAAGTCACATTCGGGCTTGTTCATACGTCCTAGAAACTGACGAGCATAACTCGACAGGCTCTCCACGTAGCGACGCTGACCTTCAGCATACAAGGTATCAAATGCCAATGACGATTTACCACTGCCACTGACTCCAGTCACCACAATCAGTTTGTTGCGGGGTATCTTCACATTGATATTCTTAAGATTGTTGACCCGCGCACCTTTTATCTCAATATAGTCGTTCATATTTATATCCAAATGAACCACAAAGTTAGGGAAAAGAGACTGAATAACAAAGAAAATCATACTTTTTCTTTTATTTAAGAATATTATTTGTAACTTTGCAACCAAACTAGGAAACAACAAACTTACTAAAACATAATTTTCTATGAAGCACTATTTACTCACAGTCATTGCGTTGCTAGGACTATGTACAGGTGTCAACGCCACCGATATAACCACGTTGTCATGGGCTGATGTCTGCAACGGAAAAATGGGAGCCGAATGGTATGGTACCGATGAGGCTAAAGCCATCGCCGATATTGTGCTCGATGTACAGAAGACGACGGGAGGATGGATGAAAAATGATCAACTACACAAACTCACTCCCGATCAGTTAGCAAACCTGAAGGCTAGTCGCGATGAGCATTCCTGTCTCGATAATGCGGCAACAACACAGGAGATGCGATTCTTGGCAAAAGTATGGCAAGCCACAAAGATAGAAAAATACCGTACAGCCTTCACTAAAGGTCTTGATATGATCTTCACTTCGGAGAAATCATGCGGCGGATGGTCACAATACTGGCCGCTGTCGGGCAACGGCAGTTACCAAGACTACATCACCTTCAACGATGACCTCGTCTCCAATGTGATGAAACTCTTGCGTGACATCAATAACAACAAGGGCGATTTCACCAATATTGCAGACGAAACCATACGCACTAAGTGTATGACATCTTTCAATAAAGCCATCGACGTGATTCTGAAATGCCAAATCGATGACAATGGTGTCAAGGCTGCATGGTGTGCACAGCACGACCCTGTCGATTTTCTGCCAGCAGAAGGACGCCCTCACGAACTGCCTTCTGTCAGCGGATATGAATCTGCCAACCTTATCTCCTTCTTGATGACTGTCGAGAAACCTTCTACCGAACTCCAGGAGGCTATTACAGCGGCTGTGACTTGGCTCGACAACCATAAGATAGAGGGTAAGGCCATTGAAGATTTCACAAATGCAAAAGGCGAGCAAGACCGTCGTATCATCGACAAAAGCGGTAGCGCTATTTGGGGACGATTCATACAGATTGGCGGTGAGAGTGGTAAGAAAATCTACGACAAATTTTTCAAAAAACTGGAAGAGCGTGGCAAGAAGCGTACCTATAACTACAACGGCGTAGATTATACCTACACCGAAAACGAAATTGCTACGTCGAGCTACAAAGCTGAAAATGCCTACAAACCCATCTTCTCTATCTACAAAAACGAGTACCCTCACCTCTTCTATCGTTTCCTCTATAATTATGCTGATACCGACCCGGTCATCGATAGCAAGGGTGTACCTGTGGCTACCTCGCTGATGGCTACTAACAGAGCCAGTTACCAGTATCTCGGCAGTTGGTGTCAGAAACTCATCAGCGAAGAGTATCCCGCCTGGAAAAAGCGTATCGATGCCACACAAGGCGGCGAAGGTGAAGCCTTTGAGCTCTCTGCAGTCACCTACTCAGAAGAATCCACTGGAGATGGTCTAAACACCTACCATTTTAACAATGGATTTACCGTGTCAAATGCGAAAGGCAAAGTCTATGGTGCTGGAAAAAACAATACGATCAAGTATTCTGCCAATGCCTACGATATCAATATTCCAGAAGGGAAAAAAGTGGTGAAAGTCACCTTTACAGGATACGATAACTACGATGCTGATGCTTACATCAAGAACGTCAATGGAGTTAACTATTCCAGCACAGATTATGTATTCCCTGCAAAGGTTGACGATACATACACTACTGTTTCTCACTCTTTTAGTTTTACTGAGGCACCTGTAGAGAAAAAACTGTCATTCTCTATTGGCAACAAGCAATGTTGCTTGATTATCTATGTCTATTGTTCATCGGCAACAGGCATCGAACAGATTACTATCACACCCAATAAGACTTCGCGCAAATACGTCAAGAATGGTAAAATCATCATTGAGAAGGGCAATAAAAAATATGCCATCAACGGACGTCAGATTTAAGCCTCTATAACATTCTATACAACTTATAAGGAACAAGGTTATCTTCATTGTGAAGAATTACCTTGTTTCTTTTTATTAAAACTACTTCTTCAATAGAAAAGCATATTATTAATAAGACACCTTAATACTAAATCAATCATCAGGGGCAATATAAAACTGACAGTTTTACCGTTTTTTCGCAAATAATTTCTTATAAAAACCCTTTTGACACTGCTATAAAAAGGACAGAATTAGCCATTTTTCGTTATATCAATACTGCTTTTATACTTTTTTAAGAGTTTTTTCGTGCTTCGTATGAAAATAAACTTTAACTTTGCAGCAATAATTTGTAAGGTCTATGCAAAAATTCTTTTTTTTATTGCTACCTTTGTTTGTAGCACATCTGTTCTCTTGTTCATCAGAGGACAACAACACAGTAGTGACAGAACCTGTCTCAGTAAAAGTCAGTTTTTCTGGATTTGATTTTTCAGTACTTCCTGACCAAAATTTCGCAACGTCACGTGCAAGTGCTGCAGAAGCACAAGTGACATGTATCGCATTTAAGGTTTTCGACGAAAACAACAAAGAGCTTTATACTGAAAACAAAACAAAAGGAGAAAACGAAAACTTCGATCAGATTAATTGCGAGCTTCCAGCTGGAAAATACACTTTCGTAGCTGTGGCACACAAGGCTAAAACTCCAAGTAACGGAGCTGCAAACATCGTATCTCCAGATAAAGCGGTCATCAATGATATCATACTCTACAAGAGTACCTATGCAACAACGATGTCTGTTGATATTACCAGAGGTGAACCTAAAGAGGTTACTATGAACTTTGGCAAACGCATCACAGCATCATTCATGCTTCGTATAACAGACCCCTACCCTGAAGAAGTAGATGAAGTGGAAATCATCATCGACCCAGATCAGAATGTAGGTACTCCAAACCAATACACTTTCAATCCATCTACTGGATTTAGTTTTGCAAAACAATCATACACAACTAATTTCTACAAGAAAAATACGCCAAACAATTCATTCATAGACGGTCCAATGATTTCATGTTTTCTGACAGCAACAGAACAAGTTGTCAATGTAAAGGTCAATATGAAGGATAGTTCTGGCAAACTGATTCGCACGCGTACATTTAATGCGGTAACGCTGAAACAAAATTGTACGACCAAAGCAACAGGGTACTTCTTTACCAATTCTGTCAGTAATGGATACACATTCGACACGACTGACGATGAGGAGCTATCATACGCATTCTAACAATTATTGATTATAAGTCTAATCATTTCAGAACGTCCATTACTCCATCTATAGTAAAAGCAATTATTAAGATAAAGACCATCACTATATTTATTATATAGTGGTGGTCTTTCTTTAAAGCCTTACTAACTCTCATGTGACAGAACATATAACCGCACTCAGATACCACTCCGGATTGACACGGAGTGTTTAATCTACTCCATAATTTGCAGTAAAGCGTTACAGATAACAGTATAACGGTTTTTGAAAACCGCACACGGATGGTAAGGAATGTCACGAAGTTATTGCATTGACAGCTTCCTATGCGATTTTGATTTCTGAGCTTTTAGTTGAGATGTAAGGTCAAGGTTACGGTTGTAGATGCTACGGATTTTAGTTTTGTCCTTACAAGACGTGGTTGGGGTATGCTGCATAATGTCCTCAGGGCGTTGTCCTGGGCTGTGGAAGCCATTGGGTTTTAAGCCCTCCTTTGCTTGTGTATCGAAATCGTGAAAATAATCTTCAACTATTTTCCGTGTACTGTGTGTTCCGTGGATCCGTGTACTGTGTGTTCCGTGGATCCGTAAAGGGAGGAAACGAAAAAAGCACCTTGCTTCATTGCTGAAACAAGGTGCTTTGTAAAAGATGGCGGCCTCCTACTCTCCCGCATTGCATTGCAGTACCATCGGCGCAAGTGGGCTTAACTTCTCTGTTCGGAATGGGAAGAGGTGGAACCCCACCGCAA
>NZ_NPJA01000036.1 GCF_002251295.1 Prevotella sp. P5-50
GTGGTCAAGCACTTCCTTGGGCAGCACCATACGTGCCAACATTAGCAAACCTTTGTCTTCCATGATGCAAAGGTAAGCATTTCATATGAATCATACTCATTTACCCCTATGAAAAATCTATTGAGCCATGAAAAATCTATTGAGCCGTGAGCCAGGCTTTGCTGTATTGTAGTAGAGTAGGCTTAGATGGATATATAAACAAAAAAAAAGAGTTCCAATATTTTGGAACTCTTTGTGGGCGCTGAGGGATTCGAACCCCCGACCCTCTGCTTGTAAGGCAGATGCTCTAAACCAGCTGAGCTAAGCGCCCTTATTTCTTTGTTTGATTGCTTATTTCTTTTAAGCGATTGCAAAGGTACGGAGTTTTTGTGAATCCAC
Organism: Prevotella sp. P5-50; assembly: GCF_002251295.1. Taxonomy (GTDB): domain Bacteria; phylum Bacteroidota; class Bacteroidia; order Bacteroidales; family Bacteroidaceae; genus Prevotella. The sequence goes on from NZ_NPJA01000036.1 coordinate 379, forward strand.
CAAATATTTTGGGAACTTTTTTCGTGTTTTTTCGAAAAAAGTTCCCAAAACGCGTTTTTTATGCCTAAAATGCGTGATTTTCGGCATTATAGACGGTATAAATCGCTTGCAGCAAGTAGATCTACTTTCTTTTCTGCGAGTATTCTTTCGCAGCCCTCAAGGTCTGTTGGACGTATGACTACGTGCGCCACATCGCCGTTGGAGAATGAGTACATATATTCGATGAATACTCCGTTTTCCGACAAGTGTTTCAGTACTTTTGCCAGTGAACCGCTGGTATTGGGACATACAAAGCCGATGACATCGGTCATTTTTACGGCGAAGTGTGATGCTTTGAGCACTTGGTAGGCTTTGTCGGGGTCGCTTACTATGCAGCGCAGGATGCCGAAGTCGCTGTTGTCAGCAATACTCATGGCTGAGAGGTTGACGCCTGCATTGCCCAGCACGTCTGTAACTTCTGTCAGGCGGCCTGACTTGTTTTCGAGGAAAACGGATAGTTGTTTAGCTAACATATTCTTATTGTTTTATTGTTTGTTGTTTCTGTTGTCTGTATGTCGCATGATTGAAATGCGGTTGTGTGTCGTTTGGTCACGGCGTTTATAGCTTGCGTTTATCGATGACGCGTTTAGCTTTACCGGTAGAGCGCTCGATGGCACGTGGTTCTACGAGGCGCACTTTGAAGCCGAGTCCGATGACGCTACGCAGTTCTGCTTCGAGTTTCTTCTGCAGTCCAACCATGGTTGACATCTCGTCGGTGTAGTATTCCTCTTTGACCTCTACCTGCAGTTCGCTTGTGTCGGTATTGTCTTTACGATCGACGGTCAGCAGGAAGTGCGGTTCGTATTCAGGCAACGAGAGGATGACTGATTCGATTTGTGATGGGAATACGTTGACGCCACGTATGATGAGCATGTCGTCGCAGCGTCCCAGTATGCGGTCCATGCGCACTAATGTGCGTCCGCATGCACATTTCTCATAGTGTAGTGCGGTGAGGTCGTGTGTGCGGTAGCGCAGCAATGGCATTCCCTCTTTGGTAAGGTGTGTGAAGGTAAGTTCTCCCAATTGTCCTTCAGGCATGGGTTCTCCTGTTTCAGGATTGAGTATTTCGGGGTAGAAATAGTCTTCGTTGAGGTGTGTACCGTTCTGACATTCACATTCGTATCCCACTCCTGGTCCTGCTATTTCGCTCAGTCCGTAGATGTCGTATGCTTTGATGCCCAATGATGTTTCGAGTTTATGGCGCATCTCTTCAGTCCATGGTTCGGCTCCGAATGCACCAATTCTGAGTTTGAATTCGTCTCGTGGCCATTCGCAGTCTTTTAGTGTTTCTGCTAAGAACATGGCGTATGATGGTGTGCAACAGAGTACCGATGTGCCGAAGTCGTGCATCAGCGTGATTTGTTTCTGTGTGTTTCCACTTGACATAGGAATCACGCTGGCTCCGATATTGGTAGCTCCATCGTGAGCGCCGAGTCCTCCGGTGAAGAGTCCGTAGCCATAGCTCACTTGGAAGATATCGTTTTTTGTAGCGCCGTATGCAGTGAATGCGCGTGAGATAGCTTCGGTCCACATGGCAAGGTCTTTGCGGGTGTATAGTACTACTACCGGTTTGCCTGTAGTTCCTGAAGAGGCGTGGATACGCACAATTTGACTCATGGGCACGGCAGTCAGTCCGAAGGGATAGTTGTCGCGCAGGTCGAGCTTGTTGGTAAATGGTAGTTTCACGATGTCGTCTATATCTCGGATATCACCAGGTTCGAGTCCCATTTCTTGAAATTTCTTCCGATAGAATGGTGTGTTGTGATAGACGTAGTCTGCCATTTTTCGCAGACGTTGGCTTTGTAGGTCGCGAAGCTGTTCGCGACTCATACATTCAATAGTTTCATTCCAGATCATTTTCTGTCTTGTTTTCAGTTGTGTATATCCTTGACAAAGGTACGAATAAGCGAGCAGAATTCAAAAGAAAAGCGTGTTTTTCTTTTCATTCTCGAGCGAAAGTACCTAAGAGGCATGGTGTCAAAGGTAGGAATTAGCGTGGCGTAGATATAAAAAAGGTGACCGCTTAATTGCGATCACCTTTAGTCTTTGTCCAGAAATCTGTGAGCCAAATGTCGAACACCAGCGTGCTGTATGCTGGTATTACTCCGCTGGCGGTTTCTCCGTATGCCAGTTGATATGGTATGGTCACTCGCCAATGGTCGCCTTTATGCATGTTCATTAATGCTGTGCTGAATCCATCGACGAAATCGGAAGCAACGGGCAGTCGGTATCCTGATACAGAACCGTATGAGTTGTACTGTGCTATCTTGTAGGGAGCGGTAACGGCAGGGTCGTATGTTCCCTCAAAACTTTGGTCGAACACATATCCGTCTTTGTACGACTTTGATGGCAGGAGGCGTCCGCGATACTGCATACATAGTGAGTCGTTGTAGTATGGTGATGTAGTGCCTTCTCCGCGCTCTATTACATCCACGAGGATGCAGTCGGTCTGTGGGATGTTGATGGAGTCGGAAACCGACCATTTGCGTACAACGAACGATGAGGCTGTGGCAGAGGCATGTAGTTTGTATTGTGTTTCAAAATACTGTTCATTGGTATTTTTCCAATCAACAAATTCCTCTTCTGTGCCATCGTCTTCGCTGCATGATGCCGCAAAGAAGGGCATCAAGGCAAACAGGCAACCTGCGAGGATTGTCTGTTTGCTGCGTATCATCATGTTGTAGATGCTCATTATTATATAATAAGTGTATTTACTGAATCTTCTTGAGCAGGCTGACGATGCTCACCTTGTCTTCGATGATGCTTGCCAAGTCGCTGATATTGACGCGCTCCTGTTCCATGGTGTCGCGGAAGCGGAGTGTCACCTTGCCATCGTTGAGTGAGTCGTGGTCAACGGTAACGCAGTAAGGAGTACCGATGGCATCCTGACGACGGTAGCGCTTTCCGATAGAGTCTTTCTCGTCGTATTGGCAGTTGAAGTGGAACTTCAGGTTGTTGATGATTTCGCGTGCCTTTTCGGGCAGTCCGTCTTTCTTGACGAGTGGCATGACTGCCAGTTTTACAGGAGCCAGGGCGGCGGGCAGTTTGAGTACTACGCGTGTTTCACCGTTTTCGAGTTTCTCTTCGCAGTATGAGTGACACATGACTGAGAGGAACATACGATCTACGCCGATCGAGGTCTCGATGACATACGGAGTGTAGCTCTCGTTGGTCTGTGGATCGAAGTATTTGATGCTCTTTCCTGAGAATTTCTCATGCTGTGAGAGGTCGAAGTTGGTACGTGAGTGAATACCTTCCACTTCTTTGAAGCCGAATGGCATCTTGAATTCGATGTCGGTAGCTGCGTTGGCATAGTGTGCAAGTTTATCGTGGTCGTGGAAGCGATAGTTTTCTGCACCGAAACCAAGAGCTTGGTGCCAAGCCATACGAGTTTGTTTCCATTTGGGGAACCATTCGAGTTCAGTACCTGGAGTTACGAAGAACTGCATTTCCATCTGTTCAAATTCGCGCATGCGGAAGATGAACTGGCGTGCTACAATCTCGTTGCGGAATGCTTTACCAATCTGAGCGATACCGAATGGAATCTTCATGCGACCGGTCTTCTGCACGTTGAGGTAGTTGACAAAGATACCCTGTGCGGTTTCTGGGCGGAGATATACTTTCATAGAACCTTCAGCGCTGGCTCCCATTTCGGTAGAGAACATCAGGTTGAACTGGCGTACGTCCGTCCAGTTGCGTGTGCCGCTGATGGGGCAAACGATTTCTTCGTCAAGGATGATCTGCTTCAGTTCTGCGAGGTCTGGTCCTTGCATGGCTTTAGCGTAGCGCTCATGTAGTGCGTCGCGCTTGGCAATATGCTCTTTTACTCGTTCGTTGGTTTCGAGGAATTTGGCTTCGTCAAATGCTTCTCCGAAGCGTTTGCGTGCTTTTGCCACTTCCTTCTGCACCTTCTCATCGTATTTTGCAATCTGGTCTTCAATCAGCACATCGGCACGATAGCGCTTTTTTGAGTCGCGGTTGTCGATGAGGGGGTCGTTGAATGCGTCAACGTGTCCAGAGGCTTTCCAAATTGTGGGGTGCATGAAGATGGCAGAATCGATACCGACAATGTTTTCGTGGAGCAGTACCATTGATTTCCACCAGTATTCTTTGATATTGTTTTTCAACTCTACACCGTTCTGTCCGTAGTCGTAAACGGCTCCCAATCCATCGTAAATATCGCTGCTTGGAAATACGAAACCATATTCTTTACAGTGGCTTACGATTTTCTTAAATACATCTTCTTGTGCCATAATGCTTTTACTTCTTTTCAAAAATTATGCGTGCAAAGGTAGTGCAAATCAAGCGAAATACAAAAGAAAAACGATTTTTTCTTTTTATTTCCGAGATGCAGCCTACCTAAGTACAGGGTTACAAAGGTAGTGCAAATCGAGCGAAATACAAAATAAAACGTGTTATATTTTGTTTATTCGAACGTGATGGGGCTTACATTGTGCGTAAGTTTATGGGAGTTAGTTGGGAGTTGCTTGGGAGTTGCTTGGGATTTACAGACCTTGCGGAAAAGCGCAAGAAACAGGGATGGCTGCATCCCGAATGCATCCCGAATACATCCCGAATACATTCCGAATACATCCCGAATGTTTTTTTTGCTTTGCAAATAATCTTTTTTGGGGGTAATGTTAGAACATTCTCGCAAAAAAATCGTATTTTTGCAATCTAAAACCTAAAAATATTAAAGTATGAAGAAGCTGCTTTCGATACTGATGTTTATGGCACAACTCTCGGTAGTTGCACAGCCATTCGATTTTCAGAACACTCGATTGAAGGATGACCAGCGTATCAATCTCTTTATCGGCCAGTTGACACTCGACGAGAAGATTTCTCTTCTCTCCACACAGATGGGGGTACCACGTTTGGGCATTCCGTCTATCAGTTGCTATGAAGGACTTCATGGGGTGGCTTTGGGTGGACCTGCAAACAATAACGGAATGATTGAGGTGAATGGTGAAAAGCGCCCCAATCCACTACCGACTTCCATCTTTCCACAGGCATATGGATTAGGAGAAACGTGGGATCGTGAGGCTGTGCGCATGGTAGGTGAGCAGATGGCTGCCGAGGCCCGCTATTATATCCATCAGCCCAATGCCCGCCGCAAGGGACTTGTCATCTATGCACCCAATGCCGATTTGGCACGCGATCCCCGTTGGGGACGTACCGAAGAGAGTTATGGTGAAGATCCGTACCTAACCGGACAGCTCACCGTGGCTATGGTGCGCGGACTGCAAGGCAATCATCCTCGCTATTGGAAAGCAGCCGCGCTGATGAAACATTTCCTTGCCAATAGTAATGAATATGGTCGCGATTCTACCTCCAGCAATTTCGACGACAGATTGTTTCGCGAGTATTATTCCTATCCTTTCTATAAAGGAATCACGCAGGGAGGGTCACGTGCCATGATGGCAGCCTATAATTCTTGGAATGGAACACCTATGGCCATACACCCCTGTCTGCAAAGTATCGTTCGCAAAGAGTGGGGGAATGATGGCATTATCTGTACCGATGGTGGTGCGATGGGTATGCTATCGACCGCCCATAAGGCATTTGCTACTAAGACAGAAGCCGCAGCTGCCGTGGTGAAAAACCAGTTGGGACAGATACTCGACCGCTATCAGGATGAAATCCGCGAGGCGCTTGCCAAGGGAATGGTTACTGAACAAGATATCGAAGTGGCTATTCGGGGTAATGTGCGCGTGATGCTCCGCCTTGGACTGCTCGACGGAAAGAATTCTCCCAACCCGTATGCAACCATGGGAACAGATACAACCGCCACACCGCCCTTTATGACCGAAGAGGCACGGAATGCTGTGCGAGAGGTGACCAACAAGTCGGTAGTACTCCTGAAAAACAACGGACTCCTGCCGCTCGATAGTAAGAAAGTGAAAAAGGCGGCTGTTGTCGGACCTTATGCCGACGAGATTATCTACGACTGGTATAGTGGCACACCTCCCTATGAAGTAACTGTCTTGAAAGCACTTCGCGAACTGGGAGCACAACAGGGATTTGAAGTGAGCTACGTGAAAGACAACCGTATGGGTGAGGCAGAACGTCTGGCACGTGAAGCCGACGCTGTGGTAATATGTACAGGCAATCATCCTTATGGTACCAAGGCTGATTGGTTCTTCTGTCCAGTACCCAGCGACGGTCGCGAAGCCGTTGACCGCCTATCGTTGCAATTGCCCGATGAAGATCTCGTTCGTCAGCTCTATCGTGCCAACCAGAACACAGTACTTGTGCTTGTCAGCAGTTTCCCATATACCATCAATTGGAGTAATGACCATCTGCCTGCCATCCTCCACATCACCCATTGCAGTCAGGAGCAAGGCCATGCCGTAGCCGATGCACTCTTCGGACGCATCAATCCTGCCGGTCGCACCACTCAAACATGGGTGAAGGATATTCTCGATTTGCCCGCCATGATGGACTATAATATCCGTAATGGCCGTACCTATATGTATCAGCAAGGCGATGTGCTCTATCCTTTCGGCTACGGATTGAGTTACACGACGTTCCGATATGGTGAGCCAAAGGTTAATCTGAAAGACAAGCATACCGTGACCGTTACGCTCCCTGTTACCAATACTGGCGGTCGTGATGGCGATGAGGTTGTCCAATGTTATGTGAACTATCCTGATTCTAAAGTTGAACATCCACAGAAACAGCTCAAAGCCTTTGAACGAGTGGCTGTCAAAGCTGGAGAAACACGCGAGGTCAAACTCACCATCGACCGTGCCGACCTTACCCATTGGGATGAGGCTACCCATCGTTTTGAGGCAGAAAAGGGTCGCATCCAACTCATGATAGGTGCGTCATCAGCCGACATACGGACGGAAATATCGTTTGAAGTGAAGTAAAACCGAGCATCCAACTTGCAAAATTCGAATATTTTTCGTAATTTTGCAAGAATTAAAGGCGTTGGCAGACAATGCCTATAACTTAAAAGGATAAACATCAATGGACGACGAAATCAAGGACGACGAAATACTGAACGAAGAGCAAGACATCACCGAAGAGGTTGAAGCCGAGGCACACTCAGGCTATAAACCCGTGGATAGGTTTGATGCGGCAGCCGTACACCATCTTAGCGGAATGTATCAAAACTGGTTTCTGGACTATGCTTCGTACGTAATCCTGGAACGTGCCGTACCACATATTGAAGATGGACTAAAGCCTGTGCAGCGCCGCATCCTTCACTCGATGAAGCGAATGGACGACGGTCGCTACAACAAGGTGGCAAATATCGTAGGACACACCATGCAGTTTCACCCACATGGCGATGCTTCTATTGGCGATGCGCTGGTACAGATCGGACAGAAAGAATTGCTGGTGGATACCCAAGGAAACTGGGGAAATATCCTCACCGGCAACCGTGCTGCCGCCCCTCGTTATATTGAGGCACGCCTGTCGAAGTTTGCCCTCGATACGGTTTTCAATCCGAAAACTACCGAATGGCAGATGTCTTACGACGGACGCAACAAGGAGCCCATCACATTGCCCGTAAAGTTTCCGTTGCTTCTGGCACAGGGAGCCGAGGGTATTGCCGTAGGCCTGTCGTCGAAAATCCTGCCCCACAATTTCGTTGAACTGTGTGATGCAGCCATCAGTTATCTGCATGGCGAGGAGTTTCATCTCTATCCCGACTTCCCCACAGGCGGCTCTATTGATGTTTCGAAATACAACGACGGACAGCGAGGCGGTTCGTTGAAAGTACGTGCGAAGATAGAGAAACTCGACCAGAAGACCCTTGTCATTCGAGAGATTCCCTTCTCCAAGACTACCGAAACCATTATTGACTCGATACTCAAAGCCATCGAGAAAGGAAAGATTAAGGCACGTCACGTGGAAGACCTCACCGCAGCCAAGGTGGAAATACAAATACAGTTGGCACCCGGTGTCTCGTCCGACAAGACACTCGATGCGCTCTATGCTTTCTCCGATTGCGAAATCAATATTTCGCCCAACTGCTGTGTCATCGAAGACAATAAGCCGAAATTCCTCACCATATCCGATGTGTTGCGCCATTCAGCCGACCGCACTAAGGATCTTATCCGGCAGGAACTCGAAATCCGCAAAAACGAACTTCTTGAGCAGTATCATTTCGCTTCGCTTGAAAAGATATTCATCGAAGAGCGCATCTATAAAGACCGCAAATTCGAACAGGCACCCAATGTCGATGCCGTATGCGAACATATTGACGAACGCCTCACTCCCTACTATCCACAACTGGTTCGTGAGGTAACCAAGGATGATATTCTCAAGTTGCTGGAGATTAAAATGCAGCGAATCCTTAAGTTCAACAAAGATAAAGCCGACGAACTCATGGCACGCATCAAGGAGGAAATCGAACAGATTGACCGCGACCTCAACAACCTTGTAGAGGTCACCGCCAATTGGTTTAAGTTCCTTAAAGAGAAATATGGTAAGGATCATCCGCGACTGACCGAAATCCGCAACTTCGATACCATCGAGGCTACCAAGGTTGTTGAGGCCAATCAGAAACTCTATATCAACCGTGCCGATGGATTTATAGGTACAGGACTGAAGAAAGACGAGTTTGTCTGCAACTGTTCCGATATCGATGATGTCATCATCTTCTACAAAGATGGTAAGTTCAAGGTCATCCGTGTGGCAGATAAGATATTCGTAGGAAAGAATATACTGTGGCTTGGTGTGTTTAAGAAAAACGACCAGCGCACTATTTATAATATGGTGTATCGTGACGGAAAGAAAGGCTTCTATTATATCAAGCGTTTCAACGTGCCGTCGGTTACTCGCGATCGCGAATACGACCTGACCATTGGAACCCCGGGATCGCGTGTCGTTTATTTCACCGCCAATCCCAATGGCGAGGCTGAAGTTATCAAGATAACACTCGACCCTGCACCAAAGCTCAAAAAGATATTCTTCGACAAGGACTTCTCCGAGGTGCTCATCAAGGGACGTGCTGCTAAGGGTAATCTGCTGACCAAGTTCCAAGTGCATCGCATCGGACTAAAGAGTCATGGTCACTCCACATTGGGCGGACGCAAAGTGTGGTACGATCCCGATGTCAACCGCCTGAACTACGACGAGCACGGACGCTTGTTGGGCGAGTTCAACGATGGCGACCAGATACTCGTATTCCTACCCAATGGTGAATACTATCTCACCAATTTCGATGTCAACAACCACTTCGAAGACAATATCGTAAGACTGGAGAAATACGAAGCCGACAAGGTCTGGAGCTGTGTGCTCTACGATGCCGACAATCAAGGATATCCCTATGTCAAGCGCTTCTTGCTGGAAGCATCCAAACGCAAACAATGTTATCTGGGCGAGAATCCCAATTCCAAGGAGATATTGCTCACCGACCAAGTCTATCCGCGCATCCTTGTCACCTATGGTGGAGCCGACGAATTCCGTGGATCAGAGGAGATTGACGTAGAACAGTTTATTGCTGTTAAGGGCTATAAAGCAAAGGGTAAACGTCTCACTACCTACCAGATTGCCAGCATTACCGAACTGGAACCCACTCGTCTGCCTGACCCACCCAAAGAAGATGAGGCCGATGAAACGGAAGAGGAAGAGAATCTGGATCCTGATGCTGGAAAGAGTCAGCAACAGGTGATTGACGAACTGACTGGACAACAAACGCTTTTCTCTGATGAAGACTATCAATAGAACGCTCTTCGTACTGGCACTTATGCTGAGTGCAACGTCGGCAACGTCACAAACCGCTACCGATTCTCTCCGTATCTCTACGGTAAGTCACATGGTGGGAGGTGGCGCATCCCAGGTGCTTGACACCTATCTGTCTGCCGAACATTTTAGCGGACCGGGAGTTACATATCTCTGCACCGTCGAACGACAGCGTCCACAACGAAGATGGGGCACGGTCATGGAACATGAAGTCAACTTCTCGTCGGTTAGCGACCGTACTGATCAGCGCGACGAACTGGAAGGTGCCTACAATTTCTATTGGGGACGTTTGCGCCGGTGGCAACTGCTCGACAATCGCCTGACCCTACAGGCTGGAGGCATGGCTAATGCCTCGTTGGGATTTATCTATAATAGTTCCAATTCTAACAATCCTGCCCAGGCTCGTGCACATCTTAATCTGATGCCTACCGGAGTGGCTTCCTATCGCTTCTCGGTCATGCGCCATCCGGTAGTGGCACGCTACGAACTTGCCTTGCCATTGGCAGGAGTGATGTTCTCGCCCAACTACGGACAGACCTACTATGAGACTTTTGTCAGAGGCGACTATGACGGCAACGTGCGGCTGACCACCTTTGTGTCGGCACCTGAGTTTCGTCAGATGTTGACACTCGAAACGCCATTATCAGCGTCTATCGCCCTTCGCATCGGCTATTTGGGCAACTATCAGCAGTTTCATGTCAATCATCTGAAGCAACATGTCTATACTCATCGTTTCATGGTGGGCATCACCCGTCGGTTCTCAATCATTTCGCGCCGGCTCTGAATACAATTCAGACAGCGTAAAACAATCAATCCTGTAACGAATCATGATGACAGTTCTATCCCATAAATTGAATATCGTCCATCGGCTTTGCCCATTTGGCTTCATGCAGACGCTGAACCGTTTGCATACCGTCGCCCTGATGTTGTGCGCCATATTCATGGTCACGATGTTCACTTCTTGTATCGACGAAGACGAACAACCCAATACGCCAACCGGCAATTTTGAGGCACTTTGGCGTATCATCGATCAGCATTACTGCTTCTTCGACTATAAGCAACAGCAGTATGGACTCGATTGGCAGGAGGTCTATGTCAAATACAAGGAACGCGTCAGCGACCGCATGACCGATCGTCAGCTCTTTGAAGTGATGACCGATATGCTGTCGGAACTGCGCGACGGACACGTCAACCTTGGTGCCAGTTATGATTACGGGCGCTATTGGGCATGGAAGGAAGACTATACCTCAGATTATAGCGATTCGCTCGAACGCATTTATCTCCGTACAGACTATAAAATTGCCAGCGGCATGAAATATCGGGTGCTTGACGACAATATCGGCTATGTGCGCTATGAGTCGTTTGCCGATGCAATAGGAGAGGGCAACCTCGATGAGGTATTGTCTTATTTCCTGCTTTGTCGCGGACTTATTATCGACATCCGTAGCAATGGCGGTGGCGAACTGACCAATGCCGAGCGCTTGGCTTCCCGCTTCGTCGATGAGAAGACGTTGGTGGGATATATGCAACACAAGACAGGTACGGGACATAATGATTTCAGCGAACTCAAAGCTCAGTATCTCGAACCCTCCAGCAGGCTGCGTTGGCGCAAACCGGTATGTGTTCTTGTCAACCGTGGGGTGTTTAGCGCTGCCAACGAGTTTGCATCGATGATGCATGCGCTCCCAAATGTCACTCTGGTAGGTTATCGTACTGGTGGCGGTTCTGGCATGCCGATGAGCAATAGTCTGCCTAATGGATGGATGGTTCGCTATTCAGCCTGCCCCATGTACGACAGTCAGAAGCGTCAGACAGAGTTTGGCATCGAGCCCGACATCTCCCTCCATCTCGATGATGCAGATACGCGTCGTGGTGTCGATACCATTATCGAAACCGCACGAAATGTGATCAAAGGAAAGTGAAATCAGCTTTCGCTCTCGTCATGGAGCATCGCTGTAGCATCTGTTTCTATAAATAAGGAGTCGTTCATGTCGTTGAGCGACTTCTTCTTTTTATTCTCTTTGGCACCTGCCTTAATCAGGTTTTTGGCAGCTGTGATGATGCTTGGTCCGCTGTCGGCGGTGGTAATTTTCAGCTTGGAAATCTTCTTGATGGTATCGTTCATGCTCGATTCCACCTCCATGAAACGAATGCCAAAGTCCTGCACGCGGTCTATCACGGTATTGGCAGCATTCATCATGTCCTGCTGGTTTTGGAGTTGTCTCACCTGTGTCCACATCATCTCCAATACGCGCAAGTTCATATACATGGTCTGCGGACCGAGTATCAACACCCCTTCATCGTAGGCTTCGCGCCATAGCGAGTTGTCGTTGAGTAGAGCCAGATTGAGTGCCCCTTCTATCGGCACATACATAATGGCGAAATTGAGTCTGTTGTATCCGCTTGGCAGATATTTGGTATATTCCTTTTTTGCAAGTCGCTTCACCTGTGCTCTTACGCTGGCGATGTGTGCTTTAAGATAATCTGACTTCTCGGTTGTGCCGTCTTCTGCATTCATATATCGCTCATAGTCTGTCAGCGACATTTTTGAATCGACCACTACATGGCGGTTGTTGGGGAAATGCAGAATGAAGTCGGGTATCAGTCCCTTTCCGTCTTCGCCTTTAGCCGTTTTTCCTGCTTTGTCGCGTAGTGTTTCCTGCGTGTCAAACTGTTCACCCTCTTTCAGTTCAAGGTCTTCAAGGAGTTGTTTCAGTTTCAATTCGCCGAAGTTGCCCTGCACTTTCACCTCACCGGTAAGAGCTCTGGTCAGTCGGTCGGCAGTTTCTCCCAGTTGTGCACTCTTCTGCATATTGATTTTGATGGTCTCGTCGAGTCGGGTGAGTGCTTCGTTTTGTTGTTCCTTCGATTTATCGAAAGCCTCCTGCATATCCTTCAGGCTCTGTTGCAACGGGTCGATAATCTTCGACACCTGTTCTTTGTTTCTCTCTCCCAACTCTTCCTGTCTGCGCTTGAGCACTTCTTCCGATGTGGTCTGCATCTGCTCTTTGATGAGTTTTATCTGACTGTCAATCTGTTCGCGGTTCATTTGCTTCAGCGCTTCTATTTGTTTTTCGGCACCCTCTTTGGTTTGTTCCAGTTGTTTCTCATGCGAGGTCTTCAGTTCTGCAATCTGTGTTTCGTAAGAAGCCTTGAAGTCGGCGAGTTGTTTCTCAAAAGTTTCTTTCAGTTCGCTTTCCCTTTTGACATTGCGATCCCTTTCGGTATTGATAGTTTGTTGGGTATTTTCCTTTAGGGCGCTCATCTGTTTTTCGAAGTCAGTTTTCTGTAAAGTCAACTGTGCACAGAAATTCTCAGCGTGAGTTTTCTGCACATCGCGCTCCGATGTAAGTGTTATGATTTGATTCTGTTGATTGGCAATGGTGCTTTCCTGTGCTTGTATTTTCCTGGTCAAGTCAGTCAGTTGTGCGTGTAGATTGTCAATCAGTTCGGTATTGTTTTGTCCGTTACCTTTGCTTTTGTTGCCTAATGCGAAGCCTACTGCCACCATGATGACAGCTACCACAGCAATAATGATGAGATATGTTACCATACGTTTTGATGTGTTGGGAATGTTGCGGGTTATATTGCATGCAAATATATAAAAATTAAATGAGAGAGGCGAAGATGTTGACATAAAAATCTTGCTTTATCATTATTTTCTTTGGCTGAATCCTTATTGAAGATAATTCTGTGAAACAGAAAATGCCCAGTTTACTTTTTGAAAACTGTTATATTGTCATCTGTAACGCATAGTTTTAATAGTATCGAATTCGGTACAATTAAGAATCTGATAATAGAACTGCCCCTTTTAAAAAATGTAATTATAGAGACAACTATCGTCTTGAATAGATGATACGGTTTCCGTACTTGGAATTCATTAAATTTTTGTTTTCTAAAAATTTCGACCACACGACCACAGGTATAGTGTAATGTATTGTAAGATAGTGATTTGTTGCTGTGGTCGATTGCTTCGAACCCGTATTTTCGACCACACTTCGAGCACACATAGTTTTCCAGATAATCATTGTGGATATTTACACGAAGTAAATAAAAATTATTATCAGGCATTTTCAAACGGCTGACAAAGTTATTATCCAACGTTAGGTAAAGGTGTTATCCAACGTTTGACAAAGGTGTTATCCAACGTTAGATAAAAGTATTGTCCAACGTTAGATAAAAGTGTTGTCAAACGTTGGATAAGGGTGCTGTCAAACGTTTGATAAGGGCCTTTTCAATGTTGGAAACAAGTTGTTTCAAATATCAGAAAGGAGTAATGTCAAATATTGTGCAATAGTGTTGTCGAATGTATGATAAGGGTATTGTCGAGCATCTGAAAATACCAAGCCTATATTGGACTCTATTGTGGTTTCGCAGCTTTTATGGTTGCAACAGCAGATTGGGCATGGTGTTTGGAGGGTGGTCGAATGGTGGTCGAAAACCATGTTTTTTTGGAATCGACCACCGCTGTAAGTTGTTGAAAAGACGAATGATATGCGGAAATGGTGGTCGGTGGTCGAAAAAGTTGAGACTCGCGTGTGCGTGTGCGCGAGGAAATGTTGATCCAGAATAGAGATGTGTGCGCAATGGAAAATAAATTTGTTTGGTTCGAAAAAAATAATGGATTTTGCTTTTTCGTATCGATATATTTCGTAAATTTGCAGTATCGTTTTCCAAACGATGATTGCCGTATATAATTATTAATCTAAAAACTATATTGTTATGAACAACATTCCATTAGTGTTTTGGCTGATTCCGATTGCCAGTATTGTTGCATTAGGAATGGCATGGTATTTCTTCCGCACCATGATGAAGGAAGATGAAGGTACAGAGCGAATGAAAGAAATTGCAGCACATGTGAGAAAAGGTGCAATGGCTTATCTGAAACAACAGTATAAGGTAGTGACTATCGTCTTTATAGTGCTTGCCTTCGTATTTGCTTTCATGGCGTACGTACTGAAAGTGCAAAATCCATGGGTACCCTTTGCATTTCTCACCGGCGGTCTGTTCTCCGGACTGGCAGGTTTCTTCGGTATGAAAACCGCCACCTATGCATCAGCCCGTACCGCTCACGGAGCGCGCACCGGACTGGACAAAGGATTGCGGATAGCATTCCGCAGTGGTGCGGTGATGGGACTCGTTGTGGTAGGTCTTGGACTGCTCGATATCGCCATTTGGTTTGTTGTACTCAATGCCGTTTATGAAGGCGAAAATACTGCACTCATCACCATCACAACCACCATGTTGACCTTTGGCATGGGCGCTTCCACCCAAGCACTCTTTGCCCGTGTGGGTGGAGGAATATACACCAAGGCTGCCGATGTGGGTGCCGACCTCGTGGGCAAGGTAGAAGCCAATATCCCAGAAGATGACCCACGCAATCCAGCCACCATTGCCGACAATGTGGGCGACAATGTGGGCGATGTTGCCGGAATGGGTGCCGACCTCTACGAGAGCTATTGCGGTTCGATACTGTCAACCGCCGCTTTGGGCGCTACAGCCTTTGCCATGAATGGCGATATGCAGTTGCGCGCAGTCATTGCCCCGATGGTGATAGCCGCCATAGGAATATTCCTGTCGCTTATCGGCATATTCTTGGTGCGCACCAAAGAGGGAGCATCGATGAAAGAACTGCTCCACTCGCTGGGGCTTGGCACCAATGTCAGCGCCGGACTCATTGCCGTAGCCACCTTTGTGATTCTCTATCTGCTGGGTATAGAAAACTGGTTAGGACTCAGTTTCTCCGTTATCAGCGGTCTTGTGGCAGGTGTGGTAATCGGTCAGGCAACGGAATATTACACCTCACAAAGTTATCGACCGACACAAAAGATAGCAGAGGCATCGCAGACAGGACCAGCCACCGTTATTATTAAAGGAATAGGTACGGGAATGATCTCTACGATGATACCCGTAGTCACCATATCGGTGGCTATCATGCTGAGCTATCTCTGTGCCAACGGTTTCGATATGTCGCTCTCGGCAAAGTCTATCAGTATCGGCCTTTACGGTATAGGTATTGCAGCCGTGGGCATGCTGTCAACGCTCGGCATCACCCTTGCCACCGATGCCTATGGACCCATTGCCGACAATGCCGGCGGCAATGCTGAGATGAGCGGACTGGGTGAAGAAGTGCGTGAGCGCACCGATGCCCTTGATGCCCTTGGCAATACTACTGCTGCTACGGGCAAGGGCTTTGCCATCGGATCGGCTGCCCTTACGGCTCTCGCTCTACTTGCTTCCTACATCGAGGAAATCAAGATTGCCATGATACGTGCCGTGGAAAACGGCAAACAGTATTTTGATGCAGCAGGAAATGTGTTCGACCCAACGAATGCAACGACCATAGACTTCATCAATTTCTTCCAAGTGAATCTCATCAATCCGAAGGTCCTGGTAGGTGCTTTCCTCGGAGCAATGGCTGCCTTCCTGTTCTGCGGATTGACCATGGGTGCCGTAGGTCGTGCTGCCGAATCGATGGTGCAGGAGGTGCGCCGGCAATTCCGAGAAATCAAAGGAATACTTGAAGGCAAAGCCACACCCGACTATGGTCGCTGTGTGGAGATAAGCACACGTGGTGCCCAGCGCGAGATGATCATTCCTTCGCTGCTTGCCATCGTTATCCCCATCGTGGTGGGTCTTGTGCTTGGTGTGGCTGGTGTGCTCGGTCTGCTCACTGGCGGACTTGCTGCTGGTTTCACCCTTGCCGTGTTTATGTCTAACTCTGGTGGTGCATGGGATAATGCCAAGAAGATGATAGAAGAGGGCCATTTCGGCGGAAAGGGCAGTGAGAACCACAAGGCCACCATTGTTGGCGATACCGTGGGCGACCCATTCAAGGATACCTCTGGTCCCTCGCTCAATATTCTTATCAAGCTCATGTCGATGGTAAGTATCGTGATGGCAGGACTGACCATCATATTCCTGTAACGGCGTGTTGCCGCATCATGACCTATGGACTGACCGATAAGGCGCTTCAAGCTGCTGTGGAAAACAATGCCCGCATCATGCTATGTCCAGGAGAACATTGCTATTTCGACTATCCAATGGCCAAGGGCGATATGCCCGAAGTCAACTGGGGTATGCCGACGACTACACTCAAGGATACTTATAGCCTTGATCCTGCATGGGGACACGATAAGAAGTTTGAAGAGAACAACTTGTTTGGTGTGGCAGGAACGCTTTGGAGTGAATGTATCACAACACCTGAGCGCATCTATTATCAGGCTTATCCCCGTGCCATAGCATTGGCAGAGGCTGGATGGAGTCAGCAGGAAAACCGCGCATGGGAGTCGTTCCTCCAGCGCATGCGTCCATTGGCTAATGACATGATGCGTCGTGGCATATCGTTCTCGATGGAATATTGACGGTAGAAACCAATGGTAGAGACAGACCGTCTGTATGGCAGCGGCATCCGTCTCTGCCTCTATCCATGATATGAACCTTAATTCCGCAACACTATAATTTAACTTTATTTATAAGTTCCTGAGCAACAAAAAGTTGCCCAGGATTTTGCCATGTCAGAATTTTCACTTATCTTAGTGTTGCAAAAAGAAAACAAGCAAAACTCTAATATGACATGGCAAAAATACAAATTAAATCTGAGAAACTCACACCTTTTGGAGGAATTTTTTCAATCATGGAGAAATTTGACTCCATGCTTTCACCCGTTATCGACTCAACACTGGGTCAGAGATGCAGCAGTATCTTCGGATATCAGTTCAGCGAGATAGTCCGTTCGCTGATGAGCGTTTATTTCTGTGGCGGCTCATGCGTGGAAGATGTAACGTCACAACTGATGCGCCATCTCTCGTATCATCCTACCCTTCGTACATGCAGCTCTGATACCATCCTCAGAGCCATCAAGGAACTGACACAGGAAA
>NZ_NPJA01000037.1 GCF_002251295.1 Prevotella sp. P5-50
CTGAAGTCCGTGACCGCAAGGGTCGGCCTAGGGTGAAACCGGTGATTGGGGCTAAGTCGTAACAAGGTAGCCGTACCGGAAGGTGCGGCTGGAACACCTCCTTTCTGGAGACGGATCTTAGATAATTAGGGTAGTTTCAAAAGAATGGGATGAAGCATTGGTTTGTTCAGACACTCCTTCGGCTTCTTGTACTAACAAAATCTGTTTTTGGGGGATTAGCTCAGTTGGCTAGAGCGTTTGCATGGCATGCAAGAGGTCATCGGTTCGACCCCGATATTCTCCACTTGTCCTTGAAATAGAGGAAAGAGATCTTTGACATATTGACACAAGCAAGACTGTAGATTAGATAATAAATCAGAAATCAACAGCTGAAAGTATGAGCACTTATGCATACGGCCGCC
>NZ_NPJA01000038.1 GCF_002251295.1 Prevotella sp. P5-50
CCTTCGAGTACTATCCAGAGGGAACGCTGGCAAAAGCAGTGTCTTACGATGCCGACAACAGGAGCACAGCCGTATTCACCGACCTGCTCGGGAGGAAGATTATGGAGCGCACCGCAGCAGGAGATACCTATTATGTATATAACGACCTCGGCCAGCTGCGCTTCGTGCTCACACCTGCATTCAACAAAATATCGCAGGAAAAGACAATATATGCATACGAATATCGTTATGACAATAGAGGGCGGGTGGTATGGAAGAAACTGCCCGGGGCGGAATGCGTGCAGTACTGGTACGACAGTGCCGACCGCATGGCGTACATGAGAGACACCGCTCTGGGAAACCGCTACCGCTTCTGCCTGTACGACCGCTTCGGAAGGCTGTGCGTGCAGGGCACATGCAGCGACGGAAACCGCGACGGGTCGGTGCTCTCCGCTACATCATACACGAGCGGATCAGGGGGTGTCTGCAGCACAGGCTACTCCGCACCGTACAGCATCAGCGACCCGCAACTCGAGATAGTCAACTACTACGACACCTATGAATTCATCGGCAACAACCTTACAAGCGCGATGCCTGCATTAACCATTGGACAGGAACAGAGACAGCACGCCATCGGCTACCTTACGGGACAGGTGGTGTACGCTACCGGCGGCGAGGCCCTCGGCAC
>NZ_NPJA01000039.1 GCF_002251295.1 Prevotella sp. P5-50
TATACGAGTTTGAAAACAAAAATATCTATAATAAAGTTAAATAGTGTTAAATATATAATTAAAGCTGCCAAAACTCTTGCATTCCGGGGGTGTCATGTTGTATCTTTGTATTTCAAGCCGAGGATGATTTCTAAAAATAAGAAAGATACCCTTAAACCAAAAATCAAACAAATAATTCAACAATTAAAATACTGATTATGTTTACAAAACCAACAGATTTACATGCCATCAGGTCACGACAGAAAGCCACGGTTTCTCGATTGCTTCTCGATTGCTTCTCGTTCGGTTCTCGTTCGGTTCTCGTTGACTTCTCGTTAGGTCCTCGTTCGTCTCTCGTTCGTCTCTCGTTGCTTAGTCGTTAGTCTATCGAAGACCGAACGAGAACCGAACGAGGAACAAGCGAAAAACGAACGAAAGAGCAACGAATGTCGATCGAGTAAATAGCGAGAATCTATCGAAAACTCGACGAAATGCCACCATCATGGCTGGTGGTACACCCTTCAGCAACCACAAACCAGCACAATGCCTTTTGTCTCAAATCTGCCGAGGTAGAACCCCGCATTTCCAGTCCACACTGAGCATTTTTACGGCGAATAAAACCATTTCGTCCATTCCGTGGGTCACTATGATTCAACCCTGCAGAAAGCCCTCCACGGGCTTTTAATGCCTTGTTTTCCACCTAAATAACCGAGTTATCCCCCACATAACCAACAGAGATAATCCTCTGTCCACCCCAAAAACAACCTGGAACACACCCAACAGTCCCATCTTCATAGGCTCAACTA
Source organism: Prevotella sp. P5-50 (assembly GCF_002251295.1). GTDB lineage: Bacteria > Bacteroidota > Bacteroidia > Bacteroidales > Bacteroidaceae > Prevotella. The sequence continues at coordinate 786 of NZ_NPJA01000039.1, forward strand.
CAGGTCAAACCATAAAAATCATGCAAAGCCACAGCAGAGTCCTTCATATCACCATTTTGTGCAATATAAGTATAATAACCTTACAATATTAATACAAGACGTGTTTGATATATTTACAGAATGATATTCTTGCCTTTGAGTCTAATTAACGTTTCGCTTTCCACATTCTATCCTGTCCCAAGAATAATTGTTGTAATACCAAGGCGATTGCTGACTCCAAAATTTCTTATTGTCAATTACATCAAACAGAAGTATTTATAAGGTAGAATCGTATTAATTGCCCAAAATTTTTTTATTTTCAACCTTTTTCGTAAATTTGCAAAATAGAAATAATAAAAAAGATCACAATCAAGATATTTTTCTGAAACAATGAAGTCAATACTGCTAACCATTCTAATGACAATTCTTGGTGTTGATGGTCATGCGCAAGAATACTTTCATGTCCAAAAAACACAACTGATTGATGCCGCAGGACAACCTTTTATTATTGCGGGTGTCAACAACCCGCATGCCTGGTTAGGTGAAAAAGCCTATCAAGCACTTGATGATATTGCTGCTACAGGAGCTAATACGCTACGTATCGTATGGCACACAAGGGGGCAAGCCGCAGAATTGGAACGCGTCATAGAGCGTTGCATAGCCCTGAAGATGATTCCGATGATGGAACTTCACGATGTAACGGGAAACTCGTCGGGCGAACGGCTGCTCGATATGGCGCGATACTATGCTCGTGAAGATGTCAAAACTGTACTGATGCGTTACGAACGCTTTCTGCTCATCAATATTGCAAACGAGTGGGGCGCTCATCGTGTTACCACGAAACATTGGCAGAAAAGCTATGAAAAGGCTATCGCATTACTTCGTGAAGCTGGCTTCAAAACGACGTTGGTCGTTGATGCTCCAGGTTGGGGACAGAATATTTTACCCATATTAAAAGGTGGTCAGCAACTTATAGACTGCGACCCTTTGCACAATATTTTATTTTCTGTCCACATGTATGGTTCGTGGAATGACTCCCAAAAAATTATCAATAAACTGACAGAAGCCAAGAATAAACAATTGCCTTTGATCGTTGGTGAGTTTGGCTACAACTATAATGATGGCAAAAATAATCTCGGTTGTAAGGCCGACCATCGTACAATCCTAAAAACATGTCATCAGTTGGATTATGGTTTTATGCCTTGGTCATGGACAGGAAATAACCAAGAGAATGCTTGGCTTGATATGGTAGATCATCGTGATTGGAAGACGCCGACAGCATGGGGAACTGATGTGATTGAAGGTGCGTATGGCATCCGGCAAACAGCCATTCCCGCCAAAGTGTTTGAGAAAGATAAGGCAAGAGAAAAATGAAGAAACGACTTGAATTCATAGATATTGCAAAAGGTATTGGTATTCTTTTTGTATTGTTAAATCATGTAGAAAGTTATCAATGGGTGACTTTCTCCTCTTTTTTTGTGATTCCAATATTCTTCTTTTGTTCGGGTTATACGTTTTCATTCAATCAAGAAGAGAAATTTCGGTTTATAACTGTCGTTAAAAAGTTGCCAAAATTACTTAAACCATACTTCTTCTTTAGCGTATTGTTGCTGTTGATATTTAATGACTTTTCTTTGCGAGCTATTTCTGGTATTGTTTATTCAAGGTATTGTTTCTTTCCAATTGGAACGGATGATATTTATAGACTCTTTATAGTAGGAAACTTTCCGCTGTGGTTTCTGACTTGTATGTCACTATGTTATTTGCTCTATGCTGTTTATCTTCGTTTCTTTAAATATAAATATATTGTTCTGGCTGTTTATTTTCTGGCGTCTGTTGCCATGTCACATTTACCAGTACTATTACCATGGAGTATAGATACTGCACCACTTCTTACTATCTTTATGATTCTTGGATATGAAATTAAAGTGCGAAATTTACTTACAGAAAAGTGGCTGGTGTTAATATGTGCTATTATTTATGTTTTTGCTTTGAGATTTACTGAAGGTGTGAATATTTCAGTGAGAGAATATGGCAATAGTCTATCTCTTTTTTTAGTAGCAGGTTTTGCTGGATGTATGATTCTTACTAATTTGGCTTTGCTGCTTGAAAAATCGAAAGTGTGTCGGATTCCTCTTGTCTTGTTAGGAAGACATTCCTTGACGATTTTCTGTATGGAAATACCATTTATTGTATTAGGAAAGGACATCGCTCATCGTATGGCGGCTTTTTATCCTATATTTGAGAACACGAGCGTTGTAAGTATATTACAGTTTATGTGTGCTTTGATTGGTGGCTTTGTGTTGTCATGGCTTTTGAATAAAAATCGAATGGTAAAACAGATAGTTTTTTGAGGTTTATGAATAACAATCGATAGTAGCAAAGAATTGTTTTGCATATTTCTCTTTGTCAAACAGTTTTGATTGCCTTATTGAGGCTTTTGACATTTTTGCTCTCTGTTTTGGATTGTTATATAAAGACAGAATACTGGTCGCAATATTATCTGGTAACTGGTCGTTCTTGTCAAGTACAATTGAACAATCTGGTGTTAATACCTCAGGAATACCTCCCTGAGATGTCGAAACGATGGGAAGCCCCATTGCCATGGCTTCTACCAATGTGAGACCAAAAGGTTCGTTCCAGATAGAAGGAAGAACAGCAACATCTGCCAATGCTAATATGGACGGAACGTCATGATATGGCTTAAATCCTGTAAATATAATCTTGTCTTGAATGTTGTATGCTTTTTCTTTTAATTTTTTGACGAACATGTTATCATCCTTGTTTCGTCCATAAAATGATCCTCCCACAATTAGAAGTTTGATTTTAGAGTACTTGGTGAGTTTATGGAATGCTGTAATCAACTGAAGAATACCTTTTTCTTCAGTTAGTCGTCCGGAAAATACAACGATGAAATCTCCTTCGCTTATACCAAAATCTTTTCTTTCATACAAAAGTTTGTTGCAATGAGAAAAACTAGATAAATCAATTCCATTATGTACAACAACACTTTTGCTGTCAGAAGCATTTATTGTTAGTATTCTCATTCTTATATAGTCAGAAACGGTGATAATACTTGTGGCAAGATGATACAACTCTTGGCTTTTGTATGTATTGCTATTTAAGTTATCGTTATGAAGATGATATATGAGTTTTGAGTCTGTTAGCTTTTTGAGTTTTAGAGCATAACCAGGTCTGTTCTCAAGAATAATAGCATCGTAATGATTACGACGAATATGTTTTATGGATTTGTATAGGAAATACTCTATATTGTAATTGTAATATTCATTTTTATGGTTGAATAGATGATACATTCTTTTGCATATTTTAGCCCAAAGCGTATCAGTTTTGATGAAATGATAATGATTATTGCGTGAAGATAGAGCGCGATGACCGTGCACTTGTTGATCATCTATACTATATACTGTAATATCGTGCAAATGGTGAACTTCATTGTATTCAAGGTAAAAATCAATGAGGTTTTCCACAGCTCCTCCTCGTACGGCAGGAACAGGTAAGATACCAGAAGTAAGTATTGCTATCTTCATTAGTTGTTTATTTATAGTGTCCTAAGTTTAATTTCCATATAATGCGGTCTTTCCATTGTGCAAGTTTTGTCCTAAAGGTTCGTTTCCTGCTATAAAATAACAAATGGAATTTTATCATGTGTTTGGGAAAATCAATCATTGATGTAGGGGTAATCAGAAAGTGATTGTAATCTGAAATTTTATCTTTCATGAATGCCCTATGTTGGAAATGTGCATAGAGAGACTCTTTCTTTTCGATTTTCCCATTGACTATGCGAATCATGTACAAATGTTGACCATCGTGTTCAAACAATACTTGTTGCCATCCTCGCGTTAAACTGTTGAAATGAAAAGCTTGTTTGGGCTTTGAGACGTTGTCAAATGGAGTCTCTAGCCAACAATCATTTGGGCGGCATGCTTTCCATTTGTCGCTACACCCCATATGGTCAAACTCATCGAAGAATGTAATGTTTCTTGTTGTATATGCATCAGTATATTTTTGGAAACCATTTTCTTCTTTCATAAAATATTCATTGGTGTCAGAATCATTTCTGAAAAGAGAAAGATGTCCCCATCCTAATATAAACTTGTATTTTAATACCTCATCAGTAATAAAAGTGCGTATATTTCCATATACAAGGTCTAAGTCACCAAATCCCCAAAAATCATATTGTTTGATGTAATCTTTTAGGATATAGCCATAAGCTGGTTTATATTCGCAAAGCTTGTATGGCCTATCTAATATAATCTGAAAATCGAATGCCTTTTGAACAATTATACGAAAGTCCTCAAATCTCATTTTGTGGACGATAATATTCTTATATGGTGCTATTTCTGCATCGGTAAAGAACATAAAGTCAACACTTGGATTGCGTATAGCTGACGCCCTCCAAATATCGTATTGTGGAGGTAACTTTCCGAAATAGGGGAATATAACAACAATAGATTTCATGGCTTTATTTGAAGAATTTTGATATACGATAAATCACTTTGATACAGAATCTAATCATCTTGACGTTTTTTTCTTCATTACAGAGAGAAAAGAATTTATATAGGGTTATTTTGTCAATCTTAGATAAAGATGCGTAGTCTTTATACACACCAGGAGCCAGGAAATTCTTCAGATACTGCCGCTTTTCTTCTTGACTTTTTGCGTTTTGACGTTCTGTGATACCTCCAGCTTCTCGTTTACAGATAATGTCTGGAATAAAGATTACTGTCTTTTCTTCTGCTACGATTTTTCTTAAATAGAAAATCCAATCTGAAACGAATTTGTATGATTCGTCATATTGATATTCTTGAAATAAACATTTCTTAAAAAATGTACTTTGATGGGCAAGGGTTTCTTCGTAAAACGTAATCATGGAAAGTCGCATGGGCTCCAATGATACATGACCAAGTTTCAGATCTTCATTATAATGGTAATCATGACCGACAATCATATCTTTTTCAAGATGATAATCTGCCACTTTCTGTAATACATCATTATTATAAAAACAATCTCCAGAATTCATGAAATTAAGATATTCTCCATTGGCAACCTCAATACCCTTGTTCATGGCATTGTAGATACCCTTGTCAGGTTCTGATACCCAATACGTGATTATGTTGGCGTATTCTTTTATGACCTCAACGCTTCCGTCTGTTGAACCACCATCAATGATTATGAATTCGTAATCAGTATATGTTTGATTTACAACACTTTTGACAGTGTTGCGGAGACCTTCCACATTGTTGTAGTTAATAGTAATAATCGAAAATTTCATAAACTTTATATGATATCAATTCAACTTTTAATGCAAAGTTAATGATTATCTGTGAGATATAGTCTAATATTGACGAAAATAATTATCGTTTCTGATTTTTTTCAATATACGATTGAGATTACTTATTTGTGTATAAATCTATGCAGGCAATCTTTGGTTCCTTTTACACAAATACAATAGGATGGAATAGAAATTACAAAATATATTGCCATTCCCGATAAAGCGTATAAAACCCATGTGCCGATATTTTGATACGGATCAATTGGTAAAAGCCTCGTCAAGCATGTTGGTATAATGATGGCAATCAATGAAACAATATAGTTTCTTGTCACAGATTTCCAATAGTTGAAAATGGGCTCCTTAAAGCCTGAATGGTACAAATAACATGGCTTCCAGATTACAACTATCAATAAAAGACTAGTAATCTTACCTAATAGTATTCCTATGATTCCCCATTTTAATCCACAAATTATGGTAATGCTTATATTTATGGTTAGTTCTGCCCATGCTGACCACACGTCAGCATAAAGACCATAGGCATAATTAAAATTATCTACCGAGTTTCTGGAATTGGTAATATAAATAAAGATAACAAGTAATATCAAAATGTTATGGTCCATAATATATGATGATCCTAACCAATGATAGATAAATGGTTCTGTGAAGTTGTATAAGGAATAGCATAATGTTGCTGCAACGAAATGATGAAGGGCTGTGATTTGCCAAAAGACATTGATGATGTGTGGGCGATGCCCTTCTGCAACAAGATTGCCTACACTTGCTCCAATACTATTGGTAATGGAATTAAATAATGATATGAGTTTTGAGAAGATAATAAGGTAATTGCCATAGAGGGCAACCATTTTCAATGAAACGAATATAAAGATGAACAACTCGTCGCTTTTTATAAGCAAGAAGTCTTTAATCTTATGAATGAATATTTGTCTGGTTTTTCCTGTTATATTTGGGTATTTCTTCAATAATGCCTTGCCGTTATTGATATTGACATTGAGCCAAGGGTATTCTTTGTTGATTTTCCAATTAAGGATAATGCAACCTATGATACCGAATAAGAATTCGACGAATACCCATACGAACAAGTTCTTATAGGTATATGCTAAGAATATCTGCAAGGCTATTTTACATAGATTGGCACTCTGGTAATATATCGCAACTAGATAATTTTTTTGGTCTGCAGACAATAGAATTTGCCTAAAGTTAATAAAGTATCCTATAAGGGCAGAGCCTAAAAAAGAATAGAAAGAGAAATAAATAATGTAGAAGCTTAGACCTGCTTTGGAAAAGATAAGAGGAAAGAATAGGCTGACAGAAATACCAGCAAAGAGAATGATTATTCCAATTTTTCGATATAAGAATCCTAAAACGGAAAGAATTTCTTGTATTTCCTCTCTATTATTTGATTGAAGTGGCTTAAAGAGAAAATATCCTACAGATGCAGAAATCCCAAGTTCTGCAAGATTGAGGTAACCTAATATATTTCCAAGTGTTCCTGTTAGTCCAATAAAGTCTACCCCTAAGCAATCTAAGAATATTTTCCTAGAAAAGAAAGCAAAGAATAAAGAGAGAAAGTAAAAAACGAGATTTACTTTCGCATTCAATATACTTTTGTGGATTCTTTCTGCCATTGGGCTTTATTTATGGTGTGAGGTGTGAATGAAATCATTACTTTTGATGTTTATCTTCGTCAGGTTTTGAAGCATACTGCCTGTAAGCCTGAAAAATGAGATGATTTTTCCGAAGATAGCTCTTGTGCGGAGATGGCGAGGAATGGCTATCAAGAGGGCTATAATCAACGCAATAAACAATGCCCACCAACGAAGTCCCCATTGCCAACAGACGCAGGTCATTATGACTGCAACAACAGGTATTGTTGCTAAAAGTATAGAACGGGGTATCAGTAGCTGTTGTAGGGTCTTGTCAATATAGTTGATGTTCCCTTTTATAAAAGCCTTGGGTAAATAAGGGAGCATGAACAAAAGACTTTGTATCTGACCAGTCATCCAACGAAGACGCTGGCGACGGAAGTTATCTTGATTAGATACCTTCTCATCATAAACATGGATAGTTGCCTCATACTTGATGAAAATATTTTCTTGCATGAGCATGGCTTCTAATTCGCGGTCTTCTACTGCAGTTTGTAGTTTGGATACATGATTTTTGAACCATTCAAAACGGAAACACATGCCAGAACCGATTAATGCTGACGACATTCCTATTATGTTATGGGCTTTACGGAAAATGGTATTGTTGATTTCTTCACTTGTTCCTTCAAGTGCAGCTATGTCGTTGTCGCTATTCTTTGCGCAACGATGACATTGAACGAAATCATAACCTTGACAACAAACAGCGTTAAGACGCTCAAGGAAATCAGCATGAACCACATTGTCAGCATCTAAAATGACCACATGGTCGTACTGTTTCCTAGTTTCTGAAATAGCATATTGTAATGCTCTTGCTTTACTACTCTTATAGAATATAGGTCGATGGAGCGTGATGGGGAGCGCAAGCAAGGCATCGTTGGTGCTCTTTGTCATGTGGTCAGAAATGACAGCAACATCATAATTTGTCTTCGGGTAGGTTTGTTCCAGAAAACTTTTGATGGATGATACTATAACTGCATCTTCATGATAGGCAGGGAATAATACCAAATAGGTGTGTTGTACCTCTGTTATGGTAGTTTTATTTTTTTTGTGATGAAACAAGGATACGATGGCATAGAATAATACATAAATGACAGAAGGCGCTATGAAAATCCATAACGCAAGGTCAATGATATGTATGATAGTCCACATGGTATAGGGAGTTTATCGTTTTGTATGATGAAACTTTTTGTCGAGGTAATCTATAAAATCGGCTATCTTTGAAAGACCAGGAATGCACCTCATGAGTATCAAGGGTGATTTAAGAGAAGAGCGACTCCAATTCTCGTCAACAAGATAGTCTGGTGTTGCTAAAGCAAAGATAAATAGAACAAAGGCAAATAATGCCCACCATTTCAATGCCAATGACATATAGATGAATGGGAGAATGGCGCTCATTATTACAACAAGTCCCATCAACACCATACGAGGCATCAGCATCCATTGTATAATCTTGTCTGCCAAGTCGTATTGGCGAGTCAGTATTGCCCAAGGAAGATGATGGATGTTCTTGAGTAGTGTAACGAACTGGCTTTTTATCCATTGACCACGTTGACGGTTGAAGTCTTCTGCATGTTGTGGCTTTTCGTCATAGACATAAAGGTCTTCCACATATTCCACAAATACGTGTTGTTGGAGTAGAATAGACTCTAAATTCTTATCATCCCAACTGGCCTTAGATTGGAGAATTGTAGATTTGAACCATTCGAAATCAAACGCCATTCCTGACATACAAAGACTGGCAGATAATCCCAAACGATTGTGTCCTCTACGGAATATGGTGTTGTTGATTTCTTCAAAAATAGCAGCCATCTGTGATACTTGACTCTTGCTGTTTCTTGAGACACGATGTGCCTGAAGAGCTCTCGTGCCTGCATTCTCGTAGGCGGTATTGATCTTTTCCAGGAAATCAGACTCAATGATGTTGCCAGCTTCAAGAATTATAACGACATCGTAGAGCTTGAATTGGGGCAGATTTGAAATGGCCAATTGGAAATACTTTGCCTTATTGCTTTCTCGGAAATTGGGGGTGAGTAGTGTTATAGGTTGCTGTGCCAAATGGAAATTGGTCATCTCGTTGTTGTGATCTGATATGACAGTGATATCAAATAACCGTTGAGGATAACTCTGACCTAATGCCGAGGCTACTGTTTGCTCTACGTTACTATTGCGGTATGAAGGTATAAGAATGATGAAACGGTTCTGATGTTTCACTTTCTGGGTGTAATGACGCTTTGGCAACATTGCTGCCAAAGTGAAAATCGTCATATATATCACCGTAAATGATATTAGACAGAATAATGTGATGTCACAGAAGTATAAGAGTGTCCAGATGTCCATAATCTAAAGTTTTATATAGTCAACAATGCCATTGATTACGGATAGTGCATGACGCAACTTGCCATGAAGGAGCGATAGCAACATATCCTTGGGTGCTACAATGCCGATTAAATACAATTTTGAGCAGAGCCCCTTGAAACCAGAATAATTCCTCTTGACGAACAGCAAACGGTTGCGTGTAATGTAATACATGCGAAGTGGCGAGCTTTGTCCTGTGGCGCGACTTTCCTTATGAAAGACTGTAACGACAGGGTCATACCAAATCTCATAGCCAGCCCGACGTATCATTATACTCCAGTCTAATTCCTCATAATAAAGGAAGTAACATTCTGGCATCATTCCAACTTGGGCAATAACTTCACGCTTGACCATCATAGCAGCCCCATGGGCATAGGGTGTTGGATGGGCTGTATTATATTGTCCATGATCTTGCTCATCATAGCCGATAGCACTGTTGCGCATGGTGATGGATGACAGGGGAGTGTAGCCTGCAAATTGAATGGGTGCATCGTCCCAAAAGAAACGTATTTTTGGGCATATAGCTCCAATCTTAGAAGATGAGGCAAAACGATTGACCAAGGCTTGAAGATTCACTTTGACTTTGCCCTCACGAAAGAACACAGTATCGTTATTGACAAAAAAAAGAAATTGTCCTTTTGCTGCTCTGATACCGAGATTGTTTCCACCAGCGAACCCAAGATTCTTATTACTTCTAATTACCCTAACTTGAGGATAACGGTGTTCGATAATAGTGGCTTCATCATCACGGGAAGCATTATCTACCACTATCACCTCTAATGGATAATCATCAAAGGGGATGGTGTCAATTAGCGAACAGATGTCGTCGAGTCCGTTGTAATTGATAGTGATGATAGATATGACGGGTTCCAAAGGTGTCTTATACGCTTGTGTTTATACTCTTGATGCTTTTTTCTTTTCTAATTTCAGACGCTTGCGCTCTGCTTGTTTGGCTAACTCTTCGTTTTCGAAGGCTATCCATTCCTTCTCCATAAAGGGTAATGCATACACCATACTGAGACCTCCATAGAAGAGAAAGCAGTTGGGGAAGTTCATCAATATTTGGTTAGCATATCCTCCTAATTGGATGGAGACAAAGGCGCAACATAATCCTGCACCAATACCTCGCATGGATGGGCTGTTTATCCTAAACAGGACTGTCCAGCATGCTCCACCTAACATGATGAGCGTGGTCAATACGAAAGTTATGATACCTATCTTTCCTGTACGTACCCAAATATATACATATTCTGAGTCTGGTGGAATTTCAGTCAAGATGCGGTATTTGTTATTGGCAGGTACTTCTTCGCGTTCCATACCTATGCCAATTCCCCAAGGGGCTTCTTTGATATATTTCTTGATGGATTCCTTGTTTACATCACGAACATTTAAAGAGGCGTCGCTTCTGTCAAATGCTGTGCGCATACGTCTGATTGAGCCGTTGCTGTTTCCGATGTTGGTAAAAGCTAAGATGAAAAACGCAATGCCAAATGTAATACCCACAAAGGCTGACAGTTTGACAGATTTTGCTAAAACAATATAGAACGCAATGCCTGCGCCAAAACACACAATAGCGGTACGGGTGCCCGACGGAAACATAGCCCAGGTGCAGGCAATGCCTGTGATGAGGAAAAAATAACGGTATTTTTTTACTTTGTTGGTTAAGGCAAAAATCAAGAATGCTACAGCCGTAGAGGCAATACCAATACCAAAACTTGCTGCGTCATTGTGTGTTGAGAAATAACGTATAAGTGTTCCCCCTTGGATGATATGTGTACTACGTCCTCTTCCATATATCCATGCATGTTCACCATAGGTGAATCCTATATATTTCTGTTTCCATACCCAAAAAACAGAGAATAAGGAGAGGGAGCCCCAAAATATCAAATAATATATGAGTATTTTGGGCTTGTCGATATAGATGATATAGACTAAGAATGCATAGAGAATCTGGAAAGCCATGAGGCGGGCACCAGTGTACCAAGCATAAACATTGATGCCAAGATTACAGGTATCATTGAAAATTTCCAAGGTGCAAAAACCACACCAAATCATCAATGCATAGAGCATCATGTTTCCAGTACGTTCAAAACATGGAGATTTACGGGCATCGATGATGGCAATGGCCAATAAAACGATTTCCAATGCTTCGTTATAGAAAGACAGCGGTATGCCACCAGGTAGCCATCCGTTTGTGTTGAACCAGTGCAATAAATAGTTGAGAAAAAACAATAGCCAAAAAGTGGCGGTGCGCCAACGGAATGCTATATAGATAGCTGCTATCACCAAGGGCGATAGACATATCATGGCAAAGGGACCGATACCTACCGATACAAATTGGTAGATAGCTACTGAAAACAGGAGAAAGAGCAATATTGCTCTTCCTCCGTTTCCGTCCGTATAGGTTGCGAACTTATTCTGCATGTATTTACAGGGCTTTGTTGTTTTCAGTGGCTGTCAATCCTAACTGAGACATGCGATATACAAAGTTGTTGAACTTAGTATAAGGTGGCAATTGACCGACAAACTCTTCTACAGCATAGCGGCTTGCCTCTGTCAGATACATATAGAGTGTGTTCTTGTGATCTTCGTCCAGCATGGCCTCTACTTCCTTCAAGGCTTTCTGATCGACATCCTTCCAGGTGCGATTGGCACGAGTTACCATGAGGTTGACAGTACCCATGTTTAGCAATGCTGGTGCAATGGAGTTGTCGTTGAGGTTCGGGTACTCAATGATGGCTATCTCATCGGGCAAGATATCTGGGCACAAGTCTTTGATGCCGTTTGCCATAATGAATTTACTGTCTTCTGCCAAGAAGTCTTCGTCGTAGGTAAGGCGGCGAACTTGCAGACCGATGGATATCCAATAGTTTTCCAATTCCTGAGCGAGATAGCTCCTTCCATTACCTGAGTCGGTAGAGATGAGGTTTAACACATTCTGCTGACCTTCCTTGAAATGGGGAAGCAGTGCCTTGCTCAACTGGCGCAATGACATATCGGCAATGGTCTTGTTGAAGCGGCGATAGCGCAGATTGCTTTCGCGTGGGAAACAACCCATGACGGGTACTTTAGTGATGCGTTCTGAACGCATACGGTCACGAAGTGTACGATCGAGCAATTCGATAATGAAGAAGTATAAGGCTGTCAGCATGAAGGTCAGAAGAAATGCACCCAACAGAATCATGATACGATTGGTAGGCTGTGCATTCAAAGGGAACATCGGTGGGTTGAGTACACGGAGTGTGGCGGTACTCATCTGCAAGTTCTTCTGACGCAGGCGTGCTGCATTCAAAGCTTTCAGCATTTCCATATAGTTTCCTTCCACAAATCCAATATGACGCGCTTTACGGTCCAAGGTGGCACCAATAGGAGAATAGAACAGATATTGGCGATCGAGATTCTGTTGCATGATATCTGTTGCTGACATCTGTGCTTTCACTTTTTCCATGGTCAACATTTGATCCAGCCACTTATCAATCATTGGCTGAGCCTTAACACCAGTTTCGGTGCTGTAACTACCAGCTTCAATGTCGTGGGTGAGTTTTCTAACACGTTGTGTAGTGGCTTGGAGTTCTTTCTGTGCTTTTGCCAGTTCTTCCTGCGCCTCATTATTGAGGTCACCACCTTCTCCGCTCATCAGTCGAAGGTTAGAGATACGTGACTGTAAACGTGAAATATCCTTGATTTCGTTGGTGAAACTCTGGTTTGCGCGGATTACTTTGGCACGATCGCCCAAATGACGCTCCAAGTAGTCCAAAATGGCTTTTGAAGTGGTATATTCCATCAATTGGTCGTTGCGGAAATTCTGCTGTTGGGCTTCCAAACCACTTAACTGCTTGGTCTGTTCACCATAGTTGATGATGCGTTTCGAAACGTTGTAGCGAATGAGATCATCTTCTGCACCTGTCAGAATACGATAGAGGCGAGCAACCTCACGCTCAAAGAACTTGATGACATTGTTGGTTTCACCGAAACGAATCAACTGATATTGGCGAGCGAAGACTTCGTTCAAGATATCCAATGTGTTATAGGCGATACCTGCATCGTTGGCAGAATAACCTATATCAATGATATCACTATTATTTAATTGTACCACTTTTAAGCGTGAGGTGATTTGGTTTACACCGAAATATGGGTGATAGTTAAGTAAGCCAAAGATGTAGTTGTCTTGGGAGGGCTTAACGTATGCTTTTAGGTTGGCATAGGATGCCGATTCGCTGTTGCGGTTAATCAATGCCTTGACTTCTGCAGGAACTTGGGCGTCAAGTTCACGGAAGTGTTCGGCTGAGATGTAGTTGTTGTCTTTGTTTGGATTGCCATACATCATACAACGAGCAAACAGACGAAGGGAAACCTCATTGATAGTAGTCTCTGTAGTGATGATGAGCATCAAGTTATTGATGTTGGTTTGGGGATTGCCACCTGCAACACCCACACCACCTTCAATATTGTAGCCGGTAATCATACCAGTATAAATAGTGGCATTAGTGTCGTAAACGCGGTCCATGTGGCGGGTAGAGAACCATGCTATGATAAGGGCTATCATGGGGAAGATAACCAAATACCAACGTATCTTATATAAAAATCTGACGATATATCTGAATAAATCCATATTAGTAAGGCGTTATGTTATTTCTTTTTGTTGTTTTTGGCAGCTTCGCGTTCTGCTTTTTTCTGTGCTTCGCGTTCAGCTTTCTCTAACTGGCGATAGCGTTTCTCTTCATTTTTTACTTCTTCTGCAATACGCTTGTCAACAGCTTTGTTCTCCTTAGCAATCTGCTTGTCAGATTTCTGGATGGTATCATCAAGTGTTACGTCTGTTGTAGCATTGGTTATGATTGGTGTGCGAGAGAGAATTTCCAAAGTGATGATGTCTGTCATCAGTTTGGTTTGAAGCGTTTGGTATTGCTGAACTACGCTGAGCTCATGCATCTTGGTGTAGGCATAGTTTTCCATAGTCATGTTGCCCTGATGGAAATCTTCCTGATTCAAAGAGCCGGCACCTTGGTATGCTGCAGCACTTTCACTGGCGGTCTTTAGAGTAATCAAATTGTTGGTAATGGTCACATAAAGAATACCAATTTCCTTTTTTAAATCTTCAAATTCAATGTCTTTTTTTAATTTTGCCTGTTCTGCCTCAATGCGCTTGCGTTTAACAGATGCGCTGAGGTCAAGGATGTCTTCCAATGGAACGGCAACATTGACACCAACATTCCAATAACTCTGTTCGGTTCCTTGAAATTGGTATAGTGTCGGGCTATAAGCCGACGAACTGTTTCCCCACATATCGGCCTTACCATAACTATAGCTGGCATGACCTGTGACGTATGAAAAGATATGGCGCTTCTGTTTGGCAACTTCTGCCTGTGCCAACTCCTGCGCTTTTGCCAACGACAGAATCTGAGGATTCTGTTTGGCGTTTTCATACAACACGGATAATGGTGGTAAATGGAAGGTGGAAAAGTTGAGCGTGTTGTTTTCGCTGGAATCGAAGAATCCAGCGCTAATGCCACTTTCGTCCAACTGAGCATGGGCGGCAGTACCTGCACCAGTTAGAACTAAGAGCAATAGTAGTCTCTTGATTTTTTTCATCTCAATTTAGTTAATCTAATTTTTAAACGTTTTCTTTCTGGATAAATGCAAAGAGTGTACGGAATATAATCTTCATGTCGAGCATGAAGTTATAGGTCTGTCCATACGTGATGTCAAGTTGTTTGCGCTCTTCGGCAGACATATTGCCGCCTTTGCCGCGCTCTTCTACTTGCCAAAGGCCGGTAAGGCCCGCGGGGGCCATGAAACGGTCAATGCTGGTGTCAACGGTTAGCTTTTCTGCCTCATATAGAGGAAGCGGACGATTGCCAACAATAGACATATCACCTCGAAGGATGTTAAACAACTGTGGAAGTTCGTCAATGCTGTATTTGCGGATGAAACGACCTACCTTAGTGATGCGTGGGTCATTTTCTATCTTAACAAATGCGTTATTATTCTCTTCTTCACGCTTCTTGTTGAATTCGCTTTCTGCTACAACGTAGTTGTCTCCAATGAGCATCACTTCTTCATCGCCAATCATCATGCCGGATTCCATACCCATGGTGAGCATTTCTTGCTCAGCCTCGTCACCCAAAGGTGCTGTAATATTCTTCTGCTTATCGGCCTCTTCTTTTTGATCAGTATCCTTTTCTGCATACTGGTTATGATCTTTGCTTAATTCCTTTAATCGACGCTCTGCATCTGCATACATGCTACGGAATTTAAGGAAGTTGAATACTGTGTAATTGGTACCTACTCGTTTCGATTTGAATAGAATCGGTCCTTTGCTTTCCAAACGAATGGCAATGGCAGTAAGGATGAATACAGGTGAAAGCAGGATGATAGCAATGCTAGAGAATATAATATCGAAAAGACGTTTCCAAAGTGGAATTTTGAATTTTAAAATTTTGTGTTTGGAGCTTTCGTCATCGAAAAGTATGTTCTCACGATCGGATATGAACTGAATTTTCTTGTTCAATGCCGTAACAGACGCATCACATTCTATGGTATCATTGATACCGCATTTCATATAAATATCACGCTCCTTTGGTGTCATAGCATTGGTAAGGAGAATGATATATACATTGTGGCACTTCTTGCGAAGGTAGGTGATGGCGGTGATGTCTTCGTTGCGGACACTACGTTCGTAAAACACAATAAAATGCTCATTGCGTACGTGAGGCGTACACAATTGAGCAGTATCCTTATAAGCATTGGTTATACGAACCATCTGCCCTGGGATGTATTTTAGTTTTTCCTGTGTTTTTGGATTGTTTCCTAAGTAAACAACACCTATCATATATTATATGTGATTTCTCAAAATTAGTTTGGTAAAATCTTCTTCACACGAATTTTAAGCTCCATGGGATTGAAAGGCTTAACAATATAGTCTTCTGCACCAATCTCCAATAGGCGAATTCGCTCACTTGTGGAATCTTCACTTGATAACATGATTACTGGGATGTGACGGAACAACTCGTTCTGCTTAATCCACTCCAAAAAATCGTCTCCTCGCATTCCTGGCATACGGATGTCGGAGATAATCAAGTCGGGAGTGTTACCGGCCTGAAGCCATTTTACGCCCTGTAGCCCGTCGGGGAGCCACTGAACATCATAGTCACTCATCAAGTAGATTGAGAGCACCTTTGCGATGGTCTCTTTGTCATCAAGGATTAATATTTTCTTTTTCATTTATGAACTGAACTTTATGTTTTGGTCGTGATTTTTGTTTGGCCATGGCAGGATAGAAGTTGACTTCATTCTGTTTATTAGGCTTCTTTTATGCGCAAAGGTAGGAAAAAAAATTAAAAGTAGCGGTATATTGAGCAAAAAAATGAGAAAAAAAGATGAAAAAAGACGATTTTCTAAAAAAAAATGAAGAACTTTGTAGGCAGAAACGAATTATAAATAAATTATTAACTATTGTATTATGTCAAATAGATACCTATTAGGTTTTGACGTGGGCAGTTCTTCTGTCAAAGCGTCGTTGGTAAATGCCGACACAGGCAAGTGTGTTGCTACTGCTTTTTATCCTGAAAAAGAAGCTCCTATTATGGCTGTAAAAGCAGGATGGGCAGAACAGGATCCTCAGATGTGGTGGGATAATGCCAAATTGAGTTTGAAGAAAATTATGGCTGATGCCCAGGTTAAGGGTGAAGATATCAAGGCTATTGGTATTTCCTATCAGATGCACGGCTTGGTATGTGTAGATAAGAATCTGCAGGCGCTGCGTCCTTCTATTATTTGGTGTGATTCACGTGCAGTACCTTATGGCGAGAAAGCATTCCGTGATTTGGGCGCAGAACAATGTCTTGGTCACTTGTTGAATTCACCAGGTAACTTTACTGCGGCTAAATTGGCATGGGTGAAAGAGAACGAGCCCGACATTTATGAGAAAATTTATAAGGTGATGTTGCCGGGTGATTATATTGCCATGCGTCTCTCAGGTGTTGCCAATACTACAGTAAGTGGATTGAGCGAAGGAATGCTTTGGGATTTCAAAAATAACAGAGTTGCTGATTTCTTGACCAAATATTATGGCTTTGATGAGTCGATAATCAGCGATATCGTTCCGACTTTCAGCATTCAGAGTGAAGTTTCGGCAGAAGCTGCTGCAGAGACAGGTTTGGAGGCAGGAACCCCGATAACCTACCGTGCAGGTGATCAACCCAACAATGCATTGTCGCTTAATGTGTTTAATCCTGGAGAAATCGCATCTACAGCCGGAACATCAGGTGTGGTTTATGGTGTGCTTGGAAATGTTAACTACGACAAGAAAAGTCGTGTGAATACATTTGCACACGTCAATCATACTGAAGAACAAACCCGTTTGGGCGTACTGCTGTGCATCAATGGTACAGGTATCCTAAATGCATGGGTTCATCGTAATATAACTCCTGAGGTTGGTTATGCAGAGATGAATGATCTCGCTGCTACTGTTCCTATCGGAAGTGAAGGAGTTACTGTTATTCCTTTTGGAAACGGTGCAGAACGCGTTTTGGAGAACAAGGAAATTGGCTGTTCGTTCAATGGTGTTAATTTTAATAAGCATAATCGTGCACATCTTGTACGTGCTGCACAGGAAGGTATTGTGTTCTCGTTCTGCTATGGTATGGAAATCATGCAACAGATGGGTATGGATATCCACAAGATACATGCTGGTAAGGCTAACATGTTCTTGAGTCCATTGTTCCGTGATACCCTCGCAGGTGTTAGTGGGGCAACTATTGAATTATATGATACAGATGGATCGGTAGGCGCTGCCAAGGGTGCTGGTATCGGTGCTGGTATCTATAAAGACAATAATGAGGCTTTTGCTTCTTTGGATAAACTTCAGGTGATTGAACCGGATGAGGCACACCGCGCAGAGTATCTTGCTGCTTACGCCCGTTGGAAGGATATTCTGAAAAACAATATCTGATTATAGATATTGCTTCATATAGTTTCTCCTCTCTTGCTAATAACAAGAGAGGAGTTTCCTTTTTCTCAGAATCTAACTACTGTGTTGGGGCTATTGGTAAATTTGTGCCTTGCTAGTTCCTTTTAATACAGATAACGCATTGAGAGCTAATGCTTCCATTTCGTTTTCTCCAGGAAAACAATAAACAGGTGCGAGGTAGCCGATTCTGCGACGAAGCTCGTTAGTAATGTAATCACTATGTGCCATGCCCCCTGTCAATAGAATAGCGTCAACGTTACCGCAAAGTACTGCACCTTCTGCTGCTATTTGTTTTGCTGTGTGGTAAATCATGGCATCTGTAATGATTTGTGCTTGTTTGTCTCCATTCTTGATGCGTTCTTGTATCTCTTTCATGTTGTTGGTGCCAAGATGTGCGGTAAGTCCTGCTTTTCCTGCTATTCGCTTCAGTAATTGTTTTTCTGTATATTTTCCACTGAAACAGAGGCGGATGAGGTCTGCTGCCGGCAAGGAACCTGCACGCTCTGGCGAGAACGGACCTTCACCGTCGAGAGCATTGTTGGTGTCGATGGCCTTTCCGTGTTCATGTGCTGCTACGGATATGCCTCCTCCTAAGTGGCAGATGATGAGATTGAGGTCTTCGTATCTTTTACCGATTTCTCTTGCGTATCGTCTTGCAATGGCTCGTTGATTAAGAGCATGCCATATACAGATGCGAGGCATGAGCGGACTACCGCTGATACGTGCTAATGGAGAGAGTTCATCGACAACTCCTGGGTCAGCAATAAATGCGCGACAGTTTGGAATTGTGATGGCAATTTCATGTGCTATCAGACAACCAAGATTGCACGCGTGATTGTGCATGACGCATCCGTGTAGTGTGTCGTTGAGCATCTGCTCGTTGATTTCATAAACTCCACCTGCAATAGGCTTAACCAAGCCTCCACGTCCAATGACAGCATCGAATTTTACAGGAATATTAGCACGGTGCAGTTCTTTGATGACAAGATTGCGTCGGAAATCCTGTTGTTCGGTAATAGCATCATAGACAGCCAATTCATCGGCAGAGTGGGTGATGCTATGAAGGAGTATTGGCTTTTCGTCTTCATAGACAGCTATCTTTGTCGATGTTGAACCTGGGTTGATGACGAGAATTCGCATAGTTTTTGATAATTAGTTAATGACTTTCTGCACTTATCTCATTCCCTTGTTGTTTTCTTTTTGGCCTTTCTTTTAGAGTGCCGTTTTTGTGGAAAGGACTTGTTTTGAGTTAATCCGGTAGGCTTGATAGGGCGAAGAGAATGCTGTTGAATTTTGCTTCGGCACAGTCGCCACGTGAAGGTACCACGACTGGATGGGAAGCTCCACAAAGCATTCCTGCTGTTTTCGCTCCTGCAAATAGTGTCATGGATTTGTAGAAAACGTTACCTGCCTCTATGTCTGGCATGATGAGCACATCGGTTTCGCCCATCAATGGTGATTGCAGACTTTTAGCCTGTAAGGCTTTTAAAGAACATGCTGTTTTGATGTCGAGAGGACCATCTACGATACAATCACCATAGATACCATCTTTCGCCATCTGACAAATGTCTTTATAGCCGTCAACGAACGGAAAACGCTTACTTGGTTTCTCAGAACAATGAATAAGGGCAATACGTGGTTGACGGATGCCCATGGCATGACATACTTCTGAAGCGTATCTTACCTGTTCGATGCGTTGCTCGTGAGTGGGATATGGAATTACCGCAGCATCGCTAAAGAAGAGCATTTTGTGGTAGGTGGGTATCTCAGCCAATGTGAGGTGGGTCAGGATACGTCCTTCTGGAAGCAGTCCATGTTCCTTGTTAAGTACCGCACGCAGAAGCTGGTCTGTTCCGATGAGTCCTTTCATAAGGACATCGGCTTCTCCGTTTCTTACCATGGCCACGGCCTTGTTGGCTGCTTCTTCTGGTATGTCATCATTTACATAGATAATTTCTGCCAATCCAAGTTGTTCACATTGGTTGAGCGCAGACTTGGTGGCTTCGTCATAGACGCATACGGCAGCAATTTTACGGCATTTTCCATTCTGCTGCAGTTTGTTACGGAGTTCTTCAAAGGATTGAATCATAGGCTTTAGTTATTTTTTTTTATTGTTAGGATTTCTATATCAGACTTTGCCGATACCATTCAAAGAGTTTTCTTACTCCATTTTCAATCTCTACGTGATGCGTCCATCCCAGTGAGTGTAGTTTGGAAACATCGATGAGCTTGCGCATGGTTCCGTCAGGTTTTGAGGTGTCGAAAACGATCTCACCATTGAATCCTATGGTTTCCCTTATCAATTCTGAGAGTTCTCTGATGGTGAGTTCTTTTCCTGTTCCTACGTTGATGTGACAGTTGCGGATTTCTCCAAGGGCAGGAATTGCACCACCACGTCCTTCAGAATTGTTTCGATCTACGAGACCATTAGTCTTTGCACCGTAGAAAACAGATGAATATTTTTCTATTCCAATGATGTCTTTGAAATCTACGTTTAGGAGGATGTAAACACTTGCGTCTGCCATGTCTTCACTCCATAGAAATTCGCGTAGTGGAGTGCCCGTTCCCCATAAAACAACCTTGTTGTCGTATATGCCGTAGAATTCTAATGCTCTTAGAATACGTTCGTGGCTATTGTTTCCATCAACATTACCTTCTCCGATGATGGCTCGTAATTTGTCCGTGGGGTTGATGGGTCGTTTATTCATATCTGTTTCGATACTCTTCCAGTCTTGTTCGTGGATGAGTTTTGCCAGATAGATTTTTCGCATCATAGCAGGCATGACGTGACTGTTTTCAAGATGGAAGTTGTCGTTTGGTCCGTAGAGGTTGGTTGGCATCACGGCGATATAATTCGTGCCGTACTGTAGATTATAGCTCTCACACATCTTAAGACCTGCTATTTTGGCAATAGCATATTCCTCGTTGGTGTATTCGAGTGGTGAGGTAAGCAAGACATCTTCCTTCATGGGCTGTGGCGCGTTTTTAGGATAGATGCATGTTGAGCCAAGGAACAGCAGTTTCTTGACTTGGTGTGCATAGGCTTCGCTGATAACGTTGCATTGCATTTTCATGTTCTGCATGATGAAGTCTGCACGGTAGAGGGAATTGGCCATGATGCCACCTACGAAGGCTGCTGCAAGGACAACAGCATCAGGTTGTTCTTGGTCGAAGAACTGTTTGACTGCTATTTGGTCAGTCAGATCAAGTTCTTTATGGCTTCGCCCAACGAGATTTGTATAACCCCGTTGCTTGAGATTATTCCAAATGGCTGAGCCTACGAGCCCGTGGTGTCCAGCTACATATATTTTGCTGTTCTTGTCCAACATTGTTGTCTTTGTTTTGACTTTTATCTTGTTTATTTTTACCCCGTTGTGGGGCGCCTTGTTTATAATTATTCTGGGAGCTGTGCTTTGAGGAAGAGTTTTTTGACGAAGGTCATGTCATGGCGAACCATGATTCTGACGAGTTCTTCAAAGGATGTCTTCTGTGGGTTCCATCCCAGTGTGTTTTTGGCTTTTGCTGGATTTCCGAGTAGTTGGTCAACTTCTGCAGGGCGGAAGTATTTAGGATCTACTTCTACAAGAATTTTTCCTGTTTTCTTGTCTATTCCTTTTTCGTCTATACCATCGCCACGCCATTCCAATTCAATACCAGCCTCCTTGAATGCGAGTGTCGCAAACTCACGTACAGTATGGTATTCGCCTGTTGCAATGACAAAATCATCGGGTTGGGGCTGTTGTAGTATAAGCCACATGCATTCGATGTAGTCTTTTGCGTATCCCCAGTCACGGAGTGAGTTGAGGTTTCCGAGATAGAGCTTGTCTTGATAGCCTTGTGCAATGCGTGCGGCAGCAAGTGTTATTTTTCTTGTGACGAATGTTTCACCTCTTCGTTCACTTTCATGATTGAAGAGAATACCGTTACAGCAATACATGCCGTAGGACTCCCGATAGTTTTTCATGATCCAAAAGCCATAGAGTTTGGCTACAGAATAGGGCGAACGGGGATAGAATGGAGTTGTTTCGCTTTGCGGAACTTCTTGTACTTTTCCAAATAGTTCTGATGTTGAGGCTTGGTAGATGCGACAGCTTTTTTCCAGTCCGCAAATTCTTACTGCTTCGAGAAGTCTGAGTACTCCTGTTGCATCAACGTCTGCCGTATATTCTGGCACGTCAAATGACACCTTTACATGGCTTTGTGCTGCAAGGTTGTATATTTCCGTAGGTTTTGTTTCACCAATGATTCTGATGAGCGACGAAGAGTCTGTCATGTCCGCCCAATGGAGGTTGACGAGTCGTTTTTTCTTCATATCGCGTACCCATTCATCGAGATAGAGATGTTCAATTCTTCCTGTATTGAATGATGATGAACGTCTTAGGAGTCCATGTACTTCGTAACCTTTCTCGATGAGAAATTCAGCGAGGTACGAACCGTCTTGTCCGGTAATTCCTGTGATGAGGGCTACTTTCTTGTCTTCCATATCTATGTTATTGTCTTAGTCTTGTTTGGTTTAAGGATTATTTTTCTTTCGTGCGAAATAAAATCGCTAGATTTTTAGACTCGGTTAATTCATTTCAGAGAACTGCTTGATGCGTTGTTCTTCTGAGAGTTTGCAGATGAGCAGGGTGTCGTTGTTTTCTGCTACGATATAACCGTCGAGTCCCTGTACTACCACTTTTTTTTCTTGTGTGGTATGGATCATACAGTTGTGTGACTCTACGAGAGTGATATTATTTCCGATGCATGCATTACCATAGATGTCTTTTCTGGTCTGCATTTGCAGCGAACCCCATGTGCCGAGGTCGCTCCATCCGAAGTCTGCAGGACATACGAAAATCTCTTCTGCCTTCTCCATGATGGCATAATCGACGGATATGTTGTCACATTCTGGGAATGTGCGGTCTATTTCCTCCTGTTCTTTTTCTGTTCCGTATATCGGGAGTAGTGACTCGAAGAGTTTGGACATGACGGGTTGATATACGCGGAATGCATTGACGATGGTTGATACATTCCAAATGAATATACCTGCGTTCCAAAAATAGTAGTTCTTCTTGATATATTGTTTAGCAGTCTCAAGGTCTGGCTTTTCCTTGAAGGAATCCACTCGGAAAATTTCTTTGTTTCGTAAAGAACTGCTTGACAGGTCTGCCTGTATGTATCCGTATCCTGTTTCTGGTCTTGAGGTTTTCATGCCCAGTGTAACGATGGCATCGCTATCAGCCGTAAAATCCAGACACTCGCTTACTACACGTCTGAATTCTACAGGGTCAGTTACGATATGGTCACTTGGTGTGACTACGATATTAGCTTTGGGGTCTTGAGCTTTAATTCGCCAACTGACGTATGCAATACATGGTGCAGTATTGCGCCGACATGGTTCGCAAAGTATATGGTTTGTTGGCATGTCTGGCAGTTGTTGCTGCACCATATGAACATATTTTCGATTTGTGACCACCCATATATTGTCATGGGGGACTACACTTTCGAAGCGGTCTCTTGTGAGTTGGAGCAATGAGCGTCCGACTCCCAATACATCGATGAAC
Organism: Prevotella sp. P5-50; assembly: GCF_002251295.1. Taxonomy (GTDB): domain Bacteria; phylum Bacteroidota; class Bacteroidia; order Bacteroidales; family Bacteroidaceae; genus Prevotella. The sequence continues at coordinate 24,594 of NZ_NPJA01000039.1, forward strand.
TGTTTTGGGGTTTCTTCGGTACTCATAGGCCAGAATCTGCTACCTACTCCTCCTGCCATGATAACGAGATGGTTATTGTTTCTTGACATAAGCAATTTATACGTTGTTGAAAGTTTAAGAAAACGTGGCAAATATACGGAAAATATTCGGTATTAAGAAATATTTACGTCTATTTTATCTGCCTTTTTACAAGAATCTTTGTTTTTTTACTTTTTTCTTGATTTTTTTAGCAACGAACGCACGATGAAATAGCCAATGGCAAGTATCATGATGGCAAGTATGCCAATTTTTATGTATTCGGCATATTCTGTGATTTTATCGTTTAGTTGCTCTTCAGGTACAACGCTGTGGAGGTACCATCCCAGGAGTGCGAGGATAGAATGCCATGCTGCTGCTCCTACTGTAGTATAGAGCAAGAATTTCCAGTAGTTCATCTTGGCGAGTCCTGCTGGGATGGAAATAAGGTGTCTGATGCCAGGTATGAGTCTTCCTGTGAGAGTTGCTACTACGCCGTGGTCGTCGAAGTAGCGTTCGCTTTTCTCTACTTTCTCTTGATTGAGTAGGCATAGTTTTCCCCATTTGCTGTTGGCGAAACGATAGATTACCGGTCTTCCTACGTAGTATGCCACAAGATAGTTGATGGATGCTCCGAAGTCAGCTCCGATTGTAGCGAATAGTATGACAAGGAAAACATCAAGATTTCCTCCTGCAGCATGGTAGGCTGCTGGTGTAACTACGAATTCTGATGGCACGGGTACGACCGTGCTTTCGAGTAGCATGAGGAAGAATATGGTGCCATAGTTGAGGTTGGCAAGGAGTGATGTAATAAAGTTCACTGTTGTTTGCTTTTATGAATCTGTTTATATGCGAAATCGTAATAGTCCTTCGTGGCCATATTCTCGGGAAAGTATGCCCCGAGTATCATGCGCAGTTCGATGGGATTTCGTTCTGCTGCCAGACGGAGATAATAGAGAAAGTCTTCAGCTTGGTTAAGTCTGAGTGAGCATAGTGCGAGAAGTGAAAGTCCTTCTGTGCAATTTTCATCGATGACTGGCAATTTCTCTTTGAGTAGTTGGAGACACTCTTTATATCTTTGACAGTCTGTTAGGGAGATAGCAATTCTTATGAGTGTATGCATCTGGTCTGTTGACAGTTCGAGAGCTTTGTTGAAATATCTATCAGCTGCTTCGTACTGTTTCTCAGTTTGTAGGATATGTGCCCGAGCCACGTAGAGGTCTGTTTTGTTTTCTCCTTTTTCTTCTGCTTTATCCAAAAGTTTTTTTGCCTCTTCGTTATTCCCAAGTGCACCTTGGCAGAGTGCCATTTGATGATAGATAGCTCCTTCGTATTCTCTGGCATTCCCGCTTTCCTTGAGTGCTTTTTCCAACCATTCCAATGCTTCCTTAAACTCATTGGTGTTGATGAGGCAGGTGGCAAGTTGAATATATCCGCTACAATCATATTGTGCATGACTGAGGGCGGTCTTGAAAAATTTTACAGCCTCTTCCCAGTTGCCTTTTCCCATTAATGCAGATGCCTTGATGCCATGTGGAACGGGATCGTCAGGGTCAATGGCAATTGCATATTCGCTGCTATTGATGGCTTCATCGAATTTGTTTTGTGAGAGTTGTGCTTCAGCCAGTACTTTCCAGTATTTCTTGTCGAAAGGATATTTGTCGGCAAGTTCTGTGAATATGCTTTCACATTCTTCGAGTTTCCATGTACCGTAGAGTGCTCTTCCCAATAGTTCTTTATAGTCATCGTCCTTGACGTCACAATATCTCATCATCCATGTATATCCTCTTTCGTATTCTCCATAGTCGAGATAGAGGTTTGCTACGTCTTTGATGAACCATCCGTTGTCATCATTGGTGAGTTCGTGGAATTTTGCTTCAAGGAGCTTTTCTGCCTCTTCTAGCTTGTATTGGTAAATGAGTAGTTCGGCTTTGATGTAGATATAGTCGGGATCGTCTTCGGCTTCAATCATACTGACGTAGTATTCTGCCTCTTTGAGGTTGTCGTTCTGGAGTGCATTTCTTGCCATGAAGACATTGGGCAGGGTGGCGTTTGGGAAGAGGTCTATAGCGTTTTGTGCCACTTCCATGGCTTTATCCATTTGGTCTGTCAACCGATAGTAGTCTGCAATGTCTATGAGGTCGTCTGCATCAAAGAAGGGCGGCATCCCTTTGGATGCTGCCTCTTCGTATGCTTTGAGCATTTCTCTGAACTCTGGGTCGTTGAAGAATTTGTCGTCAGTCAATAGCATTTAAATTGCCTTGTTTCTTATTTGTTTTTCTTTGCCCAGTTGTCTTTTAATCCTACTGTACGGTTGAAGACAAGGTGTCCGGGTTTAGAATCTTCATCTGGTGTGAAATAGCCGATACGTTGGAACTGCAGGAAGTCTCCAGGTTGTTTCTCTTCAAGGAATTTCTCTACATAACAGTTGTTGAGCACGGTGAGAGATTCTGGGTTGAGAAGTTCGCGGAAGTCGCGTTCATCAGCACCAGGGTTTTCTACGGAGAACAGTCTGTCGTATAGTCTTACTTCTGCTTTGATGCAGTGGCCGGCACTTACCCAATGGAGTGTACCTTTGACCTTTCTGTCTGCTCCCGCCATTCCGCTCTTGCTTTCTGGATCGTACTCTGCATAGATTTCTTCAATCTCTCCTGCTTCGTTTTTCTTGCATCCTGTGCAGGCGATGATGTATGCGTTTTTGAGTCTCACCTCTTTTCCTGGTGTCATACGGAAGAATTTCTTGGGTGCATCTTCCATGAAGTCTTCGCGCTCAATCCAAAGTTCGCGGCTGAAGGTGATGTTGTGTGTACCGTCTGCCTCGTTCTCTGGGTTGTTGATAGCTGTGAGTTCTTCTGTCTGTCCTTCAGGATAGTTGGTGATGATAAGCTTTACAGGGTTGAGCACGGCAGACACTCTGCATGCTTTTTTGTTAAGGTCTTCACGTACAGCTGCTTCAAGGAGAGCGTAGTCGTTGAGTGCGTCAAACTTAGTGTATCCGATGGAGTCGATGAAGTTTCTGATGCTTTGTGCAGAGTATCCTCTCCTTCTCATTCCGCAAACGGTTGGCATTCGTGGATCATTCCATCCGCTGACGAGGTTTTCGTCAACGAGTGCTTTAAGTTTGCGTTTTGACATGACGGTATAAGTGAGGTTGAGTCTGTTGAACTCAATCTGTCTTGGGCGGTATTCTGTCTGCCCTTCTTTTTCTTGCAGGAAGTCCACGAATTTGTCGTAGAGTGGGCGGTGAGGCACGAATTCGAGGGTACAGATGGAGTGTGTAACCCCTTCAAAATAGTCGCTCTGTCCGTGTGCGAAGTCGTACATGGGGTATGCATGCCATTTTGTTCCTGTTCTGTGGTGAGGAATCTGAATGATTCTGTAGATGATAGGGTCGCGGAAGTGCATGTTTGGGCTTGCCATGTCGAGTTTGGCTCTGAGCACCATAGAACCCTCTACGGCTTCCGGCGTATTCATTTGTTTGAAGAGCTTGAGGTTCTCCTCTATGGGTCTGTCGCGGAACGGACTTGGCTGTCCAGGCTGTGTGGGCGTTCCTTTCTGTTCTGCAATTTGTTCAGATGTCTGTTCGTCCACGTATGCCATTCCTTTTTCTATGAGCCAAATGGCGAATTCCCACAGTTTATCGAAGTAGTCGGATGCATAATACACATTTCCCCAGTTAAATCCGAGCCACTTGATGTCGTTCATGATGTTTTCGACATACTCTGTGTTTTCTTTAGTGGGGTTGGTGTCATCGAATCGGAGGTTGCAAATTCCGTTGTATTTTTCTGCTACTCCGAAGTCCATGCAGATGGCCTTGGCGTGTCCGATGTGTATGTATCCGTTAGGTTCCGGTGGGAATCGTGTCTGTATGCGTTTGCCATTTTTGCCCTCTGCGAGGTCGTTTTCTACAATCTGTTCAACGAAGCTAATGCTTTTTTTCTCTTCGTTCTCTGTTGTTGTTTTCTCTTCAGTCATATTATGTGATACGTTTTTGTTTTCTTTTTGTTGGAGCAGTCTATGCTACATGTGTGATATAGTGATGTTTGTTAGCTTGACGGCTATAGTTTGCCCTTCGTTTGCAAAGATACAATAGAAATCTCTAAAATCTCAAGAAAAGCGGTAAAAAATGTGGAATTAGGTCGAAAACATGTTATATATCATATAAAAATATTTGTGTTAGTTGAAAAAAAGAAGTACCTTTGCAGACGTTATCCTGAATACAATCTTTTTACCTTAAAAGGACTAATACCTGTTTCGTGATGTCTCTGCTGTGAAGTTGGGACATCGCTTTTTTTTTGTATTGGCAAGATGACGTTATGTGGGTGAGTATATTGTTAATACAGGGTCATTTGAATATTTTTTCCTGTTCCGAGATGTTGGGCCATTATAATGTGGCTGCGCAAGTGAGGTAAAACGAGAGTTCTGTTAAAAGGAATGTGGCTCCGCAGCAATCGCCCGTATATCCCTGCAATTTGCGGTTCATCAGCAGATAGAGCAGATAGAATACAATACACGGAACGGCAACCAGCACTTCTATCGATGAAAATGGAACGGCAAACCATTGGTTCATCATCCAGCCCCAACCTACTAAGGGCATTAGTCCGGTGAGAGCCAGTCGGAGACCAGCCTGGAGTCCGTATTTTACATAAACGGTTTTAGATTTAGCCTCTTCCTCTTTACGGGCATAGGGTAGAAACATGATGAGTTGACCGCTTACCATCTTACAAAATGGGTCGGCTGCAAGAATTGTCGAAGCAAGAAGAAGTGTTGAAGCGGAATCGGCATTATCCAAAGCGAAGGAAGGCGTGAGGGTGGTTATTTCATGATCTCCGATGGCGAGAAGTGTAGTGGCGAGTAGTGCAAAATAAAGAATCAGTCCCAAAACTCCGTATGTGCCTATATGTGAGTCTTTCATGATGGAAAGGATGCGTTCACGGTTGTAACCACCTCCGAAACCGTCAAGAAAGTCTGCAAGACCATCTTCGTGGAGCGCCCCTGTGGTGAGGATTCGTGCGATGATGGCTAATAATACCGCTACGGGCAAGGTGAACCATGCGCTTGTTATATAGAATGTTAGAGCCATGATTCCGCCTGTGAGCCATCCGGCCAAAGGCCAGTATTCCACAACGTGCTGATAACATGCTTTGGAGGGTGAACACAGTCGCCAGAAAGGCAGTCGGGTGAAGAAGATGAGTGCTGCCATAGGAGTCTCCCACCATTTTGTTTGGTCTATGCGAAGTCTCATGATTGTTGTTTTTTTCGATGGTTAGAAATATTTGGTGATGTGTGCATTATCGAAATTATTCATCTCCTGCATCATCCGTACGCTACTCTCCAAAATGCCAAAGGAGCAAAGTGCTCCTGTGCCTTCTCCCAGTCTCAGACCAAGATTCAATAGTGGCTGCACTCCCATACTGTCAAGCAGAAGTTTGTGGCCGCTTTCGTCACCACAATGGGCAAATACCATGTATTGTTTGGCTTGTGGGTAGAGTTTGCTTGCGGCCAAGGCACATGCAGACATGATGAATCCGTCTATTAATATAATAAGGTGTAATTCTGCCGCACGCAACATGGCTCCAATGGCTGCCACCATTTCGAATCCGCCGAAATAACGTATTACCTCCCATGCATCCTCTTCCTGACCTCCATTGGCTTTGAATCTGTTTACTGCCTCGTTCAGTACCTCGTATTTATGATTGATGCCCGCTGTATTGAGTCCTGCGCCAGCTCCGATGCAGGTGTTGAGTGGCAGATGGGCAAACAGGCTCATCCATATGCTGCTTGGCGATGTGTTGGCGATGCCCATTTCTCCTATAGAAATCACCTGGCACCCTTCTTTCTGACAGCAATCCACCATGTCGCGGCCTATGCCGAGTGCTTGTTCCATTTCTTCCTGACTCATGGCCGCTTCATGCAAGAAATTGTTAGTGCCCCAAGCGATTTTGCGTGGAATGATACCTTCTATAGATGAAAGGTCGTAATCCACTCCGACGTCGATAATCTTCAAGTCGAAACCGTATTGTCGGCAGAACATATTGACTCCGCCTCCGCCACGTGTGAAGTTTATCATCTGTTGCCAAGTCACTTCGCGTGGCGAGACGCTTACTCTTTCGCGCTCAATACCATGGTCTGCACCAAATAGCAAGTGACTGGGATGATGCAGGGTGGGCGATAGTGTCTGTTCTATCAAGCATATCTGTAATGCGAGTTCTTCCAAGCGGCCCAATGAGCCTTTGGGTTTGTTGAGATTGTCGATTTTCGACTGAATGGTAGGACGAAGTGAATCGTCGAGAGGATAAATATTAAATGTTGTCATTTGATTTTTACTGAAATTCCACTAACCATCAGAATTACCTCGTCGGCCTTTGAAGCCACATATTGGTTGAACCATCCCAGTAGATCTGTAAATTTGCGTTGCACGGCATTGGCACTTACTCCACCCGATCCAATTTCGTTGGTTACGAAAATGAATGTGGCATTTTGACTCACCAAGCGGTCAAATTCCTGTTTCAGTTTGTCGAGCACTACGTCAACCTCCTCTGCTTCGCAGAAGAAATTAGTGGCCCAAAGCGTCAGGCAGTCCACCAAAACCACACGTCCTGAAAAATCGTGACGACTCAGTGCGTGTTCCTCTTCTATATTAGTCCATTGTGGTCCACGACGCTCCTGATGGCGACGTACACGCTCGCGAAACTCATCGTCCCAAATATGGGCTGTGGCCAGATAAACAGGGTTTTCGCTGAGTGTTAACGCCAATTGCTCTGCTTTTTCACTTTTTCCAGACCGTTGGCCTCCGGTGATAAGGATTATTCTGCTCATAAAATGCAAAATTAAAATAAATTCTTCAATAAATTTTTCTTTTCGATGGAAAAATTTGTCTATTCGTAGAGTTTTCTTAGGAAATGTTTGGTAGTTATTTTTTTTTTTTGTTACTTTGCAGCTCGAAACTTAAGTAATTAAACGTTACAACATATTATATAATCATTAAAAACGATGAAAAAAGTATTTTTAATGCTTGCCGTTGCAGCTTTTTCTGCACAGGCTATCTCTGCTCAGACTGTAGAGGAAAGTGAGAATCAGGACAACTGGTATGTAGGTATCAAGGCTGGTGCGAGTGCAAAGGCCACAGGTGTTTCAGTATTCAACAACATTAACCCTTCTGCCGGAATTCGTGTAGGCCGCTGGTTTACTCCAGTATTCGGTCTCGCCGTTGAAAGCGACGCTTATGCCCGTACACGTGGATTCGGTAGCTACAGTACATTGGTTCGTGCGCTCAACACTTCAGTACTCGGTACTACAAACTTCAGCAATTGGTTTGGCGGATACAAAGGCGAGCCTCGCAACTTTGAGGTAATCGGTGTTTATGGACTCGGTTGGGGTCACGCTTTCGGTACTTCTAACGAGCGTGAAGGTCAGGACAACGATGTACTGACATCTAAGATTGGTCTTGATTTCGCTTTCAACCTTGGCGCAAACAAGGCTTGGCAGCTCTATATTGAACCAAACCTCGTGTATGGTCTCAATGCAGATGGTCAGGACATCAAATACAACTTCGGTACCGCAGCCTTCGGAGTTAACGTAGGTTTGAACTATAAGTTCGGTAACACCAATGGTACTCACAATTTCAAAATCGCACAGCTCCGTGACCAGGCCGAAATCGATGGCCTGAATGCCAAGATTAACGAGCTCCGTGCTGAAAATGCTAACAAGGACAACAAGATTGCTGCTGATGGCCGTACCATCGCTGACCTTCAGGCTCAGCTCGCTGCTGAAAAGAGCAAGCAGCCTGAGGTGAAAGTCGTTAAGGAAAACAATACTCAGCTCCAGCCAATCGTCATCTTCGGTCAGGGTAAGAGCACCATCGACGCAGCTCAGTATGCAAGCATCGAAATGGTTGCTAAGTACATGCGTAATCACAAGAATTCTAAGATTATCGTTCGTGGCTACGCTTCACCAGAAGGAAGTGCAGAAATCAACGAGAAGATTTCTATCGCACGTGCTAACGCTGTGAAGAACGCTCTTGTTAAGCGTTACAAGATTGCGGCCAGCCGCATCACTACTGAGGGTCTCGGTGCAACCGACAAACTCTCAGAGGAGGTTGACTTCAACCGCGTAGCTATGTTCTTCGATACTACTAAGTAATAAGAACTCAGCATTTAGCGACAAATAAACAGTCCGTCTTGTGGAGTATTTTCTGCAAGACGGATTTTTTTGATTATAACTTTGAGACATCTGTACTTCTGTCGCTTTCTGAATAGTGAAATGCCTAAAGTATTACCCTAGAACGTCCTTTCTTCTTCCCAACTATCTTCTATTATTGTCCCAAATCTGATGGGACTTACTTGGGATTTACTTAGGACTTACTTATGACTCGGTTTTTAGGAATATTATGCCTTTCTATGAATGGGTCAATCCCGAATGCATCCCGAATGCATCCCGAATGCATCCCGAATGAGAATATAGTGAAGGCCTCATTAAAAAAACGACTGAAATCTCGCATGCAAAACTTTGTTTGTTTAAAATGACGGACAACGTTATCATTTTTGAGAAATAATGTGTAACTTTGCATCCGAACTTAAAAACAATATACACTTATGACAACTATTCAAATCATCAAAACAACATTATTGGCTTTTGTTGCCCTCTTTGGAATGCAAACCATAAAGGCTGCAGAGCGATTTGTAAATTTCAATCAAGGAGACCTGCTCCTTAACCCACAAAAGCAAGTAACCATCACAACGGATGAAGCAGATTTTAAAGCCGTTGATATTGCCGTACATGCTTTGGCAGCAGACTTCGGGCGAGTAACAGGACAAGATGCCGTGCTTCAACATCAGGCGGATGCAAAGATTATAGTGGGAACTATAGGGCACTCTAAATTTATTGACCAACTCGCAAAGAAAAAACTTATCGATGCAACACAACTTAAAGGAAAACGCGAGAAGTTTATCATCACAACCGTAGGAAAACAACTCATTATTGCAGGAAGCGACAGAAGAGGTACTGTCTATGGAATCTATGAACTTTCTGCACAGATGGGTGTGTCGCCATGGTACTATTGGGCTGACGTTCCTACTGAAAGACATGACGAGATCTATGTCAACCGAGGAATATATACTGACGGAGAACCGGCTGTTGCTTACCGAGGAATCTTCCTCAACGATGAAGCACCGTGTCTTTCTACATGGATTAAAAATACATTTGGTACTAATTATGCAGACCACCATTTCTATGAGCGCGTCTTTGAACTTGTGCTCCGACTGAAAGGAAACATGATGTGGCCTGCCATGTGGATGTGGTCGTTCTATGCAGACGATCCTGCCAACGAGAAAACGGCCAACGATATGGGTATTGTCATGAGTACCTCACATCATGAACCAATGGCAAGAAACCATCAGGAATATGCACGTAGAAGAGCAGAGTGGGGACCATGGAACTATAATACCAATAAAACAAAGTTGCAGCAGTTCTTCCGTGAAGGCATCGAGCGCATGAAAGGAACCGAGCAGCTCGTAACCATAGGAATGAGAGGCGATGGCGACGAAGCCATGAGCGACGAAGCCGATACGCGACTCATGCAGCAGATTATTGCAGACCAGCGAAAGATTATTGCAGACGTAACAGGAAAGAAAGCAAGCGAAACGCCCCAAGTCTGGGCGCTCTATAAAGAGGTGCTTGACTATTATGACAAAGGAATGAAAGTTCCTGAAGACGTTATTCTTCTCCTTTGTGACGATAACTGGGGAAATGTGCGTAGAGTACCGAATGCACAAGAACGCAAGCATAAAGGAGGATGGGGACTCTATTACCATGTGGATTATGTGGGAGCACCGAGAAATTCTAAATGGCTCAACGTCACTCCTATGCAGAATATGTGGGAGCAACTCACTTTAGCCTACGAAAACGGAATACAGGCGATGTGGATTCTCAATGTTGGCGACCTTAAGCCAATGGAATTTCCCATCTCTATGTTTATGGATATGGCTTGGAATCCAAGAAAATACGATGTCAACAATATCACAGAGCATGCCCGCCAGTTCTGTCTTCAACAGTTTGGAGCAAAACAGGCAGACGAAGCAGCCCGTCTGCTCAATATCGTCTGCAAACTCAACGGACGATGCACGGCAGAAATGATGGATGCGAATACCTATAATATAAATACAGGTGAATGGAAACAAGTGGTCGATGAATACGCAACTCTTGAGCGCGATGCGCTCAGACAGTATCTCACACTCGACGAGAACCAGCGCGATGCTTATCAGCAAATCATACTCTTCCCGATACAAGCCATGGGTAATATCCATCAAATGTATTATGCGCAAGCCATGAACCGTAAACTCTTCAAAGAGGGAAATCCTGATTGTAATCTTTGGGCAGATCGCGTAGAACAGGCGTTTAAGCGCGATTCTACACTTTGTGCTGATTATAACCTCAAAATGGCAGGTGGAAAATGGAATGGAATGATGATTCAGAAACATATCGGTTACACTTCATGGAACGATGACTTCCCGGCAGACAGGATGCCAGAAGTGAAACGCATTGAAAATCCTACAAACGGAGGATATGTGTTTACAGAGGCAAATGGAGTGGTAGCCATGGAAGCAGAACACTACTATGCTGCATCTGATGCATCAGAAGCAAAATGGACTATCATACCAGACATGGGACGCACAAGAAGCGGAGTTACCCTAATGCCTTATACCAAAGGTGTGGAAGGGGCAAGCCTGACCTATCGATTCCGTATGCCAAACGGAGTGAAGAGTCCACTCAAAATACACATCGTAGTGAAATCCACCCTCGACTATCTTAACAAAGGCGGACTTACTTATAGTGTGCAACTCGATCAAGGAGAGGTTCAAACAGTCAACTTCAACCACAATCTCAATGAGAAAAAGGAAAATATCTATTCCATCTATTACCCAACCGTGGCAAGAAGAGTAGTGGAAAGTATTGTTACACTCCCAGTAGTAGAAGGCGAATTCCATACCCTGACAATCAAACCTAACGATCCTGCTATCGTCTTCGAAAAAATCATCGTTGACGCAGGAGGATACAAACCGTCGTACCTCTTCATGAATGAAAGTACATGCAAAATTGATGCAAGTCAAAAATAAAACGGCTCTATGAAATTATGTCAAAAAAGTGCATTAATCATACAGAGATTAAATGTATCTTTGCACTCAGAAAACATACATAGGTACGAATCAAAGGTAAAGAGATTGTTAAGGAAACGAAAGCGAGCCGATGGAAACTACGGCTCGCTTTTTTCTGTAATTCACTATGAAACTTTCAATTTATAAGCAAAAACCGAAAAACCTCTAATGTTTCGTTGGTGATTAGGCGGAAAAAGTGTAACTTTGCAACTCAATATGGTGAGATGGTGGAGAAAATCCACATAAAAAGGAATAAACAAACAAACTAAATAGATATGAAACACCAATTACGCAGTGCAGTATGCACAGAAGGAAGAAGAATGGCTGGAGCCAGAGCTCTTTGGGTGGCTACAGGAATGAAACATGAGCAATTTGGAAAACCGATCATTGCCGTTGTCAATTCGTTCACCCAGTTTGTACCCGGACATACGCATCTGCACGAAATAGGACAAATCGTAAAGGAAGAAATAGAGAAAATGGGATGTTATGCTGCCGAATTCAATACAATTGCTATTGATGACGGAATTGCAATGGGACATGACGGTATGCTCTATTCTTTGCCCTCAAGAGATATTATTGCCGACTCGGTAGAGTATATGGTCAATGCACATAAAGCAGATGCAATGATCTGCATCTCAAATTGTGATAAAGTGACTCCAGGAATGCTCATGGCTTCCATGCGACTCAATATCCCTACAGTATTCTGTTCCGGTGGACCTATGGAAGCAGGAAGATGGAGAGGAGAAAATGCAGACCTTATTACTGCCATGATCAAAGGAGCTGATAATTCTATAAGCGATGAAGAACTGCAGCAAATAGAACAATGTGCATGTCCAGGATGCGGTAGCTGCTCTGGAATGTTTACTGCAAATTCCATGAACTCGCTGACAGAAGCCATAGGACTCTCATTGCCAGGAAATGGAACAATCCTCGCTACACATGAACGACGCATAGAACTCTTCAGAAAGGCAGCAAGACAGATTGTAAAGAATGCATTGGCCTATTACGAAGATGGAGACGAGAGCGTTCTGCCTAGAAATATCGCAACCAGAAAAGCGTTCCTCAACGCCATGACACTCGATATTGCTATGGGAGGATCTACCAATACAGTACTTCATCTGTTGGCTGTGGCACAGGAGGCTGGCGCAGACTTTACAATCAAGGATATTGATGCATTGAGTCGCAAAACTCCTTGCTTGTGTAAACTTGCTCCAAATACGCAAAAGTATAGCGTCCAGGAATGTAATAGAGCAGGAGGAATCCTCGGAATACTCAACGAACTCAATAAAGGTGGACTCATTGACGGAACAGCGGCGCGTGTGGATGGAATGACACTCGACGAAGCTATGAAGATATATGATGTTGCCAATCAACCTGAAATCTATTTCTCAGCACCGGGACAACGTTTCAGTACAAAGATGGGTTCTCAAAACGAGCAATATCCGACTCTCGATGTTGATCGTGAGAATGGATGCATACGTGATATTGAACATGCCTATACCAAAGATGGAGGACTGGCTGTACTCTTCGGAAATATAGCTCAGGATGGATGCGTTGTGAAAACAGCAGGTGTCGATGAGGCTCTTTGGCATTTTGAAGGTCCCGCTGTGGTCTTCGACTCACAGGATGATGCCTGCGAGGGAATCCTCGGAGGAAAAGTCAAAAAAGGTGATTGTGTAGTCATCACACACGAGGGTCCGAAGGGTGGTCCTGGAATGCAGGAAATGCTCTATCCTACATCATACATTAAGAGCATGCACATGGGTAAAGAGTGTGCACTTATTACCGACGGACGATTCAGCGGAGGCACGTCAGGATTAAGCATCGGACACATTTCTCCTGAGGCCGCTGCAGGTGGAAATATTGGAAAGATAAAGGATGGAGACATCATAGAAATAGATATTCCAAACCGCAGAATCAACGTGAAACTTTCAGAAGAGGAGCTTGCTGCAAGACCACAACAGCCGTTGAAGAGAAACAGACAAGTGTCGAAAGCCCTTCGCGCCTATGCGCAGAGCGTTTCATCGGCAGATAAAGGTGGAGTGAGAATAATCGACTGAAAATAACGGCAAAGGAAGCCGCGACGATGATTAAATGAAAGAAATAGAGAATAGTATGGAAAAAATAAAAGGAAGTGAAGCGTTGATGCTCGCATTAAAGAACGAAGGGGTAACAACAATCTTTGGTTACCCTGGAGGTTCTATCATGCCTGTCTATGATGCACTCTACGACTATACAAGAGGTGAGAAAAAAGCCTTTGATCATATTCTTGTCAGACACGAACAAGGAGCTGCGCATGCTGCAGAAGGCTATGCAAGGGTTAGCGGAGAGGTTGGAGTATGCTTGGTCACAAGTGGACCAGGTGCAACAAACACGCTGACTGGTGTGGCTGATGCTATGCTCGACTCAACTCCTATTGTGGTTATTGCCGGACAGGTTCCTATCGGAGCGTTGGGAACCGATGCCTTCCAAGAGGTGGATCTTGTGGGATTGGCTCAGCCCATCTCGAAATGGAGCTATCAAATCAGACATGCGGAGGATATTGCATGGGCGGTAAGTCGCGCATTCTATATTGCAAGAAGCGGAAGACCTGGACCTGTCGTACTCGACTTTCCTAAAAACGCACAAACGGAAGACGTCGAGTTTGTACCTCAAAAAGTTGACTATGTTCGCTCGTATGTGGCTTATCCTAAACTCAACAAAGAGGCGGTGGCAGAAGCCGCTCGTATGATTAACGAAGCAAAACGTCCCCTTGCCTTGGTTGGACAAGGCGTAGAACTCGGACATGCTCAGCAAGAACTACTGAATTTCTTGGAAAAAACCGATATTCCTGCAGGACGTACCATGCTTGGACTTAGTGCTTTGCCTTCCAATCATCCGCTTAATGTTGGTATGTTGGGAATGCATGGAAACTATGCTGTCAATCTGAAAGAACAGGAATGTGATGTTCTTATTGCCATCGGAATGCGATTCAGCGACCGTGTAACGGGTAATCTAAAAACATATGCCAAACAGGCAAAAATCATTCACCTCGATATTGACAAAAGTGAAATTGACAAGAATGTGAAAGCTGATGTGGCTATCATTGCCGACTGCAAAGAATCTCTTCCGGCATTGACAGCTCTTGTTAATAATGCCAATCATAAAGAATGGCGCGATTCTTTCCTGCCACTTCATGAGCAGGAACGCAAGCGAGTGATAGAACCCGCCATACATCCTACAGAAGGCCCTCTTCTGATGGGTGAAGTCGTGAATGCTGTGGCAGAAAATACTCCAGATGATGCTGTCCTTGTAACCGATGTGGGTCAAAACCAGCTCTTTGCAACCCGCTATTTTAAATATCATCACAAAAGAAGTATCTGTACAAGTGGTGGACTTGGAACTATGGGGTATGGAATGCCTGCCGCTATAGGAGCAACTTTTGGAGCTCCTGGCCGTATGGTTTGTTGTTTTATGGGTGACGGAGGATTCCAAATGTGCATAGAAGAATTGGGTACGATTATGGAACAGCAAGCCCCAGTAAAGATGATTCTCATGAATAATCATTATCTTGGAAATGTACGCCAGTGGCAGGATATGTTCTGGCACAGAAGACAATCGTTTACCAAAATGATGAATCCGTGCTACGAACTCATCGCGCAAGGATACGGCATCCCTTATGAGGCAGTTACAGACCGTGCACGTTTGGCACAAGCTATAAAGAAAATGGCAGAAACTGACGGACCTTATATTCTGGAATGTGCTATTCTGGAAGATGATAATGTGTTACCGATGACACCTCCGGGACTTAGTGTCGATGATATGATGCTCGACGTTCAGGTTTAATAAAAACAAGTAAGCGAACGTTCTCCAAATGTAAACAGAATAAAAGGAAATAAGATGAACGATAAAACATTATATACATTGTTGGTCTATTCAGAGAATATTGCTGGTATTCTCAACCAGATAACTGCTGTGTTTACTCGAAGACAAGTTAATATCGAAAGTTTGAATGTATCGCCCTCAAGTATTGAAGGCGTTCACAAATATACTATTACAGCCTGGAGTGATGAAGACCAAATTACTAAGATTACTAAGCAAATTGAAAAGAAAATAGATGTGGTGAAGGCTAACTATTTTACAGACGATCAGCTGTTTATACGAGAAACCGCATTCTATAAACTTTCAACGGAAATGGTATTCGGAAATCCAGAAATCTGCCAGGTTATCCGACGCTCAGATGCTAGTATTACTGAGGTTAATCCTACCTATGTTATCGTGATGAAATTCGGTATTACTGAAGATATCCTTAAATTGTATCATACACTCAACGACTATGGATGTGTATTGCAATATACGAGAAGTGGACGTATTGCGGTGACCCGATCAACACAAGAACAGGTTAGTGAATTCCTTGATGAAAGAGAAAATAATCATGTTTAGAAATCGCATTTGCAGATAATAATGCAAATAACGAGAGGCAAAATACATAATTATTGGTAGATCATTAAAAGAGATATATTGATGGACAGTCAAGATAATAAGACTATAGGAAAGATTGGAAGATATCAGTTCCTTGCAGAACCTTTCCATTGTGATTATAGTGGCCGTTTGTTTATGGGACATCTTGGAAATCATTTACTTAATGCAGCAGACTTTCATTCTACCGACCGAGGGTTCGGTATGCGCTATCTGATGAAAGCAAAGCGAGCATGGGTATTGTCCCGATTAGCAATAGAAATGGAAGAAATGCCATTTCAATACACACCATTCACAGTTGAGACATGGGTGGAGGGTGCAATGCGCTATTTCACACAGCGAAACTTTGCCGTTAGCGGTAAAGATGAACAGGGAAATCAAAAAATATATGGCTATGGACGCTCTATATGGGCAATGATTGATGTTGATAACCGCCAACCTACTGATATACTTGCTGTCAACGACGGAGCTATCCAACAATGGATAGAAACAGAAAAGGAATGTCCGATAGATAAAGGAGGAAGGGTGAAAATGACCAATCAAGCACAATATGTGCGTACCATAGACACCTATTATAATGATGTAGATATCAACGGACACGTCAACTCTGTGAAATATATAGAACATGTTCTTGATTTATGGCCTATTGACTGGTATCGGACACACCGAATCAAACGCTTTGAAATAGCATATGTGGCTGAGGCACATGCAGGTGACAAACTTTCGTTTTATCGAGAGAATGGTGCGGATGAAAACGAATTCTGCATACGAATTTGCAAAGACGATGGCATAGAAGTATGTAGAAGTAAAGTTAAATTTGTAAAAGATTGAAAGAAAATTTGGTTGTTTGGTGATAATTTGTTATCTTTGCAGCCAGAAAAGAAATAGTTAATCCATTGGCGTCGCTTCGAGTAAGCGAGGTGTTGGACCAACAAGACGACTGCTCTCGTGAGGGCGGGCATGGTTCAAGTGGACATGTACAACACATTAAACAATTTGCATATATGGCAGAAATGAATTTTGGTGGCGTAGTAGAAACAGTTGTCACCAGCAAAGAATTCTCACTCGAGAAAGCACGTGAAGTTTTGAAAGATGAAGTAATCGCAGTTATTGGCTACGGTATTCAGGGACCTGGACAGGCTTGTAACCTGCGCGACAATGGTTTCAATGTCATTGTTGGACAGCGTCAGGGTAAAACTTATGACAAGGCCGTTGCTGATGGTTGGGTACCAGGTAAGACCCTTTTCTCTATTGAAGAGGCTGCAGAAAAGGGTACTATCCTTTGCATGTTGCTTTCAGATGCAGGTCAGATTCAGGTATGGCCTAATATTAAGAAATATCTGAAACCCGGTAAGACATTATATTATAGTCATGGTTTTGCAATCAACTGGAGCGACCGCACTGGTGTGGTTCCACCAAAAGATGTTGATGTAATCATGGTTGCGCCTAAGGGATCTGGTACTTCTCTTCGTACCATGTTCTGTGAAGGTCGCGGTCTGAACTGTTCATATGCAGTATATCAGGATGCAAGTGGTAAGGCAAAAGAGAAGACCATCGCATTCGGTATTGGTATTGGAGCTGGTTATCTCTTTGAGACAACATTCCAACGTGAAGCTACTAGTGACTTGACTGGTGAGCGCGGTTCACTGATGGGTGCTATACAGGGACTTCTTCTTGCTCAGTATGAAGTATTGCGCGAGAACGGACATACTCCTTCAGAAGCATTCAATGAGACAGTTGAAGAACTTACCCAAAGCCTTGGCCCGTTGTTCGGTGAAAAGGGTATGGATTGGATGTATGCTAACTGCTCTACAACCGCACAGCGTGGTGCTCTCGATTGGGCTCCTCGTTTCCATGATGCAATAAAACCTGTTATGGAGTGGCTCTACTATTCTGTTAAGACTGGTAATGAAGCACAGATTTCAATTGATGCTAACTCAAAGCCTGATTATCGTGCCGGCTTGGAGAAAGAGCTTGAAGCTATGCGCAATCAGGAAATGTGGCGTGCAGGTGTGACTGTTCGCAAACTCCGTCCTGAAAACCAGGAAGACTAAGAGATCATTCTTTTAGAATAGAAAGAATTTATTTGATATTGGACCGTTACCCTCGACCAAGGGTAACGGTTTTTTTCCATCTGAAGATGAGCGCATAAGATAAATGTCTTTTATTGGTATCTTAGTTAAGAAAAGCTCATCTATAGCATTATATCTCAAAATAATTCATTAACTTTGCATGCAGTTTTTAAATGATACTCTAACAAAAGCAATTTTTAAGATAATGAATACGCTCAATCGTCTCTTTGGATTTAATCCTGCAACAATGTCGCTGAAAAAAGAACTGCTCGGTGGCATTACTACCTTCCTTACAATGGCTTATATTCTTGCCGTACAACCGTCTATACTCAGCAATGCAGGAATGGATCCAGGAGCTGTTTTCACAGCAACGGTGCTCTCCTCTTTGGTAGCTACCATCGTTATGGCTCTTTATGCTAAATTGCCTTTTGCACTGGCCCCTGCAATGGGACTGAATGCATTTTTTGTCTATACCATTGTCTTGAAGATGGGATATTCTTGGCAATTCGGACTTACGGCCGTTTTTATAGAAGGCGTAATTTTTATTCTTTTGACCATTGCAGGCCTACGTAACAAGATTGTTTATGCCATGCCAATACAACTTAGAAAGGCAATATCACCAGGTATCGGGTTGTTTATTGCTTTTATAGGTCTTCAACAGGCTGGCATTATTGTTCATAGTGACGCAACACTTGTTACACTTGGCGATCTTCATACAACGCCAGTTTTAGTCGCTCTTTTCGGTATTGTTATTAGTGCAGTTCTTATGGTGAGAAATGTTACTGGAGGATTGTTGATAGGCATTCTTGCAACAACAGCCATCGGAATTCCTTTGGGAGTAACAGATGTGCAACATGTTAAAACAATTGTAGATACTCCACCGAGTCTTGCCCCTGTATTCTGTAAAATGGATTGGCAGAATATCTTCACACCTGATATGGCGATTTGTGTGTTTACTCTCCTGTTTATGGATATGTTCGACACATTAGGTACACTTATCGGTGTAGGTAATAGAACAGGATTTGTAGAAAAAGACGGAACGATGCACGGCATGAACAGAGCTTTTTTTGCTGATGCTGTTGGAACAACGTTTGGTGCAATCGTTGGAACATCTACAGTCTCGACCTATGTAGAGAGTGCTGCAGGTGTGAACGTTGGTGGTCGTAGCGGACTTACTGCTATGACAACTGCCGTTTGTTTTATACTTGCGCTTTTC
The DNA here is from genome assembly GCF_002251295.1 of Prevotella sp. P5-50. Taxonomy (GTDB): domain Bacteria; phylum Bacteroidota; class Bacteroidia; order Bacteroidales; family Bacteroidaceae; genus Prevotella. Next base: position 43,508 of record NZ_NPJA01000039.1, read on the forward strand.
TTTGCCCCTTTGTTCCTCTTGATTCCCTCTCAGGCAACAGCACCGGCAATGATTATGGTTGGAGTCTTTATGATGGTTGGCGTCCGTGATATTGATTTTCATGATTATGCGAAAGCAATTCCTTGTTTTATCTGCATTATTATGATGTCTCTATGTTACAGTATTTCCGATGGTATTCTTCTTGGACTCATAACTTGGGTTATGGTACATGCATTTAGTGGTAAATACCGTGATTTGTCAATAGGTTCTGTTATCCTTGCCCTTCTGTTTATAATGAAGTATATGTTTTTATAAGCGATTTAGTTCAGGAAATGTTAGTAGAACATGACGAAAACTATAAAATAATGATGAATATGAAAAAATATATATGTGATCTTGTGGTGAAGAGTGTTGATCACATCAGTTCGAAACATGTGCTGATTAAATTGACACACGAAGAACCTTTACCTGAAATGTTTCCCGGACAATTTGTCGAAGTAAGTATGGAAGGTGTTGATGGCGTTTTGCTTCGCCGTCCAATCTCAATTAATTTTGTAGATAGAACGAATAATGAACTCTGGCTTATGGTGGCAATGGTCGGCAAGGGCACACGCTACTTAGGACAGGTACAAGTGGGGGATGTTGTCAATTGCGTATTGCCTCTGGGTAATAGTTTTACTATGCCCAATAAGTCCTCAGAACGCCTGCTTCTTGTAGGTGGAGGAGTGGGAGTGGCTCCATTGTTATATATGGGTGCAGAAATGAAACGCTTGGGAGTAGAACCGACATTTCTGCTTGGTGCACGTTCCAAGGGAGACTTGTTAGAATTAGATCTTTTCAGTCATTATGGCCGTGTTTGTATTACAACGGAAGATGGAACTGAAGGAGAAAAAGGGTTTGTAACCAATCACTCGATTTTAAAGAAAGAAACATTTGATAGAATAGTTACCTGTGGTCCTAAACCCATGATGATGGCTGTGGCACGATATGCTTCTCAAGCAAATGTTGAGTGTGAAGCGTCATTGGAGAATATGATGGCGTGCGGTCTTGGAGCTTGTCTCTGTTGTGTAGAGAAAACAGTAAAGGGTAATCTTTGTGTCTGCAAAGATGGTCCTGTATTTAATGTAAAACAATTGTTATGGCAGATCTGAAAGTGAATATAGGCCATCTGGCACTTAAAAATCCAGTAATGACGGCCTCGGGAACATTTGGCTATGGATTAGAGTTTGCAGACTTTATTCCCCTTGACGGTTTAGGAGGATTCATCGTTAAAGGTACCACGTTGAAAGCACGTGAAGGTAATGATTATCCGCGTATGGCAGAAACTCCCAGTGGTATGCTCAATTGTGTAGGATTGCAAAATAAGGGTGTGGATTATTTCTGCCAGCACATCTATCCCCAACTTAAGGATATAAATACTAACGTCATTGTAAATGTTAGCGGTTCGTCACCAGACGATTATGCAGAATGTGCTTCGCGCATTGACGCTCTTGACAATATTCCAGCAATAGAACTCAATATTTCTTGTCCCAATGTCAAGGATGGAGGAATGGCTTTTGGCGTAACTTGCGCTGGGGCAGAGAGTGTGGTAAAAGCTGTACGTGAACGTTATCATAAAACGTTAATAGTGAAACTTTCGCCTAATGTTACAAATATAGCCGACATTGCTCGTGCTTGTGAAGCACAGGGCGCAGACAGTGTTTCGCTTATTAATACATTGATGGGAATGGCCATTGATATAGAAAAACGTCGTCCTGTACTCAGTATCGGTACTGGTGGCTTGAGCGGTCCTGCGGTTAAACCTGTTGCATTACGTATGGTGTGGCAAGTTGCTCGTGCGGTTAAAATTCCTGTTGTTGGACTTGGTGGTATAATGAATGCCCATGATGCTATTGAATTTCTTATGGCAGGTGCCACAGCTATTGAGATAGGAACAGCAAACTTTATAGATCCATCAGTTACCATAAAGGTACGTGATGGCATTGATCGTTGGCTTGATGATCATGGATGTCATTCTGTCCGTGAAATTATAGGTTGCCTCGATTGATACTTCTTTACTGGTAGATATTCTACATTGCCTCTTAAAGGCTTATTTGAACCGAATCGCTTTTTACGAGCTCTTCAAGAACAAGATAACGGAGAGCTCGTGAAAAGATTTCGGTAGGAATGTGTAGCGCTCGGAGTTCTACAAGCAGATGAGGCTTCTTATCGGAGAGAAATTGAAGTATTTGCTTTTGCGCTGCTTGAACATCATCGTCGCTAATAGTAACACACACATCACATTGACCACATGTTTTCTCTTGCTTTTCTCCAAAGTAAGAAAGCAACTGCTGTGAACGGCAATGAGTGTTATCCTGTAGATAATGGATCATTGCTTCTATGCGTTGGCTGAATTGTTTGCGACGGTTTTCATAAACTTCTGCAGGAAACAACAAATGTTTGCTGTCTTCTCGTCTCTGCAGGTAGCGGAGAAAAGGCAACTGGCTAGGAGGTATGTATTGTATGATGTGCTTGCGCGACAGTTGCAACAGAATGTTGTGTACTTCAGTTCGGTCAATATTGCTGATTGATGCCAGATGAGCTTCATTAATATAGGCATATTCAGAAAACATCCCAGAAAAGTTACGTAACATGACAACAATCAGACGATCCTCGTTGGGCGTATTGCCAGTCAGCCGGTATAGTTCGTCTCTTTCTACGACGAACATCACTCTAGAGGCATTCTCACGTTCTGCAGTGAATTCTAAATAGCCGGCTCTTTGCAGAATTTGTAGGGCAGAATGTACCTGAACAGGAAAATGGTTGAATTTATAGCAGAAATCTTGTAGGTTGAATTCATGGGAAACACCGTTACCGTCTCCTAATGCTATCTGAAAATAGAATGCTATATGGTCGTAAACTTTCCGGATATAATCCTTGTCAGGGAATGTGTCAGCTACACGTTTGCGGAGTTTGACGATATCTTGTTGGCCATAGAGTAGAATAGCTTGGGCAGGTTTCCCGTCGCGTCCTGCGCGTCCAGCTTCTTGAAAGTAAGCTTCAATAGAGTCAGGGCAGTCGTAGTGAAGCACCAGTCGGACATCTGCTTTATCAATGCCCATGCCGAAAGCATTCGTGGCAACAATAATTCTGGTGCGGTCTGCCTGCCAGTCGTTTTGTCGCTTGTCTTTTTCCTCTGTATCAAGTCCAGCATGGTAGTATGTCGCACTGAATCCTTCTTGGGTAAGTAGTTCTGCTATTTCTCGAGCATGTTTCCGGCTCCGGACATATACGATGGAAGAGGCTGTTGATGTGTGTAGAGCTTCTATAAGTTCATGTCGCTTGTCCATAGCTTCTCTGACGATATAGCTGAGATTCTTACGTTCAAATGACATTTGAAACACATTGAATGTGCCACCTTTGTCGTCAGGTCGCTGTAATTTGTCTTTGATATCTTCAACTACAGCTGGTGTCGCTGTTGCCGTAAGAGCCAGAATAGGCACATCAGGTAAAAGAACACGAATGCTTGAAATGTTGAGGTAGCTTGGACGAAAATCATATCCCCATTGGCTGATGCAATGTGCTTCATCTACAGTGATGAAGCTAATTTGCATATGTCTTAGTTTTGTGATAAACAGTTGGCTTGCCAGGCGTTCTGGTGAGATGTAAAGTAACCGAGTGCCTCCTAATATGCAATTGTCGAGAATGCGTAACACATCATCATGGCTCATGCTGGAATTGACGGCAGCCGCCAAGATGCCACGTCGTCTCAGATGATTGACTTGGTCTTTCATCAGTGCGATGAGTGGAGTGATAACTATACAGACTCCCTCACGACAGAGTGCTGGTACCTGAAATGTGATAGACTTACCTCCACCCGTAGGCATAAGGCCAAGCGTGTCATGACCTTCTCCAATGGATTGAATGATGTCTCGTTGGATTCCGCGGAAATCATCATATCCCCAATAACGTTTGAGAATCTGTTGGTATTTGTCCATCTTATGGTCTTTTCTGTTTGCCAGTCTGCAAGTTTTCTTATCACTTATAGGCAGTACGCTTTCTTTATTTAGGAGATTCCGGTGTCTCGCTGGGACGGATGTCGGTTATCTGCAATTGGATATCCCCACGTTTATAGGCATTTTCTTCGATGGTATAAACAATGTCAAACGAGCGCTTAGACTTGATGTATCTGGCATCTGCGCTTTGTCCGAAGGCAATTCCATTCATGACAACTGCCGATTTCGAATCTACCAGTTCAAGTTTGATGTGTTCTTGATGGCGGCCTACAACTTTCGATGTTCCATAGTCATAGACGTTGCGTGTAAGAAAGAGAGGCTTCTCGTTGGCAGGTCCGTGAGGGGCAAGTTTTCGCAAATCGCCGTGTAGGCGTTTGGTGATGTCCTTAAAGTCGATTTCTTCGTCGATGTCAAGTGTTGGCAACGTTTGTTCTGGTAGAATATGTTGTTTGACGTATTCCTGGAAACGACGACGGAATTCAGGGATGTTCTCCTGTCTCAGGGTGAGTCCTACTGCGTAGGTGTGACCACCGAAGTTCTCAAGGATATCTCTGCAGTTTTTGATGGCATCATAGATGTCGAATCCTGCTACGGAACGTGCAGATCCTGTCGCGATGCCATCTATAATGGTGAGAACGACAGTTGGCCGATAGTATATTTCCGTCAAGCGTGAGGCAACGATGCCTACAACTCCTTTTTTCCATCCTTCATCGTACAGCACGATAGACGACATATGTTGCTGACTTTCCAAGCGAGCCACGATTTCATTGGCCTCTATGGTCATCTGCTTGTCTATGTCCTTTCGCTGCTCGTTGTATTCGTTAATGCGATTAGCTTCTGTCAGTGCACGTTGGAGATCGCGTTCTACAAGCAGTTCCACAGCTTCCTTTCCGTTTTGCATTCTTCCACTTGCGTTGATGCGTGGACCGATTTTGAAAACAATGTCGCTCATGGTTAACTCTCGTCCGGTCAATCCACAAATATTGATAATGGCCTTGAGACCAATAGATGGGTTGATGTTGAGTTGTTTCAGTCCATGAAATGCCAGAATGCGATTTTCGCCGGTTACAGGCACGAGGTCTGCCGCAATGCTGACTGCGCATAAATCGAGTAGAGGAGTCAGTCTTGAGAATGGAATACCGTTATTTTTTGCGAATGCCTGCATCAGCTTGAAACCTACGCCGCATCCGCAAAGATGCTTGAACGGATAGGACGAGTCGGTGCGTTTAGGGTTGAGTATAGCCACTGCTGGAGGCAGAATCTCATCTGGCACATGGTGGTCGCAGATGATGAAATCTATGCCTTGTTGTTTGGCATAGGTAATCTCCTCAATGGCCTTGATGCCACAGTCAAGTACAATGATGAGTTTAACTCCTGTTTCCTTGGCATAGTCTATTCCTTTGTAGCTTACTCCGTATCCTTCTTCTTCTCGGTTAGGGATGTAATAGTCGATGTTGGAATAAAACTGCATAAGAAATTTATAGACGAGTGCCACTGCTGTGCATCCGTCCACGTCATAGTCACCATACACCATGATGCGTTCCTTGCGTCCCATTGCATCGTTGAGCCTATCTACGGCCACATCCATATCGTTCATCAGAAAAGGATCGATGAGTTCGTTCATCATCGGTCTGAAGAAACGTTTTGCTGCCGATTCAGTTTTGATGCCTCTGCTGATAAGCAAATCTGCAACAATGGGACTCATGTTGATTTTCTCGGCCAGTTCTTTAATTGCTTGTTGCCGTTCTGGTGTAGGAGGTTCGTAATTCCATTGGTAGTGCATTTATATATTGTTCTTATTTTTTCTTTATTTCAGATACTATCGGCTTTACAATAGCCAATATGCGGTGTAAAGTTACAAAGAAAAAACAAGAAATCGGAACATACCATGGAAAAAATCATGGTATGTTCCGATTTTACATATAAAAGGTCATTTATTAGATGCCGAGTTTTTTGCGGATATCCTTAGGAATAGCGTTTTTGTTAACGGTGTAATCCATCGTGTTTGCTGCGATAAAGGTTTTAGTCATATACCAAATTCCTTTATATTCGCCAGTTTCTCCCCATGAGTTCTTAACCATATAGTATTCGCGTCCGTTTTGGTCTTTGGCAATACCGAAGATGAGCATGCCGTGGTCATCGGTGAGCTCCCAGTTGTCGAAACGCTCTTGACGCATTTCCTGTGTTGCTTTAACTTCGGGTACGGTGCATCCGAGTGAGTCGATGAGATTGCGTTTTTTCTGGGCAGTCATCTTGAGCCAGCGTGCCATGTCGCTTCCCTGAAGGCTCTCAGTCTTCTTGGTGTCGATGGCATAAGCCAATCCATTGCGTGTGAATCCTTCTTCTGAAACGTCTCCGCCCCATGCTACAGTGTAGCCGTTCATAATGGCATTATCAATGATTTTCATCATTTCGTCCATAGGTACGTTGTAGCTCAGAGGATTGCGCCAGTTGTCCTGTACTTCAACAGCATAAGCAGTATAGAAAGGATGGTGAGTGAAAGAAGTTATGCTAACGTAGTCGTTCCAGTCGAGACCGAGTGAAGCAGCAAAACTCTTTGGAGTGTATTTTTTGCCTTGGTAGGTGAATTCTTCCGGACATTTGCCAAGATATGCATCGAGAATGCCCTGCAGTCCAACTTTCCACTGGTTAGAGATTTTCTTAGCATTGCTTTTTGATACGGCAGCCACGTATGGTTCAAGCAGAGAGAAGAACTCGTTGAAGTTGTTGAGAGAGTCACCATAGAGTGAACCAGGGAAAGGCATGGCCTCTTCTGGACAGATTCCGTAGTTCTGGAGCACGTAATGCACATCATAAGCTGATCCGCCTTGTGCAAACTGGCAGTCTCCGTGCAGTCTTACAACCTGTATGGCACGGTCCATGTAGTCCTTGTTGGCCACAAAACTCTCACAGAGGTCATAGGTCTTACCTGTCTTTTTCAGAATTTCTGCCTCAAAGTACGAAAGAGTAGAATAGGCCCAGCACGTACCCGAACGGTTCTGGTCCTTGATAGATGTAATAGGATTCTCCTTGACAACGGTGAATACCGGTTTGTTTTTGTTCTCAGTCTTTTTTTCCTGAGCCTGAGCACCAATGGCAAGAATTGCCATTATTGCGATAATGAATGTTTTCTTCATAATTAGTTCTCTTTTTTTATTTATTTGTTGCTTGTTCGTTTTTATTTGTTTCCTGCCATTATTTCTTCTATTTCTGCGGGATGGTATGGAATACGTTTGCTTCCCAAGAAACGGCATCCGTCATTGGTTATCAGTACATCATCTTCGATGCGTATTCCTCCAAAGTCCTTGTAAGTTTCAAGCATATCGAAATTGAGGAAGTCTTTGCAGTGTCCGTTAGCTTTCCATTCATCAATGAGATGTGGGATGAAATAGATTCCCGGTTCGTCTGTAACGACGAATCCTTCTTGCAACCGTCTTCCCATTCTCAGGCAGTTGGTGCCGAATTGTTCCAGATTGGGTCTTGTCTCATCGTCAAATCCGACATAGATTTGTCCGATGCTTTCCATGTCATGTACGTCCATACCCATCATGTGTCCAAGTCCGTGGGGGAGGAACATGGCGTGTGCTCCTGCTGCAATAGCTTCATCAATGTCTCCCTTCATCAAACCGATTTCTTTCAGGCTTTCAGCCATTTTACGGCATACGGCAAAGTGTACTTCCTTGTACTTAACTCCTGGTTTGGCTACTTCCAATACATAATCATGGCAAGCTTCTACGATGCTGTAGATTTCCAGTTGCCGCTGGGTGAATTTTCCGTTGACAGGCATTGTTCTTGTATGGTCAGAACAATAGTCATCCAGTTCACATCCTGCGTCACAGATGACAAGTCTTCCGTCTTGCAGTATTGCGTCTGATGGATTGCCATGCATGATTTCACCGTGTTGGGTATAGATGGTGGCAAAACTTGTGTCCTGGGCCATTGAACGGGCTATTCCGTCAACTTGTCCTCCAACGTAACGTTCTGTTGTTCCTGCTTTTGTCAGACGTTGCGCGGTGGTGTGCATTTCGTAGCCGATATTGCAGGCGCGGTCAATGGCAGCAATCTCTTGTTCTTCCTTGGTCGAACGCATTTTTACCACTGCATGAATCAATGGTAGAGATGCAGCATCCTTTTGTTGTGAGGGGTGGATGCCCAACAAGTCCATGATTTGTATTTTTGTATCGTGTCGATAGGGTGGCAGAAAGTGGATGGTGCGTTTCTTTGCTAATGCCTCGTGACAAACGTGTGAGAGTTCTTTCATCGGTCCTGTGATGCTGACGCCCACAGCATCTGCCAAAATCTTCACGCTATCTACGAATCCCATCCATACGATGTCTTCAATGTCAATATCGTCACCATAGAGCATTTCTGTGTCGTTGTCCACGTCAATTACTCCTACCAGTCCGTCGCGGTGTTGTCCAAAGTAATAGAGGAACGTAGAGTCCTGACGCATTGGTGCATGGCAGTTGGCAGGTGAGTTGTAGGGTGATTCATTGTTTCCGAAGAGTACAATGACTCCGTTGCCTACCAGCTTTTTCAATTCGGCTCTTCGCCTGATGTAAGTTTCTTTGTCAAACATAGTAGTAACTTATTAATATCTTGACCACAAAATTACTACAAATAAACCAAAAGGCAAAATATTTGCATCTTATTTTGCTGAAAATGATTACCTTTGCACTATAGTATTACATTTTACGTGGATTATGGCTCAAGAAAAAACTCAATCAACAATGCGCGTGCGCCTCAATATGAAGGAGCCGGGACGTTATAAGGTGATTTGTCATAACGATGATTTCACAACGATGGATTTTGTGGTAATGATGCTGATGGACGTGTTCTTTAAGTCTGCTGATGAGGCAGAACGGCTCATGTTGGCCATTCATCGTACAGGTCAGGCTGTGGTGGGCATCTATCCGCTTGATATTGCGCGTTCCAAGGTTGACAAAGCCATGCGTCTTGCCCGTGCCAATGGTTTTCCTCTGACCTTGAGTTATATTCCTGAATGATCAAACGATAATTAGCAATGAGAATAACAACCACGATGAATAGGGCCATCCAGCAAGCCTGTGAACTTGCCCATCGGTCTTCCCATGAATTTCTGATGCCTGAACATGTGCTGTTGGCTCTATGCCAAATAGCACCGTCTTTTGTTAATGTATTGAAGCAATCTTTAGATTGTCAGCCTGGTGAATTGGCTGAAGATGTTGAAAAATGGTTAGCTTCTCAAGAAAAAGCCCCAAAGCCAGTAGATTTGGAACTGTCGTCTTCTATGCGTCGGATTTTCACGATATGCAAAGGAGAAAATGCTGATCGTGTGTTGTGTGTGACTTCCTTTATTGAAGCCATGATGCGTGATGCTGAGTGTATGGGGACCTATCTGTTGACCAAACATCTCAAAGTCACGGAAGTGTTTCTTCTGTTATCTCTTCATGAATATTGCGATGCAAAGGATTCTTATGTTGCTGAAGAAGAACTTGACGATGACTTGGATGACTTAGAAGACGATGACTTGGATGATGATGACTTGGAGGACGATGATGAGATGATGGGAGGTCCTTCTGATTTTGCTTCGTCATCAGATTGGAAACAATGGACCACTGATATTACAGCAGAAGCCACTGATCATCTGCCCATTATCGGTCGCGAGGCAGAACTTGACCGTACCATAGAGGTGCTTTGCCGTATGGAGAAGAACAATCCGCTCCATATTGGTGAGCCTGGGGTGGGTAAGACCGCTCTGATTTATGGTTTGGCACAACGCATCGCCAAAGGTCATGTGCCTTATAGGTTGCAAAAGGCCCACATATATTCTATTGAAATGGGACAGTTGATGGCTGGTGCACAGTTTCGAGGCGAGTTTGAAAAGCGCCTCAAGGATGTTCTGGACGGTGCTACAGCCCAAGGTAACAGTGTGATCTATCTCGATGAGATTCATTTGATGATGGGTGGTGAACAAGCGCAATCTGATAGTATCAGTGCTTTTGATGTCATGAAACCCTATCTTGATCGAGGTAAACTCCGTTTTATAGGTTCAACAACCTATGAAGCCTTCAATCGTACCCTTGCCAAGTCGAAGGCCGTTACTCGTCGTTTCCAGCAGATTGACATTAAGGAACCGTCTGTAGAGGACACCCTTCGTATTGTAGAAGCATTGTTACCAACCTTTCAGAACTATCACAATGTAATCTACCGGAAGGATGCTTGGACGTATGCTGTTGAGAGTTCGGCTCGGTTGATAACAAATCGCCAGTTGCCCGACAAAGCCATTGACATTATTGATGAGGCAGGTGCTTATCTTGAAGTCCACCCGCGTAATCGTCTGCATAACTATGTGACAAAGAGCCTGGTTGATGAAATATTAAATAAGGTTTGCCGTATTGATGCCGATGCCTTGAAAGAGGCCGATAATAATTCGTTGAAAGACCTTGTCACACAGATGAAGAGTCAGATCTATGGTCAAGATAAGGCCATTGAGCGTCTGACAGATGCAGTGATGATGGCCAAGGCTGGTCTTACCGATTCTGACAAACCGATGGCCTCATTGCTCTTTGTGGGGCCCACTGGTGTTGGTAAGACAGAGGTTGCCCGTGTGCTTGCTCGTCAGTTGGGCGTGGAATTGGTGCGTTTCGATATGTCTGAATATGCGGAGAAGCATACCGTTGCCAAACTTATTGGTTCGCCTGCCGGTTATGTGGGGTATGATGATGGTGGTCTGCTTACTTCGGCCATTCGTAAGACGCCCAACTGTGTGCTTCTGCTTGATGAGATTGAGAAAGCCCATAGCGACATTTATAATATTCTACTTCAAGTAATGGACTATGCCCGCCTGACAGATAACCGAGGTCAGCAGGCGGATTTCCATCATGTTATCATTATTATGACTTCTAATGCAGGAGCGCAGTATGCTTCACAGGCCAGCGTTGGCTTCACGGGGCATGTGTCCCGTGGTGAGGCTATGCGGCAACAGGTGAAGAGGGTGTTCAAGCCTGAATTCATCAACCGCCTGACCGATATTGTGACTTTTCGTGATATGGACAAGACAATGGCAACGCTTATCCTTCGTAAGAAACTTGCCCTCCTTTCTGACAAGCTTGGCCAGCGCCAGGTGAAACTAACTGTTTCTCAGCAGGCCTTCGACCGTCTGCTTATGCTTGGCTTTACACCGGAATACGGTGCTCGTGAGATGGATCGAGTGATTGGCAACAATATCAAACCGTTGTTGATGCGTGCCTTGTTGTTTGGTTCTCTCAGCAAGGGTGGAATAGCCACTGTGGACTGTAAGGATGGTGTTTTTGTTGTTAAATGATTTGGAGCAGTTATGATTTATCGACTTGACAACAATCTCTGGTTTCCTGATCCACGCCGTGGTGATGATGACGGACTCTTTGCCATTGGTGGTGACCTCAGTGTTGATCGCCTGTTACTTGCTTATAGTAACGGCATCTTCCCTTGGTACAGTTTTCGTGATTATGACGAGATTCAATGGTGGTGTCCGATGGACCGTTATGTGATTTTACCTCATGAGATTCATATTAGTCACTCCATGCGTTCGCTGTTAAATAAAAATATTTACCATGTGACGTTTAATCAAGATTTTCAAGCTGTTATAGATAATTGTAGCGAACTGCGAATTGAAGAGAAAGGTGCATGGCTTGGTCCTCAGATGATAGCTGCGTTTTCCGAATTGCATCGTCAGGGGTTTGCCGCCAGTGTGGAGGTGTGGGATGAGGATGAACAACTCGTTGGCGGACTGTATGGAGTTTGTCTTGGTCGTTGTTTTATGGGTGAGAGTATGTTCTCGTTGGCCCCATCTGCCTCCAAGGTGGCACTCATCGCTTTAGCACAACTGATGGAGAAGAATGGCGGACTGATGATCGATTGCCAGTTTGAAACTCCGCATCTCCGTTCCATGGGTGGTCGTCACATTTCTTACGATGATTATCTTGCCATGTTGCGTCAGGAGTAAGTATCCTTTGAAGGATCAGACCTTTGCCGCTTTTCCTTCTGGTTTCCCAAAGAAAAAACAAAAACGTGCGCCGTTGGTATAGTCGGGATCGAGGTACACATCACCTCCTAATTTATGGGCAATGGTGCGACAAATTTCCAGTCCGAGACCTGATCCAGGTTTAAATTGATCCAGTTTTCCGAAGCGTTCGAAGATGGTTTCTTGCTTGTCTTGCGGAATGCCCACACCTGTGTCAGTTACTGTGATGAGGGTTTGTCCTTTCTGGTTCTTCGAACAGTTTACCTGTATGCTGCCTGCTGTTGTGTTCTTGATAGCATTATTCAGCAGGTGTGTCACAACCTGTTTCACCCGCATTCCGTCAGTTTCAATCTTTTCGCTTTCTGCCAGTTGGGTGTTGAATGTTAACATCACCCCTTCTGCCACGTGACTGCGTGCTTCTTCTACGGCATCCCGACACACACCATTGATGTCTGCCGGTTCTATTATCAATTGATATTTTCCACTCTCTATGGAGGTCAGATCAAGGATATTATTGATTAGGTTGCTCAATTGCTTTGAGTTTTCTGTGATTCTATAGGTAAGGTCCGATTTCTCTTCATCGCTGATGTTGAAACTGGGGTCGGTAAGCACTTGCGAGAAACCTACGATGGCGTTGAGTGGTGTTCTTATTTCGTGGCTCATATTTTGTATGAAGAGTGTCTTTTGTTGGTCGGCATGTTGTGCTTCTTTATTGGCGATGTTGAGTTCGGCCAATGTATGGGTCAGATTTTTAGAGAGTTTGGACAGTCGTCGCTCCATTTTTTTGTTAGCTTTCAGATAGATGATCGTGCCAACAATGAGCAGCAGGGCAATAGCCGCCATGGCTACCATGATCAGTTTTTGCATGTTGTATTGTCGTTTCTGCAGTTCTACCAGTTTCTTCTGACTGTCGATGGAAACGCCCAGTTTGTTAGACTTGAGTTTTTGGTTCTGTAGTGCGAGCAGGTTACGACCGTTCTGCATCTCTGCCAATTTCTTGAGTCTGTCCGCATTGCTTATCTCAAGGTTGTTGCTGGCCAGTTGCAGTTGGGCCAGTTGCAGTTGTAGCTTTGCCATTTCGTTGGCAGCCTTTTGCTTGTCGATGTCAGCAATCTGCATGGCAAAGCTGTTTCTCATGCCTGCAAGGTCTGTGAGGATGTTGGTGTTGCCTCCGTTTTGTGTGAGTCTTACAATTTTGTTCATGACTTTTGCCGCCTTGTCATATTGTCCGTTGTATGAATAGTAGGCATAGGAGCTGTATTTTCTGAGCAGTCCAGACAGTTTGTTCTTGTATTCCTGATATTTCACAGAATCCTGATTGGAAATGGCGTATAATGAGTTCAATAAAATAAGGTATTCTGTTGCGATAATAGGGACAGTATTCAATCTCTTGAAATATTCCTGATAGCTTTTCTTGAAGTTGGCGTAATCACCTGTCATGAAGTGGCCAATAGCTTTGTAGCCGTAGAGTCCAGCTTTTGTAGGTTCTGAATAACAGTAGCGGATGCCCTCATTTGCTGCGTTGACGACTTCTTGGAATCGTCCTAAACGTATGTTACCATCGCAGATGTGAGGATAGATTGTTGACCGCTCCTGTTTCTGCATGTGTTCCTGTGAGAATTGTAGTGCTGTTTCGTAGTAGAAAATGGCATGTGCATATTCCCCTCTTACCATCAGCATATTTCCCAATGCCACATAGCCTGCTTGAATGCCGTATGGGTGTTTGTGTTTTGTGGCAAACTGGATGTCTTTCTGCATCAGTTCTTTCGCCTCGTCGAATCTGTCTTCAGACAGGAGGTAGTTTGCCATAGTTGTAGAAGTGTAGAAATAATACTGCAGATAGTTGTATTCCTGTGCTTTCTTTCTTACCTGCTGACTTGCTTTCCAAACGGCAGGGAAATTGTGCTGTTTTGTTATTTGGTATTTCAGAGGAACGAGAAGAGCAAGGATTTCTGCCTTGTGGTCTTTTAGCCTGATGGCTTTTCTCCTTAGTGAGTCAGCCTGTTCCAGACAGATATGGTTCTTTCTGTTGTAGTTGGCTCTGAGGTATAGTGGGTACAGGCTGTCGTTGATCTTGAATGGATTGTTCTGTCCTTGTGTGGGCAAAGCCAAGCCAAACAGCAGGATGATCAGCAGGGTGTATATTGTAGTTCTTTTTGTCTGTTTCATGCGTTGTAGGGAATATTGAAGTAGAAACGTGCACCATTGGTGTATTGGCGGTCGATGTTGATTTCACCATTAAGTTTTTTTGCAATGGTGCGACAGATGTCGAGACCGAGTCCGGAACCTTGTTTTTTGTCGTCGAGTTTCTTGTAACGTTTGAATATCTCATCCATCCGTTCGACAGGAATGCCGATTCCTGTGTCTGTGACAGTAAAAGAGATCATATCGGTATTTTCTATCTTTTTGCAAGACAGTATGATGCTGCCTTTTTCTGTGTTCTTTTCAGCATTTGTCAATAGATTGATGAGCACCTGTTGCACACGCTTGCGGTCTGTTACGGCTTCGAAATCTTCATTCAACTCTGTTTCGAATGTCAGCGTCACGCCTCCTGCCAATCTGTGTCTGACGGTTTCCATGGTTTCTCGACAGAGTTCGTTGACCTTTACAATTTCTTTGGTCATGACGAAGTTACCACTCTGCAGGTTAGTCAGGTCGAGAATGTCATTGACCAAGGTGGTGAGCAGTTCTGAGTTTGTTGTGATATATTGTGTCAGTTCCTGACTTTCTGCTTCTGACAGTTCGTTGCCCATGGTGACGAGTACGTTAGAGAATCCCACGATGGCATTGAGTGGTGTTCTTATCTCGTGACTCATGTTCTGTATGAAGCGTGTCTTAGTCAGTTCCGATTCACTGGCTCTGAGTTTGGCGGTATTCAGTAGCGAGATGCTCTCTCGCAGTTTTCTAATGCCCTGTTTCAACTGTCTTCCGTGTCTCCATCGTATGATAGCATAGAGTGTGAAGCTGATGGCGATGAGTACGACAAAGGTCAGACAAAGTGCCATTCCCTCTTTCTTGAGGCGGTATTGTTCTGCTTCCGCCTGTCGTGTTTTGTTTTCTTGTTCAAGCTTGTTTTGCAGTCTTTGCGATTCCAGTTGTTGGTTCTGGTAGTTTAGTTTGTTTCTGTCAGCCTGCAGTTGTGCGAGTTGTGCATTGTCCTGTGATTTGTTGAGTTCGAGGGTTGATTTGTTGAGTGAGAGTTGTGCGTTGGCCATGGCCAGTTGGGTGTTTTGATAGTCCATCTGCTGCACCTCTCTTTCATGTTGCTGTATGTTGGACATGTTTTTTACGATACGATCATCGTTTTGAACCAGTTCGCCGGCGTAATCTCCATAAACATCAATGAGCATCCATTGGTTTTTGACCGCTTTGGCGTAGTCCCCTTTGTATTTATAGTATGCCACAGCCAGTCTGTACCCTTCCAGTTCGCTTTCCTCTTTGAGTCTCTTGATGGTTTCCAACACCTCCTGGTCTTTTCCGTCGAGCATTTTCTTGAATGTTTCCACAGCTTCTTTCACGTCGCCGTGCAGATCACGGTCGTATGCTTCATGTTGTTTCAGATAGTTATATTCTTTCCTGAAATCATCATACCTTCCCAGCATGAAGAGTGCGTAACATTCCTGTAGTTTAATGTCAAACCGGTTGTAGTCCGACTTACATTCGGCCCATGCTTCCTTCACTTCCTGGAGTGTTTCTCTAAAGCTTTGAGTCTTTCTTAGACAATTGCAGATGTTTGCATAAGTGTCTGTGAAATTGGAAGGTATATTGTGGTCTTTCGAGTATTTGATATACTCGCGGTAATTGTCGATAGCTCTCGCATATTCTCCTCGGTATTGTTGTATGGTTGCCAGTGAATAGTAGCTGTCTCGAATGCCTATGAGATGGTTGTTTTTCTCTGCGATTTTTCTTTGTTCCAGAGCTATCGTATAGGCTTCGAGGTATCTTTTTTCCCTGATATAATAGTTGGTGAGGTTGGCTGCTGCGAAATAGTAGTAGGTCCATTTTTCGTATGCAGTAGCCTTATCCATCAGTTTTTTTGCTTCGCGTTCCACAGCGGGCATATTGTCTTCCTGATAGTAGTTGTACAGCAAGAGGATGGTCATTGCCGTGATTTCGCCATTTCGGTCTCCTATGGCTTTAGCTCTTTCTATGATGGTATCTGCGAGAATTTTTCCTGCCAGCGTTTTTCGTTCTTTGTAGGCCTTTTCGTAGAGTTTGAAGAGACCGTCATCCATGCGGTATTGGTTGTTTTGTGCCGACAAAGCCACTGTGTATATGATGAAGAACACAGTGACAATGGCTCGCACAATATGTTGTTGTAATCCTTTCCCCATTGTTAAAAACAATCTTTTTATTTTGTTGTGTCGTTTGTTTGTTGTTGTATCCACTAATATCGATGTGTTCTGTAATATTCTTAATATGTTGTCTTTGTATGTCTATAACCGTATGATATTCTTTGCCATAAACCATGGTCTTTTGCATGCAAAAGTACGAACAAAATGGGATAATGACAAATAATTATCTGATTTTTATCCTTTTTTGACAATGTATTTTTGGTAATAGGTGATGAGCAATGTGGTGAGAGGCAGGGCGATTACCATACCCAACATGCCCAACAGCGACCCCCAAATAGACAGTGAGAGTAGGATGATGGCTGAGTTGAGGCCCATGACCTTACCCATGATGCGTGGGGTGAGAATGGTGTCTTGAATGATCTGAACCACCGCAAACACGATGAGTGCCATGAGTAACACAATCCAGAAGTTTTCTCCTGAGTCTGCCGCTTTGACGATGGCAAGCAGTACCGTTGGTACGAAACCTACAATTTGCAGGTAAGGTACCATGTTGAGCAGGCCGATGAGCATGCCCAAACCTACCGCCATAGGGAAGTCGATGATGAGGAATCCGATGCTGAACAGCACACCTACGCAGAATGCCACGCAGGCCTGTCCGCGGAAATATTTGTTCATACCGTCCTCTACGTCGTGTACCAGTTGCACGGCAAAGGCTCTGTAGCGTTGTGGCAACAGGTCGGGCCATCCTGTGGTCAGTCTCTCATAGTCGATGAGGATAAACAGGGTGTATAGGAATACCATAGTGACCGAGAGCAGACTGCTTACCGCCCCGATACTTTGGGTGATGATGGCCCATATCTTGGGCATGGCCTCTCTCATGGCTTGCATGAATCCCTCTTGCGTGACCATGGCTTTGACCTCATCGCCGGTAAGGTGACGGTGCAGGTATTCCTGTATCTGACTTGGTATGTTGTTGAAGGTGGCATTGGTCTCTATATAATGGAGCACCAGATCCTTCACTCTTATTCCTTCTTCCACCATGGGTGGTATGATGAGCCAGAAAGCGAGTGACACAATGCCTCCTGCCACAAGAAAGGCACAAAGGATGCCGAGAATGCGGAAGTGCAGCCTGCATTTGTACTGAAAGAATTTGACCAGCGGAAAGAGCAGGTAGGCAATGAGCCATGCCAGGAAGAAAGGCAGCAGCACTCCGCTGAGGCGGCGCAGCAGGAGGATGATACCTGCCAGTACGGCTACGAAGAGTACGCCACGGATAAAGGTGTCGAAGGTGATTTCTTTGCGTTCCATTTGTTATGCTTGTTTCGTGAATGACGGAATGACGGTATTGCTTCGTTTCAGTCGCAGACTGTTGAGCACTACGCTGACGCTCGAACAGGCCATCAAGGCAGATGCCCACATCGGGGTGATCTGCCAGTGTGCGCCAAAGCCGTAAGGCAGTCCGGCTGCCAGTGGGATGCACACCATATTATATATAAATGCCCAGAAGAGGTTCTGACGGATCATTGCCACCGTGCGTCTTGACAATCGGATAGCATCAGGGATGCGCCTGAGGTCGTCGCCCATGAGTGTGACTTGCGCCACGTCCATCGCCACATCGGTGCCGCGTCCCATGGCAATGCTCACATCGGCACGTGCCAATGCCTGCGAGTCGTTGATGCCGTCTCCCACCATGGCCACGTGTCTGCCTTCTTGTTGCAGGGCCTTTACCGCATCGTCTTTGTCTTGTGGTAATACCTGCCATTTGTAGTGGCTGATACCAGCCTCCTGTGCCCAGTGTCTGACGCGTTCTTCTTTGTCGCCACTCATCATGTAGAGGGTGATGCCCATTTTATGTAACTCCTCCACGGCTTCACGGGCAAAGGGCTTGAGTTGTTCGCCTTGACCATCGGGTGAGGGGAGAGTCATGGTTCCTGTTTTATCTACTACCATGCAGTCCACGTTGCGCAACAGTTCCAATGCGGTGGCATCCTTGATCAGTATGCCGGCTTCTGCCGCCTTGCCTATTCCCACCATGAGGGCGGTTGGCGTGGCAAGTCCCATGGCGCATGGACACGCTATGACCAGTACGGATACGGCAGAAATGACAGCCTGCGGCAGACAGTTGCTGCCTCCGATAAGATACCAGAGCAGGAAGGTTGCTACGGCAATGAGTCCCACGGCTGGCACGAATACCGCAGCCACGTGATCCACAACACGCTGTACGGGCGCTTTGGAACCTTGTGCTTCTTCCACCATGCGAATCATCTGCGACAGAACGGTCTGTTGACCCACCTCTTCTGCCGTGAAGCGGAACGTGCCTTCTTTCACGATGGTACCTGCCAGCACCTTGTCGCCGGGGGCTTTTTCCACAGCCACAGCTTCACCTGTAATCATGCTCTCGTCGATGCTGGTGCGGCAGTCTGGGATAATGGTGCCATCTACGGGTACTTTTTCGCCAGGTCTCACTTCTATCGTGTCACCCTGTTGCAGGGCTGCCAGCATCACATCGCTTACCGTGTCATCTACAACGAGGTGGGCGGTCTTTGGAGTGAGTCCCATCAGGGCGCGGATTGCTGAGGCTGTGTTGTGCTTGGCACGCTCTTCCAGGAGTCTGCCTGTCAGCACAAAACTGATAATCATGACCGATGCATCGTAATAGGTGTGCCACGCCATGCCTCGTGCTCCCCAGAAGCTATCGCCCCAAAAGGTGTTGAAGCTGCTGAAGACAAACGAAATACCGGTGGAGAGTGCCACAAGGGTGTCCATATTGGCGGAACGGTGCAGGAGTTGTCGAGCCGCATTACAGTAGAAACTCCGTCCGCAGTAACACAGATTGAGCAGCGCGATGACGAGCATCACTTGGTTTTCCGTATTGCGGTTTCCCATCGGAATATAACCCATTGCCACCAACATGACCATGAGGGCAAAGCCCCACGAGAGCAGGGCCTGTCGCAGGATTCGCTGCCATGATCTTCGCTCAATGGCTTCTACGTTGCGGTCTTGTTCCACAACAAGGTCGTAGCCCACTTGCGCCAGCGATGCCTGTAGTTGTTCTGGTGACGTGCGGTGTTCGTCATATTCCACCAATACTGTACGTGCAGGCAGGTTGACAGCAGCGTCTGTCACCCCTTCTGTGGTTTTGAGTTTTTTTTCCACACTTGCTGCACATCCTGCACACATCATTCCCAATACGGCAAATGTCTTCTTCATGCTTGCAAAGGTAGAATATTTTCGTGAGACAGCCAACGGATTTCTTCTAATTGTAATCTATCATACCTAAATTCATCTATATAAATCAAGAGGCAAGGGTGGGGCACAGCGTTTTTTGTCTCGCAGTTGTTGAGGATCATTTTGCATAATTGTCTCTCTCTCCTTTGAAAAACAGGTGTAAAAAGGCTAAGAAATGGCAGGAAAACCAAGGAAAATGCACCTTTTTTGAAAAAAAATCCCAAAAAGTTTGGTCGAGTGAAAAAAACATAGTACCTTTGCACTCGCAATTCAGAAATGAGGCACCCGAGAGGTTCCGTAGCTCAACTGAATAGAGCATCTGACTACGGATCAGAAGGTTGTGGGTTTGAATCCCGCCGGAATCACAAAGAGAATCAGCAATGGTTCTCTTTTTTTGTTTCTGTTTTGTTTCTGTGCGGTTTATGTCTTGAAGACGTCGTACACATCTCTATTCAGTCAGATGTTATGATTTCAATACGGAAGATGCAATGAATCAGCTACTTGTCCGTGCGCATCTGGACAGGAATCAAACCTATAAATAAAAACTGGCAAAATTCAAAGGCAAAAAAGTTTGGTAGTCTGAAAAAAATATAGTACCTTTGCACCCGCAATTGAGAAATGAGGCGCCACGAGAGGTTCCGTAGCTCAACTGAATAGAGCATCTGACTACGGATCAGAAGGTTGTGGGTTTGAATCCCGCCGGAATCACAAAGAGAATCAGCAATGGTTCTCTTTTTTTTTCTGTACGCTCAGCATGGGCATTGCCTGACGCCTGAAAGAAGTGGATCTCGGATGAATCACGGGCAACGGACTTTGTTCTAAGTAACACGACGGGATTGCAGAACTTATCCGTGTGTTGATTCACGATGCTATCAAGCTCCGTTCCTATCATCGCTGACGTTCCCACCACTATCGCATCCTCTAATGAAGATGAGCACACAAATGTAGCATGATTGCTGATTTCGGTAATGTTCGGCGGCCGGAGGGAAAGCCAATTAAGAGTTATTCTCGATTTTACACTTGCTTTTCTCGTTTCAATCCAGGAAAATAACAATAAACGAGTAACGCTGATACTAAAGACGAGAAGAATTGCAGATAAGTAAACTCATGCAACAGACAATCAATCTCTATTAAAAAACAACTCAAGGTGAAGCCTTGATAGGTTTCTGATCACAAGACTTCATTATTTCTAATCACATAAAAGGGCTGGACTCTCACAGGAGACTCCTGCCCTTTGCTGTGATAGGTAGTGAAAATGCTACTTTCTGTAAATGTTTGTGTCATTTTTGATGCATTTTGTCTGTAAATCTGTTTGGACTGTTGTAGATTGGTGTCCCATTCTTACTGATTAGCTGTATTTTATTTCTGTATGTATTTGATATGCAGTTTGTTATGTTGCTTTTAGATGTGTGTCTGACGGTCTTGGCTGTATGTTATGACACGGGTAAAAATGACCAGGCTGTGTTTTGGTTCAGGGGGTGATAGTATGTGGTAGGGTGTAAAGGGCTTCGCCAGGTATTAATAGGTTCGCGCGCGAGCAGTTTCAGATTTTGTGTTGTTAAAAAGAGACTATTACAGCCATTTGTTTTGTCTTGAGCTTAGGGTGTACTGCCTGATGGGTTGATTTGCAGCACGCGCCATGTAAATGGCCAAAAACGGGTATAATAGTTGGTGATTGTGGTCTGTAGTTTGTTTTGTTTGCTTCTCGTCCCCGTTTCGATTTGTTCTCGTCGTCTTTTCGTCGTCTTCTCGTTGTCATTTCGCTGTTTTCTCGTTCGGTATTCGTTATGTCCTCGATCGGCTAACGAATAACGAACGAAAGCACAACGAGAGACGAACGAGGGACGAACGAGAAGTCAACGAGAAGCGAACGATAATTGCTTGGTTGGTGAGTGAATTTTGTAGTCAAATGTATAAAACAATTACCTTATATGCTATTTGTTGTGTTGAGATATGTGAATGGTGTAATGTCGCACGGAAATTTTTCTTATCCACGGAACACACAGAGGACACGGAAACGATTCTAGTTGAAGATTATTCTAAAGATTTTGTTTTAGATTTACCTATAGGTTATTTTTGTCACGACTCGGCAAAGAATAAATTTTTGGATTTATTCTCTGCTCTCGCTGCTCCAAAAATTCGAACCGTAGGCGATCCATAATAAAATTCTTTCCAGAAGCGAGGTACTCGAGCGCATTTTGGTCAGAGATTTTAGTTAAAGATTCACGGCTGTCCAAAGAAAAAATCTTGGACATGATTTAAATTGATAGTATTCAATGAGTTATACGAATTTGATTTTTTCGAGATTTGGAAACAGGGGGACTGGTTCCTGTTCCACTTGCCAACTGTTAAATCCGTGAAAACATTGCTGTGTATGTGCGATTAGCTTTCCAAAAACTGTAATACTGTTATATTGTCACGCTTGAATCGCAAAAAATCGTTTTTGGAAACTGTTAACTGTTATCTGTTATTTGTAACGCTTAGGAATGATGACATAGACCCCCTGACAAGTTCTTTTTGTCGGCAATAGTGGTTCAAATGGTGTTAAACCGACTGATGAGTTTCTTGCGATAGAGCCGCGCCACCTTGACATTATTAATATGGTCGAAGGGTGGATAGAGGCGACAGACATTGTCGCACACTTCCATCAAACAGTTGATATTGATGACAAAGCGCTGGCTCACCTGTACAAAACAAGGGTCGAGGGCGAGCAATGTTTCACAGTTGACGTTACGTTTCAGGCGTATGGGTTCTTCACATCCCGACACAACGACTTCCCAGATTCGCTGGTCACTATTGTAGTAAAAGAGTCCGATGTCGGCAATGGAAACCACTCGAAAGTCAGAGAAGTTGGTATTGAAAATCAGTTTTTCGCGGTCGCGCCGTACAGTACTGTTGATGTCGGCAGGATTGTTGTCAGGCGCCTTCTGGTTGGAGGATTCGATATGGAGGCGTAAGCGCTGAATCATCGCCGAGAGTTCGTCGCGGTCAACGGGTTTGAGTAGAAAGTCGAATGCCTCGTTACGAAACGAAGAAAGCATCGAGTCCTTATGTCCGGTGTACATCACCACCCGGCAGCGTCCTTGCGTCAGACGTTTCACCTCGCGGATGAAATCCACACCCGACATGCCCGGCAGTTCTACATCAAGAAAGACGAGGTCAGGAGAAGCTGCCTTGATCAGTCCTTCTGCCACCATGGTGTTGCAGGCACTACCCACAACTTCGATATCGTCATATTCCAAGAGCATGCGACTCAAAGTTTCGATGGAGAGAATCTCGTTGTCTATAATAATTGTTTTCATAAGTATCTAATTTGTAGAATAATAGTTTAAATTCGTAAAATATTTACTTTATAGTGCTTTCAAGTGTCTCGGAACCGTAAGCATAGCGCTGCATCCATTATTATTATGAATATCGAAACGGATCTTTGAGTTTTTGTTTTCTTCGTTGATAATCGCCATAGTGTGGCGGATGATATTCAGACCAATTCGTGCCTTGGTATTGTTGTAGGCACGGATGTCAAACCCAGGGCCTGTTCCTGCTTTATTTACCCCAAAGCTGATAGTCGATTACCTTATTGTCGTTGGGCTGAATGCTGTCGCTTGCCGAAGATGCAGGTTCTTGGGCATTCTTCTCCAGATGATAATAGCTCCCGGCCAGGGCTGCCAACAGGGCGATGATGAGGGCACAGAGCAGGAGCAAGGCGTGGCGGTAACGGGGCGTACAGGACAGGCGCTGGCGCAGTTGGACGATATTCTGCGGACGGCTTTGCGGGTCGCGGCAACTACAGATTTCTGCCATCTTGCTGAGCGCCTTATCGCCCGTAGCCTTGGCCATGTCGCCCAGAACCATGCCCAGAGAATAAATATCGGCACGCGGTTCAGCCTTGGCTCCCGGCAACATCTGTTCGGGAGCAATATAGCCCGAAGTTCCGGCTGGCGATTTCAATACGCAGAAAGAATCGCTATCCGAGAGACCGAAATCGATGAGCTTCACGTTCTGTCCGTTATGTGTAATCATGATGTTGGAAGGCTTCAGATCGCGATGAATCATCTGTTTGTTGTGCATGTATTCCAGTGCATCCATCAGCTGTCCTGCTATCTTGCGGGCGAGTTCTGCCGAGAGGGCATTCTTCTTGATGAGCTGTTCCAGATTATCGCCGTCAATATATTCCATCACAACTACCGTGCCCAGGTTGTCAACCTTTTCCAGGTCGATGGTACGGCAGATATTGGGATGTTCCAGCTGCTGACCTATTTCAAACTCCTTGGCGAGTGCCTGGCGGTAAATAGGGGTGTAGAGAAAATCGTTCTTGAGACATTTCAACATGAAACGCTTGCCGTATTTGGTGGCTGTAAAGATGCGTGTATGGCCCGAAATAGACACGTAGCATTGGTGGAGATTGCTGAATGCATCCTCCACAGGCAAGGGGTTTGAATTGTTCATCTCCTTGCTGATATCCTCGGTAAATCCCGATGTCGTTTTCTTCTTCTTTTCTTCAGTTTCTTCCATGCTCACGGATTCCTCTTTTTCTTGATTACTGTTATTTTATTTCTCGTTGATGCTGATGACGGTAAGTCCGCCGTTTCTGCCGGCTACGAACGAGGCTGTACGCTCGCCGCCACGCTCGATGTAGGGCAGGAAGAGGGGCTGCTCCTTGATGAAACAGCCTGTTACGAAGCGGTCGCCAGGCTGCAGTTTGCTGTTCTCTGATTTCTCTATTTCATAGGTGCTGTCGCCCAGATAGCGGAGCTGCAGCAGACGGTTGGGACTCCAACCGATAGAAACAAGAGTACCTTCTTGTAAATCGCTACTTACCAGCTGGCTTGCCTTGAAGAAAGAACTGTTGTACTTGGTGCTGGTCTTGAGCCAATGGGTAAATTCCATGTAGTTCTTATGCCCGATGTATTGGGAAAGCACATCGAGGGTTACCATGCGCGGCTTATGATTGTCGCTCACGTATCCATAGAGTCGTTTGAGGGTGGATGGAGAAATAGTTCCACATGTTTTCTTCTCCAGATAGAGTGAAAACTCTTCGAAGTCGGTTGTCGTGGCAAGAATCTTGCCATATTTCTGTTCTACGAGCGATTTGAGCTCTTCTATTTCTGGTGTTGTCATAATTTATTCTTTAACAGTATGAATGTTCGACAATTTTATTCTTCAACGATATGGGTGAATTTGCCCCATATCTTATGGTTCTGATACCCCTTTTTCATGCCTGCAGGAATGTGGACCACGCAGGTGGTGAAGAGGTTGGTTGCCTTGTTGGAGAAGGCGTTTTCTTCGCAGTAAGGTATCATGGAAGCAGAAACATAGAGGTCGGTAAGCGGACTTTCATCGAAAGCGTAGTTGCTGATATGTTCGGTTTTTACTCCTAGATATACTTTCGTGAGCTTCCTGCAGCCTTGGAAAACGCCCGTAGGAATCAGCTTGATGCCTGCCCCGAGATGTATTTCCTTTATCTGGCTGTCCATGAAGGCACCTTGCCCTAAGGTTTCAACGTTGTCTGACAGATAAAACGTCTCGATGCTGCATTCCTTGAAGGCGTAGGCGCCAATGGAGGTAAAGGTGGAAGGAAGGGTGTATTTGCCCTTCTTGCCCATCGGAAACCAGACGATTTTGTTGCCTTCTGCATTCAGCAGCACGCCGTCCAGACTTTGGTAGTTTGCGTTGGCAGACGAAACCGTAAGGGCTTCGAGCGCCGTGCATCCGCTGGAAGGGAGAATGCTGTCTGCTGAGGCAGGAATCTCTATCTCGCGGAGCGAAGTGCAATCGGCAAACGCATCTTTCCCGATGGTGGTTGCATCGGCTGGGAGAACTACGTGGGTGAGCTTCTCGCAACCGGCAAATGTGCCTTGCACAATCTGGTTTTCTGCAGCTTCGTGATGATAAGGACCTACCATTCCGCCTGCTGCGAGGTGAACGTCGGTAAGGACTATATCTGAGAGCTTGCCTGGGGTGGATGCATTATTATTGTCGCGCCCCATCATCAATCTCAGACAACTGAGGTCTTCGCCGTTCAGGGTTCCGGCTATGGTCAGCTGGGTATAATCGTAAAGATGGTTGCCCATCAGCTGGGTCAGTTCGCCAGTTTCGTTTAGCGTAATGGCGTCGCTCGTATTATATTTGATGGCGGTTCCTATGGTTTCTCCTACCGTATTCCGGGCGAAAGGCTGAAACTCGTAGTGGGCATTCCGCTCCAGATTTCCGATACGCAACTTGATCTTGCCCTCCTTTCCGTCAAAGTTTTCTAAGATGTATTTCTGCTTGTTCTCCGGCTCGCCGGTCTGATAAACGTAGCATCCGGTTTCGGTCATCGGTTCGCCGCCATCATCGGTTATTTCGTAACTTACGAAAGCGCTCATCGGTCCGTGGCTCAAGAGCGTGGCCGATGTAAGTTTCGGACTCATATTGGGTAGAGTGGTGAAACTCATCATGTTGCTGGTTGTGGTTATTCGGCCGTTGTTGCCCTGCAGCATATAATAATAGGTAGTGCCCGCTTTGAGCCCCGTCAGAACCAGCGAGACGTCAGCTCCCTGGGCATGAACCTCGCTGGTATTGAGGTCCATGCTCTCCGAAGTGCCGTATCTGAACAGAAGTTTCGGCATTTCTGTTTCTCCCTCTATGGTAGCTGATCCGTTGAGGGTAGCCTCTGTTCGGGTGATATGGGTCGCCTCTGTGGTTATCAGATGCGGCTCCAGATAGGCAGGCTTATCGCTATTGCTGCACCCTGCCATCATCATGTTTCCTATCAGGAGGGCAAGAAATCTGATGTTGCGTAATATGCTTTTTATGTTCATTTCTTACTTCTTTTGTTTTCCTATTTTAATACCTATGCCGATGCTGCCCTGCCATTGTTTTCCGGCGATGGTGATGGCTGAGGCTGCGATGCTCACTCTGTTGAACGAGGCGAGCACACCCAGCTGGGCTGCGAAGCCTTTGTGGGTAAGGTCTTCGTTGAGCAGGTATCCGCCTCCGCTGCTCTCGGTCTGTTGCCAGGCTGTAGCGGCTTTGCCGTAGCCTACGCCTTCGAAGAGACAGAAGCCATGCGTGATGTGGTGGATGGCTCCAGCGGTAAAGGTGTAGTTCTGGTGGCGTGTACTGCCTGTATAATAAGGTTTGATGCTGCTGCCCGGCGTTAAACCTTCTTTGTTGCAGGTTCCCTCTGTGCTGCCTATGCTCTTGAGGTTGCTGCTGGCATGGATAAAGAAGCCGTGGCGGCGCATCAGGGCGAAGAAGAGACCATAGGACGGTCCGTCTTCATGAAGGGATAGCGTGGCGAGCGTGTAGAGGGCGAGTGGCATCTTCTTACGTACTTGTGGGATGGCAATCGTATCTATTACCGTCTTTACCTCTACGATGGTGTCGTGCTTCTCCTGGATGATAGGAGTAGGCTTGGGCAGTTTCAGTTTCAGCTCGTAGGTCATTCTGTTTTCCAGCGGTTCGCTGAACCGGTAATCGCGGAGCACGCCCCATTCCGGATGCTTGATGGTAAGCAGTTTGGAGCCTTTAGGAAGATAGAGCCAGATTTCGCCCACTTTATCTTTTCGCGATACGATTCCGAGCGGGGTGGAGAAGGCAAAGTCGGAGGGTGCTTCTACCTTCACCAGGGCACAAGGGTCATCGTTGAGGTCGCGCACGGGGGTGATAAAGGCACTCACGTCGTTGGGCAACAGACGGAAACCTGCTACCGAAAACTCTTGTGCCTGGACGGATGCCGACCACAGGCTTAATATGAATAAGAGTATCGTGAGTCTAAAACCACCAACTCTTAACTTCTCACTCCTAACTGCCATCATATTATTCTAAATTAAAGTCTTGTATACTGATTACATCGTCTCCGCTATGTACGGTTCCTGCCGGTTGCCAGGTACGCACGTGGATGAGCGGCATGGACGGGTTGCGGAAATCCCAGATCAGAAAGAGATAGCCGTCGTCTGCGTAGCGGTCGCTCTTGTATTGTTGTCTTAGGGTGACGCTGTAAATGCCGTCCATCGTAGGATGGCGCATGATGCGGAATCCCGAGAATTTCAGGTCTATCTTTTGGTTGACTGTAAATACCTTCGCCAGTCTTGAAATATAGTCTTTCTTCGAGTGAATGGCGTAGGTTACTTTTGCTTCAGCCTGACACTTGTTGTCGTTGGCTACAGGTTTTACCACGTTTCCTACGATGATGAGTGCCTTGTCGCTAAACACCTGTTTCAGAAAATCAAGATCCTTGGTGGTATAGGCTGTGCGGAAATGTTCGCAGTAGTTGAGGATGGTGTGGCGGCGTCTGGCATCGGTCTCTGTGAGTTTGCCCTGCATGATTTTCAAGGCTTCCTTGTAGAAAGGATTCGACTGCGCCATCGTCTTGAGATCTACCTGCGAAAGATGGCTGGTCTTTCCTGCTTTTGATGCCTTCGCTTGCCTGCTTGCCTGTTCTTCCGGTTGGTAATCAGTCGCACTCTTCGTGCCTTCTTCCGTCTCTCCGTTCATCAGCATCTGCGCCTGCTGCCTGTTGGCTTCCGGAACCGCATATTTACTGTCTTCTGTGAATACTACCATACCCTGACGGTCGATAAATCCCTCTCTCTTAGAGTTTTGCTCGCGGAACCGGAGCTGCCCGTTGCGGAAACGGGTGTCTAGCAGACAGCCACGCAAAGGGATGGTAAACAGCTCGTTACCGTCTGCATCTTCTACCACGTATCGCTTGCCTTTCGCGCCGTTGTCCTGTTCTACAAGTTCCAGTCCTTCGTTCACTCCGTATCGGATTTCCTGACAGTCGCCTTTATAAACGGCAGAGGGCAGCAGCCACAAGGCTGCCACCCATCCTCCGAGAAGGAATGCTAGAAGGGATAATATCAATACCGTCTTCTTCATTTATAATTCTCTGTATTCTTATCATTCATAGCCCTTCGGGAGAAAGGCTTTCTTATTTATTTCCCCCAGTTCTGAATCTCGCCGCCTATCTCTATCTTCACCTGGTCTGGGTTGTCAGAAATAATGAAGTTGACAAGATGTTCGGTTCCGGGTTTAAACCAGAATCTGCTCTCGAAGAGATAACTTACACCTTTCATTACTACTTCGATGAGTGGTCTTCGGTTTTCTATGCGTTGAGGCACGATGATGGCCGAGTAGATGTAGTCGCTCTCCTGATGGGCGATGATGCTCTGCTGGGTTCCTTTCACATAACGGGTTGCTACGCCTGCCTGAAGGTCGATGGTGGCTGTAGGTACCGTGCTGTGGATGGTTACCTGGGCATGGGTAGGCATGTCTCCCTCAAAGTCTTCGCCCTTGATCAGGCGTATCTTGAGCTTGCTCATGATGTGCTTGAAGTTGAGGCTGATAGGGGAGTTGGATGCCTGGATGTCCTTGCTGGTGGCAAAGAGCAGGTCGCTTGCCTCGTAACCGCCGGGTGCAGTTGCCGTCTTCGGGGTACTCTGGTCGAGGGCTACGCTGAAAGGCTGGTCTGTCGTGCTGCTTACGCCCTGTATGTATGGGTAGTAAGCGTAGGCGTTGTAGGTGCCTTCGTCCCAATAGAGGGTGCGGGCGGCTTCCCATTTGCTGCCATCGTAGGTGAGCGCTTCGTTGTTCACGAGATTGCCGCCTATTTCGAGTGGAGCCTTGCTTTCTGCCACGTAGAGACCTATCTTGTCGTTTGACTCGAAACTGGTTGCCGTGGCACGGCTCTGGCCGGGATAGTTTACGGCAAAAGTCATCGGTGTAGATTGGGCATCCTTGAAGCGGGAGGTTGTTTCCACCTCCTCGCTACATGAAACCATTCCTAATATAGCCAACGCAAAACTGGCGTGTTTTATTATATGTTTCTTCATTTTTTTTTGTTTTAATGGTCCATATTCTGATTTACCTTGCTCTCGCTCTTAGCGATGCTTTCTAACCTTTGCCATTTTCAGCGGACTGCCTTTATGGAAGACTGGAGCATGCTGGTAGGTTCCGGATGTGCGTTGGTCGCCATTG
The DNA here is from genome assembly GCF_002251295.1 of Prevotella sp. P5-50. Classification (GTDB taxonomy): domain Bacteria; phylum Bacteroidota; class Bacteroidia; order Bacteroidales; family Bacteroidaceae; genus Prevotella. The sequence goes on from NZ_NPJA01000039.1 coordinate 72,949, forward strand.
CCGCCGAAAGCACGGCTTTGTACGATTCCCGCATCCCGCTTGTCGTTCTTCACGAAATCTTCGAAACTGTAGGTTTCTCCGGCATAAGCCTTGATGCGCTTCACGATACTCTCACGGCTGATGGTGCTGTAGTAAGGAATATCGTTGTTCATGCAGGAGTTCGGCTCCGAACGGAAGACGCCTCGATTGTGCATGTAGCCTCCCTCGTAAATATCCACGATGTCGCTATATCGGTCGTCGAAAATCAGATGACTCCAGCCTACGCTATGTATCTTGCCGGTAAGTTCCAGGTTATCAAACCAACCGAGTGACTTGGCTGCTTTGAATTCAAAAACGTGTTCGCAGCAGGTGCAGTCGCAGAAGTCGATGAAGGCGTTGTGATAAATGTACTCATCGCCCAACTTTCCGAATCCGTGTCCGCCTGCCTCATGCTGGATTACGCCACGGGTATCGAGTGGATAGTCGTAGGTACTCTGCGGACAGAAGGCAATAGCCGAACCATCTTCCCACATCTGGCAGATGCCGCCGTAATCGGTAGAATTAGGAACGATGATAATCAGCGTCTGATTCAGATTGCCCTTGTTGACGGTTGGAGCGCCCAGAGCATAATCGAATACTTCGTCATAATCTGCCTTTAATCCTACGCCACCGGTAAAGGTGGTATTGAATCGGTTGTAGCGGATGGTGTTCACGGTTCCTACGCCCGATTCCGTAGAAAGCGGAATGGCGGTATAGACGTTGAAGTAATCACGGTAAGTCTTGTAAGGCTCAATACCGAAGAAATACTCCACTTCCTGCTTGATATCCTTCAGATATTTGCCGCTGGCAATATCTTTTGCGCTAAAGCCGTCGCCGAGCAGAACGATGTTGATTCCACCATTATTGCCCTTGGTAGCCTTCTGTAGGGTAATCCATTCGTCCTCTCCATATTCATAACCATACTGCGAAACGCTACATTCGTGGGTATAGTCTTTGTCTTTCAGGCGGAATACCACCTTTCCATCACGGCTATCGGCATTCTTAGCCATTCCCTTGATGGTCAAAGTAACTTCTGTTTTCTTGTTGCCGCTGGCAGGAGAAACCTCACACCAGTCTGGCTTGCTGGCTACTTCCCATTCGCCCTCGGCGTTAATCACCAGTTTCTGCTTGTGCTCCGTGCTCAAGGCGCAAGCTACAGATGGACGGCAAACGAGCTCGTGGTGAGCTGCGATACGCTTGAAGTCGCACCAGCCTGGTGCAGCCTGATACTGGGAAATGGCAGACTCAGGAACTTCGAGAGTGAAGTTATCCTTGGCTACGCCATCGAAAACTTTATCTTGTACATAAGCAGGCATATCACTTTTACAAACGATACTATTTATACCATAGCACCCTTGGAAAGCTCCCCCATCTTCGTTGTAACTATTTTCTGCCCGAATGCTTTCCAAACTCTCTGGAAAGACGAGACCTTCTATCATTCTACAATTTGCAAATGCTCCAGCACCAATCGACTGTAAACCTTCTGGAAATTCAACTATACCCATTAATCGCCAGTTGTTGGCAAATGCTCTTTTACCAATGCTTCTAATCGTTTTTGGCAGAACAAGTTCCCCTGAGAAATCACAACCATTGAAGACTTCGTCAGCAATAACTGTTAAGTTTTTCGGCAATTTAAGTTCGCCTTTTAAGGCACAGCCTTGGAAACAGTTGTATCCAATAGACGTTATACCATCAGGAAGAGTTAGTGTTCCATTCAGATTGTCACAAAACTGGAAAACACTAGTTGGTAATTTGTGAACACCTTGCGGTATTGTAATACTACCAGTTAAGCTTTTGCATCCATTAAATGCTCCATCGCTAATTTCTGTAAGTTTTTCAGGGAACCTTAACTCTCCATGTAAGCCTTCACAACCAGCAAAAGTGTTATTGCCTGCAATGCATTCGAGGTTATTTGGCAATATGAGCTCACTCGTAAAACCACAATACGTGAACACACCTCCATACCACCAAAGGTCAATACCTCGTCCTAAATATTTGAGTGTACTTGGTAGTGAAAGAGTTCCATTCATAGAACGGCAATCATAGAATGCACCGACTTCTATTTCCGTAACTCCTTCTGGAATAATCAGAGAACCCGTTATATTTTGGTCGTCTGCAAATGCAGCAATTCCTATTTTAGTCAATTTGTCAGGAAGAACAAGAAGATTTAAAGATTTCTTGCCTCGTAATGCTTCATATGGAATTTCATAATCATTATGTGGATACATTCCTTGAGCTCCACCTGTCAATCTCTGTTCTCCACCTCTAATAATTACTTCCTTTAAATTCAATGCCGCAAGATTCTCCATAGAATCTCTCATAAAATAGAAATCCTGTGCACTAATTTCACCCGTAATCTTCAGATTCTTAATCTTGGTATAGTCCTTATTAGCCGCAGCAATCGCCTCTTTCAGGTGACCTTTCGTTGAGTTGATAACCACATACTCCTTCGCCGCAGCATCATGGCTTACCAGATCATTCTCCCAAGGAGTAATGCTTTCGCTTACCAAAGTCAGTTTGTAAGCGCCGCTTCCTGCCTGCTTATCTACCTTGATGCCGAAGTTCATCATCTTGCCAGCCACATAGGTAAGTGCCTCGTTCTTAACAAATTTATAAGGTACGCCGCCGATGGTGATGCTGAAGAGAGTTGTGCCGGCTGACACGGTTTGAGGAACCACGATGGTGCGCCACTCGTCGTTAGTACGAGATGGGATGGTCATGGTGTTCTCTACAGCACCTGCAGTCTTGATTTCGCCAGTAGAAAGGTTGATGCTTGCCTTGCGGGCTACGTTGGCTGTCAGAACAATCTTCTCCAGATTCGCCCATTCGCCCTCGGCAAAACCGGAACCCTGGATCAGGGTAACGCGGGCATTAGACATGCGATGCGCCATAGGCAAACGGATTACGCTGGTGGTAGGAGCCACATCAGACACCTTGCCCCAGAGAAAATCACTCGCTTCGTAGCCACCCATTTCGCCATTCTCGGTAGCCTTGCTCTGGTCTTTCTGAACTTCAAACTGATAATCTTCGATGCTCTCTGGGTTGGCAAACGGATAGTAACCATACACATCAATATGCGTATGCTTGTCTTTCCAGAAAAGGTCATAAGCGGAGTTCCACTTATAGTTAGGCTCATCGAAAGTGTGGCGCACATTATCGCCACGGTTGCCGTTTACCTTCAGGGTTCCAGGCTTGTTTCCCTCGTAATCTACGATGTAAACGCCCATCACGTCGCCGTTGCAGAAACCGTTGTCGTTGACGCGGGTTACGGCAAGCTGGTCGATATCGCCAGAAAGCCGGATGCGGTTGCTGTCGTGCTGCTCGGTCTTGTCGCCGAAGAAGTCTTCGCTACAGCCCGTCAGGAGCATGGCTCCTGCCGCAAGCAGATATAATAGGGAATGTTTTACTTTTTTCATAAATAATTCTTTTTGGGTAGATGGCCTTTCTCAGTAAGAAAGATCATCTCGTATTATTTCTAGATAGAAAATCGTCTGTTCTGTTATTCAGCTGTTCCGCCATAGTCAATACCGTCGTCTTCCCACTTGCTGATATTTACATTCACGCCGTTGCTGGTCTTGCTGAGCGTAACGGTAAACTTATACTTCTTGCCAGCCTCGAAAGCGGAAAACTGGGATGACTTAGGGAGATTGAAATCTCTGCCGTCAACATTTACGGTAATGAGATTTCCATCGCCTACGGCTTGCGGAATGATGAGCGCCATGTAGCTGTTGCCTTCTTCCTTGAGCGGAATGAGGTTTGTATCATCACCCTGGGCTGTTACGGCACCTGTAGAAAGATTGGCTGTAGCCTGTGTCTTCAGACGGTTGATCTTTACGCTAATCTTGGCTGCAGCAAGCGAAGCCTCTGTAAATCCGTTTCCTGCCACGAGGTTGATGATTATCTGGCTCAACACGTGCTTGGCTTCTATCTTCACGGCGCTTTCTGTAGGAGCCGCATCTGTAGTCTTGCCTATCAGAAGTTCGCTAGCCTTGTATTTTTCCGTTGTGCTCTGGTCAGCATTTACGGTCCAAGGCATCGCCTCTATGTTGCTGATAGTGGCTGTATATGGATAATAAATGTAGAAATCGGCGTGGGTGCTGTTGTCTTTCCAGTAGGTTGGAGTTGCAGCCTTCCAGGTTCCATCATAAGTAAATTTCGTGTTGTCTATATAGTTACCTGTCGTTTGAAGTGTTGCGGCAGAGCCATCGGCTTGATGGTTGACAACAAACAATCCTATCTGGTCTCCCGTTTCAAAAGCCAAATCAGTAGCACGGGTTATCGAAGTGCTGATGTTGATAGGTACTTTTGCTGAAGGGGGTGGACTAGGTGTAGGGTCTAATTCTGAACCTCCACCGGAACATGCGGTTAATGCGAGGAGCATGTTCCCTACGATTGCTAAATACTTCTTCTGTTTCATGATTTCTTCGTTTTATATGATTACTTTTTCATAGGTGTATCTGGAACAGCTAGTTTCATTTACTTTGCAAAGGTAGGAAAAGAAGTGGTATTATACAAGTTCATAATGGTTCATATATGGAAAAGGTGTTAAACAACATGTTTTTAGGGGAGCGGAAACAGGGGAACTGGTTCCAGTTCCACTTGCCAACTGTTAAATCCGTGAAAGCATTGCTGTGTATGTACGATTTTGCTTTTCAAAACTGTAATACTGTAACTGTAACGCAAAAAAAATCGTTTTCGGAAACTGTCAACTGTCAAACTGTAACGCTTGGAATTGACATTGGTTTTGCTCTTATGATGTCGGAAATGTACGATTTTTATCCATACACAATGTTAGGAAAGTGATAATATATTGTTATTAAATCTACCTGATTATGGCACTCAAAGAACGTTTTCGTTAAGCCAGATGAGCAGACCCGAACTCGTTCGAGGTCTGCCATGGCGAGAAAACGAAGGATGAAATCCAATCTCCACCTTCACAGTTGAATGTTTCAAAAATAATCACCGCAGGATAGATGCGGTAAACAGACGTTACTTCATCTTCACACCCATTTCATGAAGCAAGAAACCGAAGATGTCTGCCTGCTCTTCCATCTGTTTGGCAAGAGGCTTTCCACTGCCATGTCCTGCCTTGCTGTCGATACGAATCAATACAGGCGACTTGCCACTCTGACACTCCTGCAGACGGGCTGCAAACTTGAACGAATGGGCAGGAACAACACGGTCGTCATGGTCGGCTGTCGTGACAAGAGTGGAAGGATAGCTCACACCTGGCTTCAAAGTATGGAGAGGGGAATAGCCCTTGAGATACTCAAACATCTCAGGACTGTCGGCGCTCGTACCGTAATCGGGAGCCCAGTTCCAACCGATGGTGAACTTATGATAGCGCAGCATATCCATCACTCCCACTGCTGGGATGCAGACACGGTAGAGGTCGGGACGCTGAGTCATACAAGCTCCTACCAGCAAGCCTCCATTGCTACCGCCATAGATGGCAAGATGGTTGGAATCGGTATATTTCTCGCTGATGAGCCACTCGGCTGCTGAGATGAAATCGTCAAACACATTCTGCTTCTGCAGTTTTGTACCTGCCAAATGCCATGACTCACCATACTCACCGCCACCGCGGAGCGCTGCATAGGCATAGATGCCGCCATTCTCCAAGAAGGGAATGCGCATGGGTGAGAACGATGGGGGATAGCAAATGTTGAAACCTCCATAGCCATAGAGCATGACGGGATTCTTGCCGTTGCGCTTGAGACCTTTACGGTAGGTGAGGAACAGAGGCACCTTGGTGCCGTCCTTGCTGGTACAGAACACCATCTCTGTGGTATAGTCGTTAAGACGGACGTTGACCTTGGGCTGACTTTCTACCTGACTCTTGCCTGTGGCAGGATCGAAACGATAGATGGTGGTAGGAACGGTATAGGAGGTGAAACTGAAGAAGCACTCGTCCTGTTTGCGGCTGCCGCTGAATGAGGCGCTACCAAAGGTTGGCAACTCAATGCGGCGGAGACGCTCTCCCTTGACAGAATAGAGCCATGCCTCGGTACAATTGTCTTTAGAGTAGGTAAGAATCATGCGGTCAGCGGGCAGAAAAAGCACATCCTGAAGCACACCGTCTTGCTCACCTACCACTTCATGCCAGTCGGTCATGCCGGGTTTACGCACGTCAGCCACCATCAAGCGGTAGCGTGGAGCACCTTGGTTGGTGAGGATATAGATGGAATCGCCGATCATCTCTACAGTCGAATAGGTCTTACTGGCGTCTGCTGTCATCTGGATAAACTGCGAGTCTGCCACACGGAGGTCGCGCACATAGAGGTTGTAGCCTTGGTCCATGCCAGACTCGGTAAGAAACATCAGCGTCTCCTCGTCGTTGAGTCCTACACCGTAGAAGCGCAGGGGTTGTGCCGGGTTTTGATAGAACAGCACATCATCGCTCTGAGGGGTGCCGATGCGGTGGTAATAAACTTTCTGTACCTCGTTCTTCGCTGAGGTCTCAAGGCCCTTCTCAGGTGCATCGTAGGCACTGTAATAGAAACCATCGCCTCGCCATGTGGCATTGGTGAATTTTGCCCATACGATATGGTCGTCAAGGAGTTTTCCGGTTGCCACATCCTTGACATAGATTTCTTCCCAGTCGCTGCCGCTACGCGAAATGACGTAGGCAAAATAGCGTCCGTCGTTGGAGAAGGAAATGCCCTTTACCGCAACGGTTCCGTCGGTGCTGAGACTGTTTGGATCGAGAAAGACGCGCTGTTCACCACCCAACTGGTCCATCTGATAGAGCACCGACTGGTTTTGCAGTCCGTTGTTGCGATAAACATACCATTTGCCATTCTTTTTGAATGGGGCATAGACTTTCTCGTAGTTGACAACCTGGCGCAACCGTTTAAGATATTTGGCGCGCTGTGGAATCTTGGCCAGATAGGCATTGGTCACTGCGTTTTCTGCTTCGACCCATGCTGCCGTTGCTGCGCTGGTGTCGTTTTCGAGTGGACGATAGGGGTCAGACACCTTCACTCCGAAATACTCGTCGATGGTATTGTCGGTAGGTGGCGTAGGATAATGCAGCTGTTGTGCATAAACGGCAGCGGCAGTCAAAGAGAGTGCCGCTGCGCAAAGAATCTGTTTTATCATAGTTGTTTCGTTTTGTTGTTCCCGGATATGTTTTTCTAAACGTGCTCAGCGGTGGATTTTCATTCCTCCACTTCGCAGGGTTTGAAGTGCATGTCTCTTTCGGCTTTTTCTCTCGGAAATGCAAAATAGGTACATGTGGCTTCTGTGCATATTTTGCCAGAAGAGTCGGCGAGTGTGGCATCGATGATGATGATATTTCGCTTCTGCTCGCGGATATGGGCTCGCACGGTCACCTCTGAATCGTCGGTTGATACGGGGTGCTTATAGTGTGTCTCCATCTTTGAGGTAACACCTGCTGTTTGTAATTTGCGAGTGACGACCCATCCGCACACCTCATCGAGAAGTAATGCCTGGATGCCGCCGTGCAACGTATTGAGCCACCCTTGGTAGTTGGCAGACGGATGCCATTTGCTGACGATATCGTCTCCGTCTTCGTAAAAGCAGAGGTGAAGACCGAAGGGGTTGTCGGGGGCGCAACCGATGCAGTTGTAACCTTTTAATCCGGTCCAAGGATTTGTGATTTTCTTCATGTCCATGTTATCTGTGTTGTTTTTTAATCTTGCTTTTAATCGTTATAAATGGCAATCTTGATGACGTTGTCTTCCTTGTTTTCGAAGATGCGATAAGCCTCTTCGATGCGACTGAGCGGGAAACGGTGGGTAATGAGCGGGGTGGTGTCTATCTTGCCTTGTGCGATCAGTTGGAGCACCTCGGCACAGTCGCAACCATCTACACCACCTGTTTTGAAGGTGAGGTTCTTGCCATACATGTCGGGTAACGGCAGCAGTTGCGGCTTATCGTAGAGGGCCACAATGGAGACGATGGCATTGGGACGGGCACACTGCCAGGCCAGTTGGAAGGTGTCGGGACCTCCTGCCACTTCCAACACGCGGTCGGCGCCTCCATGAAGGCTGTGGGCGGCTGTGAAGTCGCAACACTCCTCGGGGGTGGTGACCAACACATCGGGATAGTTGTTGCGGATGAACCGGCGTCGTTCTTCTGACTGTTCACAGACGATGATATTCTTCGGATGCTTGAGCATGACGCAGAGTAGGGTGCATATTCCCGTGGGACCTGCTCCGATGATGAGGACGGTGTCGTCGGGACTTATCTCGCTGATGCGTGCAGCCCAGAAGCCTGTGGCGAGGATGTCGCCAACAAACAGCGCTTGGTCGTCGGTCACACTGTCGGGGATGCGGTTGAGGCCTTGTGACGCCAGTGGAACACGCACGTATTCTGCCTGTCCACCGTCAATGCGACAGCCTAATGCCCATCCGCCGTGGGGCGAGGTGCAGTTGTTGACATAACCGTGACGACAATAAAAGCAGTCACCGCAGAAGGTTTCTACATTGACCGTCACGCGGTCGCCGACGCAGACACCCTTTACCTCGCTTCCCGTCTCTTCTACAATGCCCACCATCTCGTGGCCCATGGTTATGCCTGGTACGGCACGGGGTACGCTACCATGCTTGATGTGCAGGTCGCTGGTACAGATGCTGCCCAGGGTGACGCGCACGATGGCATCGGTGGGGGATTGGATTGAAGGGCGTGGCTTGTCGGTCATGGCAAACTTGCCTTTTTCAATATAGGTAAATGCTTTCATATCGTCTGATTGTTATTGAGGGGTATGCTGTGTTATTCTGCAGTTTCGTAGAGTCGGAAACTCTTGGCTGGTATGATGTCGTCGATGACGACGGAACCCTTGACGGTTTTTGCAGCGAGTTTGCCTGCAACAGGACAGATGAGGTCGGGATTGTCGAGGGTGTTCTCTTCGTCCATCTCGGTGTGGCAGAGTGTCAGCGTATGCACGTCATTGGCTGATTTTCTGTCTTGCAAGCGGATGCTGACCGGTTGGGGCTGATTGCTGGTGTTGATGACCTTCACGATAATGGTGTGCTTGGCTTTGTCGGCAACAGCACTGGCGAAGAGACCATCCTGTCCGTCTTGTCCTGCCACCGGTTTGCCGTTCATCGTAAGGCGCAACGCATGCGTGCCTTTGTGTGTGGCATACATCTGCTGGACGTAATAACTCGTGGTCTTAAACATGCGCGTATTGTCGTACCAAATCATGTCAGGGCGCCACTGCCATCCTTCAATATGGGCGAAGAGGGGAGCGTAGGTGGCCATGTGAACGATGTCGGCATTTCGCTCGAGATCGGTCATGAAGGCTGCCTCATAGAGTGACGTTTCGTAGTGGTTCCATTTCTTTCCTTTTCCATGGCAAGCGTATTCACCCGCAAAGACCTTAGGACCACGACGGTCGTAGGTCTCATAGCGCAGTCCGTTGTGAAGGAACCATTGTTCGTCGCGGTAGTAATGCTCATCCACCAAATCGGTTTTCTGGCGACGCATTTCTGCCCAACCTCGGTCAAACTCTCCACCCTCTGGATAGGGACCGCTTGAACCTACTATCTTGATGTTGGGATAGTGCTTACGGATGGCAGTTACAAATGGTTTTAAGCGCTCGTAATACATTGAGTCCCATTGCTCGTTGCCTATTCCGATGAACTTTAGGTTGAATGGTTCAGGATGGCCCATTTCTGCGCGTTGGCGACCCCATGTGGTGGTTGTGTCGCCATTGGCAAACTCTATGAGATCGAGTGCATCCTGGATATAGGGATCGAGTTGGTCAACAGGCTGGTGGGCATTGGCATCGTTCCAGTTTTGATACTGGCACGCCATGCCCACATTGAGTACAGGTAATGGTTCGGCACCAATATCTTCAGAGAGTTGGAAATACTCGAAGAATCCCAGACCGCCACTTTGGAAATAGTCGGGATAGTAACGATGTTCAAAGGTAAACTCCCATCTGTTGCGGTTCAGCGGACGGTTTTCCACGGGACCGATGGTATTCTTCCATTGATAGCGGTTGGCAAGTTCTTCGCCCTCAACGATACATCCGCCAGGGAATCGGAATACCCCCGGATGAATATCGGCAAGTGCCTGTCCAAGGTCGCGTCGCATACCGTTGGTTCTGTTGCGGAAAGTGTTAACGGGGAAGAGGCTGATATGTTCGAGCGACACGGGTTGCTGACCTTCCAGGAAGATGCGCAGTCGCGCTTTGTTGTCGGTTTTGGGTGAATGAATCTTCACCTCATAGCGCTTCCATCCATTGGAGTTGATGTCGATATGTGCCGTGGCGAAATCCTGTCGTTCCTCAAGCGTACCTTCATCGATGAGTTGCACTTTGATACGCGCCTCCCCGTTGGGCGCTTTTGCCCATACGGAGAAGCGGTAGTCTTCGCCTTTCAGCACTCCGATGCCGAAATATCCCTCGTTGACGAGTCCTGACCGGCGCTCGCGGTGTCCGGGATAGGCGAGTGTGACGTAGTGTGGGCAACGTTCGAAAGGCCCGTCGTTTTCCACAGTGACATGACCGAAGGTCTGCCACCCCATGAGTGGCTGTGGAAACTCGAAGGATCGGTTTTTGACGAGTTCGCCATAGAGTCCACCGTCGGCAGCATAGTTGATGTCTTCAAAGAAAAGTCCGTACATGGTGGATTGTATGGGAGCCACAGTTTTCTTGGTGTTTACCTGCAGCACATGTGATTGTGCCTGTGTGTTACAGGCAAAGGTCAAAGCCACCATTGTGGTCGCCACCATTTTCAAATTCATAGTCATAGTGTTGTTAGTGTTTCGTTAGTATTCGTTAGTACTTGTTTTAAGGTGTAAAGGTACGAATAAGCGAGCAAAATGCAAAAGAAATGCTCGCATTTCTTTTCGTTTTCGAGCGAAAGTACCTCCGCAACTATGTTGCAGAGGTACGAATAAGCGAGCAGCGAGCGTATTAAATAAGGTCAATATGATGGCGTTATCGATGGATTTTCGTAATTTTGCAACGTTATAAAGCAAGAACGTTATGAAAGACAGATTTAGTTTTCGTCAGTTTGATGTCGTACAAGAAGGTTGCGCCATGAAGGTTGGAACCGATGGTGTTCTGCTTGGTTCTTGGGCCAATGGAGGTCATCGTATCCTCGATGTGGGATGTGGCACAGGTCTCATTGCCTTGATGATGGCACAGCGTTTTCCTGCTGCCGAGATTGATGCCATTGACATTGACCATGATGCTTTTGAAACAGCACATCGTAATGTGGAGCAGTCGCCCTTTAGCGACCGCATCATCGTTGCAAGAGCAAAAGTGCAGGAATGGCAACCTATTCATCGCTGCGTTCATGATGCTCAGACCTTACCGCTTTATGACGCTATTGTATGTAATCCGCCGTTTTTTATCAACTCGCTACAATGTCCTGATAATAAGCGTACTGTGGCACGACACGCGGAAACGTTGACCTTTTCCGAACTGATGGCGTCGGCTGAGAGGCTGATGGCGGAAGAAGGGGAAATATCTGTTGTGATTCCTGTTGAGGTAAAGTCGCTAATGGACGAAGCTGCTATTTTAGTCGGACTGTTCCCCCACAGAATCTGTATGTTTCGTACCACCGATCGGAAACCGCCTCGTCGTGTATTGTTGTCTTATACGAAGAAGCCAAGACGGATGGAGTCTGAAGAAATGGTGTTGGGCGATGAAACCTATCGTCGATTGACCGGATATTTCTATCTATAGCGTCAAGTAACTGTTGTAGAAACGGGAAATAGAAATGATGCAAAGGCTTACTCGTAGCGCATGGAACGTGCCGGATGGATGCGTGATATGAGTACGGTAGGTATTAAAAGTACGACCATAGTAACCAATAGCGTGGCAGCATTAAGAGCTACTATTAACGGGATGTTTAATTCCATGGGAGCTTCGCTGACATAATAGTTGGCAGGGTCAAGTGTGACGAAACCAGTCTTTTGTTGGAGTACGACAAGGCCTATGCCCAGAATATTTCCCCACAACATGCCTTGTCCCACGATGAAGACAGCAAACCACAGGAAGGTATAGCGAATAGATTTTGTCTGAGCTCCAAGTGCTTTCAATAGGCCTATCATCTGTGTGCGTTCGAGGATGATGATGAGCAGACCGCTTATCATCGTGAAGCATGCAACGCACACCATGAGTATCAGAATAACCCATACGTTCATGTCGAGCAATGAAAGCCAGGAAAAGATTTGTGGATACGATTCGTAGATGGTGTGGGAGGTGAGGATTTCACCATAATGGTCGGTATGGCGGTTGATGCGCTGTACGACGCGGTCGGCAGTTGCGTTGAGATTGTTAAAATCCTCAACAAGCAGTTCTGCGCCACTACATTGGTCTTTCTCCCAATTATTGAGACGAACGGCTGTGGGGAGATCTGTGAAGCACATGACTTCATCAAACTGGCTCATATTAGAGGCATAGATGGCAGCAATGGTAAACTTTCTGGCGCGTACATTATCATAGCTGATGAAATAGGCGGTGATGCGGTCGTTGACCTTCAAATTGAGCTTGTTGGCCATCTGTTGCGATATGACCAGTTGGTAACTGCTCTTTTCGCTGGAGAATTTGGGCAGGATGCCAGCAGTAAGGTTGCTGTTGAGAAATGTGACATCGTAATCGCTTCCGACGCCCTTGAGCGCAATACCCATGAAATCTGCGTCAGTCTTGAGAATGCCTTGGCTCAAAGCATAACGTTCTACATGTTTGACGCCCGGTATGTGCTTGATGGCATTTGCCAACGAGTCATCAATGCAGATTGGGGCGGGCATGGGAGACTGTGATGATAAGAAATTTTCCACTCGGATATGGCTGCCGAAGCCCACCACTTTGTCGCGAATGGTGTGTTTGAATCCCAACACTACCGAAACCGTGACAATCATAACCGCTAAACCGATGGCGATGCCTATCATGGCAATACGAATAGCTGGGCGGCTCACTTTACGGCGGTCGCCTTTGTCGCTATAGATGCGTTTTGCTATGAAAAGTGGGAAATTCATGGTTTTTATCCAAATACCTTAAATGGTGGCAGACCGAATATTACTGTTCATCAACGCGACCAGGGTAAGCCTCCAATGCCTTACGCAATACGAGGAGCGCTCGCTCAAGGTCTTCTTTCTTCAGCACGTAGGCAATACGCACCTGATTGATGCCAGCACCAGGCGTGGTGTAGAAACCAGCGGCAGGAGCCATCATCACAGTTTCACCTTCGTAGGTGAACTCTTCCAAACACCAACGGCAAAATTCTTCTGCATTGTCAACGGGGAGCTTTGCTACGGTATAGAAAGCTCCCATGGGGATGGGCGAATAGACACCAGGAATGCGGTTGAGTCCGTCAATCAGACACTTACGTCGTTCGACATATTCGTCATAGACATCGCGGTAGTACTCTTCAGGAGCATCGAGTGAAGCCTCTGCCACAATCTGTCCGATGAGAGGAGGAGAGAGGCGTGCCTGACAGAACTTCATGACTGCCTTGCGCACTTCTGCATTTTTGGTGATGAGCGCACCGATGCGAATACCACATTCTGAATAGCGTTTAGAAACCGAGTCGATGAGGATGACATTCTGCTCGATGCCCTCAAGATGGCAAGCGGAAATATAGGGTGAACCGGTATAAATATATTCACGATAAACCTCATCGGAAAAGAGATAGAGGTCGTATTTCTTCACAAGGTCACGGATTTGCTGCATCTCACGACGCGTATAGAGATAACCCGTCGGGTTGTTGGGATTGCAAATCATGATGGCGCGTGTGCGGTCGTTGATGAGTTCTTCAAATTTCTCCACCTTAGGCAAGGAGAAACCTTCCTCGATCGTTGTGGCGATGGTGCGAATCTTTGCACCGGCAGAAATGGCAAACGCCATATAGTTGGCATAAGCCGGTTCGGGTACGATAATCTCGTCGCCAGGATTGAGGCACGACATGAATGCAAACAAAACAGCTTCGGAACCGCCAGAGGTGATGATGATGTCGTCTGCCGATACGTTGATGTGGTATTTGGCATAATAGCCCACCAATTTCTCGCGATAACTGAGGTAACCCTGAGATGGTGAGTATTCGAGAATGCTTCTATCCACTTTCTTCAATGCGTCTAGTCCTACCTGCGGTGTAGGCAGGTCAGGCTGTCCGATGTTGAGGTGATAGACCTTGGTTCCCCGTTTTTTTGCTGCTGCGGCCAATGGAGCGAGTTTTCTGATAGGTGACTCGGGCATTTCCAGTCCGCGAACTGATATTTCTGGCATTGTTTTCTTTTTTTCGTTTCAAAATGCAAAGGTACTGTAAACCAACTGAACTACAAAGAAAAACGTCGATTTTCTTTGTCTTTGCTGTGATTGACTTACCTTGTGGCTAATGGCATAGAAATCCTATTGTCATTTATTTGCTTGTTTCCAAACTGCTGCGCTTATCGCGGTGGAAAGAACGGTAGTCGTCTAATGGTATTTCAACATCGGGCTCCACGAGTTCGCCTTGCTGAGGAAGATGGAACTTCATGTAGCGGATATTGAGGCCACGGGCAATCCATTGTGCTTCGTAGAAAGTCTGGATGGACAGAATTTTGCGAGTCTCCTCATCGATACCGTCGGTATGATAGAGATCTTCGGTGCGGAAGAGCAGGGGCAGACGGTTTGCCTCGACCATGTAGGTGGTATAGGTGAAGAGGAAGTTGGAGTCGGTCTTCAAGTGGATGAGACCTCCGTCAACGAGAAAATGGCGGTAGCGGTTCATGAAATAAGTACTGGTGAGCCGTTTGCGTGGATTTTTCATCTGGGGGTCGCTGAAGGTAAGCCAGATCTCCTGAACCTCGTCTTTGGCAAAGAAACGGTCGATGATCTCGATATTGGTGCGTAGGAAGGCCACGTTGGACAGCCCTGCTGTAAGTGCTTCTTTTGCTCCTTTATGCATGCGTGCTCCTTTGATGTCAACACCGATGAAGTTGACCTGTGGGTAGAGGCGTGCCAGTTCTACGGTATATTCACCCTTACCGCAACCCAGTTCGAGGACGATGGGATTGTCGTTATGAAAATATTGTTCGCGCCAATGTCCCTTCATTTCGAAAGGTACATTCTCGATGACTGAGAATGGATATTGGAAGACGTTGCTGAACGTCTCCATTTCTGCAAATTTCTGTAGTTTTCCTTTTCCCATGTAGTATGGATTATATTGTTTCGATGGTAATGGTATCATCTGAAAACTCTTGGTCGTCGGCTTTCAGGTCGGCATAGAAATGGGCATGTGCCACTTCCATGTATGGAGCTAAGAAGAGATAACCGATTCCCAAGGTGAGGATGCAGAGCAATGCCCATCCAAGGAAACTCAGGTCGAGTACGAAGAGGCGCCATTTGTTGCCTTGCATCAGTCGCATGCTTTCCTCAATGGCCTCGTTGTAAGCCAAGTCAGGACGGTCGACAAGGACAAATTCGGTCATGGCATAGGAGTAGCTCTTGACGATGCCTGGTATGATAAGCAACAAAGACCATAATAAGGTATAGATACCTTTGAGGAGTATTGTCAGGAAGATGCGTGTGAAATCGTGATAACCCTTAGTCAGGTTTCCGTAGTTTACTTTCATGCTACGTGACACTTCCAAAAAGGTGATGGTCACGCCCCATGACATAGGGATGAGTAAAAGAGAAAAGATGTTGCTGGTAAGCGATGATGTTATTTCTGATGTAGTAGGCATCAGCAATCCTGTGCCACAGCTTACAGTACCACCGATAAGGAGATATATGAGGACAAGAATGGCGCTCTCGCCCCATTTGTGGTCAAGACTGCTAATGGCTCTCTCTTTACAATTTACGATGTATCCCATTTTTTTTCTTTGTGTTATGTTTTATGATAATGTCGGGCCGAGAATGTTCACGGCCCGACGGAGATTTTATGAACAAGGATGGATGTAATAAACATCCTTTCAGCTGAAGTGCTGCCTAAGCAGACTTTAGCGTGAATGATATTATTCGATGACTACAGTAGTCCATCCGTGCTTGTCTTCTGCAATACCATACTGGATGTCGCGCAGATGGTTGAAGAGTTTCTCAGACCAAGGACCTGGTTTGTCGCCGAAGGAATAAACCTTGCCTGTGTCGAGGTCATCAATATGGCTGATGGGACTGATAACTGCTGCTGTTCCACAAGCACCTGCCTCTTCGAATGTCTCCAACTCCTCTTCGGGAATCTGACGGCGCTCAACCTTCATGCCTAAATCCTCGGCCAACTGCATGAGTGAACGGTTGGTGATAGAGGGAAGAATAGAGGTTGACTTCGGAGTGACGTAGGTGTTGTTCTTGATGCCGAAGAAGTTGGCGGCACCACACTCGTCAATGTATTTCTTCTCTTTAGCATCGAGATAGAATTCGCAGGCGTAACCCTTCTCGTGTGCCAGATTGTTGGCAAAGAGGGATGCAGCATAGTTGCCACCCACCTTGTATTTTCCTGTGCCAAGAGGAGCAGAACGGTCGTAGTCGCGTATAATGACGTAGGGGTTGGCAGAGAAACCACCCTTGAAATATGGGCCTACGGGAGTTACGAAAATCAGGAAACAGTATTCTTTTGAAGGATGTACACCAACCTGTGCACTGGTACCGATGAGCAATGGACGGATGTAGAGTGTTGCGCCACTCTCATAGGTAGGAATCCATTCCTGATTGAGACGTACCACCTTTTTGACCATTTCGGTGAAGAGTTCGGTGGGAAGTTCGGGCATGAGAATACCGCGACAAGTGCTCTGCAGACGCTCGGCATTGTCCTTCACACGGAAGATGCGTACCTTTCCGTCTGGACAGCGGTAAGCCTTCAGACCTTCAAAGGCCTCTTGTCCGTAGTGCAGACAGGTGGCAGCCATGTGCAGGTTGAGATACTCGTCGGAGCAAACCTCTATTTCGCCCCACTTACCGTCACGATAGTAACAGCGTACATTGTAGTCGGTCTTGATGTAACCGAAAGGCAGATTAGCCCAATCTAATTGTTTCATATCTTTATATGTTTGACAGTTGTGCTTGCAAATTTAAGCATTTTTGTTAAGTTTTGCAATAATTTCGATGCTTTTGTTGCTCAAAATGCTCATCTTTATCGATTATTTCTCGGCTTTGGTGAGTTTATCTATCTCCTTTTCCGTTTCGGTGAGCCGTTTCTTGCAAAGTGTGATGAGTTCTTGGGCTTCTATCATGTGGGCGGTAATCTGGTCGATGTCCAGTTGGCCGCCCTCCATTTTACGGACGATTTCCTGAAGCCGTGCAAAGGCTTCTTCGTATTTTTGGGGATGATTCATTGTATGATGGATTTGATGGTTCCTTGTTTCAGTCGTGTCTCTATCTCGTCACCGGATTTAACGTCTTGGGGGCTCTTGACAATCTGTCCGTTGTGGAGCGTGATACTGTAACCGCGTTGGAGAAGTAACTGTGGGTCGTAGCCTTCCAGTTTGAGTTGGATGCGCTCCAGGCTGTGGTGTGCTTCTGTCATAAGGCATTGCGCCAGATGAGGTAGAAGCGTGGTGATATGTTCCAGTTGCAGTCGATGGCGCTGCAGTCGGTCTAGTGCATAATGTGCAATGACATTTTCTGCATCAGCCACCTGTTGTAAGGTGTTGCAAAGGTGGGTTATCAGTAGTGTGGCTGCGGCTGTTGGAGTCTTTACTCTGGTATGGCTCACCATGTCGAGCACACATTCGTCGCGGTCGTGACCGATACCTGTGATGATGGGCAACGGGAAGTTGGCAACGTTCTCTGCCAACGGAAGGGTGTCGAAACCGCTCATGTCGCTGGTAGCTCCTCCACCGCGGATGATGACTACTGCATCGAAGTCGTCGATACGGTTATTGATGAGGTTGAGTGCCTGGATGACACTTTGTTCTACGCGTTCGCCTTGCATGATGGCAGGGAAGAGCTCGGTGTGGAATTGAAGGTTGTATTCGTTGTCGAGCAATTGCCGACAGAAGTCTCCGTAGCCTGCCGCCGATTCTGCCGAGATAACGGCAATGCGCTGAGCAAAGGGAGACAGACGTAGTTCGCGTTGGAGGTCGAAAACTCCTTGGGCTTTCAATGTCTTGATAATTTCTTGTCGGCGACGTGCTAAATCTCCGATGGTGTAGGTAGGGTCAATATCGCTGACAATCCAGGAAAAGCCATAGGCTTCGTGGAATTGTGGATAGACTCGCAACAGTACTTTCATGCCAGCGCGTAACGGTTGTCCTGTGGCTCGAAGAAACGTAGCATGGAGTAGTGTCCAGGTCTGTCGCCAACATTTGGCAGATGCTTTGGCAATGGGCGAATTGGAACGCTCGTCTTTTTCTACCAGTTCCATATAGCAATGTCCATTGCGCTCACGACATTCTGCCAATTCTGCCTCTACCCAATACTCATCGGGTAAGGCGTTGCTGACGGCTTCGTGGACTAATGCGTTGAGTGCATATAGTGAGAAATGGTGGCTTTGCTCCATAATTCTATTCCGTTTGGGATGGCTGATCAGATTTCTGCTGGATGCGCCCTACCATATAGGCTCGCCAAAAGTTTGGAAGTCCGTAGCCGGTGATGTTGTCGGGATGTTCGCTATTGCGACTGGTCTGACGAATGAGTTGTATAATCTGCCTCGCGGTCAGTTTCGGTAAGGCTTGCCACAAACAGGCGGTCAGGCCGCAAATGATGGGTGAGGCAAAGGAGGTGCCCATATCCTGGGCAATGGTTCCACGTCCTGTAACAATGGTTGCGGGACTTCCGATGGCCACAACATCTGGTTTGATGCGTCCGTCTTGTGTGGGACCTACTGCGCTGAAAGGAGCGTTTCCGAGTTCCTCCGTAACGGCGCCTACGGTGAGACAGTCCTCAGCATCAGCAGGAAAGGTAAGTTTCTTCCAGCCTCCCATACCCGTATTGCCCGATGAATTGACAAGGATAATACCTTTTCCGATGACCATTGATGCAGTACGGCTGATGAATGTTGAGTGGCCGTCGAGTTGCCAGAGTTGATGTGACCCGATACCGTGGTCGTATTGATGATAGCCAAGGGATGAGTTGATGAGATCGCATCCTACCGAATCGGCAAATTCTACTGCCATTGCCCAATAGTCTTCCTCTACTTCTTGTTCTGACTGCGGGTCTTCGCAGCGCAGAAGCCAATAAGAAGCCTGAGGGGCTGTTCCTATATAATAATAAGGTGTATTGATGGCCATGGTGGATAGAACGCGTGTGCCGTGGTCAGTCTCATAGAAGACCGACGGTGAGTTTGGAAATACGAAATCACGTGTGCCTTTGATGTCAACCTTCGAGAAGGCAGGTATGCGATTGACGTTTTTGAATCCTCCGTCTAAGACTGCAATCGTCAGTCCTTCACCACGATAGCCGATGTCGTGAAGTCTTTGGCCGTTGGTGGTCTGAATCTGATCTGCTGCGCGACCGTACATGGTGTCGGGAATAGAGTCGTTAGGTAGAAAAGAATCGTGGAATTTTGTTCGGATGGCAGTCGGCTCGATGGAGTCGGGGGCTTGCCATACGTTTCGGCAATTGCTGACAAAGGGAAGATGGCGGATGCGTTGGATGTCGGAAGTGTCGCGCATTTCAACAAGAACGGTGTTGTTCCATCGGCTTTGTCCGATAACGGCGGTCTGGCGGTTTTCGATTGCTCTAATATAATGTGGACTGACTGGAAGATCGGTAGAATCGATGGCAAGTCCTTGGCGCTTACGGCGTTCAATGCTTCGACGGGAAAGAAAACGTGACGGATGGTCGATGGAGTAGGGTGATTTGTTTTTGTCTGTCAACGTGATACGGTATATATAAGCCGGACACACCTTGTTTCTGACCCGCTTGGCGCTAGCCTGTGTTGTTGCTGCCGTTGTGGTGATGCAACATATTACCGTTAACAATGTCAACAGAGTGATTCGCATGTTTCAATCCTATTTTCTTTTAGGTTGCGAAGTTACGAAGAAATGGGGAAACTGCCAAAAAAATGTTCGTTTTTCCGTTGAAGACGTCGCTTGTTGGTTGCCTTTGGATTGTTTTGTCGCTTTTCGACATAGTAAAAAAAATGAATTGCTCTTTCTTAAGTGGGAATGGATATTATACTTTAGAGTGGCTTTTGGGCAGTCTTATTGCTTTCGGGATGTGTTCGGGATGTGTTCGGGATGTGTTCGGGATGCAGGTGTTCGTAGAGAATAAGCAAGACAGATGTTTGTTCACAAAACTTAAAAAATGTATTTTCCCTCTGCTTTCGCTGCTCCAAAATTTGCCTTTGGCTTATTATGTCGCGACTCAACAGAGTAAAAATGTATTGGTACTCTGCTTTCGCTGCTCCAAAATTTGGTATTCTGCTCGAATTGCACTATCTTTGCACAAAATATAAACGAATGGATAATAGACAAGCGACCCTTGAACTTGGAACCAAACCTGTAGGACAATTGCTTATGCAATATGCGCTACCTGCCATTGTGGCAATGACCGCCTCCAGTCTTTACAATATGGTTGACTCCATATTCATAGGACAAGGTGTAGGAGCTATGGCTATTTCGGGATTGGCAATCACATTTCCTTTTATGAACCTGTCGGGAGCTGTAGGAGCTGCCATTGGTGTGGGAGCGTCCACCTATCTCTCTGTGAAACTTGGACAGAAAGACTATAAGACCGCAGAGCTGCTTTTGGGAAATGCTATCGTTCTGAAAATTATTACGGGAATCCTATTCGGAGCCGTATGCCTCTTGTTCCTTGACCCTATCCTTTATTTCTTCGGTGCAACAGAGAACACTATAGGATATGCACGTGAATATATGCAGATTATCTTAGTGGGAAATGTGGCAACGCATCTGTATTTTGGACTTAATGCCTTGCTGAGGGCAGCTTCGAAACCCAAACAGGCCATGTATGCAACCATATTTACGGTTGTTGTCAACACGATTCTGGACCCCATATTCATCTGGGTATTTGATATGGGCATACGAGGAGCAGCATTGGCTACGATTCTTGCACAGATGCTGGCACTATGTTGGCAACTGTCCATCTTCTCCAATCCTAAAGAAATGCTCCATTTTAAAAAGGGAACATATCGGTTGAGAGCGGATATCATCAAGAATATTCTGGCTATTGGTATTTCTCCTTTCTCCATGAATGCTTGTGCTTGTATTGTGGTTATCTTCATCAATACAGCATTGGTACGCTACGGTGGTGACATGGCCGTTGGAGCCTATGGAATCGCTAATAGAATTGCCTTTATCTTTGTGATGATTGTTATGGGAATCAAGCAGGGATTGCAGCCCATTGCTGGATATAATTATGGTGCACAACTCCATAGCAGACTCATACACGTAGTAAGATTGGCAATGCTTGCTGCAACAGTAGTGGTTGTGGCAGGATGGGTTACAGGACAACTGTTGCCATACTATTGCGCCAGACTCTTTACTTCTGACCAAACACTCATCAATCATTCCATACAAGCTATTAGGGTTAATATGCTCCTATTCCCCTTGATAGGATACCAGATGGTGGTCACCTGTTTCTTCCAATCGATAGGAAAAGCAAAAATCAGCATGCTTCTCTCCTTGTCGAGACAAATGCTATTCCTCGTGCCACTACTCATTATCCTACCACCGATATTTAAAATAGACGGAGTATGGGCTGCACTACCTGCTAGTGATGGAATTGCATTTATTGTGACGTGGGTGACAATGGAAACCTATAAGAAAAAACTTAGAACAAATGCTCAACAATAAAATCATCATCAACGTAGGCCGACAACTCGGTAGTGGCGGACACGACATCGCACGTATGCTCGCCATGGATTTCAATGCGAAATACTACGATAAAGAATTGCTTAACCTGGCTGCCAAGGAAAGTGGATTCTGCGAAAAATTCTTCGAACAGAATGATGAACAACGTGGATTTCTGCGAACACTCTTTCATCTGCATGCACCTCACATGGGGGATAATAACATGTACAGCAACGACTTCTCGCAAGAGAATCTCTTCAAATTTCAAAGCGATGCTATAAGAAAGGCAGCACAAGAGTCTTCGTGCGTCTTTGTTGGAAGATGTGCTGACTATGTGCTGCGTGATTACCCTAATGTCGTCAACGTGTTTGTTACTGCAGATATGGATTTTCGCATAGACCAAGTGATGCATAAACAAAATATAGGAAGGGAGGAAGCACGAAAATTCATTGAAAACGGTGAGTCAAAACGTGCTGCATACTATAATTATTATACCGGAAAGAAATGGGGACATGCTTCGTCTTATGATCTCTGTATCGACTCTTCAAAACTTGGATTGCAAGCAACGGAACACATCATTGCTGACTTCATAAGAAAATATCTCGACCTCGATTGAAACAAAAAGAAATATGAAGAGAATCGGAATCATCAGTGACACACATTCTTATTGGGATGATAAATATCTTACCTATTTCGAAGAGTGTGACGAAATATGGCACGCTGGAGATATTGGCTCGGTAGAAGTGGCAGAAAAATTAGCGGCTTTCAGACCGTTACGGGCTGTTTGCGGAAACTGCGACGGAGGAGACCTAAGACTGATGTACCCTGAAGTGCTGAGATGGAAATGTGAAGATGTGGAAGTGCTTATGAAACATATAGGTGGGTATCCTGGCAACTATGATGCCAGCATAAGAGGACAAATCTATGCCTCACCGCCACAATTGTTTATCAGTGGACATTCACACATCCTTAAAGTGAAATACGATAAGACACTTCGTCTCTTACACATCAATCCTGGTGCTGCCGGACAACAAGGTTGGCACAAGGAACGCACACTGGTCAGACTGACCATAGATAAAAATGAATTTAAAGACTGTGAGGTCATCACTCTTGGTCATCATTTATAAACCATAGGAAGCAGATAGATATGAAAACAATCGTCATTACTGGTGGCGCAGGCTTTATAGGAAGCCATGTAGTGCGCCTGTTCGTGAACAAGTATCCTGAGTATCACATCATCAACCTCGATAAACTCACTTATGCAGGTAATCTGGCCAATCTTAAAGATGTGGAAGATAAACCTAACTATGAGTTTGTGAAAATGGACATCTGCGACTTCGACGCCTTCTATAAACTCATGCAAGAAAAGCATGTCGATGGCATCATTCATCTTGCCGCAGAAAGTCACGTGGATCGCTCTATCAAAGACCCATTTACATTTGCACAAACCAATGTGATGGGAACACTCGCGCTACTTCAGGCTGCAAAACTCTATTGGGAGTCATTGCCCGAAAAATATGAAGGAAAACGATTCTATCACATTTCTACCGACGAAGTGTATGGAGCTCTTGAACTGACACATCCAGAGGGTATCAAACCACCATATACTACAACAGCTTCGTCTGCACAGCACCATCTGGCTTACGGAGAACAGTTCTTCCTCGAAACAACAAAGTATAACCCACACTCTCCATATTCTGCATCGAAGGCAAGTTCTGACCATTTCGTTAGAGCTTTCCACGATACATACGGAATGCCTATAGTGGTGACAAACTGTTCTAATAACTACGGACCCTATCAGTTCCCGGAGAAGTTGATTCCTTTGTTTATTAACAATATACGTCATCGCAAACCATTGCCCGTATATGGAAAAGGTGAAAATGTACGCGATTGGCTCTTCGTGGAAGATCATGCAAAAGCTATTGATCTGATCTTCCATAAAGGAAAAATAGCTGATACCTATAATATCGGAGGATTTAACGAGTGGAAGAATATCGATATTATCAAGGTGGTGATTAAAACCGTTGACAGATTGCTCGGACGTAAAGAAGGAGAAGATATGGATCTCATTACTTTCGTAACAGACCGAGCTGGACATGACCTGCGCTATGCTATTGACTCTACAAAATTGCAGAAAGAACTCGGATGGGAACCTTCATTACAGTTTGAAGAGGGTATAGAGAAAACGGTACGCTGGTATCTCGACAATCAGGACTGGCTCGATAATGTGACCTCGGGAGACTATCAGAAATACTATGACAATATGTATTCACAACAATCATAATTTTAACAGTAACATTATTAATGAAGAAAGTATTACTACTTGGAAGCGGAGAACTTGGTAAAGAGTTCGTAATTGCCGCAAAGCGTGCAGGTGCCTACGTGGTGGCATGCGATCGTTATGACAATGCTCCTGCCATGCAAGTGGCAGATGAGCGAGAGATTTTCTCTATGCTGGATGGTGATGCCCTTACGGCTGTCGTCAATAAGCATAAACCAGATCTTATCGTTCCTGAGATTGAAGCAATCCGTACAGAACGTCTTTTTGATTTTGAAAAACAAGGCATTCAAGTTGTACCTTCTGCTCGCGCCGTGAATTTTACTATGAACAGACGCGCTATCCGCGATCTGGCCTCACGCGAATTGGGTCTTCGTACTGCCAAGTATTTTTACGCTAAAACATTTGATGAATTTAAAAAAGCTGCAGACGAAATCGGATTCCCATGTGTGGTAAAACCACTAATGTCATCTTCTGGACATGGACAAAGCTATGTACACAATGATGACGAACTTGAACAGGCTTTTAAAGATGCTATGGAAGGTAGTCGTGGAGATGTAAAAGAGGTGATTATTGAGGAATTTATTGATTTTGAATCTGAATTCACTCTTCTTACTGTGACACAGAAAAACGCTCCAACAATATTCTGCCCACCTATCGGACACGTACAAAAGAGCGGAGATTATCGCGAGTCATGGCAACCCTATAAAATATCAGAACAGGCTCTTGCACAAGCTCAGCATATGGCTGACCAAGTGACTAAAGCGCTGACAGGATACGGAATATGGGGCGTCGAATTCTTCCTGACCAAACAAGGAGAAGTCATTTTCTCTGAATTGAGCCCTCGCCCACATGACACGGGAATGGTAACTCTCGGACATACAACAAACCTATCGGAGTTTGAACTTCATTTCAGAGCTATCATGGGCTTGCCTATCGCCGATATTAGACTGGAACATGCAGGCGCTTCTGCGGTAGTCCTTTCGCCTATAGAAAAGAAAGGTCCACTTGATTACAACCTCGTCGATG
Source organism: Prevotella sp. P5-50 (assembly GCF_002251295.1). Classification (GTDB taxonomy): domain Bacteria; phylum Bacteroidota; class Bacteroidia; order Bacteroidales; family Bacteroidaceae; genus Prevotella. Next base: position 97,925 of record NZ_NPJA01000039.1, read on the forward strand.
CACTAAAAGAGGAATGCACACGAGTGCGTATCTTCGGAAAACCAGAAGCTCATCCGGGAAGACGCATGGGTGTGGTCCTATGCTATGGTGATACTGATGCCGATACTGATGCCTTGCGCAATAAAGCTAAACGATTGGCAAAGACTGTGCTGGGAACAGATCCTTATGCAAAAATTGAACACTAAACTGATTACTCTTCCAAAAATTGCCGATTCAAGGGGAAACCTCACCGTTGCAGAGGCTTTCGATAACGTGCCCTTTGATATAAAAAGGGTTTATTGGTTGTATGAAGTCCCAGAAAACGGCAGTAGGGGAGGACATGCACATCGCCGGCTCCAGCAACTTCTTGTTGCTGTGAGTGGCGCTTGTCATGTCACACTCGATAATGGCTACGAACGAAAAACGATACTTCTCAATAATCCCTATCAAGGATTGTTCATTGATAAGACACTATGGGTGACTCTTGATCAATTTTCACCAGGTGCCGTTTGTTTGGTTTTAGCATCAGAAGGTTATAATGCCGCAGATTATATTGATGATTACAACGAGTTTTTGAAGTATGTGAAATGTTCCAAATAACTCCTTACCATTCATCTGAATACGAAAAATGGAATGCTTTTGTGGAGCGTTCGAAAAATGCTACGTTCCTTTTTGACAGACATTATATGGATTATCATGCTGATCGTTTTCAGGATGCCTCATTGATGTTTTATCTTGAAGGAAGACTGGTCGCTTTGTTACCTGCCCACAAAGACGGAGATACGCTTTGCTCACATAATGGATTGACGTACGGTGGATTGATAATGGATGAAAAGGCTACTGCAGAAAGAATATCTGTGTTGTTTGCAGAAATGAATGATTACCTGCGAAACCAAGGATTTAGGACAGTCTTCTATAAACCAGTACCATGGATCTATCATCAGTATGCTGCAGAAGAGGATCTTTATGCTTTGTATAATGTATGTAAAGCTCAACTCGTGGGACGTGATGTGGCTGCTGTCGCCTGCACAAATCATTTGCTACCATGGAGGAATATCCGTAAACAAGGAGCTAAAAAAGCAATTCAACATGGTTGTGTTATTCGTGGGGGGGAAAACTATTCTGATTTTTGGAATATTCTGACTGAGAATCTACAGACAAAATATGGCGTATCTCCTGTTCATACGTTAGATGAAATACATTTGCTTCATCATCTTTTTCCAAAACAAATCAGACTTTTTGTGGCAGAGATTAATGGTCGTGTCATGGGAGGAACTGTTTTGTACATGACTCGAAATGTAGTTCATGTGCAGTATATATCTGCTTCTGCTGAAGGCAAACGTTTACATGTACTTGATTGCCTTTTCGATTTCCTTCTGGAAAATCTTCCGCAAGAATGCCACTATTTTGATTTCGGAAAATCAACAGCAACAGACAGTTGCCTGTTGAATGCTTCCTTGGCTTATCAAAAAGAAGGATTTGGGGCGAGAAGCATTTGTTATGATACGTACCAATGGAATCTTTGATATGAAATATTGCGATTTGAAATTATTGTCTGACCATAGAAAAGAGCAATTACATGATGCCATAGATTCTGTTTTACAGAGTGGGTGGTATCTACGAGGGGAAGCAACAGAACGCTTTGAAAGACATTATGCCCGTTATATTGGAACGCGATATTGTGTGGGCTGTGGCAATGGACTTGATGCTTTGTGGCTGATTCTTCGTGCATATAAAGAAATGGGAGTGATAAACGAAGGAGACGAGGTGATCGTACCTGCCAATACGTATATTGCTTCTTTATTGGCTATTACAGAGAATCGACTCGTTCCTGTTCTTGTTGAACCAAATCTCGAAACGTTGCAAATTGATGAAAGTCAGATAGAAAAGGCGATTACCAGACGAACACGTGCCGTTATGATCGTGCATCTATATGGTTCGTGTGCTTATAGTAAACGTATTGCTGAAATCTGTAAGAAATACGAGCTGAAATTAGTGGAGGATAATGCGCAGGCTCATGGATGTGAATGGAATGGTATAAAAACAGGGGCATTGGGAGATGCAGCAGGACATAGTTTTTATCCAACAAAAAATCTTGGAGCATTAGGTGATGCTGGAGCTGTTACAACCAATGACGAACAATTGGCGGAAATAATCAGAGAATTAGGGAATTATGGTAGTTCCCAGAAGTATTTGTTTGAACGCTGTGGAAGAAATTCGAGAATAGATGAAATACAAGCGGCTGTTCTTGATGTGAAACTGTCATGGTTGGATTCGGATAATCAGAGCAGACGAAATATTGCTAACATCTACGATAAACTGATTAACAATCCATTGATTCGAACAGCAAAAATGTCTTCTCGGGCTGTCTATCATATCTATCCTCTATTTTGTGAAAAACGAAATGAACTTCAGACATATTTGAAAGAACATGATGTGGAAACGGTAATCCATTATCCAGTTCCCCCACATCTACAGAAGTGTTATCCTGCATTAAAACGTTCATTCCCTATAACGGAGCTGATTCATCAGCAGGAATTAAGTCTGCCTTGTTATCCAATGATGAAAGAAAAAGAGGCAGACCATATTGCCCGCCTCTTGAATGATTTTTTTTGACCCTCATTAGCTCATTAGGAGGGAGTATCCATTGATGCAAACATCAATCTGGCATCAGAAGAATAGTAACGCTTCGTGCTGCTTGAGCTCCCATTACCAATACCTGGGCAATATCTGCTGTCTTTGATGGACCGCTAATAAAGGTACCGTAACCATCATATTTCGAGTCGAATGCAATCTGCTTGTAGGCTTCGTGCATGTTGTTTACAATCTGAGACTTACGAAGTAGAATGACGATATTCTCGGAGATGAAACAAACGGCTTTTTCTTTCATTTGCTGAGGAATCCAAATGCATCCGTTTTCTGCCACACCAAACATTCCTCGTATTATACCCACGTCAGTCCCGTTGAGAGCTTGAGCATTCTCTATTGTGTCGGGATTTCGTGTGGCGATGGTAATCTCGGAGAGGTTGGAGGCAATCTCTTTGGCATCAGGATAGAGTTCTTTGACCAGAGCATTAATATCTTGATTCTCTTTTACTTCTATGATGTTGCCACCAACATTCTTGCTCATTTCTATAAATTGCGAAAGTGGTTCTTTATAAGTAATGGGCGTGATGTCACTTAGATCGGGCATTTCAAAACGTTCATGAATATTTGAACGATACTTCTTAAGTATATCTTCCTTGTTGCTCATAATCTGTTGTATGATAGGGTGTTATTTGTCTAATTCCTTAATTAACTCATGGAAAGGCTTCTTGGGAAATTGCATCATTTTATGACCTTCTGCCCATGGATTCAGACCATTGTTAAGAACAAACGATGGAAGAATATTGGCCCATGAGGCCATGCCCGTGGCAAGGTTGTAAAGCCATGAATGGTTGTAAAGTGCAGTCATACCTTTACACATTAACTTCTTCTGTGGATTGGCTGTGCCGAATTCATCTAACTGCTGACGCCAAAGGTATATCTGATCTCCAAGGTTTACTTTGACAGGACATACTGACTGACAACTGTTGCAGAGCGTACAAGCTGATACATTGCCTGAATGTTTCTTACTGTCACGAAGCATACCAAGGTTGATTCCTATAGGACCTGGAATGAAATAACTGTAGGAATAACCACCGCTACGGCGATAAACAGGGCAGGTGTTCATACATGAACCACAGCGGATACATTTCAAAGATTCCCAATGGGTAGGATTGCCTATCCACTCCGAACGGCCATTATCAACTAAGATAATGTGCATATTGTCAGCTGTAGGACGAGCTTTACGGAAGTGGCTGGTGTATGTTGTTGTGGGTTGGCCTGTTCCTGCACGGCAGAGCATGCGCTGGAAAACGGCAAGACAATCGTAATTGGGGATGACTTTCTCTAATCCGATTGCGGCAATATGTAGTTTCGGACAGGAAGTGGACATGTCTGCATTACCTTCGTTGGTACACACCACTATATCACCAGTTTCGGCTATACCGAAATTGGCACCTGTCATGCCTGCATCTGCAGTAAGAAACTCATTGCGCAAACTCAATCGGGCACAATAGGTTAGATACGTGGGATCGTGGTTACCTTTCTCTGAATTGAGCTTTTCTTCAAACAATTCACCTACGTCGTTGTGATTCAGGTGAATAGCGGGCATTACGATATGACTCGGCTTCTGACCTTTCAATTGGATAATGCGCTCACCAAGGTCGGTTTCTACTACTTCTATGCCACGTGCTTCCAAATAGGGATTCATCTCGCATTCTTCCGTGAGCATTGATTTTGATTTCACCATCTTCTTAACATGGTGGCTGCTCAAGATATCATAGACGATCTCATTGAATTCATTGGCATCTTTCGCCCAATGTACAATAACTCCGTTCTTCTCAGCATTGGTGGCAAACTGATCTAGATATTCGTCAAGATGGGTCAAGGTGTGACGCTTGATAGCTGAAGCTTTCTCACGTAATTGCTCCCATTCTTCAAGTCCATAGGCCATCTTGTCGCGTTTGGTGCGAACTGACCAAAATGTGGCGTCGTGCCACTTTGCATATTCTTGGTTTTTTAAGAATTCTTTGGCTGCTTTTGAATGTGATGTACTCATAGTGCATGCGTTTTAATAGGAATACATAAAGTCTTGTTAAAGGCCTGAGGCAAGAATCTCAATAACGTGTTTGAATTGTATGTCTTTGCCTTGTTTACGGGCAATTCCGGCCATGTGCATCAAACAAGAACAGTCGGCACCGGTAATATATTTCGCACCGGTCTCAATATGACGTTCAACTTTGTCTATGCCCATTTGCGTTGACACTGCGGTCTCTTCTACGGAGAACATTCCTCCGAAGCCACAACATTCATCTGGACGGTCGGGCTCTACAACATCAATTCCTTGTACTAATTGAAGAAGGTCTTTGATTTTGTTGAATGGAGCGACGTGCTCTTCTGATGGGGAAGAAAGGCCCAGTTCACGTACACCATGACAGGAGTTGTGGAGGCTTACCTTGTGTGGGAATGTTCCTAAGGGCTGATTGACCTTGACTACGTCGTGAAGGAATTCTACAACGTCCATAATCTTGTCAGACGTCTGACATTCGTGCTTTCCTTTCAACAACCTTGGGTAGTTGAGCTTAATGAACGCGGTACATGATACACTGGGAGCTACGACGTAATCAAACTCCTTAAACTTGTCTTCAAACTTTTTGGCTAAAGGAACGGCTTCGTTTTCAAAACCGGCATTGGCCATGGGCTGTCCGCAACAGGTCTGCTTGAGTGGATAGGTGACATCCAGATTTAGATGGCGCAACAGTTTGTAAGTTGCAACACCAACTTCCGGATAAACGGCATCTACATAGCAGGGGATGAATAGTCCGATTTTCATAAAAGAATTGTGCTTGTTTATTATTGTTTGTTTAGTATGTGCAAGGGAGAGTACTCAGTTGGTAAAGAAGAGTTTGAGCCATCCGACGATGACCCGCATCATTTGGATGCAGTCTGTCAACCTCCTTGTCCTTAAAGTATGTAGTATATTCGTCCATCATGGGGAATAGACCACAAAGTGAGTTGAGATCGATAACAGGAACGGCCCAGATATTACCGGCTTCTTTTACTGATTCTACATAACGCTGAAAGGGCTCGCCACAGAGGTTGTAATAATCTTCTGTAGGTTGCCAATTCTTTTCATTACGATAAAAACCTGCCCGATGAATTGGAGTGAGTAATACTATCTGTTTGGTAGGGTAGGTGCGCTTCAATTTGTCGAGGGCGATGTTTATTCGTCCACGATAGGTCGATTTATCCATTATAGGATACATACGTTTACGAGTTACCATGTGCTTGGGCTCGTGTATGCCTGCCATGACTTGTTCTTCTTTGATGTCATACCACTCTCCAATGGGAACACCGGCATTGAAGTCGTTGGTACCGATGAAAACGATGATGGCGTCAACCGAATCACCATGTTCTTGATGCAACTTTTCTGTTTGGGTGGGAATGTTGTCCCATTGACGACCGCTGACACCATATATATAAGGTGTAATACCGAGCCAGTCCTCTAGAAAATTCCAAAACTTCAATTTAGAACCATCGTTGTTGGGGTCAGTAATTGAATCACCAAAATAAGCCACGCGCTTATGCGCCCATGGATGAGGGAAGCTAATGGTCTGAGCATTGACTTCATGAGCCAGTGCAAGGATGAAATACAGCGCAAAAAAAATATATCGTTTCATTATTTTATTAAATTATGGATTATTTAACTGCAAAAGTAGAAAAAAATGAAGAAACTACCAACTTCCTTTGTTTTTTTTAATATTATTGATGCTGCAATTAGCGGAAAAAATGACTAACTTTGCAAACGAATAAATACAAAACGAATATGAATAACAATTATTTTGAAAATGATCGCGTCGCATATCAGCGACAATGGGAAGTTTCTTCGGCCTTTCCTGCTCTGATGCGTAAAGTCTATACATGGATGGTTTTTGCCTTGGCAATTACAGGATTCACAGCATATGCCGTAGCTACAAGTCCTGGTGTACTCATGACAATTTATTCCAACCCAATGTTGTTGTGGGGAATGGTAATAGCTCAACTTGCCATTGTTATAGGAGTAAGTGCTGCCATAAACAGATTGTCGCTTACATCAGCCACACTTCTGTTTATACTATATTCCGTTATCAACGGAGCTATGTTCTCTAGTATATTCGTTATCTATACAGCATCGTCCATTGCTTCTACTTTCTTGGTTACGGCAGGAACATTTGCTGTCATGGCAGTTGTTGGTTATACGACAAAGAAAGATCTTACATCAATAGGACGCTTGGCGATGATGGCTCTCGTGGGAATAATCATTGCCACACTCGTAAACGTATTCTTCCTTAAAAGCACAGGAGTGGAACTCTTCATCACCTATGCCGGAGTATTAATCTTTGTAGGATTGGTAGCATACGATTCCCAAAAAATAAAAATAATGCTTGCACAAGCTCCAGATGCTGGAGAATCAGCGCAAAAAATAGCTTTACTCGGAGCATTGTCACTCTATCTCGATTTTATTAATCTCTTCTTATATCTTCTCCGTATTTTTGGAAAAAGAGAATAAAAAGATAATATCTAATAGATCCCACTTTAAAACAGGTCTGACCTTTTAAAGTGGGATCTTTGTTTTTCTTCACTTAAATTCTATCAAGACTATATAAGTCTAATTTTCATGATAGTCCCCACTATGATCCAATATCGTTCGCTAAAAAAGGGACTTGCATCGGACTTATATCAAACTTACTTGGGAAGTATTACAATAATTTGATAGACGCTTTTGATAAGAATGAAGTTCTCACGTATCCCGTACACATCCCGAACACATCCCGAACACAGCCTAAGAGAAAAACTTATCCATTGCCTCATTCTGCTCCAATTTTCTTTTATTTAACCTCCAAATGTTAAGCCACTTCACGAACCTATTCCAATGTACAAAACGTACGGCAAAAGTTTAAGAGTGCATATATATAATAAGGTGTAGAAAAATATGATGTAAAAGAAATGGAAAAATGATGCGTAAAAATGAAAAAAAACATGGATTTTCTTTGGTGATATCGAAAAAGTACGTACCTTTGCATTCGCTTTCACCACAAAACTGGTGACAAGCACTTAAGGAAGAGTTCTTTGAAAGATTTACATAAAACAGAGAAGTAGTAGTACAAGAAGCGAGACTTACTTTTTATGAGTACAGTCTTGGGTGAATTTACGAACCGTCGATTTTTAGGAATCAAGGTGCTTTATGATCCATGATACTACCGGATATGAGATTCGTTCTGAACAGAGACACGACACTTCTTTAAGAAG
>NZ_NPJA01000004.1 GCF_002251295.1 Prevotella sp. P5-50
CCTTTTTTCATCATAGAAAAAGGGAATTCACTTTTTTCTTGTATAAATTTAATCCTTCTTATTTTACAAACAAGATAAAGAGGATAAATAAGAAATAGCGAATTGGAAACTAAGAGAACAATTTCCGTTTTGCTTTGAAGAACCCTTTTTAAAATTTTTACTAAAGATATAAACAACGATAACGGCTTTGCAGTATTACTTCCCAAATTACAAGCCTTGACTCCGTCAATTATATTGTCCCGCCCAGAAGGCAAATATCCAGATGATAAGATACAAACATTATTACCCTCCTTAACAAGACCCTTAGAATATGAAAGAATCCTGTTTACAGAAGCCTCACCAGATGGTACGGGTAACGTATTAATAATGGTAATAAGCATAATTGTCTTATTTTTTACGTCTAAAAGGATGCCTAATAGCCGTATTTAACAAATCCTTCGTAATTGTTTCCTCCTGTGGAATACGTAGGATATATTTAATAATAGAACCCACAACCAACTTTACACGTCCTTTAAAAGGAGGAATAATAATTTTTTCCATCTTCTTTTCATATTCTGTATCCACCAATAGTAATCTGGGGTGTTTAAGAGGAAATGAAAGTTCTTTGGTCCTATTTTCACAAAAGCGCGAAGTCATAATATTTGTCATACTCGTCCCACCATGTATAGAATCATTATCAGCCCCAATGTTTCTAATTTGATTAAACTTCGGTGAGATACCAAATAAATTATTAGCTCTAATAGCATATGCCATTTGGTAATCCCATGAATTTGGTAGGCGATTATTATCCCAGGCATAATGAATACGATCAAAGGACTTTTTATTCATTTTGTACAAATATGTATTTGTATAAGTTCCTTTGAGCCTAACTTTGGTAGCCTCATCACGATAAGTGTCCAATTTTCCTTCATAATACTTCAGGAATTTATTAGACCAAGAGGCCCAACCACAAGGGAGCATAAGTTTCGTGAACATGTAATCAGAACCGTCTTGAGGTTCATATTCCTCAAGGTAATTTGTTCCACAAATCCAAAGCACCCTTTCATCATTTTCATACTTTTCCAGTAATTCTTTGCAATACTCAAAAAATGAGATTTCAGGGTAATTGTCATCCTCTAAGAATATCGCTTTCTTTTCTCTAGCAAATACCCATTGCGCACCTTCCCCTATATTCCTATACACGCCTCGGTTATGGGGCGAATAGTTCTTGATCAACTCACAATCCCAGTTAATTGCTTTTTCAACTTTTTCACGACACAACCGAACAAGTTCTTCTTCTTCTGCATTTCTTGGACCATCTGCCAATAGATACACCTTAGATGGTTTAATTCTAGAAACTTGTTCTATGATTCTTAAAATTTTCTCATGTCTCTTAAAAATAATGAGAACTACAGGTATGTCAAATCTATCCATTATTATATGAATTTAAGCTGTTATTACTTCGTGTTACCATTTTAAACAACCCAACCATTATAAATACCAGAAACCATCTTGTTGTAATGATTGTTTGAGAGAATGCTAATATCAAAATAAGAGAAAAAAAAGCAAACGCTAGATTTTTTTTATGCCCGTTTTGGCGCATTAAGTTCTTAAATGAACGCAAAATGAAGAAATAATAAACCAGCCCGAATGGTATACCCCAATACACAAAAGGTAAAAGAATTCCATTTGCAGCAGAACTTGCATGTGAATAATCTTCCCAATTACCGCCGCCCAAAATAGGGTTATCTATTATTACTCTCAGCTGTATTGAGAATGCAGAGAAACGTGATGCATCTTCAGCGGAACTACTCATTTCCTCCGCAATTTTATTCCCCATATATTCTGAGCCAACAAAAAAAACAGCAAAAACCACAAATACTACTGCGGCCAAAAACTTGACATAAAATTTAGAAGAGCGCTTTAAAGTGGAAATAAAAAGGAGGAACAGAGCAGCAGAGAACCCACCTGTCGAGAATGTGGATATTAAAGCTGCCATTAAAATTGCATTTTTTAATCCTCTTCTTTTTTCTTCACCAAAGAAAATATTAAAGAACAATGCAATATTCAAAAATACTGCGAACTGTCCCGGTTCCCAAAAAGGACCACAATTTCTATAAAGATTTCCAGTTCTTAAACTAGCTCCACCATTATGGTAATTATGAATAACTATATTAATGCCGCCTCCTGTATCAGATAGCTCATTCGTAAAATTACCCATGTTTAATGACGGGAAATTAGGAGCAACATCGTAAAAAAGGTAATCTCTTATAGGTTCAATAAAATAAAATCCATAAAAAACTAAAGCTACTAAGGATATTATAACCATAATATTAACAAAATGCTTGGTAAAATCTTTGTATATAAGCAAGCTTATTAAAAGGGTGCCTATGATTTCCAATATTCTACCAAAAGCTGAAGAAATACCAGCTCCATTTATTAATACAATAAAGAACGTTAAAGAATAAA
>NZ_NPJA01000040.1 GCF_002251295.1 Prevotella sp. P5-50
GAAGAATACGGCACAGATTGTACATTCACGCCATAGATCTGTAAGCAACTTTATCATGAACCTTATTTCTGCCTTGGGAGCATATTGTTTCTTTGATAACAAGCCAAAGGCATTGAAAGGATACTGCATCGAAGACACGAAGCAACTTACATTGTTCTAAGGACAGAATAATCTCTTTCGATTCTTTATATATAGCCCATGTCTGATGGTATGGGAAGAGAATTCACGTATCTGTCTTCACATGCAACTAATCGCTATTTTATCCCGAATTGGGGTAAGAATTGGTTTCTAATAATAATATTATCTGTTTCTTTATCGTCACGGAACAAGAAATCTCCATTTGTGGTGTAATAATCATCACGTCCATCAGGATCAATCCTATTTACGGGATTGTCATGACAATACATATAAGGACTATATGGATAATATTTCTCTGCCAGCGGATCCATCCTGTCCCAACGTGCTGTAATAGGATTGTACTGCCTTGCTCCGTAGTCGTAGGTGTTCAGTCCATGCATCTTGTCCAGTTCCTTTCCGTTATACTTATATGGTTGCACGTCACTTGTGGCGGCTGAGCCGTCACAGAACTGGGCTCCAAAGGGGTAGTAGTTCATCGTCTGCATCACCGTCCCCATGCTGCCCATCGCCTTCGTCACCTGACGTACGTTGCCGAGGTAGTCCTTGTCATAGTAGAGGAAGGTGAAGTTGTCCTGCGTGGCATTATATTGTGTGGCTTGGCAGTAACCCTCATCAAACAGGAATTTATCTATTTTGCCGTTTTTAAGCATTAGAGCACCTCCGAGCAGGTAGTCCGTGGAGTCTGTGTATAGTATCTCCGACGGCATGAGCTCCCTTGTGCTTCCTATGGCGACGGTGATGTTCGGCACGGCAGTCTGATACACCACGCGCAGTTTCTCGCCCGTCGCGCTATAGATATCCTTTGTCATGTTCCCCAACTATCTGTCCCTATAACCTCTTTATAACCAACTTTTCTTTTTCTTGTCGGGTCAACTCTTAAGTTGCCTATTGAATCAGTCCAAAAGTATTCTTGAATACGTACCCGACCACCCATTCCACTATGGATTATAGTGTATTTCCTATTAGGAAGTAAATTGATCATTTGCGTTTTTTTGTAACCACAACTATCATCCTTTTTAATCTTTAATCCTGTAGATTGACCCTGTAATCTGATTGTATCAAATTCTTTCGTATCATACGGATTTTCTTTGACAATAAAGAAAAAATGTCCTTCATGAGTTTGCGAACTATCAGATTCAATTTCTAAAACCAGTAAATTATGTACTACTATAATCTGTCGCCTCTCATCAAGTGAGAAAGAATGATCTTCTGTACATGCTGTAAAAAGAAGCGACACTATACAGGCATAAAATAAGTGTTTTATCTTCCCTGATTTATATAAGAGTTCCACCATATATCAAGTTGTTTTATCTTTTTTTCTTCAGATTTCTCATCTACAAATAATGTAGTCAAATCTGTTTTGAATTCATTCTTTACAAAATTTCTGAAATCTCTATATGCTATACTTCCTTGCTCTGCTTCTTTTTCACGTGGGGCTTCATCATGACTCATAGTCTTAATATACCCATAAATTGTTTTTAGTATGTATTGACCTGAATTCTGATCTCTATTTATTTGTTTTATATGACCAACCTCATGCGAAAATTCGCGAAACCACCAATCATAATATTGTTCACTGCTCATATTTGATTCATCGAAATAAGTAGGCGATACAAGTATACGAGTTTTTTCAGGACTACTTCCTAAAGTAATGCAATTGTTTTTCAGTTGTCCTCCGAATTCTTCCAACCTGACTTTCCTTATATGTTTTTCAGAAATACCAGACACTAAAGATAATAGATGAGCGGCGGATTCTGTAAAATTATAATATGTTGTTTGTGCCTTTGTAGTCATAATAGTTCCTGTAATACTTGTACCTGTCACCATGTATGTTCTTTCATGGCGAATTTTGACAATCCCTATAGGGAAAAGTCCATCTGAATCCACCAACATTACAGGATTATTCGTACAATACACATACGGACTAACGCCATAATATTTCTCTGCCAATGGATCAACCCTGTCCCATCGTGCGGTGATTGGATTATACTGACGTGCACCGTAGTCGTAGGTGTTCAGGCCGTGCATCTTATCAAATTCTTTCCCATTATATTTATACGGCTGCATGTCACCTGATGCGGCAGAGCCGTCACAGAACTGGGCTCCAAAGGGGTAGTAGTTCATCGTCTGTACCACCGTCCCCGTACTGCCGGCCGCCTTCGTCACCTGACGTACGTTGCCCAGGTGGTCGCGGTCGTAGTAGTAAAACATGAAGTTGTCCTGAGTGGCGTTCAGGCTTTCCGCCTGACAGTAGCCCTCGTCGAACAGATACTTATCTATCTTGCCGTTCCTCAGCGTAAGGGCACCGCCCAGCAGATAGTCCGTGGAGTCGGTATATAGTATCTCCGAGGGCATGAGCTCCCTTGCGCTGCCGATGGCGACAGTGATGTTCGGCACTGCAGTCTGATATATCACGCGCAGTTTCTCACCCGTGGCGCTATAGACATACCTCGTCACGTTTCCGTCGGTGAACTGTATCCTGACCGGGTTGTTCATCATGTCGTAGTCTATCCTCGCTATCCTGCGGCTGGCGTCGCTCGTGAGCGACCCTGCGCCGTTGTATGTCAGTGGATACTCCTGCCCAGCCACGCCGTCAAAGTCCGTAGCACCTGCGTACGCCATCCGCGAGGCGTTGTCGCGCATGCTTGACAACTGGTTTCCCTCGTACGTCATCTGGAGGTCGTCAAGCAGTCCTATGATTTGAACCTTTTGAAACTTTATGCTAATCATTAATCTCCTTATTAATATTTCTGAAGAACTGAACCCCACGAACTTCTTATTGGGATTGGGCTTGTTTCTTTGAGTTTATCTATAAAATCCATGGTCGGTTTGTCATCGTAAATTCCTATCTCAAAATAATAGGCCCTGTCTTTTATAAAAAGTACGTTACCCATACCATCATGAGAAATGCTCTGAATAAAATAGTTCACGGATTTTCGTTTCCTTACTTCCGAGACAAGTTCTTCAAGTTGCCTAAATGCGGTAGCATCTATTATTATGCTGTCTTCATCATGAATTTTCTCCCACGAAATACCATCCTTGGGAAACTTTCCAGATGAGATAGAGTCATGACAATCCCAGGACATCTCACCGAAAATTTCTTTCAATGTCCTGTCTTCTTTAACCTCCACCCAAAAGCAATTTTTATTTGTGCTTGTTGGGAAATAAAGGTATTTGCATAGAATGCCATCGTCATACGTTTTCGTACATCCGCATAAGATGATTACAAAAAAGAAAATAATGTTTTTTTTCATTAGTACACAACTCTTTTATTTAGACCATGTTCTTTACGTAATTTGTTTTCTGTATATTTTTCATTGCCTATAATACCTACAGTTTCTAATTCACTGGTTTCTTCTTGTGTTTCATACAATTTACCATCTACGTCCCTGTAAATATACGATGATTCTTCTCCATCCTTTGGCGCATTGCCATTCATTGCTGAATATGCATGAATTAACTCATGTCCAACCACGATTTCCATAGGTATAGTTTCAACTACAGTTTTTTCTGTATTGGAGTCCTGAACTTTTAAATCCAGAGAAGATGACGGGTTCAGATTAATATAACCATCCGTACCTTTACCATTGGATGCGTCTTTAGGGAAATAACTATGATATCTATTCCTATCGCTTTCACTCCCTATCTGGATTCCAGTAGTACGTTTGTGACCAATCACATCTCTCAGCAAAGATGTTCCGACATCCAGTTTCTTGTCTCTATTGTCCCATCTTCTACCGCCAATTGTCACTTCACCTGTTTTCCTATTCAATAACAGATTGTCATTTGTCAATTTCTGCATATAACCTAATGTCCTCATCTGCTCATCATGGGTTCCAACTAAAAATATTTTCCTTCCATCAGGATCAATTAGTCTGATAGGATTGTTAAGACAATACACATACGGACTAACGCTATAGTATTTCTCCGCCAACGGGTCTATCCTGTCCCATCGGGCTGTCACGGGATTATACTGACGCGCACCGTAGTCGTATGTATTAAGTCCGTGCATCTTGTCTAACTCCTTTCCGTTATATTTATACTGTTGGAAGTCACTTGTAGCAGCAGAACCATCACAGAACTGGGCTCCAAATGGGTAGTAGTTCATCGTCTGCACTACAGTCCCCGTGCTGTTGCTGGCTTTCGTCACCTGACGTACATTGCCCAGGTGGTCCTTGTCATAGTACAGAAAGGTGAAATTGTCCTGCGTGGCATTATATTGTGTGGCTTGGCAATAGCCCTCATCAAACTGATACTTATCTATCCTGCCGTTTCTCAACGTGAGAGCACCGCCCAGCAGGTAGTCGGTAGAGTCAGTGAACAGAATCTCCGACGGCATGAGTTCCCTCGCGCTGCCTATGGCAACGGTGATGTTGGGAACTGCAGTCTGATACACCACGCGCAGTTTCTCGCCCGTGGCACTATAGACATATTTCGTCACGTTTCCGTCGGTGAATTGTATCCTGACCGGGTTGTTCAGGCAGTCATAGTCTATCCTCGCTATCCTGCGGCTGGCGTCACTCGTAAGTGACCCTGCATCGTTGTATGTCAGTGGATACTCCTGCCCAGCCACGCCGTCGAAGTCCGTCGCCCCTGCGTACGGAAGTCTCCAGACATTGTCGAACACGCTTGCCAACTGGTTCCCCTCGTATGTCATCCGCAGGTCGTCAACCAATCCGAAGCCTCCGTGCATCGCGTCCTGGAGCCCGCAACGTCGCAGCCTCTTGATGTTTCCGTTGCAGTCGTACTCCGCCTGCTCGTTGAAGTAGTTTCTGTTACCTGTCAGGTTGTCGCCTGTTCCGAAAAGCGCCAGGTACAGGCGGTTGCATCCATCGTACCTCAGGTTGTAGCCCTTGTATTCGCTGTCATTCCTT
Organism: Prevotella sp. P5-50; assembly: GCF_002251295.1. Lineage (GTDB taxonomy): Bacteria > Bacteroidota > Bacteroidia > Bacteroidales > Bacteroidaceae > Prevotella. The sequence goes on from NZ_NPJA01000040.1 coordinate 5,013, forward strand.
GCCTTCCACCGCACGGTGCTTATGTTTCCGTTGTGGCATGCGCTGTCAAGACCGTCGGCATAGTACAGGTCTTCGCGGAATCCTCCGCTGCTGACGCTCTTGAGCCATCCGTGCACGTCGTAGGTATATGAGCAGTATGACTTGGAGTTCCTTATCGTTTGCCGCCCCTTGGTGCTCAGCCTTCCGATGGCATCGTAGGAGTATTCCGTGTCGCGTGACTGCGCGGTGCCCCCGTGGCTGACGGACAGGCTCATTTTTGTCTTCTTGCCGTACCGGTATGTGTAGCCGGTCTTCGCCGTGAAGTCGCCCCCGTAACCTACGCCTACCCTGACCTCCGTGCTGTCAACGGCGCCCGTGAAGGTGTATTCGGTGCTGACATCCTCAATGTGCCCGCCGAGTCCCTTGCGCACAGTCCTCACCGCCTGACCCTTGCGGTCGTACACGGTGACAGTGCCGAGGGCCTCGCCGCCGGTAGCGTACACCACCTGTCCCGTAAGGTAGCCGATGGCGTGCTGTCTCTGTTCCTGTCCAATGGTTAATGCAGGCATCGCGCTTGTAAGGTTGTTGCCGATGAATT
>NZ_NPJA01000041.1 GCF_002251295.1 Prevotella sp. P5-50
ACTGTTGCAAGGCCAGCCTGAAGACATAAGGGGTCAGCTGTCTGAAATCAGCAGGTGTACTTACCGGGCTATAATACTCGGCTTGAGTAAAAGTTACTTTCAGATCAGTCACTTCCCATCCATGTAAACCAGATTGGCAAGACATACGAATCCCTTCAAAAACGGCATTTTGAAAAGAATGGTTCAGATAACCATAGGAGATGTCACTTTCGATTTGCAACCCTGTCCCTAACGGCAAGGGTTCAAGCGTCAGCCCTATTGTGGCCCAGTAAGGGTTGGGTGGCACTTCGATCTGAATAATCTTATTGACCTTTTTTACAGGTCGTTCTTTGTAGATAGTCTTGATCTCATCAAAATGGACCTTTACGGAAAATCGTTCTTCCAGCAATGTCTGTATGATTTCCTTTTGTGTCAAACCATATAACGAGATTTCCAATTCATCACTATATGAGTTTATGGAAAAGGACAAAGACGGGTCTTCAATCCACAATGTATTCAGAGCGGATATCACCTTGCTTCTCTCTTCGGACCTGTCTGGCCGGACGGAGGATTTGAGAGCGGGATGCTGATGAGATAACCCTTGAATCAAACAAGGTTTAGTACCTAAATAATCTCCGATTCGAAAATCTTCCATATCTTCTACAATCGCGATATCATTGGCCCCCACTTCATCAACATTTATCTCTCTGCCCTGATAAATAGTCTTTAGATTTTTAATCTTGATGAATTTTTCCGAATCGTTGATTCTTACAATGTCTCGAAGTCTCAGACTTCCGTCAATTATTTTTAGAAAACTTCTTTTATGTCCTTTGGGGTCATGCTCTATCTTATAGAGATAAGCTGAAAGTCTGTTTGAGACTGATTCTGGAGGAAGTATAAAAGAAGAGATGGCGTCCAACAACTCATTGATACCGATATTGAACATTGCTGATCCATGTAGTACCGGATAGACTTTGGCTTTTGCCACAAGATCGATTATCGTATTCCAATAATCAGCCGGTGAAATTTCGCTATCCGCCAAATATCGTTCTAATATATTGTCGTCATGGTTGCATACAAATTCTTTGTATTCTTCCTTTATATATGTTTGGGAGCAAATCGGATAAACCAATCCATCGACAACAGTTTGCATAAACAGGACATCTTGAGACAGATTTGTTTTTATATCCAGATACAAACGCTCTAAATTCACACCGTCACGGTCAATTTTATTGATAAATATAATTGTCGGGATTTGCAGTTTTTGTAAAGTATTGAACAGCAACTTTGTTTGCGCTTGTATGCCTTCCTTTGCGGATAAGATGAGGACTGCTCCATCAAGCATTTTGAATGTCCGCTCCACTTCCGCAATAAAATCCATGTGTCCCGGAGTGTCAATGATATTGCATTTCACTCCATTCCAGATAATAGATGTCGTAGAAGCCCGAACAGTAATTCCTCTACGTTTCTCTATATCCATAGAGTCTGTTATGGTGTCACCATTATCCACACGGCCGCACTTTTCCGTTGCTCCACTGGCAAACAGCAGATTCTCGGTTACGGAAGTTTTTCCTGCATCAATGTGAGCAAGAATTCCTAAATTTATAATATTCATTTGGATTAAGCAATAATATACTACAATAGATGCATTGTCGAAACGCACCTTTTAATACCTCCTCGTAGCATGTGAGAACTACAGGATTACTAACTCGTATTAATATGTATATTATTACTGCCGCATAACGATTACAAAATTACACAAAAAAATATATCTAACAAAAGTAGGAGGATTTTTTAACTTTTTTTTAACATAGACATTTTATTAGGGAAACGTAGGTTCAACTGGTAAGTACAAATAAGTAGAAATGTTTGAACAACACTGTTTTAGGAAGTTGAAAAATCAAGTTTCTCTCTCGGTATAGCGTTTATTTTGGCCAATATCTTCTTTAGTTTGGCATTTGAGTATTTCCCATTCGTGTTCTATTTAGCTCCTTATTATGAGTATGTAGCAAGTTGCTTATCAAATTCAGCCTCTTTGAGGGTCAAATATGGTTTTGCAAATGGTGACTGACAAGACATAAACAAGGTCAGCAGGATTTTTTACATAAATGGACATGAATGTATATAACCTAAAATAAGAATAAATTTTAATAAGGGCTGCCCAAAAAGAAAAAAATGCAGTTGCCATCCTACAGATACTTGCAGAAAGGATAAAATTTACTTTTAGACCTTTTGGGATAGCCCTTATTAATACTTCAGATAAAATTCCTAAGGTTATATTTTCAATCCTTTGAACCGGGTTTCCTCCTTGGCATACAGTCCCGGACGCCCGATTATGACATGGTTGGCAACGATACTATCCGCCGGACTGCGTATCTGCGGCGGTGCATTTTCGGGATATTGCGCCTGCCTGTTCCTCACATCTTCCGCTTCCGGCTTGACCTGTTGCCCTTCTTTCTCCTTTTCGGCGACTTCGGGCGTGGGCGGCGCAAGTTCCAGCTGTATTTTTCGGTCAAGGGCGGCAAGTTCGGATTTCAGCTGCTTCAGCTCGTCCTCCTTCTTCCACACCTTGCCCGCTATCTCCTGCAACTGCGGTATCTCCCTCTCCAGCACCTCGTTCTTCGCCTTGTACTGGTCGATAATGGAGGGTATCCTCTCCATCGCGTTCAGGAAGTTTCGGGCGGCAGCCATCGGATCAGCCATTGCCAGATGTCCGTTGTTATAGGTGTACTTGTAGTTCCCCTCTACCACGAAGCGGTTGTCGGTAAACTCCAATCCCTCTTTGAGTATCCTCTCGCTCACCACCTTTATCGGAAAACCGTACAGTTCTCCGACCTGTGTGTAAAGCCCGCCCGTAGTGGCGTTTTTCGCTATCTCCTGCAAACGCTTTCCGATAACCTTCTCATCGGCGGAATCCACACCGTCCACCTTTATTATATTAAGGCGGCTGCCCTCCCTGTCGGTCTGCGCCACCGAAAGGAAGCGGTTCCAGTCCTCCGTCATGGCATCTATGAAAGCCGTGTTGTTACGCAACTCGCCCGTCTTCGACTCTAACTTGAACTCCGAATCACGCTTGCCCTTGTTAAACGACTTGCGTTCCCCTTCGAGCGAGGCGATGCGCTTTTCAAGTTTCGCCTTGTCCAGCAGGTCGGTGTTGCCGGATAGCAACGCCATATATTCCGAAAAGTTCATGCCCGATTTCTCGTCCACTGCCCCCTCGTCGATGGTACGCGCCCCCATAGCACCGCTTTTGAGCTGGCTGATGAAAGTCTGCTTGCAGTGCAGGAGGTTGAACTTGTAGCTGTCCAGTGACTTCTCCACCGCGTAGATGATTACGTCCACGTTGTTCCCGGCGAAATGCTTGGCAATTTCGTTTCCGGCTCTAACTCCGCGTCCGTCACGCTGTTGCAGGTCGGACGGTCGCCACGGCGTATCGAGATGATGAATTGCCACACACCTTTTCTGTGCGTTCACACCCGTTCCGAGCATGGAGGTGGAGCCGAACAGAACACGCACCGTTCCGGCATTCATGGCGTCTATCACCGTCTTCCGAGCCTTGTCGGTCTTGCACTCCTGAATGAAGCGCACCTCGCTTGGCGGTATGCCGTAATCCTCCGTCAGCTTGCGCTTGATTTCCGAATAGACGTTCCACCCGTCGCCCGGCTGATATGTCCCCAAGTCCGAGAAAACGAACTGCGTGCCTTTCTGCGCGTCGTATTTTTGGTAATACTCCGCGATCATCTTGGCACAGTGGCTCGCCTTGTTATCGGGGTGGTCTTCATAATGCGGGTCTATCATGCGCATGTCGAGTGCCATCTTGCGGGCGTAGTCGGTGGCGATAAGCATCTTCGCCTTTTCCTCCGTTTCCGAAAGCGGCAGCCTGCCCAGAAGTGTGGCATCGCCAGTCTTGGCGAACTGCATCAGCTTCTGTATGAAGTCCTCCTGCTCCGGCGTGGGCGGTATGTGGTGCAGTATCTCATTCTTGTTGGGACGATCTACGCCCACGTCCTCTGCCGTGCGGTAGTCCGTGATTTCATTATAGAAGGCGGCAAGTTCCGGCACCTTGATGAAGTAGCGGAAACGCTCCTTTTGAACCACGTTGTTCGTCACGTTAAATTCAAAATCCGTCGTCTTCTTGGCGAATATCGCCGCCCAAGCGTCGAAACATCGGATGTCCTGCCGTTCCAGCTCCTTCGGACGCAAATACTTGAACAGCAGATACAACTCCGTCAGCGAGTTGCTGATGGTAGTACCCGAAAGGAAGGTCGCTCCCAAGTCTCTGCCCGTGCGCTCCTGTATGGTGCGTATGGCAAAGAGCATGTTCAGTGCCTTCTGGCTTCCCTCGCTGTTGCCCAGTCCCGCCACACGGTCATGGCGCGTGTTGAACGTCAGATTTTTGAACTGGTGGCTCTCATCTATGAAGATGTGGTCGATGCCCATCTGCTTGAAATCCACCACGTCGTCCGTGCGTGACTTTATGGCATGTTCCACCTTCTCCAGCTTCGCTTCAAGGTTGTGTTTGCGCTTCTCCAGACCTTTCAGCATAGTCATACCATAAGTTTTTGACAGGATTGACATTGAAAGAAGGAGATTGCTCTGACCTAAATGGGGACAGATACCAATAGTTTCCTTTGAGGACATAAGACTTATGGTAGCCTTGTGTTTCAAGGAACTGGATGATGCTTACAGATTTGATCTCGTCTATTGTCATTACTCTATGTATTTACGGGCAATCGTAGTTTATTATATATATACCCTTTAAACTTAAACTCATAAACTTATTTTTGGGAAGGTTGCGCGGGATGGTAGTGATAGCCGTCTTTATTTTTGGTTATCAACTTCCGCTCGTTGAATATCTTTAGCATTTCTTTTATTGCGTTATCCCCACGCTTATAGCCTTCTTCCGCATAAGATGCACCAAGAGCCTTCACTAACTCAATATACTTCTGTGGTGGTTCGTTGCCAAATACTTTCTGCAATACTCTTGTGTGAACATCGTCAGAAAGAGATGTGAGAGGTTTGTCTTTTGGCTTCACAACTGTAACATGATACCCCACATCAAGTACAGGTAGAGAATTGTCATCGATGTAAAACGCCCAGGAGGAGAACTCCTTGTCACGCATATGCATAGGCTTCACCTCACTGATATTGGCATCTTGCTTGTCTTTGCTAATAATCAGCACTGTCTCAGCCTTGTTCTCTAACTCTGTTCCTATATGGCCACGAGTGTTATTGTCATTCTTGTTCAGATGCAATACACAGTGTATATGCAGATTGTATTTGCTCGTCCATGCCATTAGCATCGTCATCACATCGGTGGACTCCTTAGCGTTGTTGATGTCATACATGAGGTCACGAAGACCATCTATGATGACAAGGCCAACACCTTCAAATGTTCTGAGAGCATAGTCAATGAGAGCAATACGTAGAGAGGGGGTGAACTCCCTGAGCCCATAGAATCTGATGCGTTTATCTTCCTTGTTCAAACTAAGACCTGCCAAGCGATAAATACGCTCAATCACATTATGACAGTGGAACTTACTTTGTTCAGTGTCAAAATATAGGATCATACGCTTCCCCTCTGGCAGACTTGCACGGTAGTTAAGTACAGTTGTATTAGTGACGGCAGCTGCTACCATTGCGGTGATATTGAAAGTCTTTTTGCTTTTTGCCTTTCCTGTTGATGCACTGAAATTGCCAAAGGTGGCAATGGTGCAATCTCCAACCCATAGTATCTGAGGAGGGACGGGTGGCTTCTCAGAGGCTTTTATTTCTCCTTGCCTGAGATAACTGTCAAGTTCATTGTCGTTGAAACTGCTTTTACATAGCATCCCAACTTCAAGTGAACCTGTTTCTGGTTCATCTTTGTCCCCTTTACTGTTTCTTCCTCTTGCCATTATTTTGTCTGTTTTGTTGCTTACACTTTGATGGGTCTATAACAACCTCGGATTTTTCCAGAAGGGCAGTCAGCTGGACATCAGAATAAATCCTGGTCATGTTCTTCTTTCGGCCTTTCATCTAATTAGTCTTTTGCTGGTTCTTTCCTTTCAAAAGAACAGTGGTTAGAGCGCATCCATCTCACTATCTCTTTCCGGTCAAAATAGATTGTCTTGCCCTTGGGCTTATAATGCGGAATCTCCATGTTCATCGTGAGCTTATATATCTGCGACTGTGAAACGCCAAGATATTCTGCGAGTTCAGTGGTTGTGAGCATTTCCTTAGTGATATACAAGCTGTTTTCAATCTTTTTCAAACGTTCTTCAAGCACTTCAGGCTCGACAGCTTTGAGCTCACGGACTGTGATTTCTAACAACTCTACGCGTTTTGCGAGAATCTCTATGTCAATTTTCTTGTTTGCCATAATTACATGTATTAAATTTTAGACAATGAGGGAGCTACCCCCGAAACGGAATCGATTCGGCGGCAAAGTTACCCTTTATATGTCGGCGGCAACTGACTATCCTCCTGACAGTTCTTTTTGTCAGGAGGATTGAAAGGGGAATTTGCTTTCAGTTGCTTACTTTAGTTTATTTCATTGCATTTCTTTCAGTTGATTTACAAGATTTGAATAAGCTTCATTTGGAAACGGTTGTGTTGATGCCCTAAGTTCTGTCAGGCGTGAACTAATTGCACCACGAGATGATGGCTTCATGGTTTTCTGAGGTGAAAGCAACTTGTTGTCTGCTATGAGCGATACCCAATTATGGGGGATCATCTTTTGCATTGAGAGAGCAAACATGAATTGAAGTACATGACGCATGTTCTGGACAACAAGGGGACGCTTCAACTTGCATCTGAAAAACAAATCCACAGTTCTTTCATCAACTGTATCAACAAAGAAATTCGACTCATTGGCGAATTGCGTGATGAGTCGAATCTGATTTTCATTGAAAGTTGCTAAGGAATGTGGAGTATCTACCACATATTCAATGTGGTTGAATGAATGAACCATTTCTAAGAAATCTTTCTTTCCAAACTCTGGCAACTTGAAGAATTTTTCTACCAAATCCTTTCTTGTTGTAAGCAGCTCATAAATGCTGAAAAGATTCCTGAAATGGTTGCGGATTGATTCTTCTTCCTGAGAGAAAACGGGAAGATGATAACTGATAAAGTCGTTAACATAGCGGTCATACAACTTGCTGTCATTAACGATTTCCGACTGGTACTGCTCGTATGCAGCACGAAAGAGTGTCCAAAGCTCATCTTTGGAAGGCTCATTCTCCTGTTCTGGGCAATGATTAGAACACTGCAAACACAAAAAGAGAGAGCACAGAGGAGTTTTTCTTCTGACTCGTCCAGGAACAGGGATTTGGTTCCGTTGCGCCTATCTCGCATTCGGAGTTTGACAGATTTACATACTTGCATATTGTTTTATTATTATTTGTTTTTGTTGCAAAATTCCTAAATGATACAATATTGACCTCAGTAAAGAGAAAGTAAATCGTACTAATCAAGAGTAATTGATAGTAAATCGTCTTTTGAAAGACGTTTTTCCATCAATCTGTCGAACTCTTCTTTTCTGAAATATATGCATTTCTTCTTCTTTACTTTTGTGATTTTATAGCGTTTTACATAATAATGAACTATATCTTTTGATAAATGATACTTCTTCATTGCCTCCTCGACAGTGTAATATCGTTCGCGACCATCAAAATCTCCATTTTTCACTTGTTCGATATGCTGTTTAGAATAGTAGGTAGTACCATATTCCACCTTTGCGGGAATTTGATGGCGGTAGATAAAGGAGCGTACAGCATCTGCTGTCATTTTGTAGGTTGAACGCATCTCTTCCGGTGTAATCCAGTCTGTAATTTCCGAATAGTTGTTCTTCAGATTATACAGCACATCTATGGCTTTCTTCTCATAGAAGTTGAATCCTTTGAGTGCAATCTTTGGCGTTTTATGCTCTCTGGTCATTACACCTACATGTTTAACTCCCACCTTGAACATCTCTGCAACCTCTTCAGTTGAATAATAGCCATCTGGGGTTGGTGGGCATTTCTTCTCCTGGTGTTGAGCTTGGAGAACAAGCTTTTCGTCTCTGTCTGACTTTTCTGCTACTTTTGCATTTGCCATTCGTTCACGCATGACTTTATCAAAGTCAGTACGGAATATCATCGTAAACTTTCCACGTTTTTCCGTTCTGACATCAAAATGCTTCAAGGTGTAACTCACTTGGTCTTTTGATATGCCATATTTTTCCATAGCCTCTTCATAGGTACTCCAGTCCGGATCGATACTATCGTCCTTGCGTTTGATACAATCAATATGCACCTTGGAGTAGAAGACTTTACCATTACGGTTTACTCGCGGAACTTTGTGGCGCATCACAAAAGTGATAACAGCTGTCCTTGTCATATTATACATCTCCATGATTTGGTCAGCAGTGTAATAATTATCAACGTCAATCTCTTCAAGGAGATCAGCAAAATGTGCGTCAATGGCTTTCTTGCTAAAGAAGGTATTGCGCCCTTCGTATATCTTGGGGATGCCCAAACGGTCACAACGCCCCCATACAGCCTTACGGCCGATGTTGTACTTCTCCATGATTTCCTGAAGAGTATAGTATTCCTGCTCCTCCTTTCTCTGATAGCGTCTTTTCCGATAGGGAGTGGCATCATCAAACACACGTTCAATGTCTGAGTATCTCACAAACGTCTTATTTCTTATCTTTACGGCTTTGATTAAGCCTGTCTGGAAATAACGATACACTGTAGGAAGACTGACATCGAACAGAACGCTCACGTCCTCGGGGGATAAAAATGCCTTATCCCGCAGAGAGTTGTTCCTCTCAGCGTTTAGAAGAGATTCGGCATTTTCCTTCTCCCTTTTTTTCTTTTCCGCCTCGCGTCTCCGAAATGCGACACGTTCACACCCTCGACAGCAGTACTTGAACGACATTTTGGAAGCAACGAACGCTTTTCCGCATACTCCACATTCTTTAATTATCTCCATTTTACGCTTGCAATTCTGATGTTTTTTTCTGTAAAAGACCCCCGATTTTGTCTCAGTCTTTATCACATTTTTTCAGTATTTCTCACGAGTGCCCTGCATAGCGGTTGTGACGGATAATGGAGGATTCTCAGTATTTCTCACGAGGTGTCCTACATAGCGTTTTGCTATTCCATTTGTTCGCACGATTGAAACGCAGGAACGAAATTTGAGCCAAAGTTACCTCGAAAAACTGGTATCAACAAATTACAAATGGAAAGTGTTAAAACGAAAAAAGCCACCAAAATGGTGGCTTATAAGCAGTTACAAGAACGTTTTGCAAGTATGGTCAGGCGGTCTATTTACCGATGCAGAAGTGCTGGAAGATATTGCCGAGTACTTCGTTGGGAGTGATTTGGCCTTGTCCGGTGATTTCTGCCAAGTCGGAAAGGACGAGGCGGAGGTCTTCAGCAATGAGGTCACCAGACAGTTGGTTGTTAAGTCCTGCGATGACGCGGCTCAGATTGTTTTGGGCATGGAGTAATGCCTCATAGTGTCGTGCATTGGTGATGATGATATCCGACTCTTTTATTTCGGGAATCTGGGCTGCTTCATAGATGAGGCTTTCCAGCGCTTCTATGTTAATGCCGAACTTGGCACTAACGGCTATATGCGGGAAGCGTGAGGCATCTTCTGACAAGGTAATGGCTTGTTGGTCGGACTTATTGCAGACGAGAATCAAGGCCTTGTTGTTGATGTGGTTCATCATGTCTTCGAACTCTTCTTGGGAGGGTGTGGCGTCGATGAGCCAGAGTACAATACGAGCTTTGTCTATGGTTTGATAGGTGCGCTCGATACCTATCTGTTCAACAGCATCGTTGGTTTGGCGGATGCCAGCAGTATCAATAAAACGGAACTGTACTCCATTGATGGTCATCACGTCTTCAATGGTATCGCGTGTTGTTCCGTGGATATCGGAAACGATAGCACGTTCTTCTTTCAACAGTTTATTGAGTAATGTGGATTTTCCTACATTGGTTTTTCCGACAATGGCCACCGGTATGCCTTGTTTGATAGCCTGTCCCATTTGAAACGATGTTGCCAACTTTTGAATATGACTCTCAATATGTTGGGCGAGTTGCAGTAATTCGGTACGGTCGGCAAATTCCAAGTCTTCGTGGTCAGAGAAATCGAGTTCGAGTTCCAGTAGTGAAGTCAGTCGTAGCAGTTGTTCGCGCAGCTTTGACAATTCATTGGAGATACCTCCCCGCAGTTGGCTCATGGCCAAGTGGTGTGTTGCTTTGTTGTTTGCCGCGATAAGGTCAGCTACAGCTTCTGCTTGTGAGAGGTCGAGTTTTCCGTTAAGGTAGGCTCGTTGTGTATATTCGCCCGGTTGTGCTATGCGGCATCCTTGCGCAACAAGCAGTTCTATGACTTTGTTGATGATATACTGGCTTCCGTGGCATGATATTTCTGCACTTTCCTCTCCTGTGTAAGAGTGAGGTGCTCGGAATACGGAAACGAGGACTTCATCTATGACTTCATCATGGTTGACGATATGTCCATAGACGATAGAGTTAGCCTGCGCCTTTGTAAGGTCATGGGTGAAAATATGGGAAAGAATCTCAAGAGTTTGTGCTCCTGAGATTCTGATTATTCCTAAAGCGCCTCCCGTCTTAGTGGCGAGCGCGCAGATTGTGTCGTTTTGCATTTATATTCTGTCGAGTACTTTTTCGATAAGTGTGTCGATGGAGTTTTTGTATTCAGTATTCATCTTTTGTGCATAGCGGTTGGCGATGACCATGCAGCAGGTCATGGCTTTATGTCCGAGCAACGACGATAGTCCTGCTAATGCACTCGACTCCATCTCGAAGTTACATATTTTCCTGCCATCGTATTCGAAGGCTTCAACTTTTTCGTTTTGTGTGGGATCTGCCAAGGGGATGCGTAGTTGTCTGCCTTGTGGTCCGTAGAATCCTCCACAGGCGATAGTATATCCGCGTACCATGTCATCTTGTGCGATACGGTCGATAAGTTCTTCATCGGCTTGTGCCACGTATGGTGCGCCCAATAGTGGATTCCAGTTCATGTGTTGTTTGAACTCTTCTTCCATTTTAAGGTCACACACTTTGTTTCGTCCGCCATAGAAGTTGAGCAGTCCATCGAAACCGATGCTCTTTACCGATGCAACAAATGTGCCTGTAGGTGTGAAGGGTTGGAGACCTCCACAGGTTCCGATGCGTACGAGTGTCAGGGTGCGATGCTCTTCTCTCTCTTCTCGTGTTTGGTAGTCGATATTAGCCAACGAGTCGAGTTCGTTAACCACGATGTCTATGTTATCGCATCCAATACCTGTTGATTGTACTGTGATGCGTTTTCCTTTATAGTTGCCTGTGATGGTATGAAACTCTCTGCTGCTCACTTCACATTCTTTGGTATCGAAGTGGTTAGCCACAGTATTTACTCTTCCGGGGTCACCCACAAGGATGACCTTATCTGCCAGTTGTTCGGGGCGTAGATGTAGATGGAAGCATGATCCATCGTTGTTGATAATTAGTTCTGATTCTGGGAATTTTCTTTTCATAGGTTTTCTCCTTTCTTCTTATTTTTGAGTATTTCTAAGAGTAATGTTTTCTTCGTTTCTGATTATTTTTTCGAGGTTGTGGATCTCTATATGTATTTGATGCTGTTGTTGTTCTGTAGCAATGATTTCGGGCGCCATTTCCCGTTTCTCATCAGCCGTTGCACCACTATAATACTCTCTAACCCGTTCGATGGCTTGCTGGAGTGCAGTCTGTTGAGACCGCAATTTTACCAGTTGTAGGTAGCGTTGTGCATTACCTTTCGCTTTGAAATCAGACAGTTTGTGATAATCCACATCATCGTTGATGACGAAGGTGAATTCTTCATTATCTGTATTTTTCTTTTGTCTTGCCTTGGCTTTTTCAAGTCGTTCGAGCGCTTGGTCTATATCAGGCGACACCCATGTTTCTGTGATGTCGGTAATTCGTGCGAAGTTTGTGATCTGTTCTTTGGAATAGGTTTCTGGGTCGTAGGTCTGTCTGACGTCTGATGGTACGAAAGTATAGATACACACTTTGCCATCTTCCTGTCCTCGGTCTGTGGCAAACCAACCGATACGATCATATTCGTCGATAACCATCATATAGTCGTTTGCTTCAGAATTGAAAGGCATTCCGATATTCTCTGGTGTCAGAAATCTGTCTTCTTCCGTATCGTATGTCGTCACGAAGATATCGTAACCTCCTAAGCTTTCGTCACCTTCTGCTGCGAAGTATAGGGTAACGCCGTCAGGCATCATAAAGGGATAGTTGACGTGGAAGAATTGTTTTGCATCGTTGACGCCTTGCAGCAATCTTGGTTTAGTCCATTTATTGCCTTCTTTGTCGCTTTCATAGAGATTGATAATTCCATCTTCGTCTTCTTGTGACAGGATGCATTGGTTACCAATGGCATTAAGATAGACATAGGCATTAGGTTGTTGCTGGGTGTTGAAGAAATGACTGTAGGAGTCGATGTGTCCCTCTTCTGGATTGAGATAATAGTGTTGTAGGAAGTCGTTTTTATCGACCACAATACTATCGATGACCATGATGCGTTGTGTCGCCATGGTCATTCTGTCAAGCCGTTCTTGCCATGCTGCCACCTCAGGAGACACCTGTGTCTTGTGGCGGGGTGTCTGCTTACGTTTCTGTGCTGCTCCAATGATTGTTATCATGAGCATCAGGATGATAGTCAGGCTGCGTAGTTTCATATGTGGCTTTTTCTAATTAATTTCTAAATAATAATGAATAACAAAATTACGAAAATTCCTTGATGAAAGGCGAATGTCGTCACGGATATTAATATATTTTAACCGAAATCAGAGTTTTGTCCTTCTGCGGTATTCTTCTTCGGTATCAATCTGTTGATTCGGATTTAATACTCTGTGAGTTTTTCTTCGGCTTCAAGGGCGTTCCAGATGGAGTAGCGTGCTTCTGGGTTGATGCTTTCCATTTGTTTGTAGAGGTCTGCTATTTCAGCCCGTTTGGTGTCTTTCTCGTATGGGCACAACTTCCGTTGTTTCTGATAGTTGTGTTGTTCTGCATAGGTTTTGATATCAGTTTCCTGACAGAGACATAGCGGTCTGATCAGGGCGAGTGGCATTTTTTTCATGCGTAGCAAGGCTGGCATAGTGGAGAAATGTCCTTGAAACGATAGGTTCATGAGTGCAGTATGAATAATATCATCCTGATGGTGTCCTAATGCTATTTTGTTACATCCTATTTGTTGTGCGAGATTGAAAATCTGCTTACGTCTGTTCCATGAGCACAGGAAGCAAGCTGGTTTGCGAGGATTGACTGTAGGATCGAATGCTGTTGTCACGACATGGAGTGGAACTCCTACCGATTGTGCGAAGTCTTCCAGATATTTGGTATCGCTCTCGTAGGCAATATTTTCCATTCTCACGTGTATCGCCTCCACTTCGAAGTGTGGACGTTGTATTTTTGCTCGTTTTCCCAACATTTCCAATAGGAACAAAGAATCTTTTCCTCCTGACAGGGCTACGAGTATTTTATCGCCATCTTCGATGAGGTGATATTGTGTCATAGCTTTCTGAAACTGACTTTTCAGTCTGCGTTCCAGCCGCTGTTCATCCGTAGGTATGGGCATTGGCTTTATTTGATGCCGTTTTCGTTGAGTGCTTTTGAATAGCGTGCTGCATTCTTGAGATGTTCAGCATAGGTCTTCGCAAAGTTGTGGGTACCTGAGAAGTCCTCTTTTGCGCACATATAGAGATAGTCATGGTTGACCGCATTAAGTACGGCATCTATACCTTTAATCGATGCTATCTTGATGGGACCAGGGGGCAGACCTTCGTTGATGTAAGTATTGTAGGGACTTTGAAAACGAGTCAGTTTGTTGTATATTCGTTTCAACTCAAACTGCTTGAGTGCAAATTTCACAGTAGGGTCAGCCTGCAAGGGCATGTGGCTCTTGAGCCGGTTCAGATACATACCTGCTATCATAGGCTTTTCTGCTGTGTTAGCTGTTTCCTCGTCGATGATGCTTGCCAAGGTAGCCACTTGTACTGGCGTGAGGTTTCTGGCTTCAGCCTTAACGGTTCGTTCGCCTTTCCAGAAATGGTTGTGTTCTCGTTGCATACGTTGGAGCAGGGCATCGATACTGATGTCCCAATACACTTCGTAGGTGTCGGGTACAAACATGGCGCTGATGGTGCAAGTATCATAGCCGTATTTGTTGCAGGTCTTTTCAGACAGAAGAGCTTGTGCAATAGTGGTAGAGTCAAGCATCAGTTTCTTGGAGAGCTGTGCTGCCAGTCTGTCCATTGTTCTTGCTTCAGGAATGGTCAGTCGCAGGCTGGCTTGCTGTCCGTTTCTCAGTTTGCGGAACAATTTCAGCGCGCCTTCTCCTGGCGTGATAGCATATCGTCCTGTCCGTACATGCTTGCTGTAGCTGGTGTGGCGCAGCAGAGTCTTGAGTCCTGCCATCGCCATAGGCGAAGCCTGAGGTTGTATCTTGGCAAAAACAGAATCTTGCGTATCGTCTTTGTCGATGTATATATAATATGTATCCTTTTGTGCCGATACGGAGGCAAAAAAGAAGTAGGCTACAAGGGCCACGATAATCACCATACCTGCAAAAGCGGGGTAGAGAAATTTCTTATTGTTTTGAATCTTCATCATAATAAGCTGTTTTTTTCAACTGCAAAGGTACAAATAAAAATATAATCGTGAGAAGTAATCCGAATTTATTTTGTAACTTTGCCCAGAAAACCGATAGTAAAGATGAAACTCAAGTTCAGAATCAAATATGCGACATCATGGGGTGAACGTCTCTGTGTAGTTTTAAACTGTTGCAGCAAAGACGGAACTGTGCGGCAGCATCACCTTGAAATGAAGACAGATGATGGTGAATGGTGGTTGTTGGAGACTTCAGTCTTGGAGTCGCGCCAACATCCTCTTTCCCATATCGTATATGCCTATCATGTGGAAGACTCCAAAGGTTGTGTACAACGTCGGGAATGGAATCTTGTAGCCCGTTGCTACCATTTCGATACTGCCAAAGACTATGAGTTCTGCGACCAATGGCGTGACCGTCCGTTGCTTTATCATCTTTATACCGATGCTTGTGCGGTAACGCGGCACGAACCCTTGTGTCAAGAGGTTGAGGCTCGTGTGTTCCCTTTGTATCGTAAGACCTTGATGTTTCGTGTCTCTGCTCCCCAGTTGCGTTTAGGGCAGTCGGTAGCACTTTGTGGCAGCCACCCTTCCATGGGAAGCTGGAATCCCAGTCGTTTCCTGCGTATGGAATATGTGGGTCAGCATGAATGGATGTTGACCATCAATGCTGTCGGCATGTTTCTGCCTTTGGAATACAAATATATCGTGGTAGATGATGCCACCAATAGTATCGTTAGTTGGGAAGAAGGAGATAACCGCCAGGTAGAGCAGACGGAGTTGGTGGATGGTCAAGTCTATGTGATGTATGGTGAACAGTTGCGGTTGCCCGAAAAACTATGGCGTGCCGCAGGAGTTGCCATACCTGTTGCCGCCTTGCGTAGCGAACACTCTTATGGCGTGGGTGATTTTGGCGATTTGAAACATTTTATGGATTGGGTGGCACGTACCGGAATGAATGTTGTACAACTGTTGCCAGTATTTGATACTACAACCAATCATCATGCTCCAGACGCCTGCCCGTATAAACCGATTAGCGGTTTTGCCCTTCATCCACATTATATAGATCTTGATGCTGCAGGAACGCTCCGTTCAAAAACCGCCATGACGCAGTTTATGCGCCGCCGCCAGGAACTTAATGCGCAAGCCACAGTTGATTACGAAGCCGTGGATTGTGTAAAGACAGACTATCTCCGTCAACTCTTTGCTGAGCAAGGCAAGCGAACGCTTTCTACAGCCTCTTGTCAGGCATTTGTGGCAAGTGCGAGTGAGTGGCTCAAGCCCTATGCCGACTATCGTGGTGAACCTTACGATTATGTTTGCTATGTGCAGTATCTGTTGCATAGCCAATTGAAAGCAGCAGCCGATTATGGCCGTGCCAAAGGTGTTGTCTTGAAAGGAGACCTTCCTCTCGGTATGCATCGTGAGAGTGTAGATGTCAGACAATATCCAGAGCTGTTTCGTTTGGACGGACAAATGGGAGTGTCGCCAGACCATTCTACTACGAAGGGGCAGAACTGGCAGTCGCCTACTTATCAATGGACCACAGACGGAGATTCGCGTCAACATCATATTGAAGAATGGTTGCAGAAGCGCCTCCGTCACCTGACGCAATATTTCGGAGCCATCAAGTTAGACCATATCGTAGGCTATTTCTGCCAATGGGAATTGCCAGATGATGCCGTTGATGCCCGATTAGGACATTATATTCCCTCGTTGCCTCTGACTGTTGATGAGATAGAATATTTTGGACTTCATTTCCGTCACGATCTTTTTACCCGTCCTTTCATCAACGATCATATTATCGGTCAAACGTTTGGTATTCATGCAGACTATGTTCGCGAACATTACTTGAACGCTTTGGCCTATCAACTCTATGAACTCAAGCCAGAGTTTAATACCCAACGTAAAGTTGTGCAGGCATTCTGTGGCAGAAACGATGAGAACAGCCTATGGATTCGTGACGGACTGTTGCGCTTGATCGCCAATGTGCTTTTTGTCGAGGACCATGATCAGAAAGAAATGTATCATCCTCGGATGCAGGCCGTAGAAGAACCCGTTTTCGATGCCCTTAATGCCGATGAGAAAGAAGCCTATCTGCGACTCTATTACAATTATTTTCGTCAACGCCATTCCTTCTATTGGGGACAATTGGCAACTCGCCGACTTGCTGAACTGTCTGACCATTGCCGGATGTTGGTATGTGGTGATGATCTTGGTCAACAGCCCGAAAGCGTGTCGTCAGTACTCGATACCTTGCGCTTTCTCTCGCTTGAAGTGCAACAGATGCCCAAACAGCATGGGCTGGAATTTGCCCATCTCGAAGCCAATCCCTATCGTTCGGTAGTCACCATTTCTACTCCCGACATGGCTCCGTTACGACTATGGTGGCAGGACAATCCCGAACGTCGCCAACGCTACTATATCACCATGTTGCAGAAAGAGGGTAGGGCTCCCGAACAGTTGCCAGCCTTCTTGGCAGAAGAGATTATAGCCCGCCACCTTTATTGTCCTTCGATGCTTTGCATCTTGCAACTACAGGATTGGCTTGCTATGGATGGCGAACTCCGTCGTTCGCGTCCGCAGGATGAGCGCATCAATACACCATCAGATCCGTCTCATTGTTGGAACTATCGTATGCCCATCACCATCGATCAGTTGCTTCAAGCCGATAGGCTGAATGATAAAATCCTGACCATGGTGAAACGTAGCCATCGTTACAATCCTGAATAATATCGTTATATCCCTGAATAATCAAAGAATATGAAACAGTATAAAACATATATTTTCGACCTTGACGGCACTTTGCTCAACACGTTGAATGATCTTGCCGCCTCTACCAATTATGCACTCCGACAATTCGCTATGCCCGAACACGACATAGATTCCATTCGCCGCTTCGTAGGTAATGGTGTCCGTTTGTTGATGGAGCGTGCCATACCAGATGGAGCCCGCAATCCACAGTTTGAGGAATGTTTTGCCACATTCCGCAAGCATTATATGGAACATTCACTCGACACCACAGTACCTTACGAGGGAATATCCGCTCTTATCCATGCGCTTAGCCAACGAGGCAATAACATGGCTGTGGTGAGCAATAAGTTCTATGCTGCTACCCGTGAGTTGGTGGCTCATTTCTTTCCAGAGATTCCTGTGGCTGTAGGAGAACATGAGGCAGAAGGCATTCGTAAGAAACCAGCTCCTGATACGGTAGAAGAAGCACTCCGCCTGCTGGGTGTCGGCAAAGACGATGCTGTGTATGTAGGTGATAGTGATGTGGATCTTGCAACCGCTCGCAATAGCGGTTTGCCTTGTATTAGTGTGCTGTGGGGATTCCGCGATCGTGATTTCCTCATAGAACATGGTGCTACTACGTTTGTCAATCATCCAATGGAAATAATAGCAGAAGACTAATCCCACATTCCCATGCAAGTAGTTTACGAAGACAACCATATTATTGTCGTTTATAAGGAAAGCGGCGAGATCGTTCAAGGTGACAAAACGGGTGATACTCCATTGGCAGAAACCGTAAAAGCCTATATCAAGGAGAAATACCAGAAGCCAGGAGCCGTATTTCTTGGCGTGGTCCATCGTCTTGACCGTCCTGTTAGCGGATTGGTGGTGTTTGCCCGTACTTCTAAAGCGCTATCACGACTTAACGAAATGTTTCGCAAGGGTGAGGTTCATAAAACCTATTGGGCTTTGGTTCAACCTTCAGGCAATCCTGTGACTTCCAACACTTTTGTTACCGCCACCCATTGGCTGACTCGCAATGAGAAGCAAAACAAATCGTATGCCTACGATCGTGAGGTAGCCGGTTCGAAGAAGGCTGTCTTACGCTACCGTACCATCGGTCAGACCGAACGTTATCAGCTGGTAGAAGTGGAGTTGCTGACAGGACGTCATCATCAGATACGCTGCCAGTTGTCCACCTTGGGGATGCCTATCCGCGGAGACTTGAAATATGGTGCAAAGCGTAGTAATCCAGATGGAAGCATCTCGTTGTTGTCTCATCATGTGGAATTTATCCATCCTGTGTCAAAACAGAAAATAGTCCTCGACTCTCCATTACCAGACGATAAAATCTGGCATAATATTGCATTTCTCGACAAATAGCCTTGTAGTTCAGAATATTTCGCTTATTTTTGCACTACATTTTGTAAAGAACCATATATGAAGAAAGCACTTTGGTGGATCATGGGCATTCTATTGAGCCCCATCCTGTTGTTTCTTATCTTGACCGTATTGATTTATCTGCCGCCTGTTCAAAATTGGGTGGTGGACAAGGTTGCGCAGGTTGCTTCGGAAAAGACGGGCCTCACCATTACTATTGACCACGTGAACCTTTCCTTCCCCCTTGATCTCGGAGTTGATGGCATGCAGGTGGTTCAAATAGATTCTGTTACCGGACGTCCAGACACGTTGATGCGTGTTGATCGCACGGTGGTGGATGTGCAACTTTTGCCGTTGATAGACAACCGTGTGGTGATCAGTCAATTGGAAATCAATCGTGCGCAAGTCAATACCTTGGGAATGATAGCCGCAGCCCGTGTGAAGGGCGAAATTGGGCGATTCTCCGTCACCAGTCGGGGTATAGACCTTGATGATGAGACTATGGAACTGAATGGCGCCAGACTGGAAGACGGCCGGTTGGATATCGCTCTTAACGATAGTGTTCCAGAGGACACGACGACCTCTGAAAACCGTTGGAAAATCATGGCAGACAGTATTGTTGTCCACCAGACTTCGGTAGCCTTTCATATGCCCGGAGATACTATGAGTGTGGATGCCCACCTTGGACATCTTTGTGTGCGTCAGGCAGATATCGACCTGGGCACACAAACCTATATGGTGCAATCGGTTGACTGGGCGAAGGGAAGTCTGCATTACGACCTGAATTTCGAACCTGTTGTCGATGGACTTGATTACAACCATTTGGCCCTCGACCAGATACATATCGGAATAGACAGCATTTACTATCATGATCCAACGTTGCGAATGACCTTCCGCGAGTTGAAAGTCAAGGAAAAATGTGGCCTCGCCATTACAGAGATGAATGGCAGGATGGTGATGGCCAATGGCATGTTGCGGTTGCCATCATTCCGTTTGAAGACTCCCGATTCAGATCTTGATGTAGCCCTCGACCTTCCGTTCTCAATCATGGATGTCGGTTCGACGGAGAAACTTCGCTTGCGTCTGAATGCTCAGTTGGGAAAACAAGACCTGATGCGCTTCATGGGCATGATGCCTCAGAGTTTCCAGCGACAATGGCCCAACAGTCCGCTTACTGTAAAAGGAGTGCTTTCGGGTAATATGATGTACATGGATTTTTCCGGTATTGACGTATCGCTTCCGACCGCCTTCCATGCCAAGGCAACAGGTTTTGTAGCCAATCTCAATACTCCCGCCCAGCTACGCTCCAAAATCCGTTTCCAGGCAGAGACGGGAAATATAGGCTTTATTACCGGTTTGTTGCCTAAGGCAATCCAACGTAATTACCGCATCCCCAATGGTATTAGAGCCAACGGCTTGTTAGAGGCAGATGCAGCCCGTTATGCAGCCGATGTCACCCTCCGTGAGGGTCGGGGAACTGTCAAGGCGAAAGGTGCGTTGAATGCCAATAATATGTCCTATTCGGCAAATCTGCAGGTGCGCCAACTCAACCTTCACCACTTCATGCCTCATGACTCCATTTATACGTTGTCAGCCGATGTCCAGGTGAAAGGTCATGGTACCGATTTCTTCTCACCACGCACTATGGCGCAGGCAGAGGTGCAGTTGCATAGCCTGGGATATGGTTCTTGGACTCTCGATAAGGCACAGGCCACGCTTGACTTGCGCCATGGCGTAGCCCATGTTGAGGTGGACAGCCGAAACCAGTTGGCTACGGGTATTGTCACGCTCGATGCGTTGATGAATAAAAAACGTCTTCAAGCCACTCTGACAACCGACCTGCAGCGTCTGGACCTTTTCCATTTGCGCATGGTCGATAATCCTCTTGTGATAGGTCTCTGTGGACATATTGATGCCAGCAGTAATCTGCAAACCACGCATTATGTGAATGGTATTTTCAACGACCTTACCATCCGCGACTCCTCTCGTGTCTATCGTCCTCGCGACATCACCCTTTTTGCCAATCTCAATCCCGATACTACAGAAGCCCGTTTGGAATGTGGCGACCTCAACTTAAAACTTAACGCTTCAGGTAGTTATGAGCACTTGATAGCCTCGCTGACACAGGTTTCCGATTCGATTATATCGCAGATGGAGCATAAGGTTATCGATCAGTCAGCCATACGCAGTCTGTTGCCTGTTATGCGTCTTCATGTGGAGAGTCAGAGCGACAACCCCATAGCCAATCTGTTGCGTACAGGTCAACATATCGACTACAAGAATTTGCATTTAGATTTGGAGACTTCGCCTCAAAAAGGCATCAACGGCGATGGTTATATCCATTCGTTAGTCTATGATGGTACGCGTCTGGATACCATCAATTTGAAACTCCTACAGTATAAAGACCAGTTGGCATTCCATGGACAGGTTCGCAATAATAAGCGCAACCCGCAGTTTGTATTCAATACCTTGTTTAATGGTGTTGTTCAGGAGCGTGGTGCCTCGGTAGGTCTGCGTTTCTATGACGACAAAAACCAGTTGGGCTTGCGTCTTGGAGCCAAGGCAGAGATGGTGGATAGCGGCATTAGTATCCATCTCTTGCCCGATCGTCCTACTTTGGGATATAAGGAGTTTTCGCTGAATAAAGACAACTATATATTCCTTGGAGCCAACAATAAGGTGAAGGCCGATATCAATCTTGTTGCCGATGATGGCACGGGTGTGAAGGTCTATTCTACAGAGAGTGATCCTGATGCGTTGCAAGACATTACGGTCAGCATGAACCGCTTCAACCTTGCCAGCATCACAGCCGTTCTTCCCTATGTTCCTCGTTTGGGCGGTTTGATGGAAGGCGACTATCATGTGGTGCAACACTCTTCCGGTCGTTTCTCTGTCGTGGGAAGTGTGGCTGTTAGCGACATGGCTTATGAGGGTTGTAAATGGGGCGATATAAGTTCCGAAATCATATATCTGCAGAAAGAAGACGATGCCCATGCCGTTGAGGCGCGTCTGATGAAAGACGACGAGGAGATCGGCGTATTGTCAGGAACCTATTATAATGCCGGTGAAGGTTCGCTCGATGCTGTATTGCAGTTGCAACGTCTGCCACTCGAACTGGTTAATGGTTTCGTACCCAACCAGATTGCCGGTCTTGAGGGTTTCGCAGAAGGGGAACTGACGATAAAGGGTCCTCTCAACAAACCCCAGGTGAATGGAGAGTTGATGCTTGAGAACTCCTATCTTGTCAGCGTGCCCTACGGCATGAAATTGCGCTTCGACGACGACCCTGTGCGTATCGTAGGCTCCAACCTGTTGCTTGAGAATTTTAACGTCTATGCCCATAACGACAATCCGTTGACCATCATGGGAAACGTCAATTTCTCAGACCTTGACCAAATCACGGTTGATATGCGTATGAGAGCCGCCAACTATCAGATTATTGATGCCAAGGAGAATAGTAGGAGTGAGGCGTATGGTAAAGCCTTTGTCAATTTCATGGGTCGCATGAATGGCGAACTCTCCAATCTCACGATGCGTGGAAAACTTGACGTACTTGGTTCTACAGATATGCGTTACATTCTGCGTGACTCGCCACTCTCTACCGACAACCAACTTGACGAACTGGTGAAGTTTACAGACTTTAGCGATACAACGCAGACCGTGGTGAATCGCCCAGACCTGGCAGGCTTCAATATGAATCTGACGATGGAAGTATCGAAAGGCGCACACGTGATAGCCTATCTTAATGCCGACCATTCCAACTATGTTGACTTGATGGGTGGCGGCACGTTGCGCATGACCTATAATCCAGCCGACAATCTGCAACTGACGGGTAAATACACCTTGAGTAATGGTGAGATGAAATACTCGTTGCCCGTTATTCCACTCAAGACTTTTGTTATCCAGGATGGATCGTATATTGAGTTTACGGGCGACATGATGAATCCCACTCTTCATATCACGGCAACAGAAGCAACCAAGGCTACCGTGACGGGAAGTAATGGAGTGGGTAGGAGCGTGGACTTCACTTGTGGTGTTATCATCACCCGTACGCTCAACGATATGGGTCTTGAGTTTACCCTTGATGCGCCTGAAGACATGCAGCTTCATAGTGAGTTGCAGGCCATGAGTGTGGAACGTCGTGGCAAACTTGCCGTTTCCATGCTCACCACGGGTATGTATCTCTCTGAAGGTAATACAAATGCTTTCTCGATGAACTCAGCCCTCAGCTCGTTCCTCAATTCCGAAATCAACCAGATTACAGGTAATGCCTTGCGCACCCTTGATCTCTCCTTCGGTCTTGATAATTCTACAGATGCCGCAGGAAATATGCATACAGACTACTCGTTTAAGTTTGCCAAGCGCTTCTGGAACAACCGCCTCAAAGTGGTAGTGGGCGGCAAGGTGTCGTCGGGTAGTGAGTATCAGAATGGTACAGAGTCAGTATTTGACAATGTGACGTTGGAATATCGGTTGGACGACAGCGCCAATAAATACGTGACCTTCTTCTATGATAATAATGCCTATGACTGGCTTGACGGTTACACCCAGAAGTATGGCGCAGGATTCGTATGGAGGCGCACCTTGCAGACCTTCAGCGATATCATCCGGTTCCGTAGTGGCAATACGCCCCTATATGTTCCACCAACGCCTATGCGTACCGATAGCCTGAAGCGTGATAGCGTGAGGGTGGTGAAGCTTAACAAATAATTCTCGATTATGATGCATTCAACAATCAAACGATACATTTATCTGCTGACAGGTGCTGTGGTGATTAGTGCCTGTAGTATGACCAAGGGTGTGCCTGACGACGACCAGCTCTTCATCGGATTAACGAAAATCAACTATACCGACTATGAAGAGAACGATAATTATTCTGCTACAAGAGAAGAGATAGACGCAGCCCTGGCAACAGCTCCTAATGGCGCGCTATTGGGTAGCAGCTATCATCGCCTTCCTTTCTCCTTCGGTCTTTCGGTATGGAATGCTTTTTCTGCCGACAGTTCTGGTCTTGGTCATTGGATGAATAAGACGTTTGGCAAACAGCCTGTCCTCATGTCGTGGGTCAATCCTCAGTTGCGTGCACAGGTTGCCAAAAGTGTGTTGCGCAATCATGGTTATTTCCATGGAAATGTTGACGCAGAAGTGGTTCTGCAAAACAACATGAAAACAGCCAAGATCGGCTATGATGTGTCGTTCGGTCATCTCTTCACCTTAGATAGTGTGCGTTATGTGGGATTTAACCGTGAGGCAGACAGCCTGATCCATGCCACATCAGCCTCTGCTATCGTGCGCAAGGGTGATCCCTTCGTGGTGGCTAATCTCGATGGGGAGCGTAGCCGAATCAGCAATCTGCTCCGCAATAATGGCTACTATTATTACCAGCCCAGCTACGCCTCTTATCTGGCAGACACCTTTGCTGTGGACGGTAAGGTGCAGTTGCGCTTCCAGTTGGCAGAGGAGACACCAGCTCAGGCCCGTCACAAGTGGTATATCGGTCGTGTGAATATCAATATGCGCAAAACGTATAATGAGGCATTTACCGATTCTATGGTTTACCGCTATTTGACCATCCGTTATGCCGGTCGGCGCCCACCGGTTCGTCCGCGTGTCATTATAGCCGATATGAAAATTCGTCCGCGCCAGCTCTATAGCTATGACGATTACTTGCAGAGTGCCCAGAAAATCAATGCGATGGGATTGTTTTCCTCTACCGAGTTTCAGTTTACGCCGCGTGACAATTCGCCCTCTTGCGATACGCTGGACTTGACACTCATTTGCACCTTCGACAAACCGTGGGATTCGTATATCGAAACCAATTTCAATGGTAGTGCGATAGGTCGCGTGGGACCAGAGGTCAAACTTGGACTGGTGCGTCGCAATGCCTTCCATGGTGGCGAGAAGATAGATCTGTCGGTTCATGGATCCTATGAGTGGGCTACCAACAGCAGTTCCAGCATGAGCAACTACGAGTATGGCTTTGATGCGAGCATAGAGTTTCCACGCCTTATTGCACCATATTTTGGCGGTAATAGCACGCAACGCTATACGCTGCCCGACGGTCGCACGGTGCGCCTTCCTCGCCGGTTCTACGCAACACCCTCTACCGTTGCCAAGGTGTCGAGCAATACCATCCGTCGGCCTGGCTATTACAAGATGCATATTGTGAGTGGTAAGTGGGCATACAACTGGCAGACCTCTGCCACCAGCAAACATGAGTTCTCGCCGCTTACGGTGAAATACCAGTTTATGAATAGCCATACCGCCGAGTTTGACAAGGTGATGGAAGAGAATCCCTATCTCCGTGCCACCATGCAAGACTATTTCGTGCCAGAGATGCGCTATAGCTATACCTATACCAGTCCTTCTACGTTGCGTCATCCTGTGAGATGGACCGCCACGGTGTCTGAGTCGGGCAACTTCACTTCGTTGGCGCTTCTTGCCTTTGGTAAGAAATGGAACGAGAGAGAGAAGAAACTTTTCAAGAATCCTTATTCGCAGTTTGTCAAGATCGAAACGGATTTTACCAAAATATGGACGCTTGATGCTTCTTCGCAGTTGTTGGGACATGTCAACGCGGGTGTGCTCTATTGCTTCGGAAATACCGACTGGGCGCCCAATACCGAACTGTTTTATGTGGGTGGTGCCAATAGCATCCGTGCCTTTTCTGTGCGTGGTATAGGTCCTGGCAGCTTCCCTGGCATCGAGGATAAAGCCATGTCCTATCTGATGCAGAATGGTGATATCAAATTGGTGTGCAATCTTGAGTATCGCCGTAATCTTTTCGGTAGCCTCTATGGTGCTGTATTCCTTGACGCAGGTAATGTTTGGAATGTCCGCGACAACTATGGCACTTCAGTTCCTTATGCCACCACTAAGTTCAAGATTCAGAATGTGCTTCGTGAGATGGCTGTCGGCACGGGTCTTGGTTTGCGCTACGATCTCGACTTTCTTGTGTTGCGTCTCGACTGGGGTATCGGTATTCATGTGCCTTACGATACGGGCAAGGGTGGCATCTACAATGTTGATGGTTTCAAAAAGAACCAGACCCTCCATTTTGCTATCGGATATCCATTCTGATTTCTCGGAAGTGGTATTGTTCGGCCATCTGGATTAACGCAGGATGCTTCCTTGTGCGTTCGGGTTATCATCGGGATATGTTCGGGTTTTGCTGTTTCATGATGTGATATTTTCTCGCTCTCCACATTCCCACATCGTGGTATTCTCCTGTTCTGTTCCTTGTTTCTCCCAACTTTGTCCCATCATTGTCCGCTAAATATTGGGACTTAGTGTGGAGTCACTTGTGACTTACTGAGGAGTTGGCCATGTCTGTGTGCGGACGGAATGTTTTGTGCGATGAGTGATTCTCTCTTGAACCACGGTGCAAAGATACAACATCCCCCCAAACCAATCATACGTTTCTATACGTTTCTTGCGATTCGAGGACATTTTTATTATGAAATGTTTGCATGCCCATGAATAACCTTGTTTCACAAGGCGGAAACCTGTTTATACGGCTTTGACACCAAGGAGATGGAAATCCGCAGATTACACATTCTCTCCAAAATCCTAATGAGCGATTGGGCGTAATAGGCGTTTGAAAGTCGTAGTAGATGGTTTCAGTTATAGTTGAAAAAACACCATTTTTTGCAGTCTGACTGGGTTATAAAATGTGTCCAGTACATCCCAAAATCCATTTCAATGGTATCCAGAACGCATGAATGAGTGCGTTTTCTGTGTTTTGCATGGAAGGTGGAAATCATCGGAACAAGGGGGGGCGAACTCGATTTTTGAGGATTTCATGAATAAAATAGCCCAAAAATGGGGTTTTTACCAGGATTTTGCGGCTTTGGAATGCTGATTTTGCTGGTAGCGCTGGGATATTCCTGCATTCTCTTATTACGTAAATTATTGATAATATGGCTCTTAGATGGATTCTTGATTGCGTAAATCTTCCAATTCCAGTTCTTCCAATTAATTTTTCGAGGGTGCTTTTTTCTCTTATTATATATATAACTATTTAATTATTAATAAGTTATAAGACTCTAAAATGAGGGTTTGCGTTTTCATACCCTTTATTGGAATTTGGAAGAACTGGAATATTGGAAGATTTGCCTTTTCTGATATGTCCAATTTCTGGTCCATAACTTCTTCCTCTCCAAAGCCATTCATGGTGTATGCAAAGGGTGGGATAAAACAAAAAGAAGCCCCTTCCTGCGTATGATAGAAGGGTCTTCTTAGTATGGAGTAAATGCTTGTAGTGCTATTTTTGGTCGAGAGCTTCGTAGCGTGAATGTTTGCTGATGTATTCCGGTACGATTTCCTTCATCTTCCTTACGGTGTTCATGTCGTCGTAAGCAGCGGAAATCTGGTATAGTTCGGTAATGCTCTGCTGTGCCTCTTCGTATTCGTAGCTACGAACCTCGGCAATACGTATTTTTTCGTGGAACGAAGGCTTGGTGTTTTCTTTCTCGTTGAGCACTTCCTCATAGAGTTTCTCGCCTTCGCGGAGTCCCGTGTATTTGATTTCTACGTTTTTGGCTCCGCTCAACTGTATCATGCGCTTTGCCAAGTCGGCAATAAGTACAGGTTCTCCCATGTCGAACACGAATATCTCGCCACCCTTACCATGTGTTCCAGCTTCGAGCACCAGTTTGCAAGCCTCTGGTATGAGCATGAAATAGCGAATGATCTTAGGGTGTGTGACGGTCAATGGACCGCCAGCCTCCAGTTGTTTACGGAATAGCGGAATGACAGATCCGTTGGAACCGAGCACGTTTCCGAAGCGTGTGGTGACAAACTGCGTGATGCCTTTGATTTTACCGTCTTTGATGGCCTTGTCAAGGCTTTGCACATAGATTTCGCAGATACGCTTCGAACAACCCATTACGTTTGTGGGATTGACCGCTTTGTCGGTAGAGATCATCACAAACTTCTTGATATTGTATTTCACGCTGAGGTCTGCAATGATTTTGGTGCCCCATACGTTGTTTTGAATGCTTTCGCTGGGGTTGTCTTCCATCATCGGCACGTGTTTGTAGGCAGCAGCATGGAAAACGTAATCAGGCTGGAATGTGCTGAAAATCTCCTCCATGCGTTTCTCTTTGCAGATAGAGGTCACTACGGTATGTGCCACGATGTCAGGATATTCGTTGCTCATCATCAGTCTGATGTCGTGTTGTGGAGTCTCAGCCTGGTCGATGAGCATCATTTCTGCGGGCTTGTAGATGGCAATCTGGCGAACCATTTCCGATCCGATAGAACCGGCAGATCCTGTGATGAGCACTTTCTTGCCTCTCAACAGGGCCCCGACGCTATTCATGTCAACCTGTATCTCATCGCGTGGCAGGAGGTCTTCAACGCTAACTTCCTTCAGTTTGATGTTGGCAAGACTGCTGTCAGTCAGTTTTCCGTTTTCAACCTGCATCTCATGGGCGCTGATTGTCATATAGATTTTGACACCGGTGGAAATCAGCGTGTTCTGCATCTCACGGTCGTTTTGGAAGTCTTTAGTGCGAGTAGGGGAGATGAGTACACCTTTGATGCCGTATTTCTTGATGATATGTGCAATATTGTCTTGGGTGTTATATACTTTCTTGCCCATCAGTCGGACATGGTGAAGTCGGTTCTCGTTGCTCTTTTCATGGGCAATGAATCCCATCAACACAAACTTGGCAGGTTGCTGGGTACGAATGTACTTGGCAAGTCCCACCGCTCCTTCCATTGTACCATAGATGAGTACGCGTACAGCCTTCTTATCCGCCAATATTACGTCGTATAGCATCTTTACCAGCACGCGAATGGTCCACATGGCTAATGTGGCAATGAGGAACATGGTGCATGTCTCGGTCAATGTGAGTATGCCTATTTTGTCAACATGCAGATACTCCATGGTGAAATGGGCTATCAGCGACAATGCCAAGCCGACGGCATTACTCATCGCCACATGCCATAAATCGACAAATGATGAGTAGCGAAGAATTCCAGAATAGGTGTGAAATATTCTGAAGCCTACGCAAGTGAGAAGTACGTAGAGCAAGAGGGTATATAGCAGTTCAAACCGATGGTCTATGAATGCTCCTGTCTTGTTGAAAATCCAATAGGTAAAGAGACCGGAGAAGAAAATAGTAGCAGTATCAATCAAGAACATGCACCAGTATGGCAGTGCTTCTTTTTTGAAGTACCAATTCAGGATAGAGTTGAGTAGATTCATAGCTTTTCTTAAAATCTATATTATTTTTAACCGCAAAGATACGTAAAAAATATAAACTTTCTATAGTTTTGCGTTATTTTTTTTACTAAGAGGGCCGATTTTTTGAAAATATATCAAGGGGGGGGGAAATAAAGGCAATTTAATGTCCTTTTGTGAAGATTAGCATTTTGGGCAACTTCTGCCAATTCCCGTTTTTGGGAATTTTCAGCGTACTGCCACTTGTTTGTTTCAGCAGATAGGTGGAGTCGTTTTGCAAGGTGAGGGTAGCGGTGAGATCTTCGCTGCCAAAATCGTTGACCATCGTCATGACAATCTCTCGGCTTCCTTTTTTCTTGACCGATGTGATCGGCCAGCAGAAAGAATTGTGTTTCTTTCCGAGATAGCCAGGAAGTTCACCATAGATCTCTTGTCCGGGGATGATGACATTCTGGTTTTGAAAATCGATTCGCAGATAAACGTCGTATTCCTCATTGGTGAGATATCCACTGAAAGTGCCCTGTGACTGTTGGGCACCGACTGTTGCGAAAATGGCTGTAAATATTATTATGAATAGTTTTCTTTTCATCTACGTATTAATTTGCCGCAAAGATAGTAAATCTATATCAATAAATGTGTTTTTTGGTGAAAAATAATTGCCTAAACTCGCATGATTTTAATATTTTTAAGTAACTTTGTGGCCGTTATACATGTATATATGGGAAAAGAATTGATTAAGCCAGATTATGTCTTTGAATCGAGCTGGGAAGTTTGTAATAAAGTAGGAGGTATATATACCGTGCTTTCCAGCCGAGCTAAAACACTTCAAGATGCCATGTGCGACCGGATTATCTTCATCGGTCCAGATGTGTGGCATGATAACGAGAGTCCTTATTTTCAAGAGGAAAAGTCGCTATTGGCAGAATGGCAATGGCAGGCGAAAGAAGAGGGGCTGAAAGTAAAGGTAGGCCGTTGGGCTGTTCCTGGAAAACCTATTGCTATTTTGGTGGATTTCCAACCTTTTTTTGAGAAGAAAAATGAAATCTATGGCTGGTTGTGGGAACACTATCAGGTGGATTCGCTTCATGCCTATGGCGATTATGATGAAGCATCTATGTTTTCTTATGCCGCAGCACTCGTGGTAGAAAGCATCTACCGTTGGCTGGGCAAGGAAGTTGAGGGAAAACATGTGATTTACCATGCCAACGAATGGATGTGTGGACTCGGAGCATTATATATAAATAATGTGTTGCCGCAGATCGGTACCGTTTTCACCACTCACGCCACCAGTATCGGTCGTTCAATCGCAGGCAACCAGAAGCCACTCTATGACTATCTCTTTGCCTATAATGGCGATCAGATGGCAGAAGAGCTTAATATGCAGAGCAAGCACTCCATTGAGAAGCAAACCGCTCATTATGTAGATTGTTTTACTACGGTAAGTGATATTACCGCCAATGAATGTCGTGAACTCCTTGACAAGCCCGTTGATGTGGTATTGCCAAATGGTTTCGACAACAGTTTCGTGCCTAAAGCCGCCACATTCACCAAAAAGCGCAAGGCAGCTCGCAAGCGCCTTCTTGATGTGGCTAATGCCTTATTGGGCGAATCGCTCGACGACGATACACTTATCGTTTCAACATCAGGACGTTACGAATTCCGTAATAAGGGTATTGACGTGTTTGTGGAGGCCATGAATCGTCTGCTTCGCGACAGAGAACTGAAGAAAAAGGTCTTGGCATTTATTGAAGTGCCGGGATGGGTAGGCGAGCCACGTAAGGATTTGCAGGAACGTTTGGCGAAGAACGAAAAGTATGAAACACCATTGGATGTTCCACAGCTGACCCATTGGCTGCATAATATGAGTCACGATAACGTGTTGGGCATGATGAAATACTACGATATGCACAACCGTAAGGACGATAAGGTGAAGGTCATCTTCCTGCCCTGCTATCTCGATGGACGTGACGGAATAGTCAATATGTCATATTATGATGTGGTATTGGGTAATGACCTGTGCATTTATCCATCGTATTACGAACCGTGGGGATATACTCCGCTGGAGGCCGTTGCCTTCAAAGTGCCTTGTATCACAACAGATCTGGCAGGCTTCGGACTTTGGGCTAACGGCGTGTTCGGTCATGCAGGTGAGATAGAGGATGGCGTGAAGGTCATTCATCGCACAGATTATAATTATTCTGAAGTAGCAGATGCCATCAAGGATACGGTGGCGAAATATTCGGCTATGCCGAAAAATGATGTTGAAAGTTGCCGACGCAAAGCCGATGCACTTTCGAAAAAAGCACTTTGGAGCGAGTTTATCGAATACTATTATGAGGCTTACGACATCGCTTTGCGTAAGGCTCAGAACCGTATGAACAAATAATAAATAGAGTATCAACGTATATATAGAGAAAAGTATGAAAATCAAAGCAGATTACGTAAATGCTCCTCAGTGGAAGGAATTGACTGTAAAATCGACCCTTCCTGAGCAGTTGAAATGTTTGAATGAGATTGCCCACAACATGTGGTGGGTGTGGAACTATGAGGCACGCGACTTGTTCCGTGACCTTGACCCTGAGCTTTATCATGATGCCAAGCACAATCCCGTAATGCTTCTTGAGCGTCTGAGCTTTACCCGTAAAGAGGAAATCCTCAAGGACAAGGCTCTGATGAAGCGCATCCAGAGTGTTTATGCACTCTTCCGTGAATATATGGATGTTAAGCCCGACCAAACCCGTCCTTCTGTAGCTTATTTCTGCATGGAGTATGGTATCCATTCTGCCCTGAAAATCTACTCAGGCGGTCTCGGTATGTTGGCTGGTGACTATGTGAAAGAGGCTTCTGACTCTAATGTTGATATGTGTGCCGTGGGTTTCCTCTATCGTTTCGGCTATTTCACACAGAGTCTTTCTATGGACGGACAGCAGATTGCCAACTATGAGTCTCAGAACTTCGGTTCACTCCCCATCGAGCGCGAACTCGACGAGAACGGCAATCCTCTCGTAATAGATGTTCCTTACACCAACTATCAGGTTCATGCTTATGTTTGGCGTGTGAATGTGGGTCGTGTAAAGCTCTATCTGCTCGACACAGACAACGAACTGAACTCAGAATTCGACAGACCAATCACTCACTCACTCTATGGTGGCGACTGGGAAAACCGCCTGAAGCAGGAAATTCTGCTCGGTATCGGTGGTATGCTGCTGCTGAAGAAACTCGGCATTAAGAAGGATGTTTACCATTGCAACGAAGGCCATGCAGCACTTTGCAACCTGCAGCGCCTCTGCGACTATATCGATGGTGGAATGACCTTCAACGAAGCACTCGAACTCGTTCGCGCTTCTTCACTCTATACCGTTCACACTCCAGTACCTGCCGGTCACGACTACTTCGACGAAGGACTCTTCGGTAAGTATATGGGAGGCTATCCTGCAAAACTCGGTATCTCTTGGGATGAGTTCATCGGTATGGGACGTATCAACCCAGAAGACCATAACGAGCGCTTCTGCATGTCAACCTTCGCTTGCAACACTTGTCAGGAAGTAAACGGTGTATCTAAACTCCACGGATGGGTTAGCCAGCAGATGTTTGCTCCTATCTGGAACGGATACTATCCAGAGGAAAACCACGTGGGATATGTTACCAACGGTGTACACTTCCCAACATGGTGTGCTACAGAATGGCGTAAGGTTTATGGCAAGTATTTCAACGAGAACCACATGTACGATCAGTCGAACCAGAGCATCTGGGAGGCTATCTATAATGTGCCCGATGAAGAAATCTGGGAAACTCGTATGGCGCTGAAAAATAAATTGGTGTCATATATCCGCGAACAGTTCCGTGACACATGGTTGCGCAATCAGGGTGATCCCTCACGCGTGCTCAACCTGCTTGAGCGCATCAATCCTAATGCGTTGATTATCGGTTTCTGCCGTCGCTTCGCTACCTATAAGCGCGCTCACCTGTTGTTTACCGACCTCGACCGTCTGGCCAAGATCGTCAACGACCCAGAGCATCCCGTACAGTTCCTCTTCGCCGGTAAGGCTCACCCCGCAGATGGCGCAGGACAGGGACTCATCAAGAAGATTTATGAGATTAGCCAGCGTCCTGAGTTCCTCGGTAAGATCATCTTCCTTGAGGACTACGACTTCCTCTTGGCTCGTCGCCTTGTCAGCGGTGTTGATATTTGGATGAATACTCCAACTCGTCCGCTTGAGGCTTCTGGTACATCTGGTGAAAAGGCTGAGATGAATGGCGTTGTCAACCTCTCTGTACTTGATGGATGGTGGCTTGAAGGCTATCGTGAAGGTGCAGGATGGGCACTTACCGAAAAGCGTACCTATCAGAACCAGGGTCATCAGGACCAGCTCGATGCGGCTACAATCTACTCGCTACTCGAAAACGAGATTATTCCTCTTTACTATAAGAAGAACAAGAAGGGCTTCAGCGAGGGATGGATCAAGGTTATCAAGAACTCTATCGCTCAGATCGCTCCTCACTATACCATGAAGCGTCAGCTCGACGACTACTATGACAAGTTCTACACCAAAGAGGCTAAACGCTTCAAGGAAATCAGCAAGGACAACTGCCGTCTGGCTAAGGAAATTGCACAGTGGAAGGAAGTTGTTGCTGAGCGTTGGGATGCCATCAACGTCGTTTCTGCATCATGGGACTTCCCTGCAAGTGGTGCTGAAACCGGTGGTAAGTACAAGCTGACTTACGTCATCAACGAGCAAGGTCTTGAAGATGCAGTAGGATTGGAGAAGGTGAATCTCTATGTTAACAAGGAAGGACAGGAGCGTATCTTCAATGTAGAGCCTCTGAAGATGGTTGGTCATGAGGGTAACAACTATACCTTCGAAGTTGAGCTGACTCCTCAGCAGGCCGGTACCTATAAATCAGCTGTCCGCATGTATCCGAAGAACAAGAACCTGCCTCACCGTCAGGACTTCTGCTACGTGAAATGGCTTGAACTGCCCAACAACCAGTAATCTGTTGGACATTCAGATAAGATAAGGAGAGTGGCTTTTCTTCCTCGTGTGGAAGAACAGCCACTCTCTTTCTTTTCTATACAACCGCCTTGATGATAAACCCCCAATCCGTCTGATGACCGATTGGGGGTTAAAGGTGGATGTTGCGATTGTTATTTCAGGTAATCAGCAACAAAGTTTCTGAGTTGTTCATCGCGGAGATCGCGACGCAGGATTTTGCCTTCTTGATCAACAATAACGGTACAAGGGATGCTTTTTACATTAAATAATGTAGCAGCAGACGATTCCCAGCCTTTCAGGTCGCTAACCTGTGTCCAACTCGTTCCCCATTGCTTGATGGCATTTGTCCAAGCGTCTTTGTTGTTGTCAAGAGAAACACCGAGAATGCCCAGACCCTTATCCTTGTAACTCTCGTAGAGGGAAATCACGGAAGGCATTTCTCTACGGCATGGGCCACACCAAGATGCCCAGAAATCTATAACGGTCA
The DNA here is from genome assembly GCF_002251295.1 of Prevotella sp. P5-50. Classification (GTDB taxonomy): domain Bacteria; phylum Bacteroidota; class Bacteroidia; order Bacteroidales; family Bacteroidaceae; genus Prevotella. Next base: position 34,396 of record NZ_NPJA01000041.1, read on the forward strand.
ATTTGTGCTTCTTTATCTCTGCCAAAGCGCTCACAGGATTACCCTCTGCATCAGGAAGCGTGAAGTCGGGCATGACGGATCCTTCCGCTGTATTGGCTTGCTTGGCCAATTCCTGTTCCATTTGCTGGATGGCGGTACGCTGACGCAATTCCTTCGGCATCTGACTGATGAGATGCTTGGTCGTTGTGGCAGAGAATATATCCTTGGAAAAGTTGAGGATGAGAAAATAGCCGAATTCGTTGTCGATATTGCGTTCGGCGGCAACTTCTACCTTGTTGCTGAACTGTTTGTTGAGTTCTTCTATTTCCTTCATACCCTTTTCTCGTTCTGCCGGACTGACGGGATGGGCATAGATGCGTTCTGCAATAAGATTGATGGCTTTGCCTACAACCATCAACGAGTCGTTGAGACGTTGCCACTCGTTGTTGCAAGGCGTACCGCCAACCCTTGATGCGGAAGGTTCTGCGGAAAGCCGGATGTCGATATTGCCATTCTCCCTGAAGAATGTGGCGTTGATCTGGTGGGCTTTCGCACTATAAAGCATGCAGAAGCATGTAGAATCTGCACTTCCCGAAAGACTGAACTTTCCGTTTTTTACTACTAAGGTGTCGCAGGGAATGCCGGTTACCATGTCGGTCGTGAGAAAGAGTGTGTCTCCGTCTTGCATGTTTTCGGCAGAACCTTTGATATGGTACGTGTTTGAATGACAAGCAGCAAGCGTAATGCCTGCTGCTGTCACTATAAATAATGTCTTGATGTTCATCTGAAGGATGGATATTATACAAGGTATTGGCTTGAGATACTCTCGTTGTTGAGCACGCGGCGGATGGTTTCTGCAAACATATCTGCCACAGAGAGCTGCTTCACCTTAGCACAGCGTTGTGTGTAGGGGATAGAGTCTGTGAAGACAATTTCCTCAAGGGCCGATTCTTGTACGCGTTCGCTTGCAGGGCCACTCATCACACAATGGGATGCACATGCGCGAACAGTCTTAGCACCTGCTTCTTTCATGATGTCGGCAGCCTTGGTGATGGTTCCAGCTGTATCGACCATGTCGTCGATAATCACCACATTCTTGTCTTTGACGTCACCGATAATCTGCATGGTGGCTACAACGTTGGCGCGAGCGCGGGTCTTGTTGCAGAGAACCAGCGGGCAACCCAGATATTTAGCATAGGTGTTGGCGCGCTTAGAACCGCCGACATCAGGTGATGCAATAACGAGGTCGTCTAGATTGAGACTCTGAAGATAGGGGAGGATGACGCCGGAAGCATAGAGGTGGTCAACGGGAACATCAAAGAAACCTTGTATCTGGTCGGCATGCAAGTCCATGGTGATGACACGATCAACACCGGCTACGGAAAGCAAGTCGGCTACCAGTTTGGCACCAATGCTGACACGGGGCTTGTCTTTGCGATCCTGACGTGCCCATCCGAAATAGGGGATAACGGCATTGATGGTGCGTGCAGAGGCGCGCTTGGCAGCATCGATCATCAGCAACAGCTCCATCAGGTTGTCACTATTGGGGAATGTGCTCTGTACGAGGAAGATATCGCGACCGCGAATAGACTCCTCGAAAGAGACAGCAAACTCGCCGTCGGAGAACTTTGTGATTTGCAGTTCACCGAGCGGACATCCTAAACTAAGGCAGATTTTCTCTGCCAGATACTTTGTGGCAGTGCCTGAAAATACCATGTAAGAGTTCGATTCTCTCATTTTGTAGTAAATATTGTTGTTAGTTGTTTCTTTTTCTATCCAATGGCCTTTCTGAGCTTTTCGAAGTGGGCAATAAGTTCTTTGTAGTCTAATCCCTGATGGATGTTGAAGCGGTTCCACAGGTCACCACAAATGACAACTCCGCCAAAGCCGAGTTCTTTGGCCATGCGAATATTGTCTATGTTCATGCCTCCTAATGCATACACGTGCCGGTCGATAAGTCCCAACTTAGAAGCCTGTTCCAGTTCGTTGGGAGTAAATGAGGCTTTCTCATTACCCGTCTGACTGTCGAAGATGTGTTTGAGAAACACGTAGTCTGCGTTGCGTTTAGTCACTTTGAGCTCGTCGAGCTTCTGACAGGTGCGACTCAGGCGTCCACGATAGCCTTGCGGGGCTGGTTGTCCTGCCTCGTCAATATGGATGCCTCTCAGATTGTATTCCTCCTTGAGGTAGAAGTGGTCATGTACTACAATCTTTGAACAGTAGTCTTCAGGCAGTAGAGTCAGCAGGCGCTCAGCATACATTGGCGAAGAACCAGGCTTGCATAAATGCAGGCAGTCGAGTCCCTCGTCGAAAAGTGTTGCCAATATTTTGTCTTCTTCCACGAAATACGTGGGCTTGGTCATTACTATGAGTTTCATTGCAATAATCTAGAATCAAATGCAAAAGTAATCATTTTATATGGAATAATGCAATTTAATGACAATAAAAAGCTAACTTTGCAGTCGAAATCAAGATTTATATCAAAAAAATGGAAAATAGTACACCTATATATATTATAGAGGAGGCGAAATTGCGACGTAATCTCGCTTTGATAAAAGACGTGGCTGAACGAACCGGTTCGGAGTTTATTCTTGCCTTCAAGGCATTCGCATTATGGAAAACATTTCCTATTTTTCGGGAGTATATTCAATCTACTACCGCTAGTTCGCTGTCTGAGGCTATGCTCGCTTATCATGAGTTTGGAAAGAAAGCCCATACCTTTTCGCCAGCTTATACAGATGGAGAGTTTGATGATATTGTAGCTTGCTCATCGCATATCACGTTTAATTCGTTGTCGCAATACGAGCGCTTTCACCATCGTGCATCATCATGTTCGATAGGATTGCGTGTCAATCCTGAATATTCGGAAGTGGGTACCATGCTCTATAATCCCTGCGCTCCAGGTACACGCTTTGGTATTACGGCAGATAAGTTGCCGAAAGAACTGCCGTCGGATATTGACGGATTCCATTGCCATTGCCATTGTGAGAGTGGGGCAGATGTGTTTGAACGGACACTACGGCATATAGAAGAAAAATTCTCTCCTTGGTTCTCGCAGATAAAATGGATCAATTTCGGAGGAGGCCATTTGGTGACTCGCAAAGGTTACGATATAGAGTTGTTGGAACGTATAATGAAAGGTTTCCACCAGCGTTATCCCCATCTGAAGGTGATATTTGAACCAGGAAGCGCCTTTGCCTGGCAGACTGGACCGCTTGTGGCCCATGTTGTGGATATTGTGAATGATCGAGGAATCAAGACTGCCATCCTTGATGTCAGCTTCACATGCCACATGCCCGATTGTCTTGAAATGCCATATCATCCAGAGGTGCGTGGGGCAGAATTGGTCGATTTGGAGGAGGCAACGAAAGAAAATACCTATAGATTGGGTGGTAATAGTTGCCTGTCTGGAGATTTTATGGGGTCTTGGCGCTTTAAAAATCCATTGGTGATCGGTCAGGAGATTATTTTTGAGGATATGATTCATTATACAACGGTCAAGACAAACATGTTTAATGGTATTTCTCACCCGTCCATTGGAATGCTCCATATGGACGGGAAATTGGAAATATTGCGCCATTTTGGCTATGAAGACTATCGAAATCGCATGGATTGATACTTTTTTTTAGAAAAAAATGCGAGAAAATTTTGGTAATTCAGAAAAATAGCGTACCTTTGCATCCGCAATCGAGAGAGATGCTCCTTGAGAGAGGAAATAAGCGGAAATAGCTCAGTTGGTAGAGCACAACCTTGCCAAGGTTGGGGTCGCGGGTCCGAGTCCCGTTTTCCGCTCATTTATTGAACAGAAAAGAGCGTTAGGATAGGTCTTAGCGATTTAAAGCCCAGGTGGCGGAATTGGTAGACGCGCACGTTTCAGGTGCGTGTGCCGCGAGGCGTGCAGGTTCGAGTCCTGTTCTGGGCACTCTTTTTTATTCACTAAATATTTTATGTTGGAGAGGTGGCGGAATTGGTAGACGCGCTACTTTGAGGGGGTAGTGTCAATTGCGACGTGGGAGTTCGAGTCTCCTCCTCTTCACCATAAAGATTTTTATTTTTTTTGTTGCGGAAATAGCTCAGTTGGTAGAGCACAACCTTGCCAAGGTTGGGGTCGCGGGTCCGAGTCCCGTTTTCCGCTCTTTTTTTTATTTATCCTAAGGAAAACCGAAATCTATTTTTTTATTTTAAAAAGATAAATATTTACCGATGAATTTATATATACGCTATTTTGATAAAGAGGTTCTTGTTGATAACGTTGATGATGCTATTCAGTTTCTTGCAGATATCGACGAGATTGGAATGAATCCTATTCTTGAGAAAGACATTCGCAACTACTATAACAGCGATATGTATTATCCTAAGCGTTATAAAGTTCGCCCACGAATCTATTTTATCATCATCAAGACTGAAGCCAAGACGATGCTTGACTTTAAGGAGAAGCGTGCGTTGCATCCTGTGCCAGAGGTTCATGAGAAAAAAAATGTATCGGCATTGGCAAGACTGAACGAAGAAAAGTTTGGCTGGTATGAAGGCTCGCTTGATTTTAAGCGTGTGCAAATAGTTCCTGGTACGGGTAAATTCCAATATCGAGATACCCATTTTGTAGCACAATGTAAGGCGGTATCAGGAATGGATTGTTATAATCGTATTATTGACCACTTGCGTGAACGGGTTGACGAAAGAAGTCAGTTCCCATCTGCAAAAGGAAAGAATTTCCATTTCCAGTTCTTGGGACTGTGTAAATAACATGTTGCCAAACATGGCGGTTTGAATTTTATCATTATAGAGATATTATGAACAAAGTGATGCTGATAGGAAATGTTGGTGCCGACCCAGAGGTTAGATATGTTGACCAAGGTGTGGCAGTTGCACGGGTACGGCTTGCAACAACCGAACGTGGATATACCTTACAGAACGGTACGCAGGTTCCTGATCATACCGATTGGCACAACGTAATTCTGTGGAGACGTTTGGCAGAAATTGTGGAACAATATGTGCATAAAGGTGATAAACTGTATGTAGAAGGACGCATTCGCTATTCTTCGTATGATGATCGTCAGGGTCAGCGTCGTTTCAAAACAGAGATATGGGCTGATAACATAGAGTTGCTTTCTCCTAAGATGCAAAACAATCCTGCAACAGAAACTTCTCAGTATGCATCAAGTTCTTCTTCTGTTTCAGAGAACCCGACCATGGTAAATTCCAATGATAATACTCAAAGTTCTGTCAATGGGCAGAATGCATCAATGACTTCTGTGGATAATAATGATGCAGAAGCTCTTCCTTTCTAAGCGACAATGGATATCCAACATATTTTATCGGAAGTGCAGTTGATGACTCCAGATTATGGGGCCGTTATTGCATTGGTTTTGGCATTTGCCTTACTCTTTGTCTCTGGTTTCGCTTCTGGAAGCGAGATTGCTTTTTTCTCTTTGACACCAAATGACGAGAATGAATTGGAAGAGGAAAAGTCGGCATCAGACGGCAAGATCATAGCGCTTCGTAACGATTCTGAACGTACGTTGGCAACCATTCTGATTACCAACAATTTGGTGAATGTAACCATTATCATGCTGCTGAACTATTTCTTTGCACGTGTAGTTGATTTTGGTAATGCGGTATGGTTGCAGTTCTTGTGTATTACGGTTCTTTTGACATTTTTGTTGTTGCTCTTTGGAGAAATTATTCCGAAGATTTACACCCGTCAACAACCACTTCGCTTTTGTCGTCGTGTGGTGTCTGGCATTATGTTTTGCCGTAAACTGTTCTATCCTTTTGCAACCATTCTCATCAAGTCTGGTGTGTTGGCAGGAAAGGTGGTACAGAAGGATAATCATGTGTTGAGCGTTGATGACTTGGAACAGGCTCTTGAACTGACAGATAAGAATGATATCAAGGAAGAACAGCATATGCTTGAAGGTATCGTTCGGTTTGGTGATGAGACAGCTAAAGAGATTATGACGAGTCGTCAGGATGTTGTAGATTTGGATTTTCGTTCTTCATTTAGTGAGGTGCTGAAATGTATAGTAGATAATAACTATTCTCGCATACCTGTCTATCAAGATAATAGTGATAACATACGAGGCATTCTCTATATCAAGGATTTGTTGCCACATTTGGGTAAACCTGCCACATTCCGTTGGCAATCTCTTATCCGTCCTCCATATTTCGTTCCAGAGACTAAGAAAATAGACGATTTGCTGCGTGAGTTCCAGTCGAATCGCGTTCATATCGCCATTGTTGTTGATGAATTTGGTGGTACGAGCGGTATTGTCACATTGGAAGATGTATTGGAGGAAATTGTGGGTGAGATTAATGACGAATACGATGAGGATGAACATAATTATGTGCGTATCAACAGCAATACCTTTGTCTTTGAAGGAAAGACGCTGTTGAGTGACTTTTACCGTATTCTCAAGATTGATGATGATTTCTTCGTTGATGTTGAGGGAGATGCAGATACTGTTGCAGGTTTGCTGCTTGAAATCAAAGGAGATTTCCCACAGTTACATGAGCGGATAGACTATCGTCATTTTACCTTTGAGATATTGGAACTTGAAGAGCGCCGTATTTCAAAAGTAAAGGTTGTGGTTCATCAGTCAACAGTAGAACCGTCTGTGGACAAGCAATAACGGTAATGCAACAAGGATGGTCACCATCCTATAGATGACCATCCTGCTGCATTATACCATTCCATTTGTTTGATAAGTTCGTTATAGTTTTTCTGTGTGCTGTTGTAACGGTTCAATGGTACGAACATACTCATTCCGCCGAAGTTGTCATCTGTTACGGTGAAGTCATCGAAGTCAACCAATCCGTTGGTATCCCATTTGCTACTTTTCTTTTTGTAAACAACGGCGGCATCGTAGGTTTGTCTCCATTTCAGGTAAGCTTCGTTGCCCGTGTTTTGGCGCAGGAAATCCATCATGTCGTACATGATGCGCTCTGCCCGGTAAACATAGTTGACGTTGTTGTAATAATACACCAGTCCATCCATATTGAAGGTCTTACCGTTGAGTTCGTTGCTGATGATATCGTGTGTGGCGCTGGCAAGATCTGATAATTTTGCGGTATTTACCGTTGATATGGGAACCCTGTTTCCTGTTCCTCCAGCTTCATTGTAGCGATCGCATATTTGTTGATACATAGTGGCGTCTGTCTTGTTGAACATCGCCGGTATTATGTTGGCATAGGGGGCTCCTGCTCCTGGTATTTCTGCTGGTGATGCGATGATGTAATCTGTAGTGTTACGGAGCTCGTAAGCCACTTCTACGTTCTGGAAAGTACAACAGTCTGCGAAGATGAATTTGAAGGTGTGTGGCAAGGCTGCTAGCGCGTCACGCATTTCTGTTATCTCCATCCATTTCGTTTCTTCTTTGTTGAGGTCTTTACCTGAATCTTGTCCGAAGGCTTTTTTGATACTTGGCGTTGAGGCTTTGGGTGTTGTTGTGTTGTGAAACAGCCATCCGTCTGCATGTCCCCATAGAACGAGGCCATACGAATCGTTGGGGTATTCTTTCATGCACCATCCCAATATTTGTTTCATTTCTTCTGAATCAGAACTGTAGAAATCGTTGTTGAATTGATAAACGGTATCAACAGGTTGTTTGGCGTTGCCGGTCAGTCTGATGATAAAAGGTTTCTCCTGTGGGGTCTGTCTGTCAACAAACACGAGAAGTCTGTCTTTGCTTCCCAGCTTTTTTGCCCCGATGATCATATCGTTGATATTGACTTGTGCGATGGATGAGAGATTATTCTCAGCAGCCATATAAACGATGACCGTTCGTCCCTGTCCATTTGATTCTGATGAGTTATCATGTGAGCATGCTGTGAACGCTAATACAGCAAGAATTGTCGTTAATAGATATTTCATAAGTTTAAATTTGTGCTATTTCGAATGCAAAGATAAGTATATTTGTGAATAAATTAGTAACTTTGCATCTAAAATTTGGAAAGATAATGGGAAAAACGTTTATATCTACACTTATATTCCTTGTTGTCACCACTTTAGACGTCATGGCACAAGACCCTTTTTTGCAATGTGAGGACACCTGTAGTCATATTCATGGAATAGATTTGAGTCATTATCAGGGTAATGTCTTTTGGGAGACTATTGGCGACAATACCAAGATGGCTTATGTCTATCTCAAGGCGACGGAAGGGGGAACCCGTATCGATGAGATGTTTGAGCGCAATATAGAAATGGCCCAGCGTTATGGATTGAAAGTGGGTAGCTATCATTTCTATCGCCCAAAGGTGGAGCAAAAGTTGCAGTTGCAGAATTTCCGTTCTCAATGTCTGCCTGACCAGCAGGATCTTATCCCTATGATTGATGTGGAGACCACAAGTGGGTTGCCGACCGATGAGTTTTGCGACTCTCTGTTCCGGTTTCTCGACTTGGTGGAAGAAGAATATGGGCAGAAGCCTTTGGTTTATACTTACCGCAACTTCTACAATAAGCATCTTTTAGGAAAACTCGACGGGTATAAACTCATGATAGCCATGTACACCGATGAAGAACCTGTTTTAGCTGACGAGCGAGACATTCATTTATGGCAATATACCGGTAAGGGGCGTATCGTGGGTATTAGCGGTTATGTTGATAAAAGCAGATTTATGGGACATCATAAGTTGCGTGAGATACGCTTTCATCATCGGAAATAGTCTTTTTGTAGAAAAACCAAGTAATAAAGAAATAAGAATCAGATATGCCAATTATCAAATGTCCTGAGTGTGGCCGTCAGGTTAGCAGTTTGGCCGCCACTTGTCCCAGTTGTGGGGTAGCTATTGCTGGTAATATTGTAAAGTGTCCCCATTGTGGAGAAATAGTATTAGCGAATCAGAATGTATGTCCGAACTGTCATACGAATATTGCGCTCAAAAGTCAGCAAGTTCCTATTGCTGCAAAGAATCCTTCGGGCAGTCATCGGGTTGCGGTCGGGCAACCTTCCGTACAATCAACAGTAGGCAAGCAAGGAAATCAGACTGGAGCTCCTGCATCAGATAATGCCGCAGAAGAGCAGCCCAATCATTCTAAATCCTGGAAGTTGTTTTTGGCCTCTTTCCTTATTGCCCTTACAATAATCTTTGTTGGTTGGTATTTTTATAATAAGACGCAACAGGATAACGAGACAGCCGCTTATGAAAATGCCATGGAGAGTAATGAACTTGCTGTGCTTCAGAATTATCTTGATATGTATCCCGAAGCACCACAGGAACGTCGCGACTCCATCATGGCCCACATAGATATTCTGAAACAGATAGACAACGATTGGTATAATGCTCTTGCCAGTCAGTCTGCCTATGCCCTTGAACGATACATTCAAGAACATCCAGAGAGCGTTCATGCAACAGAGGCACGTATTAAGATCGATTCACTTGATTGGGTTTCTGCTGTTACTCAGAATACTTTGGAATCGTATAAGAAATATATTGAAAAGCATGCCGATGGCGAATATATTGATGATGCGAAGACGAATTTTGAAAAATGCTCCAGCATGCAAGTGTCTTCTGCCGACATCGAAATGGTTAGCGGGCTTGTACGAGCCTATTGTGCCAATAGCGCCAACCGCGAACTGCTTGCCTCTCGTGGTGTTGACCTGACGAATGCAGATATTACTTTTGCGGACGACTGGGAAGTGAAAAAGGTAGAAAATGAGACTACGGGCGAAATGGATTATCACGTAAGCGTAACCATGCAGGCTGTGCAACGTGATGCGTCCCATAGTCAGACTTTACGTTTTACAGCCACTATTGCTGCAGGTCGCCTTACAGATGTTCATGTTCAATAAAATTCGTTTAAAAATGGCATCAAAGCGTGCATATATTCAGGCCAACAAGGATTGGTTGAACAATAAAGCGAAGGAGAAAGATGTTTTGCCTCTATCCAATGGCATATATTATAAAGTTTTGGAAACGGGGAGTTCATCTGGTCTTATGCCTACTGTGAGAAGTATTGTTACGGCCCATTATACAGGACGGACCATAGACAATCGGGTCTTTGACACTAGTCGTGGTGGTGTGCCGTTGGCTTGTCGGCTATGCGATCTTATCCAGGGATGGATTGTTGCTATGCAACAGATGCATGTTGGGGACAAATGGGAAGTGTATATCCCTGCAGAAATGGGATATGGGAAATTTTCCCAACCAGGGATTCCTGCCGGTTCTACTCTGATATTTGAGATAGAACTGTTGGCTTGTGATTGAAAGTTGCTGACGTTGATGGCAGAGAAGTGATTTCAAACTAACAAATGGGCTGATCATGGGCAAACAAGGGCTAAACATGATAAAAGTGAAGGTGAATCATGTCGCGAAAGGAGTGCAAACAGAAAAATAAGATGTACTTTTGTTGGCAATTTTAATAACATACTAATGAAAGAAACAACTCAGAATATTATAAATATACAACACGTCACCAAAAGGTTTGGCGAGAAGGTGGCACTTGCCGACATCAATCTCTACGTCCGTAAAGGTGAGTTTATGACCATTTTGGGACCATCAGGATGTGGTAAAACCACCTTGCTTCGCCTGTTGGCAGGATTCGAAACAGCTACAGAGGGAGTTATCTCTTTTGACGGTACTGACATTACCAACACACCACCTTATAAACGCAATGTCAATACGGTATTTCAGAAATATGCATTATTTCCACATCTTAACGTCTACGATAATATAGCTTTCGGATTGAAGTTGAAAAATACGCCTAAAGCCGAAATCATGCCGAAAATAAAAGCTGCGTTGAAGATGGTAAACATGAGCGATTATGAATATCGTGATGTCAACTCCTTGTCGGGAGGACAGCAACAACGTATTGCTATCGCCAGAGCTATTGTCAACGAACCAGAGGTGCTTCTGTTGGATGAACCGTTGGCGGCTCTTGATCTGAAAATGCGGAAGGATATGCAACTCGAACTGAAAGAGATGCATGAACGGTTAGGGATTACTTTCGTTTACGTTACCCACGACCAAGAAGAAGCCCTTACGCTGAGCGACCGTATCGTGGTGATGAGTGAAGGAGAGGTTCAGCAGATAGGAACTCCTACAGATATTTATAACGAACCGGCCAATGCCTTCGTGGCAGATTTTATCGGAGAGAGTAATATTCTTGACGGAACGATGCGCCATGATTGTCTTGTTACTGTGGCAGAAAAAGACATCGCTTGTGTGGATAAGGGATTCTTGATTGATGAACAAGTGGATGTGGTGATACGACCTGAAGATGTTGAGATGACAACCAATACGGCTGAAGCCCAGTTCGTTGGACAGGTTACCTCGTCCATATTCAAAGGCGTACATTATGAGATGTTGGTGGTAACCGACAACGGATACGAACTGCTGGTTCAGAATTACAAACACTTCGAAGTGGGGCAGACTGTGGGTATGAATATCACTCCAGACAATATTCATATTATGCGGAAGGATTGTACCGCCAATATTTATCGGGCGAAGGTGAATGCTCCGGACGTGGTGGAATTTCTCGGACAGGAATTCCGGTTGTCACTTCCAGAACGGCTGCAGAACGCATACGCAATTGATGTGAAAGTTGCGTTTGATGCCGTTGAATTGTTTGATAACGAGCAAGACGGAACATTTACGGGCGATATTTGTTTTATACTCTATAAAGGAAATCACTACCATCTTACCATAGATACCGATTGGGGCGAAAAACTCTATGTTGACACACAAGACGTGTGGGATTTGGGCGATCATGTTGGCATTACCATACAGAAAGTGGAATGTGGCGAGATGAAGTATGAAGCAGTTCCCTGACAACAATACCAGAAAGACAATGGAGAAAAGAAGGATAAAGCTAATGGTTTCCAGGCAGAGTTGGACGATGCCCTATGCTATTTTTGCAGCCATTTTTGTCGTACTGCCTTTGCTGCTTATTGTAGCCTTTGCTTTTACCGATGAAGAAGGGTGTTTCACACTTTATAATTTTCAGAAGTTCTTGGCCCATCCGGAAGCCATTAATACCTTTGTCTATTCTATCGGAATAGCCTTTGTCAATACGCTGATCTGTATAGCGCTTGGATATCCGGCAGCCTATATTTTGGCGCAGACCAAGATGAAATATTCTTCTACGATAGTGATGCTCTTTATTCTTCCCATGTGGGTGAATGTGCTGGTACGTACGTTGGCAACGGTTGCTTTATTCGACTTTGTTGATATTCCCCTGGGTGAAACAGCATTACTTTTTGGTATGGTCTATAATTTCATACCGTTCATGATTTATCCCATTTATAATACGTTGCAAAAGATGGACCGTAGCTATCTTGAGGCTGCGGAAGATTTGGGCGCCTCGCCCTTCCAACGTTTCTACAAAGTGGTTTTGCCACTTTCCATGCCTGGTGTGGCAAGCGGAATACTGATGGTTTTCATGCCAACGATCTCCACCTTTGCCATCTCCGAACTGTTGACCATGAACAATATAAAATTGTTTGGAACAACAATTCAAGAGAATATCAACAACTCTATGTGGAATTATGGTGCCGCGCTTTCGCTTATCATGCTCTTCCTCATAGGAGCATCTACATTTATTGCTGGTGACGATGCCAGCCAGGAAGGAGGCATCAGATGATTAAACGCATACTTTGCCAGGGCTACCTGTGGCTGTTGCTCTTGCTCCTCTATGCCCCAATTATCATCATAGTAGTATTCTCGTTTACCGAGGCTAAGGTTATGGGAAACTGGACGGGATTTTCCACTCAGCTGTACCGGAATCTTTTTTCGGATAATGTACATCACTCCTTAACGGCTGCATTTATTAACACGGTAAGCATCGCACTCATCACCGCAACCGTATCAACAGTTTTCGGTACCATCACAGCCATAGGTATCCATAATCTGCGCAATAGGCGCATTCGGCGAGCTATTTCTTTTGTCAACACCATCCCCATCCTTAATGGTGATGTGATTATTGGTATTTCGCTCTTTTTACTCTTTATTACGTTGGGCATCCCGCAAGGCTATACTACTGTTGTTCTGTCGCATATCACCTTTTGTCTGCCTTATGTTATCCTGTGTGTCTTGCCACGTTTGAAGCAGATGAATCCGAATCTTTATGAGGCAGCACTCGATTTGGGAGCATCGCCCATGCAGGCACTCCGCAAAATCATTATCCCTGAAGTCTTACCAGGAATGGTGTCGGGCTTCATGCTTGCCGTTACGATGAGTATTGATGATTTTGCCGTTACTATCTTTACCATTGGTAATGAAGGTCTTGAAACTCTTTCCACCTACATTTATGCCGATGCAAGAAAAGGAGGCCTGACTCCAGAGTTGCGTCCGCTTAGTACTATTATCTTTGTTGTTGTGCTGCTCATGCTTGTAGCGCTTAATCGAAGAAAAGTGAAGAGTGAATCAAATACCTGAATATAAGAGACTGTACTGTTGACAATGAAGAAAATAAACTCGATAATATGTTCGTTGATGCTCTCGTTGCTGTTGCTGACATCTTGCTATAATAGCGAAAACAGAGAGGAAATACTCAAGGTCTATAATTGGGCAGATTATATCGATGAGAACGTTTTGACTGATTTCCCAAAATGGTATGAAGAGCAAACGGGAAGAAAGGTGCGAATCATCTTTCAGACATTTGATATCAACGAGGTCATGCTTACCAAAATCGAGCGGGGGCATGAAGACTATGATGTGGTGTGCCCGTCAGAATATATTATTGAACGTATGTTGCGCAAGAATCTGCTCTTGCCGATAGATACTTGTTTTGGAAAAACTCCCAATTATATACGGAATATTTCCCCCTATATCATTCGGCAGATTGATGCAACAAGTAATAACGGGCGTGTGGCTCACCATTATGCCGTGCCTTATATGTGGGGAACTTGTGGCATCTTGTATAATAAAGCGTATGTAGATAGAAAAGACGCCCAAACGTGGGGGACGTTGTGGAATAGCAATTATCGCAACCGTTTACTTATGAAAGACTCCTATCGTGATTCCTACGGAACAGCACTCATTTGGGCACATCACAAGGAAATTGCTTCAGGAAAATTGAGCGTAACCCAACTGATGAATGATTATTCTCCAGAAGCCATCAAAACTGTGGAACGGGAATTGAAGGCTATAAAACCTAATATTGAAGGATGGGAGTCTGATTTTGGCAAGGAAACGATGACCAAAGGAAAGTCATGGCTGAATATGACGTGGAGCGGAGATGCTGTCTGGGCTATTGAAGAGGCTGGTAAAGTGGGAGTCGCTCTGGGGTACGAAGTTCCTCGCGAAGGAAGTAATGTTTGGTTTGACGGATGGGTTATTCCCAAATATGCACGTAATCCGAAAGCCGCAGCTTATTTTATCAACTACCTATGTCAACCCAAGGTGGCTCTTGCAAATATGGAGACAACGGGGTATGTCAGTAGTGTGGCAACTCCAGAAATTCTGGCGCAAATGAGTGATAGTGTGGAATATCCGGAAACAGTCAATTTAGGTTATTTCTTTGGAAAAGACGCACATAAGGCGCACCTCAATCCTATTATGTATCCAGACAGTCAGGTGGTATCCCGATGCGCTATGATTCATGATGCAGGCGAACATACGGCAGAGGTGCTCGACATGTGGTCAAAAGTAAAAGGAGATAATCTTGGAGGGGGACTTGCGGTATTCCTTCTGGCTGCTGTTGCCATACTTACAGTTGTTGTGGTCATACGCAAATATGAACACAACAAGCACCGTAGACTTTCACGCAAACACCGTCGACGTCATGTAATCCGCTTGTAAATGGCATCGTGAACTGCGAATTAGCCAAAAAGAACAGTATTTTGTTCCCAATAATCATTAAAATATTTTGTGTTCTGCTCACTTTTTTATACCTTTGTACATTGAAATTGAAGTGGCGAAATGCGTCAGAGACCACGAAAACGGCCTTAAACGCGATTTTGCACAAAAATGACGAAAACAAAAAACAATTAAATAATGGATCAAACTATCGACAACGACAGAATCCTTAAAATTAACATCGAAGAAGAGATGAAGTCGTCATATATTGACTACTCCATGTCGGTTATTGTAGCACGAGCCCTTCCAGATGTTAGAGACGGATTCAAACCTGTTCATCGCCGTATCCTTTATGGTATGATGAATGTAAACAACGTATCAACTCAACCTTATAAGAAATGTGCACGTATCGTTGGTGAGGTGCTTGGTAAATACCACCCCCACGGAGACTCTTCTATCTATGGCGCACTTGTGCGCATGGCGCAAGATTGGAACCTTCGTTATACGTTGGTTGACGGTCAGGGTAACTTTGGTTCGGTGGATGGAGACTCACCTGCTGCCATGCGTTACACAGAGTGCCGACTTTCGAAAATGGGTGAGCACATCATGGATGACCTTGATAAGGACACTGTAGATATGACCAACAACTTCGACGACTCCCTCCAAGAGCCTACCGTAATGCCTACCAAGATTCCTAATCTGTTGGTTAATGGCGGTAACGGTATTGCCGTGGGTATGGCCACCAATATGCCTACCCATAACCTGAATGAGGTGATTGACGGATGCTGTGCATATATTGATAATCCAGACATTGATGTGGATGGACTTATGGAATACATCCCTGGACCCGATTTCCCAACAGGAGCATACATCTATGGTCTGCAGGGCGTGAAAGATGCATATGCAACTGGTCGCGGACGTATTGTAATGCGTGCAAAGGCTGAAATTGAGACCGGTGAAACCCATGATAAAATTGTGGTAACAGAAATTCCTTATGGTGTCAATAAGGCTGACCTTGTTAAATATATTGCCGACTTGGCCAATGAACACAAGATAGAAGGTGTTGCCAATGTTAACGACGAGTCTGGCCGACAGGGTATGCGTATCGTGGTAGATTGCAAGCGTGACGCTAATGCCAATGTACTGCTCAACAAACTGTTCAAGATGACTGCTCTGCAGAGCAGTTTCTCTGTCAATACCATCGCGCTCGTCAATGGTCGTCCTCGCCTGCTGACACTCAAGGATTGTGTGAAGTACTTCGTAGAACATCGTCACGATGTGACCATACGTCGCACCAAATACGATTTGAAGAAAGCACAGGAGCGCGCACATATTCTTGAAGGATTGATTATTGCTGTCAACAATATCGATGAGGTCATTCATCTGATTCGTCAGAGCAAAACGCCAAGCGATGCGCAACGCGCTTTGGAACAGCGTTTTGAACTTGATGAAATGCAGTCGAAAGCAATCGTTGACATGCGTTTGGCACAACTCACAGGATTGCGCGTGGATCAGCTCCATCAGGAGTATGATGATATTATGAAACTCATTGCCGACTTGGAGGAAATCCTGAACAATCCTGAGCGTTGTAAGGAAGTGATGAAAGAGGAACTCCAGGAAGTGAAGGAAAAATATGGAGACGAGCGTCGTACCGTAATCATTCCATTTGATCATGAGTTTAATGCAGAAGACTTCTATCCAGACGATCCTGTGGTGATTACCATTTCGCACATGGGGTACATCAAGCGCACGAAACTTGACGAATTCCACGAGCAAGGACGTGGTGGAGTGGGAGCCAAGGCTGCCCGACATCGTGACAACGATTTCACAGAGTATATTTATCCTGCCACTATGCACAACACGCTTCTCTTCTTTACTCGTAAGGGACGTTGCTATTGGCAGAAATGCTATGAAGTGCCCGAGGGCGACAAGAACTCGAAGGGACGTGCCATCCAGAACATGCTCAACATCGAGTCTGACGACGCTATTAATGCTGTACTCCGCGTGAAAAACTTCAACGATGAGGAATTCCTCAAAACACACTTTGTGGTGTTTGCCACCAAGAAGGGTATCATCAAGAAGACTTGTCTTGAAGCATATCGCCATCAGCGTGCTATCGGTGTGAAGGCTATCAATATCAACGATGATGATGAAGTGGTTGCAGTACGTCTGACCAATGGTCATAACGAGTTGCTGCTGGCTAACCGAAACGGACGTGCTGTACGTTTCAATGAAGATCAGGTACGCACAATGGGACGTGTCTCTACCGGTGTTATCGGTATGCGACTTGACGAAGGAGATGACGAACTCGTAGGAATGGTATGCGTCAACGATCCACAGACAGAGTCTATCATGGTTGTGTCAGAAAACGGTTATGGAAAACGTTCCGATGTAGAAGACTATAGAAAGACTTCACGTGGAGCTAAGGGTGTGAAGACTCTTGCCGTGACCGAAAAAACTGGTCGCCTTGTAGCCATCAAGGTGGTAACCGACGAGAATGATCTGATGATTATCAATAAAAGCGGTATTCTTATTCGTCTTAAAGTTGCCGATGTACGAATCATGGGACGTGCTACCCAAGGTGTACGTCTTATCAACCTTACCAAGAAAAACGATACAATCGCTTCCGTATGTAAGGTTGATAGCAATGCCGATGAAGATATCGAAACCGAAGAGGTGGATGTGAATGACGATGAGGCATAATAGCTTGAAAAAAGGAAAAAGTATAAAATAACAGTTTAATTAATAATTAAAGCTTATGAAAAAATTATTTGTAATGGCAATGATGTGCATCGCAAGCGGTGCTGCATTTGCTGGGGACAGCCCCGAATTGAAGGCTATCCTGAAGGCTAAGACTTACGATGAGGCTGCAAGTCTTGTCAAAGCTGCTAATCTGCCTAATGCAGAAGAGAAAGCTAAGGCTTACAACAAATTGGTAGATTTGGCCATGTCGAAGGTTACCAAGGAAACTGGTACTATTGCAGAGAACCAGTTGGCAGAGCAGATGAAGACCGGTAAAGTGGAGCAATACGATACACTCGGACTTGCTGATGCTATCTGCAATGCAATCAACGACGCTATCGAGTGTAACAAATACGATCAAGAGCCCAACGCCAAAGGCAAAGTAGCTCCTAAGTTTGCAGAGAAGAATGCTCAGCGTATATGGTCTGTACGTACTCATCTTGTAAATATCGGTCAGGATGTTTCACGTTCAGGTAACGATGCTGCTGTGCTGAAATATTGGGGCGCATTCCTCGATTCATCAGCTGATCCCCTTTTCGCTTCACAGGAACATGAGTCACAGAAGGCTTATTTCGGACAGGTTGCATTCTTCGCCGGTCGCTATGCTGCCCAGGCAAAGGATATGACTCGTGCAAATAAATACCTCGATATGGCTATGGAAGATCCCGAACAGAAGACTGAAGCTCTGAATCTGAAACTGTATCTTGGTCGTAGCGAACTGAAGACCAAGCAGGACTCTCTTCAGTATATTGAAACCTTGAAGGATCTTTATGTGAAGAACCCAGAAAATGCTGTCGTACTTGATGGTCTTTATATCATGTATGGTGAGATGAAAGACAGAAAAGCTCAGGATGCTTTGCTCGACAATCACTTGGCTAAATATCCTAACGATTTCACAGCTCTTGCAGACAAAGGTATGCTTCTCGCTATTGACGACAACGATCCTAAAGCTGGTGCAGAATGGCTGCGTAAGGCAATTGCTGTAAACGACAAAAATGCTGTGGTACAGTACTATCTTGGAACTTGTTTGATTGTTCAAGCTGGAAATACTGAAGATACGAATGCTCGCAAGGCACTCTTCCAGGAGGCTGTAAAGGCACTTGATGCTGCCAAGGAAATTGATCCAGACAAGGCGCAGGTACGTTGGGGCTACAACCGTTACCAGGCATATTACGGCCTTTATGGTGCAGACGATCCCAAAACAAAGGCTGCAGAAGCAGAAGCAAAATAATTAGACAATACTATAGCAGATGAAGAAGCAACGCTTGCTTGCCTTGTTTCTCTTGCTGCTCTCCTTTATACCGTGCCTGCAGGCTCAGAAGAAAGAGCTTGGTCAGGCACGGTCTTATATCAAGAGTGGCAAAGATTATGACAAGGCGGAAAAACTCATGACAGACCTGCTTCAGAAAGACTCTACGTGTCATACGAATGAAAAAGTCTATCTGATGTGGTTTACTTCTGTCTTGAAACAATACGAAGCGGCCAACGAAAAATTGTATCTTAAACAGAAATACGATACAGCGGCCTTCTTCGGATTGACTCACCGTCTATATGCCATTGCTGAGTCGCTCGATTCAATAGATGTGGCAGAACATGGTGGAAAGAAACCGCGATTGAAGTATCGGGAGGGTCATGCGCGTTTGCTCAACCAGCTTCGTCCCAACCTCTATTTCGGCGGAACCTATCATGTAGGTAAGGGTAATTATAAAGAGGCAATACGCTTCTTTGAAACCTATTTGGAAGCCGACAACCAACCACTTTTCCAAGGATATAATTATTCTTCAAAAGATTCCAGAATGCCACAGGCGGCCTATTGGGCTGTCTATTCGGCTTACAAATTGAATGATGCCGACAAGGTGTTGCGCTATGCTCCTATGGCGATGGCTGACACTGCAAAGACCGCCTATACGCTGTTGCATGTGGCTGAGGCTTACGAATGGCAACGGAATGATTCGGCTTATCTCGCAACTCTTGACGAGGGGTTCGTGCGTTTCCCAGAACATCCTTATTTTTTTCCACATTTGGAAGACTATTATACGGGGAATGGTAATTTTGAGATGGCGCTGAAATATGCAGAACGTGCTCTTGAGGTAAATCCACAGAACACTATCTTCCAATTGGCCAAAGCCACGTCTCTGCTTAATCTTGAACGTTATGATGAGAGTGTGCGGATCAGCGAGCGGCTTATTGCCGATTGTGATACGATGCCGGAACCATACTATACGATAGGGTCTGCTTATCTAAATCAGGCTTTGACAATGGAAACGGGAGTGAAGGCACGCGACAACAAAACGAAGATTCGTGAATTTTATATCAAAGCGCGGCCTTATATGGAGGCTTATCGCAAACTTGCACCCAATGAGAAAAAGAAATGGGCTCCTGCACTTTACCGTATTTATCTCAACCTCAATATGGGGAAGCAGTTTGAGGAAATTGACCACTTGATGCATGATTGATAACCAGATCAGATCTTTTAGGTATTAGTAGTTGATCAGAACTTCAAAGATTGGGATGATAGTAATCCTTATAGTTTGAAAACATTTATGGAAAGACGAGGCTTGCTAACCATAGCATGCCTCGTCTTTGGTAGGTATACGCGGCATGGGCATTGGCTAATGGGCGAAGTGTAGATTCATGATAATGTATTAGTAGAAACATATAATAGGGTGAAGGGGCTTCGTTGAGAAGTCAATTCTGAAACTGAAATAATAAAAGTGATTTGACGCCTTGTCGATATTTACCTTAGTAGTCTTTTACTTCTCCTATCAAGTTCCCTTTGTTTCTGTATGGTTATGGGACTTAATTGGGACTCACTTGGGATTTTGTTAGGAATTACTGTCTTTGTATGTGAAAGGAATATGTTGTGTGATGATGGACGATAAGGTAATTGTCAAAGAAATATTCGATTAAACTCGTAGCGTCGAGAATAAAAAATTCTCTTACGCATTACAGTATTACAGTATTACAGTTTTTGAAAACGGATTTTTTACCAGTTTGAATGCGATTTTGATATCTTTAAGATGGCAAATTTACTATTAGCTCATCGTATTTGCTCCTTGAAAACTGTAATACTGTAATAACTGTAAATTTTGAAAATGTAAATAAAATGACTTCTTTTGTGTATTGGAGTAATCCTTTGATGATATAATACGGACTGTAATAGGATAGAAAAACGAGGCATACTTGATTACAGTATGCCTCGTTTTTGAAAGTTATTATTTATTGTTATTTAGTGTGTCGATCCATGAAGATTTGTACGGCAGTATTGCCCATTTGTTTGGCCTTCTGTAGATTGGCCATTCCATCTTTTTTATTATCTGACAGCCATTGTGCTGCGCCAAGGAAATAATAGCCGTCGCTTTCGTCTGGTGCCAATGTGATGAGTTGTTGTGAGGCTTCAATAGCTTCTTTGTACATGGCAACTCTTACCAGAAGTGCTGCTTTTTCTGCTAGGTATAGTGTGGCTTGAGGAGCTAGTTCTACTGCCTTGTCTATGTCGCTGAGAGCTTGTTGGTAAAGGCGTCCTGCCACTTCCGACTGTTCTCTCATATAATAGAATGGTGCGTCGAGTTGGGCAACCATTAGAGTGCCATATTCGTTATAGTCGGCAACAGCCAAACGGTATTTTCCTGCGTCATGTCTGGCTTGTGCGCGTGCTAGAAGAAATGGTGCAGCTTCTTTCAAATACGGTTTGTTGTATAGAGCTAATGCACTATCGAGGAGTGCAAGTTGCTGTACGGTATCTTTCTTCTGAGCTTTGCATAGTGAGGCGGCATAGAAGATGTCTGCACTTCTGAGGTCGCTGTTAGTCAACTTCATATAGAGGTCACCGGCTTCGTCGTATTTCCCTTGTGTATATAGAATTTGAGCTTCCTGTTGCATATAAACGCTTTGTGGTTCTGTCTTGTAGGCTTCGCGTGCTTCTGCAAGTGCCTTGTCGAGAGTCCATGGGGCAAAAGTTTTTTTATCGTTGCTCTGGAGGCAGTATTGTAATACCGTTTGTGCATACTGATAGTGTGCATCAGCTTTGTTGCTTCCCATCTTCACAGCTTGTTGAAGGTATTTGTCGGCCTCTTCATAGCTTTCGTTGCTGATGGCAATTCTTGCTAGATTGACGTAGCCGTCGGCTGATTCAGGAAACTGTTTCACGAAACGTCTGACGTAATCTGTGTATTTTTGCGTCTTGAAAGCGTTGCGTGCAACGAATAGTGTCAGTAGTGCATCGTTGATGTCTGAGGGAATGGCAATATCGATGTTTGTAGCTTGTATTGCAGGATCATTGAAACTTAATCCGTTAAGTTTCAGGTTTGCCGCAAATGGTGCAGAAACAGCATAGGCATCGGCCTGTTTGGTATTTGAAGATGGTTGGATGAGTCCTATGAGTTCTCCTTTGTCGTTCATTACTGGTGAACCGTTTTCAATATTAGATGCTGTTGTCTGGATATTGTAGTAACGGTACGATTCCATGAATGTTTCCCCACTTTTAACAGAGGCTTTGATCGTTCCTGGTTTTTTGTTGGCAGAGTAGGGTAGAATCCATACTTCTGATCCGTCTGTGGCTTGAGATTCTGCAATGTTTATGGCGTTGGCTTTTTTGGTCTGTACTCTGAATTTTGCCACATCGTACATTTCGTTTGCACCCATGAGATTCTCAACGGTCCATTCCTTTCCTGTGGCGTCGATAACCACAGCTTTTTGTGCACCTCTGAATGGTGTGTAACTGCTGATTGCCTCTCCATCTTCTGTAATAAACACACCTGTAGTGCTTGCAAGAAGACTACCGTCTGTTGCGAAGGTTTTGAGCGTGAATACACTTTTTGTTGCTTTTGCAGCCCATGATGGTGTTTGTGCATTTGTTGTGGTCAATGCCATGAAGGCAAGGATGAAAGCTATAGTTTTCCTTTTGTATGATATCAGTATTTTCTTCATATTCTTGTTTTTTTATGCTTTGGTTATGAGTGTTTCAACAGTTGTCTTGCATTAGCGATGGCGGCTTCAGAAACGTCGCTACCGCTTAGCATCTGTGCAATTTCATTAACTCTTTCTTCTTCGTTGAGTCGTTGCATTTTGCTGATGGTTCCTTGGGTACTTTCCTGTTTCGATACTTTATAGTGTACAGTTCCGAGTGCTGCAATCTGCGGTAGGTGTGTGATGGATATGACTTGTCGGTCCTTGTCTCCCATTTCCTGCATGATTTCAGCCATGCGTTCTGCAATTTTTCCACTTACTCCAGTATCTATTTCATCGAAGATGATGGTTGGTAGTTTGACAGCTCCGCTAATCATGGCTTTCAGCGAGAGCATGATGCGTGCTATTTCTCCTCCCGATGCTACGTGAGCAATGGGTTGGAGCGGACTTGATGTGTTGGCGCTGAATAGAAAAGCTACTTCATCGTGTCCGTCACGTCTGAGTGTAGTGGTATTGATGCTGATTTTGAATTGGAGTTTTGGCATTCCAAGTGCTGTGAGTCGTTCGTGCATTTGCTTCTCTATAATTGTTGAAGCCTTTTGTCGTTTCTGTGAGAGCTTTGATGCTAGTGCCTCGCAGTTGTCATGAAGTTGCTTGATTTCATTTCTCAACGTATCAAGCGCTTCATCTCCGTTCTCCATATCTTGCAGTTGTGCGGCATATTTGTTTCGCAACTCTATGAGTTCTGCTACAGTATCTACATGATGTTTGTTTTGCAACGAGTAGAGTGTATCGAGTCTTTTTTCTATCTGTTCTTGTTCTGCAGGGTCGAATTCCACATTTGACAATTGGTATTCCATGTCCTGTGCCAAGTCTTTGACTTCAATATAACATGCTTGTATGCGTTCTGTCCATGCTGTGGCTTCGGGCAGGATGTTGCAGATGGAGTTGAGTGCGCTTAGAGCTTTTCTCAACTGTGGCTCTGTTCCATATTCTTCTGCGGTTAGACAATTGTTGGCGGTGAAGAGTGATGTCTTGATGTCTTCGCTGTGTGCCATCATATCGCGTTGTTGCTCAAGTTCTTCAAGTTCACCTTCCTGTAGTTGAGCATCTTGCAGTTCGTTATATTGGAATTGTATGAAGTCTTGATTTTGTCTGTTCTGTCTGATTTGTTCTTCCAATTCGTGGAGTTCGTGCTGTTTTTTCTGCAAGCGTTCATATTGGGCAGCATAGTCTCCGAGCAGAGTTTGGTTTTCTGCAAGAATATCTACCACCTCCATTTGGAAGTCCTGTTTTCCGAGCAGCAGATTCTGATGTTGTGAGTGCACATCTACTAATTGTTCTCCGAGTTCTTTGAGTAGCGAGAGTGAAACAGGTGTGTCGTTGATGAATGCTCTGCTTTTTCCGGCAGCAGTCAGTTCCCTTCTGACGATGCAATCTTGAGCATCGTAGTCAATATCATTTCGTTCGAAAAACTCTTTCATCTTGTATTTTTCCAAGTTGAAATGAGCCTCTATGACGCATCTGTCTGTACCTTGCTTGATGGATTTTGTGTCCGCCCTTTGTCCCAAGAGTAATCCTATGGCTCCGAGTATAATGCTTTTTCCCGCGCCAGTTTCTCCTGTGATGACAGAAAAACCTGTTTCGAACTCCATGTCAAGCAGGTCAATGAGTGTAAAGTTTTTGATGTATAATCGTTTAAGCATGATGCATTACATTTTCATTTTTACTCTTTTATTTTCTCCCATGCATTGTTTTGCGAAGCATTGATATCTGTGAGCAGATTGTATATCTCTTCGCGCTCTTTTGCCGTACCTTTTCCTTGGAAGATGTTGGTCAGTTCGTCGCGCTTGTAGTCGGTCCATATTTGTGGCATTCTGCTCATCATTTTGTTTTGGTGTGCTTGTTTGAGGAGTT
Organism: Prevotella sp. P5-50; assembly: GCF_002251295.1. Classification (GTDB taxonomy): domain Bacteria; phylum Bacteroidota; class Bacteroidia; order Bacteroidales; family Bacteroidaceae; genus Prevotella. The sequence goes on from NZ_NPJA01000041.1 coordinate 58,675, forward strand.
GTAGTGCGCTGCTGATGGTTTTTCTTGCCCTTTCAGTATTGGTAACCATCTGATCGAGTCCTTTTCGATAGTATTCGTATTGCAGTTGGCGAATGGGGCGCATAGGTTCATCGAGATAGTCGCTAATGATGCTGTATCTGTTTCTGTCGTTGTCGAATGCTTTCCATCCTGCAAATCCCAATGACTGAGCGTTGTTGACCAACAGGTAACATTGTTGCAACACATCTGTTCCCCCCATTGGTGAGAAGGTGTCGAGATCTATTCCTATGATGAGGTAGGCGTAATAGGCCATGAGCGCTGTGAGTTGATGGTCTATTGTTTCGGGGTGAAAATTGAGTTGGTCGTATTCTGCATAATCAAAGTTGAAGTCAGTATCTTGATTGCTGTAGATGGTTGTGGTGTATGTTGATCCATAAACCGGTCTTATTGCCTGTATATTGGCTGTTGCTTCCATCCTTCCTGTGCTTTTGTCGTATTTGCCGACGGTGATGTTAAATACACAGTTGATGCGCTCTTTCTTATCAAACTGGAGGTCAGTCCATTGCCTGTCGTTGACAAATTGCTGGAGTGATTGTTCCAGTTGTTTGAATACACGTTCATCAGTTCCTTGCACCTGCGCATGGTTTATACTGACGCGTGCTTGTAGTTCTTGGGCTTTGATTTCTCCCCAGCAAGCAGCGACAATCAGTATGACCATTATGCGCCAGTGTTTCATATAATCTCCTCCAGTTCGTTGACGATATCGATGGCAACTTCTTGTTTGTTTTTCTTCCCGAACTCCTTTTGTTCCTCTCTTGTGACGATGCAGATTTTGTTCTGGTCAGATTTGAAACAAGTACCTTCATTTCTCAATGAGTTGAGCACGATGAAATCGAGGTTCTTGCGCACGAGCTTATCTTGTGCATGAGCCATTTCGTTGTTTGTCTCAAGTGCAAAGCCCACAAGTCTTTGCCCTTCTTTTTTCATTTTTCCGAGTTGGGCAGCGATATCATGGGTAGGCTTGAGCCTAATGACGAGGTCATCTTTTTCTCGCTTTATTTTCTCTTGGGCCATGTTTTCTGGCTTGAAGTCTGCCACTGCTGCACATAGAATTGCAGCATTTGCCTGTTTAAAATGTTCGACAGTAGCTTCATACATTTCTTCGCAGCTTTCCACGTCAATACGATTGATAGCGGAATGTGGTGTTTCCAGTGAAACTGGGCCGGCAACGAGTGTGACATTCGCTCCTCTTAATGCACATTCTCTAGCGAGTGCAAATCCCATTTTTCCGCTTGAATAGTTGCCGATAAACCTCACGGGGTCTATCTTTTCGAATGTGGGACCTGCGGTGATGAGAATGTTTTTGTTTTGCATGGAGCTCTGTGTGTTAAGTGCGCTGTCGAGGAAATCCACGATGCGTTCAGGCTCTTCCATGCGTCCTTTTCCTTCCAAGCCTGATGCCAAAAATCCGCTTTTGGGTTCGATAATGGTATTGCCGAAGGATTGTAGGCGTTTCATATTGTCCTGTGTGGTAGGATGTTTGTACATGTCGAGATCCATGGCAGGAGCAATAAACACAGGGGCTTTCATTGACAGATAGGTGGTAATGAGCATATTGTCTGCCACTCCATTTGCCATTTTTCCCAGGGTTGAAGCGGTACAGGGAGCTATGAGCATAGCATCAGCCCAGAGTCCGAGTGTAACGTGCGAGTTCCATGTTCCGTCACGTTGCGAGAAGAATTCGCTGATGACTGGTTTTTGAGTGAGTGCCGATAGTGTGATGGGAGTGATAAATTCTTTTCCAGCAGGAGTAATGACCACTTGTACTTCAGCGCCTCTTTTAATCAGTCCTCTTATGATGAGACATGCTTTGTAGGCTGCGATAGATCCTGTGATGCCTAATACTATTTTTTTTCCTTTAAGCATTTATTCTCGTGTTAAATTGGAAGCTTCGCGCAATCTGATGCGTGTCAGCACTTGTTTGGTATTGTTGGTGAAGTCTCCTTGCATAATCCAGCTATAGTAGCCCGGATCGATATTGAGTACGGTAGTTACGGGGGTTCCTTTGTATTTACCGAAGTTGAACATTTCAGTCATAATGGGGTTACCGTCTTTATCGAGTATGTTTTTTCCTGCTCGGTCTTTCAGTTCTCCCCAAACAATTCGTCCGGCAAAATCCACGTTGTTGTTCATACGTGAGAATTCTGCGAGAAACTTCATGTCGTTCTGTAGTATGCGCTCTGGCTCTTCCTGTCGCTCTGCGGTGTACATGTCGAGTTCGCCTTGTAACACTCTGTATGTTGCCTCTGTGTCTTCGTCGGCGCGGTGTGCGGTGAAGTCTTCTTCCATTTTTCTTCCGCAATAGAATTTATAGGCTGCAGCCAAGTTTCTACGCTCCATTTTGTGGTAAATGGTTTGTACGTCAATCATGTTTCGTTTTGAAAAGTCGAAGTCGATATTGGCGCGCAGAAATTCTTCTGCAAGAAGAGGTACGTCGAAGTGATTGGAGTTGTAACCAGCGATGTCGCTGTCAGCGAAAATTTTATTGATGGTCTGGGCTATTTCCTTGAAAGTGGGTTGTCCTTGTACATCTTCGTTGCTGATGCCTGTGAGTTGTACGACGACGTCAGGAATGGGTTTCTCTGGGTTGACGAGATAGTTTCCTCTTTCTTCTCGTCCGTCAGGGAATACCTTGATGTAGGATATCTGTATGATTCGGTCTTTGACGATGTCTAATCCTGTTGTTTCAAGATCAAAGATGACAAGTGGTTTCTGTAAGTTGAGTTTCATGATGGTTGTATTTAATAGATATAAAAAAGGCGATTGATAACCGCGCGCTTGCTACTCGTAATTCCGAGCGTGCTATACTATTGCGCTACGATTACCAATCGTCCGTTGTGTCTTATCAGTCGTTGAGGAGCATAGGCATCATCAGCATGAGCACGTCTTGCCCTTCTGGCTGTTCTGATGGAATGACGAGTCCTGCACGGCTTGGGTCAGCCAATTGTATGATAACCTCTTCGCAATCGAAGTTGGTAAGTATTTCGATGAATGCTGATCCTTTGAATCCAATGCTCATGGGCTGTCCGTTGTAGTCGCAAATCATGCGTTCGGTAGCTGTCTTTGAGAAGTCGAAATCTTCTGCGTCGAGCTGTAGGGTGCTTCCTTCTACATGGAATCGGATAAGGTTGCTTGAGTCGTTGGCAAAAGGTTGTACGCGGCGAAGAGCTGCGAGTAGAGCCAGCCTGTCAACGGTTAGCGTGTTGGTGTTGTTCTGTGGAATTACAGAATTGTAGTTTGGATAACGTCCTTCAATCAGTCGGCATGAGAGTCTTCCATCACCGTAGTTGATTTCCGCATTGCGTTCGTTGAATTTGATTTCTACGTCACCTCCATCCTTCTGCAACAGGTTTTTCAGCAGACCAGCAGGTTTTTTGGGGAGAATAAATGATGCAGGCTGTTCGCTTTGTACGGTGAATACTTTGTTGCGAACGAGTTTGTGACCGTCTGAAGCCACCACAGCGAGATGTTCAGGAGTGAGATCAAAGTATATTCCGTTCATTACCGGTCTGAGTTCGTCTTGAGCTGTTGCGAAGAGAGAACGGTTGATGTTGTCGGCAAGCACGTTGCTTGGCATCACGATGGTGTTTATTCCTTCTGTGATAGGTTGGCTCTGTGGGTATTCGTCTGCATTCTCCACAGGCAGCGAGAAAAGGCCGTTTTGGTAACTGATCTTTGCGATGTTATCCTGAAGGTTGACATCGAATGTGATCGGCTGCTCTGAGAATCCCTTGATGGCTTCGAGCAAGTCATGGTTGTTGATGGCGAAACGACCGTTTGCGTCGTTTTCGGTCAGTTCCATCTGTGTGTTGATGACATTCTCGCTGTCAGAGGCTGTCAGATAGAGCACATTGTCTTGGATGTCGAACAGGAAGTCGGCCAAGATAGGCAGTGAGTTCTTGCTGTTGATGACTTTTGCGAGAGCATTGAGTTTGCTGCTGAGCGCAGTGCTTGATACTGTAAATCTCATGAATATTGTTGTTTATATGTTTTTAGCATTTTTACCGAGTACAAAAATACAAAAATAGTTGTTGACTTGCAAAAATATTTGGAGAAAAGTGTTCTTTTTAGAACTATTTTTCGTAATTTCGCAATCTGAAACATAAATTCAATAAATAAGACTAATATTACATTATGGAATTAACAGGAAAAATCATTGCCGTATTGCCGGCAAACAGTGGCGTGTCTGCACGTACAGGAAACCCTTGGATGTCTCAGGAATATGTCATTGAGGTACCGGGTCAATATCCCAAAAAGTGTGTATTCCGCATTTTAGGTGAGGATCGTATAAAACAGTTCAATATCCAGCAGGGCGAGGATCTTACTGTTAGTTTTGACATTGATGCACACGAGTACAATGGTCGTTGGTTCAATGAAATCCGTGCTTACAATGTGAACCGTGGTGTTGCCGCTGCTCCTGTGGGTGCTCCTATGGCTGGTGCTGCTCCTCAGACTGCTACATCTCCATTCCCTCCTATTCAGGAGCCTGCTGAGGGAAGTAGCGATGATCTGCCTTTCTAATAGTCTGTCGTTCATTCAAACAGATATTCGAGCAATTGACTTTGGGGTCGGTTGCTTTTTTTATATATGAGTTTGAGTTAATAGAGTAGGGCATTATGGGTATGTGGTTTAGAGTTAAGATTTCAGTCTTTCCATTTGTATCCTTCGTGTATGTTATGGGGATTCTTGGAAAGCTATCGGCTCATGGAACTACAGATTCTCTGAATAATAAAATCCAGAAATCATGGGCCTATGGATTTTTTTATTTGAATTCGCAGATTGTGAACTGTTGTCTTCTATGTAATACTAAAAAGACATAGAGGATAGAGAAGAAAACAAAGCAAGTAACTTATGAATAACTTATGAATACAAAGAGAGGCTGCAACCTTATCGATTGCAGCCTCTGCTTATATTGTGGAGTGGGAGGGATTATTCACCCTTCTCCATCTGAGCCTTCAGATTGGCCAGAACGTCGAGGTCACCGAGAGTGGTGCTTGCTGCGATGTTCTCAATCTTTGGAGCTTCGTCCTTCTTAGCGGCACGAGCCTTCTTGGCTGCAGCCTTCTTCTCCTCACGCTGAGGATCCTCGAAAGTGCGGCTGTGAGAGAGGATGATGCGCTTAGAGTCCTTGTTGAACTCAATAACTTTGAAGGACAGAACCTCACCCTGAGTAGCCTGTGAGCCATCTTCCTTAACGAGGTGCTTAGGAGTAGCGAAGCCCTCTACGTTCTCGTCGAGCTGGATAACAGCACCCTTCTCGAGGAGTTCAACGATCTTACCCTCGTGGATAGAACCAACGGTGTATTTCTCCTCGAATACATCCCAAGGATTGTCCTCAAGCTGCTTGTGGCCGAGAGAGAGACGGCGGTTTTCCTTGTCGATGTCGAGAACGACAACGTCAATCTGTGCACCAACCTGTGTGAATTCAGAAGGATGTTTAACCTTTTTAGTCCATGAGAGGTCGCTGATGTGGATCAGGCCGTCAACACCTTCTTCAAGTTCAACAAATACACCGAAGTTGGTGAAGTTGCGAACCTTGGCGCTGTGTTTGCTGCCAACGGGATATTTCACTTCGATAGCCTCCCATGGATCTTCCTTGAGCTGCTTGATACCGAGTGACATCTTGCGCTCGTCGCGGTCGAGAGTGAGGATTACGGCCTCTACCTCGTCGCCAACCTTCAGGAATTCCTGAGCTGAACGCAGGTGTTGGCTCCATGACATCTCTGATACGTGGATCAGACCCTCTACACCAGGCTGGATCTCTACGAATGCACCGTAGTCGGCAATAACGACTACCTTGCCCTTCACGTGATCGCCTACCTTCAGGTTTGCATCGAGAGCGTCCCATGGATGTGGAGTGAGCTGTTTCAGACCGAGAGCAATGCGCTTCTTCTCGTCATCGAAGTCGAGGATAACGACATTGATTTTCTGATCGAGCTCTACTACCTTATGAGGATCGTCTACGCGACCCCAAGAGAGGTCTGTAATGTGGATGAGTCCGTCAACACCGCCGAGGTCAACGAATACACCGTAAGAAGTGATGTTCTTGACAGTACCTTCGAGAATCTGACCCTTTTCGAGCTTGCTGATGATTTCTTTCTTCTGAGCTTCCAGTTCGGCCTCGATGAGAGCCTTGTGTGAAACTACTACGTTGCGGAACTCCTGATTGATCTTGACAACCTTGAATTCCATGGTTTTGCCTACGAACTGGTCGTAGTCGCGTATGGGGTGAACGTCGATCTGGCTACCGGGCAAGAAAGCCTCGATGCCGAATACGTCAACAATCATACCGCCCTTAGTGCGGCACTTGATGTAGCCCTGGATGATTTCCTCGTTCTCGAGGGCTGCGTTAACACGCTCCCAGCTCTTAGAGAGGCGTGCTTTCTTGTGAGAAAGTATGAGCTGACCTTTCTTGTCCTCTGCATTTTCTACGTAAACCTCTACAACGTCACCTACTTTGAGGTCGGGGTTGTAGCGAAATTCTGATGCGGGGATGATACCGTCGCTCTTGTAGCCGATGTTTACGACTACTTCTTTCTTGTCTGCACTGATTACGGTTCCCTCTACTACCTGATGCTCGCTCACTTTGTTGAGAGTCTCATCGTAGGCCTTGTCGAGGTCTTCCTTGCTGACATTGACAGTCGTACCGTTTTCAAACTGGTTCCAGTCGAAATCGGCCAGCGGCTGTACGTTCTTTGTTAATTCTGACATAATTAAAAAAATTGTTTGTTAATTTAATAAAGTTGGACTTTATGTGAACTGTGATTGTAGGCCTATACCCACAAATCGGCTGCAAAATTACAAAAAAAATAGTTTCCTACCAAAGTTTTTTGCCGAAAGTTGTATAATATCCTTCGTTTTCTCGCCGGGATATAATAAAAACGAGCTTTATTCTGCTTATTTGGCTTAACGTAAACCCTGAACTTCGTTCTTCGTTTTTTCTCCATGGCATAACTCGAAGGAGTTCGGTTCTGCTCATTTGGCTTAACGAAAACGATGATTTTTCTTTGTTTTATATTTATGTTATGAGCCAAGTCAAACTAAGTCTGACTTGGCTCATGTTTTTTGTCACGTATTTACGTGGTTCCTTTGTGAGTCTGCGCGGTTTTTATTGCGGTTTTCTCGTTTTTTTTTTGCTTAGTAGCTTCTGGCGATGATGACGCGTGCTTTTGAAGGCTTACCGCTGACCATATCTATGCCCGGAGTCTGCTCGTAGGCAAAAGGTACGCAGCGAATGGTGGCCTGAGTTTCTTCTTTGATCTTTGCCTCGGTCTCGGCGGTGCCGTCCCAGTGGCAGAGGAAGAAACCTCCGTCTTTCACGCGTTCCTTAAACTCCTCGTAGTTGTCGCATTCATAAACGCGTGAGTCGCGCCATGAGCGTGCTTTCTCGAAGATGTTCTTCTGGATGTCTTCCAACAACTGCTCTACATGCTGAGCGATGCCGTCGATGGAGTGTGTTTCTTTCTCCAAAGTATCGCGGCGCATCACTTCGATGGTGCCGTTCTCTAAGTCGCGAGCACCCATTACGAGGCGTACAGGTACACCTTTAAGTTCGTAGTCGGCAAACTTGAAGCCGGGACGCTTGTTGTCCGAGTCATCATATTTCACGCTGATGCCTTTTGAACGCAGTTCGTCGATGACGGGTTGCAGACGTTCGCTGATGTGTTTCAAATCGTCTCCTTTTGAGATAGGTACGATGACCACCTGGATAGGGGCCAGTTTTGGAGGTAATACCAAACCGTTGTCATCTGAGTGAGTCATGATGAGAGCACCGATGAGTCGGGTAGAAACGCCCCATGAGGTGGCCCAGACATATTCCGGTTTGTTCTCTTTATTAAGATAGGTGACGTCGAAGGCCTTGGCGAAGTTCTGCCCGAGGAAGTGTGAAGTACCGCTTTGCAGTGCCTTTCCGTCTTGCATCATGGCCTCGATGGTATAGGTGTCGAGTGCACCTGCAAAGCGCTCTGTTTCGCTCTTTACACCCTGCAATACGGGTACAGCCATCCATTCTTCTGCAAATTTTGCATAAACAGCCAGCATTTTCTGTGCTTCTTGTTCTGCTTCTTCTTTGGTGGCATGGGCGGTGTGACCTTCTTGCCACAGAAATTCTGAGGTACGGAGGAATGGGCGTGTGCGCATTTCCCATCTCATTACGTTACACCACTGGTTGCACATCAAAGGCAGGTCGCGCCATGAGTGAATCCAGTTTTTGTATGTGTTCCAAATGATGGTTTCTGAGGTAGGACGTACGATGAGTTCTTCCTCCAGTTTTGCAGCTGGATCTACTTCTACGCCACTTTTGTCTTCTTTGGCGCGCAAGCGATAGTGGGTCACCACGGCGCATTCCTTGGCAAAGCCTTCTACGTGTTCGGCTTCGCGGCTAAGGAATGATTTTGGTATCAACAGAGGGAAATAGGCGTTCTGTGCGCCAGTTTCCTTAAACATCTTGTCCAGTTGCTGTTGCATCTTTTCCCAGATAGCATAGCCGTAAGGTTTGATCACCATGCATCCACGCACGGCTGATTGCTCGGCCAGGTCGGCCTTGACCACAAGGTCGTTGTACCACTGGCTGTAGTTGTCTGCTCTTTTTGTCAGCTCTTTAAGTTCTTTTGCCATAAAAATACTTGTAGAAATCTAAAATTTGGTGCAAAGTTACTAAATAATTCATAATTCATAATTCATTAATGATATTTTTTTCTACCTTTGCATCAATTTAATAAGTATTCACGTAACAAAAAACACAAAAGAATGAAAATCAAGGCTATTTCGCTTGCACTCTGCTTTGGCATGCTCTTTACAGGGTGCAATAACATGCAGAAAGGAGCAGGTATTGGCGCTGGAGGTGGTGCTGTGCTTGGAGGTATAATCGGAAAAATTGCAGGAAATACTGCTGTTGGCGCAGCTATCGGAGCCGCAGTAGGTGCAGGAACAGGAGCGATTATCGGCAAACGTATGGATAAGGTGAAGGCTGAGGCTGCCCAGGTAAAAAATGCTCAGGTTGAAACTGTGAAAGATACCAATGGACTCGATGCTGTCAAGGTGTCGTTTGACTCAGCTATTCTTTTTGCCACCAACAAGGCCGAACTCAGTCAGAGTGCCAAAAACTCGCTGGCACAGTTCTCTAAGGTGCTTAATAATAATGCTGACCTCGATATTGCCATCATTGGTCATACCGATAATACGGGTAACGATGGTATTAACCAGCCGTTGTCTGTCAGTCGTGCTCAGAGTGTTAATAGTTATCTCCTGTCTTGTGGTGTAAAATCCGCTCAGATTAAGCGTATTGAAGGCCAGGGTTCTACTAATCCTGTAGCAGATAATAGTACTGCTGAAGGTCGTAAGCTCAATCGTCGAGTAGAGGTATATATGTACGCCAGTCAGAAGACTATTCAGCAGGCACAACAGGCAAACTAAATGGGCAAACTTACAGTATCGCAGACTAAAACTCTTGTTTTGCAGAAGATAAGAAAAGTGTTATTATGGATAGTGGCAACGTTTTTCGTTTCCACTATTCTTTCTGTTGTCGTGTTGCGTTGGGTGCCTGTTTGGTTTACTCCGCTCATGTTTATCCGTCTTTTCCAACAGGCAGGACAGGGGCATGAATTGGTGTTGCGCCATCGTTGGGTGCCTCTTGAGGATATTTCCCCTTCACTTCCCAAGGCAGTTATGGCAGGTGAGGATGCTCGTTTTCTTGACCATCATGGTTTTGACTATCGAGCCATAGAGTATGCTGCCATGCGTAATATCAGTCATCCCGAAAAGCGCAAACTTGGTGCCTCTACTATCTCACAACAGACCGCTAAGAATGTTTTTCTTTGGCCTGGCCGTTCGTGGATACGTAAGGGTTTTGAGGTCTATTTTACCGCGCTTATTGAGTTGGTATGGTCTAAAGAGCGCATTATGGAGGTCTATCTAAACTCTATAGAAATGGGTGATGGAATTTATGGTGCGAGTGCTGTGGCAGAGTGGCATTTCCATAAGTCAGCTGCCGATTTGACAAAGTCGGAGTGTGCTCTTATTGCCGGTTCGTTACCCAATCCGCGCAAATACAATTCTGCTGATCCTGGTCCTTATCTACGAAAACGTCAGGGGCGCATTTTGCGTGAAATGAGGTTTGTAAAGACGTTGCCCGATAAATGATTATTGCTTTGCAATATGATATTCTCCTTGTCGGAAATCGACAGGGAGTTTTTTTGTTTCTCTTATCTGTTTCCTCTCTGTCTCCCATGTCGTCCGTATGTTTATTGGGACTTACGTGGGAGTTGCATCAGACTTACTTGGGAAATGCCACGGACTTATCTATATTAAGATGTATGAGGAACGGTGTAATATGAAATCATATTGATATGTAAAGAAAAAGTGACAATATTGATTGTGATGTGCTGCGTTGGCAAACTATTTTCGCATAATGCACTATTGTTTCTTTTCCAATTCCTGCAAACTTTCCATCTTTTTGGACTCAAGGAACTCGTAGATGCCACATAAGTGTTCGCGTACGCGACCATGACCGAATTCATAGACTTTGCTGACAAGGCCATCAAGGAAGTCGCGGTCGTGGCTGACAACGATGAGTGTGCCATCAAAGTCTTGAAGTGCTTGCTTGAGCACATCTTTGGTCTTGAGGTCAAGGTGGTTGGTGGGCTCGTCGAGGATTAGCAGGTTGACGGGTTCCAACAAGAGTTTGAGGATGGCAAGACGTGTGCGTTCTCCACCTGAGAGCACTTTTACTTTCTTGGTAGAATCTTCTCCGCCAAACATAAAGGCGCCGAGGAAGTCTCGTATCTTGTTGCGTATTTCACCTTTAGCCACATCGTCAATAGTCTGGAAAACGGTAAGTTCACCATCGAGTAGCGATGCTTGGTTTTGGGCGAAATAGCCAATCTGTACGTTGTGGCCGAGCTGAAGTTTCCCTTCATTTTTCAGTTGCCCCATGATGCACTTCACCAATGTTGATTTACCCTCTCCGTTTCGCCCCACGAAAGCAATCTTGTCGCCACGTTCCACGGTAAGGTTCACTCCGCTGAAAACCTTTTTGTCGTCGAACGCCATGGCTACATCGCTCATTTGTACAGGGTAGGCGCCGCTTCGAGGACTTGGTGGGAATTTCAGGCGCAGATGGCTGGTGTCTTCTTCATCCACTTCGATGAGTTCCAGTTTTTCAAGCATCTTTACCCGACTCTGCACTTGGAAGGTTTTGGAATAGGTACCTTTGAAACGTTCGATGAAGTCTTTGGTCTCGGCAATCATTTTCTGCTGTTCCTCATATTTCTTCATTTGCTGTTCGCGGCGCTCTTTACGCAGTTCCAGATAGTGGCTGTAAGTAGCTTTGTAGTCATAGATGCGTCCCATGGTCACCTCAATGGTTCGGGTGGTGATGTTGTCCACGAATTTGCGGTCGTGGCTGATGACAATCACCGCTTTAGAACTATTGCAAATAAAGTCCTCAAGCCAGCCGATAGATTCTATGTCGAGGTGGTTGGTAGGCTCGTCAAGGAGAAGAACGTCTGGTGATTTGAGCAACAGTTTTGCCAGTTCGATGCGCATACGCCAGCCTCCGGAGAACTCGCTGGTAGGGCGGTTGAAGTCAGAACGCTCGAATCCAAGACCGAGGAGTGTTTTCTCCACATCCTCTTCAAAGTGGCTCATATCTATGGCGTAGAACTTTTCTGATAGTGTCGAAACCTTCTCGATGAGTTGCATGTATTCGTCACTCTCGTAGTCAGTACGTGTAGTGAGTTCGTTATTGATGCGGTCTATTTCCGCCTGAATCTCATGAAGATGAGCAAATGCCTGGCAGGTTTCGTCAAACACGGTTCGTCCGTCTTCAGTCATCAGATGCTGTGGTAGATAGGCAATGACGCAGTCTTTTGGTGCCGAAACGGTACCTCTTGTTGCTGTGCGTACCCCAGCAATAATTTTGAGCAGAGTACTCTTTCCTGCGCCATTTTTTCCCATCAGGGCAATACGGTCCTTCTCGTTGATTTGGAAGGAGATGTCTTTGAATAGGGTGGTTCCGCCAAATTCGACGGTCAATCCATCAACAGTAATCATATTTCTTTCTTGTGGTTATAGTGAAAAACGTTGCAAAAACAGAATATCGGGTCTGTTTGCGGTCATGTGCTGATACAGTTTGTTATCAACAAAGTTGCAAAGTTACGAAAAAAAGGTTGTAAACAGAAATCGATGATGTAGAATTAACGCATCCCGAAGGTAAAAGACGACAAAATCCTTATATAAATCTTACGAAAGCTGAATGTCATTAAATGAACAATTCGTTTTTCTTCCTTTCGCAACAAAGCGGGGCAAGAAATGCAGTCAATTGGTTTAGACGCTCGCCAATCCCTCTTGCATGGGCAAGACAAACGGAAACACAACGCATGCAGCCGATACAGTTTCTTATGCAATACTTACGATTCGACGTCTCATAGTTCCGAGTATATGAGTTCACCATTGATACGCTCGGATTTCATGACGAAGATTCTTTCTACCTTTATAGAGACTTCGGGAACCTCTATGTCAGTTATGATTTGTGTGGGATGTTGAACCAAGGAAATATGTGGGGAAAAAGCCAGGGAACTATAAGATATGCCATTTGCAGAGAGACGTTCGCGCAGCTTATTGGCAATAGTTGTGATTGGTTCGCTCTCCTTTATCCCACACCAGATAACCCCGTTTTTTGTAGAAAATGTTCCAAGTTTGCCTAAGGTCATGATGAAAGGTTCAAACTCCACTTCGCTCACGGCTTTGTGAATTTCAGGCAGTACATCCATGGACTTTGTCTTTTGGCATTTCTCTTTGGCAGAATCAAAGCAAGCTTTATTCTGCTCCTTTGGCTTAACGAAAACGCTTTCACCTATGAATGCAAGCGTCATGTGGAGATTACCATACGAACAATAGTTTCCTGCAACTCCTTTCGCCTTTAATGTCTGTTGTAAGGCGACAAGAGTCTTTTTTAACTCATCGTCGAAACGTATTGCTATGAATATGCGAGCCATGGAGAGTGTTCGGTTTTATTCTTCCTAACTATGTTGGACTTGAATACAAATTGTTATTTGTTGATGTAGTCCAAGATCTGCTCAGCATGGATTTTGGTTTTGATTTCCTTTGGAGTGAAGATTTTCTCGATAACGCCTTCTTCATTTACGAGGTAAGTGGTGCGGAGAATGCCGATGGTCTTTCTGCCACAAGCAACCTTCTCGCCCCAACAACCGAGTTCCTGCAATAAGGTGGTCTCTGTATCGGCAATAAGTGGAAACTGTAACCCTTGGGTATCAGCAAACTTTTTCTGCAAGGCTTGTTTGTCTTTGCTCACGCCGATAATCTCGTAACCGGCTGCCGCCAGCTCCGCCTTGTGCGACTGCAAGGAACAGGCTTCGGCGGTACATCCGCTGGTATTGGCTTTGGGGTAACTGTAAAGCACAATTTTGCGGCCACGATAGTCACTTGCCTTAATCTCACGTCCGTCTTGGTCTATACCAAGCACCTCCGGTATTTTGTCTCCGATAGTCATAATGGTATGTTTTTTTAGATTGTTATTTCTTGGCAATGGTAATACAAATGCCATTCGCCTGCAAAGATAAATATATTATTCATAACGACCAATCATATTTATGGATTTTTTTGATTATTGATAGTTATTATCTATCGTAATATAGATATATAAGTTTGTTTATCTATAAAAGATTGCCTATCTTTGCAACATCAAATCGAAAACAAATAAAAACAATAACGATATGGAAAAACTTTCAGACATCATCCAAAGTAGTCAGTTGACTCTGGTGGATTTTTACGCAACATGGTGCGGTCCTTGCAGAATGATGCACCCCGTATTGGAACAGCTCAAGAAAGAATTAGGCGACAGCATTCGCATCGTCAAAGTAGATGTGGATAAGAATGAAGCCGTTGCCATGCAGATGCGCATACAGTCGGTTCCTACGCTTATGATCTTCAAAGAAGGAGAGATGAAATGGCGGCAGAGTGGAGCCATGCCATCAAGCGAACTTAAACGAGTGATTGCACAATTTCAATAAAAAAATACTATTGACGATGACAGCAAACAAGAAAAAATATATTATAGTAGGAGGAGTGGCAGGAGGCGCGACTGCTGCAGCACGCATCCGACGTATGACGGAAGATGCAGAAATCATCCTTTTCGACAAAGGGGCATACATCTCCTATGCCAACTGTGGACTGCCCTATTATATAGGAGGCGTGATTGATGAGCGCGACCGTTTGTTTGTACAGACTCCCGAAGCGTTCGGCAAACGTTTCAATATCGACGTACGTACGCTGAGCGAGGTAACGGCTATTGATACTGCTGCAAAGCAGGTTACCATACATACAGCGGATGGAAAAGACTATACCGAAACATACGACAAACTATTGCTCTCTCCTGGAGCGTCGCCCGTTGTACCACCTTTGCAAGGTATAGACAGTGAAGGCATCTTCACTTTGAGAAATGTCAACGATACCGACCGTATCAAGGCGTATATGAACAGTCATCAAGTGAAGCGTGCTGTTATTGTAGGAGGTGGATTTATCGGACTGGAGATGGCGGAAAACCTGAACCATGCAGGTGCCCAAGTGGCGGTAGTGGAAATGGCTGATCAGGTGATGTCACCTATTGACTATTCCATGGCGTCGCTGGTACATGATCACTTACAACAACAGAATGTGAAACTATATCTGAAACAGGCCGTTGAAGGATTCTCGCGTGAGGGTGAAGAACTGACGGTACATTTCAAGTCTGGCATTCGCCTCAAGGCTGATATGGTGCTCTTAAGCATCGGCGTGCGTGCAGAAACACGTCTGGCTCAAGCTGCGGGATTGAGGTTGGGTGAAATGCGGGGTATCTGGGTAGATGAATACCTTCAGACTTCTGACGAGAATATCTATGCCGTGGGCGACGCCATAGAGTTTCCACATCCTATTACCGGTAAGCCATGGCTTAACTTCCTTGCAGGACCTGCCAACCGTCAGGCGCGTATTGTTGCAGACAATATGGTTTTGGGTAATAAAGAGAAATATGAAGGGGCTATAGGAACTGCCATCGCCAAAGTATTCGATCTTACCGTCGCATTAACCGGCCTTCCTGCCAAACGACTCAAACAGATGGATATTCCCTATCTCTCTGCCACCATTCATAATGGTGCACATGCCGGTTATTATCCAGGCAGTCTGCAGATGGATATCAAAATTACCTTCTCTCCTGAAAATGGAAAACTCTATGGTGCTCAGATTGTTGGGTATGATGGCGTGGATAAGCGCATCGACGAATATGCAATGGCTATCAAGAATGGGGCGACCGTGAGAGATCTCACCCGCTTAGAGCATGCTTACGCTCCGCCATTCTCGTCGGCAAAAGATCCTGTTGCCATTTCTGGCTATGTAGCTGGTAATATTCTGACCGATAAAATGACGCCGCTCTATTGGCGCGAGTTGAAAGAGGCAGACATCACCAAGGTGACATTAGTTGACGTGCGTACTCCAGACGAGTATGCGCTGGGAACAATCTCCGGAGCCGTCAATATTCCTTTGGACGATATGAGAGAAAGACTCTCTGAAATTCCTAACGACCGACCTGTATGGTTGTTCTGTGGGGTAGGATTACGCGGTTATCTGGCTTCCAATATCCTTAAGGCTAATGGTTATAAGGTTGTTCGCAATCTGATAGGCGGTCTGAAAACCTATAAGGCAGCAACAGCAACAATCGAAACGCCAGATGGCTTTGATGAAACAGACAAGATGAGCTCTGAAATAGCAGAAGGGCAAACAGAGAACTCATCGTGCGCTGCCGGTTCTTCCGTCGTCAAGGTTGACGCGTGCGGTATTCAATGTCCGGGACCCATCATGAAGATGAAGCAGGCGATGGACGGGCTGAATGCCGGTCAACAGTTGGAGGTACGTGCCACGGACGCCGCCTTTCCACGTGATGCCGAGGCATGGTGTCGTACAACAGGCAATAAATTTTTGGGTAAGAGGTCTGAATCCGGTGTCTATATAGCCATAATAGAAAAGACCACTCCCTGTGCAATAGAAGCCAGCAGACCGCATCCCCATGATATGGGCAAGACCTTGATCCTGTTTAGCGATGACTTAGATAAAACGCTCGCCACGTTTGTACTTGCCAATGGCGCAGCAGCTACAGGAAAGAAGGTGAGTATCTTTTTTACCTTTTGGGGACTTAACGCCATCAAAAAAGCCCATAAGCCTCGGGTGAAGAAGGACATCTTCGGACGGATGTTTGGTTGGATGCTGCCTAAAGACTCCTCCAAGTTGGCGCTGTCGAAAATGAACATGATGGGCATAGGTGCCAAGATGATGCGCTATCTGATGGAAAAGAAAGGTGTTGATTCGCTGGAGTCGCTTCGGCAGCAAGCCATCGACAACGGTGTGGAGTTTATTGCCTGTCAGATGTCGATGGACGTCATGGGGGTGAACCGTGAGGAATTGCTCGACAATGTCACCATAGGAGGCGTTGCCAGTTATATGGAACGAGCCGACCAAGCCAATGTAAACCTCTTTATATGACAGAACGATGAACATACAACAGCTTAGATATATCATAGCCGTCAACCGCTTTCGCAATTTTGCGAAGGCGGCTGAGTCGTGTCATGTGTCGCAGCCTACGCTAAGTGCTATGCTTCAGAAACTTGAAGAGGAACTGGATATCCGCATCTTTCAACGTTCCAACAAGTCTGTAGCTCCGACAACTGCCGGAGCAAAGATTATCCAACAGGCAGAAAAAGCACTCATGGAAGTTGAACGCATAGGAGAAATCATCAACGAAGACAAGGGGACGATAGGGGGAAGATTTGCTCTTGCTGTAGGCCCTACCATAGCCCCGTATATCCTGCCCCAATTCATCAAACACTATCGGGAACTGTTTCCCGCTGTAGAATTGTCGATTCAGGAAATGAAGGCGAATTTCATGGTAGAATCGCTTTTACGAGGCGAACTGGATGCCGGTATCGCTATTTCGGACAATGGGTGTGAAGGAATCCTTGAAATACCTCTCTATACCGAGAAATTCATGGTCTATCTTGCCGAAAGTTGCTGGCGGAAACTGCCGGTTTTCAAACCCGAAAATCTGGAACACGAGAACATGTGGATCATGAAGGATGCACAATGTTTGCGTGACAGCGCTTTCTCCTTCTGCAAGGCCCGAAACAAGGGCAATCATATCTATGAAGCAGGCAGCATCACCACGTTGGTACATATCGTGGATGCGAATGGAGGATTCACCATCATTCCAGAGATGCATCTGCCGCTTCTTACCGAGCAGCAGCGTAAGAATGTGCGCCCGATAGAAGGCAACTGTCTCTCCCAACGGCGTGTTTCTTTGTATGTCAAAGAAGACTATATCCGCGAGCAAATGCTCAATACCGTTACAGATGCTCTGATGGAATTCATGCCCAAGGGAATGCTCAGCGAGAGAATAGCGAAGTATGGTATAAGACTGTGATAAAAAAAGTCTGATCTAAAAAAATACTCCAAGAATCCACAGCAGCGATTCTTGGAGTATGACCGTTATGCTGACGATGAAAAAGCATCCTAAACTTCAGGTTTCTTCATCTCGCCCTTTTCATTTACAGCCTCTATGAGTTTCACAGCATCAACATATTGTGCCATGCCCTCAGCCACACGTTTTGCATCGCGCATGGCGAGAACAACAGTTGAAGGGCGGTTTACCACGTCGCCACCGGCAAACACCCCTTTGCGGGTAGTCATGCCATACGGTTTTTCACGAGTCAGGACGTAGCCGCGTTCATCTACGTCGATACCCGTCGTGGTAGATACAATTCTACTTGCAGGGGCAGAGCCAACCGCCATGATGACGAAATCGGCCTTCTCAGTGCGGCGCTCGCCATTGGATTCGATAACCACCTCGTTGAGCGTTCCATTATCATCGTGAATCTCCACGATGCTCGATTGCCAACTGAATTTCACACCTTCTGCCACGGCATCCTCATACTCCGAGCGGAGTGCACTCATCTCGTTGACGGTACGGTGATAAACCACTTCCACGTGGCTCGCTCCTATGCGTACTGCCGTTCTGGCAGCATCCATGGCAGTATTTCCACAACCTATCACAAATACGCGGTTGCCTTCATGCACCACCACTTCCTCTCGGCTAAGGTTGCCCTCGTTGTAGAGGCTGACGCGCCGCAAAAACCATATAGCCTGGCGCACGCCCTTAAGATTGCTGCCGGGGATGTGGAGTTTCTTAGGCACGCCCGTTCCTGTGCCCATGAAAATGGCATCATAGCCCATTTCAAAGAGTTTCTCGATGGTCAGATCACCCTTGCCTACGGTGGTGTTGCAATGGAACACCACACCCAGCTCTTCTATCTTCTTAATCTCACGGCGTACGATTTCCTTGGGCAGGCGATATTCAGGAATGCCAAACATCAGTACCCCTCCCGGTTCTGGTTCCATCTCAAAAATTTCAACATTGAAGCCCTGTCGGGCCATGTCGCCGGCAATGGTCAGTCCGGCAGGGCCAGAACCGATAACGGCTATCTTACCTCTCGTCTTTGGCAATAGGTTCTCGCGGATAAGACTCATATTGCCGTCGAAGTCGGCAATAAACCTCTCCAGTTTGCCCACGCGAATGCCTTCGCCCCTCTTGTTGAGCACACAGTGTCCTTCACATTGCTTTTCGTGAGGACACACCCGACCGCAAACGGAAGGCAGATTACTCTTGTTGTTGATGATGTTCATGGCATTGCCGAGGTTACCCATCGACAACTCGTGAATCCAGTCAGGAATATCATGACTTATAGGACATCCTTTCTTGCATTGAGGCACTTTGCAATGCAGGCAGCGTTTAGCCTCGTTGATAGCCTCAAGCATGGTGTAGCCCTCGTTAACTTCTTGAAATGATTTGTTTTCTGTTTCCATATTTTCGTTTGTTTCTTCTGTCGCAACAGAGAACTGTGCAAACTTTCTGCAAAGATAATGTATTTTTTTCAAGTTCTACACAGTCACGTGCTTTTTTAGCCTTCTATGGCCAGTTTTTCTGAGCGCTAAGCCTGAATCTCGGTAAATCTTGGGAAGGTGCGTCCGTCACGCGTCTGTGCTCCATCTCCAACAACATGCGCTTTGCTTCCAGGCCTCCTGCAAATCCTGTCAGGCTGTGGTTGCTGCCTATGACGCGATGGCAGGGGATGAGGATGCTGATGCCGTTTGCCCCAATAGCCCCTGCCACGGCTCTGACGGCTTGGGGACGCCCGACGGTTTGCGCAATATCCTTGTAACTCCTTGTTTCTCCGTAGGGGATGCGGAGTAATGCGCTCCATACGCGATGTTGAAAGTCTGTGCCTATGGGACGCAACGGGATGTCGAAGGTCTGGCGACGGCCTGCAAAATATTCATCGAGTTGCTTTTTGGTCTCTTCCAAGACCGAGGTGGCTTCTGTCTTGAAAGAGGCACCCATGCTCTCTGTTAGCCGATGCAGGTTGCGCTCGGCACAAGGATTCGCGTTCCAGTCGCAAAGGCACAGTTCGCCTGCCATGGATGCCAAGACGAGTTTACCGCATGGCGAGTTGTAATATTGGATGCTGATCAGTGGCATGTATTCCTGTTATTTTATTCAAGTTTCGCAACTGATGGAATTGATTGAAGTTAAAGAACGTTTTCGTTAAGCCAAATGAGCAGAATAAAGCTCGCTTTAATTCTGTCATGGCGAGAAAAGGTGCCATAAAATGGAACGTTTTCGTTAAGCCAAATGAGCAGAATAAAGCTCGCTTTAATTCTGTCATGGCGAGAAAAGGTGCCATAAAATGGAAGTTATCACTCCCTGCGGTCGTTCGGGAAGTTAAGAGACAATAGCCTTTTGCCGTAAGACGTAGGACATTTGTCCCTTAACTTCTCTCTTACTTCCCTAACTTCCCTTAACTTCCCCACACGTTTCGCAAACAGCCGTATTCGTCGAGGATGGTGGAGATATGTTCTCGCTTTGCTATCCCATCACAACATCAAGCACCATCATCAGTACGAAACCGATGGCGAAGCCAATGGTGCTGCGGTTGCTATGCTCGCCGTGGGATGCCTCTGGAATCAGTTCTTCCACTACCACATAGACCATGGCTCCTGCTGCAAAAGCAAGCATATAGGGTAGGGCAGGCATGATGAGTGAGGCAAGCAACAGAACGGCAACGGCTCCAACCGGCTCGACCGCTCCACTAAGCGAACCTAACATAAACGACTTCCATCGGCTGTTGCCTGCCGCTCGCATAGGCATAGAGATGATGGCGCCTTCAGGGATGTTTTGAATGGCAATACCTATTGCCATGGAAACAGCGCCAGCTAAGGAAATATGGGCGGAACTGTTTTCTGCACCTGCAAACACCACACCCACAGCCATTCCTTCAGGCAGGTTATGGATGGTTACGGCAAGGGCAAGCATGATTGTCTTTGACAAGTGTGACTTGATACCCTCAGGCTTGTCGGTACCGAGGTGTTGGTGTGGCGTCAGTTCGTCGATAAGTAGCAAGAAACCGATACCCATTAGAAATCCCACAGCAGCAGGCACTACCGACCATTTGCCACAGCCTGCCTCCATATCCATAGCTGGGATGAGCAAAGACCATACGGAAGCAGCTACCATTACGCCAGAGGCAAAGCCCAACAGCGACTTTTGCAGTCGGTCAGACATTTCGTCTTTCATAAAGAATACGAATGCCGAACCGACCATTGTTCCTAATAGCGGAATCAGCAGTCCTATGATTATTGTTATTGTCATTTCTGTCATCATCTTCGTTTGTTTTTATTTCCGATCGTGTCGGGATGTGTTCGGGATGTGTTCGAGATTTTCCATTCGTCATCTTGACATCAAAAGTTTGAATTCACTTGGCAGCATTTCAATAAGTGGGGAAAATAACCACTTTCTCATGTCATGACTTGCTTGATCAGACTATTTCTGTTGCAGCAGAATGGCGCCTATAGTTCGATGACCTGCGAAGAGCGAGGCTGTATTTCTACAGTTTTGTTGCCAAGACCATTCAGATTGAGTTTGAGCACACGAGGTAATGCATTCACCACCTTGAGCCATGTCTTGCCCGTCTTTGAATCCTTCACCACGCTTGTACCGACGTAGCGTTTCAAGGCTGCTGGCAGATTCAGTTCCGAAGCGATATACGTATCGCCGGCATGCTGTCCGAACATCTTCTGAATCTTGTAACTCTCGGTAAGGCGGATGTTCTCGCTATTGTCGAAGTAGATCATATCAGGATTCCAGTTGTGATAACCGTCTTTGCAGAGTAGGGGAGCATAGGATGTCATTTCAACCACATCGCCATTACGCTCTATGTTGCAGAGATGAATTCCTTCTGCAAGGGCACGGTCGAGCTCGTTATTTCCGTTGGCAGCATATTCACCCAGGTAAACCTTCGGTGCCTTGCGGTCGTAGTTGTCGTAATAGTCTTGATGATTGATAAACCATCCCGGTTGTTCGTAGTAGTGTTCATCCACGGCATCAATCCATTGCCTGTGCTCCTTGGCAATTTTCCATCCCTCTATATAATCCGAAGATGGATAGTGGAACGGGCCTACGGTTCCTATTACTTCTATCTCTGGATGTTTCTCCTTCAAGGCTTTGCAAATCATCAGATAGCGCTGTTTGAAATCGGTAGAAATCAGGTCTTCGTTGCCAATGCCCACCATCTTCAGGTTGAAAGGAGCTGGATGGCCTGCCTCTGCCCGCATCTTCGCCCATTCTGACGTGGCAGGGTCGCCATTTGCCCATTCCACCAAGTCGAGCACATCTTGGACATACTGAGGCATGTCGGCCATAGGGATGCCTCCTTGCTGACCGCAGATGCCCTTGGCATTAGGTTGTGAATTTTGGCAAGGCACTCCGGCTGCCAACACCGGCAGAGGCTCTGCACCCATGTCTTCGCACCATTGGAAATACTCAAAGAATCCCAGTTTGCGGGTCTGGTGGTAGTTCCAAATGTTGAATGCCGGCTTGCGGTCCTTCTGCGGTCCTACGCTTTCTTTCCAATGGTAGATGTTCTCCAGTCCTTGACCATGCAGCATGCAACCACCGGGGAATCTGACGAAGCGAGGGTGCAAATCGGCAATCACCTCGGCCAAATCCTTACGCAGGCCATGTCCCTTGTAAGTGTCGCGAGGCATGAGACTCAGCATATCCACTGCCATTCTTTCTTTGCCTTTAGGGATGACAGCGAAACGGATGGCTTTGCCCGGTTCGTCCTTATATTTATCGGAAACCACCAGTTGACTCTTGTATTCATTCCATTGGTCACCTTGTATCTTCACTTTGGTCTTGGCCACGATGTTATTCTCTGCATCCACCAAGGCTATGGTGAGTTGCTTCTTCTTCCCGTCCATACAACGGGCAAACAAACTCACATCATAGGTGGCATGCTTGATGTGGATGCCCTCCCAACCGATATTATAAATAGGATTATCTGTCAGAATAGCATAATGAGGATTGTTCTTGCTGACTCCATTTTCTACTGAAATGGCAGATACGGTCTCCAGTCCCTGCCATGCTGTAGTTGCCTTCCATCCTTTTCTCTCGCCATGATACTCAAAGTCGCCGTTCTGCAACAACTCGGCACAAAGACCACCATCGGCAGCACGGCTGATATCCTCAAAGAAGATGCCGATGAGTTTGTCTGAGATGCGATGCGACTTGTGGGTTTGGATTTGCAGTTGGGCTGTAATCTCATTACCGGCTCCCAACTTCACATGCTTTTCCTTCAGGTAGGCCTGAAGTTCTGCCTCGGTGTGCGGCAAGGGTCTGCCATTCTCCTTGTTGTCGTCAGCAAGTGCCTTATGCCATGCCCGAATATAATCGAGATGGATGGCGGGGATGTTGAAGGCGTTGCCTTCCAACACCTTGCCATTGATGGTAACTGTGTCGCGTTGCCAAAGTATATCGTCGGCAACGGCTTCTATGGAATCCTCTAAAAAGGTGCGGAAATCCTTGTCTGCATGTACATATCGCTTGCCCTCGGCTGTCTGTAGATAGATGTTGAAAGAATCATCGTCCATCTGATAGGCAACCACATCCTTGATACCCTTCTCTTTCACGATGGGGTAGTCCTGAGGACGCCATGTTACCAGATCTTCAGAATAAGCCACGGCAAACTGAGGCGAACTGTTGTTTACGCTCCATAGCGCACGCCATGTACCATCGTTTGCTTTTGTCACAAACGGGCGATACATCTTCTTCTCGCTACCCCATGGACCGAAATCGCTGGTGCACAGCTGCCCGACGTCTATCCACCGGTCATCATCGGTGAGATAAGCCAGATGTAAGCCTTGATTTGCTGCAGGAGAATAAACAAAGATTTGGCAAGTAGAATCCTGATTCACGATTTTATACGCAGGTTCATCCTGATCCATGGGGGATCCGCTCATATCCATTGCGGTCAGCAAGGCTATCCAGGAGAGTAGGTGCTTAGGTTTCATCATATCTCGGGTCTGTTGTCTATTAAGTATATCAAGTTCGTTTGCATGTTCCGTCAGACCGAAACTTGTTTTCTGCTTTGCAAAGATAAGTAATTATTATGAATTGTGCAACATCAAAGCATAAGAAATACGGGAATGATATCCTACGGTCGTTCGGGAAGTTAAGAGACAATAGCCTTTTGCCGTAAGACGTAGGACATTTGTCCCTTAACTTCTCTCTAACTTCTCTCTAACTTCTCTCTAACTTCTCTCTAACTTCCCTAACTTCCCCACATGCGAAAAATGTGTTTTATTGCTATCCAATAATAATTCCTTTAAAAATATAGGATTTCTCAATGTTTTTTTGTAATATTGCAACTCCAAACAACTTAAAAACAATGACTACGAAACGAATCTTTATTACAATGGCAGCTTTCATCGTATGTATGAAACTGCTGGCACAGTCTCCAGTAGGTTTTTATCCTAAGGAGAATGCTCACAACATCAACATCGACACACATCTCATTATTGAGTTTGACCAACCGGTAAAGGCGGGCACAAAGGGGATTGTCACGGTGTTTGACAAAACCACTAACAAGGTGGTTGACAAAATCGACATGTCCGTTCCGGCAGGGCCAACAGAAGGACAGCCTGTTAATCCTCATGCAACATATACTCCTGTACCTTATATCTATAAGTCGGAGCATATTACCAATCGTAACACACGTCCGGGCACTCCATCGGGTGCTGCCAAAGAAGATAAGCGCAAGTATCAGAAGACGATTATCGGCGGATTCTCTGATGCCTTCCACTTCTATCCTGTTATCTGTCATGGTAATAAGGCTACTGTTTATCTACACAACAATATGTTGGATTACGGACATGAGTATGAAATTAAGATAGGCAAGGGAGTCATCGAGGGATGGAATGGCAAGAAATCATGGAAGTTTACTACCAAGGCAAAGGCTCCTTCAACAGATAAATCTCAGGTGGTGGTGGCTGCTGATGGAAGCGGAGATTTCTCCACTCTGCAGGGTGCCATGGATTGGATGCCAGACTCGTTGCCCTCGGAAGCGAGTAGGAAAACTGTTTTTGTGAAGAATGGCGACTATGAAGAACTGGTGTATTTCCGTAATAAGCGGTTTGTGACCATTCAAGGTGAATCTATGGATGGGGTTGTGGTGCATTATCCCAATAACGAGGTTTTCAATCCTCATCCTGTTGACATCAAGACCAACGAGGTGAAGGGAACATTCCCCTCACGTCGTGCTGCGGTAGCTGCTGACAATTGCGCTGATATGATTTTCAAGAACATCACCTTCAAGACCGATTGTAAGGGACAGGCTGAGGGGTTCCTGCTCAATGGTGAGAGAAACTTTTCTGAGAACGTACATGTCATTGGCGACGGAGATGCTCTTCAAGCGAACGGATCGGCCTACTGGCTCAACTGCATCATAGATGGAGGAGGAGATACGGTCTTAGGCAGAGGTCCGTCATACTTCAATCATTGTACCATTTCCACTCATGGCCCCTTCATGTGGATAAGAAATACGGCCGAAAACCATGGTAACATCTTCAACGACTGTACCTTTAAGGGATTGGGTGAGAATGCTGTGATCGCTCGTCTGCCACACAACCATGGAAAGCCCTATCCTCATTCTGAATGTGTGTTGCTCAACTGCACGTTGGACGGTGTGCCTGCCATAGGCTTTGAACCTGTGGCTGAACCTACGGTCACCCTGTTGGAATTCAACAGCCATGACAAGTATGGTAAGGCTATAGATGTCAGCCGGAGACACCAGTATGTTCGCCAGCTTGATGCCATCAAGGATGCTGAGCTGATAGGAAAATACGCTGATGCAAGGTGGGTGCTGAACTGGTAGGCTAAAAAAAGAGAATACCTATTACAACTTTCTCAAGCTGATTTTTGTTCACTTGCGAAAGTTATTCCAGAAACTTTTTGTAAATTTGCGCCAAATAACAAGTGATTATGAGTCCAGTATTCCGACGCGAAAGCGAATATACGTTCAAGGAATATCCCGATGTATGGGAATATATAAAGCGACAGAACAATTCTATTCACATGTCAGAGTTCAAGCCTAATGAGGCTGCCGAGGAGCAGGCCAATATCCTCATACAGGGAACTCTGAAAAAGTATCATCGCCATTAAGTAGGAACACAATGAAAAAACTAAGCAAAGAGTTTTGGAGAGGCTTATGGGTAACCGTCCTTGTTATGGGCTGCCTATTTGGTTGCACAGCCTACTATGCCCTGCAAGAGCGAAAACAAAAAGAAGAATTTCGCCGTTGGGATAATAAGCGCCGAGAGGCAGTCCAGCGGGGGCTTGACTCTATTAGGCTACATAATGACAGCATAAGAAAATCTGTCAGCACCAAAAAGGGAAAAGGAGGAATTATCATTGGAACAGATGACGATGACCGAGACCCTTACGACGACCCTGATTTCGATGACCTGATACCAGGCGAGGAATACGACGAGGAATTTGTTGACCGTTCGCAGGGCGACCCAGAATTATACAATTAACATGCCTGGCTCTAAGTATTTTCTATTAAATAACCATAAAATCCCGTGGGTGGCATACGACTCACGGGATTTTTTTCGTACATTTGTCCCCAACAACGAGCCATTGAAACAGGCTGGTGAAATAATATTGAATTATGAATGTCTTTCACTTCTTTATCATAAGAAGAATCTTGGTTTAATATTGTTCGTTCCGAGACAAATGTCCTATTCCGAGAGCAAACTGCCCAAGCTCAGACATACTGTCAATTTCTATGAAGTTAGAACGAACAGAAGAATGTAACCAAGAATGGCACGGAGAAATCTACACAGAAGCCATGGAAGATGGACACGATGATGAAACTCTCACCCGAATAACGGGTAATGATGGGGAGGGTAGTGTCCATCGTGGTGGCACCCCCTACGCTGATAGGTGCCAATCTTCCAAAATACTTCGCCAACAGTGGGGCACACAACAGGGTGAGAATCTCTCTGCTGATGTTGGCAAGCAAAGCGATGGTACCAAGTTCTGCACCACGGTATTGGGTGATGAAGATGCTCGACAGAGAGTAGTAGCCGAATCCAGAACCTATCGCCAGACTGTCGGTAAGTTGACGATGCCCCAATAGGATAGATACTGCAGCGCATCCTGCCAACGTGCCCAGAATGGTCATGATGGGAAGCATCATCAAACGAGGATTGACCTCTTTGAAACTCTTCAGTACAGAAGTGTCGCAACCGATGCTGATGCCTACGCAGAACATCAGGCAGCAAAGGGTATAATAGCTGACGTCGCTATTTACAAAGCTGTCGGGAATCACGTCACACAATCCCACGATGATGCCGAGGACAAAGAAGCCTACGATAATCAGACTGCCTTTCATGCCTTGCCTCCTTCCTGTTCAACCGATGTCTTGTCTTTCTGTTTGGCTGTTACATATCTCCATAATGCCCAAGCAAAGATTGCACTGCCGATACTGCCGCCCAGCGTTAATACGATGGCTTCGAGACCCAGCGTCTGGAGACCATTGACGATACTTGGATTCGATCCTACCTCGATGCCGAGGAGGAATAGGAGTACCCAAATAAGTGCCGTGATGATACGGCCGATAAAACTCATTTTCTGGTTGCGGAGCAGGTAACCCGTACCTATTCCGCATAGCATAATCATTACAATCTTGAGCATCGTTTTCTCGTTTTACTTATCCGTTTCCTGTTTGGAACGCATTTCCCCAACTTTCGTTGTTATGCTTTTCAAAAACTGTTATACTGTTATATTGTCACGCTTTGGATTGATGACAGCGCTATTCGTAGTCTAACGCTTACTGCCTAAAAGCCTGCTTCTGACACATTTCACCGCTGGCTTGTAGAAAGTCATGTCCATGCTCTCTATGGTGTGCATAAACTCTCCCATCAGTTCTGGATAGAACTTACACATCCGATAGGCAATCTTCATGCAGAGAGATTGAATACTGGGAAACTCATCAGGATTGACCATGTGGGCTAAGCAGAAGTCAAGGAAGTCGGTGCGAAGATCATCTTCTTCCAGTTTCAAGCGCTCAATATGATGGAGCGACAGGCGACGAACAGAAGCGTTGTCGGTCTGCATCGCTAAATCTATGAGCGGGTGGAGTAGTGGTTGCAGCTGTGCGTGCTCCGCTTTGCTGGCCTTGGTCACTCCCCAAAGTGCATTGCGAGCCACTTGATAGTCTTCGTGATTCATATAGGTGCGACAAAAGCCTATGAGGTCTCCCGATTGTTTCACCTCATTATAAATGGCCAATGCCTCTCCTTCACTATACGCACCCTTTAGTCGTTCTTCCGTTATCATGGTGTCACGTTTTTTAGAATATGTGTTATTGATCAAATAGATCATGGCAAAGTTACGAAAATATCTTGATAATTAATGGAAAGAATCATAATTTTAACAGATTTACGTGGCAATAAAAAATCCGTGCACCCTGACGTTTGCTTTCATAAACTGTAATACTGTAACTGTAACGCTTGAAATGCAAAATATGGTTTATGGAAACTGTCAACTGTCAACTGTAACGCTTGCGATTGACATTGGCGTTGTCCAAGAAACAGGAACAGTCCTCGCGAAACCTATTTTTCCTTTCCAAAAACTGTAATACTGTAAGCTGTAAGAATTGAAAAAAGCCCCAATAATCAAGATGTCAATGACCTGTCCCTGTGACACCCTGCCAGTTGCATCAACAGGACAGGACTGTTGGGCGAAAGTTGGAACGCTTCATGACCACGTTTGTACTCTCCCCATCCAAGGAAGAGTCAGAGAAATATACCTTGGATGACTGGGCAAACCTCGCTGATGAAGGATTGGAAGCTTTGGATTCAGTCGGACTTTTACCCAAAGGCTTTAAGGAGAAGGTCAAGACCAATTTCCGCAATTCTATGAGTGTTGCTGCCTTGCATCGGGATTCCAAGTCTGGAACCCTTCACCTGCATCTTGACTGTTGCCGTGTGGATAATGACGGCAAGACCAACGATGTTCACGATGTTCACATCAGAGCAATAAGGGCTGCGGAAATTATCAACGCAAGGCATGGTTGGGAGCAACCTCAGGAGGTTCGTGAAATGCGCCAACAAGATATAGCGGAGTTTTGCGAATATACCCTTCAGAAGATGGATAGTTTCGACATTGACCGTTACTTTGATATGCTTCGCATGAGAGGCTATGAGGTCAATCCAAGGTATGACACTACTAACTGCAAACTTGTGGGCTACACCATCGGCAAGAATGCCTCAGTGTTCAAGGCTTCTGCCATCGGTCGAAAGTTCATGGTATCACAGCTTGAAGCCACATGGAAGAAGATGCATCCTAAGCCTACTCAGGTCAAGATGCGACCTGCTTCACCTTCCGTTTCACCGGCTCGCCCTGCTCGCCATGTTGCTCAGACAACGAAACCTACCCAGTCCAATTCTAAGCCATTGCCAGTTGCTACCAAGACTGCCTTCAATGTCAATGTTAGCGGTGAAATGAAGAGAATCTATATTCCGAACACGGTCAAGGACATCTTCCTCAATGAGGTTCAGGTTCCTGATTCTGATATGACTGCATCAAGAGAGGACATTTCTCATGTAGGTATGCTTCTCTTCCTTGATATGATTGATGCAGCAACAACCGTGTCCGAATCTTGTGGCGGTGGTGGTTCTGCTCCTTCCTCTGGTTGGGGTAAGGATGATGACGAAGACGAGCGTGAGCGGGCTCGCCGTTGCCTCCAGATGGCTCATGCCATGTGCAAGCCACCGCAGAAAAGACGTTCATTCCACCGTTAGACAAATCCTACATATCAATGAGAAGAACAAAACATGTAGAAGAACTCATCGAAGATGACGAGCAGAAGCCTGACTTCGATGACATGATGAACGAAGTCCAGGAAGAGATTGAAGAGCATGATGCCGAGGATGCTGTTGTCAGTCGTGCGCCTGAACTCAGGCAGTTGAGTGAGAACATTGACAAAGCGACCAACACTTGGATCAATGCAACTCTTCAACTGGAGTCTGCCATCCGTAAGTACAATTCAGCTCAGACTGCTCTTGGCAATGCCGTTGACACTATCAGTGGTAAGGTTGACACCATCAATACCCACATTGACAATGTTCTGAAGGATGCCCCAACCAAGTTGAAGGTTTCAGTCAGAGTCGATGATGTTGACTGGAAGAAGATTCAGGACATGTTCGACAAACAACATGAATGGATGACCACTCAGATGCAGAAGCATATCCGTGAGGTCAATCAAATGTTTTATGAAGAACGTAGAAGGGTTCAGGAAAGGTACAAGGAGTACGACGGAACCTACCTCGGACACTATGTGCAGTATTTCTTCTGGTTCTTCTTTGTCCTTGGACTCGTTATTTTCGGCTTGGCTATCTTCCTGATGCTCGACAGTCACTACCACTGGACGAAGTAATCTAATGTTTATACCCTCCAAAATCCCTACGAAACTTGGCATAGTCTAAGTTTGTAGGGATATTTTTTTTCTTGAAAACGTCATTTTCTTGAAAATGTGCACTATTGCCCGTTGTGGGAGCCAGATAGCATGAGTAACTTTGCACCGTCAAAATAAACGAGTGTAAACCTAATTGTTATAAAGTAAGCATTCCGTAAACCACGTATAGATGGTTATGGAATACTTTTTATATAGTCCGCTAAATGGGAATTTACAATTCTGATATACTTCAGATGTAGGTTGCCGTTTCTAAAGCAATATAAAGTTTGTTTAAACTATGGTTGGCATTGTTCAAGCCTTTGGCTTCATATCCATTTGTATCCAAAATGTCACCTGTTTCAAAAAAAGCATACAACTTCAAATTGTAGAAGTCGCACACAGATTGAACTCCAGCCAATTCCATTTCTACAGCGATGCACCCTTCTTCCATACGTTTGCGTACAAGTCCTTTTGTTTCTCTGATCATCGAATCTGTCGTCCATATTTTACCTGTAATATATGGTACAGATAATTTGTCGAAAATTATGGAAAGTTCCTTGCTTGCGGCTATATCAATATAGTCGGATGGTGCTGCAAAATAATATGAACACCCGTCCCCTCTGTAACTTTGTGTCGGTATGATAAATCTACCTTGTGTGGTTGTACGGTCAAGACTGCCACAGGAACCGAACATAATGAACTTTGATGCTCCAGTTAGCCAGCTTGCAAGATGACATTGAGAGGATGCTACTGCTGAACCTATTCCTGACAGGTAGAAAGTTATCGTAACTCCTTTATAAGTTGTTTTATAGATATGCGTATCGCCATTGCAAGCCGGCATAGTTGCAATAATTTCAGATTCGTAGGAATCAAGTAAATGCCGATGAATCTCCTTCGAGAATATTATCAGGCATATATCTGCAAAATCTCCACGTCTGCCGTAGAAATCAAACAGATTGATCATTGGTTCAGTTTCAATATCATAACTATCAGTAATCATAGCATATTGAATCAGATGTGAGTTTTATATTGCTCCGGTATCTCAAGATTGAAAGTTCTGCATAATAACAGGACGTCGTGGACATCATTTTCATCGTATTCATATCCAAGATGGAACTGTACCTGTGCCTCCGGGTTTATGCATGTTACCTCAATATTCCCGATATTTCCTTTACCTGAGAAAGTTTCGCTTGGGAAAGTGTATCCGTCATATAGAATTCCATCTTCGACATATTCGAAACAATGCAGATCGATTATTCTTCCGTTGTCATCTTTCCAGACAGTATGGCTATCGGTCGTATAGTCCATTACAACTTCTCTGTATCCCTTCCAGGTAATCACGGATATGGCCTTACCATAGTCTTTCTTCTCTACGAACAGATCGATGTCGTTATGTATTCTTGTTTCTCTGCCTATAAGTGCATCGACACCCCAACCGCCGTCCAGAAACACCTTTACAGATGCTTCAGACAGCATTTCAAGAATCTCACATGCATCAAAATAAGTGACCATAAAATTGCAATTAAAATAAACTTTGGTGCAAAGTTAATAAAATTCCGTGAGACTAAAGAGACTTATACGTAGAAAGTTAAACATACAACTGTATTTTCGCAGAAAATACTATAAAATGCCACCTGAAAAGCCCACTTTTCGTGCACATTTTTCCAACTAAAGCCATTTTTTCAACCTGATTGCTGAAACGACAATAAGGTTCACAATACCTGATTTTGCACCTTCAGGAACGCAGCACAAAATGATAGAAAATGAAAATTTCCGTTCATTTCCGTGTTAAGATATGTTAAGCAGATGTTTTCATTTTGGGGTTTTTGAAATTTTTGTTTCCAGTTTGTTTCTTTTGGTACTTTTTGCTTTTTGGGAGTGTTGATATTTAGCACTTTACAATTCGGAAGCAGATTCTCAAGAAGAAGATAATGAGTGGGTACAATCACAGAATCTTCCCTGTTTTTTTCTTTTCCAAAACTGTTATCTGTTATTTGTACCGCAAAAAATTCATTTATGGAAACTGTCAACTGTCAAACTGTAACGCAAAAAAATCGTTTTCAAAAACTGTAATACTGTAAGCTGTAAGGATTGTAACGCAAAAATGAAGTCTGAAGTTTGAAGTCTGAGAGAGTGGTCTTTATCATCCTACGAAAATCTTTCTCTGTGTTCTCCGTGTGGTCCGTGGATTTTTTTAGTTGCCTACGGCAAGAAATACATAATAGCTGGCATCTTCATCTATTATCTTGGAATAGAGATAGCGTTTCAGAACCATCGGATTGGTCAAATCCTCCCCAGTAATATCCTCATCCACATCAAAAGACACCATGATTATGTTTTTCTTAGGTACACCTTGACTCACCAAATAGTCATGATAAACCTTTTTCAGAAGCCACGACTTACCACATCGATGAGTCCCCGTAATGATTTTCACCTCACCATTGTCTCGCCGATGAATCAGCTTTTGCAGATAAATCTGTCTATTTACATACGTTGCCATAATCATTTATTCCGATTTTACTGCAAATTTACAATAAATTCCGAATAGGGTAATCGTTTTGGTAAGGCAAAGCCATTTTTATAACATTTATTAACCGAGCAAACACTGAAAATCAGATAAATAAAACAGGGACGGGAAACAGGGACAGTTCTGTTCCACTCAGTTCCCTTGTACTTCCTTTTTTTTGCTTTTCAAAAACTGTTATACTGTTATATTGTCACGCTTGTAACGCAGAAATTGTTTTTGGAAACTGTTATCTGTTATCTGTTATTTGTTATTTCTAACGCTTGGGAATGAATGGCGTTGTCCCGTGCGTACAATTTCACGGGTTTTACTTTTGTCCTTACAGGACGTTCTGTAAAATAATTGTACATACCCAAGGCGTTACCCTGGGCTATGAAAATATTGCCCCATTCGGGGCATTAGTAACCAAATAAGTAGTGGCGGTCTGGTAACACGACAAGCAAAGCGGATCCACGGAGCACACAGAGGACACGTGGCACAACCTTACGAAATTTTGGTGGTGCAAAGTTACGTATTACAACACGGAATTACGAATCCACGGAACACATGGAATTCCATACAATCAACGGCGGTCTGAAAGCCCAATGGCTTCCATAGCCCAGGGCAACGCCCTGAGGACATCATATAGCATATCTAACCACGTCCTGTAAGGACAAAAGTAAAAACCATGCGATATTTTTGCTTTTCAAAAACTGTAATACTGTAACGCTTGTAACGCAAAAAATTCGTTTTTGGAAACTGTCAACTGTCAAACTGTAACGCTTGCGATTGACATTGGTTTTTCTCTTATGATGTCGGAAATGTACGATTTTTTATCTATACACAATGTTAGGAAAGTGATAATATATTGTTAATAAATTTGCCTGATTGTGACACTCAAAGAATGATTCTTTTTAAGACATACGCTTCCCCATAGCCTTGTCGTAGAGTTCATCGAGTCTGTTGGCAAAGTCATGGTGACGTAGTCCGGTAATCGCGAATCTGTATGTGGTCATGATCAGGATTTTTATGTGGGCTTTTTATTTTAGCGACAAAAGTAGTAAATATTTTCAAAATGACAAAAAGAAATGGGAAGAATAACGCTCGATTTCTCTATTTTGGGTTTAGACACGCATCTATGAGTGTTAAAAACTATTTACATGTGACAAGCATAACAGCGTTACAATATAACAATATAACAGTTTTCGTTTAGCAAAAACTGCCGCAGAAAAGAGAAGAAGTCAA
Source organism: Prevotella sp. P5-50 (assembly GCF_002251295.1). GTDB lineage: Bacteria > Bacteroidota > Bacteroidia > Bacteroidales > Bacteroidaceae > Prevotella. Next base: position 92,356 of record NZ_NPJA01000041.1, read on the forward strand.
TTTTTCAAAATATAACATATATAACTTATATATAAATATATATATATAAATATATATATATATATTATATATATAAAATTTTGGCTCGAAATTTTGATTTTGTTTTTTCAAAACTGTTATATTGTTATATTGTAACGCTGTAACGCCATTTTTGCGTTTCACTGAAAAATACCGTTTTCGGCTCTTTTCTTTACAGCACCTAACATCGCAACCATGATCCTACCACAACTTCAAGCCAATAAAAGTATAGTGCTCCACCTATCTTCCTTATATTCAGCAATATACGATAATCACCAAGATTTATACTTCAAAATTTGGCTTTTGTAACCAACTGATACACAGAGAAATGTAACAAGCCGTGGGAAAAGTGGTCACAAGCCGTGGGAAAAGTGGAACAACCGATTATTTTTCTTCGTACCTTTGCACTGGCGTCCAAGATAGGCGGCACCGTGGTTCAAGAGAGAATCACTCATCGCACAGAACATTCCGTCCGCACACAGACGTGGGCAACTCCTCAGTAAGTCACCAGTGAATCCGCACTAAATCCCAAAATTAGGCGGACAACGATGGGACAAAATGGGAGGAACATGGGAACTGAAAAGGAGAAACCGACGATGTGGGAATGGGTGCGATATTGCTAATTTATTGCTACAACAAACTAATCGAAAAAACGGGAAAACGACTTGCCATTTTCCAATGGGACGCATCAAGGACATGTTAACGCAGTGTGACAATATAAGCGTGACAATATAACAGTATAACAGTTTTTGAAAAGCAAAAACGGGTGGCAATGGTAGGGGGGCGAGGTCGATAAAAAGATAAAAACCGACGGGAAGAAACAAAAAAAATCCCGACCACACCGGTTGAGAGCGGGTCGGGATTGTGATCATGGAGCGTATGAAAACGCTTTATTTGATGAGCTCAACGCTACGCTGCAAGAACTTGTCGAGCGCTTCGCCCTTGAGCATGCCGTTCTGCAGGAGTGCAAGGTCGATGAGCTGATGTACGACAGCGTTCTGCTTGCCAAAGTCGGCAAACAACTGCTGCTTCTTGTTTTTCTGCTCGGCGATGGCCTTCTCGGTGTTGGCTTTGTCGTCTTTCTCCTCCTGTGAGAGTTCTTCGGGCTTCTTGCCTTCTTGCGACTGGCGCAGGGCAGCCAAACGAGCCTCTTGTCCGCGCAATTCGCTCTCGATGGGTTTGAGGGCATCGGCTGTAGATGAACCACACTCGTCGAGTACGCGTTTCACAAGGGGATGGTCGCTGTTGAGCACGAGGTTGAACGAGTCGGGCATCTGGGCATAGAAATTCATGCCAGCCTGGAAGCGGCTCATCTCCTTCATACGACGCATGTATTCGTTCTGGGTGATCATGACAGGACGGGCATTGGCACCGAGCGCCTGAACTTCGACCATAAACTCGGTCTTGTCGAGATGGGGAAGCTGAGAACGGAATACAGATGACAAATTGGCAGACTCGTCGTCGCTCAAGGTACTTTTTGGCGCATCGTCTTTCACGATGAGGCGGTCGATGATGTCAGCATCGACACGGGTGAAGCGACTCTTCTCAAACTTCTGTTCGAGCATCTGGATGGCAGGCACGTCAAGCTGTCCGTCGAGCAGGAGCACGCTGTAACCCTTGTCTTTGGCAGCCTGAATGTAGCTGTACTGCTCTTCGCGGTCGGTGGCATAGAGATAGACGAGGGTGTCGTCCTTGTCTTTCTGAGTGCTCTCGATGAGTTGTCTGTATTCCTCGAAAGTGAAGTATTTGCCTTCGGTATCTTTGAGCAGGGCAAAGTCTTTGGCGCGGTCGTAGAAGTTTTCGTCGCTCAACATACCGTAGTTGATGAAGAGTTTCAGGTCGTCCCATTTCTCCTCATAGCCCTTGCGGTCTTCTTTGAAGATGGCTTGCAAGCGGTCGGAAACCTTCTTGGTGATATAGGTGGAAATCTTCTTCACCTCGCGGTCGCTCTGGAGGTAGCTGCGGCTGACGTTCAGAGGAATGTCGGGTGAGTCGATGACGCCATGGAGCAGGGTGAGAAACTCTGGCACGATGCCTTCCACCTGGTCGGTGACAAACACCTGGTTGCAGTAGAGCTGAATCTTGTTGCGCTGCAGTTCGATGTTGGACTTGATGCGTGGGAAATAGAGAATACCCGTGAGGTTGAAGGGGTAATCCACATTGAGGTGAATCCAGAAAAGGGGTTCGTCGTGCATGGGGTAGAGGGTGCGGTAGAACGACTTGTAGTCCTCATCCTTGAGGGTTGAGGGAGCCTTGGTCCAGAGGGGTTCTACGCTGTTGATGACATGGTCTTCATCGGTATCCTGCATCTTACCGTCTTTCCACTCCTGTTTCTTGCCGAATACCACGGGCACGGCCATGAACTTGCAGTATTTATTGAGCAATTCTTCAATCTTGTTCTTCTCCAGGAATTCCTTGCAGTCGTCATCTACATGGAGCACGATGTCGGAACCGCGGTCAGCCTTGTCTGCCTCGTCGATCTCGTAGGCAGGACTGCCGTCGCATGACCATTTGACAGCCTTTGCGCCATCTTTGTAGCTCTTGGTGATGATATCCACCCGCTTCGCCACCATGAACGAAGAGTAGAAACCGAGTCCGAAGTGTCCGATGATATTGTTGGCATTGTCCTTGTACTTCTCCAAGAAGTCGTTCACGCCAGAGAATGCAATCTGATTGATGTATTTGTCGATTTCCTCTTCGGTCATACCGATACCGCGGTCGCTGATGGTGATAGTGCCTTTCTCGGCATCGAGGCTGACACGCACGGCAAGGTCGCCCAGTTCGCCCTTGAACTCACCCTGCTGAGCGAGTGTCTTGAGCTTCTGAGTGGCATCGACAGCGTTGGACACCATTTCACGAAGGAAAATCTCATGATCGCTATAGAGAAACTTTTTGATGACGGGGAAGATGTTCTCTGTAGTAACCCCAATATTACCTTTTTGCATGATAGTATATCTTATGTTTTGTTTGCTATGACATACACTTTGCAAATTGCGTGCCAATCTTCTGATGCTGTCATCGATTTTTGAGAAAAGGGATGAAAAAAACAGCACTATTGTTGTTCGGTTCAGAAATTATGATTACTTTTGCGCCACATAATTCTAAAAGTATCAACGATGAACTACGAAGAACTTCTGGCCACACGCCGACAAGGACGACTCTATCAGACAGAACTGCCGATTGGCGAATTCTGCCGCATGCAGATCGACGGAAAGTATCGCAGTGTGGTCCATGTGCGAAAAGAAATGCTCGACAATATCAAGTTTGGTGAAGCTCTGAAAGCCGAGTGTGACCGCAACCTGTCACTTGCTGACAGTCACATCATACACTTCCGTCCTGTGGTGGAACAGGGGGAGATTACACGACTCGACTTGGAACCTGGTCAGTATGTGCCTTTGTGTCATGTGCTCAACGAGCATCCTGCCATTGTGGCTGAACCCCATTTCATGGAGCAGTTTACGCGCGGACTGCTGGAGGCTGCCGCCTTCCTGCACAGTCACGGACTGCACTATGTGTGCTTCTCGCCACAGACCGTATTCCTCCGAAAGGGCGATCAGGCTGTCATGCTCCTCTCGTGTGGTTCCTACTATCAGGCGCTGAGCGACCAGAAGGCTTTCTATGCCGACGGAAAAGCTGACTATGTGGCACCGGAGGTGCTCGAAGGTGGAACCGTGGACGAGCGTTGCGACATCTATTCGATAGGAAAACTGTTGGAGACGGTCTTTGCCGATGCACAACTGCCGTTGGCTTACCGGAAGGCTTTCAAAAAAGCCACCGCACAGATGCCGGAGGACCGCTATGCCTCGCCAGAAGACATGCTACGCAGCATAGACCGCAGACGGGGAACCTATCGGTCGCTGGTGACGCTGGCTGTGGCTGCCGTGGTGGCGTTGCTCGTGGTAGGGCTCTATTTCGACCTCATGCCCGAACAGGAGAATATCGAGTTTGTCAAACCAGCCCCACATACCGCCACCGACGACTTGATAGACGATGGATTCAGACCGGAAGACCTCGGAGTGGTGCCTGCCGACTCGATGTCGGAAGAGGCTGTGGCTACCCAGCGTGAATACAATGCCAAGGCGGAAGAGATATTCCGCAAGCGCTATGAAAAGGAAGCCGACCGCATACTGTCCAAGATCTACAACAGCAAGAATATGGGCAATACGGAGAAAAACTTCAGAGCGATGAGCGAATCAAACGTGAAAGAACTGCTCAAAGCACAGGAGGAGCTGGCTGCCGATGCTGCCATCGACCCCGCCAGAAGTCACGCCATCGCTACGGAAATCATCGAACGGCTGACCAATCAGAAGAAAGCTGCCATTGGCATGGGGTCTAATGCCAACGGGGTGCAGAAATAATAGAATTTTTCATACAATTACACATATAAATAATAATCAGAAAAAATGAGAAGCAGAACAGCAATTTGGTTTGAATGTAAGATTCAATACGAAAAAACCATGGAAGATGGACTTCAGAAGAAGGTGACCGAGTCATACACCGTTGATGCACTCAGTTTCACCGAAGCTGAGAAACGCATCATGGAGGAAATGTCCTCATACATCAGTGGCGAGTTTACTATCAAAGACATCAAAATAGCTCCATATAAGGAAATCTTCTTCAGCGATGAGGAAATGGCTGACAGATGGTATAAGGCTAAACTGCAGTTTATCACCATCGACGAAAAAACGGAAAAGGAGAAGCGTACAGCTGTCAACTACCTGGTGCAGGCTGGAACGCTGAAAGGCGCTGTGGGCAACATAGATGCCGTGATGGGCGGAACCATGATCGACTACGTCATCGCATCGGTGGCTGAAACAACCCTGATGGATGTGTTTGAATACAACAAGACAAAGGTGGACGACAAACCAGAATACGAACAGCAAAACGCATAAGAATATGGATTACGATGTGAAAGGTCATCTTCGCGAGGTGCGCTCACGACTGCCCGAAGGAGTGTGTCTGGTGGCTATCAGCAAGTACCATCCCGTGGAGTATCTCCAGGCTGCCTACGAAGAAGGACAGCGCGTGTTTGGCGAAAGCCATGAGCAGGAGCTCCGACAGAAGGTGGAGGTGCTGCCCAACGACATACAATGGCATTTCATCGGACATCTGCAGACCAACAAGGTGAAATATATCGCTCCGTATGTGTCGATGATAGAAGCGGTGGATTCGCTCAAACTGCTCAAGGAAATAGAGAAGCAGGGTGCTAAAAACAACCGCGTGATTGACGTGCTGCTCGAACTCCATATTGCCGAAGAGGAAACTAAATACGGACTGACACTCGATGCCTGTCGCCAACTGCTCGAAGAGGGCGAATGGCGCAATATGGCGCATGTGCGCATCTGCGGTCTCATGATGATGGCTTCCTATGTGGAGGACGAAGCGCAGATACGCCAGGAATTTCGTACCGCACACAACTTCTTCGATGAGGTGAAGCAACGCTATTTTGCTGAATCGCCATACTTCACACAGCGCTCATGGGGCATGAGCCACGACTATCCTATTGCCGTGGAAGAGGGAAGCACGATGGTGCGCGTGGGTACTGCTATTTTCGGTCCAAGGGTCTATTGACCACCTGGGAACAGCCCACGGTTATTGGTCGGACTTGAAATAATACTGGCCACGCTTCCGCGTAATGCTGCCGTAATTGATGGCATGCGTGGGACAATGGTGGTAACAAGACAAACAACAGGTGCATTGTCCGTTGTGTAACCACACGGGCGGTGCACCTGCTATATCTCCCACAGGACAAACCTTGGCACAAAGACCACACTGGATGCAGGACTGACTATCGACGGTAAATTTGCGGTCGGTTATCATCCAACGGTTGAAAAACGCACCAATCACATAGGAATAGAGGCGGGGAGTGGCACCACGCTCCAGTTCGACAACACCGGTTTCGCAACGCTTGACGGTCTCGGCAATACGCTCCACGACAGTGCGTGCCTCGGCAATCTTCTGATGCTCGCGCGCTGGTGTGTCGGTCAACATGAAAGGCAGGCAAACATAGGTTTCGGGCATGATGACCGAAAACAAGGTGGAGGCATGGAAGCCCTTCTTCCGTAAGTCGTTGTTGAAGATGGTCATGGTCTCACCCGTGTCATCGCCACAGGTGGTGACGGCATAGGTGTAAGTGTTTGGAGAACAGGTGATCGCGACTCTCTCGATAAAGTTGCGCATGATGTGGGGCGGTTGCCATCCATGAGTGGGAAAACAAAAGCCTAAACGCTCGTCGTGCTCCAACGTGTAGTGGAGAGCATTCTGTCTTAATGCTTGGGCAATATCCACCAAGCGCTCGCCCGTGGCTTGTGACAATTGTTGGGCAACCCATCGGGTGTTGCCTGTTCCGGAGAAATAGAATATCATGGGTGCAAAGGTAATGATTATTGATGTAAATGCGCACAATAATCGAATGTTTTTCTTGTATTTCGCTCGGTTTGCACTACCTATGACCTGCGCTCTTAGGTAGGCTGCACCTCGGAAATAAAAGAAAAAATGTGTTTTTCTTTGTATTTCGCTCGGTTTGCACTACCTTTGACCTGCGGTCTTAGGTACTCTCGCTCAATAATAAAAAAGAAAATTGCTTTTTCTTTTTGTATTCTGCTCGCTTAATCGTACCTTTGAGCTGCGCTCTTAGGTAGGCTGCACCTCGGAAATAAAAGAAAAAATGTGTTTTTCTTTGTATTTCGCTCGGTTTGCACTACCTTTGCAAAAAGAAAAATTAAAAATCATGGGAATATTTGGATTCTTTAATAAAGACAAAAAAGAAACACTGGACAAAGGTCTGCAGAAAACGAAAACAAGCGTGTTCGACAAACTGGCACGTGCAGTAGCTGGAAAATCAAAAGTCGATGACGATGTGTTAGACGACCTTGAAGAGGTGCTTATCACAAGCGACGTGGGAGTGGATACTACACTCAAAATCATTGAGCGAATCGAAGAAAGAGTCGCTCGGGATAAATATGTCAGCACAAGTGAACTCAATGGAATACTCCGTGAAGAAATTGCTGCACTTCTCGCTGAAAACAATACAGACGACAACGACTCGTGGGATCTGCCAACAGACCACAAACCCTATGTCATCCTCGTGGTGGGAGTCAATGGAGTGGGAAAAACCACTACCATCGGAAAACTCGCATGGCAATTCAAACAGGCGGGCAAGAAAGTGTATCTGGGAGCTGCGGATACCTTCCGCGCTGCTGCCGTAGAACAACTCTGCATCTGGGGAGAAAGAGTGGGAGTGCCCGTTGTCAAACAACAGATGGGAAGTGATCCTGCCAGTGTGGCGTTCGACACCATCAGTTCGGCTAAAGCCAATGGCGCAGACGTGGTACTGATAGACACCGCAGGAAGACTACACAATAAAGTGGGTCTCATGAATGAGCTCAAGAAAATCAAAGACGTGATGAAGAAAGTGATGCCTGAAGCACCTGACGAGGTGATGCTGGTGCTCGACGGTTCTACAGGACAAAATGCCTTCGAACAGGCTAAGCAGTTCTCGGCAGTCACTCAAATCTCGTCACTCGCCATTACCAAACTCGACGGAACAGCAAAAGGAGGAGTGGTAATAGGTATCAGCGACCAACTCAAAGTGCCTGTGAAATATATCGGACTCGGAGAAGGTATGACCGACCTCCAACTGTTTAATAAAACCCAGTTTGTAGATTCACTCTTTAAGCATGAATAAAAAGAAGAAAACCATAGATTTCATCACCATGGGGTGCTCGAAAAATCTTGTTGACAGCGAGAACCTCATAGGACTCTTCGAAGCCAAAGGCTACGAGGTGACTCACGATAGTGAGCAACCTCAAGGAGATATTGTGGTCATCAATACCTGTGGATTCATTGAAGATGCTAAGCAGGAAAGCATTGACGCAATACTCGAAATGGCACAGGCTAAAACGGAAGGACGACTCGAAAAACTCTTTGTCATGGGATGTCTTTCGGAACGATATCTGGCTGACCTTGAGGCGGAAATACCGGAAGTGGATGGATGGTATGGAAAATTCAACTACAAACAACTGTTGGCTGACCTGGAAGAGTCAATGCCGGATGGGGCACACAGACATCTTACTACTCCCAAACACTATGCGTATCTGAAAATAGCTGAGGGATGTGATAGAAACTGTGCATACTGCGCCATTCCCATTATCACGGGACGACACAAAAGCAGACCTATTGAGGAAATACTCGACGAGGTGAAATATCTCGTAAAACAAGGCGTGAAGGAGTTTCAGGTTATTGCACAGGAGTTGACCTACTATGGGGTGGATATTGACGGAAAGCAGCATATTGCCGAACTCGTGGAGAAAATGGCTGACATAGAAGGCGTGGAGTGGATCAGACTGCATTATGCCTACCCAGCACACTTCCCGTGGGAACTGCTGAAAGTGATGCGAGAGAAAAAGAATGTCTGCAACTACCTCGATATTGCCCTGCAACACATCAGCGACAATATGCTCGACAGAATGCATAGACACGTCAGCAAGGAGCAAACCTATGAACTCATCAGAAAAATGAGAGAGGAAGTGCCGGGAATACACATCAGAACAACACTCATGGTGGGATTCCCTGGGGAAACAGATGAGGACTTCCAGGAACTCATCGAGTTTACCAAATGGGCACGATTCGAAAGAATGGGGGCTTTTGCATACTCCGAAGAAGACGGAACATACTCGGCTAAACACTACAAAGACGATGTGCCGGACGACGTGAAGCAGAACCGACTCGATAGACTGATGCGCATTCAACAGAATATTAGTGCAGAGGTGGAGGCGGAAAAGGTGGGTAAAATCATGCGCGTCATCATCGACAGAACAGAAGGGGAATGGTATATTGCAAGAAGCGAATTCTGCTCACCAGAGGTTGACCCGGAGGTCCTGATACCAGTTAGCGAAACAGAATTGACAATCGGGGAGTTCTATGATGTTCGGATTACCGACGCAGAGGAATTTGACTTATATGCAACAACACGACTATGAACAATAAGGAATTTATCAGCATGCTGTCACAGCGCACTGGTTACGACCAGAGAATCACCCAGAAACTCGTGAGTAATATCGTTACTGCCATGAGCGACGCCTTCGTGGATGACAACAGCGTGGTGGTGCCCAATTTCGGACTCTTTGAAACGAAAAAGAAAATGGAGCGCATCATGGTCAATCCTGCATCGGGAGTACGTATGCTTGTACCACCTAAACTGGTGCTGACATTCAAGCCTACACAAACCTGGAAAGAAAAACTGAAAGGAGACAGACTATGAACAAACTCACACTCAACAATATTGCCAAGGTGTTGGTCGAAAAAAACGGATTGGAACCTAAAGAGGCCATGATGTTTACTACGGCTATGTTCGATCTGATTCACGACAGACTCAACGAAGAGGGAATTGTCAAGGTGAAGGGACTCGGCACATTCAAAATGATACGGGTAGAAGCAAGAGAGAGTATCAATGTCAGAACCGGTGAACGTGTGTTGATAGACAGTCATGCAAAAATTACATTCACACCCGATGCGGTGATGAAGGAACTGGTCAACAAACCTTTCTCGCAATTTGAAACCGTTGTGCTTAACGATGATGTTGAGTTTACCGACATGAAGAGTGAAGAAACTACCGACGAAACAAATAACTCTGAACAATCGGAATCCTTGGTTGATGTTGTAAGTGAAGGGGGAACGCCTGAACCTGCTCCTGAACCTGCTCCAGAGCCAGTTGCCGAAGTTGCTCCCGAACCTGCTCCGGAAGTTGCTCCAGAGCCAGTTGCCGAAGTTGCTCCCGAACCTGCTCCGGAACCTGCTCCCGAGCCAGTTGCCGAACCTACTCCTGAACCAGCTCCAGTAGTTGCTCCCGAGCCAGTTGCCGAAGTTGCTCCTGAACCAACTCCCGTAGTTGCTCCCGAGCCAACCCGAGAGGTTCCCGAACCTACAGTACCTTCTGCCGATGAGGAATCGGAAGAAAATACATCAGCTGTGCAGACATGCTACGAAGAAGATGAAGAAGAATCGCATTGGCATCGCAATATTGGTTGGGCATTCTTGGTCTTGGTGCTGATGGCAGCATCGGCAGTAGGCGGCTACTTATATGGTGTCGGACAAATTCCAAGTCAGACAGCAATGGCTGATACAGTTTCTGCGGTCAAGGTTAATCCTGTTGTGACAGACACATTGGTAAACGATAGTCTGAAAGCCGACTCGGTTGCCGTTAAGACCGAGGCAAAGCACGAAGATAAGGCAGCTTCAGAAGAACAGCCTCAAGAGAAAACAAGTCAGAATCTGCATGACAAATATGCGGAGATGGACGCCCGTGTGCGTACAGGAGCATACAAAATAACCGGACTGGACAGAGAAGTCAAGGTACGCGCTGGAGACAACTTAAAACGCATAGCACGGCGTGAACTCGGAAGCGACGATATGGTGTGCTATATTGAGGTGTTCAACAAAATGAATGCAAGTGCTGAACTCAAAGAGGGGCAGACCATCAAGATTCCTGCTTTGAAACTGAAGAAAAAGAAACAGCGAGACGATTAAAAACAGGCCACAACACGAGCACAGAATGTTGTCAGGCCTAAAAGGATAACGTTAACAAATAGAAAGGATTAGCCTTATGGGAGACAAAATCGATTTCACAACACAAGAGAAAGATACGTCAATGACGCTCTACAATTTGTTGCGCAAAGAAATAGCTACATCGCTCAAAGAGGGTGATGAAGAGAAAATGCGGCAAAAAATCACATGGCTGATAGAGTCGAAGGAACTGCAACGTGACGTGTTTGGATTGAATCCCGTAATGCTGGCCTTTCAGACCGCTAAACTGATAGTAGAGGAAATAGGACTGAAACGCGATGCGGTACTCGCTGTGTTGCTCAACCCGTGTGTGGAGTGTGGACTCATCACACCGGAAGAAACAGAAAAAGAGTTTGGGACTGCCGTGTTCCGCATTCTACGAGGACTGAAACGTATCAAAGAACTCTATCTGAAGAATCCTGTGATAGAAACAGAAAACTTCAGAAACCTCTTACTGTCCTTTGCGGAAGATATGCGCGTCATACTGATTATGATTGCCGACAGAGTGAACCTCATGAGGCAAATACGGGACGCTCAGGATAAAGAACTGCAACGAGAAGTCAGCGAAGAGGCCATATATCTCTATGCGCCACTCGCACATAAACTCGGTCTCTATAAACTCAAAAGTGAACTCGAAGACATGTCGCTCAAATATCTTGAGCACGATGCGTATTATTATATTCGAGAAAAACTCAACGAAACGAAAGAAAAACGAGATGCGTATATTGCTGACTTCATCAAACCTATCAGCGATAAACTGAAAGAGGCGGGGATGAGCTTCCATATTAAAGGACGCACAAAATCCATACATTCTATTTGGCAAAAAATGAAGAAACAGCAATGTGACTTCGAGGGTGTTTATGACCTCTTTGCCATACGCGTCATCCTTGACTCACCACTCGAAAAGGAAAAAATGCTTTGTTGGCAGGTCTATTCGATCGTGACGGATATGTATCAGCCAAACCCCAAAAGACTGCGTGACTGGCTGAGCGTGCCGAAGTCAAACGGATACGAAAGTCTGCATATCACCGTGCTCGGACCGGACAAGAAATGGGTGGAGGTGCAGATTCGAACCGAACGCATGGATGAAGTGGCGGAACGTGGTGTGGCGGCACACTGGAGATACAAAGGAATAAAAGGGGAAAGCGGACTCGACGAATGGCTGACGAATGTCAGAAAGATGCTTGAGACAAGTGACGGAGTAGAGGCCATGGACCAGTTTAAAATGGATCTCTACGAAGATGAAGTCTTTGTCTTTACACCGAAAGGTGATCTCTATAAATTCCCGAAAGGGGCAACAGTTCTTGATTTCGCCTATCACATACACTCTAAGATAGGAAACGCATGTACTGGAGCACGCATCAATAATAGGGTGGTGACCATACGTCAGCAGCTGAGAAGCGGAGACCAGGTGGAAATCATCACATCGACGAATCAGAAACCAAGACAGGAGTGGCTCAATATTGTAAAAACATCAAGGGCCAAATCGAAAATCAGACTGGCGCTGAAAGAAACCCAGGTGAAAGAGGGACTCTTTGCCAAGGAGATGCTGGAAAGAAAGTTTAAAAACAGAAAACTGGAGTTGGAAGACTCTACCATGCAGCACCTCATCAAAAAACTGGGATTCAAAGAGGTTAGCGACTTTTACAAGCAGATTGCTGATGGGTTGCTTGATGTCAACTCCGTCATAGATAAATATGTGGAAATCCAGCAGGGAGAACAGCCTGTCACAGGAAATAATGTGGCACAGACTGCTGCCGACTTCGTGTTGGACAATACTCATCTGCATCAAGATGCCATACAAAGTGACGTGCTTGTTATCGACCGAAATCTCAAAGGAGTGGATTATCAGCTTGCACGCTGTTGTCAACCGATTTATGGAGACAAGGTGTTTGGTTTTGTAACCGTCACAGGAGGTATCAAGATTCACAGGGAGGATTGCCCCAATGCACCAGAGATGCGCAAACGTTTCGGATATCGTATCGTGAAAGCTAAATGGAGCGGAAAGGGGGCCTCGCAGTACACCATTACACTTCGGGTGATAGGAAACGATGATATTGGTATTGTGAACAATCTCACCAACATCATCTCGCGTGAAGAGAAACTGGTGTTGAGAGGTATCAATATCGACTCACACGATGGTCTCTTTAGTGGAAGTCTGGTGGTCATGCTGGACGACACGACACGGTTGGAAGCACTAATAAAAAAGCTTCGCACCGTGAAAGGTGTGAAGCAAGTGGAACGCATTTGACCGAAACAGCATCCTGGAAAACAAGGTTCAGTTTTCTTTGAATGCCACAATGTGTGTCAGGTCGGCGTTGAGATAATAAGTGTCGGAACATTCCAATGTGTCAACATAATATTTCACACGGGTGATGAATAATTTGCGGGTGGGATTGCCATCCGCATATTTTATGCCCTTCTTGTAGCGTTGACCTCCATCTGCCGCCTTGTTGCGCATCTTCTGGATGACGTCGTTGGTAAGTAGAAATGTAGAGTCAATGTCTGTGAAGCGACGGGCATTGATGCTGACCTCATCTTTCATGTTCTTATCCATGAAGTCCTCCACCAAGGCCTCAGCCTCGTGCTGTTGCCCACAAGATGTGAGTAACAGCACGAGTGAGACTATTGTAATGGATAATGACTTGATCATTTGGCAGGAATGTTTTTCAGTATATCAAGCAGATGATCCCATACCATCTGTACGGTAGGAATGTACAGACGCTCGTCGGGGGTGTGGACAAAACGCAGGGTAGGACCGAAGCTCACCATGTCGAGGTTGGGATAACGCTCAGAGAAAAGACCACACTCCAAACCTGCATGAATGCCGCGTACAACAGGTGTCTTGCCGAAGAGCTTCTCATACGATGCAACGACGATTTTCTGAAGGTCGCTGTCTGAACGCATCTTCCAAGCAGGATAACCGTCACCGGTATGTACTTCGGCTCCTGCCAGCATGAAGGCTGCACTTACGGTGTTGCACATGTTGTCGAGATTGGACATTACATTTGAACGTTGAGAGGTGACGATGTTGATTTCGTTTTCAGATGTTGCAACGCTGGCAAAGTTGCTGGAGGTTTCAACCATACCGCCCAAAGCCTCGTCTTGGCAGATGGCTAAAATACCATTGTCAACGGCTTGTACGGCATAGATGAAATTGCGAGCAACCTGCTCCTCAATAACAGGCTCGGCATCGGCAGATTCCATGAACCATTCCATAGATGGGTCGGTCACGTGGAATTCGTCTTCTACATCGCTGGCAAAAATATTCCAGTCTGCGCGGATGTTCTCCTTCAAAGCATTGGGGACGGCAATGACAAAAGAACCGTCGCGGGGAATGGCATTGTGAAGTTTGCCGGAGTTGAACTGGGCCAAACGGATGCCTTCGTATTTCATCATCTCGGCAAAGAGAAAACGTCCCAACAGTTTAATAGCGTTTGCACGCTTCTTGTTGATGTCGTCGCCAGAGTGACCGCCTACCAAACCCTTGACTTGGGCGCGGAGGAAAAAGCTGCCCTCAGGAGCTGCTTCACGCTTGAAGGTGAATTTTACTGTGGTGTTGCGACCACCTGCGCATGATACAAAAATCTCGCCCTCATCTTCTGAGTCAAGATTGATGAGATAATCGCCTGTCATGAATCCGGACTTCATACCCACAGCGCCGCTCAGACCAGTCTCTTCATCACGGGTAAAGACACACTCCACTGGACCATGCTCAATATCATTGCTCTCCAAAATGGCGAGTTCAATGGCGCAACCAATACCGTCGTCGGCACCAAGAGTGGTGCCCTCAGCAGTAAGCCATTCGCCATCAATATAGGTCTTGATGGGGTCTTTGTCGAAATCAAACTCTACATCGACAAGTTTATCGCAAACCATGTCCATGTGGCTTTGCAGTACGACCGTCTTGCGGTTTTCATAGCCAGGAGTGGCTCCCTTGCGGATAATGACGTTGCCGACTTCATCGACATGAGTGTCCAGACTATGGCTTTTACCCCAGTTAGTCAAGTACTCAATCATTTTCTCTTCACGTTTTGATGGACGTGGAATTTCGTTGATCTTCGCGAATTGTTCGAAGACAACAGCAGGTTTTAACTCACTTTTATTCATTATTAATGTTTATTATTGTGGATTTCAGAATTATTTGTTTAACTTTGCAGCGACAAAAGTAAGAAAAATGATTGAAATATTGCTATCGACAGCGTTAATAATTGCTATCAGCGTCACTTTTTTATGTGTGAAGTTGATATTTCGGAAAAATGGCCGCTTTGAGTCGCAACATATTCACGACAGTAAGGCCATGAAAGATCGGGGAATCCATTGTGTCATGGATCAAGATCGCGAAATGCGTCGGAAAAGTCGGTTTGCAGTTTCTGAGCGAATAGAAAAATAATAAAATAAAAATAGAAAAAAACAATGAAAAAGTACGTTTTCAGCACAATGGCCTTTGCTGCCATTGTTGCACTCGCTTCTTGTAATAACGCTGCACCAAAGATGGATGAGCAGCCTGCAAATGAAGCTAATGGTAGTGAGTCAGGAATTAAAATCGCCTACGTTGAGGTTGATTCTCTGATGACACAGTATGATTTCTGCAAGGATTTCACTCTTGTGCTTCAGAAAAAAAGCAATAACGCACGCAATACCCTTAATCAAAAGGGACAGCAGTTGCAGAATGCAATGAACAATTTCCAGCAGAAACTTAACAATAATGGATTTGCAAGCCGAGAACAGGCAGAAAGCCAGCAGTTGGCCATTCAGCGTCAACAGAATGACTTGCAACAGTTGCAGGCTCGCCTGGAAAACGAACTGGCCAACGAGACCCAAACCTATAATGACGGTCTTCGAGACAGTTTGCAGCATTTCCTTGCCGCTTACAACAAGGATAAGAAATACGATATTATTCTGACCAAGCAGGGTGACAATATCCTGTACGCAGCAAAACGTTATGATATTACGCAAGACGTGATAAACGGTTTGAATAAGCATTATAAGTCAACGTTTAAAAAGGCTGACAAGAAAGAAGATAAGAAATAATAAACTGATTAAAATGGGCGTGTCTTGTTGTGGCACGCCTGTTTTGATTTATGCTCAAGATGGACATTCAGAAGATATTCCGGGAATTGCATATCGAAGAGGCTAACGAAATGCAAAAGCAGGTGGGGGAAGTTATCCTTCACGAGAAAAATGATGTGGTAGTGCTCTCGCCCACAGGTTCGGGTAAGACATTAGCATATCTTCTGCCTTTGGTTCAGATGATCGATAGCTCATCGGAAGACGTGCAGGCCTTGGTCGTGGTGCCTGGCCGAGAATTGGCCCTGCAGTCTGACCAGGTGCTTCGAAGTATGAGATGTGGAATCCGTTCTGCCAGTTGTTATGGGGGACGTACTGCCATGGAAGAACACCGGATGCTGAAGGATGTTAAGCCACAAGTGGTATTTGGAACACCTGGACGCCTGAACGATCATCTTGGTAAGGAAAATATCTCTCGCTATGGTGTGCGTTGGCTCATTATAGATGAGTTTGACAAATGCTTGCAGATGGGATTTCAGGATGAAATGCAACGGCTTATTCAATCTTTACCAGGTTTGCGTCGCCGCATTTTATTGTCTGCAACAGATGCCGAAGAAATCCCTGCTTTTGTTTCATTGGCGAAAGCCCATACACTCTCTTTCCTCGATAATCAGGAACAAACCTCGGACCGTGTAACACTTTACGAAGTCAAGAGTCCTGTCAAAGATAAGTTGGAAACGTTGCGGCAATTGTTGCTGGGATTTGGAGATAGTAGTACCATCGTATTCCTTAATTACCGTGATAGTGTAGAACGTGTGGATGGATTCTTGAAAAACAACGGATTTGTTACAAGTTGTTTCCATGGCGGGTTGGAACAAAAGGAGCGTGAGGCTGCACTCTACCGATTCTCTAACGGTTCGGCTAATGTGTTGGTAAGTACGGATCTTGCCTCGCGTGGACTTGATATTCCTGATATTGCCAATATCGTTCATTATCACATGCCAGAGAGCGAAGAAGGTTATGTTCATCGGGTGGGGCGTACTGCCCGTTGGGATGCGAAAGGCAAAGCATTCTTTATTACTGGACCTGAAGAACATATTCCAGACTATGTGAAAGGAAACGTAGAGTCGTATGTCCCGAGCAACGAGAAAAAAAACGTGCCTGTGCCTCGGATGGCTACTATATATATAGGTAAAGGAAAAAAAGATAAGGTGAGCCGTGGGGATATTGTCGGATTCCTCTGCAAGAAGGGAGGACTTGAAGCTGCTGAAATCGGCAAGATCGATGTGAATGACCGTTATACATATGTGGCGGTTAGTCGGGCAAAAATGAATCAGGTTCTGCGTCAGACCCAAGGCGAAAAAATTAAAGGAATTAAGACGGTAATAGAGCCTGTAAGATAGAAATTTGCTACTTCTGAGTGGCAAAATGTAAGAAAATAACTAAAAATGCTTGATTTTTGTGCAAAAATTTGTCCAATTCAAATTAAAAGTGTAACTTCGCGCTGTCTAACAAAACAGTGACAGAATAATAAAATAAATACTAACTCAAATTCACAATCAAAATGAAGAAGTACAACTTTAACGCCGGTCCCTCAATGCTCCCACGTGAGGTGATTGAAAAGACCGCTCAACAGTGTTTAGACTTCAATGGTTCAGGTCTCTCTCTGATGGAGATCAGCCATCGTGCCAAAGATTTCCAGCCTGTAGTGGATGAAGCTGTGGCTCTTGTCAAGGAGCTGCTGCAAGTTCCAGAGGGCTATTCTGTGATTTTCCTCGGCGGTGGTGCTTCGCTGGAGTTTTGTATGATTCCATACAACTTCCTTATTAAGAAGGCTGCTTATTTGAACACAGGTGTTTGGGCAAAGAAAGCCATGAAGGAAGCAAAATTGTTTGGCGAAGTAGTAGAGGTGGCTTCTTCAGCAGATGCCAACTATACTTTCATTCCAAAGGATTGGACTGTGCCCGCTGATGTTGATTATCTCCATATTACAACCAACAATACCATCTATGGTACTGAGATGCGTAAGGATCTGGATGTAAATGTACCTTTAATTGCAGACATGTCTTCTGATATTTTCAGCCGTCCTATTGACGTTAAGAAGTATGATGCAATCTACGCTGGAGCACAGAAAAATCTGGCTATGGCTGGTGTAACAATTGTAATCGTGAAAGACGAGAAATTGGGTAAAGCTCCTCGTGAGATTCCTACCATGCTTGACTATCGTACACACGTAGAAAAGGGGTCTATGTTTAACACTCCTCCTGTGGTCCCCATCTATTCTGCTCTTGAAACTCTCCGTTGGATTAAGAAAAACGGCGGCGTAGAGGTAATGGATAAGCTGGCTCAGAAGCGCGCAGAAATCGTTTACGGAGAAATCGACCGCAACAAGTTGTTCCGTGGAACTGCAGCAACAGAGGATCGCTCGCTGATGAATATCTGTTTCGTAATGAACGACGAGTATAAAGAACTGGAGAAAGAATTCCTTGACTTCGCTGTATCTAAGGGTATGGTAGGTGTGAAGGGACACCGTTCTGTAGGAGGTTTCCGTGCATCATGCTACAATGCTCAGACCATTGAAGGTTGCGAGGCTCTTGTAGCTTGTATGAAAGAATTTGAAGCTAAACATTAATTCTGACAACAATGAAAGTATTAGTAGCAACAGAAAAACCATTTGCAGCAGCTGCTGTCAATGGTATCAAGGCCGAAGTAGAGGCTGCCGGCAACGAACTCGTGTTGCTGGAGAAATATACAGAAAAAGCGCAATTGCTTGATGCAGTGAAAGATGCCGATGCAATGATTATCCGTTCTGATAAGGTTGATGCAGAGGTGCTTGATGCGGCAAAACAATTGAAAATTGTGGTTCGTGCAGGAGCTGGTTATGATAATATTGACCTTGCAGCTGCCACAGCTCATCAGGTAGTGGCTGAGAATACACCAGGCCAAAACTCAAATGCAGTTGCTGAACTTGTATTTGGAATGTTGGTAATGGCTGTTCGTGGTTTCTACAACGGTAAGAGCGGTTCGGAACTGTTTGGTAAGAAACTCGGTATACTGGCTTTTGGTAACGTTGGTCGTAACGTAGCCCGTATCGCCAAAGGATTTGGAATGGATGTTTATGCCTATGATGCTTTCTGCCCAGCAGAAGTCATTGAACAGGCTGGCGTGCATGCAGTAGCCAATCAGGATGCTCTCTTTGAAACTTGCGATGTTGTTTCGTTGCACATTCCTGCTACTCCGGAAACCAAGCAGAGCATTAATTATGCATTGGTAAACAAACTGAAGAAGGGTGGCGTGCTCGTAAATACAGCTCGTAAGGAAGTTATCAACGAACCCGAACTCTTGAAACTCATGGCAGAAAGAGAAGACCTGAAATATGTAACAGACATTATGCCTGAAGCTGATGCGGAATTCCGTAAATTTGAAGGTCGTTACTTCTCTACTCCGAAAAAAATGGGTGCACAGACTGCTGAGGCTAATATCAATGCTGGTATTGCTGCTGCAAAGCAAATCAATGCATTCTTTAAGGATGGTTGCACAAAATTCCAGGTAAACAAATAATTTTTCTAAACTGATATTACCATCGTGATATGTGGTTTCAGCCGTATGTCACGATGGTTCTTTTTTGTCTTTTATCGGACATAGCTAACTCAAGAATAAGGGCAATCTGGCGTGAGGCTTTTGAGGCTTCTGGCGGCTCTTTTTTTTGTTTTAGGTTATTTCTTTTTCTTTTTTTGTAAACTGGTAAATAATGTTTGGTGTACAGTATGCAATACGAAAAAATAGCAACAAAATAGAAACTCCTGATATAAAGCTCGGATAAACAAGAGAAATGATGCGAAACATTTTGCATTCTCGTATCTTTTGTGTACTTTTGCATCAAGTATTACTCAAAAACAAAAACAACTATGGCAACAATCAAACCGTTCAAGGGTGTACGCCCTCCCAAAGAACTTGTAGAACAAGTGGAGAGTCGTCCGTACGATGTTCTCGATTCTGAAGAAGCACGTGCTGAAGCAGGAGACAATGAGAAGAGTCTTTACCATATTATCAAACCGGAAATTGATTTTCCTGTAGGTACTTCAGAGTATGATCCGCGTGTTTATGAAAAGGCTGCAGAAAACTTCAAGAAGTTCCAAGATAAGGGATGGCTTGTGCAAGATGCCGATGAACACTATTATATCTATGCTCAGACTATGAACGGCAAAACTCAATATGGTCTTGTCGTTGGTGCTTATGTAGATGACTACATAAATGGCAATATCAAGAAACATGAACTGACCCGTCGAGATAAGGAAGAGGATCGTATGAAGCATGTACGTGTCAACGATGCTAATATTGAACCGGTGTTCTTTGCATATCCAGACAATGATGTGCTCGATAAACTTATTGCACGCTACGCAGCAACAGAGCCTGAATATGATTTCATAGCTCCGATAGACGGATTCCGACATCAGTTCTGGGTAATTGCTGATGAGGCTGATATTCAGACCATCACCGAGGAATTTGCCAAGATGCCCAGCCTTTATATTGCTGACGGTCACCACCGCTCTGCGGCTGCTGCACTTGTGGGAGCTGAGAAGCAAAAGCAGAATCCTAACCACAAAGGAACTGAAGAGTATAATTATTTTATGGCTGTTTGTTTCCAAGCCAGCCAACTCACCATCCTTGATTACAACCGAGTTGTTAAAGATCTCAATGGATTGACTTCGGAAGAGTTTCTTGCTGCCTTACAGGTTAATTTCATCGTTGAAGACAAAGGAGAAGAAATCTACAAACCGCAACGTTTGCATGAATTCTCACTCTATCTTGACGGACACTGGTTTGCTTTGACAGCAAAAGAGGGTACTTACGACAATACTGACCCAATCGGGGTGCTTGATGTGGATATCTCCAGTCGTTTGATTCTCGACGAGATTCTCAACATTGGTGACCTCCGTTCTTCTAAGCGTATTGACTTTGTGGGGGGCCTTCGTGGACTTGGTGAGCTCAAACGCCGTGTTGACAGTGGAGAAATGCGTGCAGCTTTAGCACTTTATCCTGTAACAATGCAGCAAATCATGGATATTGCCGATAGTGGAAAAATTATGCCGCCAAAGGCAACTTGGTTTGAACCAAAATTGCGCTCAGGACTTGTAATCCATAAACTGTCATAAACATACGGTTAATAATGGCGTCTTTTGGGACGTCCTTGAAAAACGTTAGATGACTGACGAATTTAAAACAATATCAGCGACAAGCGAGGGATACTACACCGAAAAACGGAGCAAGTTCCTCGCTTTCGCTCATCATGTGGAAAATCATGATGAAATAAAACTTATCTTGGCAGGGTATCGAAAAAAGTACTACGATGCTCGCCATGTTTGTTATGCGTATATGCTTGGTGCCGAACGTGCTGATTTTCGTGCAAATGATGATGGCGAACCAAGTAGTACAGCAGGAAAACCTATCTTGGGACAAATCAATTCAAACGAACTGACAGATATCCTTATTGTTGTCGTTAGATATTATGGCGGTGTCAATCTCGGAACTTCAGGACTTATTGTGGCTTACCGTGAAGCAGCAGCAGATGCTTTGGCGCATGCGAAGATGGAGTTGCGACAGGTGGAAGAAGAAGTCAGCTATACCTTTACCTATCCACAAATGAACGATGTAATGCGTATAGTCAAAGATATGAATCCACGTATTATTTCACAAACATATGATAATACCTGTGTCATCCGTATGGCTATCCGTAAAAGTGAGGCGCAACAATTACGTGACAGATTGGCGAAATTGTTGTAATACAGCGTATAATTTTGGATATTTCAGAAAAAAAAGTTACCTTTGCACATTATTTAATAAAGGAAACAAAAAAAACAAAATAAAACTATGGCAAAGAGATTCGCCGAACACGGCGGTTTGAACTTGACGCAGGTTAACAATGATATCCTGCAGATGTGGAAAGATAAGAACGTTTTCTTACGCTCTATTGACGAACGAGAGGGATGCCCACAATTCGTATTCTTTGAGGGACCTCCCTCAGCAAACGGACATCCTGGAATCCATCACGTACTTGCCCGTTCTATAAAAGATACTTTCAATAGATACAAGACCATGCAGGGCTATCAAGTACATCGTAAAGCAGGGTGGGATACTCATGGACTGCCTGTGGAGCTTGGAGTGGAGAAAGAACTCGGAATTACTAAGGCAGATATTGATAATAAAGAGAGCGAACGCTATATTTCTACAGAAGATTACAACCGTAAATGCCGTGAAAATGTGATGATGTACACCGCAGAATGGCGTGATCTTACTGAACGTATGGGTTACTTTGTGGATCTTGACCATCCCTATATCACTTACGACAATAAGTATATTGAAACCCTGTGGTGGCTTCTTAAGCAATTCTACCAGAAGAACCTTCTCTATAAGGGATACACTATACAGCCTTATTCGCCAGCAGCAGGAACGGGACTCTCGTCACATGAGTTGAACCAACCTGGTTGCTATCGTGATGTAAAGGATACTACTTGTACAGGAATGTTCAAAATCAAAGAGGCAGAAGGAAATGCTGTCGTTGATGCACTCAAACAAAAAGGATGGGGCGAGCTTTATTTCCTTGCTTGGACAACTACGCCTTGGACTCTTGCGGCTAACTCAGCACTCTGCGTAGGTCCTAAAATAGATTATGTGGCTGTTGAAACCTTTAATCCCTATACAGCAGCTCCCGTTACTGTCGTAATGGCAGAAGCACGCTTGAACGCATACTTTAAGCAAGAAGGTAAAAATGCTGATTTTGAAGCGTATAAGGCTGGTGATAAAATTATTCCTTGGCGTGTTGTAGAACATTATAAAGGAACCGATCTCGAGAATATTCATTATGAGCAGTTGCTGCCCATGATTTCGCCAATCGGTGAAGGCGCATTCCGTGTTATCCTTGGTGATTATGTGACCACTGAGGATGGTACAGGTATCGTACATATTGCACCAAACTTTGGTGCTGATGATGCTTTTGTTGCCAAAAAAGCTGGTGTTCCTGCCATTGTCTTGATCGATAAGAAAGGCGCAGAGCGTCCTGTAGTCGATCTCGAAGGTAAATACTATTTGGTTGAAGATCTCGATGCTGATTTTGTTAGCAAGTATGTTAATCTGGAAGAGTGGGGTAAATATAGTGGTCGTTATGTCAAAAATGCCTACGATGACACACTTACCGATAAAGACGAAACGCTCGACATCAGTATTTGTATGGACCTAAAAGCTGCTGGCAAGGTTTTCAAAATTGAGAAACATGTCCATAGCTATCCACATTGTTGGCGTACCGACAAACCAGTACTTTATTATCCACTCGATTCTTGGTTTATCCGTAGCTCGGCTTGCAAGGAGAGAATGAGCGAACTTAACAAAACCATCAACTGGCAACCTGAATCAACAGGAAGTGGACGTTTTGGCAACTGGCTTGACAACCTCAATGACTGGAACCTGTCACGTTCACGCTTCTGGGGTACTCCTTTGCCTATTTGGCGTTCAGAAGAAGGAGAAGAAATCTGTATCGGAAGTGTAGAAGAACTCTACAATGAAATAGAAAAATCAGTGGCTGCAGGCTTCATGAAGTCAAATCCATTGAAAGACCAAGGCTTTGTGCCAGGAAATATGTCGCAGGAAAACTACGACAAAATAGACTTGCACCGTCCTTACGTTGATTATATTATTCTGGTTAGCCAATCTGGTAAGCCAATGAAGCGTGAAGCAGACTTGATCGACGTTTGGTTCGATTCTGGTTCTATGCCTTATGCACAGATTCACTATCCATTTGAAAATCAAGATGCTATTGATAAGAAGAAAGCTTTCCCCGCTGACTTTATCAACGAGGGAGTCGATCAGACACGTGGTTGGTTCTTCACACTGCATGCAATCGCTACGATGATTTTCGATTCGGTAGCTTTCAAGAATGTAATATCATCAGGTCTTGTGTTGGACGCAAAAGGAAACAAAATGTCGAAACACGTCGGCAATGTGGTGAATCCTTTCGATATGATAGAGAAATATGGTACAGATGCCGTACGTCTTTACATGATGACCAATTCAGAACCTTGGGACAACTTGAAGTTTGACCCAGAGGGAGTGGATGAAGTGCGTCGCAAGTTCTTTGGAACACTTTACAATACATACAGCTTCTTTGCTTTGTATGCAAACGTAGATGGTTTTGAACCAGGCCAGCAGCAGATAGACTTTGCAAAACGTCCAGAAATTGACCGTTGGATTCTGTCTTGCTTGAATACATTGATTAAGAAAGTAACTGCAGAACTCGAAAACTATGATCCAACACGTGCAGGTCGTCTAATAGATGCATTTGTAAACAACGACCTTTCCAACTGGTACGTACGTCTTAATCGTAAACGTTTCTGGGGTAAGGAAATGAGTGACGACAAACGTTCAGCCTACGAGACTCTTTATACCTGTCTGATGACTGTAAGCCGCTTGTTGGCTCCATTTGCACCGTTCTATTCTGATCAGTTGTATCGTGACCTTGGTGGAGAGAAAGACAGCGTACACCTTGATGCTTATCCTACTGCAGATGAAGCATTGATAGACGCTGACCTTGAAGCAAGAATGGAAATGGCACAACAGATTACGTCTATGGTTCTTGCCTTGCGTCGTAAGGTCAATATCAAGGTACGTCAACCGCTACAGAGCATCATGATTCCTGCCACTGCAGAACAAAAGCGTCACATAGAGGCTGTCAAAGATCTTATACTTAATGAAGTTAATGTCAAGGAGCTTAACTTTGTTGAAGGTGCAGGTATCCTTGTCAAGAAAGTGAAATGCAATTTCCGTACAATGGGTAAGAAGTATGGTAAACTCATGAAAGGTGTTGCAGCACAGATGAGTGGACTCTCTCAGGAGCAGATTGCTGATTTGGAGAATAAAGGTACTATTGCCATACAGGTTGACGGACAGAATCTTGATGTCGAACTGGCAGACGTAGAAATCATTAGTGAAGATATTCCCGGATGGCTTGTTGCTAACGAGGGTTCATTGACCGTTGCCCTTGAGGTCGAACTCACCGATGAGCTCAAGCAAGAGGGTATGGCTCGTGAAATTATCAACCGTGTGCAGAATATCCGTAAGGATAGCGGTTTGGAAATCACAGACCGTATTCAAATCGTTCTTGCACCAAATGCAGAAATTGAGCAGGCTGTTAAGGGATTTGGTGATTATATCAAGACACAGGTTCTCGCCGATGATATTACTATCAGCCCCAATGATGGCATAGAAGTGGAATTTGATGATTTCAAACTGAATATACAAGTAACAAAATCCTGATTATAACAAATCCTAAATTTAAGTATTATGGCAACAGAAAAGACCAGATACACAGATGAAGAACTGGAAGAGTTCCGTCAGATTATCAACGAAAAGTTGGCATTGGCCAAACGTGATTACGATCAGATGATGCGAGTTCTGATGAATCAAGACTCTAATGATGTTGATGATACATCACCAACATATAAGGCTCTTGAAGAAGGAAGTGCTGCCCAGTCGAAAGAAGAAATTATCTCGCTTGCAGCTCGTCAGCAGAAGTTCATTCAAGGACTGAAGGCAGCATTGGTTCGTATTGAGAACAAAACTTATGGTATAGACCGGATTACCGGAAAACTCATACCAAAAGAACGCCTGCGTGCCGTTCCTCATGCCACCTTAAGTGTTGAGTCGAAAATGGCTGGCAAAAAATAGGTAAATGGCAACGAATCTTAAGATGAAACGCGGATGGATGGCAGCACTTATAGTGACCGCCATCCTCTTGATTGACCAAATTATCAAGATATTGGTCAAAACGAATATGGCACTCCACGAGCAGATAGAAATCTTCTCGTGGTTTAAAATCGTGTTCATTGAAAACAATGGTATGGCTTATGGAATGGAGATTGGCAGTAAACTGATACTTTCAATCTTTCGTATCATTGCCGTTGCCATACTCGGCTGGTATATTGTTCGACAGGTTAAGAAGAATGCACGTTGGGGATATATTGCCTGTTTGTCCATGGTAATGGCAGGTGCGGCAGGAAATATTTTTGATTCGATGTTCTATGGTCTGATATTCAACGCATCGTCCAATTATTATGTCTCATACTTCGTGCCCTTTGGAACAGGCTATGCTCCGTTTCTGATGGGTAAGGTGGTTGACATGTTCTATTTCCCACTTATCGTTACTACCTGGCCTGAGTGGATACCAAGAGTAGGTGGAAATCCATTTGTTTTCTTCAGCCCTGTCTTTAACTTTGCGGATGCGGCTATTTCAGTAGGTGCTGTTCTGTTGTTGCTTTTCTATAGGAAAGAAATTGGTGAGATTGAATTTAGAAGAAGCAAATGAAAATTGGCGCAACGAGGTATGCGCTCTAAAAAACGTGAATATGAAACATATAATAGTCATAATTCTGCTTCTGTCAGTTACGTTCTCCTGCAAACCCACAGTACCGGCTGACTATATTCAACCCAGCGACATGGAAGACATCCTTTATGATTACCATGTTGCTCAAGCTATGGGGCGTGAAGGACAAAAGAACAGCCTACCGTATGATGAGAATGGCTATTTTCAAGCTGTTTTACGTAAATATCAGGTTACCGAAGCTGAATTTGACTCTTCATTGGTGTACTATTACTCTCATGCTGAGAGACTGAAGAAAATATACCAGAATGTTAGTGAACGTCTCAATAACGAAGCTTCTGCCCTTGGTGTGACAAGTGGCTCTTTCGGACTTTCTACTTATGGTACAACAGGTGATACTGCCAATGTTTGGCGCGGTCCTTCGGAAGTGATGTTAATGCCATTGCCCACAGCCAATCGTTTTGACTTCTCCCTGAAAGCAGATTCCAGTTATCATAAAGGTGACAGTTTCATGTTCCAGTTTAACTCCGATTACATCTACGAGGCGGGCTCTCGTGATGCTGTAGTGTGCCTCTTATCTACATATGAAGGCGACAGTATCGTACAGACCGTTTATCATATCACGATGTCTGGACTTTCACAAATTCGTGTTCCTGTCAATCGTGACTATCGATTGAAGGAAATGACAGGCTTTGTTTATCTTGCTTCAGACCATCAAGATCGCAATGTACGTCGTATGATGTTTATTAACGACTTGCAACTGATTCGATTCCATCAGAGAAAAGAAGAACAAAACGACAAACCATTATCTGTAGAACCTATTAAAGATGAAACCAAGAAGGATAGCATGCTTAGAATTAAAGATGCCAGACCATTGTCTGCTGACACGGCAGGTCGTAATGATACAAAACGGAATCATACGCGAAGTATTCCCGTTAAACAAAGAATACCCATACACGGAATGGGTGCCCAAACGTCTGGAAGTAAGAAATGACGCACAGGGCAGACCAACCCTTTGGGATGATAACAAACCAATAACATAAAATAAAACAGAACAATATGAACATCAAAGTACGTTTGGCACTGATGAACTTCATAGAGTTGGCCGTTTGGGGAGCATACCTCACATCTATGGGCAATTATCTTGGTAAAGCGGGTATGGGAGCAGAAATCTCATGGTTCTATGCCATTCAAGGTGTTGTCTCAATCTTTATGCCTACACTTATAGGTATTGTGGCTGACAAATATATCCAGCCTCAACGTCTGTTGGGTTTGTGTCATCTTCTTGCAGGAGTTTCGATGTGTGGTTTGTTCTGGATGGGACAGACCGCTGGTCAGCCAGATGAATCCCTGTTTATGGCTGTTTATACCTTTAGTGTTGCTTTCTATATGCCTACCTTGGCATTGTCCAATACGGTGGCATTTACAATATTGAAGAACAATGGCCTTGATACGGTAAAAGATTTCCCACCCATTCGCGTGTTTGGAACAGTTGGTTTCATTGTTATGATGTGGCTTGTGAACTGTGCTGCATGGGATAATGGATCCTTGCTCTTTGTCTTGGGTGACAACAACAATAAGTTCCAATATACTCATTTCCAGTTCTTGGTTTCTGGCCTGATGAGTTTGGTACTTTTCTTGTATTGTTTCACATTCTCAGAGTGCAAATTAGTGAAGAAGGAAAAACAATCGCTCTCTGAAGCATGGGGACTTGACGCTTTCCGGTTATTCAAGAGCAAGCAGATGGCACTTTTCTTCATTTTCTCCGCCATGTTGGGCATGTCTTTGCAGGTTACCAATGGTTATGCAACTCCATTTATTACATCATTCAAAGGTGATCCTGCCATGATAAATACGTTTGCTGCCAACAACGCAACGCTGTTGGTGTCAATATCCCAGGTGGCCGAAGCACTTTGCATCCTGTTGATACCGTTTGTCCTTAAACGTTATGGTATCAAGATTGTCATGCTCATTGCCATGTTTGCATGGGTTTTACGCTTTGGATTCTTTGGATTGGGAAATCCTGCTTTCCCTGGAGTTATCCTGTTTGTGTTGTCGTGTATTGTATATGGTGTGGCTTTCGATTTCTTCAATGTGTCTGGCGGACTTTTTGTCGATCAGAAATGCGACATCAAGGTGCGCGCCTCTGCACAAAGACTGTTTATGCTGATGACGAATGGCCTTGGTGCCACCATTGGTACGTTATTGGCAGGTAAGATCATCAATCATTATTGTGCGTTCACTCCAGATGGTTATCTGATGGGTGATTGGCGCACTTGTTGGTTGATATTTGCGGGTTATGCACTTGTGGTGGGAATCCTTTTCGCCATTCTGTTCAAACCTAAGAATCTGTAAATTCGAAATGTAAAAGAATGAAAGAAGTTCGATATTTCTATGTTCCAAAGGCTGGTGAGTGCGACGCCTTACCATCCGAAGAAGCACAACATGCTGTTCGGGTGTTGCGTTTGCAACCAGGCGATGAGATGATGTTAATGGATGGAGAGGGAACTTTCTATAAGGCGGAGGTCTCTGTTGCGTCCAATCATCATTGCTTATACCGCATCCTTGAGACATTACCACAACAGCGTCCTTGGAGTGGACGTATTCATTTGGCTATTGCACCGACAAAGATGCTTGACCGTATGGAATGGTTGTTGGAAAAAGCTGTGGAAGTGGGAGTCGATGATATTTCATTTTTGGATTGTCGCTTTTCGGAACGTCGGCAAATCAAACTTCCACGAATGGAAAAAATCGTGATTTCGGCCATGAAACAGAGCCGAAAGGCATGGAAAACGAATCTTGATGAAATGCAATCTTTCAGCCAGTTTGTCGCTGCAGAACGACCTGGTGACAAGTTTATTGCCCATTGCTATGAAGAAGTCGAACGTACTTATCTTTTTGACGAATTGAAGCATCTGCCTGCAGACACACCTGTTACCATACTTGTTGGTCCTGAAGGTGATTTCTCTATAGAAGAGGTGCGACAGGCTATCAGTCAGGGATACAAATCCGTACATTTGGGAAAGAGTCGTCTGCGTACGGAAACAGCAGGATTGTCTGCTGTAATGATGGCTCAGTTGTGCAAACCTTATAAAACAGATTAGACATGCATAGCATTTCTTTTAATCAAGTGACTCCATGGGTGTTTGCAGAGGTTACAGATTTGCATTCAGAAGTGTGGAAGTCACAGGTAACCTTTGAACGTGGCAAGAAATACCTTGTCGCAGCAGATAGTGGCTGTGGTAAAAGTACGTTCTGTAGTTATCTTCAGGGTTATAGAAATGATTATACAGGACAGATTCTTTTCGACAAGACGGATATTAAATCTTATGCTATTAGGCAATGGGTAGAAGTTCGCCAACGTCATATCGCTATGCTCTTTCAGGAAATGCGCCTTTTCGCGGAACTTACTGCGTATGAAAACGTAATGATAAAGAATCGCCTGACTTCTTCAGCGTCGGCGGTTGAAGTCAAAGACTGGTTTTCGCGGCTTGGACTTTCTGACAAACTTGATGTGAAGGCAGGTCAACTTTCACAAGGTCAACAGCAAAGGGTAGCCTTGCTGCGCTCTCTTGTACAGCCTTTTGATTTTCTCGTAGCTGACGAACCCATTTCTCACCTTGATGACACGAATTCCTATGAAATGGCTCATATCATCAGAGAGATAATAGATAAAAATGGATCTGGTCTTATAGTAACAAGTATAGGTCGCGATCTTCCATTTGATTATGATAAAACATTAAAACTATAAAACATAAATACAGAGCAAAAATGAAAAACGTAGAATACTGGCAACCGGAGCTTGAGACCATGCCCCGTCAGCAATTAGAGGCACTTCAGGTAGAAAAACTCCGTCGAACTATTGACATATGCCTTCAATCCCCCTTTTACAAACGGGTGTTGGGCGAACGAGGTATTACATCAGATACTATCAAGACCATTGATGATGTAAGACGCTTGCCTTTTACCACTAAACAGGACTTGCGCGAAAACTATCCTTTCGGACTTGTTGGAGGCAATATGAAAGATGCAATCCGCATCCATTCTTCCAGTGGTACAACAGGAAATCCGACAGTTGTGACATATTCTCGCCATGATATAGAGTCATGGGCAAATATGATTGCTCGTAGTATGTATATGGTTGGTTGCAGAGATACTGATGTCTTCCAAAATTCCAGTGGCTACGGCATGTTTACTGGCGGATTAGGTTTCCAGTATGGTGCAGAAAAACTTGGAGCCACTACGGTACCTGCTGCTGCTGGTAACTCTAAGCGTCAGATTATGTTCATCCGTGATTTTGGCACTACTTGTCTTCATGCCATTCCGTCTTATGCCATTCGTCTTGCGGAAGTTTTTCATGAAGAAGGTATAGATCCACGAAGCACAAAGTTGCATACTCTGTTTATAGGGGCAGAGCCACATACAGATGAGCAACGACGTCGCATCGAGCGATTGTTGGGGGTGAAAGCCTATAATTCTTTTGGAATGACCGAGATGAATGGTCCTGGTGTAGCTTTTGAGTGTCAGGAACAAAACGGTATGCACCTCTGGGAAGATAACTACATCTTGGAAATCATAGATCCCGATACTTTAGAACCCGTTCCTGATGGAGAAATCGGAGAAATGGTTCTTACCACTCTCGACCGTACTATGATGCCCATTTTGCGTTATCGCACTCATGATTTGACTCGTATTCTGCCTGGCGATTGCCCGTGCGGACGCACTCATAGACGCATTGACCGTATCAAAGGTCGTACAGATGACATGTTCATCATTAAGGGAGTTAATGTGTTCCCCATGCAAGTGGAAAAGATACTTGTCAAATATCCCGGTTTGGGAAGCAATTATCTTATTACGCTTGATTCAGAAGGCGATAATGATGTAATGACTGTTGATGTGGAACTCGATGGATTGAATACAGACGTCTATCCCGAACTTCAGAGAATGACCAAAGACATTCAGCGTGCATTGAAAGACGAAATACTTCTTACGCCTCGTGTACGTTTGGTAAAGAAGGGGTCTCTTCCGCAGAGTGAAGGTAAGGCGGTGCGTGTAAAAGATCTTCGTCCCGGACGTGGATAAGACAGGGATAAAAATGAACCGAACATGAGAAAGATAATAATCCTTGGAATATTGATATTGACGACTTTCGCAGCTGAGGCACAAAATACGATGAAAGATGTATTTCTCAGCATGCCGAAATCGTTAACACCTGAATTGACAGAAAACAACAGACTTGACATGGTGGATTTCATAGAATCGAAAATGAAAGCTCGTGTAGATAATCTGTTGGATGGACATAGCGAATTGCTGATGCTTAACGATAAAGCATTCTCTTTGCAAATAAGTGAAACCTTGCGGTATGATGTCCGCTTGCTGTTGGCAGATGGAGACAGTATCATCTGTTTGGTAGCTACTTATGGAAAAGATGCTCCAGAAAGTAATGTAACATTTTATAAGGCCAGTTGGGAACCGATTCCATCCAGCCAGTTGATCACTCTTCCTCAACAGATGTATGTGGCCTCATTTGTTTCTCCAGATAATTCCGATTTGCAGATAATATATTCTCAGGCTCTTAATCCTGTTGCTATGGAAGGACAAAAAAATGAAAAAGAAATAGCTGTGATGTTGAAGTGGAATGGCAAAAGGTTTAATGAAAGTTAAAATTTTAAAGAAATATACGAAAACTCTTGCGGGTATAAAAAAAAACGTCTATATTTGCAACGTGTTTTTCATGGTATTAGATTATTAAGGTTAATTGAAAATTGCTTGTCGTGAGACAAGCAATTTTTTTTGAAATGTATCATACCTTAAAACCAATTACTACAATCTTGATTAAATCATTCAATACTAATAATAACTATTATGGAAACAGAACAACTATCGACAGTTAAGAAAACCATCGTAGGCGTACAATTTCTCTTTGTGGCTTTCGGTGCAACTGTTCTTGTGCCACTACTGATTGGCATTGATCCTGCAACGGCTTTATTTACCGCAGGTCTGGGAACATTTCTCTTTCATTTTCTTACCAAAGGGAAAGTCCCGATTTTTCTGGGAAGTTCATTTGCTTTTATTGCCCCAATTATCGCTGCTTCCAAACAGTGGGGGCTTCCAGGGACAATAGCGGGACTAACCAGTGTATCATTAGTCTATTTTGTGATGAGTGCTCTTGTCAAGTGGCAAGGAAAACGTCTTCTTGACCGTATCTTTCCTCCTATTGTCATTGGGCCTGCTATTATTCTGATAGGTCTGTCGTTATCAGGAAGTGCTGTGAATATGGCAAAGACCAATTGGATCTTGGCTTTTGCTGCGCTTATCACAGCTATTCTCGTTTTGACCTTTTGCCGTGGACTTATGAAACTTGTTCCTATTATAACAGGTGTGGTAGTTGGTTATGTGTTGGCCATTACAATGGGTGAGGTCGATTTCTCTGGAGTAATCGCTGCGCCTTGGATATCCTGCCCTGTATCGTTTGACACGTTGAGTCATTTCTCTTGGGGACCTTTCATCTATATGTTGCCAGTGGCAATAGCTCCGGTTCTTGAGCACATTGGAGATGTTTACGTTGTAAGTGCGGTTGCTGACAAGGATTTTGTCAAGGAGCCAGGCCTTCATCGGACAATGCTGGGAGATGGAGTTGCCTGTTTGGCATCTGCCGTACTTGGTGGTCCTCCCGAAACAACCTATTCTGAAGTGACTGGTGCAATGTCTATCACAAAAGTCACCAGTCCGGTTGTTATCCGGATTGCAGCAGCCACAGCCATCTGCTTTTCTATTGTAGGCAAACTTAGTGCATTGCTTCAGAGTATTCCTCAGGCTGTTTTGGGCGGCATCATGCTTCTTCTGTTTGGAACGATTGCAAGTGTTGGTGTTCAGAATCTGATGCATAATAAGGTTGATTTAAACAAAACGCGCAATGTCATCATCATGTCTGTCATGTTGACCATGGGATTGGGTGGGGCAGTGCTCTCGTCAGGTTCATTTACCATTTCTGGCATTGGCCTCTCAGCAGTTGTTGGTGTAGTGTTGAATTTGATTCTTCCAGACAAGAAAGCTGAGTGAAAACTCACCAATATCAATGGTCCCCTGAAATTATTAACGAAGTTCCCAACGATATAAATACTAATCCGCAATGCCTAATTTAGGTGTTGCGGATTTTTATAGGTATGCTCGGCATAATTCTAAATAGGCAATAAAACAACAAAGGGCATAACTAATCCCAAAAATATTGTTGTTCAATTTACATTGCGTCCATTCTTCCGTCCTTATGAGTAGAAAGAATAGCAAACGAAGAATGAAATTTCCCCTTCGATATTATGGTTTCAATGATGCGAAGAACATGAGTTTGTATAGATTGTACAGTTGTGAGACAGGTCTCTCGCCATTTAGGTTGCGCATGAGATAATAGCCGATGGAACTTCTATATATTAAGCGTAAAACAGGCAAGAGTCCAATCTTCTTAAGAACTTCCACATGCTGGAGTAACCGAGAGTAGGGGACAATGTCTTTACGGAATTTATACAAAGTATGCATAGCTTCTTCCGTCTTGATCATGAAATAAGTGTTTGATTCAAAACGGGTGAGATATACAGGATTCTCAATGTGTGAGATGATGATTCCGTTTTGTTTCAATGTCTTTCCGAAAATCACATCCTCGTAGCCGTATTGGCGAAAGCGTTCATCAAAACGGCAACCTTCCATTACTTTGTGTTCGATGAGAAAATTGGTGGTTCTGAAATTCTTGTATGGGTTGCGTTTCCGTTGTTTTGCAGTATATTCTTTCTCATGCGTTTTCTCGTAATGGTAGCGCAAACTGTGACGCAGTTTATTTGCATCTCCACCAATGCATAAGCCACCACAAACCACCGAAGCCTTGTTGTCAAGATAGCGTTTCAGATAGTCTGGGTCAAGGATGTCCACATCGCAGTCAAGAAATAGTAATGTGTCATATTCTGCCTTGTCTGCCAACCAGTTGCGGATGATTGCGCGCCCCATGTTTTCTTCATGGATGATATAACGCACATGGTCGATTGCTGCCACTGGTCTGTTCTGATCAACGTATTTGGGATTGGTAGAACCATCTTCGACAACGATAATTTCGAAGTCGATGCCACAATTGACAGCTTGAACGTGTAGTTCTTGGACCAACGCACAGCAGTTTCTGTTGAATACAGGTATAAGTATGGATAATCCTTGCTTGTACATGATTGCAAAAGTAGTAAAAAATGTTTGTATGGTGAAATTTTGTCGATATTATTTTGCATTTTTCTTGAATTATAGTACTTTTGCGCGACATTTTAATAATATATTAATAATATAGGCA
Source organism: Prevotella sp. P5-50 (assembly GCF_002251295.1). Taxonomy (GTDB): domain Bacteria; phylum Bacteroidota; class Bacteroidia; order Bacteroidales; family Bacteroidaceae; genus Prevotella. Next base: position 126,639 of record NZ_NPJA01000041.1, read on the forward strand.
TAAGAACAATGAAAAAGTTTTCTTTGAAATCAGTTATTATGGGCTTCATGCTCATGATGTGTGCAATCGCAAATGCACAGTCAATCAGTGGCGTACTTGATGGCGTACTTGGCAATAATACCACCAGTAGCGGAGGTTCGAATCTTATTTCTAATCTTACTGCTATCTTCTCAGGTAATAAACAGGCCAGTGCAGCAAATATTGTCGGAACATGGGTTTATGAAGAACCAGCCATCGTTCTTAAATCAGACAATGTGTTGACGAATGCTGCGGCCAAGATTGCGGCCAACAAGATGGAAAGTATTCTTCAGACCAAACTGACAACCGTAGGCATCAAACCAGGTGCAATGACGATGACTTTCAAACAAGATGGTACTTTCACTTCAACATTAAAGGGAAAGACCACCCAAGGAAAATGGAGTGTCAAGGACTCCAAGTTGCAGCTTACCACGTTGGGTGTTAAGTCAGTCAGCATCACCACTCAGTTGGAAGGCAAGAAACTCATGTTTGTTGCAAACTCAACCAAGTTGCTCAATCTCTTCAAGGCATTTGGTTCCAAGTCGGGTAACGCAAACCTCCAGACCGTTTCCAAATTGATGAAAAATGTGAATGGAATGGAAGTCGGTGTGACGATGAAAAAGAAGTAAAATGCGGCGTAATACCCGTAATTGGTTAAAAAAACGAAAACAAAAGGATAAAACTTTTCAAAAAACGCTGATATTCCGAAAAATAGCAGTACCTTTGCATCCGCTATTACGAGATAGTAGCACGAAATTCAATTATTAAACATTAAAAGTTATTTAAAACAATGGCAACAAAAATCAGATTGCAACGTCGCGGTCGTAAGAGCTATGCTTTCTATAGCATCGTAATCGCAGACGCAAGAGCACCACGTGATGGTAAATTTACTGAGAAGATTGGAACTTTCAACCCTAACACCAATCCTGCCACAGTAGATTTGAATTTCGAACGCGCACTTTACTGGGTAGAGGCAGGCGCACAGCCCACCGATACCGTTCGCAACATCCTTAGCGGTGAGGGCGTTTACCTGATGAAGCACCTCCGTGGTGGTATTAAGAAGGGCGCTTTCGACGAGGCTGCTGCTCAGAAGAAGTTCGACGCATGGAAGGCTGACAAGCAGAAGGGTCTCGACAAGGTTCGTGAAGACGAGGTCAAAGCCAAGAAAGAGGCTGCTGCTCAGGAGCTCGCTCAAGAAAAGAAACTGAATGAGGAAATGGCCAAGAAGGTAGCTGAGAAGAAGGCTGCTGCTGAGGCTGCAAAGGCAGAGGAAGAGGCCGCAAAGGCTGCTGCTGAAGCAGAGACAGAAGCTCCTGCTGAAGCTTAATTTCCCTTCACACAACGAAACAAAGGAGAGGACGGATGGCAATATTCCGTTCTCTTTTTTTGTTCTATATATTTCCAACGCGGTTTTCTCCTTATTATATTACTACCAACAAACTTACGATCTTCCTTTTTTTATGCACATTCTTGAAATTCCATCATTCTTCCCTCCTTATGGTGGCGAGTTCTGTCTTGAGCAGTCCAAGGCTTTACAGCAGCTCGGCCATGAAGTTCGGATATTGAGTCGCGTTCAACTTGGTATTACTAAAGGTTGGAAAGACTATCTCTTTCTCCCATATACTATGGGTGTAGAAACCATGGATGGGGTAGAGGTGTGGCGTGATTTTCAACGTGGAATCCCCAAGGTGGTGCGTCCCAATGTTGATAGATGGCTGAAAGGAGTGTTGAAATTGTCAGAAGAGTATTTCCGTCAATATGGTTATCCCGACGTCATCCATGCCCATTGCGTGAAATGGGCAGGTCGGGCCGCCATGTTGATAGCGCAGCACCACCGCATCCCTTATGTGATTACCGAACATCTTCCTTCCATGATTTATGAAGAAGAGTTCCGTAGAGCGTCTCTGGGACAATGGGAAATCCCCCTGTTGCGTGAAGCGTTGGAAAAGGCGGATAGGGTAGTGGTCGTTTCCGAGGAGTTAGTGGATGAACTCGCACCGTATTTTGGTAAGCGTTACTCCCATCAGGTCGTTTCTAATATGATAGACACTCGCTTCTTTCATTATGCCAAACGTCAACCTTCTGATACGTTTCGTTTTTGTGCCATAGGCAATTTCATTCCGCGTAAGGGTTACGATATTTTAGCAGGAGCATTTCGGAGATTGAAGAGTCAAGGGGTGAATGCCAGTCTGACGTTGGTTGGTCCTTATACCGATTCTGCCTCTTGCCGCCGCCTTTATGCGAATATTCCAGATGTGCGTTTCGTGGGAACCACAGATAAGATTGGTGTCCGCGACATCCTTTACTCGGCTGATGCTTTAGTGCTTCCCACTCGTAGCGAATCACAGGGCTTGGTTTTGTTGGAGGCTATGAGTACGGGTATTCCCGTCATTACCACCGATGTTGTTCCGCAGAGCGTCCGTCAGCATGATGGTTGTGTGACCGTGCCTACCGAAGATGCGGTTTCGTTGAGCCATGCAATGGTTCGCTTAATCAGTGAACATTTTTCATCCGAACACATTTCTTCTGCCATTTCCGAAAGTTATTCTCCACATATCATCGGAAACCAATTGCAACAGTTGTTTTTCTCGCTGTTAGAGCGTCAAGTGAGACAATGAGCGTGGTGACATAAAAATGCAGACGTACATGCTGACCTGTTGGCGTAAAAAAAAACTTTGCGTTTCCAAAACACGGGAGCGCAAAGTTTTTTTATCTACCGATTAGCTTTCAAATCCGCTTTACACACGCAGACTTGCGCGTAAACTCTTTCATCGTCTTATTTGTAGAGGTATCGTTTGATGCTCTTTTTAGGAGTTTTCTCAAATTCTTCCTTCTGTATTTCTATTTCGGTGATTTTCTCGTAAGCGGGGAGTAGTTCGTTGAGTTGCTGACGGTTCTGCTCCATGACATTGTAGATGTCCTCCTCGTTGAAGTTCATATTCTTCGCTTCATCGTAATCAGGATAAACCAGACCGACAAGCTTGTTGTTGCGCTGAACAACCACAGTTTCCACCACCATAGCCATAGAGTTGAACTTATCTTCTATCTCTTCGGGGTAGATGTTCTGTCCGCTGGGTCCCAGAAGCATGTTTTTCGATCTTCCGTTGATAAACACGTTTTTGTCGTCGTCCATGGTACCAAGGTCTCCCGTATGATACCATCCGTCTTTATCAATAGTTTCTTTGGTAGCTTCATCGTTCTTGTAGTAGCCCAACATGACATTGAGTCCGCGAGCCAAGATTTCACCAGGTTTTGTACTGGGACTGTCTGAGTCAATTTTCACCTCCATGTGAACTACAGGTTGTCCGCAAGAACCCAGTCTGAAGGTTTGCCAGTCGCGGTAGCAGATGATAGGTGCACATTCAGTGGCTCCGTATCCTACGGTGTATGGGAATTCTATTTTGCGGAGGAACGTTTCGATTTCGCGGTTAAACGCAGCACCTCCGATGATTACTTCATAGAGTTCACCTCCAAAAGCCTTCACCACTTCCTGACAGATCATCTGTTTCACCTTTTTGGAGATGACAGGCATTGCCATGAGGAGACGCATGCGGTTGTTTTGTATTTTGGGGAATACCTTCTTTCTGATAATCTTTTCGATGATCAGCGGAACAGCGATGATGATTCTTGGTTTGATGTCGGCAAATGCTTGTGCAATGATGGCAGGCGATGGTATGCGGTTAAGATAATAGACGTGGCATCCGTAGAGGAATTCAAATAGAAATTCGAAAGCCATTCCATACATGTGTGCCATGGGGAGAATGGAGATGATGCGGTCGCCCGTTTTGATGGTGTTACCCAGTACGTTCACGGCAAAGTCGAAGTTCGACCACAGTGCGCGGTAGGGAATCATCACACCTTTAGAGAATCCCGTAGTACCACTGGTATAGTTGATCAGCGCCAGTTGTTCTCCGTTTTCTTCATATTCGTAGTGTACGTGTTCTTTGCGGAAATATTTTGGAAATTTCTTACCGTAAAGTTCGTTAAGATGTTCGCGTGCGTATGTCAGTTTGTCTGTTCTTGAAAGCATGAGAGAGTAGTCGGGGTTGTTGACAATACCCTCAAGATGTGGCATTTGCACAGGGTCAATCTGTGTAGCCACATGGTCGCCCACGAAAAGCAGTTTTGCATCAGAGTGGTTGACAATGTTGTGGATTTGTTCCGGCATGAATTCGTGCAGGATAGGCACGGCAATAGCTCCGTAGGTCAGCGTGGCAAGAAAAGCCACTGCCCATTGGTTTGAGTTTCTTCCGCAGAGTGCGACTTTATCGCCTTTCTGTACACCACAGTTTTCAAAGAGAATATGCAGTTTCTCTATCTTACGTGCCACATCGTGATATTGTAGCGTGGCTCCCTTGTAATCGGTCAAGGCATCAAGATCCCAATTGGTCTTGATGCTTTGCTCGATGAGTTGTATGAAACTTGGTACGTTTTCCATCTTCTACGATTGTTTAGTTTAGTATGATTCTTATTTATACAAGTAGCGCTTGATACTTTTCTTTGGAGTTTTGGCAAATTCCTCATATCGGATTTCGATACTCTGTATGCGGCTGTATGCAGGCATCATATCGTTGAGTTGCTGACGGTTTTGCTCCATGATGTTTTGTAGATCCGTCTCGGTGAATCCCATCTCTTTGACCTCGTCCATGTCAGGATGTACGAGTGCCACAAGGTGTTGGTTGCGCTGTACGATAATACATTCGCTGACAACTGCCATTGATGCGAGTTTGTCTTCTATTTCCTCTGGATATACGTTTTGTCCGCTGGCTCCGATGAGGATGTTCTTTGAGCGTCCTTTGATAAACACATGTCCGTCTTCCGACATGGTTGCAAGGTCTCCGGTATGATACCATCCCTCCTTGTCGAGTGCGGCATCTGTTGCCTCTTGGTTTTTGTAGTAGCCCAACATGACATTGGTGCCTCGTGCCAGAATTTCGCCTGCCGTGTTCCGTGGATCAGGTGAGTCAATCTTCACTTCCATGTAGTCAACGGGCGTACCGCATGATCCTTTTTCAAAATCGTGGAAATCACTGTAGGTAATAAGTGGCGCACATTCAGTAGCACCATAGCCTACGGTGATAGGGAAGTCGATGTCAACGAGGAATTTCTCTATTTCCTTGTTAAGTGGAGCACCTCCTACAATGACTTCATAGGCTCTGCCTCCAAAAGCCTCACATACCTCTTTACAGATATGCTCTTTGACTTTCTTCGAAACCACGGGCATCTGCCAAAGCAGTTTGATAGCGTTGTTCTGTATCTTGGGGAATACTCTCTTGCGTATGATTTTCTCGATGATGAGTGGCACCGCCACTACCAGGTGTGGTCTTACTTCCTTAAAAGCCTCTGCAATAATGGCAGGTGATGGCAGTCGGGTGAGGAAGAAGAGATGGTAGCCTGAACAGAATGAAAACAAGAACTCGATGGCTTGTCCATACATGTGTGCCATGGGGAGGATAGAGAGAATCTTGCTGAACTTAGGCAGTCTTGGTGCCAATGCATTCATGCAGAAACTCACATTGCCCCACACTGCGCGGTAGGGCAGCATTACACCCTTTGAGAACCCGGTAGTACCACTGGTGTAGTTGAGCATGCAGAGTTCTTCGGGTGAATCCACGTGCCAATGAATATCCTCCTTGCGAAATGCCATCGGATATTTCTTTCCAAAGAGTTCATTAAGGTGTTCGCGGGCGTAGGCCAGTTTTTCATTTCTGCATGTGTGGAGTGAGAAATCCGGCAGATTCAGAATACCGCTCAGGTTTGGCATTTCCTTTTCGTCAATGGTCTTGACGATGTAGTCGCCTACGAAAAGCAGTTTTGATTCCGAGTGGTTAACGATGTTGTGAATCTGTTCGCCATTGAATTCATGGAGAATAGGAACGATGACAGCTCCGTATGCGAATGTAGCAAGGTAAGCCACAGCCCAGTGAGCTGAGTTGCGTCCGCACACAGCGATGCGGTCACCTTTCTCTACTCCTGCTGCTTCCATGAGAATGTGGAGCTTTTCTATTTTGCGTGCCACATCGTGATATTGTAGTGTGGCTCCTTTGTAATCAGTCAGTGCATCGAGCAACCAGTTGTCTTTGATGGTTTTTTCGATGTAAGAGTTGAAGCTTGGTATGTTGTCCATTGCACAAATAACGAAATTTTGTGCAAAGGTAATGCTTTTTTTGCACATTCACAAAAAATATGTGCAATAATTTTGTAATATGTCCATTCCCTTATACCATACCTTATTAAATATAAGGTAAAAAGTAAACTGGATGATGTACTTTAGTTTTCCAAGGGCTATTTTAAGGGCTATTTTATGTGTACTTTTGTCGTCTGTGACGGGTGGTGATTGTTCAATGTTGCTGCAAAGGTGTTGCAAAGGTGTTGCAATAAACAAATAGTTGCATTAAAGTTTGTGAATTTTTTCTTTTTTATTAAAAAACTTAGTAATTTTGCGTTCAAAATATCTAAGCAAATAAAGTTAACTAAAATATAAAAATACTGCTTATGTCACAGATTAATGGACACATTTCGCAGATCATCGGCCCGGTAATTGACGTCTATTTCAATACCGAAGGCCAAGACGCAGAGAAAGTGCTTCCCCGTATTCATGAAGCGCTGACCATTAAGCGTCAGGATGGTACGCAACTTGTGGTTGAGGTACAGCAGCACATCGGTGAGGATACCGTGCGCTGTGTTGCCATGGACAATACCGACGGTTTACAGCGTGGACTGGAAGCCGTACCGATGGGTTCTCCTATTTTGATGCCTTCAGGCGAACAGATCAAAGGCCGAATGCTCAATGTTATCGGCCAGCCGATTGATGGTATGAAACAGCTCGCGATGGAGGGTGCTTACCCCATTCACCGTGAGGCTCCTAAGTTTGAAGAACTTTCTACCACCAAGGAGATACTTGCCACGGGTATCAAGGTCATCGACCTGTTGGAACCCTACCTTAAAGGTGGTAAGATTGGACTTTTCGGTGGTGCTGGTGTAGGTAAGACCGTGCTGATCATGGAGCTCATCAACAATATCGCCAAGGGGCACAACGGATTCTCTGTATTCGCCGGAGTAGGAGAGCGTACCCGTGAGGGTAACGACCTGATCCGCGAGATGATTGAGTCTGGCGTTATCCGTTACGGCGACAAGTTCCGCAAGGCCATGGACGAAGGCAAATGGGATCTCTCGCTGGTTGACCCTGAAGAACTGAAAAAGAGTCAGGCCACCCTTGTGTATGGTCAGATGAACGAACCACCGGGTGCCCGTGCATCCGTAGCCCTTTCTGGTCTGACCGTTGCAGAAGGCTTCCGCGATGGCGGCAGTAAGGATGGCGGTGCAAGCGATATTTTGTTCTTTATCGACAATATCTTCCGTTTCACTCAGGCTGGTTCCGAGGTGTCTGCCCTGTTGGGCCGTATGCCTTCAGCTGTAGGTTATCAGCCTACGCTTGCCTCTGAAATGGGATCCATGCAGGAGCGCATCACCTCTACCAAGAAAGGTTCTATCACTTCCGTACAGGCTGTTTACGTGCCTGCCGACGACTTGACCGACCCTGCTCCAGCAACTACGTTTACCCACCTTGACGCCACAACCGTGCTTGACCGTAAGATTGCCGAACTTGGTATCTATCCTGCCGTAGATCCTCTGGGAAGTACCTCACGAATCCTCGACCCACTCGTTGTGGGCAAAGAGCATTATGAGTGTGCCCAGCGCGTGAAGGAGATCCTGCAGCGCTATAAAGAATTGCAAGACATCATCGCCATCCTTGGTATGGACGAACTCTCCGACGAGGATAAGCAGACTGTAAACCGCGCACGTCGCGTGCAGCGTTTCCTCTCTCAGCCATTCTCAGTAGCCGAGCAGTTCACTGGTCTGCCAGGTGTGATGGTGCCCATCGAAGAGACCATCAAGGGTTTCAATGCCATTCTTGACGGTGAGGTTGACGATCTTCCAGAGCAGGCCTTCCTCAATGTAGGAACTATTGAAGATGCGAAGGCAAAGGCCAAAAAACTGTTGGAAGCTGCTAAAGGATAATTCGTATGTTGAAGTTGAAAATAGTTTCTCCCCAGAAAATCGAGTTTGAGGGCGATGTTCAGAGCGTTCTCGTTCCTGGTGTCTTGGGCCAGTTTGAAATACTGACCAACCACGCCCCGATTATCTCTGCGCTGACAGAAGGAACCGTAGTCTATGCGAAGTCAGACGGTGTGAAAAGCCAACTGGCTGTTGCTGGCGGTTTTGTTGAAGTGCAGAAGAATGAGGTGGCACTTTGTGTAGAACTCAATGCATAAGGGAAACAGACCAATGACGGAAGTACAAGAAAATCACATGATGCGTAAAGCTGCAGTCACCTATATCATTCAGAGCCTGACAATCATCGCAGTGATGACTGTTCTGGCCCTGTTGAGTGCCGGTGTATGGGGAAGCCTTTCGATGATAGGCGTGCCCCTTGCCGTTGCTGCAGGTTTCCAAGTGTTCGCCAGCCTGACCTACGGTTTGGCTTGGCGTGCGGTGGCATCCAGTTCATCAGCCAGTCTGCCGACGTTCTATCTTGCAGCATCTGGCTTGCGTATGATAGCAGGCATTGCCACCGTGCTGATCTATCTGTTTCTTGCCGACGACGAGATGCAGATTCGCTTCTTCGTCTTCCTCTTCCTTGTCTATTACCTTGTGCTGCTCATTTACGATACCCTTTACTTTGTGAGGGTGGAGAAAAAGATTCATCGAAATGCATAAAATAAAGAAAATGAAATATTTACTCGTAAGTCTTCTACTGTTACTTGGGCTTTCGTCCCCTGTCAATGCGACAGCGTCTAATAGCGTTGACGTGAAGGAAATCGTGTTGGGCCACATGGCAGACGCCTACGAATGGCACATTACCACATTCGGGAAGACCCATGTCAGCATTCCCCTGCCGGTCATTGTGAGAAGTGAGGCAACGGGAGCATGGCATTGTTTCAGTTCCTCTCGCATCGAAGAGGCTGCCGAAGAAGGTCACGATTACCAAGGCTTCTATTTCAACGAGGCGAAGAACGGTAAGATTTATGAGCGGCTTTCCGACGGTAGTAGCGTGCGTCCTTGGGATTTGAGCATCACCAAGAGTGTGCTTCAGATATGGATTGTAGTATTTGTCATGCTCGCCATCTTCCTCAGTTGCGCCCGTTGGTACAAGAAGCACGATGTGACGCGTGAGAGCCCCAGAGGCTTTGTCGGCATGATGGAAATGCTGGTCATGACCATCCACGACGACCTCATCAAGGACTCCATCGGCGAGAAGCACTATCGTCCCTATGCCCCTTATCTGCTGACAGCGTTCTTCTTCATTCTGATCACCAACCTGTTGGGCTTGTTGCCGGTATTCCCCGGTGGCGCCAATGTGACGGGAAATATCAACGTCACCTTCTTCCTTGCCCTGTGCACCATGTTGGCAATCAACCTGTTTGGCAATAAGGAATACTGGAAGGAAATCTTCTGGCCCGACGTGCCTGCATTCCTCAAGGCTTATCCCGTGGCTATTATGCCAGTCATCGAACTCTTCGGCATTCTCACCAAGCCCTTCGCGCTGATGATCCGTTTGTTTGCCAACATGATGGCAGGCCACGCCATTATCCTCTCCTTCACAGCCATCATCTTCATCGGATGGTCACTCAATGCTGTTTTGGGAAGTGGACTTACCGTGCTGAGCTTCGTCATGATGCTCTTCATGAACTGCCTTGAGTTTCTTGTGGCATTCATCCAGGCATACGTGTTCACCATGTTGAGTGCAGTATTTATCGGACTGGCTCACCCCGAACACCATGAAGGATAAACACATTCTCTAAAGAAAAAAAGTAAACAAAAAAAATAAGTATAACCCATTTAAAAATTTAAGATTATGTTATCATTGATTTTACAGGCAGCCGCAGGTGCTGGTCTCGCTAAGTTTGGTGCCGGTCTCGGCGCAGGTATTGCAGCTATTGGAGCCGGTCTCGGTATCGGTCGTATTGGTGGAAGCGCTATGGATGCTATTGCCCGTCAGCCCGAAGCAGCAGGTACTATCCGTACAAACATGATTCTGACAGCAGCCTTCGTAGAGGGTGTTGCCCTGTTTGCCGTTGTAGTTTGCGCACTTTGCGTGTTCATGTAATCCATAAAAAACTTCAAAGCAAATGGATATGAATTTACCATCAATACTGACGCCCGACTTCGGACTCTTCTTCTGGATGCTCGTCGCGTTTTTGGTGGTCTTCCTTCTGCTCGCTAAGTTCGGTTTCCCCGTCATCACCAAATCGGTAGAGGAGCGTAAGAACTTCATCGACGAGAGTCTCCGCAAGGCCCATGAGGCACAGGAGCGACTCGCCAACATCGAGAAAGAAGGAGAATCCATCTTGCAGGAGGCTCGCGAGAAGCAGACACAGATACTCCGTGAGGCAGCCCAGACCCGCGACGCCATCGTGGAGCAGGCCCAGGAAAAAGCCCGTCAGGAAGGTTCACGCTTGTTGGATGAGGCAAAGACTGCCATTGCCCAGGAGAAGAATGCCGCAATCGCCGACATTCGTCGTCAGGTAGCAGCCTTGAGTGTCGATATTGCCGGAAAGGTTCTTCGCGAGAATCTGAAAGACGACAAGTCGCAGATGGATTTGATTGACCGTATGCTGGATGAAGTTTCTGCTAAATGACAATAAGTAATTGATGATTGCGTATGGATATTGGAGCAATATCGATCAGATATGCACGGGCCCTGTTGAAGGCAGCCACCGCTGAAGGTCTCGAAGACAAGGTCTATCAGGACATGATGACCTTGGCGAAGAGCTACCTGGAGGTAGATCAGCTGCGGCAGACCGTCGAAAATCCCATGCTTTCGAAAGAAAAGAAGGAGGGCATACTGGCGGTTGCCGCCGGTGAGCAGCCTTCTGTTCTCACTCGAAACTTCATCAATCTCGTATTGAAAGAAGGCCGCGAGAACGTGATGCAGTTCATTGCGAATTCATATATCACGCTCTACCGCAAGCAGAAGAACATCATCCGTGGAAAACTCACCACCGCAGCGCGTGTGTCCGCTCAGACCGAGCAGAAGATGCGCCAGATGGTAGAGAGTAAGACTAATGGCACTGTGGAGTTTGAGACAGAGGTAAATCCCGATATCATCGGCGGCTTTATCCTTGAGTACGACACCTATCGCATGGATGCGAGCGTGAAGTCGAAGCTCAACACCATTCTCACACAGTTAAGTAAATAAGCAATAGTGTCCCCCCGTGGCACTTGTATCAAGCATTATTATTAAAAACAAATGTCAGACAAAATAAAACCAAGCGAAGTCTCGCAGGTGCTGCTCGAACAGCTCAAGGGCGTCAACGACTCTGCCAGTTTCGATGAAGTGGGCACCGTCCTCACCGTCGGCGATGGTGTGGCACGCATCTATGGACTCCGCAATGCAGAAGCCAACGAGTTGCTCGAGTTCGAGAATGGCACTATGGCCATTGTGATGAACCTCGAGGAAGACAACGTGGGTTGTGTGCTTCTCGGTCCAACGGCAGGCATTAAAGAGGGACAGGTCGTGAAGCGCACCAAGCGCATCGCATCTATCCGCGTCAACGACAATATGTTGGGACGCGTCATCAACCCCCTCGGACAGGCTGTGGATGGAAAGGGAGACATCGACCTGACAGGAGCATTTGAGATGCCGCTCGACCGTAAGGCTCCTGGTGTGATCTACCGTCAGCCGGTAAAGGAACCGCTCCAGACCGGATTGAAGGCTGTCGATTCCATGATTCCTATCGGTCGCGGACAGCGTGAGCTCATCATCGGCGACCGCCAGACGGGAAAGACCGCCATTGCCGTAGATACCATCATCAACCAGAAGAGTTTCTATGAAGCAGGCAAACCCGTCTATTGTATTTACGTGGCAATCGGACAGAAAGCCTCTACCGTAGCCACACTGGTACAGTCGCTCAAAGAGCACGGCGCCATGCCCTATACCATCGTAGTAGCCGCCACAGCAGCCGATCCTGCTGCCATGCAGTATTACGCTCCGTTTGCAGGAGCTGCCATCGGTGAGTACTTCCGCGACCGCGGTTATGCCGCCCTTGTGGTTTACGACGACCTCTCCAAGCAGGCTGTTGCCTATCGTGAGGTATCCCTCATCCTTCGCCGCCCGTCAGGACGTGAAGCCTATCCTGGTGACGTGTTCTACCTCCACTCTCGTTTGTTGGAGCGCGCAGCAAAGATGAACGAACAGCAGGAGGTGGCAGAACAGATGAACGACCTGCCTGCATGCATGAAGGGTCATGTACGCGGTGGTGGTTCGCTCACCGCACTTCCTATCATCGAGACCCAGGCAGGCGACGTGTCAGCGTATATTCCTACCAACGTCATCTCCATCACCGACGGACAGATCTTCCTGGAGAGCGACCTCTTCAACCAAGGATTCCGTCCAGCCATCAACGTAGGTATCTCCGTATCCCGTGTGGGTGGTTCGGCACAGATCAAGTCGATGAAGAAGGTGGCAGGAACATTGAAGATCGACCAGGCACAGTATCGTGAACTGGAGTCCTTCTCTAAGTTCTCCAGCGATATGGATGCCGTGACCGCCATGACCCTCGACCGTGGTCGTAAAAACAACCAGTTGCTCATCCAGCCACAATACAGCCCCATGCCCGTAGGCGAGCAGGTGGCAATCCTCTATTGTGGTGTACACGGACTGATGCGCGAGGTACCCATCGAGAAAGTACGCGAGTGTCAGGATGCCTTCCTCGACAAACTGCGCACCTCCGCTCCCGAAGTCATCGAGACCTTGGGCAGTGGCAAGATCGACGACGCCACCACACAGCGTATCGAACAAGTCATGGCAGACATCGCCGGAACCTATAAAGCCTGATAGCCTATGCCGAGTCTGAAAGAAATCAAGGGACGTATAGCAAGTGTCCAGAGTACCCGTAAGATTACGAGTGCCATGAAGATGGTAGCTTCTTCCAAGCTCCATCATGCCCAGGTGGCCATCCAGAACATGCTGCCCTACGAGACCTTGCTGGAGCATATCCTGAAGTCGTTTCTTGCGGCAGAGGCCGAGGCACAGACTGTGTTCAACGAAGAGCGTCCCTTGAAGCGTGTGGCACTGGTGGTCTATTCCAGCAGTTCATCGCTTTGTGGCGGATTCAATGCCAATATCATCCGTTTGCTCAAGCATCGTGTTGATGACCTCTCTGCCCAACTTGGCGCCGGTCAGGTTGAGATCTATCCCATCGGACGTAAAGTGGCTGATGCAGCCGCCAAGATGGGGTGTAAGGTCCATACCGACTATGCCGACATGGTGGAACATCCCGATGTTGCCCAGTGCATCGCATTGGCGCGCGAGCTCGGAGGCCGTTTCATGCACGGTGAGATAGACAAGGTCGATTTGATCTACCACCACTTCAAGAGTGCAGGATCGCAGGTGCTCACCACCAAGACCTTCCTCCCCATCGATTTGGAGAGCGAGCTCCAGCGTGACCATGAGCGCGACCTCACCACTACTGTTGTCACGCGTGAGGCACAGGACTATCTCAAGCGCAACGCCCGCAACGAGCAGAAGCGCGAGGAGAAAGCAGTACCTCTGAACGACAACTTCATCGTCGAGCCCGACATGAAGAGCGTTCTCACGTTGCTCATCCCCAAGCTCGCACATCTGATGCTCTACACAGCCCTGCTCGACAGCATTGCCTCAGAGCATGCAGCGCGCATGGTAGCCATGCAGACAGCGACCGACAATGCCGATGAGCTATTGCGTCAGCTGAACCTGCAGTACAACAAGAGTCGTCAGCAAGCCATTACCAATGAGTTGCTCGACATTGTAGGTGGTTCGATAAACAGTTGATTTTATATCGTTTTTAGAGATAAATGGGTGTTCGCTTGGTCGGACACCCATTTTTCTTTATGCGCACACGGAGTGTTTAGTTTATAGGTTAAAGGTTAAAGTTTATAGTTTAAAGGTTAAAGTTTAAAGGTTAAAGTTTAAAGGTTAGAGGTTAGAGATTATAGTTGAAGATTATTCTAAAGATTTTTGTTAAGATTTCGAGCATCTCTGATGCGATCCATAACAAAGTCCTTCCCAGAAGCGAGGAACTCGAGCGCATTTTGGTCAAAGATTTTTGTTAAAGATTTTATTTCCGTCTAAATTCCGTCTAAATTCCGATGATCCAATGATACGATGATTGATTTCTGGCCAAAGGCCATATTTTATTAAAGATTTCCTCCAAAGATTTCTAGCCTTCAGGCTACTAAAAAAAACCGTTTTCCATAACTGTCAACTGTCAACTGTAACGCTTGGAAATGATGATGTTGACTACGGATAGTTTGGGATGACATTGACCTGTGACATGTTATATAACCAAACTATGCTTTTCATTATCTTGACCGTCTAATAACTCATAGAGAGTTGTATCAGTAAACGTCCTCCATATCTTTAAACCAACGGACTTGTAATCGTTGAAAAGTTGTCCGATGAACTCAATCTCGAATACAAGTCTAAGGTCATTCTGATCTTCCTCAGGAGTTCCTTCTTTACGGAATCCAAGACGTGCAATTTTAATCAGATAAATGTCTCTTATGCCTTTGCCTTTAAGGTATGGCACAAAATAGTATAATCTATTTAGTGCAACTGTTGTTGGAAACTTCTTACCAGTATAATATATCTTGGCTGACTGTCCGGCAAAATGCTCAAAATTATCTGATTTAACGAGACTAATCAAACAATTCTTATCAATATTTAAAGCGGAAGGAATGATTTTGCATCCATAAACACTTGTCGCACTATCATTAACCATCCAGTTTTCAACGATAGGATTGTCTGCATATTGATCGAACAACTCTAGGAAATTCAATTGTTTTGCTACCGTCTTAGCATTCTTGGATTTCTTGCTGTCTGCTCCTATGTTTTTGAAATACAGATTGGCAAAAATCTCATCAATCTCCTTTTTGTCAGTTTCAACATTCGTGTCACCATTTTTCAAGTTGACAATGATATTCTGAACCAATGCATCTACCTTATTCTTTGTCTTGTCACAAGGTACAATAAAAGGAATCTTCTTAATATAATTGGCAGAATTATTGGTTGATGGATTGATTGCGTTGATTAATTCTGTACATACAGAAGAGTTGAAGAATCCTAAAAGGTAGAATATCCACTTCTCTTCTTTTGGGAAAACTCCGACTATAGATTGGTCAAATAAACGTCCTTCAATCAAAGCTCCAGTGAGTTTGGATGAACGTATCATCGGAATTCCGATTCCATTTTTAAAATAGAAATCAGAGTTTTGAAACCGACACTTTTTGCTTTGTTTATATTCAGAAATAGCTTGAGCAGACCAATCCATAAACCAATGGTTGGGCTTCACATACTCAATATTGCCACCTTTGACGATGGGTACAAGATAATCATCCTCTGTAATACCTGAGACTTTTTCTTCCTGAGACAAGTCCAATCTACGAATATTCTCAGTTTTTGCACAGATATACTTTTTTGAATTTTTAATCTCACTATTTAATGGATGAAGATAATTCTTGTCATTTCCAGAATAAAATCCAGTAACACAACTTGCTATATCTCCAATCTTTTTTAAATCTTCATTGTTAATCAGACTGGCGACTTTATCTGTTGAATTAAACATGAATGCAGAACCAACTCCATCATAAACAGATTTCTGAGAGATAATTTTTCGGGTACCGCAATTACTGTTCTCCAATTCTTCAACTGACTTAAAGTTTGTTCTAATAACTATTTCATTATTCATATTCTGAGAAATTTCAGTGGATTTTTTTAGAGTAATGATACAGAGATTCGCATAGCCAAAATTAATGCCAGGAAAGAAAGAAGATGGGAATAAAGCCAACTCCCTAATTTGCGTGTTGGTTAACAAAAATTTTCTAATAGACAGATGTCTATGAAGAGAAAGAAACGTATCAGGGATAATAAAACAAAGTTCACCGTTTTCCTTCAAGCAACGTGTGCAAGCATAAAGGAATAAGGTATAACTCTCTTCACTAGTGTCCACTAAATAAATTTAAGACTTAATTCTCTTACAGTTTGTAACTTCTCGGCAGGTTCGCTTTTGCCGAGCAAATCTACGAGAGGGGTTCTGTCCAGCAATGAGACAGATAAAATTCTTAACAAATCATACATTTCCATATTCAATTTCATTTTTCGTTCAACAATCGCAACCAAGCAATATGCAATGATTGCACTATACAATTGTATCTTTACAGCATTTTCGGTTGTGCCATAG
>NZ_NPJA01000042.1 GCF_002251295.1 Prevotella sp. P5-50
CTAACTTACAGATTGTAATTTTCTGCAAAGATAGTCATTTCTAACCCATAGAGTCATTTTTTGCTCGTATTTTGTCGCATATCAACCACTTACAACGATTGTTAATCGTTTTTAGTGGACACTAGTGAACTCTCTTTAGTATATAAGTCTGAATACAATTTGTTGAGAAGATCCTTTTTCTTTTCGTCATTTCTAGCACCATAAGGAGGATTGCCGATAATCTTATCGTATCTTTGAGTGCAAGATATAATTGCTGTATCAAGCAAAGTGTCAGTTTCCTTTACTGAAATACCTGGCTTGGTGCTATACTTTTCTTTCAGACCGATAACAGCTGTAGGATTTAATTCAAATACATTAACGTGCGCATCTGGATTATGTTCCAAGATTTTGTCAATGAACACGCCATCCCCACCACATGGTTCCAAAATTTCGTCATGTGGCTCAAAATTCAGCATACCAGTCATGTAATTGAGAATAGGATCTGATTTTGTATAGTAAGCTTGGTAAGTTAATGTTGAATCCATTTGATTACCAGATAAGATAATTTTGAAGTTCGTTACGTGTTATAGTGTCTCTCATCCGAGGAGCAAAGTCATTCATCCAATCAATATTGTTCTCAATCCAATTATGGATATCAAAGCCTGTAAATTGATGAATCTTTGAGTATGTATCTGGACCACATGAGGTATCCCATACTCCAGAATTTTGGAGTGTGGTTAGATAGTGATTATTCTCTGTAGAACGAACAAAAATTAAGCATTTATAATTCTCTGTTTCAATATTTTGATATATACTTCCTACAAGAAGCAATCTATTAGTATTGCCCTTCTCATTTGAACCGAATCCGCTTTTGAAATCGACAATGTACTTGGTCGTTCCATCGGTAAAATGCAAATCACATTCCAATTGAATTTCACCTGACGTAACCAGTCCCCAGACTTTATCATAATAACGTCTAAGTTGCGCTTTCTCATGTGTTTGGATAGTCAATCCGTCTATATATGTTACTATCTCGGTAGTAAGACTTTCTTTAACCTCGGAGAAAAGAGGTGGAATAAAGGAAGATATTCCAGTAGAAGGATGTTTGAAACATAGTTTGCAGAAAGGTTCCCACAATTCACCTACTCGACGTGAAAATGCCATATAGTCATACTGCCAAACAGCATTACGAGATTCAAGCATAACAACATCATTTGTATAGGTTATCATAAGAACACATTCAAGAACCTCTCTATTTGTCCAGTTTTGAGCTCTTGCCGTTTCTTCAAGAATAGATAATAAATTGTCTCGACTTTGAATAATTGCTTTGTTCAGAGCAGAAGCCTTTTTCTTATAATCTGCTGCTGAGTACTGAAGAGCCAATTCACTCACAATCTCGTTTGCTCGACTTCTGAAATATGCCAAAAGTCCAGTTTTGTTATTTTTTAAGTTTCTATCTACATTCATATTAGCCTAAAATCCGCAAGCAATCTCAATGGCAATCTCAATTGCAGTAAAGAGCTTGAACACTATGCATCATGATAGTATGAGCGTGAATTTTGTCCGATTTGTGCATACCTTCCCCTTACCCCACAATGCGACTTGAGGCAATACGCAGATTAAAACCATAAGGAACGGACTTTATCCGAATCCAGTTTTGAAAGGTCTTGCATAAGCCCGGTTTTCAGTATAGATATTCAGCACGTATTGCCTTGCTGTCATGATCCACTTGGCAGGTACGGAGATGAATCTGAAGACAAAAGCCTTTATGCGACTCGTTTTCTTGAGCCCAAAAGCCTTGGTGTCAAGCCTGCTCATGATGGTCTTGTAGAAATTGTGTATCA
>NZ_NPJA01000043.1 GCF_002251295.1 Prevotella sp. P5-50
CGTATATAGGACAAGAATCTGTGGCGGACTTGACATTTTTTCTCTCAAACACTGCCCGATTCGGGGAAATGACATTAGGTTTTTTATCCCGACTGGCTTATAATTCGGGGGTTTTATGTAAATTTGCCAAAAGAAAAGAGTTGCTTGCCAAGCAACCGTATGAATATTGGAGAAGTTAAAACTATTTCCAAATCATTACCTCTTCGTGGAGCATGTGGCAAAGGCGTTATGGCCGGTAAAGCGTAACCCACACGTGTTTGTGGGACGGTATATCAACGTGAATAGAAAACCTGACGGGACTATCTATCCTACGTTCAATCGCCCAGACTACAACGAGAAACTCACTTTCGCTAAGTTCTGTATGGAAGCTGCCAAAGAACTGAGGCAGGTTGCCAAACTGGTAGATAGTGCAACAGGCC
>NZ_NPJA01000044.1 GCF_002251295.1 Prevotella sp. P5-50
AATTTCCTGCATTTTCTGCATCAAAATGTTTGCAAAACTCGTCTATAATACAAAATAATTCTGTAACTTTGCAATCGGTAGTCATATTAAATATTTTTGTAACTATTTGATTTTCACCTATAAAGGTGCAAGATATTTATGAGACTACCAACTTTTTTATAAACTATTTCTTATCCCGAACTGGGGTATCTATATACAATGCAAATATACGCAATTATGTTGGAAAAACATAATTTGTTCTTAAAAAGTTATTGTTTCTTGTTTTTTACTTAATCGCAATTAAGATAAATGACGTGCCGTGTGCTGAGCCAGGTATGTTTATTGAATAACAATTTTGAGCTTTCTGTGTAAAATGCTTGTATGTTAATGTTTTTTTGTGTATATTTGCGGAGAAAATTGCATTCGTTCACTAAAAGTGGACGAGTTTGTACTTGAATTAATTAGGTTCACGTGAATCGCTTTGTTCTTTGTCTTTTTTGAATATAGCTAAAGAGGGGGCTTTTATATTTGTCAATGACATGGTATCTGAGAACACAAAAACAATCAAATGTACTAACTAAATAAAATTTAACTTGTTTGTTTCCTTTATCCGTTTGACATTAAAAATGCGACTTTAAATTGTCGCGTGATAAAAGTATCCGGTACCAACTATATTTCAAGAGATTCGAGGAAGTAAGATGACTTTAGTGAACTACAAAGGAGATGAAAAAAATGAAAAAAGACTTGTTTTTTGTTTTCATACCAATCGTGTTCTCATTTCTGGCTTGCCAGAATCGTAATGATGACAGTAAGGTTGTAGTTTGTGTGCCTGTCTATGGACAGAGCTTGGCGTTAGGTGAAGAAACGCAACGAATTACAAATCTCGATAGTTTGAATGAACTTTATGACTATCGAATAGTGGGTGAGAATCTGAAAAATGAATTTGGCTATTATGACTGCAGTCCTGTCAAAAGAAAGATCAAACGTGTTCTAAAACTATCCAAACGTGATTTTGAAGTGTCTGTTTATGGTATGGCAGAGGCTTTGGTGAACGAGTTGGGAAAAGACACCATGGTCTGTGTCTTTGCTGGTGGACAAGGAGCAACACCTATCAATGGTATAAGTAAAGGCACTGCTCCTTATATGCGTTTTCTCAATGATATTAAGAATGCGAAAGAGAAAGCAGATGAGAAGGGAATGAAATTCTACGTTCCCGCAATATGTTGGATGCAAGGCGAGTCAGACATGTATGACTATACAAATGTTGATTACAAACAAAAGTTGAATCAGTTTAGTATCGATATCAATAAAGATATAAAGGCAATTACTCATCAAAAGCAAGATATCAAGATAGTATCTTATCAAACGAATATGTTAGCTTTGTGCAATGAGTTCTGTCAGAATGAATATAGTTTATATGAGACAAGCATACCACAAGCACAGATGGAGTTAGTTCGTGACAATTCTTTCTTTGTTGCTGGAACGCCTACTTATTTTTTGTCTTTTGCCCGGGAACGTATGCATATAAATGCAATAAGCCAAAAACGTGTTGGTTATTATAATGCGGAATCGGTTATAAGCATTATAAGAAATCAAAAACATCGTGGGTTGTATCCAAAGAAAATAATTGCTGAAGGAAGAGAGGTAAAAGTTGTTTTAGATGTACCTTGTCCTCCATTAGTAATAGATACTATAGAAGTTAGCAAAGTAGATTATTATGGGTTTAATGTTGTTACAGCCTCTAATGAATCTATTATTAAAGATGTTGTGGTACATGGAGATACCATTTTGTTGAAATGTTCACAGTTAGTCAAGGGTGCTAAAGTAAGGTATGCTGTAAATGGTCAGAAAGGAAAAAGTGGTTATTTAAGAGGAGCTCGTGGAAATCTTCGTGATAGTCAAGGTCTTGTCAACGCTGCGATAGTCCCCAAAAAGATATACCCAATGCATAATTGGTGTTATCAATTTGACATACTTGTTGAATAGATGGTGTGTTTTTGGATGACATGACAAACCAAGTTACAGTGATTCTATATAACATGGTACGCTTTTGCGTTTTTCTTACTTAATTCTTGTAAGATATTGTTTTTTGGGGGGAGAATCACACTTCTTCTCCGAGGCTTTTGAACGCTTTTCGTATTTCACTTATCACGCATCTGATGTATTTAAGATTTTACTTACCACGATTTCTGCGACAATAAAAATCCATGGAGAACACTATACGAGTTTGAAAACAAAAATATCTATAATAAAGTTAAATACTATTAT
>NZ_NPJA01000045.1 GCF_002251295.1 Prevotella sp. P5-50
TATCGTTTGAAAGTTATATATAATAGTTTTATTATATATTGTGTGGGCACACAATATAATACTTCTGAAAAATTCTTTAGAAATGTTTTTGATTTCAAAAAAAATATATTACCTTTGCATCAGTTATCCTGAAAACAATCTTTTTACCTTAAAAGAGAGCTAATACCTATTGAAGATTGAAGCGATTGCCTGTGAGGGTCATCGCTTTATTTTTTTTATTATAAATTTGGTTGTCTCATAAAAAATTCGTAACTTTGCGCCCGATTTAGTCCGTTTTGGCTCGGTAAAGTCACAACACGGTGTTGTGCGCCAGTCGGAAAAACCCGTTTATAACATTTAAATAATGTACGCAATTGTAGAAATTAACGGTCAGCAGTTCAAAGCCGAAGAAGGCAAAAAGCTCTTCGTGAACCACATGAAAGAGGCTGAAGCCGGCAAGACTGTTGAGTTTGACAAGGTACTGCTTGTCGACAAAGAAGGTTCAGTACAGGTAGGTGCACCCACCGTAAGCGGTGCTAAAGTAGTATGTGAAGTGATCAATCCCCTTGTTAAGGGTGAGAAGGTTATCGTTTTCAAGATGAAGCGTCGTAAGGACTCTCGCAAAAAGAACGGTCACCGTCAGCAGTTCACTCAAGTAGAAGTTAAATCAGTAATCGCTTAAACGTAGGAGGAACAAGAAATGGCACATAAAAAAGGTGTAGGTAGTTCTAAGAACGGCCGTGAGTCTGCATCACAGCGACTCGGCATTAAGATTTTCGGTGGCCAGAAGGTTGTTGCAGGCAACATTATTGTTCGCCAGCGTGGCTCTAAGCACAACCCCGGCAACAATGTTGGTATGGGTAAGGACGATACTTTGTTCGCTCTCGTTGACGGAACTGTTCAGTTCCACAAAGGAAAGCGTGACAAGAGCGTTGTTTCAGTAATCCCCGAAGCATAACGCCGAACAAGAAAAAAAATACTCCAAACAAACAATAGAATCCCAAATCTCTCACGAGGTTTGGGATTTCTACTTTTTAAAGGCTGTGGAGGTTAAAGGTTACGAACCTTATGAAGCTGCAAACGTATGCACTTTTACCCTGATACGTGGGGGTAAATGGTATATAGTTGCCTAAATGGTTTATAATTCTAACGATAAATATTCAAGTATTCCGTTGAAGAAGAGCGACTACAAAAAAAAACAAGAACCTATGGAGTAGAGTTTCTGTATTGTTTTATTTATAAAATGTGAACTTACTTGTTTTTTGCTTTTTTAAGTCTATTATAGAAAGGATGGAGCAATGAAGTTGCGACTCCCCTACCCGACAATTTGTCTAGTTCAGTTTTGGCTCGATTGTTTTTGCCAGATATGATGAGTAAGTCAATATACGACAACGCATAGTCTATGTTGGCAGGCTTTCTTTTAATCGCTTCTTCCCAGTCGTATAATGCTATTTCATATAGTTTCAGTTCTGCTTCATAAGAAGCTCGTGCCACATACACTTCCGGATCCTCCGGATGCTGTTCTACCACAATATTTAGTTGTTCCAGTGCCTCTTTTCTTCTTCCAGATGACTGGAACATATAAGCAAGTCCAAGTCTTGCTTCTTTATTAGTAGGAACGTTGGCAAGAACGGTTTCGTAATCGTTTTTTGCCAAATCATAGCGTCTGAGATGCATGTACGCGTATGCGCGATAATATAGAGCCGATAAGTTTTTTGATTCGTACCGAAGTATGAGTGTATATTCATCAACGGCATATTCCCATTGTTGCAGTTCGAGATTGACTGCAGCTTTTCTTAAGTGTAAATCGGTATTATATGGAGAAAGTTCAATCTTTCGGTTTAGCGAATTGAGTGAATCACGCCATTGCTGATTGTTCGTCTGTGAGAAAGTCACAGACGAACAAATCATCAATAGAGTAATAATCAAGCTTTTTTGATATAATCTACAATCCATGCTCCCACTTCTTTTGTTCCGTAAGCCTTGCCACCTTCAACTTGAATTTCTGGGGTTCTTACATTGGCGTCTAACGATGCGTTGACAGCCTCTCGTATCAATGCGCCTTCTTTGTTGAGTCCGAAATGTTCAAGCAACATTGCAGCCGATAGGATTTCTGCTAATGGATTGGCGAGGTTTTTACCTGCAGCCTGTGGCCATGAGCCGTGCACAGGTTCGAAGAGTGGTGTATGTTCACCGAGTGATGAAGATGGCTGTAATCCCATAGATCCTGTGATACAACTGGTCTCATCTGTAAGGATATCGCCAAATGTATTTTCTGTAACGACAACATCGAAGAAGCGTGGTTCTGTCAGCACACGCATTGAAGCGTTATCGATAAACATATAGTCGGTGTTGACATCAGGATACTGGGGTTCCATTTCCTTAGCAATCTGTCTCCAGAGTCGTGAACTTGCCAGCACATTGGCTTTATCTACAACGGTGAGGTGCTTTCTACGTTTCTGTGCTGTTTCGAAAGCTACTTTGAGTATTCTCTCAATTTCAGGTCTTGTATAGATGTCGGTATCGTAAGCCTTGTCATTATCCTGATATTTCTCTCCGAAATACATACCTCCTGTGAGCTCTCTGATAACTACGAAATCTGCACCTTTAAGTAATTCGTCTTTTAGTGGGCTTTTATGAAGCAGACAATCGAAGGTGGCAACAGGTCGTACATTGGCAAAGAGTCCGAGTTTTTTACGCATAGCCAAGAGTCCCTGTTCTGGGCGCACTTTTGCTGTGGGGTCGTTATCAAATCTCAGGTCGCCTACTGCAGCAAAGAGCACAGCGTCAGCATTCATACATACTTCGTGTGTTTCATCGGGATATGGATTGCCTACAGCATCAATGGCATGTGCTCCGCAGAGTGCTTCTTGATAAGTGAATTCATGTCCGAATTTGTCGGCAATGACATCCATGACCGCAACACCTTGTTTCATAATTTCCGGTCCGATACCGTCACCGGGTAATACAGCGATTTTGAGTTTCATTGTGATATTGTTTTTATTGTTCGTTTTCTATGATGTTCAACATTTTAAAGGTTGCCTTAATAGCAGCTTCAGTTTGGTCGGCATCAAGTCCTCTGGTTCTTAACACACCTTGTCCATGTTGCCATGTAATGACGGTCTGTACGAGTGCATCCGTTCGTCCTCCAGGCGGTATCGTAACCGCATAGTTAGCCAACAATGGAAATGTTCTGCCTAGATATTTCTTATAGATATATCTGAGTGCCTTGACAAACGCATCGTACTGACCGTCTCCTGTGGCACCGGCTTCATATTGTTTACCATTGATTTCCACTTTTACATTGGCTCCTGGTTTTAGTCCGTATGCTGTAGATACAACATAGCTTACGAGTTTTACCTTATCTTCCGGAGCGTCGTGTTTCAGTACGTCAGATACGATGTACGGCAAGTCTTCCTGTGTGACAATCTCTTTTTTGTCTCCAAGCTCTGTAATGCGTTGTGTCACACGCTTGGTTTGTTCTGGTGTGAGTTCAAGTCCCAGTTCTTCGAGGTTTCTGGCAATATTAGCCTTTCCGCTGTTTTTTCCCAGCGCATATTCCCTTTTTCGTCCGAATCTCTCTGGTACGAGATCATTATAGTAGAGCTTGTCTTTCGAGTCACCGTCAGCATGTACTCCAGCCACTTGTGTGAAGACGTTTTCTCCCACGATGGGTTGGTTTGGAGCAACAGCAATACCGCTATATCCTTCCACCAATCTACTAATGCCGTTGAGCTGTTCTTCGTTGATATTTGTTCTGGCATGAAATTGGTCTTTGAGTATCGCCTGTACGCTTGCTAATGGTGCGTTTCCGCATCTCTCACCGAGTCCGTTGACGGTAACATGAAGTCCCTTTGCCCCGCTGAGTACAGCAGCCAACGAGTTTGATACTGCAAGATCGTAGTCATTATGTGCATGGAAATCGAAATGGCATTGTGGGTATCTCTTTATCATCTTTCTGAAATACTCAATGACTTGAAGCGGATTCATCACACCCAATGTATCAGGCAACAGGAATCTTTTTATTCCACTATTGCAGAGCGCGTCCATGATCTGATAGACATACTCTGGTGAATCTTTCATACCATTTGACCAGTCTTCAAGATAGAGATTTACAGCAATGCCTTTTTCTTCTGCATATTTCAGCGATGCCTTGATATCTTCAAGATGCTCTTCTGGAGATTTTCGCAGTTGGTGTGTGCAATGTTTCAGCGAACCTTTTGCTAAAAGGTTGATGACCTTTCCTCCACAGTCGTTAATCCAGTCAATAGAAAGTCCGCCATCTACAAAACCTAACACTTCAACACGTTCGAGCATACCGATATTTCTTGCATATCTGCAAATCATGCTGACCGCCTCTTTTTCGCCTTCTGATACGCGAGCCGATGCCACTTCAATACGATCCACATTAACTCCATGCAGCAACATTCTTGCTATCATAAGTTTCTCATGAGGAACGAATGAAACGCCATTGGTCTGTTCTCCATCTCTTAGGGTGGAGTCCATGATTTCTATGACTGGCAGTTGTCTTGTATTGGCATTTATGCGTTCTGCTGTTCCCATTGTTCGATTTTGTCCTTGTTTTGAATCAGGAAATCGATATCATCGAGTCCATTGACAAGACAATGTTTTTTATATCCGTTAATATCAAAGGTTTCCTGTCGTCCTGTCGCCTTATTGGTGACGGTTTGTTCTGGCAAATTGACCTCAACTTCAGTTTTGGGATTGTTTTTAATGCTGTCAAAGAGTTCTGCCAAGAAGTCTTCGCTGACTACTACAGGGAGAACGAAGTTATTGAGCTCATTGTTTTTGTGGATGTCAGCAAAAAAGGAGCTGATGACCACTCTGAATCCGTATCCAGCGATGGCCCATGCAGCATGTTCACGACTAGAACCTGAACCGAAGTTTTTTCCTGCCACGAGTATGCATCCGCTGTAGGTAGGATTGTTGAGCACAAAATCTTTATTTACCGTTCCGTCTGCGTTATACCTCCAGTCGCGAAAAAGGTTGTCGCCAAAGAAACTTTCTTCTCTGGTAGTGGCTTTGAGGAAGCGTGCTGGAATGATTTGGTCTGTGTCCACATTTTCCAAAGGAAGTGGCACACAGGTAGATGTTATGATGTTGAATTTCTGTTTCATTTTCAATATGTTGGATATGCGTGATTAAAGCAACTCTCTAGGGTCTGTTATTTTACCGGTTACGGCAGCAGCTGCTGCTACCAATGGTGAGCAGAGTATGGTACGGCTACCTGGTCCCTGTCGTCCTTCAAAGTTGCGGTTTGATGTAGATACGCTGTATTTTCCTGCAGGCACTTTATCATCGTTCATGGCCAGACAGGCAGAACATCCAGGTTGTCTGATTTCAAATCCTGCCTCTTCAAGAATCTTATCGATACCTTCTTCGCGAATTTGCTGATCTACGGCCCAACTTCCTGGCACGAGCCATGCCACTACCCTTTCACATTTCTTACGTCCTTTGGCGATAGATGCGAAAGCTCTGAAGTCTTCTATGCGACCATTAGTACAAGCTCCAAGGAATACATAGTCTATTTCCTTGCCAAGGAGTTTCTCTCCTGCTTTGAATCCCATATAATCGAGTGATTTCTGGAATCCAGCGCCTTCACCTTGTGGTATGGCTTCGGTAATTCCGATTCCCATTCCTGGGTTTGTACCATAGGTAATGCGCGGTTCTATATCTTTTGCGTCGAATACGAGTTCCTTGTCGAAAACAGCGTCATCACCGCTTTTTAGCGTTTTCCAATAAGCCACAGCTTTGTCCCATGCTTCACCCTTAGGTGCAAACTCACGACCTTTGATGTATTCGAAGGTTGTTTCGTCAGGTGCAACAAATCCACCACGTGCGCCCATCTCTATCGACAGGTTGCAGAGTGTCAGTCGGCCTTCCATAGAGAGGTTTTTTACTACATCTCCCGCATATTCTACAAAATAACCTGTAGCACCAGAAGTAGTAAGCTGGCTCATGAGATAGAGTGCCACATCTTTTGCGGTTACCCCTTTCTGCAGTTTTCCATTAATACTGATGCGCATAGACTTAGGTTTCTGCTGAAGAATACATTCCGATGCCATTACCATCTCCACTTCCGATGTTCCAATACCGAAAGCTACCGCTCCCATTGCACCATGTGTAGAGGTATGAGAGTCTCCACATACAATAGTCATTCCGGGCAGAGAGAGTCCCTTCTCAGGACCTACAACGTGGATGATACCATTGTCTTTCGACATCATGGCATAGTGGGTCAAACCAAATTCCTTCGCATTCTGCGCCAACGTGCTTACCTGTTTTGCAGAAACAGGATCTTCTATGGGTTTATCCTGATCGTGTGTTGGTGTGTTATGGTCTGGCATACAATATATATGGTCTGGACGGAAACATTTCAATCCTCTTGCACGCATGCCGTCAAAAGCCTGTGGCGAGGTCACCTCATGGCAGTAGAGTCTGTCGATATAAAGTTGTGTTGGACCATCAGGCAGTTGCTGAACTACGTGTTTGTCCCAAATTTTGTCGAAAAGTGTGTTCATTTCTTCTTAAACTTGTTTATACAGTCAATATATGCTTCAACCGAAGCGGTTACGATATCAGTGTTGGCACCGAATCCATAATAAATACTTCCTTCATATTCCACCTGCATGTGAACCTTGCCCACATCATCGGATCCCTTTGAGATGGCCTGGATGGTAAACTCCTTCAAGGTCATCTGTTTCATAATGATTTTCTTCAGCGCCTTGATAGCAGCGTCAACAGGACCGTTGCCTGATGCAGCAGCTTCAAATTTCTGATTGCTGATGTCAAGTCCAATAGAGGCAACACTCTTGACGCCCTTTCCTGTGGTTACCTGCAAGAAATCGAGTTTCACAGCATGGGCCTCTGCGGTATCGGCACCAGCCAACATGAGCACATCGGCATCGTTGACCTCCTTCTTCTGATCGGCCAGAATCAGGAACTTTTCATAAATTTTATCGAGTTTCTGCTCATCAACCTCCACACCATTCACGTTCAGACGATGCTTCAACGCTGCGCGTCCACTTCGTGCGGTCAGCACGATAGCATTGTCGTCGATACCCACATCCTTGGGATTGATGATTTCATAGGTCTGCACGTTTTTTAGCACCCCATCCTGATGGATTCCGCTAGAATGAGCAAAAGCATTACGACCCACAATGGCCTTGTTGGGTTGTACGGGCATGTTCATCAAGCTCGATACCATGCGACTGGTGGGATAGATCTTTGTGGTATTGATATTGGTTTCGATATCCAGACCTTTATGACATTTCAAAATCATGGCAATTTCTTCGAGCGAAGTATTTCCGGCTCGTTCACCAATTCCATTGATGGTCACCTCTACCTGTCGAGCACCACCCAACACACCGCTAAGCGTGTTGGCTGTTGCCATGCCTAAGTCGTTGTGGCAATGTGTAGAGATAATAGCACGGTCAATACCGTCAACATGTTCTTTCAGGTACTTAATTTTCTCGAAATACTCCTGAGGCAGACAGTAACCCGTCGTGTCTGGGATATTGACCACGGTAGCACCTGCTTTAATGACAGCTTCTACCACGCGAGCCAGATATTCATTTTCGGTGCGTCCTGCATCTTCACAGTAGAACTCTACGTCTTCTACATATTTCTTTGCATATTTCACAGCAGCCACACCACGTTCGATAATTTCTTCTCGTGTGGAATTAAATTTGTATTTAATGTGCGAGTCCGATGTACCAATACCAGTATGGATACGCTTGTGTTTCGCATATTTCAATGCATCTGCAGCTACATCAATATCTTTCTGCACAGCACGTGTTAGGGCACAGATGGTAGGCCATGTCACGGCTTTCGATATTTCAATCACACTATTGAAGTCGCCTGGACTGCTAACGGGGAATCCTGCTTCAATCACATCAACTCCAAGTTGTTCAAGAGCTTTTGCCACCTGTATTTTTTCAACGGTGTTCAACTGACATCCTGGAACCTGCTCGCCATCGCGGAGGGTTGTGTCGAAGATAAATAATCTGTCACTCATATTCTTTCTTGTTGTTTAATTTCTTTCAATTCTTAATAAAAAGTGCCTTTCACACTGTTGGAAGCGAGAAAGGCACCTTTGTATTTTCATATTTCAACTACATACACGTCTTACCACTTCCAACCGTTTGGCGCAGTCGGATAATAATAATACCGCTAAGTAGATTCATACTATTCATATCGTTTTCTATTTTGACCGCAAAGTTACACATTTTTGTTTAATTCTCCAAATAAACCATCACTTTTTTATCTAAAAATCTAATAAAACAAAGATAAATACGACACAAGACAAACAAAACGAAAGTAATTGTGGTGAAAAAACTATTAAACTGCAACCTGTTACCCTACCCCAACTTTTATATTGAAATAGGTGGATGATGAATGGTGCAGAATGATGCATGAGTTGATTCATATAATCACCTTTCTTACAGCATGGGAACATTATATCAAGTTTTCAAACTTTCGGGATGCCTTCGGGATGTCTTCGGGTTCAAAGCAGTCATTCATACATAATATCATATTTCAAGACTGAGACCAGGTGTTCAACTCAAATAATACCTCATCGAAATATTAACTTTCATATTCTAAAAAATATCCGCAATGGAGAATACTCATTGCGGATATTGATGATTATACAGTAGATGTCTGCAACAGTCTGTTGCATTATCCACCAAAGTTATCGTACATGATGCTCTCAGACTCTACACCCAGAGAATCGAGCATAGCCACTACGGCTTTCGACATGGGACCAGGACCACACATGTAGTATTCAATATCCTCTGGTGCCTCGTGGTCCTTCAGGTAGGTATTGTACATGACCTGATGAACGAATCCTGCGGTGTATTTCACGCCAGCAGCATCGGCTGCTGGGTCTGGGCGGTCGAGAGCCAGATGGAAATGGAAGTTGGGGAATTCCTTTTCCAGTCCATGGAAATCGTCGAGGTAGAACACCTCGTTGAGTGCACGTGCGCCATAGAAATAATGCATCTCGCGATCGGTAGTGTGCAATGTTTTGGTCATGTGCATGATCTGTGCACGCAACGGAGCCATACCTGCACCACCGCCAACCCATATCATTTCCTTCTTGCTGTCGAAATGTGGATGGAAATCACCGAAAGGACCACTCATAATAACCTTGTCGCCTGGTTTAAGAGAGAAGATGTAAGACGAAGCAATACCTGGATTCACATCCATAAATCCACTGCGATCTGGTTTGAATGGAGGAGTTGCAATACGTACGGTCAACATGAAGACATCACCTTCTGCAGGATAGTTCGCCATAGAATAGGCACGGATGGTGGGTTCGGGGTTCTTACACTTCAAGGGGAAGAGACCAAACTTCTGCCAAGCCGGCAGATATTCATCACCAATAAGCGCCTTGTCGAAATCCTTGTCGTAGTCGATGCAGTCAAATGCAGGAATCTTGATTTGAGCGTAAGAACCTGGAAGGAAGTCCATATGGGCACCCTTAGGCAGTTGCACTTTAAATTCCTTG
Source organism: Prevotella sp. P5-50 (assembly GCF_002251295.1). Classification (GTDB taxonomy): domain Bacteria; phylum Bacteroidota; class Bacteroidia; order Bacteroidales; family Bacteroidaceae; genus Prevotella. The sequence goes on from NZ_NPJA01000045.1 coordinate 9,509, forward strand.
ATAAACGTAGCAACGTTCTTATTTGAAATCACGGTGCACTCATATTCCTTCACACCAAGGATGCTCTCGTCAACATGGATGTTAAGGTCACCCTTCACCTTACATTGACATCCCAGACGCCAATGGTTTTTGATTTCCTTTCGGGTGAAATGAGGTTTCTCGCTATCGAGAATCTCACCACCACCTTCCAGAACCTGTACCTTACATTGTCCGCAAGAGGCTTTACCGCCACAGGCAGAAGGCAGGAAGATACCATTCTCGTTGAGCGTAGCCATCAGGTTGTTGCCTTGTGGCACGTTAATGGTACGGTCGCCATTAATAGTAATGTTGACATTACCGCTTGGACTCAAGAATTTCTTGGCCACAAGCAGAATAATTACCAGCAGGAGGATTACCAAGAGGAACACCCCTATACTGTATGCTATAAATTCTGTCATAATGTTACTTGTCTGCTAAAGTTAAATATTGAGTCCACTGAAACACATCATCGCCATAGCCATCAGGCCTACGGTAATGAAGACGATACCGAGACCCTGAAGGGGACGAGGCACGTCGCTGTATTGCATCTTCTCGCGGATAGCACCCAAGGCAACAATTGCCAAGGTCCAACCGATACCAGAACCAAGTCCATAGACCACAGCATCACCTACGCTGGTGATGGCTTGTGAATTGGTGGCATCGAGCAGAATACGCTGTTGCATGAAGAGCGAAGCACCCATGATGGCACAATTGACCGCAATCAGCGGAAGGAAAATACCCAGCGCAGAATAGAGTGATGGACTGAAGCGTTCTACAGCCATTTCTACCAACTGCACAATACCGGCAATAACGGCAATGAAGAGGATGAAGGACAGATAGCTCAGGTCAACACCTTCGGCAAGACAGTTGGGACCAAGTACGCAGGTCTGCAACAGATAGTTGACAGGTACGGTAACTACAAGTACAAAGGTAACAGCAAGTCCGAGGCCAAGAGATGTTTTGACAGTCTTCGACACGGCAAGGTACGAACACATGCCGAGGAAGAAGGCGAATATCATATTATCTACGAATATCGACCGGAAGAATAAACTTATTGCATGTTCCATATCTTATTTCTCCTTTATAAAGTAAGCACGATGAATCCAGATAACACAGCCCACAAGGATAAGAGCCATGGCAGGCATGGTCATCATTCCGTTGTTGACATAACCAGCATCGTAAAGTGCCTGTGGAACGATCTGAAAACCCAGTAAAGTACCACGTCCAAGAAGTTCACGCACACCACCCACGATGACAAGGATGAGGGCATAACCCAATCCGTTGCCCACACCGTCAAGGAATGAAGGCCAGGGCTTGTTCATCATGGCAAATGCCTCAAGGCGACCCATGAGGATACAGTTGGTGATAATCAGACCGACATAGACGCTAAGTTCTACACTAACATCATAGGCAAATGCTTTAAGCACCTGTGACACGATAGTCACGAGGGCAGCCACCACTACCAGTTGCACGACGATACGGATACGTGTAGGAATGGTGTTGCGAATGATAGAAATAATCACATTGGCAAACGCGGTAATTACCGTCACGGCCAAACCCATCACAATGGCCGGTTTGAGTTGTGAGGTGACGGCCAAAGCCGAACAGATACCAAGCACCTGACCGAGAATAGGGTTGTCAAGGCTGATGGGGTTTGTCAATACCTCTTTGTTTTGTTTACTGAATAATGACATGGCTGTTACTCTTTTACTTCAACAGAATCACTTGGAAGAGTGACAGACTGCTTTCCGAAGAGCTTGTCTGCACGCTTGCAAGCATCCAACAAATCTTTTTTCAACATGGCGTCAACACCATCAGAGGTCAAGGTAGCACCAGTCACCACGTCAACCTGACAGGAACTGTCTTCTACCTTCTTCACGATAGAGAGGGCTACGTCATGGCCTTTCTCGTCGGCAAAGACACGCTTGCCGATGAATTTCTCCTGCCAAGCCTTAGATTCTTTGATTTCGGCTCCCAGACCAGCTGTTTCACTTTCGTGATTGAAATAAACGCCATAAACGGTAGTGGGTTGTCCGTGAAGGGCAATATATCCACTGATGCCGCCCCACAGTCCCATGCCTTTCATGCTGACCACGAGGATGGGTTCGCCATCAACTTCACATTGGTAGAATATCTGACCGTTGTCTTCTTTCTCATCCTTCACTACCTCATTGTAGCGGGCTTCTGCCTCTGCACCATCAAGGTTACGGATGTTGAGCGAATATAGAATCTGTTTCTTCACATCGAGCTCAACATTAGCATCCTGCATGGGTTTGAGTGCCTTGAATACAAAGGCCAGCACAAAAGCCACGATGACAACAAGCACAGTACTATATATAATAATGTACGTGTTTGAGTTTGTATTTAATTTGCTCATTTGTTTTCTCTTTAATGATTTTACTTAGCACGTTTCATGCGCTTGCTGACATTGCGCTCCACGATGAAATGGTCGATGGTGGGAGCAATCATATTACCGAAGAAGATGGCGAGCATCATACCTTCCGGATAACCGGCATTCATCACACGGATGATGACAGCCATGGCTCCTATCAGGAAACCGTAGATGTATTTACCTCCTTCAGTACGACATGAGGTGACAGGGTCGGTGGCCATGAAGACAGCACCAAAGGCGAAACCACCCAACAGGAACTGTTCGTACCACATCATCTGGGTCATGCCGAGCGACTGGAAGAGTAATGCCATCAGGCCACCTCCTACAAACACACTCACCATGGTTCTCCATGAAGCGATACCAGCCCACAGTAGGATTACCGCACCAATAGCGATGGCGACAACAGATGTTTCGCCGATACTACCGGGAATGAAACCTAATGCCATATCAAGGAGTGAAGCATCTGGAGTTACCCCCTGGCCAATCTGACCGAGCGGAGTTGCTGCAGTAAAGGTGTCAGGCAGAGTGTTACCCAGTCCGAAGATACTGTCGCGTGCAATCCACACCTGATCACCTGTCATCTTTGACGGATAAGCAAAGAACAGGAACATACGGGCAGAAATAGCAGGGTTGAACAGGTTCATACCCGTTCCTCCGAAAATCTCTTTGCAGAAGATAACAGCAAAGGCACATGCCAACGCCAACATCCACAAGGGACAGCCTACAGGGATGATTAATGGGATGAGGATACCGCTAACGAGATAGCCTTCTTGGATTTCTTCACCTTTCCATTGTGCCCAGGCAAATTCTATACCGAGTCCGACGATATAGCTCACCAGAATCTTTGGAAGGACCACAAGGGCACCATATACAAAGATTTCAAGGAAACTGGCTGTTGCCAAGGTTCCTGCGGCGAGATAGTTTTGATAACCCACATTATACATACCAAACAGTAAAGCTGGCAACAAGGCGATGACCACCATACTCATGATGCGCTTAGAATCGATGGCATCATGGATGTTCACACCCGTGCGTGCTGTGGTGTTTGGCACATAGAGGAAAGTCTCAAATCCATCGAACACGCTACGGAAGGCATGGAGCTTTCCATCGGGTTCGAAATGAGGCTTAACTTTATTGAGATAATTTCTTAATGCACTCATATTAATATTGTTATGTGTTTTCTTTACGTAAAATATTTAAGCCTTCACGAACAATACGTTGCAGTTCGAGCTTGGAAGAATCAACAAACTCAGCCAATGCAAAATCTTCAGGACTTACCTCATAAATGCCCAATTGCTCTTGACGGTCAATATCGCCAGCAATAATCGCCTTAATCAGAAATTCCCCGTAGATGTCCATAGGAAGCACGCGATCGTATTCACCACTCATAATCATGTGACGCTCACCACCCTTTACACGTGCGTCGAGAGCATATTTCTTTTTAGGACAGAGCCATGAGAAATAGCTGCGACTGGTACTGAACTGTCCGAAACGAGGCATGATCCAACCTGCCAGCTCGTCGGCATCATCACCTTCTGGAATGACGGTAATCTCACTACTATGCGCACCAAGGAATCCCTCTTTTGTGGTGGGACATCCAGTTAGCACATTACCATTGATAATACGCACATGATGGTCGGAATCGTAACTGTTGGAAAGGAGTGTGGAAAGTTCTTCACCCACATTCATACGAACATAGGCAGGATTCTTTACCTCGCTACCACAAAGGGCAACCAAACGATGTAAATCAACACGGCCGGTCTTCAACAGACGACCGATGAAAAGTACGACGGTAGGATCTACAGTCCATACCACCTCACCCTTGTTGACTGGATCGATGTGGTTGACCTGCACACCCACATTACCGGCAGGACAAGGACCGTCGAAGACATGAGTCTCGATATCTTTGTATTTGTCGATAAACGAAGCGTTCTTACCGCAGCCCACATGTGTGGTGGCAATACGTGAAAGGGCTGTAAGTCCCAACTGAAACTCCTCCTCTTCCCCCTTCACTTCTACTTCAAAGTCACACGACAGGGGTTTGTCGCGAAGCGTAGAAATGAAGATAGCCTTAGGCATAACGGTAGGATTGGTTGAAACAGCATAAGGCAACTGGTCGATATAACCAAAGAGACCTGCTTCAAGCAAAGCCTCTACCACAGCCTTTCCGTCCATCTTCGACGGATCCTTGATGCCGAAATCAACCGATACTTGCTCTTTGTCTGCCTCCACGCGGATGCAAAGCACTTTTCTACGTTCACCACGCACCACTTCGTGTACAGTACCGCTAACGGGTGAGGCGAATTTAACTTCAGGAAACTGCTTGTTTACAAACAAAGCATCCCCAGCCTTGACATGATCGCCTTCGCGTACTACCACTTTAGGAACGACACCCACGAAATCTTCAGGGACAATACCATACTGACCGTTGGATTTCAACTGGATGACTTTTCCTTCCGCTTTTCCTTGAAGGTGAATGTCCAAGCCTTTTCGTAACTTGATTACATCTGTCATTTGTTTATCTTTTTGAGAATAGTTGCTTTAATAATGACTGCAAAATTAGTAAAAATAGGTCTAATAAGCATAAATAATTCGCAAAATATTTAATATTCACAACTTTTTAATGTAATTTTGTGGCTTAAACATGTTAAATGAAAACATTTTGCAATCTCTATTTGTCAGTTTTTGACCAGTAGTAAGAACATATTGCCAGTGAAGATACTGAAATATATCCTTAAAATCACGATATGGGCGGTCATTGCTGTCTATCTGCTGACAATCCTTACGTTCTCCATCCCCAGCATACAACAATATACTGGAGAGAGAATTGCTGTTGCCATAGGCGATAAGTTGGGAACAAATGTCAAGATCGGTAGTGTCAATCCCGGATGGCTTAACAGACTCGTTGTCGATAAAATCTCTATGGATGACCAGTCGGGAAAACAGCTATTAGTCGCCAATCGTATGAGCGTGAGAATCAACCTCATCTCCCTCATTACATCGGGAAAGATTGATATTTCAACCGCACAGATTTTCGGAGGAAAAATCAGTCTCTACCAAAACAGACCTGAAGACAAACCCAATTTCCAGTTTGTGCTCGACTCACTTGCTTCCAAAGAATCGAAAAGTGATAGCAAACTCGATTTAAGGTTGGGCTCGCTCATCATGCGACGTACTACCGTCAGCTACGATAAGAACTGGATAGCAAGAAGATACGGGCAGTTTGATGTGAATCATATCAAAGTGACGGACCTCAGTTCACATATTCTAATTAAAACGCTCACAAACGACTCGCTGAATGTCATTGCCAAAAACATTTCCATGAAAGAACAGGGCGGACTGGATGTTAAGCGACTGGCATTTCAATTGGAATGTGGACGTAACCGTTGCAAGCTCAAAAGTCTTGACTTAAAACTGCCTGACACCCAGTTGGCTTTGGGAGAAATGGAAGCCGACTACCGTATAAAAGGCAAAAAGATAGACTTGGAAGCGTTAAGGTATCATGGTGAAATAAAACCATCACATATCGCGCTAAGTGACCTGAGTGCTTTTGTACCTTCCCTCAAGCAGTTCAAAGGCACCATCTCGTTTAGGTCGAAATTCAAAGGCGAGAAGGATGACTTAGACATTGAACAGCTCTTGGTAGAATCCACATCGGGAGATATTGACATCGATTGCAACGGATGGGTGAAGAATATAACAGAAAAACCCCAATGGCTTGCGCATGTCAACAATCTATCGTTGTCGGCTCAAACCATTGGTTTTATATCAGAAAACCTGAAAGGCACACGCTTTACCCCACCCGCCCCTCTGGTAAGAATGGGGGATATACAAATGCATGGTCTTGCAACAGGTACAGCGTTGGATGTCATCAAAGTACAACAACAAATCCGTACGGATGTGGGAAGTCTGAAACTGAATTTCGACAAAGAAGCTGACCAATCCTTCCAGGCAGACATCAAAACAGAGAGCATCAATCTGCAACAGCTGCTCGACGATGCTCATTTCGGACAAGTATCAGCAGATATTGCCGTGAATGGTTCGCTGGACCGTCAACATTTTCTTGTACAAGCCAAGGGAAATATAGGGCAGTTTATCTATAACGAATACCCATTTCGCAATATCAAGATTGACGCACGTTACGACAGTAAAGAAGTTGGCGGAAACCTCTCTATCGACGATCCTAATATCGGACTGGACATCTCTGGACTGTGTCAGATGAACCATAACGAACGAAACATTCAGATCAAAGCATCGATACTCAACTTCTCTCCTAAAGCCATCAACCTCTCCGACAAATGGGGTGACGCTAGATTCTTTGCCGATATATCATCTGACATCAGAGGCAGTAGGATAGACAATTCAACGGGTTCGGTGAAAATTGACAATTTCTCGATGTTGTCGTCAACAGACAGTTATGAGTTTGATCAGTTGCATATCATGACAGGATATGAAGGCGACACCCATTTCATGCGCCTCCGTAGTGACTTCGCACAGGCTGAAATCATGGGAAAGTTTGACTATAAGACCCTGACAAAGAGCTTTACCGATTTCCTCGCCAACCAACTGCCTACCCTTCCCGGCTTGCCCACAAATGGTCAGGGAACCAAGTTTGATTACAGTCAGTCAAATGGCAATACAACAGCGTATAAGAATAAACGGCAATCAGCTGCCAATAATGATTTCTCGGTTCATCTGCACATCACAAGAGGCGACTGGTTACAACGCTTGCTGAAGGTGCCTATGGCTATCCGCAAACCTGTAACGATAGATGGTTTTGTGAATGATAACACGCACACTATCAACCTGAAAGGAAGCGCTGCTGAATTTTACTTTAACGGCAATTGCTACCGTGACGCCTATGCCAATATCCATACGCCTGGCGATACTTTAGTCTGTCAGTTGGGTGTGGCAAAGATGATGGATAATGACGACCGCATCGATCTTAAACTCCAAGCCGATGCACACCATAATCAGTTGAACACCTCCCTCCATTGGAACAATCATAAGGTTGAAAAAAATATGGAAGGAACGCTTAATGCCACAACAATCTTCCATAAGACGGAAAACGGGCAACATGCGGCCAATGTTCAGATCAATCCATCGCGCATCAACATACATAATACATGGTGGAATGTTGAACCGAGCTCGATATACTATGCTCCTAAGCATGTTAGCATCAAGAATTTCACGATCAAACACGATAGCCAACACCTCGTCATAGACGGAACAGCATCACCCTCAGAGGATGACGGTATTGTGGTGAACCTCAACGACATTGACATAGAATACATCCTCGAACTGGTGAATTTCCATGCCGTAGATTTCAATGGTCATGCTACAGGACAGGTTTTGGCTCATGCCATCTTCAGCAAAAAACCTAAAGCATCGGCACAACTGGCCGTTGACGGTTTTGAGTTTGAACATGGTCGCATGGGTACGCTAAATGCCAATGTAGTATGGAACGAACAAGACCAGCAAATCGATATTCATGCCATTGCCGATGACGGACAGATCTCAAATGGTCGCGACTCTAAAACCTATATTGAAGGTTATGTTTCTCCTGTGAAGAGTTTTATAGACCTCGGCATCAGGGCGGAGAACACCAGAATAGAATTTATGCATTCGTTCACTAAGAGCTTCATCTCTCACATCGACGGATCGGCTCTGGGCGCCGTACGACTGTTTGGACCGCTGAGTACTATTAACATAGAAGGTCAACTGGTTGTCAATGGTGAAGCACATGTGAAACCGACAGGATGTACGTATTATCTTAAAAACGATACGATTAATCTTGTCCCTGACGAAATTTCCTTTGCTTCATGCTACATCTATGACAAAAACAACCAAAGAGGACTGATGACGGGTGGCATACACCACAAGCACCTCACCAACCTCACCTACGACCTCTATGTCGATGCCAACCATCTCTTGACTTATGATTTCAACGACTTCAGAGACGACACGTTCTATGGTACAGTCTATGGTACTGGTCGCGTGGGTATTCACGGACGTCCCAATGAAACGACCATCGACCTGAATATCACGCCGGAAAAGGGTTCGTCTTTTACCTATAATGTAGCGCAACCCGATGCCATCGGCAATCAGGAGTTTATCAGTTGGGTGACACATCGAGATAATGACACAAAACTCAACCAAACATCTCAGGAAGTCACGACAGACAATCCGTTGGAGGACCGTTCTGATATGCGCATCAACTTCCTTATCAACTGTACGCCGAATGCTACACTACGCTTGCTGATGGATAACCAGACAAACGATTATATCACACTCAACGGAAACGGCATCCTGCGTGCCACATGGTTTAACAAAGGCGGTTTTCAGATGTTTGGAACATACCATGTTGAACATGGAACCTACGGTGTGACCATACAGGAAATTATCAAGAAAGACTTTACCTTCCAACCTGGAGGTACTATCGTCTTTGCAGGTGACCCTTATGAAGCTACGCTGAACCTACAGGCCTTGCATGCAGTAAATGGCGTATCGTTGAGCGACCTCAACGTCGGCAAGAGTTTCTCGAATACGGTTAAAGTCAACTGCCTGATGAATATCACGGGACAACCGTCAAACCCCATAGTGGATTTCGATCTTGACATGCCGAATGTCAATACAGACGAAAAACAGATGGTTCGATCGATTATTAACGGACAAGAAGAAATGAACCAACAGGTGCTCTACCTCCTTGGCTTCGGTCGATTCTACCCACAGGGTGCGAATAATGCGGAAGCGGGGGAAACACAACAAAACCAAACGTCGCTGGCCATGCAAGGTTTGTTGTCGGGTACGCTGAGCAGTCAAATAAACACCTTGCTTAAATCAGTCATCAAAAGTAACGATTGGAGTTTTGGCGCTAATATTTCCACGGGTGACGAAGGATGGAACAATGCGGAATACGAGGGTATTGTCAGCGGTAGGATGTTCAACAACCGATTACTCCTCAACGGACAATTTGGTTACCGTGACAAAGCCAATACCGCCAACACAACATTTATTGGTGACTTTGATGTGCGCTATCTGTTGGTGCCCAACGGAAACCTTGCCTTGAAAGTGTATAATCAGACCAATGACCGCTATTTCACAAAATCAAGTCTTAACACCCAGGGACTCGGCCTGATCATCAAGAAAGATTTTAGTAACCTGCGCGATTTGTTCGGCATCAGAAAGAAAAAGGCGACAAAGGAAAAAAAGGAAAAAAAGGAGAAGAAACAATAATAGTTTCTTGTCGCTAACAGGTCAATCAATATCTACGGCGCACACAGACAATATGGTAAGATTTCTTGTTTCCTCCAAGTGCATACTGGTCGAAGATCATACTTTAATATTTTTTAATATAAAAAAGTTGTTAAAAACGTGCAGCGTATTGATTTTTTTAGTAAATTTGCAGAGATTTTTGAGTACATTTTATGTACTTTATTGATTTTCAAGAGGTTAAGTTAAAAAAGAAGAAGATTTAAAAAGGATGAGACAGCTTAAAATTCAGAAAAGTATCACGAATCGTTCGAGTGAAGCACTTGATAAGTATCTTGTAGAAATCGGACGTGCCCCGCTGATTAGTGTTGACGAAGAAATCGAACTTGCACAAAAGATCCGCAAAGGTGGTCCTGAGGGTGAGCGTGCAAAAGACAAACTTGTCACAGCCAATCTGCGTTTCGTGGTTTCCGTGGCCAAACAATACCAGCACCAAGGTCTGACCTTGACTGATTTGATTGACGAAGGAAACATTGGATTGATTAAGGCTGCTCAGAAATTTGATGAGACACGCGGCTTTAAATTCATTTCCTATGCAGTATGGTGGATTCGCCAGTCTATTCTTCAGGCTATTGCAGAGCAAAGCCGTATCGTGCGTTTGCCTCTGAACCAGGTTGGAAGTCTGAACAAGATTACCCACGAGATCAACAAATTCGAACAGGAACATCAGCGTCATCCTTCTGTTGCTGAGTTGAGCGACGCTACCAATCTCGACGAAGAGAAGATTGGTCAGAGTTTGATGGCTGATGGTCACCATGTTAGTATTGACGCCCCATTCCAAGAGGGTGAAGACAACTGTATGCTTGACGTTATGGCAGGTGGTGATGATTCACGTACCGACCGTCATGTAGATCACGAGTCAATGGCTCAGGAGCTCAATGCCGTATTGAAGAAAGTGCTGAAAGATCGTGAGATTACCATTATCAGCCAATGCTTCGGAATTGGTTGCCACGAAAAGGGTCTTGAGGAAATCGGCGACCAGTTGGGACTCACTCGCGAGCGTGTCCGTCAGATTCGCGAAAAGAGCATCACCAAGTTGCGCGAATCGGGCAACGCTAAGATATTGATGAAATATTTGGGATAAAGTTTGGATGCCTTGGAATTTTTCCGTAATTTTGAGGCATGAAACACCCATCCGCCAGAATAATGATGCTGGGCATGATGATTTTCATGTCCAGCATCTTTGTTTATGCGAGTCAGCCAACAGACTCGTTATTAATTCAGCGTGTATGGGAGTATGGGCGAAAATTACCCGTGTTTTATTCCGATTCCACTTCAAACTCATATATGCGGTATGTGATAGATGCCAGACGCCGCAACCCTATTCTGTTTCTTGTGCCAAGCATGTATGTTGTAGCGAAGGGAGAACGGAGGTACATCGGAGAAGTGTATGGCAAACTGAATATTGACAAGGACGGCCATTTCAAGATGAAGCGACAGGTGGTGAGTGGTACTATCCCTCGCAATCGGAGCGTGATGCCCACCACCTTGGAATATCTCACCCCCGACCTTTATGGCAAGACCATCTACGACCAGCGTCTTTTGTCGCCATTTCATCGCAGCAACAGACATTTCTACCGCTTTACAACACATCATGTTTCTAATAACATGTTTCGTATCGACTTCCGCCCCCGTCTGAACAATACACAATTGGTTACAGGTAATGCCATTGTAGATCAACGAACAGGACGGATCCATCTAGCCTCTTTCAAAGGCGAATACGATATGATTGCTTTCCGCGTGCAGGTGATTCCCAACACCGACGAACGGGAATTACGCTTACCTCAATGGTGCTCTACCGAGGCACATCTGGGATTTATTGGCAATAGTATTGATGCTCGCTTCATAGCAACCTACAATGCTCCAAAGGAGGTAGCTGACACCATCCACATTCAGGCTGACAGAAAGATGATGGACACCTTGCGCACCACACCGCTTGGTAAACTGGAGAATGAGATCTACGCCCATTACCATTCGATGAGGTCGAAAACAGACAGTATAGGTCAAGATACTATCAAGCGCAGCAAATGGAAGGAATGGGCTGTTGATGTGATTGGCGATCAACTCATCAGCAGCATGAGCCTGAATGCTGGAGGTGCAAGTATCAAGGCGTCGCCTCTCTTCAACCCGTTGTATTTGAGCTATAGTCAGAGTCGGGGTTTGGCGTATAAAATGAAAATCAGCATGCAATACGCTTGGAATGCTCATCGATACCTCACTTTCACACCACGCCTGGGTTATAATTTCAAAATCAAGCAGTTCTACTTTACTGCCCCACTCCGCATGACGTACAATCCGAAAAGAGATGGATATGCAGAGGTGATATGGGCTAACGGTAATAGAATCATCAATTCCAGCGTTATTGATAAGATCAACAACAGATCGCAGGCGGCTACTGACGAACAGCTGGGCGAGCTGCAATATTTCAACGACAACAACCTCAAGATGGTCAATAATATAGGTATAACAGACTGGTTTGAGGTGACGGCCGGTTTGATTTACCACCAACGTACTGCGGTCAACAAGAAAATGATGCAAGAGGCTGGACATCCTGTGACGTATCGAAGTTTCTCTCCTTTGCTGACGTTACAGTTCACGCCCTGGAAAAAAGGTCCCATCCTCACAGCCAATTACGAGCGCAGCATCCGTAATGTACTACGGTCTAACCTGGAATACGAACGGTGGGAGTTTGATGCGACCTACCAGAAGCGAATGGACTGCATGCGCCTTCTTAATGTAAGATTTGGAGGAGGCTTCTATACCAACCAGAAGACAAGTTATTTCGTGGATTATGCCAATTTCAGAGATGAGAACTTGCCCAACGGTTGGGATGACGATTGGACTGGACAGTTTCAGTTGTTGTCACGCAACTGGTATAATGCCTCGGATTATTATCTTCGTGGTCATGTGTCCTATGAATCGCCGTTACTGATGCTGTCTTGGATGCCATGGATAGGCCGTTACATAGAAACCGAGCGTATCTACCTCAGCACCTTGTCGATAGAACACACACGGCCCTATACCGAGATCGGCTACGGCTTCACCACGCGTTTCGTATCCATCGGACTCTTTGCCAGTTTCCTCAAGACGCAATATCAGGAAATTGGTTGTAAATTCACCTTTGAACTTTTCAGAAAATGGTAACAAATCCAACATCCCCTATTCGTCCGCTGACCGTCTATAAGGCGAGTGCCGGAAGTGGTAAGACCTTTACACTTGCCACCGAATACATCAAACTGCTGGTGGCTAATCCGCAGAACTATCATCAGATTCTTGCCGTGACCTTTACCAATAAGGCTACGGAAGAGATGAAACAACGTATTCTCAGCCAACTCTATGGCATTTGGAATGAACTGCCCGACTCGCAAAGCTATGCTGCAAAGGTGGAGGCAGAAACTGGTCTTGATGCTGCTGTCGTCAGACAACGTGCTGGCATTGCCTTGCATCTGCTCATCCATAACTATCATCAGTTTCGCGTACAGACCATTGATGCCTTTTTCCAAAGTGTGTTGCGCAACCTTGCACGCGAACTGAACCTTACTGCCAATCTGCAGGTGGGAATCAATGGTGTTCAGGTGGAATCGCTCGCGGTAGATATGATGTTGGAAAACCTCAAGAGCAGCGACCCTATGCTGCAATGGCTCTTGGGCTATATCATGGAAAATATCAAAGACGACAAAGGATGGACCAATAGCGACACGCGCAACAATACACTACTCCATGATATCAAGTATTTCGGATGTACCATCTTCCACGATGACTACAAGAAGCACCGTGAAATCCTTGAAGAAGTGATGCAGCGCGATGGGTTTATAGAATCATACGTCAAACAGTTACGCGACGTTGCGCAAGATGCTGAAAAATGTTTCAGGCAAACCAGTGAATCGTTTTTCGAAACCCTTGAAGACAACAACCTCACCATGGCTGATCTCCCCTATGGAAAATCGGGCGTAGCTGGTTTGTTTGTCAGCATCGGTAATGGTAAATACGAGGAGGACATCATCGGCAAACGTGCCTTGGCATGCTTGGAGAGTGCCGACAACTGGGCTTCTAAGAAACACCCGCGACGCCAAGAGATTATCGCCCTTGCCGAGTCCAAGCTGATTCCTCTTCTCCGTTTCGTCATAGAGAACCGTGAGAGTAAATGGAAAATCATCAACTCATCACGACTGACGTTGAGCCACCTCAACAACCTGCGCCTGTTGCATAGTATTGAGCAGACCGTCAAACAGATCAACGAAGAGTCTAACACCTTTCTCCTGAGCGATACGCAACATCTGCTCCATGAACTGATCGGCGAGTCCGATACGCCGTTCGTCTTTGAGAAGATTGGTGCACAACTGCGACATGTCATGATCGATGAATTTCAAGACACCTCGACCATACAATGGGAGAATTTCAAAATTCTCCTACAGGAATGTATGAGCCATGGGGAGTCGCGCGACCTGATTGTGGGCGATGTGAAACAGAGCATCTACCGTTGGCGGTCTGGCGACTGGCGACTGCTCAACGATATCGAACGGCAGTTTCCTAGCAACATGATGCAAGTGGAATCGCTGCAAACCAATTATCGGTCGCAGCGCAATATCATCGATTTCAACAATACTTTCTTTACCACCTTGGCAAAGCAGGAATACGCCGACTTGACAGAGGAGGATATCCATGGTGCGGCATCTCTCGAACATGCCTACCATGATGTTTGCCAACAAGTACCCGACGCCAAGCCGGATCAAGGGTATGTGGAAATACAGCTCCTGCCTACCGAGGACTATAGCCAGCATACGCTGGAACTCCTGACGTCCCGTATCAGTCAACTGCTTGATGAGGGGGTACGGCAGTCGGACATCGCCATCCTCACGCGCACCAATACGGTGATTGGTGGTATTGCCAATTATATCACGGGTGAGTTGCCTGATGTCAACGTGGTGAGCGATGAGGCATTCAGACTGGACTATGCTGCACCTGTCAATCTGATTGTTGATGCCTTGTGGCTGTTGGCCCACCCCAACGACAAACTCGTCAAAGCACAACTGGTGAAGAATTACCATCAACTCATTCTCGACGATGTGAGCTGGACGCAAAGAGACTGCCTCCTTGCCACCAAAGACCTCGATGAGATGTTGCCCGAACCCTTTGTCAACGGGATGGAGGATCTGGTTCAGTTGCCATTGTTAGAACTGGCAGAACGAATCTACGATGTCTTCTCGTTACATCGTGTAACAAGCCAAAGTGCATACGTCTGTAAGTTTTTCGACATCCTTAGCGATTTCGCCATGGACAACAGTACGGGTATTGAAGCCTTCATAGACTATTGGAATCAGGACGCACATAAAAAGACCATCCAGAGCGACCAGGTGGAGGGAATACGCATCCTCACCATCCATAAGAGTAAAGGACTGGAGTACGACCATGTCATCATCCCCTACTGCAGTTGGAAAATGGAAATGGACGATACGCTGTGGTGTCACCCACAGGTGGAACCCTTCAACCAACTTCCAGTTGCCTTGATTGACTACAGCAAGAGAATGCGTGAAAGCATCTATGCTTCCGATTATGAAGAGGAACACCTTCAGCTGACAGTCGATAACCTCAACATCCTCTATGTCGCTTTTACCAGAGCTTCCAAGAGTCTTTTCGTCATTGGTAAGCGCCAATCGGCCAAGACGCGTTCTTCCCAAATCATGAAGGTGTTGCCGCAGGTTGCCGATCATCTTGCCGGAAGTACCATCGAGGGCATAGAAGATGAGGAGGCGAACGTTGTCTTTACCTACGGCACGCCTGCAACACACACGCAGAAGACGCAGAAGCGTAGCGACAACGTGTTCCTGCAGATTCCAACGCCTCTTGAGGTTTCTATGAAGACGTTCCAACAGAACACACAGTTCCGCCAGAGCAACAAAAGCATGGAGTTTGTGGCTGATGAAAACGATGAAGAGACGCTTACTGCCCAATCATACATCAAGATGGGTAATGTGCTCCACCATGTGTTCTCTACCATTCGTACCGTTGACGATATAGAGCGTGCCCTGTTGCAACTGGAACAGGAAGGTATCATCTACGACCAGGAGATTACTACGGCACGCCTCAAAGACATGCTGCGCAAGCGTTTACAGGACAGTCGCGTCAAGGCATGGTTCTCGCCATCTTGGACGCTTTATAATGAATGTACCATTCTTTCTACCGATGACAACGGCCATGTCGTGGAACGGCGGCCTGACCGCGTGATGAGCGACGGCGAACGTTTTGTCGTGGTCGATTTCAAGTTTGGACGCCCCAAACCTGAACACCAAACCCAGGTCAAGGAATACATGGAACTGATCCGGAAGATGGGACATTCACAGGTAGAGGGTTTCCTCTGGTATGTTTATACTAATAAAATTGAAACGGTATGAAGACATTTCTTGAATTTGTAGCAGAAGATATTATCAGCAAACAAGGCACAGACCTCTCACGGACGGCAATTGTTTTCCCCAACAAGCGTGCCTCGTTGTTCATCAACGAGCACCTCGCCCGATTGGCTGACCGCCCCATCTGGAGTCCGGCCTACCTCACCATTAGCGAACTCTTCCGGTCGCAATCGGAATGGAGCGTTGCCGATCCCATCAAACTGGTGAGCGATATCCATAAGACGTTTGTTGAGGTGACGGGAATTGATGAAACCTTAGACCACTTCTACGGCTGGGGACAGCTCCTCCTTGCCGATTTCGATGATATCGACAAAAACAGGGCTGATGCCGATCATGTCTTTGCCAATATCCGTGACCTTCACGAACTCGACGACATCAGTTATCTGACCGATGAACAACGTGCTGTCATTAAGCGCTTTTTCAGCAATTTCAACGATGACGATCATTCAGAACTTAAACAGCGGTTCCTGAAACTGTGGCAACACTTTGCCGATATCTATCATCGCTTCCGTCAGAGACTGGCTGACCAACAACTGGCATACGAGGGTATGTTGTATCGGGATGTGGTAGAGAACAGATCCATCACCCTGAACTACGATACCTATATTTTCGTGGGCTTCAATCTCCTCAACAAGGTGGAGCAGGCGCTCTTCCGACATCTGCAACAGCAAGGTAAGGCTAAATTCTATTGGGATTTCGATGACTATTATATGAAAGGACATGAGGCTGGATTCTTTATCTCTCAATACCTCTCCACCTTTCCCAACGAACTCGATCACTCACGGGAAGAGATCTATCGACAGTTTGCAAACGACAAACAGATCCGGTTTGTTGCTGCGCCAACAGAAAATATTCAAGCACATTATATTGCCGATTGGCTCGCTGATGAACAGCGGAAAAATGGTGGGAAACGCACGGCGATCCTCCTCTGCAACGAGAACCTCCTGCCCATGGTGATCCATTCCATTCCCGACAATATCGGAAAGGTCAATATCACCACGGGCTACCCCTTGGCGCAAACGCCCATCGCTTCACTCCTCGCTCTATTGGTGGCATGGCAAACCTCAAACAAGCCAAAGTTTTACTATAAGACAATCCGTCAACATCCTTACAACAAATGGATTACCGACGAACTGCTCGATAGTTGCCAACAGCAGAGCGACTCCCGTATCCATGCCATCCTCGATTGGCTATGCACCATCATCCGCACCATTGCCACCGACATGAGTCAGACCACTGACGCCGACCCTAATGCCATGGCATTACGATCGGAATCCATATTCCGCGCCTATACGTTAGTAAACCGTATGAAGGGATTGGCTGCTGATGGTGACCTGAATATTGATAGCGTCACCCTGCAACGCTTGCTCCGACAGTTGATACAGTCCACATCCATTCCATTTCATGGAGAACCGGCAGAAGGCATACAGGTCATGGGAATACTCGAATCGCGCAACCTCGATTTCGACCACGTCATACTCCTGTCGTGCAACGAAGGCAATATGCCTAAAGGCGTCAACGACAGCTCATTCATTCCCCACAGCCTCAGAAAGGTGTACGGACTGACCACCGTCGAACACAAGACGGCTATCTATGCTTACTACTTCCACAGACTTCTGCAGCGTGCCACCGATATCACCTTGGTGTATAACAACGGTACTGACGATGGCAATGCCCATGAGATGAGTCGTTTCATGCTCCAACTCATGGTTGAAGCTCCACAGACCATTCAGCATCACTATCTCAAAGCACAACAGGAACCGACCATTATGCAACCGCAGGCGATTAGCAAGACACCGGAAATCATGCAGATCCTCTACCGTAGATTTGTCAAACGCCCGAATACCAACAGGCCGCTGCTCACTCCGAAAGCCATCAACAGCTACCGTTCCTGCCCGTTGCAGTTCTTCTATCAGTATGTGTCCAACCTCTACGAACTCGATGATGATGAACTGCAGATTGACGACCGCCTTTTCGGTATTATCTTCCATGATGCTGCCCAACACCTTTATGAACAGATGACGCAACATGGATGCCGGATTGAAAAGGCGCAGATTAGCCAGCTGCTGAAGTCAAAGACGGCCGTCGCCCAGGCTGTTGACACGGCTTTTCGCAAACAATTACCTGCCGGTGCTGCGCTCAACGGACTGCAACTCATCAATCGGGAGGTGATTATCCATTACTTGCGCCAACTGCTGAAGTTAGACTACCGACAGGCTCCTTTTGAGGTCTATAAACTCGAAGGACAGGTGATGTACGACTGGCAAGTGAAGATGGGCGACCGACAGTTTACTACTACGATTGGCGGTACGATAGACCGCCTCGATGCTGTTGATTGCGATACTGCCAAAGAGCGCATCCGTGTGGTGGACTACAAGACGGGAGGAAGCCAGATGAAGATGGCAAAAGACGTGGATGATATCTTTGCCGACAACGACTCGCATCGTGGCTATTATCTCCAGACGCTGCTCTATGGCAATATCGTGGCGACCGACAGATCCGTCAATCCCCACCAGTTGCCGGTAAGCCCTGCCCTACTCTTCATCCAGCATGCCGCTTCCGACGATTACGACCCGACCCTCTGTTTTGGTAAGGAACCCATCAGCGACATACTTCCCTATCTGGAAGATTTCAATAGTCACCTAAAGACTGTGATCGACGAGATCTTCAATCCTGAGGTTGACTTCACGCCATCTCCCGATGGGAAAAGCTGTTCCAATTGTCCCTATACCAAACTCTGTGGTAAGATATCATAGGATGAGGCGAATGTCCAACAAGATAATCCATGTCATGTGGGAGAAAAAACAGTTTTGTTTTGGTTTTTCGCCCACATCATCGTAACTTTGCACCAATGATTAGCAAAAACCAAATAAAATGGGTTCACAGTCTCGAACTCAAGAAGAACCGCCGTCGTGAAGGACTTTTCGTTGCAGAAGGTCCGAAAGTGGTAGGCGACCTCCTGCGTGCCGGTTTCAAGGCACGTCAGATTTTCGCCACTACGATGATGACAGCCGACACACAACTCGTTACCAACGAAGAACTCCAGCGCATCAGTTTCTTGCAACATCCGCAAGAGGTGTTGGCCGTACTTGAAATCCCCGCAAACACCGCCCCCATAGCCCCAGAAGGTCATCTCTCGCTGGCACTTGATGGTGTCCAGGACCCAGGCAACGTAGGAACCATCATCCGTATAGCCGATTGGTTTGGCATCGACTGCATCTATTGTTCCCCCGACACCGCAGACATTTACAATCCCAAGGTAGTACAAGCCACCATGGGAAGCATCGCCCATTTACCCATCGTCTATACTGACCTCCCACAATTTCTCGACAGCCTTCCTGAAACATTCCCAGTCTATGGCACATTGCTCGATGGCAACAACATCTATGACCAATCCCTTACCAGTGAAGGCATTATCGTGATGGGAAATGAAGGAAACGGAATCTCCGAAGCGATACGCCAACGCATCACCCGTCGCATCCTCATCCCCAATTTCCATCAGGGTAGCGAGCGCGCAGAGAGTCTGAATGTCGCCATTGCCACAGCCATCACTTGCTCCGAATTCCGCCGCAGACAGTAGTGTATTCTTTTATTATCCACGGGACACACGGAGTGTTTAGTTTAAAGGTTATAGGTTAGAGGTTAGTGGTTAGCGTTAAGTGCTTAGTGCTTAGTGGTTAGTGTTAAGGTTAAGGTTAAGGTTAAGGTTAAGGTTAAGGTTAAGGTTAGAGATTCTAGTTAAAGATTTTGTTCAAGATTCTTGTTTAGATTTACCATAGGTTATTTTTGTCGCGACTCGGCAAAGAATAAATTTTTGGATTTATTCTCTGCTCTCGCTGCTACAAAAATTTCGAGCCTGTAAGGCGATCCATAATAAAATTCGTTCCAAAAGCGAGGTATTCGAGAGAATTTTCAGTCAGGATTTTTATTTTAAGATTTTGTTTTCAGCCTACCTGAATAATAGATTGATTTCTGGCCAGAGGCCATTTTTTTCTTAAAGATTTCCCCCAAAGATTTCTTGCGAAGCAACCCCGAAAAATCCACGGAACACACGGAGGACACGGAGAAAGATTTTCATAGGATGATAAAGACCACTCCCTCAAACCTCAAACCTCATACCTCAGACTTAAAACCTCAGACCTCAGATTCCAGACCCAGACAAACGAGAATATTAAGAACTTGAGGCGGTAAACGTTGAGACAGGGAGATAGGTTCTATGGTTACCAAATAATGTTAATTGGTTACCATTTCTTTTGCCCTTTCAATAAAAAAGCGTATCTTTGCAGAAGAAAGGGTGTACCTCAGCAATTGAAGTGAGCTTCTTTGCGCTCGGTTTGGATAAAATCCTCATGCTCAGGAGTGAGAATAAATTCTCTCTTCATTCGCTCAATCGGATTTTTGCACTTTCTTTGCATCGTAAACAATTATATTGAATTATGGTTATAGTTAGCACAAGAGACTTTCACACTAATCAGACAAAGTATCTGAATTTGGCAAAAGCAGGAGAGCACGTGGTCCTAAAATCGCGTGCTGGCAGTTTCCGCATCTGCCCCGATGACGGAAGTGACACCATTGACGCACCGCGCGACTTAATGAAAGAACTTAGAAACGCTTTGACAGAGGTAAAGGAAGCCATTGCCGGAAAGCGTAAACTTCAGTCTGCTGAGAGTTTGCTCGATGAGTTGTAATATTACCGTATCGGTTTCTGACGACTTCTCAAAAGAAGCAAAACGTCTCGCTAAGAAATATCCAAGTTTTAAACAAGACTACAAGGAGATTCTTGAAAGCATTAAGAATAATCCTCTGCAAGGCGACGAGATTGCAAAAAACATACGCAAAAATCCGTTTTCAGAAACTGTCAACTGTCAACTGTAACGCTTGGTGTGAATTGGCATGGTCCAAGAAACAGTCCCTGTCCTCGTGTTTCAAGAATCCGAAACCTATTTTTCCTTTTCAAAAACTGTAATACTGTAAGCTGTAAGAATTATAAGTCATGATGTCAATGGCCTGTCACTGTGACACCTCGTCGAATCCACAATCCCTTAGTTTTTGTACAACCTCGGGATAGTATTTGTTGCGCCATGATGATGCTACGTAAATTCTTGTCATTTAATTCATTCTAACGGTATAACTGAAATTGTGCTTTGGAGACCTCGGACCAAAAATAAAGGCATAGGAATACAATTCTGGATTCTGAGAGAAATCCAAATCGGCACCATTTCCAAAATACTTTTTCGTTGATGCAGTTCCCTTGTGGATAATGTATTTCAAGGGTAAGTCTAATGACATACCCATCATACGGCATATTTCATCCCTATATTCTAGGATATTGCCTAACAAGTTGCCTTGATCATCCGTAACATTCTTGAATGCTCCATCAATACCACTACAATTAAATTCTCTTGTAAAGAAATAGCCTGTTCTATCCTTAACCTTGAAGTTCTGGTTTGGATCGGCTTGATTTATGTAGGTTATCATGGAACTAATTGATTTTGCGTTACCAGACAATCTCAATAGCCATGGCCACCATTCCTCTGTATTTGCCTTATATCGACCAAGAGAAGAGAACAGAGCATCATCAGCACGAAGCAAAATATCTCCGACAGTAAGGTCGTACTTAACAGCTTTAGGACTTGTTATTGAGTGAAGCAATGGCAACTGTACATGCACACCTTCTTTTTCCATCAGAGCAATGAGAAAATGAACGGTTCCGAACGGATATTTGTGAAAATAGTCTCCGCTGAATGTTCTGCCCTCACGCATGATGTTTGGGTTGATTTTGGTTTGTAGGGCTGCAATGCGTTTATTGTGAGCATCGTCATAACCAATTATATGTTGTTCAATGCAAACAACATCCGGGTTAGTGACGTACAAATCAATGTAAACTGGTTTATTTATTGCATCTACAGTTGAGTTCTCATACTGAGGATCAATCCAGACGCAATCCCAACTATTGCTAAATCCTACGACCTTACAACCGTAGTATTTCTGCAATATCATTCCTGATAACATGCCATCAATATCTGAATTGATGACGATATTCTTATTCTTTGCAAAAAGTTCTCTTAGAGTCATATGTTATTGCATATCAATGGTAAAACTAAAGTTCTGATTTCCTAGGACTCCATACTCGTCTGGACAAAAGATGAAGGCATAAGAGAAAATCTGATGGTTCATAAATATGTAATCCGCGGAGAAGTCGGGAAACATATCTAGCCACGTTGTACGGCAATATTTGCCCTTATGAGCAATATAATGAGTCGGAATTACCAGGTTTTGGATGCCGAGCAGGGATGCTATCGTATTGATATAGGTCGAAACATTTGGTAGTATGTTACCGTTTTCATCAACCACTTTGTTAAATCCGCCATCTCCTGACCTGCATCCGAAATTGTCTTTGAAATATTCTTTTGTCCTTGCCTTTATCTTAGCAACGTCATCCTTCATCTGGGTTTCATACTCATTCGCTGTATGATTTCTCTTCCTGCCCTGCAATGGTTTCGCATCGACAACAGCTTTGGATTCTGCATACAAGTTGTCGAGGTATGTCTTCAAGTTGAGTATGTTACCGGCAGGAGCCAACCTGAGAAGCCAGTTCCACCAGTTCAATGCATTTTCACGATACGCATATATTGTCGTTTGCATTGCATCGTCAGGACGATTAAACAAGTCACCATACGTAATATTAGAATTGGGGAGGTTGTCTATCAAATTTGGCAATTGAACATCAATTCCTTCATTCTCTAACCTAGCAAGAATGTACTGGAAGGTACCAAACGGATATTTGTTTGCGAATCCGTCTTTGGTAAATATCCTCAGGTTATTTTCGTCATCACTCTGGGGGCTGAAAATGCGTCCGCTCTCTCTAATCCTACTCATATGTTGATCGTTAAGAGCGACGACATGCTGATCGATACAAGTCGCCCTCGGATCGGTCACAAACATATCAACATATATATTTGCATATAGGTCATTATGTGCATCGGCAAGCCATACGGTCTCCTTGCTGTTTGTAAAACCAACGATATTGCAATTGCAATACTTTACCAACAAAAGGCCGGACAGAATGCCATCAATATCTGTATTGATGACGATGTTGGGGTTCTGTTCAAATAGTTCTCGCAGCATGGTGGTATTATTGAATGACTATTTTTCTACACTAAAATTCCATGAAGAAAAAGGCTGACCATAAGCCATTTCCACACCTTGGCAAACAACATCTGGGTTAAGTTTCTTGCATTTCTCCACAAAGCCATTATTAAACTTAACCTGCATGTGACCTACCATAATGCCATCCAGATAGAAAGCAACATAGGAAGTCTGATACTTGCCAACCGTTACATCATTGGCACGGCTCATGTCGATAGTTTGTGGTTTAGTTTTCAAAGTGTAACCATAATTGCCGTAGGTAACAACCCAGAACTCTATTGGTGAATCGCTATGGAATAATGCACTCAAAAGTGTTGTCTTATTCCTTACGTTGCGCCAGTTTGCTATGACTGCATCACGAATCAGGTCAATGTACTGGTCAGTTGTATTACTTGGCTTTCTTTTGCGAAACCAGTTGTTTACATTTCCATATGCATTTGTCATTTCCCTAATATACATATCCGTATATCGAGGTAACTGACCTCTGAGTTGAGCAATTTGAGCATCAGTTATAAAGTTTCTTCCTGTTACGTTCAAAGTACAGGTGTTTGCATATTTTACCGACAAACCAATCTTCTTTTTCTGCCCAGATCTATTTGTGACGTGCATGACGATATCTGCAGGTCCCACTTCATCGTTCTGAGTTTCAAAGGATGCATCAACCAGTACAAAACCAGCCGCTGACAAGGCACGTTCAATACTAGAAGTATCAGTTTCAGCAATGATCGATTTGACTTTTGCCACGTCATAGCGTCTATTGATAGCGTTCATCACTTGAGTTTGTTCATTTGGTTGATTCTTCAATAACTTGTAGAACAACGCAATCTCATATTCAACACCAGTGTTGATGTTGTTTGAGACTTCTGACAATGTACTAGTGTATAACATGATTCATTGATTTAAGCACGAAAAACCTACAATAAGTATCATTAAAAAAGGCACCGCTTATTGCGATGCCTTCTAATGTCTTTATGTAAGTTTTATCCGTCATGGTTCAATTAACTGGTTTACAGGAATGCCTAGCCCCGCTGCAATTTTCTGCAGGGAGAGATAGGAAGGATTTCTTTCGCCCCTTTCTAACATTCCTATGTAATTTCTATCTACATTGGATTTCTCTGCCAATTCAAATTGTGTAAGCCCTTGACTCTCACGCTTTGAACGAATCAGTTGACCCAATTTTATCAATTCTTCTTCACGCATAAATACCTACAATGAGTATCATGTAAAAAAAAGCACCGCTTTCGCAGTGCTTAATCTTCATCCCATTCAGGAAATTCTAGTCGAGGTTGGCCATCATCGCCTAACGGGAATTGTACGTTCTTGGAATATTTCTCTTGAAGTTCTTTGTCACCGAACATATAACGAGCAAAGAAACTGACCAGACCTACATTGATACTATTGCCAAATTGCTTGTATGCCTGTGGTCTCTTAACATCGTATTGGAAGGTGTCAGGAAAACTTTGCAGACGAGCGCACTCTCTTGGTGTCAAGAAACGTTTTCTTTTACCTACAATGCTGGTTTGAGTAATAGCAACCAAAGCAGGGAAATATGTTCCCGGCTTTACTCGCAGACCTGAAGGTCTAATTTGCATTATATGTTCCCAGATGTTTGGATTCTCTACATCGCCAACCTGCCATTCCAACTTTGCTTTAGAACCAAAGAAATTCTTGTTCTTCTTAGCTTTAGGAAGCCACTCAGCAAGAAACTCTTTGTTCTTTGACCATAATTCGTTATTCTTAATGACAAAGTTCTGAAGCCATTTTGGTTGTTGATCAAGTGTTTCAAAGAAAGGACTCTCTTCAATAGGACAAAGACAGTCTGCCCATATAGGGAAGCCTGGCAGTTTATCACACTTTATGTTCTGAATGAACTCATTCCAATTGTCAATCCATTCTATTTGGTCATCACGCAATTGGAACTTATCTAAATCAGGTATTTCGTTGTCATCCAACAAAATATCATCAATTGAGCACTTTGGTATCTTGTTGATGTTGAAATAGAACGGAGGCAATTTGCCAATATCCTTTCTAACACACATAATGAACACACGCTCACGATGTTGTGGTACACCAATATAATGCGGACTAAATATAACTGGTTCATCAATTACATTGTAGCCTAATTCATCCAAGTTATCATGAATAACCTTCCAAGTGTTACCATGGTCATGGCTAGCCAGATTTCTTACATTTTCAAGAAGAGCATATTTTGGTTGATGATGTTTCAAAATACGGCAAATGTCAAAAAACAGTGTACCCTTTGTCTCATCTGCAAATCCCAATCGCTTACCTGCTTTTGAGAATGCTTGACAAGGGAATCCACCGCAAAGAACATCATGTTCTGGAATGTCGGCAGCATCAACCTTTGTGATGTCACCATCAGGCTTTATGCCATAGTTATGTTCATAAGTCTTACGACAATCTGCATCAATATCACTGGCATAAACGCATTCACCACCTAAATCAGCCATGGCTTGGTGGAAACCGCCTATACCGCAGAATAAGTCAATAAACTTAAATCCTTTTTCTATGTTCATTTTAATTGTATATTATTATTTTACATTTATCATCCAATCAGGCCACTCTTCCTGCATATACTCTTCGTATGAGATTGCCATCATATATGGATCATCCGTTTCTTCCTCAAAAGCAATAAAATGACCATCTTCTGCACTCAAAAATCCAGTGTTTCCATTGTGTTCTACGACAATGAAATCAGAAGACTTGTCCCACTCTATGGAGTCATAGATTGGAGGTACTATTATGTCGTTTTCTGGATGGTGAAGCCCATACTTACCATCAATTGTATATACTTCTATGCCGTTCCATTCTTGAACAACTTGTGAAGGATTATACTGTGGAGTTTGCACGATGAAATACGATTTTAGGAGTGAGTTGCCTCATTTCACATATCTAATGATATATAATTAGGTGCAAAGGTACGCATTTATCATGAAAAAACGCTATTTTGAACCCTAAAATGATACTTTTTGCATGTATTTTAACACTTTCAAGGCTGTCTGATACCCTATATTTGCAAAATAACGGTCAGAATGTTCAAAACTGTGCATAAAGTCTTACCAATTTTGTAACGTTTCTCGTTCTTTCCCTTCTATTGTATTTTACCACCATTTTTTATCGCCTATAACACCCATCCAAATGAAAGAAAATGAAAATTTCACTTGTTTTCCGTGTTAAGATATGTTAAGCAGATGTTTTCATTTTGGGGTTTTTGAAATTTTTGTTTCCAGTTTGTTTCTTTTGGTTGTTTTTGCTTTCGGAGAGTATTGACATTCAGTACTTTACAATTTGGAAGCAGATTCTCAAGAAGAAGATAATGAGTAGGTACAATCACAGAATCTTCCCTGTTTTTTTCTTTTCCAAAACTGTTATCTGTTATTTGTAACGCAAAAAATTCATTTATGGAAACTGTCAACTGTCAAATCCGTGAACGCCATTGATGTGTATGTGCATTTTGCTTTTCAAAAACTGTAAAACTGTAAAACTGTAAAACTGTAAAAACTCAAAATTGCATAAATAAAGGTATTTATAGGTTTGCTAATTAGTTATTTCTTCGTATATTTGCAACGTGAATATGCCTATGCATACAAAATAACCTTTTTAGCCACTAAAACGATAAATATATGAAAAAGGGATTGACTATTCTAATGCTTGCAGTAATGCTGCTGTCGTGTGAAAATGAAACCTCGTATGAGGCGTATCCAGAGATGGGTGAGTACTACACAGAATCTTGCGGATTGAAGGCTGTCAGTACCGATAGCGTGAAAAACTTTGCCGTGAAGGTTGATAACTTTGTTGTGAAGAATCCAGAAGCGAAGCAACACTCTTTGTACCCAAAGATTGTGGAGAATATCAAGGCTTCTTCGTTGAATTTTACCTTCACCTTTGACACTACCGATGGTGCAACAATAGATTTCCAGTTTTGAAAAGCTGAAAATATAGTTCTATTTACAAAAAAAGTCCGACAGCACGAAGTTGTCGGACTCTTTTTGTTACGCTATCTTTGTAGGATAGGTTGTTTGGAAATCAAAGTCATCACCCAATGGTGAAACCAAGGGCCGAGAGCACGGCGGTGATGGTGGTCAATGCAATGTTGATGATGACGCTCCACTTGTTTTTAGAATCTTGAGTCATAGTTTTCTGTTGATGATGTTGTGATAGTCTTTAATGCCGAGGAAGGTGGCACACAGTATCAAGAGCTGGGCAACGAGGATGAGGACGGATCCCGAAATCTCACCTTGCGGAGGCATCATCATGCC
>NZ_NPJA01000046.1 GCF_002251295.1 Prevotella sp. P5-50
GCAGTATCCTTTCAATGCCTTTGGCTTGTTATCAAAGAAACAATATGCTCCCAAGGCAGAAATAAGGTTCATGATAAAGTTGCTTACAGATCTATGGCGTGAATGTACAATCTGTGCCGTATTCTTCAGCATGTCGTTAATGGTTTCGATAATGTATCTCTTGCGCAGCATCATTCTGTCATAGAATGGCATCAGCTTGTTTTTCATGTTTACGCGCAACCCTGTCACCAGCTGTATTCCATCCTCAAAGAGGAAGTCAAACAGCTTTTGCGAAATATAGCCTTTGTCAGCGAACAGCTTTCCATACAAACGTTTAGCAAGAACCTTGAACACATTCGGATCCTTGTCGCTGACATTTGCACCAGTAAGTACAAACGCTATTATCTCGCCTCTGTCATTGCACGCAAGATGGAGCTTAAAGCCATGGCACCAACCCATAGTTCCTTTTCCGTCAGTGGCAATTCCCTTGAATACCTTATTGGCATATCTCCTGAGATTATGGCATACGGGTATCATCGTGGAATCAACGAATGTTATGCCGGTACATCTTCCGAAAGCTCCCAGATTAAGGAAGAACATGAGCTGGAAGAACACGCGGCTTTCCAACTCCACAAAGCGGTTGTACGACACAGCTTTCGGAAAATAAGACTTCATCGTACCCTTAATAAAGAACAGGTAGTAGTGCTTGAAATTGCGGAATGTACCGAAATGGAAATACAACAGAATCGTCATGATTTCACTGTCGGACAACGATGCTGCACGCCGTCTACGCTTCACTCCGCTATTGTCTTCCAGCAAATTTCCTGCATTTTCTGCATCAAAATGTTTGCAAAACTCGTCTATAATACAAAATAATTCTGTAACTTTGCAATCGGTAGTCATATTAAATATTTTTGTAACTATTTGATTTTCACCTATAAAGGT
>NZ_NPJA01000047.1 GCF_002251295.1 Prevotella sp. P5-50
CCTCTTCGACAGACCGATTCTACCTTTTTACAACAAAGGTACGAAACTGTCTTTAGCAATCATAGTTTTACCTTGATTATTTAACATTTATGCGACTGCGTCGCATTCTTCTGCAAACTTAGAGTGTACTCTGTGTGTTCCGTGGATCCGTAAAGGGAGGAAACGAAAAAAAGCACCTTGCTTCTTTGCTGAAACAAGGTGCTTTGTAAAAGATGGCGGCCTCCTACTCTCCCGCATTGCATTGCAGTACCATCGGCGCAAGTGGGCTTAACTTCTCTGTTCGGAATGGGAAGAGGTGGAACCCCACCGCAA
>NZ_NPJA01000048.1 GCF_002251295.1 Prevotella sp. P5-50
GCTTTGGAACAGTACTGTATCCTCAGCTTCCTTCGATTCTCTATTCGAGAAAACAGATTCGTTAGTACAAGAAGCCGAAGGAGTGTCTGAACAAACCAATGCTTCATCCCATTCTTTTGAAACTACCTTAATCATCTAAGATCCGTCTCCAGAAAGGAGGTGTTCCAGCCGCACCTTCCGGTACGGCTACCTTGTTACGACTTAGCCCCAATCACCGGTTTCACCCTAGGCCGACCCTTGCGGTCACGGACTTCAGGTGC
>NZ_NPJA01000049.1 GCF_002251295.1 Prevotella sp. P5-50
GTCATGATCCACTTGGCAGGTACGGAGATGAATCTGAAGACAAAAGCCTTTATGCGACTCGTTTTCTTGAGCCCAAAAGCCTTGGTGTCAAGCCTGCTCATGATGGTCTTGTAGAAATTGTGTATCAATGCAGTAAGCAGAAGAAAGACAGTATTCTCCGCCATGAATGACTTGGGGAGCCTGCTCCAACCGAATCCGTTGTTCATGTCGTCAAAGATACGTTCCTTGCCGCCACGCAGATTGTAGAATTCAACAATGTCCCTTGTCGATGACTTGTAATCGTTGGTCAGAATACAACGGTAAGTGTATTCGCCTTCCCACAGGTCAAGGTCGCCACTGTTGCGTCTTTGTCTCTGGATGACAAGACGATAGCACTTGCCTTCCCATTTCTCAACGAGAATGGAATTGAGTTCGAACTGGATGCCGTTAATCTCCTCCGTCTTCCATCCTCTCAGAGCAAAGATGTCATTGTAGAGCGAACTGCATCGGTTGGCACGGATGTAGAAATGTTTGCAATGCTTCTCTATCTCACTGACGATTTCCTTCGAGCAGGAACCGCAGTCTGCCCTGAAGCGATTTACACGGATGTTCTGGGATTCCAGAAGAGCGAAGAATCTCTTATGGGTGTCTGCCTGATGAAAACGCACATTCGTGTTACCATCGCTGTTCTCGATATAGACTATCTTGTCACCGATAACATATACGCCAGGCCTGTAGCCGAGGAACTTTTTGTAGGTCGGTTTTGCATCATACTTCTCCGTTTCAAGGAACTGATGGTCAAAGTCAACATCGTATTCCTCAATTTCCTTCAACTCGCCTGTAGAAACCAAAGCGTTTATAAGCAATGTGTTGAGTTTGTCTGCAGTATTGAAATCATAGGTCTTGCCTTGGTCGGAAGTATAGGAGATGTTTTCCTGTGTCAGTTCCTTGATGGCTCTGAGGATGGTATCAGAGCTGCATGTACGAAGGGTAGGATGATACGAGAGATGGCGCATCAGTTGTGACGTTACATCTTCCACGCATGAGCCGCCACAGAA
>NZ_NPJA01000005.1 GCF_002251295.1 Prevotella sp. P5-50
GTTCTACTACCAATCCTGGCAGCGGTGACCAGGGTACTGAGCAGAAGCCCGGTGGAAGCGACCAGGGTACAGAACAGCCTGGTGGCGGAGGTCTGGAGGGTTAGTCTTCCGTTTTCTTCTTAACCATCATTCCTTCATCGTCACAGCGCTCCTTGTTGTCAGGGGGCGCTGTATTCTTTATCCACGGAGGACACGGATGACACAGATTTGATTTGTGTTCCGTGGATTGTTTTAGTTGCCTACGGCAAGATGTTTTGGAGTAGCGAAGACAGAGTGAAAGTTCCATTTCATGGCACCTTTTCTCGCCATGGCAGAATTAAAGCGAGCTTTATTCTGCTCATCTGGCTTAACGAAAACGTTCGCTTTCACTATGCTGAGTCACGACAAAACAAACCATTGGTAAATCTTTGGAGGAAATCTTGTTTAAGATGTTGCCTACGGCAAGAAATCAATCATGGGAACTTAGATGGATTTTTTTAGTTGCCTACGGCAAGAAATCTTTGGAGGAAATCTTTAATGAAATATGGCCTTTGGCCAGAAATAATCATCGGAATTTAAACGGATATTAGACGGAAATAAAATCTTTAAATAAAAATCTCGACTGAAAATGCGCTCGAGTTCCTCGCTTTTGGGAAGGACTTTATTATGGATCGCATCGGAGATGCTCGAAATCTAAACAAGAATCTTGAACAAAATCTTTAACTAGAATCTGTGTGCTCCGTGTGTTCCGCGGATTTCAGTTGCTTCGCAAGGATTCATTTTACCACTCCAGTTTCCATCTCATTCTCCAAATATGAGAATACATACACTGCTCCTTCGTAATACAAGCCACAGGCAGGATTACACAGGCGCTTATAGGTTTCTGAAGAATACAGCTCATCCAGAGCTTTCTTCATATCCCATCCATACTTCTGCATCAGCATCTCAACCAATTCTGTAGAGAGACATTCTATCTGAAACTGTATATCTTCATTCATAATCAAATCTTCTTTAAGTAACTAACAGCTTTTTCTGTTCCAAAGAAATACTGAACAGCAGGCTTTTGAAATCGCAGTTCTTCAATCATTCTGTCAATACTGATATAGCCCTGGATAAAACGACGCATTTGAAGACCTACCGTATCGTCTGCAATCGGACCAATAACTATATCATAAGGATGAGCAGGCGTAGAAGACATATTCCTTCTATTCATCAAAATAAATTCTGCCCATTCTTCAGAATAATTTTCAAAGACTTTAACGGATAAAACCGTTGAATCTTCCATAAGCAAGCTGTCATCAAACAAGTAAGCATTAACTACAGGTGTTCCCTCCTGTAGTCTTTGGGTAGTACGAACTGCCATTTCCCTTGCTTGCGATTCATTTGGATTCAGATAAAAGCCACATCCAAAATCCTTGCCTTTTCGTGAAAGACATAAATCTATTTTATCTATCACGACATTGCTACCATGATATAATTTTAGCATCCTAATCGTCCTCCATTCTTTTGACATAATATGGTAATATCCTCCACCGCATCCTCTATTGAAAGAGTATGCTCAGCCGCATAGCAATCAACAAGGAAGTCTATTCCTTTAAATCTACGTAGATAGGCGTACGAATCTGCCAATGAAAGCTTAAAACGATTCGCAAAAGCACCCACGCAGCAGTTCACGTATTCAATTATATTATGAGTCAAATCCATATTTCCCGCTTTTAAAAATTTTTAATGCAAATATAACGAAATATTTAGAAATCACCAACTTTTTCCGGTATTTTCTTTTATAAAGAGAAAAAAATAAGGGGGGGTGAGGGATGAAGTCTGAGGTCTGAAGGCTGAAGTCTGAAGTCTGAGGTTTGTCATCCTACGAAAATCTTATAAATAAAAATCTCGACTGAAAATGCGCTCGAATACCTCGCTTTTGGGAGGGGTTTTTATGGGGATCGCCTACGGCTCGACATCTTAACGAAAATCTTAAAAATAATCTTTAACCTTTAACCTCTAACCTTTAACCTTTAACCTTTAACCTTTAACCTATAACCTAAACGCTCCTTGTGCGACAAAATAGGGTAGGGAATAAAATTATGTGAGAAATAATGAAAAAATAATGCGAAAAGTTTTGTTAGTCCGAATAAAAACAGTAACTTTGCAGCCAATTTGAGTAATTACACCGAAAATATAGTCGATGAAGAATGACAACATGAAGAATCAGTACCGCGTCAACGAACAGATTCGTGTGCGTGAGGTACGTATTGTGGGAGACGACGGATCAACAGTAGTTCCCACTCGTCAAGCATTGGATATGGCTCGTGCAGAGGGCGTTGACCTCGTTGAGATATCCCCAAATGCCAACCCTCCCGTTTGTCGCATTATCGACTATTCGAAGTTCCTCTATCAGCAGAAGAAGCGTCAGAAGGAAATGAAAGCCAAGCAGGTGAAGGTGGAAGTGAAGGAGATTCGCTTCGGACCTCAGACCGATGAGCACGACTACCAGTTTAAGCTGAAGCACGCCAAGGAATTCCTGGAAGAAGGTAATAAGGTACGCGCATACGTATTCTTCCGTGGACGTTCTATCCTGTTTAAGGAACAAGGAGAAGTGCTCCTGTTGCGTTTCGCAAACGATCTGGAGGAATACGGTAAGGTAGAACACATGCCCTCACTCGAAGGTAAGAAGATGTTTATCTATCTCGCTCCTAAGAAAGCAGGTGTGGCCAAGAAGAGTCAACAGGCTCGCGACAGAGAGGCTTCTGCAGCCGAGATCAAAGAGGCAGAGCAGCAGCAGGCCAAAGAGCGCGTGGAAACGAAAAGCGGTATGCTGGCAAACGCCAAGATTAGCGCAGACGCTCTCGAAAAGTTGAAAAACAATATCTGAACGAAAACAGGTGCGTAACGCCCGGTATATGCGTTGCCACCATATTATTAAATAACAATTAAATAACAAAACAATGCCAAAAGTAAAGACAAATTCCGGCGCAAAGAAGAGATTTCGTTTCACCGGTACAGGTAAGATCAAGAGACACCATGCTTACCACAGTCACATTCTGACTAAGAAAACTAAGAAGCAGAAGCGTAACCTGGTTCACCAGGCTATCGTGGACAACAGCAACTTGAAGCAGGTTCGTGACCTGTTGTGTCTCCGTTAATTCACCTATTGTCAAACATTAAAGTAAGAAGAAAACTATGCCAAGATCAGTAAATCACGTTGCTTCAAGAGCAAAACGTAAAAGAATTCTGAAACTCACTCGCGGTTACTTTGGTGCCCGCAAGAATGTTTGGACAGTAGCGAAGAACACATGGGAAAAGGGTCTTACCTACGCTTACCGCGACCGTAAGAACAAGAAACGCAATTTCCGCGCTCTGTGGATTCAGCGTATCAACGCTGCTGCCCGTATCGAAGGTTTGAGCTACTCTGCTCTGATGGGCAAGCTCGCTCAGGCTGGTATTGAAATCAACCGTAAGGTGCTTGCTGACCTCGCTGTCAACAACCCTGAGGCTTTCAAGGCTATCGTCGAGAAGGTTAAGTAAAGTCTTATTCTCGTAAGAGAACGAAAAAATGCAGGAATACTCGCAAGGTGTTCCTGCTTTTTTTATCTCACACGGATTTATTCTTTTACTGGTTCCCTCCCTTTTTAATGTCACACAGAAATCATGGATGTTTTTTGGGGTTGCCTACGGCAAGAAATCTTTGGAGGAAATCCTGTTTAAGATGTTGCCTACGGCAAGAAATATTTTTTATCATCGGAATTTAGACGGAATTAGACGGAAATAAAATCTTTACTGAACTTTCGCATGTGGGGAAGTTAAGAGAAGTTAGGGAAGTTAGAGAGAAGTTAAGGGACAAATGTCCTACGTCTTACGGCAAAAGGCTATTGTCTCTTAACTTCCCGAACGACCGTAGGAAGTGATAACTTCCATTTTATGGCACCTTGCTTCA
>NZ_NPJA01000050.1 GCF_002251295.1 Prevotella sp. P5-50
TTTCCTGTGTCAGTTCCTTGATGGCTCTGAGGATGGTATCAGAGCTGCATGTACGAAGGGTAGGATGATACGAGAGATGGCGCATCAGTTGTGACGTTACATCTTCCACGCATGAGCCGCCACAGAAGTACACGCTCATCAGAGAACGAATAATTTCGCTGTACTGATATCCGATGATACTGCTGCATCTCTGACCAAGTGTCTGGTCGATAATAGGTGAAAGCATGGAGTCAAATTGCTCCATGATTGAAAAAATTCCTCCAAAAGGTGTGAGTTTTTCAGATTTTATTTGTACCTTTGCCATGTCTTGTTACGATTTACGCTTGTTTTGATTTGCAACACTAAGATAAGTGAAAAATCTGACATGGCAAAATCCTGAGCAACTTTTTGTTGCTCAGGAACTTATAAATAAAGTTAAATCAAAGTGTTGCGGAATTAAGGTTTAACAAAAATCTCGACTGAAAATGCGCTCGAATACCTCGCTTCTGGGAAGGGTTTTATTTTGGATCGCATCAGAGATGCTCGAAATCTTAACAAAAATCTTGAGAATAATCTTTAACTAGAATCCGTGTGCTCCGTGTGTTCCGTGGATAAAATTTCCCGGAAACAGGGGGACACTTGATGGGACTTCACTTAATGTTGTCTTTTTCTCCCAACAACCTTTTCTGCTCACGCTCAAAGTTCTCCAAAAAGTGAATCTCTACAAGTGAGAGGTTGTTCTTGGTACGCTCCTTGAATTTGTCGTATTCCTGGTTGGCTTTCTCTTTGGCAAGTTTGGCGGAGATTTTGCCTGCATGGGTGAGAATGTCTTTTCGGGAGATACGGAGAAAGTCATCGAGAATGTTTATCCAGTCCTTCATATACATTGGGCGGTGTTCTTCGGCTTGCATTTCGGCGAAGTCAAGATACAGGCTCACGATGCGGTTCAAGGACTTGATTTCTTCGTGGGTGAGATAGTTCTTGGCTATTTCCGCTTCGGGCTTAGTCGGCATAGCTCCTGACCACGTTGTAAGTCCCATAAAGTCTTTCTCTGCATCGGCTCTCTCATATATTATTTCCGCCGCCGTGTGACCATGAATCGAATAGTGCATCTTGTTCTGTACTGTCTTGAAGAACTTTTGTGTCATTTCCACTCGTGGGTCATAGTCGATACTGAGGGCATAAATCTCCAATACCTTACGATAGAACACCTTCTCACTGGAGCGGATGTCACGTATTCTTGCAAGCAGCTCGTCAAAATAATTGCCACCTCCTGCTCTCTTCAACAGGTCATCGTTCATGGCGAAGCCTTTTACTATATACTCCTTCAGTACCTTGGTTGCCCATATACGAAACTGAACACCACGGTATGAATGTACACGATAACCTACGCTGATTATCATGTCGAGGTTGTAGAAAGCGACTTGGTGCTCCTGTACTTTTCCCTCAATAGCACCATGCTTAGTGGTTATTGCAAAAAATGCAACTACCTCTTTTTCGTCCAACTCCCCATCCTCCAATACATTTTTTATATGTCGTGAGATTGTGGACTTATTACGTTGAAACAACTCTGCCATCTGGTCGAGTGAGAGCCAGACAGTATCGTTTTGCAGCTTCACCTCTATCTGTGAATCGCCGTCAGGAGTTTGATATAATAAAAATTGGCCTTTATCCATATATACATTACTTTAACGTCTTGGTTAGGAGAAGAACTTGGTTTTGCTTCTTTTCAGATCTTTCATTTCGACACCAAGCAGTTTTGCAATGGCATAAAACTAAGGTTAGGCTGAGCTTTATTACTAGTCCATCTTGACATAGTACACTCTGATACGCCTATTTCTTGTGGTTGCCATTTCCCGGTCTTCTTCTTTTCGACAAGGACTAACTTGATGCGATTCAATTCTTGCTCCATATAATATTTATTATCGTTTGATGCAAATTTATATAAATTCTTCAAAATTCCACCATTCCACACGTTAAATTAAGAAAAATAGCCCGATTTCGCCACTTTCTGATGCAAAAAATAATTTAGGATCATCGGAAATTTTTATTGTCGCACACGGATGACACGGATCATCGGAATTTAGACGGAATTTAGACGGATGTTTTTTGGTTGCGCGAGCGCAAGAAATCTTTGGGGGAAATCTTTAATGAAATATGGCCTTTGGCCAGAAATCAATCATCATCGGATTTTAAACGGATATTAAACGGAAATAAAATCTTTAACAAAAATCCTTGACCAAAATGCGCTCGAATACCTCGCTTTTGGGGAGGGGTTTATTTTGGATCGCCTACGGCTCGAAATCTAGACTAGAATCTTGAGAATAATCTTTAACTAGAATCTTTTCCGTGTTCTCCGTGTGTTCCGTGGATAAAAAAATTTCCATGTAATCCGTGAAATTCGGGTGAACGGGTGACCATGTGTGACATTAAAAAGTATTATAGTACCGCAGCACAGACTTTGCGGAACCAATCGAGTTTTTTGCCACTCATTTCTGCTATGGATAAGTTTTCTTTGTTTACATCTTCAGGTTCAAATTCATAATAAGAATCTTCAGAGGGGAGATAATCCTCTGGAAAATCTTCTATGGAATGGGCTTGGAAATTGTGATGATGTCCTTCGTTATCTATATCAACAGTATATACTATGTCGTCTAATGGCGAACTTAAAATATTACGTAATGTCTGCTTTTTTTGTGTGTACCTCAGGATGGTGTCGTAATCGGTTCTGATGAACATCCAACGATTGTCTGCATCATCTTGGTCTATCCAATAGAAGAGATAGTTGTCACCATTGATAGTTACATAGTGTGACAACAATGGTCCATCAAAATATATAAGATCGGCCACTTTCTTGAACTTGTCGAAATTGCGATTCCTGATGCTTATACCTTTTATTGTTTTCATAATTTGTCCTCCTCTAATTTAAATGTTTTGGATAAGTCACATGATGGAAACTCAAATAGGTTATAATGTCCGTTACTGGCTGGGGGTGTGACGTTGCCATCGTTATTGGAAACAATTCCAGAAGAAATACTATCACCAATGGCTTTGTATATGTTTCTCATATTCTTAGCAAGTAAGTGATAGAACTTAATGGCTTTTTCCTTTTCGGTAAAGCAAGACAAAGCATATCCACCAACATCGACTTTTCTTTGTCCATTCATGATGGCACGCTGAGGCTTCATGATGTAGTTGGGTAAGTAGCTTTTGGACATATCTGAGCTGAAAACGAATCTGAATCCTTTCAAATCGTTTGGCTTTACAACTTCGGGCATCTTTACTCCTTGTTGTATCAATGCGTCTATTTCTGCTTGATACTTATATGTTCCCATCTGTCTGTGGTTTAAATCCGTTTGCAAAAATAAGCAATATTTCTCTTTTATGCAAGTTTTTAGGCTTTTTCTGCCAGAAATGGCTCACGGATCATCGGATCATCGGATTGTTTTCGTTAAGCCATGAGCAGAATAATGCTCGCTTTAATTATGCCATGGCGAGAAAACAAAGGCGTATGCCAATTTAAACGGATGTTAGACGGATGTTTTTTGGTTGCGCGAGCGCAAGAAATCTTTTGTGGAAATCTTTAATGAGATGTTGCTTCGCAAGAAATAATATATCATTCAAAATGGATAAAAACAAAATCTTTAATAAAAATCCTTGACCAAAATGCGCTCGAGTTCCTCGCTTTTGGGAAGGGGTTTATTATGGATCGCCTACGGCTCGAAATCTTAACGAAAATCTTTAGAAGAATCTTTAACAAAAATGAAGTCTGAGGTCTGAGGTCTGAAGTCTGAGGTCTGATGGAGTGGTCTTTGTCATCCTACGAAAATCTTAAAAATAATCTCTAACCTCTAATCACTAACCTCTAATCACTAACCTTTAACCTTTAACCTTTAACCTATAACCTTTAACCTTTAACCTTTAACCTATAAACTCCGTGTGCAAGGCTATTTCCAGGTTTCCGCTACCAGTTGCAGGCCTTTTTCTGTGCATACACCACGGAGGGGAACAAGGAAGAAATTGTAGTAGAGCTCGTCCATGGTATAGGTTGACAAGAGCTTGTTATTGATGATGGCATCGGTGACGGAGTCATAAAGGATAAGAAAGAGATTGTAGTTGATGTCGGAACGGAAGAAACCTTGCTCAACACCTAAATGCATGAAATCTAATATCTCGGCGCCCTTCTGGGCCCTGACTTTCTGCATGTATTGCTCTATCTTAGGATAGCGATGGATGTCTTCGTAGAATGCAGGACAGATATTGCGGGAGGAGTTATTATTGACGCGATAGGCTTCCTTCAGTATCTCCATCACATTATGACCTTTGCTGGCATAGGATTGTATCTGGTCGTGACGCAGACGGTCGCGCTTGCTGATGCCTTCATACAATAAAGCCTCTTTGTCATCATATATTTCATATAAGGTGCGCTTGGATATGGACAAGGCTGTTGCTATGTCGTCCATCTTAACCGCCTTTACACCTTTTTTCTCAAACGCAGCCATGGCTGTTTCCAGTATCTTATCCCTTAATCCTATACGATAATCAGTCAAATCTCTTGTTATTTCCTGCATAAGTAACCATTTTGCCCACAAAGTTACTAAAAAGATTAAAAAGGTTGATGTTTTTTCGCGTATTTTCGCTCATTTTTTGTAATTTTGTGCTGTTTTTAATGGAACAAACGTAAAGCTACTTATATTATTATGGTAAAAATCTCTAAAGAGGCCGCCCTCAACTATCATGAGGCTGGCCGTCCTGGAAAAATTGAAGTGAAGCCTACCAAGGCTTACCGTACACAGACAGACCTGTCGCTCGCCTACTCTCCTGGTGTTGCCTATCCGTGTCTTGAGATCCAGCAAGACCCTGAGGCTGCCTATCGATATACTGACAAAGGAAACCTCGTGGCTGTAATCTCTAACGGAACGGCTGTTCTTGGACTGGGTGATATTGGCGCCATGAGCGGCAAACCTGTCATGGAGGGTAAGGGCCTCTTGTTTAAAATCTATGGCGGCATCGATGTGTTCGATATCGAGGTGGCTGAGAAGGACCCTGAGAAATTCTGTGAAGCGGTAGAGAAGATTGCGCCTACCTTCGGCGGTATCAACCTGGAGGATATCAAGGCGCCTGAGTGCTTCTATATCGAGGAGCGCCTGAAGCGTACTCTCGACATCCCCGTGATGCACGACGACCAGCATGGTACGGCTATCATTTCTGCTGCCGGACTGAAAAATGCCCTTGAAGTGATTGGTAAGGATATTAAAAAGGTGAAGATCGTGGTCAACGGCGCGGGTGCTGCTGCCATCTCTTGTACCAAACTCTATATGGCTATCGGCGCTCAAAAGGAAAATATCCTGATGCTCGACTCGAAAGGTGTGATCACTTCAGACCGCGAGAACCTGAACGAACAGAAGAAATTCTTTGCTACCGACCGTCGTGATGTGCATACCCTGGAAGAGGCTGTCAACGGAGCCGACGTTTTCGTTGGTCTGTCGAAGGGTAACGTGCTCTCGCAGGATATGGTGAAGTCGATGGCTAAAGATCCTATCATCTTCGCCTTGGCTAACCCCGTACCTGAGATCTCATACGAGGATGCCATGGAGGCTCGTCCAGACACCTTGATGTCAACAGGTCGTACTGACTATCCTAACCAGATCAACAACGTGATTGGTTTCCCATACATCTTCCGTGGTGCACTCGACGTTCACGCTACCGCCATCAACGAAGAGATGAAGCTGGCTGCCGTTCACGCTATTGCCGATCTTGCCAAACAGCCTGTACCCGACGTGGTCAACGATGTCTATAAGGTGAACAACCTCACCTTCGGTCGCCAGTACTTCATTCCGAAACCTGTTGACCCACGTCTCATCACAGAGGTGAGTGCCGCCGTTGCCAAGGCTGCCATCGAGAGTGGCGTGGCTCGCAAGACCATCGAGGACTGGGATGAATACAAGCGTTCGCTGTCGGTATTGCTCGGTCAGGAGACTAAACTGACTCAGAAGCTCTACGCTACTGCCTCGGCTCATCCACAGCGTGTGGTATTTGCTGAAGCTGTACACCCCACTATGCTGAAAGCTGCCGTACAGGCGAAGGCTGAAGGTATCTGCCACCCCATCCTGCTGGGTAACGACGAGGTGATTGCGAAATTGGCTAAACAGCTGGACCTCAACCTCGACGGTATCGAGATTATCAACCTGCGTCATCCTGACGAGCAGGAGCGCCGCGAGCGTTATGCACGTATCCTGACCGAGAAACGCCAGCGCGACGGATACACCTTCCAGGAGGCTAACGATAAGATGTTTGAGCGCAACTACTTCGGTATGATGATGGTGGAGACTGGCGAGGCTGATGCTTTCCTCACAGGTCTCTATACAAAATACAGCAACACTATCAAGGTGGCAAAAGAGGTAATTGGCATCCGTCCGGAATACAAGCATTTCGGTTCGATGCATATCATCAACTCTCAGAAGGGTACCCTATATATTGCCGATACCATGGTGAACGAGAATCCTGATACCGACGCACTTGTTGATATCGCACGTCTGGCGGCTACCAGCGTACGCTTCTTCAACGAGAAACCGGTTATCTCGATGATTTCTCACTCTAACTTCGGCAGCTCTACTTCTGATGGGGCACAGAAAGTGCGCAAGGCTACGGAAATCATGCAGCAGCAATATCCTGAACTGGCTATCGACGGTGAGATGCAGCTGGGCTTTGCCCTCGACCGCGAACTCCGCGACGAACAGTATCCTTTCAGTCGCCTGAATGGTAAGGATGTGAACACACTCGTATTCCCCAACCTCTCATCAGCACGCTCAAGCTATAAGATGCTGCAGATGCTGGATGCGGACGTCGAGATTATCGGCCCGATCCAGATGGGACTCAACAAACCTATCCACTTCATCGACTTCGGAGCCAGCGTGCGCGACGTGGTGAATATCGTGGCTGTTGCTACCATCGATGCCTACGTGGATAAGGTGAAGAAACGCATCAACGCTGCTAAATAATAACATACTCAGGGAGTTCCCACTCCCTCTCTCTATACGATATGGGAGCCGACAGACTTTTTGCCGGCTCCCATATTTGGGCTTTCACAGGTAGTGGCCCGCAGACTGACAAACTCGGAAAGAAATGACGCTTACAACATCACAACAACGACATCATTACCGCGAACTGCTCGTGCTGGGCATTCCCATTATCATCGGCCAGTTGGGCACCATCGTACTCGGTTTTGCCGATACGCTCATGATAGGTCATCACAGCACAGAAGAACTGGCTGCCGCCGGCCTGGTCAACAATATCTTCGGTCTTGTTCTTATCGCCTATATGGGTTTCTCCTACGGACTGACGCCTGTCGTAGGACGACTCTATGGTATGGGGCAAAACGAAGCCGTAGGAGGAAAAGTGAAAAACTCTCTTGTGGCCAACGGTGTTGTCGGCTTGCTGTTTACAGCCGTCATGACCTTCCTCTATTTCAATCTTGAACACATCGGACAACCTGACGAACTGCTGTCGCTCATCCGGCCGTATTTCCTGGTCAATCTGGCGAGCATCCTCTTTGTCGGTCTCTTCAACACGCTGAAACAATTCTTTGACGGTATTGCACAAACCAAAGTGGCGATGTGGACCATGGTGGGCGGTAACCTGCTGAATATTCTCTTCAACTGGCTTCTCATCTATGGCGTGGGCGGTTTTCCTGAAATGGGACTCCTGGGTGCCGGTATTGCCACATTAGGGTCGCGTGTCTTCATGGCTCTCGTCCTCGTTGGCGTGATGCTCTCCTGCCGACGCTACAAGACCTATCGCCTCCACTTCCTCTCCTATCCTATCAACAAAGTGGATTTCATAGAAATGAACCGCTTGGGCTGGCCTGTTGCCTTGCAACTCGGCATGGAGAGTGCTGCGTTCAGTCTGAGTTGTGTGATGGCAGGATGGTTGGGTACGATTCCTTTGGCTGCCCATCAGGTGATGATTACCATCTCGCAACTGTTCTACCTGATTCTGTCGGGATTGGCAGCTGCCATGGCGATACGCGTCAGCCATTTCGTGGGACAACGCGACTTTGCTGCCGTGAAGGCTAATGCGATGGATGGTTTCCGTCTGAACCTCTTTA
This sequence comes from Prevotella sp. P5-50, assembly GCF_002251295.1. Classification (GTDB taxonomy): domain Bacteria; phylum Bacteroidota; class Bacteroidia; order Bacteroidales; family Bacteroidaceae; genus Prevotella. Next base: position 8,087 of record NZ_NPJA01000050.1, read on the forward strand.
TCTCCTTCGTGCTGAGCATCCCAATCTTGCTGTTCCGCAACCATATCGGCGGTTTGTTCAGCGAGAATATCGAGGTGCAACTGTATGTGTCGGGGTTGATTCTCATCTTGGCGCTCTATCAGTTTGGCGACGGCATGCAATACGCGTTTGCCAATGCCTTACGTGGAATAGCCTGCGTACAACCGATGGTGACCTATGCCTTTATCGCCTATTTCGTGGTCAGCCTTCCCTTGGGATATACCCTCGGCTTTATCTGCGATCTGGGCATCTATGGCATCTGGACGGCTTTCCCCTTTGGTCTGACCATCGCGGGATTCCTATACTACATCAGATTCAAAAAGGAACTCAATAAAATGTCACATGGATGAAATCATCGGATTGTTTTCGTTAAGCCATGAGCAGAATAAAGCTCGCTTTAATTATGCCATGGCGAGAAAACAAAGGCGTATGCCAATTTAAACGGATATTAGACGGATGTTTTTTGGGTAGCCTGAAGGCTAGAAATCTTTGGGGGAAATCTTGTTTAAGATGTTGCCTACGGCAAGAAATATTTTAGGAAGATAACAATATTATTAAATAGATTTCTGGACCGTTTAGGTCCTTAGATTTTACATGAAGATTTCCTCTAAGATTTCTTGCGTAAGCAACACAAAACAAAATCTTTAACTAGAATCTTTTCCGTGTGTTCCGTGTAATCCGTGGATAAAAATTTCCGTGTGACCGTGTAAGATAAAACAACGAATATGAAAAAGAATGAACGTGATGCTTTGATTTTTGCGAGATTTCGCGAGAAGATGCCCAATCCAACAACGGAATTGCAGTTTGGCAGCATCTTCCAACTACTTGTGGCGGTAATGCTTAGTGCACAATGTACCGACAAACGCGTTAACCAGGTTACGCCTGCTCTTTTCAAACAATATCCTGATGCACGCAGTCTGGCAGAAGCAGAAGCCGATGAGGTCTATGAGTTCATCAGGAGCGTATCGTACCCCAATGCCAAAGCCGCCCATCTGGTTGAGATGGCTCGTGAATTGATGACGCATCACAATGGGGAGGTTCCTGCGACGATGGAAGATCTTCTGACGCTTCCCGGCGTGGGTCGTAAGACGGCTAATGTGCTGTTGAGTGTGGCATTCGGACAGTCTGCCATGGCTGTAGATACCCATGTGTTCCGCGTCAGCCATCGGTTAGGTATCGTCACGCGGTCTGCCTCTACTCCTTTGTTGGTTGAGCGTCAACTCTTGCGCATCATCCCTTCTGCCGATATTCCCCTTGCTCACCATTGGCTGTTGCTCCATGGTCGCTACGTTTGTACGGCTCGCAAGCCCCATTGTGCTGATTGCTTCCTGCGCGACCTCTGCCCTTCTGCCATCCGGTGAAAGGTTGCACACAGATGACACAGATTCTTCTAATGTCGCACGGAAATCAATCATCGGATCTTAGAGGGATGTTTTTTGGGGTTGCTTCGCAAGAAATCTTTGGAGGAAATCTTGTTTAAGATATTGCTTCGCAAGAAATCAATCATCGGATCTTAGAGGGAGTTTATGCGGAAACAAAATCTTTAATAAAAATCCTTGACCAAAATGCGCTCGAATACCTCGCTTCTGGGAAGGGTTTTATTATGGATCGCCTTACGGCTCGAAATCTTAACGAAAATCTTTAAAAATAATCTTTAACTAAGATGACGTCTGAAGTCTGAATTCTGATGGAGTGGTCTTTATCATCCTACGAAAATCTTTAAGAGAATTTAACTAGAATCTTTTCCGTGTGATCCGTGTGATCCGTGGATAAAAAAATTCCGTATGTTCCGTGGATAAAAATTCCGTGTGACTTTTTCGAGGGAGATAAAAAAGGAGCGGATTACGGGACTCGAACCCGCGACCCTCGGCTTGGGAAGCCAATGCTCTACCAACTGAGCTAAATCCGCATGGAGAAAAATAATGTGTCTTTAAGACAACAGGAGTCAGAACATAGGTTCTAACTCCTGTATGAAATGAGCCGATAGCCGGACTCGAACCGGCGACCCACGCATTACGAATGCGTTGCTCTACCAACTGAGCCATATCGGCAACATTCAAAGAACGCCTTTTTGTTTAAGCGGATGCAAAGATACTAATAAAAAACGAAATCACAAAACTTTTCTTTATAAAGTTATACGTGAAAAGGTTCTCCCTACCCCAACTTCCAACCGTTGAAAACGAGGATTACAAACGATATCGTCTCTCGTCGTTCATTCCTTGTTTCAGTCTGTCGAGACGGTTGGACTGCCTTGTTATGAACAAACGAGGCTGTAGAGTACGGCACAGAAGGCTGTCAGGACAAGGACAAGGACGGGTATCTCGCAGAAATACATGCCATAGGCAACGGGTTTCGCAACACGGAGATAGAGGCGATAGACGCCATAGCCTACCAGTCCGCCCCAGAGCAGACCGACAAGGATGTCGCCAGGATAATGCACGCCAAGGTATATGCGTGTCCAACAGTTGACCAACGACCAGCCTATCAGAAAATACGATAGGATGCGGTTGCGTGTCAATAACGAGAAGAAGACCGCCAAACTAAACGTATTGGCGGCATGGGCGGAGAAGAAACCGTAGTTGCCGCCACGATAGTCGTTGACGACATCGACGAGGATACCTATCTGTGGGTCGTGGGTAGGTCGCCATCGGGCAACCAACGGTTTGACGATGGTGTCGTCGATGGTTCCTGCCAATACCACACAGAGGCCTGCTGCGCCTAATACCAGAAGCACCTGTGAAACACTATTGTTGCATCGCAACACCATATAGAATAATGCGATATAGAGTGGAATCCACGTACGGGCATTGGTCAGGATTACTGCCAGTTGGTCAACAAACAACGAGTCGCTACCGTTGAGCATCAACAACAATTGCTGGTCAAACTGAATGATTGTTTCCATGTGGGTTGCAGCCTAAATAATCTCTATGGTTTCTACGGCAATCCATCCGCGCTTTCCATCTGCCAAGCGTATCTCGCGCCATCCCTTCATCGTATTGTCTGTAATGGTGACACGTGTTCCTTCGTGGATGGTAAACAGATCGGTACCGTTTTTCGCCGGGGTACTCTTGACCGAAACGGTAGGCGCCACGACGATGGCTCCATCACGATGCAGGAGCTTGTCGCGCTGTTGCCAAGCAAAGAGGTTGGCCAAGAAGAATATCATCAGCAAGGCGAGAGCGCCGAAGAATCCCGTCTTTCGCATCCACACGCGATCTACGAAGAGATAGACCAACGCCAGTATGATGGCAAGCGCCAACGAGACAAGCGCCAACCATGCCCATGCGTCAACACTCATGAGATTGACCAGGGAATGGTACCAGGTGACGAAGAACATCTCCGTTTCCGGTGTGATGCGATCGATGGTTTTTGATTGTGCCATCTGTAGGTTGAAACGAATATCCTCGTCGCCAGGCGAAAGGAGTAGCGCACGCTCATAATTGAGAATAGCCCGTGTGATATTATCGGTACGATACCAGGCATTACCCAGGTTGTAGTAGAGGTCGGCATCCTCCCCTTGCTTGAGCAATTCCTCGTAGATATGGATGGCCTGCTGGTAGCGCTCATGGGTATAGGCGCTATCGGCATCAGCCTTCGTCACCTTTTGCGCTTGTAGCGTCAACGGCATCATCAACATCAGCGTGAGACAGCATCCCAAGGCTATTGTTCCAACAAAGCGTTTGGCAGCTGTGGTATGTTGTATAGCATATTTTATCATGATTTCACCTCTCTTCCTTTTTCGATATATGTAATAGCCTCTATGGCAGCTTCATACACCTTGTTCATATTACCATGCGCATCACCAGGAGCGTAGCGCGCAAACTCACATTCATCAAGGGCTCCGATGAAGAGTTTGATAGTTTCGCCATCTACCTGACGATCGCCAAGGCGCTGGCTGATATTCTCGCGTGAAAGTTCGGCAACAGGAATATTGAGTTTATCGCCCACGTATCCCCAAAGGGCACGCAACACCTCGTCGTAGAACTCATTCTGCTTGTCGGCCTTCAAGAGTTTGGCGGCTGTACGAAGTCGTCGTATGGCCACCTTGTTGGCCCGTTTGCCACGCATCTTCACTACGTTAGCCTGATCGATGGCTCGCTGGCGGAATGCTACAAACAGGGTAACGAAGATGCCCAGCAGGACAACAAGGACAGTCCAGTAGGCTGTTGACGCGAAGAAGGTGTCGCCCAACATTCTGGGATTGACCTCTCCGGTCTTTATAAAGCGGATGTCTTTATTGACTTGTTGCAGTTCTTCGCTAGCAAAGGTTGCCGACGAACTGCCACTACCCTTAGCAACCTTCAAGGTAAAGGGTTGTGAGCGTAACGTCTTATAACTGCCCGTCTTGGTATCGAAATACACAAACTCGATAGGTTTCAGTTCGTAATTGCCTTGATGGCGAGGTACGATGAGGATATCGTAGATCATGCTACCCTCAATACCGTTGGTAGAGAGTTTTGTCTTATCGGTAATCTTCGCATCATACTGGTCGAAATCCTTGGGCAGTTCGACAGCCGGTTGCTTGATGAGCTTCATATTACCCACTCCACTCACGACAATACGCATGGTCACGGGATCGTTGGCCTTGACCTCTTGTTTGTCGAGAGAGGCAGATAGCGAGAACGTTCCTACTCCACCAGAGAAATTGGTAGGACGTGCAGGCAACGGATCTACGGTAATGGTCAGTCCCGGCGCTTTGATAATCTTCTTGACCTCTGTATATCCCGAACCTCCGTTGAAGAAGGCTTCAAAGGGATCGACGTCGCGGTTTTCAAGCATCACCATGCCCTCGTAATCCAAACTTGGAATTTCAAGGCGTCCTGTGGTCTGCGGGAACATCACATACTGTTGCCAGGTAACGGTACGATAAGGACGTCCGTTGAGGGTCTCGACATGGAAACTCTTCTGTTGTGGTAGCGGAACCTCACGGGTATAGAAGCTCTTCAGATCAGGCATCTTACCATTGAGCGAGGTCAGATTGACCAAGGTATAGACCTTATAGGTCAGCAAGATAGGCTCTTGTTCGTGGACGCGTCGCTTGTTGGCGCTAACCTTCATAAAGAGCGTATTACCCGTGATGCGGTTGCTCATGGCAGAACCATGATTCTCCGAGCGTTGTCCACTACCTTGCTGTGAAGACGAGGCAGAGCCCGACACCCTGATGCGTAATACGTTGGAGTGGATCTGCTTTCCTGCTGCCACAGCACGTGCGGCAGGAATGGTATAGTTTCCAGCTTTGTTAGCACAGACGATATAGGTAAAGGTAACCGACGAAGAGCTGGAAGTCTTTCCGTTGATCATCTGAAAACTCGACTGCGTACTGGTACGCGGTCCCATCAGCACCTCCAGGGCTTCCGGGATATTACCTGCACGAAAATCGTTTACATCATCCGTATTGACCGTATAGGTAAGACGGAACTGTTCTCCTACGGCAACTTGCGAGGGAGCACGTCCCACCATGTGCTGTCCGAATGTCGTTACCGACATGAGCAGCATCGCGACCAATGGGATCAGCCATTGTGCATGTTGAATAGTTCTATCTGTGGTATTGTTCTTCATTTCTTTCCTGTTCAATGGGTCTTGACTTTGAAACTGAATAGTTGTTATGTAAATAGCTTGTATCCATTACCAGTTTTTCTGCAACCTGCGTTTCTGCTGATGCTGCTGTTGAGCTTTCTTGATGCGCTGTTGCGTATTCTTTTCTTCCTGCATGGCAGCATTCAACAGTTGTTCTGCATTTTCCTTACTCATCTGCGGTTTCTGCTGTTGCTGTTGTTGCTTCTGCTTGTCTTGCTTCTGCTTGTTATTCTCCTGTTTTTGCTGCTTTTGCTTATCGTCTTTTTTGTCTTTATTGTTTTGTTGAGGTTGCTGCTGTTGCTTCTGCTGTTTCTGTTGACGTTTGCAGAGTTCAAGGTTGTAACGCGTCTCGTTATCGCGAGGATTATTGCGCAAAGCCTCCTTATACGCCTCTATGGCATCGCCATACATCTTGAGCGTCTGACAAACAGTACCTATGTTATGGTAAGCCTGCGCACGACGATACGGGTTTTGTTCCAGTTTGGCAGCACTCTGAAACTGCTGTATGGCAGCCGAGTCTTTGCGTTGCATCAGGAGGGCATTACCCAGATTATATATAGCCTGAGGATTGCGGTCGTTGCGTTCCAACGCCTTGCGATAGCTGGTTTCCGCTTCAGCATAATTGCCAGCCCTGAACTGTCGATTGCCCTTTCTGACATAGTCGCGGTCGGACTGCGCCTGCACGTTGAGCGTAGCCGCAAGAAGCAAGAGCAGGAGCATCATGGGTTTCTTTCGGCTGAAGAGGTGAAGCTTGCTGAGATGAGGATTGCGAACCTCAAGGATACAGATTTCTATGATCAGCAAGAGCATGACGAGGATGGCAACCGCCTGAAACTGTTCGTCGAAATCGCTATAAATAGTTACAGCCGTTTCCTTCTTAGAGAGTTTGTCGAGTTCTGCGTTGAGTTGCTCTTGCGCGTTGGAATTGTTTTCCACGTGAATATAGGCTCCGCCTCCAGCTTCAGCCACCTGTTTACACATATCTTCATTCAAAGCCGACATGACGGTCTGCCCTGTTTCGTCTTTGATGTAATCGTTACCGCCGCCGATGGGGATAGGCGCTCCCTTAGGAGATCCTATGCCAAGAACAAACACACGCATACCTTTGTCTTTTGCCTCACGTGCAGCCTCAAGCGCCCCACCCTCATGGTCTTCTCCATCTGTTATCACGATGATGGCCTTGCCAATACCTTGTTCCTGCGTAAAACTGTTTGTTGCCATTTTAATGGCGGCAGCAAGGTCGGTACCCTGTACATCAATCATCGAGGGATCTATATTGCTCAAAAACATTTTAGCAGAAACGTAGTCGCTCGTAATAGGCAGTTGCACAAAGGCGTCGCCGGCAAATACGATCAGTCCGATCTTGTCGTTGGTGAAATGGTCAACAAGGTTTTCTACCATCATTTTGGCTCTGTCGAGACGACTTGGTGCCACATCTTCCGCCAACATAGAATTGGAAATATCCATGGCGATGATGGTTTCAATACCCGTTCGCTTCTCATGGTTGATCTTGGTACCCATCTGCGGACGCGCCAGCATCACGATCATGAGCGCCAAGGCTGCAATCAGCAATATGAATTTCACCCGTGGACGATGGCGAGAAACGTTGGGCATCAACTCGCGTACGAGATTGATATCGCCAAATCGTCTGAGGCGTTTCTTTTGTTGATACACCATCCAGAATTGCATCAACACCAGAATCGGTATCAATATCAGCAAATAGAGATATATGGGGTCTTCAAATCGAAACATAATGCAGTTCTCCGATAATTTTAAGGTAGTTTTCTGAATATGGTAAGTCGTAAGAGCAATTCGAGAAGCAACAGGAGGCATGCTGCCAAGGCAAAGGGCTGATAAGCCTCATAGCGTTTGCTGAACTGCGTCACGTTAAGTTTAGACTTTTCGAGTTTGTCGATTTCTCGATAGATATGCTGCAACTCCCGGTTGTTTGTTGCGCGATAGAAGCCGCCATCTGTTGCTGCGGCAATTTCACTCAAGGTCTTACTATCTATTTCTACAGGGATATTGACATACTGCACACCACCGGCAACAGGCATGGGATAAGGAGCCACCTTATTGGTACCTACACCGATAGTATAAACTCTGATACCTAGACTTTTGGCAATTTCAGCAGATGTCATGGGCGACAAGTCGCCACGGTTGTTACTACCGTCGGTCAGCAGAATGACAACCTTGCTTTTCGCCTTAGAATCCTTCAAACGGCTGACAGCATTGGCAAGTCCCATTCCGATGGCTGTTCCATCCTCGATAAGTCCTCTCGTTGCCAAGTCGGTTCTGACACCCCGTAGCAGGTTGAGTACCGAAGCGTGGTCGGTCGTCATAGGACATTGTGTAAACGCCTCACCCGCAAATATCGTCAGACCAATATTATCGTTGGGTCTGCCGGCAATAAACTCAGCAGCCACTTGTTTGGCAGCCTCAATACGATTAGGCTTTAGGTCTTCTGCCAGCATAGATCCAGAGACGTCCATCGCCATCATGATATCGATACCCTCCACCGATTTGTTTTTCCAGGAGTTATGGGTTTGAGGTCGTGCCAATATCAATACCAACAGTACGAAAATCGCCAGCCTCAACAACAATTGTATCGGCATCAAGGTCACCTTCCAGCTCCGTGCTGCAAACCTATAGGCATGGGTATCGCTCAACCGCACGGTAGGTTCGGTTTTCTTCCGATACATCAGATACCATATCACATACGGTATCAGCAGTAACAGCAGCAGGAAATATTCTTTATTTGCAAATTCCATTCTAATTCATTATTTATATCCACTCGCCGAGAAGCAACACATGATAAACGGCATAAACGAGCATAGCCACACATGCCACGACAATCAGGCTGATAACGGTTTTGAGCAGTCGTCTTGTTTTCAGAGAGCGTTGGTCAGCTTCTGTCAACTCAGGTTTCTGGACTTCCTCTGTAGCAACCGCCTCCTGTTTCGTCTGGTCGATAAAGGCAATAGCGTTAACCAGGTTGGCGTCGTTCTCGTTGATGAGTGTAGAATATTTGGCAAACTTCACCAAATCGGCCGTGATGAACAGCTGGCGGAGTTCGTCGATCATAGCCTGGTCGCCCGAAGACGTCAGGCGTTCTATAATCTCTCCACTTGTCATCTCCATGGCAGAGAAATGGTAGCGCTCCTCTATATATTTACGAAGCGTATCGGTAAGTTTCGTATAGTACTCCTTCGGATTCTCCGACGACACCATACGTTCTGCCTTGATCTGCTCTATCTCCTTCATGGCCTTCTGGTGTGGCAACAGTCGCTTCACGATACGCAAAGTCTTGATGATAGGTTTGTTGTCGCGCAGGCGAAGGTAGAGGTAATAAGCCACAGCCATCAGGAGCAAAGAGAGAATGCTCAACCAAAAAGGAAGAGCCCACTCTGCCCATGAGAATGGGTTGTCCTGTACATCCTTCGGACCATAGAACTTATCGAGTTTGGTTGTATCTACCTCAACTTCTATCACCTTTAGTGCCAGACTCTTAGTAGGATATACTTTTCCGTTTACTTTAACGCGAAATGCGGGCAGATAATAGAGTTTTCCGTCGAAAGACGTCAAGGTATAGATGCGTTTAACCTGCATGCGTCCATCGCTCACATCTTCAGTCTGTTCGTCGCTTACAGCCAACACCTCCACTCCCGGTACGATATTCTCACGCGGTTTGAAACTCGGCATGTTGACCTTAGACTGCTGTGGAACTGTTGCGGTCACAGTCACATGCACCTGCTCTCCTATCATCATCTCAAGTGAGTCGATACGAGCTTCTACATCCACCTGCGCCAAGATCGTAGCAGGCAATAATGCAAGGATAAATAATATCAGGTGTTTCATGCTTATCAACTTCTCTTTTTAAATAGCAGCAACAGGTGTTTGACAAAATCATCACCTGTGGAAATGCTTACCATGTCAACATTACTCTTGTTCATGGTCTCTCGCAAATGCTGTTGCATCCGATTCCAATATTGCTCGTGAGCACGTCGCAAGCGTTTGCTGCTGGTATCAATATACTGTTCATAGCCGGTTTCAGCATCAACCACACGCATCAATCCCACATCGGGTAATGACTTGGCGAAACGGTCATAGACCTGAACTGCAACAACATCATGTTTTCTGTTGCAAATCTGAAGGGGATGCAAGAAATCCTTCTGGTCGTAAAAATCGCTCAACACGAATGCGGTACAACGATGTTTAACAACACTTGTAAGAAACTGCAACGCTCCCTCTATGTTCGTTCTCTTGCTTTCAGGGTGAAAGTCGAGCATTTCGCGTATGATATAAAGAATGTGTTTACGTCCTTTCTTCGGAGGGATATACTTCTCGATATGGTCGGAAAAGAATACCACTCCTATCTTATCATTATTCTGAATGGCGCTAAAAGCAATGGTGGCAGCTATTTCTGTCACCATATCGCGCTTCATTTGGCTTTGCGTGCCGAAGTCGAGCGATCCGCTGACGTCTATGAGTAGCATGACGGTGAGTTCGCGCTCTTCTTCGAAGACCTTGACATAAGGGCGATGGAAGCGTGCTGTCACATTCCAGTCGATATCTCTGACATCATCTCCGTACTGGTATTCGCGCACTTCGCTGAAAGCCATTCCACGGCCCTTGAAAGCAGAGTGATACTGGCCTGCAAAGACGTTAACGCTCAGTCCTCTGGCCTTGATTTCTATCTTTCTTACCTTTTTTAGTATTTCAGCGGTTTCCATTTGTTTGATCTGATTCGTTGTTTATAATCACTTCAATAAGACAGGCGACAATCAAGGTACTTCCACCTTATTGATGATCTTTGAAACGATTTCCTCACTTGTCACATTGCTTGCCTCTGCCTCATAGGTCAGACCGATACGATGACGCAATACATCGTGTGCCACGGCGCGTACATCCTCAGGAACAACATATCCGCGACGCTTGATAAAGGCATAAGCGCGGGCAGCCTTCGCCAGATTGATAGACGCACGCGGACTTCCGCCGTATGCTATGAGGTCTTTCATGTCTTTCAGTCCGTAGCGATCAGGATAGCGAGTGGCAAATACGATGTCGGCAATATACTGTTCGATCTTCTCGTCGATATAGACCTCGCGTACCACGTTTCTTGCATTAAGGATTTCCTGAGCCGTAGCGACAGGTTTCACTTCAGGAAGTTTTCCTGCGATATTCTCGCGGATGATGCGTTTCTCCTCTTCGAGTGTAGGATAGTCGATCACCACCTTCAGCATGAAACGGTCCATCTGTGCTTCTGGAAGTGGGTAGGTACCTTCTTGTTCGATGGGGTTTTGTGTAGCCATCACAAGGAATGGTGTGGGCAAATCAAATGTTTCTTTGCCAATAGTCACCTGTTTTTCCTGCATGGCTTCGAGCAACGCACTCTGTACCTTGGCAGGAGCGCGGTTGATCTCATCTGCCAATACGAAGTTGGCGAATACCGGACCTTGTTTCACCTGGAAGCGCTCGTCTTTCTGCGAATAGATCATCGTACCTGTCACGTCGGCAGGCAAGAGGTCAGGTGTGAACTGTATGCGGCTGTAAGTTGCATCAATCAGTTGTGAAAGGGTCTTGATGGCAAGTGTCTTTGCCAGACCAGGCACACCTTCGAGCAATATGTTTCCGTCGCTGAGAAGTCCGATGAGCAACGACTCTACGAGATGCTTCTGTCCTACTATTACTTGATCCATTCCTGTCACGAGATTGGTGACAAATCCACTTTGCTGTTCAATCCGGATGTTAAGCTCCCGGATATCAATTGATTCTGCCATAGTTATATTCTATTTTTGTTTATTTCTGTTTTACGTGATGCAAAAGTAATCAATTCCTATAGGAAAGTTCTCATGCAAGTATCTAAATAATATTAAAAAAGTTTCCTACGTCTTACAATTTAAGAAACTTTTTCATATCATAACATTTTAGCTGTATATTTGAGATTTATACCAAATCAAAAATGCCTGTCGGGCTCTTTCTTTTGAGTACTTCCAGTTGCAGGTCGGCACCCGCCACGATACCATGGCTACGCAAAATGGCCTCAACGGTCTTACGGGCAAGTTCCGGATGGTTGTTCTCTTCACTCAGGTGACAAAGCCAGACATGCTTCAGGTGTTCGCTCATGTTCTCCACAAGTGCTTCTCCACATTCTACATTACTGAGATGTCCGGTATGCGAGAGTATGCGCTCTTTAAGAAAAGCCGGATATGGACCGTTTTTCACCATTTCAACATCGTGGTTAGCCTCGATGACGAGATAATCTGCTTTGCTGATGTATTCTTTCATTTCATCGGTTACATAACCAGCATCAGTAATCACACAGAATGCGGTTCCTTCCGCTTCCACCATATACCCCACATTATCGCTACTGTCATGTGGAACGCCAAAGGGAGTAATCTTGAAGTCGCCTATGGTAAAAGAAGTGCCCTTTTCTACATTATTCACATAGTCTGAGGGAACTTTCTGTTGGACACAATAATTTTTGGTAATACCTTCGTGCACCACCTTCGTCGTATACACAGGAACGTGTTGGTCTTTGCTGAACGAACCTACCGATTTGATATGGTCTGCATGATCATGGGTCACAAGTACATGATGCACCTGTGAGAAACTTAATCCATAATCTCTGAAGTTCTTTTTCAAACTTCTAAGTCCTACTCCGATATCTATCAATAGTCCATCCGTCGGCGTAGTCAACAGATAACAATTTCCGCTACTGCCGCTTCCAAAGGATATAAATCTTAGCATTTGGTTTTAAATTTATCTGCAAAAGTAATAAAAAAAAGTCACATTTTTCTTATCTTTGCAACGATTTTTGGATATTTTAAACTTATGAAGAAAATTGTATTATACATTTGCACTATGATTATGGTGTCTTGTAGCCTGATAGAAGTGCATCAAAAGGAGTCTGAAGTTGCAGCAAAATCATGGGCTGAAGCCTTTTTCAGCTTCGACCTTGCACGTGCCAACCAACTGACAGTTGAAGAGAGTCGGCCTTGGTTACATTTCATGGCTTCTAACATTACAGACGAAGATTTGGATTTCGCCAATTCGGAGGATGCCTCCACGTCGGCACATATCGATGATGTGACGGAACTTCCGGGTGATACGATGTGCCTGATAAAGTTGGTTGTGGATAATGCCTTTGTTGCCGACTCCATAGGTTCCCGAGCTCATCTCGTTGACGAATACCACACGACCGTTACTGTGGTAAAACGTCATGGCCATTGGATGGTTAGAATGGCAGGCCTACCGCGAAATGAAATGCAAAATCGCGACTAAAATCCGGATGTAACAGAGGGTAATGTTCCTTTGATGTAGTATAAGCAGGATTAACGGCTTTCATACCCATATCAAAGCGAAGGATGAAGTATCCAAAATTCAATCGGAATCCCATTCCGTAGCTTACTGCGAGTTGTTTCAAGAACTCGTCAAACTTGAATTGTCCACCCGGTTGGTCGTCGTAAGAACGGATGGTCCAGATGTTACCGGCATCAACAAAAAGTGCACCTCCTATTTTCCAGAACAGATGTGTGCGATATTCCATGTTGAGGTCCAGCTTCATGTCTCCCGTCTGGTTGATGAAGTCGATACGTCCGTCCTTGCTGATATACGAACCAGGACCAAGTCCGCGAACACTCCATCCGCGCACGCTATTGGCTCCACCCGCGAAATATCGTTTTTCAAACGGCAGGATAGTACTGTTTCCATAGGGATAAGCAATTCCAAATCCGGCATGGAATACGAGTTGGTTGTTGTAGTCCAACTGTATGTTACGTGTGAAGTCAACATCCCCCTTCACGTATTGTGCATAGGCAATATCAAGGAAAGTGTATTGTCCCTGTGCGTTTTTATGGAAATTCAACGCATGTGCTGCGCCATGAAGCAGATTGCCTGCTGTTTCTGCATTGGCTTTGATGGCAATACGTCCGTTGTTATAGGTATACCCCATACCTATTTTCATAATGAAAAGGTTCTCGTAATTATAGCGCAGGATGGCATTCTTACTTTCGGTATCGTTAAGATACTCATTACGAAACGTTTCACTTATCCATGGCATGGAGATATAGTTGAGATCAAGCAGGTCTATGCGATAACGGTCATGATGCCTACTGTCATTCCATTTGTATTTCCATGCTACAGAAAAGACTCGTCGATGGAACTCCGGTCGGTTTTGAAGGTCGTATAGCATCGACACTTCACTTGTGGCATTAATGCGACGTCTGAAGCTGTTGGCAAGAAAAGGTGCGATGAATCTTGGGAATGTCAATTTGGTTTCTACGCTATACTCTTCAAAATTGTCGTTACCATAGCCTTCCAGCCCCTTGATAGCCTCAAACGCGCCACGCAGTTCTATGGTAAGGTTTTCTGCTCCCTTGAAGAGGTTGCGGTTCTGATAGGTTAGCGCAACAGCAGCGCCAAAATCTCCTGCTGTATTCGTTCCTTCGGGTTGAAAAGAGATGGTGGAGGGTTTGTTGGTACTCAGATGGATATTACAATCGAGAAGACGTTCTCGCTGGTGTTCTTCCCATGAAATACTGGTGTATTTGACGGCTCCGAGTCTTCCGAAATGTGCATAGGTATCTTGCAATTTCTTTGCCGAATACAATTCTCCCGAACGTATAAAAGTATTGCGTTGCAAGACTGCTTTTCGAAGATGAATGATACTGTCTTCGCTATCTCCACTCAGATGGTTGACTTTCCCTATCCTATAACTGAGGTGTGGTATTTCATTCCCGTCATGGTCGGTATTGGCATGGATGACAAGTGTCAGGTTGATAGCTTTTTCACCCGGCATAGAATCGGCTCGAAAGGTGATGAAATCCTTGTTGAATCTGAAATATCCTCTGTTGGCCAATTCGCCGACTAATCGGTTGCGTTCGTTATCTAAATTCTCAACGCTAAAGCGCATATTCTCTTTCAGCCCTCTATGCTCAGGCAGGTCCAAACGCAACAGATTGGCAATGGCAGTATCCCGTACTTCATAATTCACCTTTCCCAAATAATAAGGCTCACGAGGGTGAACATGGTACGTCACGTTGATCTTACGTTTCTTTTCTTTGAATGTCGCATCTACAGAAGCACGCAGATAACCCATATTCTGCAATCTCATCTGTAAATCCTGCATGGAGCGTGTAGTGCTCAACGTGTCGTAAATGACAGGAGCCTCTCCTATGTTTTTTAGGGTACGGTTGATCCATTTCGACGAGTCTTTACCTGCCAACGAGTAGGTTGACAATGGTAGTTTGAACGACGAGAACCATCTTGTATTACCTTTTTGGCGTACATACGATTTGAGATTGGCGGAATTTACATCTCTGTATTTTCCGTCACTTTCCACCTTGACTCTATTGAGCAGGTATTGGCCTTCTGGCACATATTTGGTTTCTGAGCAGCCACAGAGCATCAACCCTATGACTCCTGTTATTATCATGATCGTATGTCGCATTCTGTTTACAAAGGTAGTGCAATTCAGGTGAAATACAAAACAAACCAACAAATTTTGTCTGTTCAACAACTAACTTGCGTTCTGATTTTACCATAATCAGGCCGTTTGGCTGAACAGATAAATGTGTTTGAACGGTTCAAAGAAATATGTCCACTCACTCTTGTTAATGCGAACCAATATACAGGAATATCATTCCCAGCAGCACCAACGCCAAATCGACAGCCTTGGCGCGAAGGTTCTTCTCATGGAAGAAGGCAGCACCAAAGAGGAACGACACGATAACCGAACCACGACGCACCATCGACACGATAGATATCATGGCATCGGGCAACGAGAGGGAATAGAAATACACGAAATCAGCTGTAGAAAGGAAAATGCTGACTCCGATAATTGACCAATGCCAATGAAATGGCGTGGTCTGCTTGTGTTTGGGCCACCAGAGAATGGCAAGCATGATGAGCATCATACCACATTGATAGATGTTATACCACGACTGTACCATCATACGATCAAGCCCAACGCCTCCGCTTCCTTCGGGAGCCATCAGGTACTTGTCGTAAAGTCCGCTAATCGCTCCAAGAACAGCAGCACCAACTATCATCCAGATCCAATGGTTGTGCCGGAAGTCTATTCCTTCTTTTTTACCACTCCTACTCAACATCATAAACGACATGACGGCCAACAAGACTCCCATCCATTGCCATCCGTTAAGATGTTCTCCAAATACGAGTAACGCTCCTACAAGTACCATGACCGGACGTGTGGCGTTAATCGGACCTACTATCGTCAAGGGCAGATGTTTCATGCCGAAATAGCCTAACACCCAACTGCTCAGCACGATCAAGGATTTGAGGACGATGTATTTATGCATCTCCCATCCGCCTGAAGCAACATGGAATATGGTATTGTCGAGAATTTCTGTCTGACCACTCAGAATGATGAATGGTAAGAAGATTATCGACGAGAACAGGGTGTTGAGAAACAACACAGGAATGACGGCATTTTCGCGTAGAGCTTCTTTCTTGAATGCATCATAGAAGCCCAATAATGTTGCCGACAAAAAAGCCAATAATAACCAAGTCATCTTTTTAACAATCTTTTATGTGTTTATTATTTGAAAAAATGTATCGTTGTTTGAAATACTTAATATTCTACCCGTTCAAGAAACAATGCTTTGGCGGGCATCGACTCGCCTGCTTGGGTACGATGTCCACTCTCAATAACCCGTCGAAACTCCTCAAGGGTCATGCGGCCTCGCCCCACTTCTATGATCGTACCGACAACGGCCCTTACCATATTCCGAAGAAATCTATTGGCACGTATCTCGAAATACCACTCCTCTGGAGCGGTTTGATGCCATTGTGCATGGGTTACCTTACAGAGCGTGGTCTTGACGTCGCTTCCGGTTTTGCAAAACGAACCGAAATCGTCATATTCCATCAGTATAGCCGCAGCTTGATTCATGAGTCCGAAATCGAGCTGATAATGCATCTGCAGGCTAAACTGCTGGCAAAAGGGATTCTTGCCGTAGTGGATATAATAATGGTAGGTTCGGGCGGTAGCCGAAAAACGAGCATGTTTATCGGCTGCAACCGCCTCTACCTTAGAAACTCCTATATCGTATGGCAATACGCCATTGAGGCGCTTGACCATGTGTACACAATCGAAAACAACCTCAGTATCGAAATGTGCAGCCATTTGGCGTGCATGAACTCCTGTGTCAGTACGTCCTGCTCCTGTCACGTGAATATCCTCACGGAGAAGGAGTGAAAGTGCACGTTCCAATTCTTCTTGAACTGTAATACCATTGGGCTGATACTGCCATCCATGATAACGTGTTCCATCATAACCAAACCATACGAAATATCTCATTTTCTTAACTTGTTTGATTGTTTCTTTTCTTTAGCTTAAACCATCTATCTCACCATCTACCAAGCGAATATGTAATGCCTGAGGAGATTTTGGAAGTCCTGGCATGCGAATCATGCTTCCTGCAATAGCCACAATCATCTCGGCTCCGGAATTGATGACGATGTCACGGATTTCAAAATCAAATCCGTCGGTCACTCCGTATGCCTTCGGGTCTTGCGAGAACGAATACTGGGTCTTGGCAATACACACGGGGAAGGTTCTGCAACCTAATTGCTCTGCGCGTTTCATCTTGAGCTGGGCATCTGCTGAGAATGTCACATGCGAGGCGCCATAGATTCTGCGTGCAACAGCTTCAATCTTTGCACTTATGTGACTCTCGTCTGCATACATCAGCTGGAGTGGTTTTGACGGTTTCTGCTCTATCGTCTCGACCACCAGACGGGCAAGGTCTTCAGCACCTGCGCCCCCTTGTGCATAGGCGTTATTTAAGGCAAAGGGTACGTCCTGTTCCTTACAATGGCGACGTACCATTTCTATTTCCTGTGCATCATCATCTGCATATTGATTGAAACAAACGAGTACGGTCTGACCGAATTTCTGGAGGTTGTGAATATGCTTGTCGAGATTGCGCAAGCCGCGACAAACTCCTTCTGTATGAGGCAGACGGATTGCCCTCTCTTCCACTCCACCATGCATTTTCAATCCGCGTAGCGTAGCCACAAGGACCGTCAGTTTGGGTTGAATATGGGCTTTACGACACTTGATATCAAGGAATTTCTCTGCACCCAGATCAGCACCAAATCCTGCTTCTGTCACTACATAGTCGCCATACGTCATCGCCATCTTTGTAGCTATAATAGAATTGCAACCATGTGCGATATTGGCAAATGGTCCTCCATGGATGAAGGCAGGCGTATTTTCTGTGGTCTGAACGAGATTAGGATTGAGTGCATCTTTCAACAATACTGCGATAGCGCTCCCTACTCCCAAATCGCTCACATAAAACGGTTTGTCTTCGAGCGTGTAACCCAGTAGGATGTGATTGATTCTTCGTTCTAAATCTTCAAGGTCAGAGGCAAGACAAAGGATTGCCATAATCTCGCTGGCAGGAGTAATGTCGAATCCGCTTTCCTGCGGACAGCCGTTGACATGAGGTCCAAGTCCTGTTACGATGTGTCGGAGCGATCGGTCGTTCACATCCATGACTCTTCGCCATAGTATCTGTTTCATTCCGAAACCTTCAGTCTGGTGCTGATAGATGTAATTGTCGAGCAAAGCGGCAATCATATTGTTTGCCGTGGTAATGGCATGGAAATCGCCTGTGAAATGCAGGTTGATTCTATCCATGGGCAACACCTGTGCGTAGCCTCCTCCGGCAGCTCCACCCTTTTGTCCGAAACACGGACCGAGTGATGGTTCGCGGAGTGCCAGAACAGCTCTTTTTCCTATACGTGCCAATCCGAGCGAGAGACCGACGGAGACGGTTGTCTTGCCGATTCCTGCCTTTGTAGGAGTAATGGCTGTTACGAGGATGAGGTTACTCTTTTCAACTCGTTCTTCATCAATCAGTTTGCCTGGCACTTTGGCAATAAATTTTCCATACGGTTCAATCAGGTCTTGGTTGATGCCCATCGTGGCAGCAATCACGCTGATTGGCTTCAATGTTGCTTCGCGTGCAATTTCGATGTCTTGTTTCATGCGGTCAGGTGGGTTTTAAATGATTATATATTTGTTGATATAGTCCTGCTGTGTCACCATGTAATCGATTGTTTCTTATTGTTTTTATTGCACCACTTTGAAACGAACCCGGAATACCTTGTTTTCTTCGTCCCAATTCGTTCCAAATAATTCAAAACGGCCAATCTGACTGGTTGATCGCACGTGTTTGCCGATACACGGACAAACGTCATAATCGCCTATGCGTACGAGTCGGATGGTTTCCGACGCATCTTCTGGCAGTCGGTCTGGCGAAACGCCCTCTGGCAGATTGTTGCGGTCAACAAATTCAAACTCCACAGGCAAATCCTCTTCAATAAGTCGGTTCATCGTCTGTTCTATTTCCTTCTCCTCTTGGCGCGAAGGTTTATGACTCAGATGAAAGCTCATCTTGCTCTTTTTGCGCTCGATATGTGCGTTGAAAGAACGTTCACAACCGAATATGCGCATCATGGTCTGATTGAGCAGGTGTTCGGCTGTATGAGCCGGAGGAAATTCCTCTTTGTGGTGTTCGTTGAGAATGATATTTTCCATTGTTTTATGATTTTCAGATACTGTAACTTTCATCTTCATCACCACGCCCCCATTGGCGCCTACCTGCAGTCGAACGGCCTTATCTGGCTGCAGGTCAATGTTGGTTTTTGTTTTGCTCCACAGTTCTGTGGCAACATATTCGCCTGAGGCAACTTGCAAGAAGTCGAAGGCGTGTTTCGGCAGATTGACATCAACATCAACTTCGCGGTCTTCAAAATTGACTACCACCAAGAGCAGGTCATGTCCGATGTGGCGGAGGAACGCATATTGACGGTGCAAATGTGGATTCACATACATCAGGTCGAAGAATGTGCCTTCGCTTATGGCTTTCTCGCGACGAGCAATCTGCATGGTTTGTTCATGTTGTGCATAAACCAGTTTTTCGTCGGCGGTCAATTTTCTGGAGGCTGCCCGACATAGGGTATCGATACTCCAGTAGTCGAATATTGTGGTTCGTCCATCGCATCCGCTAAATCCTTCGTGGTCCATTCCGCGCTCTCCATACTCTTCTCCGAAATAGAGCATAAAAGGATTCTGTTGCATGAGCATGGATGCCATCATAGCAGGGACTCCGCGACGGGCTTCGCCTGCAAAGAATGTGCTTGCAATACGTTGTTCGTCGTGGTTTTCCAAGAAGTACAACATGTGTTGACGAATATCGTCTGTTTGTTGCCAGGCAGAAGTAATTGCCGAGGTAGCAGCCTGTCCGGTTATGACGGCGCGCATCGTATCATACATGCCTACTTTGTCGTAGAGTAAGTCAAAGCCGGCTGAAATATAACTACGATATAATGACGGATTATATACCTCACCGATGAACTGTATGTCGGGATATTGTTCTTTTACCGCTTTTGTAGCATAGCTCCAAAATGCTGCCGGCACCATCTCAGCCATGTCGCAACGGAAACCGTCTATACCTTTGGCTGCCCAGAACAAGAGGATGTCGGTCATTTTCTTCCAGGTATTGGGCATGGGATTGTCGTACAATACTCCACCTGCGTAATAGTCAACACCATAATTGAGTTTTACCGTTTCATACCAGTCATTCCTCCCTGGCGCATTGTCAAAATGGTCGTTGCCCGTGGCTTTGGCAGGATATTCTTCGTAAGGTGTTGCTTCGCCGTGATAAAGGTCAAAACAAGGTACGAAAGCTTGTCCTGGACAGTAATAGAAATTGTTATCTACCGGGTCGAAGCCTCTATCCACATGATCGTCTTCTCCAAGGTCGCTAACATTTGCTGGCTTGCAAATGGAATGATACTGGCGTGCAACGTGGTTGGGCACAAAATCGATAATCACTTTGAGACCAGCCTCGTGGGTGCGCTGAAGCAAGGCTTCAAACTCCTCCATTCTGTGGTCAACATCTGTTGCGAGATCTGGATCAACATCATAATAATCGGCAATAGCGTATGGCGAACCGGCACATCCTTTCACAACTGCAGGATGTTGTTTTGGGATTCCATATGCTGAATAATCTGTCCTCGTCGCATGACGAATAACCCCCGTGTACCAGACATGAGTAATGCCCATTCTTGCCCATCGGTTCAATACCTTTGGGGTGAAATCATCCATTTTTCCGCAACCATTCTCTTCAATGGTTCCGTTCATGTGACGGGTGATACTACGATTGCCGTAAAGGCGAGTAAAAACTTGATAGATAACCTGTTTACCTGTCATAAAGATTTAACGAGTAAAGATAATAGGCGCAGGTATAGCCCACGCCTATTATTTATTTAATTCTGTTTTAGTATCATTAGGATTAAGCAATGCCATGAGCACTTACTTCCTTATTGATTTTTGCAATCATACCCTGAAGGGCTTTACCTGGACCGCACTCTGTAAAATCGTCTGCGCCAACGGCAATCATGTTCTGCACAATCTGTGTCCAACGAACCGAACTTGTCAGCTGAGCAATCAGGTTTTGCTTGATTTCAGCAGGATCGGTATGTGGCTTGGCATCTACATTCTGATAAATGGGACATTTGGGAGCGGCAAACTCTGTTTTCTCGATAGCGGCCTGAAGTTCGTCCTTAGCAGGCTGCATCAATGGAGAGTGGAATGCGCCACCTACCTTCAAAGGCAGAGCACGCTTAGCGCCGGCGGCTTTCAGCTGTTCGCAAGCCTCGTTGATGGCTTCGATATTACCAGAGATTACCAGCTGTCCGGGGTTGTTATAGTTGGCAGGAACCACAACACCCTTACCCATCTTGCTTACTTCTTTGCAAATGGCTTCAATCTTATCGTCGGGCAAACCGATGATGGCTGCCATGGTAGAGGGCTGAGCCTCACAAGCTTTCTGCATAGCCATGGCACGAGCATAAACCAGTTTAAGACCATCTTCAAAGCTCAATGCTCCAGCAGCAACAAGTGCCGAGAATTCGCCAAGAGAGTGTCCTGCAACCATAGCTGGTTGGAATGCGTCTCCCATGCAGATGGCAGAAATAACAGAGTGAAGGAAAACGGCGGGTTGCGTTACCTTGGTCTGTTTGAGGTCTTCGTCAGTACCTTCAAACATAATGTCGGTTATACGATAGCCAAGAATCTCGTTGGCTTTTTCAAAAAGTTCTTTTGCTTTAGGATTGTTGTCGTAGAGGTCTTTGCCCATTCCTACGAATTGAGCTCCCTGACCGGGAAATACAAATGCTTTCATTTTCTTATATATTTTTATTATGGAATTCTTTCCGCGTGCAAAGGTACGAATAAGCGAGGGAAAAACCAAACTTATTTGAGTTTTTCCGAGCGGAAGTACCTAAAATCCGAAGGATTAAAGGTACGAATAAGCGAGGGAAAAACCAAACTTATTTGAGTTTTTCCGAGCGGAAGTACCTAAAATCCGAAGGATTAAAGGTACGAATAAGCGAGCAGAATCCAAAAGAAAAACACATTTTCTTTTGGATTATCGAACGAAAGTACCTAAGAGACAACAGTCTCAGAGGTACGAATAAGCAAACAAAACCTTTTATCTTCGAGTTGCATTCGGGATGCGTTCAGGTAATCGTCCTCAACTTTGTTAAGTCAAATGATCCGTTCGAGATTTTCCGTGAAAAAAGCGAAGAACAGAAATCGCGTAACATGTCCCAAGAAACTCCCAAGTAAATCCCAAGTAAGTCCCAAAATCATGTCCACTACAATAGGAACATGCTAGGACTATATAGGTAAGAACTGCCGATGTGCTAACCTTATTATATTATGAGATAAAAAAGCAGATAAAAGTCTTTGAACACCAAACATAATTGAATAATTTGAATCTCTATCAGATTATTTTTGTTGAAATAGTTTGGAAATCTCAAATATATTGATTACTTTTGCAGCCGATATTAATCATTCCCTTGTTTCCATTCGAGAAACAATAGTATTGCGACAAATTCCTGTCGCACACATTCATACCAAGAATACTTAGAAATAAATATGTACTTAAAAGAAGATTTGGAAAAAATGGAAATCTCTCAACTTATGGAGATTGCCCATGAAGTAGGTGTAAAAGTGTCACCTGACGATTCTTTGGAAAGCGTAATCTATGCCATACTCGATAAACATGCCATAGATTCTGCTGCGGAGTCTGTGGCTAACACCAAACGCAAACGCACACGTATAGCTAAAAAAGAAAAAGATAAAGTATATACTGTCAGCGGAAAAGACGGAGAAAACCTTGATACAAAGCCTGCAAAACGCGAGAAGAAACCTTCTCTCGACACACTCCTTGCTACTGCCGCACAACAAACTATTCCCACAGAAGAAAATGACAACAGCGAAACCATTGCACCACAATCTATAGAAACAGCAAAAGATGCTGAAACAGAAACAGCACCTGTGGAAAAGGCAGAAAAAGAAGCTACAGACAAGCCTGCTCCTAAAAAACGAGGAAGGAAATCGAAAAAGGAACTCGAAGCTCTCGAACTGGAAAAGGCTGCAAAAGAAGCGGCCCTTATTCAGCAACAACCCGAAACTAACGAGCCCCAAGAGCAGATTGAAAACGTAGACCCCAATACTGTTGCACAAGAGGAGCCTGTGACAGAACCACAGTCCGAAGCTCAGAACATGGAGCAAAACAATAACACATACTACAACGAAGGTCCAATGACAGAAGATGATGTTTGGAGTGGAGACCCAGGAGACGGTACTGATTTTATTACCGTTGTCGACCTGCCCATAGAAGACCAAGAGGCACTACCTTCACTCGACATCTTCGACAGACCCATCAGCAGTAACGCCCCAACAGCCAGCACTTTTGTTGCACCACAACAACCTGCACAGGATAAATACGACTTCGACGGTATTATCTCTGGTAACGGAGTACTCGAAATACTACAAGATGGATACGGCTTCCTTCGTTCAAGCGACTACAACTACCTTTCATCACCCGATGATATTTACGTAAGTCCACAACAAGTAAAAGGCTATAGTCTCAAAACAGGCGACGTGGTGGAATGTACCGTAAGACCACCGCACGATAACGAGAAATACTTTGCTTTAACAGAAATAAAAAGCATCAACGGAAGAAACCCACAAGAGGTCAGAGACCGCGTAAGCTTCGAACATCTCACCCCACTCTTCCCCGATGAAAAATTCAACCTCTGCGGCAATAGCGCCACCACAAATCCAAGTGTACGCATCGTTGACCTCTTCTCACCTATAGGAAAAGGACAGCGCGCACTCATAGTGGCACAGCCAAAGACAGGTAAGACAGTACTGATGAAAGACATTGCCAACGCAATAGCAGCCAACCATCCAGAGGCTTACATCATGATGCTCCTCATTGACGAAAGACCTGAGGAAGTCACAGACATGAGCCGTACTGTCAACGCAGAAGTAATTGCATCTACCTTTGACGAACCAGCGGACAGACATGTAAAAATTGCCGGTATCGTACTGGAAAAAGCAAAAAGAATGGTTGAATGTGGACACGACGTAGTAATTTTCCTCGATTCCATCACAAGATTGGCACGTGCCTATAATACCGTAAGTCCTGCATCAGGAAAGGTACTCACAGGTGGTGTTGACGCCAACGCACTACAGAAACCAAAGCGCTTCTTCGGAGCTGCACGTAATATAGAAAACGGAGGTTCACTCACTATTATAGCCACTGCTCTTACAGATACGGGCTCAAAAATGGATGAGGTAATCTTTGAAGAATTCAAAGGAACCGGTAACTCCGAATTACAACTCGACCGCACATTGGCCAACAAACGCATATTCCCTGCTGTCAACCTCGTCCTCTCTTCTACCAGACGCGACGACTTGTTGCAGGATCCAACCACACTCCAGCGTATGTGGATTGTACGCAATTTTATTGCAGACATGAATCCTCTTGAAGCCATGAATACCATGCGAGACCGCATAATTAAAACCATGGACAACGAGGAATTCTTGGCCACAATGAATGGATAACCTTTAAATCATCCCAATAATTACAACTATGCAAAGAGACAACACGATTTTCGAGCTCATCGAAAAAGAGCATCAGCGCCAACTCAAAGGCATCGAACTGATTGCGTCAGAAAATTTCGTCAGCGAACAAGTGATGGAAGCCATGGGCAGCTATCTGACAAACAAATATGCTGAGGGCTACCCTGGACACCGATACTATGGTGGCTGTCAGGTCGTGGATGAAGTAGAACAACTCGCCATCGACCGTGTTTGCAAACTCTTCGGAGCTGAATACGCCAACGTACAACCCCACTCAGGAGCACAAGCAAACGCTGCAGTACTACTCGCCGTACTTAAACCAGGTGATACATTCATGGGCCTTAACCTGGCTCACGGCGGTCACCTCTCACATGGCTCACTCGTCAATACCAGCGGTATTCTCTACAAACCCGTAGGATACAATCTTGATGAGAAAACTGGACGTGTAGATTACGATGAAATGGAGCATTTAGCACTCGAGCACAAACCAAAACTCATCATCGGTGGCGGATCAGCATACAGCCGCGAATGGGACTACAAGCGCATGCGCGAAATCGCAGATAAAGTTGGGGCTTTGCTCATGATCGACATGGCACACCCAGCAGGTCTCATCGCCGCAGGACTCCTCGAGAACCCGGTGAAATGGGCTCATATCGTAACCTCTACCACACATAAAACCCTGCGCGGTCCACGCGGAGGTATCATCTTGATGGGTAAAGACTTTGAAAACCCATGGGGACTCAAAACGCCTAAGGGTGTCACCAAAATGATGTCACAACTGCTCAATTCAGCAGTATTCCCTGGACAGCAAGGCGGTCCTCTGGAACACGTTATTGCTGCTAAAGCAGTAGCTTTTGGCGAAGCACTACAGCCAGAGTTCAAAGAGTGGGCCAAACAAGTACAAAAGAATGCCAAGGTATTGGCTGAAGAACTCATCAAGCGTGGTTTCACCATCGTAAGCGGCGGTACAGACAACCACTCAATGCTCGTTGACCTGCGTACAAAATATCCCGATTTGACCGGTAAAGTAGCAGAGAATGCCCTCGTTGCTGCAGATATCACAGTCAACAAGAACATGGTACCATTCGACAGCCGTTCTGCCTTCCAGACATCAGGTATTCGCCTCGGCACTCCTGCCATCACTACACGTGGTGCAAAAGAAGACTTAATGGTAGAAATTGCCGCTTTCATCGAAGAAGTACTCAACGATCCCGAAAATCCAGAAGTTATTGCAAGTGTTCGCAAACGCGTCAACGAACGCATGAAGGAATATCCACTCTTTGCCTACTAAACTATTGAAAAGCAAGAGGTTTTAACCCTTCAAACAACTAAATACAAAGCAGTTCTGCTGACAACAAAAGTCACGCAGAACTGTTTTTTTATCAGAAACATGAAAAATAATGTTGAGCAAACCTCGTGCTCTCCATTTTTTTTCGTATCTTTGCAAACAGAAAGAGAATGGCCGTATCGGTTCGATAGGGATACTCATCAAATTACTATGAAAACAGGGCGTATTTCCTGTACAATGGCGGGCCACAACTCCTAAGGAGCAGTTTGGCAACAGACCAGTGGATTACAAAGGCAGGAGAACCCCATATCTTCTAAAAAAGGAGTTTTCATCACATCACCGGTGCGGCCTCTTTTTTCTTTTTCATCAAAATAATCAAAGAAATATTAAACCAACATTAATAATATGTTTTCCGGAATAATCGAAGAAACCGCAACAGTTGTTGATATCATACGCGACCGCGACAATATCGACTTAAAATTACGTTGTCCGTTTACTAACGAGTTAGGTATCGACCAAAGTGTAGCACACAACGGAACATGCCTTACCGTAGTAGCCATTGACAACGATTGCTACACGGTAACAGCCATGAAAGAAACGTTAGAGCGCACCAACTTAGGACTACTTCACATAGGCGACAAAGTCAATGTGGAACGATCGATGATGATGAACGGACGTCTCGACGGACATATTGTACAAGGACACGTCGATCAAACCGCTGTGTGCATCGCAAAAGAAGACGCAAACGGCTCTACCTATTTTACTTTTGAATACCAAGAAAACCAAGAAATGGCTCTCAATGGCTATTTTACAGTAGATAAAGGCTCGGTTACCGTCAATGGTGTATCCCTTACCGTTTGCAACCCTACCGCCAACAGCTTTCAGGTAGCCATCATCCCCTACACCTTTGAACATACCAATTTTTGTAATATCGAAAAAGGAAGTGTTGTCAATATTGAGTTTGACATTATAGGCAAATACATCGCACGGCTACAACAGTTGAAATAACAAAATTCACAGCAGACCACACCTATAATATAAGGTGTAAGACCACAAAAATAGCACAAAAAATACTGATTATCAAAAAAAAACGAAAATATATTTCCGTTTCACGCTGAAAATCAGTATCTTTGCACTCCGAAATAAAAATTATAATCACAGAAAGAAAATAAAATCGTTAGAAAACATGACGAAAGCAGAAATTATCAACAAGATTGTCCTTGAAACAGGAATCTCGAAAAAAGATGTTGCAGGCACCATTGAAGCATTCATGGAAGAAATACGCCAGAGCATGTCAGTGAGAAAAGAAAACGTATATCTCAGAGGTTTCGGTACATTTACCGTTAAACACCGTGCCCAGAAAACTGCACGCAACATTTCCAAGAACACCACTCTTGTTATCGATGCCCACGACTTCCCTGCATTCAAGCCTGCAAAGAGCTTTATCGCCAAAATGAAATAATTATAACAACAACTTAATTTATACACATTATGCCAAACGGAAAGAAAAAGAAGGGCCACAAGATGGCTACTCACAAGCGTAAGAAAAG
Organism: Prevotella sp. P5-50; assembly: GCF_002251295.1. Lineage (GTDB taxonomy): Bacteria > Bacteroidota > Bacteroidia > Bacteroidales > Bacteroidaceae > Prevotella. The sequence continues at coordinate 35,499 of NZ_NPJA01000050.1, forward strand.
ACTGCGCAAGAATCGTCACAAGAGCAAGTAAGCCATAAGCATATAAGCTCAACGAGAAAAATGAAAGGAGTGTACCGAGAAAATGTCGAGTGCCGACAATTCTCAGTACACCCCTTTCTGTATTTCAAAATACAAATACAAAAAGTTTTTAAGAATGACAAGTGAAGTTATCATTGACGTACAACAGAAAGAAATCTCCATTGCACTTCTCGAAGACAAGAACTTGGTAGAATACCAAAACGAAAAGCGTGAGATGTCGTTTTCTGTAGGCAATATCTATCTGGGAAAAGTACACAAACTCATGCCCGGACTCAACGCATGCTTTGTCAATGTCGGTTCGGAACGCGACGCTTTCTTGCATTATCTTGACTTAGGAACACATTACTGTTCGTACGAGAAATACCTTAAACAAGTACAAAGCGACAGAAGAAAACTCTTCCCCATCTCTAAAGCTACACGACTGCCAGACTTACCCAAAGAAGGAAGCGTGCAAAATACGCTGAAGCCTGGTCAGGAAATTCTTGTCCAGGTGGTGAAAGAACCCATTTCAACCAAAGGACCACGACTTACCTGCGAGTTAAGTTTCGCGGGACGATATATGGTACTGATGCCTTTCCAAGACAAAGTATCAGTTTCCACAAAAATCAAAAAAGGAGAAGAAAGAGCCAGACTCAAACAATTGGTTCAGAGTATAAAACCAAAAAATTTCGGAGTTATAGTCAGGACATCAGCAGAGGGAAAACGTGTCGCAGAACTTGATGCAGAACTGAAACAACTGTTAAAACGATGGGATGAAGCCATAGAAAATGCACAGAAGGCCACAACATCGCCACAACTCATACACGAAGAAACAGGTCGTGCAGTAGCTTTGCTACGCGACCTGTTTGATCCTACTTACGACGGAATCTACATCAACGACAAAGAGGTATTTAAGCAAATCAAGAACTATGTCGAGATTATTGCCCCAGACAAGATAGACATTGTCAAACTCTACACAGGAAGCGTCCCCATTTTCGACAATTTCAACGTAACCAAACAGTTGAAGTCATCATTCGGCAAAACTGTCAACTACAAACGAGGAGCCTATCTGATTATTCAGCATACAGAAGCCATGCACGTGGTGGATGTAAACAGCGGAAACAGAACAAGGGCTGAAAACGGACAGGAAGCCAATGCACTCGAGGTAAATCTCGGAGCGGCCGATGAATTGGCAAGACAATTGCGACTAAGAGACATGGGAGGTATCATTGTTGTCGATTTCATCGACATGAATTTGGCAGAAGATCGACAATTGCTCTACGAAAGAATGTGTAAGAACATGCAGAAAGATCGTGCAAGACACAACATTCTTCCGCTTAGCAAATTCGGCCTCATGCAAATTACACGACAACGTGTACGCCCTGCTATGGATGTGAATGTGGAAGAGGTGTGCCCAACATGTCTCGGAACAGGAAAAATCAAGTCCTCAATACTCTTTACCGACCAATTGGAAAATAAGATTGACCAGCTGGTCAACAAGATTGGAATCAAGCAATTCACCCTCCATGTCCATCCCTATGTTGCAGCATACATCAATCAAGGAATGATTTCCATGAAGCGTCGCTGGCAAATTAAATATGGACTTGGAGTGCGCATAATCCCTTCGCAGAAACTGGCATTCCTGCAATACGAGTTCTATGACAAAAAAGGCCATTTCATCGACATGCGCGAAGAAGTGGAAAGTAAAAACTAAACAACAGACACAATATCATTTCTTATGCTTTTACTGAAAATCGTATTCTGGTCAGCTATAGCGCTGGTATTTTATACCTACTTCGGATATGGAATCTTACTTTATATCATAGTCGGAGTGAAACGGCTTTTAAGTAAAGGCAAAAAGGAACAGACGAAACTGCCGGAAGACAACAAGCTTCCTGAAGTGACGCTGATGATATGTGCATACAACGAACAGGATATTGTCAACGACAAAATGAACAATACGTTGGCAATCGATTATCCGAAACTAAAAACCGTATGGGTTACAGACGGATCGGATGACGATACCAACCTAAAGCTGTCTTCCTACGACGTGAAGGTGATATTTTCACCTGAGCGTCGTGGAAAGACCGCAGCACTTAATCATGGCTTGGCATTGGTTGATACAGAACTTGTAGTGATGACAGACGCTAATACCATGCTCAACAGCAATGCCATACGCGAAATCGTGAAATGCTTTCTTGATCCAAAAGTAGGATGCGTAGCAGGAGAAAAGCGTGTTGCTGCCAACGAGCAAGGCCCACAACAAGCAGCAGCTCAAGGTGAAGGCCTCTACTGGAAATATGAAAGCAAACTTAAACAACTTGACAGCGAACTCTATTCAGCCATGGGAGCTGCAGGCGAGCTTTGTGCCATTCGCCGCTCTCTATACGAACCCATGCCAGAGAACGCTTTGCTTGATGATTTTGTCATGTCGTTGAGAATGCTGATGCAAGGCTATCGTATTGCTTATACTCCAAAAGCCTATGCACTTGAGCACGGATCTGCCAATTTAGCAGAAGAAGCCAAAAGAAAAAAACGTATTGCAGCAGGTGGACTACAGAGTATCTGGTGGCTTCGTCAACTCATGAATCCCCTACGCTATCCCATAGCTTCTTTTCAGTTTGTTTCACATCGTGTACTCCGTTGGACCATTACCCCTTTCGCACTTTTCTGTTTGATTCCACTTAACATTGCCCTTGTCTTGATGAAAGCAGGCATGGTTTACAACGTGATTTGGATATTGCAGATAGTTTTCTATCTTGCAGCATTGTGTGGCTATATGCAAGAACTCAATGGAAAGAAGAACAAATTTCTATATATCCCTTGCTACTTTGTATTTATGAACCTGAATGTATTCTACGGAATATCTTATCTTCAATCACATAAGAATAGTGGAAAATGGGAAAAAAGCAAACGCGCTTAAAATATATACTCCCCAGGTTTGGCGGAATAAAAAAAAAATTATATCTTTGCAGAAGTATATTACAAACAAGAACTAATTACATCTTGAAAAATTAAATATTATGAACCAAGATGAACGCAAAGAGCTTATAGCAAAGATAAACGAAGCAAATTCCAGAGCTGATGCTGCTGAAATCAAATTTTTGGGTCTCCAGAAAAAGATAGGCGAATATGAAGCAAAAGCAAAAGAGGCCGAACGGGCAAACCGCATGAAATCGTTGTTTTTGGCCAATATGAGCCATGAAATAAGAACACCGCTCAATGCAATCGAAGGTTTCTCAAGAGTCATGTGTGAAACTGAATCACAGGAAGAACGCATGAAATACATGGAGATTATTGAGAGCAACAATTCGCGTTTGCTGACACTTATCAATGAAATTCTTGACCTTTCACGAGTAGAAGCCGGAGAAGTTTCGATAAAGAAGTCGTTAACAGACCTCAACGAACTTTGTAGAACACTCAACAACACATTCAAGTTTAGATGTCCTGATACTGTCAACATGGTGTGGGAAGAACCTAATATGACTGTCATGCTCAATACAGACGGTAACCGTATTTCGCAGGTCTTCTCAAACTTAATCAGCAACGCTCTGAAGCATACCACACAAGGTAGCATTTCTTATGGATACAGACTGATTAACGACGGGCAAGACGTAGAATTTTATGTGAGCGATACCGGTTCAGGTATTGACCCACAAGACATAGACAACATTTTCAAGACCTATGTTTCGAAAGATGCCGACTTTATTCAAAACGGATTTGGCCTCGGTTTGCCTTTAAGCAAAATTATTGTAGAAAAACTTGGAGGAACCATCAGCGTATCTTCCAAGCTCGGCCAAGGTTCGACCTTCCGCTTTACAATACCTTTCGATGGATCAGTTGGAGGACTTGCCAAAAACTCACGCATCACCACTAATTCGCGAACCATACGAGTTAGTACACATGGCAATTTGCAAGATGCTCCACTTATTCTCGTTGCAGAAGATGAAGACAACAACTATGAGCTGGTTAAGGTCGTGCTTTCCAAACGCTATCGCTTGCTACGCGCCCACAATGGAATAGAAGCCGTAACATTTTGTGAAGACGAGCATCCCGACCTTATTCTCATGGACATCAGAATGCCGGAAATGGATGGACTCGATGCCACTCGAATCATCAAAGAAGTAAATCCAGACGTACCCATTATTGCCCTCAGCGCCTATGCCTTTGAGGAAAATATAAGAGAGGCCCAAGCTGCAGGATGCAACGGATTTCTTTCAAAGCCATTCCGCGTGGAAGACTTGTTGGATAAGATTCACAACTATTTGACCGAATAAGTTTATTATAAATCTTTTGACACAAATTATATGGGAAAACTTGCTGTTTATCGCTATGTGGCTATGATGTTTCTTATAATGCAGATTATAGTATCTATCTTCACGATTCTCGGTTTGTTTGGAGGAAACTATTCGCCAGTAGGAAATAATGCAAAGGCAATGATAGTTTATATCTTGCCCCTGCTCATCCTTGCCAACCTACTATTGTTGGTATATTGGTTGATTAAACGGAACTGGCTGTTGACATTTGTACCAATCATCACATTACTTTGTTGCATTCCCTATATTGGTACGCTAGTCCAATTCCGGTCTGACAACACCAAAGCGGTTGCAGCTCAAGACGGTTTAACTATCGCCACATACAACGTTGCCATGTTTGGAAGGGAGACATCAGGTTTCATCTCTCAAGACATCTTGGCAGAAATGAAAAACCAAAAAGTAGATGTGCTTTGTTTTCAGGAGTATCTTGATGCAAGTGGCGATAAGAAAGTGTCTGATTCATATAAGAACTACTTTCCTTACAAAGCTTATGGACGTGATGATATGATCATCTACAGCCGCTATCCAATCCGTAAAACGGATAAGATTCTCTTTGAATATTCCAACAATAGTGCCATGTGGGCAGACATAGAGGTAAACGGAAAAATCATCCGCGTTTATAATGTTCACCTGCAGACAACAGGTATCAACGGCACACTCCATCAAGTTGCCAAAGCTAACTATCACGGAATAAATGTAGATAAAAGTTCTATTTTGCGCGCCATTTATGGCAATTACACTTTAGGTCTGATGATTCGTTCAGGCCAATCGATGACTATAGCTAACAATATGCGACAGACAGAACACCCACGTATCATCTGCGGCGACTTTAACGATGTGCCCTACTCTTATGTGTATAAGACACTTTTAGGCAACATGGTTGACGGATTCAAAGAATGTGGTTTCGGCTGGATGAGTACCTTCCGTGGTGGAAAGAAAAGTGTCCGCATTGACTACATCTTCCATGATGAGATGCTCAAAGGTCTTACCTATTACAAACGTGAGCTTACATACTCTGATCACTATCCCGTATTTATGAAAATTGCTTTATAGAATAATTTCCTATATACAAACTGGCAGTACTACACAGACAACCCTATAGTACTGCCGGTTTTGTATTTTATCCCTTCATTAAATATTCCACATACTCATTATCGATAATTATAAATCTGCCGGTTCCTCTTCAAAATGACCTTCACGATTGATATGGAATTTACGACTTTCTTTCCATTCAAAATCAGCATCCGGCTTATTGTCCGAACGAAAGAAGCGCATTAATGTCACTTCGTAACGGCTCGTCACAGAATATTCAAGTTTCATACTTCCAATTTCACCATTCAGATCACCATCGGCACGTTCGTAAATGGTCAACCGGTCTTGCATGACGTTATCGTGATCAAAAACACAAAGGTATAAAGTTGGTGGAGTTATAGAATCCATACGCTCTGCCAACAGTACCATATTAAAATGAGGGGTTGGTGGAAGAATCGCAGCTTTGAGTTTCTGGTCTCCCTCACACCCCATACTACTATTGAATAGTTTTGGAACAGGCGTCATCTGGGGAAGATATTCCACAAACTCAGGGGTATAATGCAAAGGCAACGCAATCATAGAAAGACTGTCGAAAAATACAGTCAAAGGTTCACGGTTATCGGGTACAGGCAACATAGCTTTCGTGGTTTCCGCTTTTTTAATACTGTCTATCTTACGCTGATACTCCGCCATTCGATTGTGATTGCGACAACCGAACGCCATCATCAGTAAGACAGCACTTACCCAAATTATAGATTTCTTCATCATGAATGCAAATATAGCAATTTTTTTTCAATCTATTCTGTTTTCTAACAAGAAATTACTAAATTTGCGCCATTATGATGAAAACGTTCAATTGCAGAAGGAACTTTTTTCTATTGTTCCTATTCCTGATAACAGCAATTTCTACAGTTGCCAATGGTCAGCATTTCCAAACGTCAGGTCCTGGCGAGTGGGTAAATTCCACGCGACTATATGTTTCGCAATTAAAATCCCTTACCGCTATTGTGAATGACAATTGGCAAACGTTGCCCCTACTCCATCTTCATGCAACAAACGAAAGAATGACAGTTGGCTTTGATGAAATGTCTCACGAAGTCCACGACTACATTTGCAGACTGGAACGGTGTGAACCCGACTGGACTACTTCTCAATTTGTTTTTGAAAACGACTGGATGCAAGGATTCTCAGAATTTCCGATATTGGATTACCAACATTCCATCAATACCACCATCGACTATACACACTATACGATTACGATTCCCAACGAACAATGTCAGATTACGATGAGTGGAAACTACCGATTAAGAATATTCGACAGGAATCATCGCCTTGATCAACCCGTAGCAGAAGTTTGCTTCATGGTTGTTGAACCGAAGGCTAAGGTAGCCTTGACTATGACAACCATTACCGATAAGGACGTAAACGGAAAACATCAGCAGATTTCTGCGACCTTAGAATATCCATCACTTAATATTTCCGATCGAGAACGACAGTTATATACCGTTATGATGCAGAACTGGCATTGCCCACGAATCAACGTTCCTCCTACATATCAAATGAAAAGCGGAATGAAATGGGACCACGATGAAAACTACATTTTCTTGGCAGGCAACGAATATCACAAGTTTGAAATACTTGCCACCAGCCACCCAACAATGGGCATAGAACGTATCGAATGGAATGGCCATCAATATGACGCTTATCTCCATCCCGATGTTCCCAGACCGTTCTACCTAACCGATGAAGCCGCTAAAGGTTTTTCACTTGTTCGTAATAGCGACCGACAGGAAGATGATGTAACGTGCGACTATGTTTCTGTAAACTATCAATTACAAGCCCCCTATCATGGCAACAGATACATTTTTGGGCAATGGACCAATTCGTCAGACAGTAGAGACTATTTGATGTACTATGATAATACCACATCATCATATCATGCAACTATCATGCAGAAACAAGGCTATTATTCCTATATCTATGTTGATGATAAAGGTCTTCCGGCAGAAACAGAAGGAAATTTCTTCCAAACAAGCAATAACTACCAGATGCTCGCATATTATCGTCCTATAGGTGGACGAACATGGCTTTTAGTCGGCTTTTGCGAATTATTATCAAGATAGTCTTGTTGTTTTAAGAACATTCTTCCTTTGTTCTGTCCTATAGGCTATTGGAGTACATTGATAGCGATGATAGAAACATGCAATAAAGTAGTTTGCCGATACGAAACCACACATTTTGGCAATTTCAGGAATACCCATTGTAGATTCACTCAGCATCTTCTTTGATGTTTCAAGGCGTAGCGATATCAAGAAATGGATTGGGTTTTTATGGCTGTTAGCCATTACCATTTTCGAAAGTTCCACTTCGTCCACTTCAGCCTTTTCAGCCAATCGTCTGAGCGAAAGATGTTCGTTGTGATCGATGAGCAGATGAGGCATGATTTTCAACATCATTTGCTCGTACATATATTCTCCTACATCCCCCTTGTCATCCGCGCCACCATTATTGTTTAATGGCTCAAGTACAGAGTTCTCATGTTGTTTACAGCGTTGCACAAATGTTTTCAATCGTTTCATTACCTGCGCTTCAACATTAATCCATTTCACGCGCATACGAATATATTTGTTGTACACCATTAGGTTGCCTACAATCAACACACACAGCGTCAATCCTAAAAGGACATATATGATAGTGGTGCGCCACCATGGCTCTTTCACGTAAATATGCCACACGTATGGTTTTTCTGTCCAATACTCAGGACTCATAGATGCTTGTAGCTCCACTTCATAATGTCCGGGGCTTATTCCCGACAAAGGTAAATGCAAAGCGCCTTTCTTATCCACCAATCCCCTTCCGTTGTAGGTTGATAAAACGGTCCATTCGTTATATGGTTCACATCCTTTTACGCGTACTCTATAATAGGTCTGAAACGGACGAAAATAGTTCAGACTGACAAACATCAACGTAATAGAGTTTTGGTCATAATTGAAGTACATATCACGTGTACGCGAGATAGCTACATCGGTTACTACGTTATCATTAAACCGCTCTCCCGGATGCACTTCATGACCATTCATCAGGATTTTGCACATTTGGGGAGTTAACCGGATTTTTTTGATTGCCTGTGTGTGGAACTTGTCAGGATGGAATGTCACCATGTGGTCAAGCGACTTGAAAATGATGGTACCGTCCGCCAGCTTGAGACTTGCTCCTTCTGTAAACGCTTCGTCAGGTACGTTATCTATTCCTGCAAAGTACTCAATATGATTGACTTTGTTGTTCTTGACATCTATATGTGCTATACCATAACTTGTACTAACCCAAATATTGTGGTTGTTGTCTTCTATCACAGCACGTATTACCTCATTGGCAAGCCCATCCTTGTAGCCATACTCTATAGTCTTTGCATTAGGTCTCATAAGACGTATTCCGCTATAGGTTCCTTGCCAAGTCCATCCTCTGCTATCTACAAACGAGCAAGTGATTGTTGGAGGCAGATTTTTTATATTGGTTTTAATCGCTTTAGCCATCTGGGACTCGTAGCGTTTAAAAAAATCGGTATTGGTTCCGTATTGTTGTATAGGCGACGTATATGGTTTGCAATAGAGTAATCCTCTGTGTTTAGTTCCAAGCCACATACCGCCTTGTTTATCGAAGGTAAGGGCATTAATGTCAGGAACCATTCGTTGACCGTTGTCTAATGTGATTTCAGCATGGTGTTTTGTTTCTTCAGTTGTCAGGTTATATGTCCAATAACCTTCTACGCATGCAATATAGAGCTTGTTATCATGAACGACCATAGAGTTTAGACTGTAAGGAGTTTGGAGAATTGTTTTGGCACTCCGCTTCTTAACATCTAAATAAAGCAAAATTGATTTATTGACTCCTGTACGAATCTGAAAAATACCTTGTTCGGTTTTACACAAGACGCTGGTTGCATTGTAGCGTTTGCCAGCTTCTGCTGTCAAAGTATGTATCGTGTATAGTATTTTTTTTGTGTTAATATCATACACATCTACATCGCCATTGTTATAAAAGAGAAATAGCCGATTTTCAAAACGGGAAATATCCTGCAAAGGGTAACGCTTGATTTTAAGCGTACACTTCGTGTGAATGTTGACCAATTTGTCTCCCAACACCACCCAAACGGTAGCTGTCTCGTCAGCAAATAAGTCATCTACCTTGTTTTTGATACCATAAGAGTTGAACACGCCTTGTACATCATCGATAAACTCTTCTTTTCTTAGATCCACACATGTGACACGATGGGTGTCTTTAACCCAGAGATGCTGATTATTATCAAAATAGACATGCGAATAACCTGTGTATTTTGCCAAGGGATAGACATTAGACGGCTGTGGGTCTATATGTGTGAATGTCACACCATCAAAGAAGTTCACGTGACCAAGTGTGGTGAGGATGATGCGGCCCGTTGTCGTGCAACTAATCGTCTGCGCACTATTATCTATCATGCCGTGTGACGAGGTATAAACCCTGAACACCCGATCTGCTTCGTTTGCTTTGGTATAAAATGGTTCAAAAAACAGCATTAATGCTATTATCACACAGCAAATTATTGTTCGTTTAGTCATTTTCGGTTTAGTAGTCATGTAACTTGTCGCAAAGTTAAGCAAAATGCTTGTGAAAAACAAGTTTTTGAACCGAAAATTGCTTGGTAAGGTACAAAATGCTTGTTATTTTCCACTTCTGTTGATTATTCTACAGATGGCTTTTACCGTTGGGAGCTATTTGGGAGAAACTAGGAAGAAACTAGGGAGGAACTAAGGAGACATTCGGGATGTGCCCGGAATGTGTTCGGGATGCCCCTTGCCATCGGCTGAGATAAATTCGTTACTCAACTATTTAGAAAGCATTATTCTGCAAGCAAAAAATAATCCTATGAATATTAAATTCATAGGATCTTTCTTATGTTTTGTCGAGGTGACAGGACTCGAACCTGCGACAGCCTGGTCCCAAACCAGGAACGCTACCAACTGCGCTACACCTCGTTGCTTTATCTAAGCGGGTGCAAAAGTACAAATAATTTGGCAGACAAAAGACTAAAAACAGAAAAATCTTTCGTTTTTAACATTATTTTAAGACTTCAGACCTTTTAGTCTTTTATCTGCCACTTTATTATCCGCTTATTCACTCACTCTACATCGGGTTTACAAAGTGCATCCGACGTAAAAAGTGGTAAAAACTGGCTTTCTCTTTTACTTGATAATGCCTTGCTCGACAAATATCTTCTTCAGAATTTCTACAGAGCGCTCCACCTGCTCTTCAGTATGGGTAGCCATGAGTGCATAGCGCACGAGAGTATCCTGAGGTGCACATGCAGGAGGAATAACAGGATTGATGAATACTCCTGCATTAAAGGCAAGTGCTGTTACAAGGAATGTCTTCTCCACATCACGCACATAAAGTGGAATAATAGGACTCTCTGTTTCTCCAATTTCAAAACCTTCTTCCTGGAAACGCTTCAAAGCATACTTCGTTACTTTCCACAAAGCCTCTATGCGCTCTGGCTCTTTCTGCAAGATGTGCAGAGCCTCAAGAGCTGCGGCTGTAGCTGCCGGAGTGTTAGAAGCCGAGAAAATATAGGTACGACAATTATGACGCAGGAAATTGATGGTATCTTTATCTCCTGCAATAAATCCACCAATAGAAGCCAAAGATTTAGAGAATGTTCCCATAATAAGATCTACCTCATCGGTCAAACCGAAATAGTCACAAACTCCACGTCCATGGTCTCCGAATACTCCAATACCGTGAGCTTCATCAACCATGATAGAACAGTTGTATTTATGCTTCAGCTCTACAATTTCTGGAAGTTTAGCCAAATCACCTTCCATCGAGAATACACCATCCACCACTATAAGTTTCACGGCCTCGTGAGGAAGATTCTGAAGCACACGCTCCAAATCTGCCATATCATTATGCTTGTAATGTAGCTGACGAGCAAACGAGAGACGACGTCCATCAACAATACTTGCATGGTCACGATCATCACAGATAATGTAGTCGTTCTTACCCACTACCATTGCCAACACTCCTTGATTCACACTAAAGCCAGTTGACAAGCAGAGGCAGTCGTCTTTATGAACAAACGCCGAGATTTCTTTTTCCAACTTGACGTGAAGATCAAGAGTACCATTAAGAAAACGGCTACCTGCACAGCCTGAACCATATTGATCCAAAGCAGCTTTAGCAGCATCAATGATTCGCTGGTCACCAGTCAATCCTGTATAAGCATTAGAGCCAAACATCAAAACTTTGTGGCCGCCCATTTCTACCTCCGTACCCTGTTTTCCTGTAATTTCACGGAAATAGGGATAAACACCAGCCTCCATAAATTTCTGAGGCTCGCGATAGTTTTTGTATCTTTCTTGTAATTGTCCCATGAGAATAGTTATCTACAGCTGAGCTGTTTTTATTCGTTTCGAACTGCAAAGTTACACAAATTTTATCAAAACGTGCAAAAAAAGAAATATTATTCGTTATTAAAATGTAATTTTATCTATTTTTGCATACTTTTTGAACGATTATTAGTACATTTGCATCGCATGAACGAAAAGAAAAGAATAACATTCATAGTCAATCCCATATCGGGAACGCATGGAAAGGATGCTATTCCTGACATGATTGCCAGCGAAATCGATGCACAACGCTTCGATGTTACTATTCGATTGACCGAACATGCCGGCCATGCTGCATCAATCGCACGCGAGTGTGCAGACAATGGTGCCGACATCGTCGTGGCAGTTGGTGGCGACGGAACCGTCAATGAAGTGGCGCGATCACTCACCCACACAGACACGGCTTTGGGAATCGTGCCCTGCGGTTCTGGAAATGGCCTTGCCCGCCATCTTTGCTTGCCGCTCAATCCACGCAAGGCATTAGGAGTCATCAACCGGGGTGTCGTAGAAAGTTTCGACTATGGAGTCATCAACGGACTGCCGTTTTTCTGCACCTGTGGCATGGGATTCGACGCGTTCATCTCACTCAAGTTCGCAGAAGCCGGCAAGCGTGGACCGCTCACCTATATAGAAAATGTGCTAAAAGAAGGTCTGAAATACAAGCCAGAAACCTATGAAGTCACCGACGATACCGGTGCACGAAGCTACAAAGCATTCCTCATTGCCTGTGCCAATGCATCACAATATGGCAACAATGCCTATATTGCACCAAATGCAACCATGAAAGACGGTATGATGGACGTCATCATCATGGAGCCATTTACAGCATTGGAAGCACCACAGATCAGCATCGACCTGATGAACAAGACGCTGACCAACAATTCTAAAATCAAAACCTTTAAGACGCGGTCCATTCATATCCACCGTTCCCAACCTGGCGCCATCCATTACGATGGAGACCCGATCATGACAAGTTCCGATGTCGATGTGCATATCGAACCGGCAGGAATCCGTATCGTCACCAACCCCAATGCCATGGAAGACCCCTGTCAACCCAATCCTTTCCTCAACGCATTCAGCGATTTCTTCAATAATATAAATAATGTTCGCGAGGATATTGAGAAAAGCGGCAGACGTATTCAAGCCATGAACAAACTAATGCTGCGTAAACTATCCAAATTATAAAAAACATGCAATACACCCTTGTCTTCATAGTCCTTGTCTTATGCGTGGGATATATTGCTTGGCGCATTTACCGTCAGCTTTCTGACCACGAAAATCCATGTCAAGGCTGCAAAGGATGCGAATTAAGCAAAAAAAACAGGAAAAAATTTGGTTGTTCAAAAAAATAGTATTACCTTTGCACTCGCTTAACAACAAGGTGCCTTGGATGAGTGGCTTAGTCAACGGTCTGCAAAACCGTCTACGGCGGTTCGAATCCGCCAGGCACCTCAAGAGTAAGGTTAACAGAAAGAGAGTCCACACGACTCTCTTTTTCTATATCATAAAATACTGCACAAGCCACATAGCTTCCACCAGGACATAATCAACCAGTCCACAAAAAAAATGTGTGGCTTATTTTCCTCTTCAGTTTTTACGGGTACAACGAAAATAAACGAAAGAACACAGAAGATTTGCTTTTTAGAAATATTATGCGTATCTTTGTGTATCATTTTGAAAACCACCTGCCCATGAACGGATATTCCATCATCAACGACCCGGTTTTCGGTTTTATAAAAATCGGAAAAGGACTGCACTACGATATCGTGCAACACCAGTTGTTCCAACGCTTGAATCGCATCAACCAACTCGGACTCGCATCTGTGGTATATCCAGGAGCACGACATACACGCTTCCAGCATTCCATCGGCGCCTACCACTTGATGTCAGAAGCAATCAAGTCGTTACTTGAGAAAGGCGTATATATCTTCGACATGGAAGCGGAAGCTGTTCTTGCAGCCATCCTCATGCACGACATCGGTCATGGCCCTTTCTCACATGCCCTGGAGAATACGCTCATCCACGACATATCGCACGAAGAGATTTCCATGATGATGATGGAACGCATGAATGAAGACTTTCATGGCGCTCTCAACCTCGCCATTTCTATCTTCAAAGACGAATACCACAACAAGATATTCCACCAACTCATTTCCAGCCAATTGGACATGGACCGTCTCGACTACCTGCGTCGCGATTCATTCTTTACCGGAGTGACTGAAGGAAACATTGGCAGCGATAGAATCATCAAGATGCTCAACGTGGTGGATGAACAACTCGTGGTGGAGTCGAAAGGTATATATTCAATAGAAAACTACCTGACAACGAGACGTCTGATGTACTGGCAGGTCTATCTGCACAAAACCGCCGTAGGATACGAAAAAGTATTGATCAACACACTACGAAGAGCAAAAGACCTCGTAAGAAAAGGAAATTCCCTTTTCGCCCCTCCCGCCCTCGCCTATTTTCTGAACAACGACATCAGCGCAGAAGACTTCCGGACCCAAAGTGCTGCATTACGCCATTATGCCGACCTTGACGATTGCGATATATGGAGTACACTCAAGGTATGGAGATACAACGAAGACAAAATTCTTTCCACTCTTGCCACAGACATGCTCGATAGAAAACTATTTAAAGTAGAAGTTCTTGAAAACGCTCCTGACAAGCATACTATCAACGAGATACGCAAGAATATAGCAGACACATTAGACATCTCTTTCGAAGAAACTGAATACATGGTATCCGTCGCTGAAATAGGCAAAGACATGTACAATCCAGAAGACGACAGTATCGGTATTCTTTACAAAGACGGTACCGTTAAGGATATTTCAGAGGCTTCAGAAATTCTCAATGTACAACTACTTTCCAAAAAAATACGCAAATATTACCTTTGTTACCAAAGAGTTTGAGAAAAAAATTGTAACTTTGCACCAATTTAATATTATTACAAACAAAAATATGGAGTTTACAGCCAAACAAATAGCCGATTTTATCGGTGGTCGTGTAGAAGGTGACGATAACGCCACTGTACACACTTTTTCGAAAATTGAAGAAGGCACAAAAGGTTCCATTACCTTCTTGTCAAATCCTAAATACACACAGTATATTTACGACACCAAGGCAAGTATTGTTCTTGTCAACAACGATTTGGTACTGGACCACCCTGTAGAAGCCACACTCATCCGTGTGGAAAATGCTTATGAGTGTGTGGCTAAATTGTTGCAACTCTATGCCGCAAGCATGCCCAAGAAGAAAGGCATCGATCCACTGGCATTCGTTAGCCCAACCGCAAAAATCGGCGCAGATGTATATATTGGCGCCTTTGCATACATTGGAGACGGCACAACAGTTGGCGACAACACTCAGATTTACCCCCATACTGTAGTAGGCGACGGCGTGAGCATCGGCAACGATTGCCTGCTCTATCCCAACGTCACCATTTATCAGGGTTGCCGCCTGGGTAACGATGTAACAATCCATGCTGGTAGCGTGATTGGTGCAGACGGATTCGGTTTTGCCCCCAGCCAAGAGGGTTATGATAAGATACCACAAATTGGTATCGTGGTCATCGAAGATCATGTAGAAATTGGTGCCAACACATGTGTTGACCGTTCTACCATGGGACAGACCGTACTTCATAAAGGTGTGAAGATAGACAACCTCATCCAGGTGGCTCACAACTGTGAGATTGGTGAGAACACGGTAATGTCTGCCCAGGTTGGCCTTGCTGGTTCTACTAAGATAGGCGCTTGGTGTATGGTAGGTGGACAGGCAGGATTCTCTGGTCATATCCACGTGGCAGACAAGACATTCATCGGCGCACAGGCTGGCGTAATCAGTAACACAAAAGGCAATGGTGAGCAATTGATTGGTTCTCCTGCCATTGAACCAAAGGGATTCTTCAAATCCTCTGCCATCTTCCGTAAGTTGCCCGATATGTATCGTGAACTCCA
Organism: Prevotella sp. P5-50; assembly: GCF_002251295.1. Lineage (GTDB taxonomy): Bacteria > Bacteroidota > Bacteroidia > Bacteroidales > Bacteroidaceae > Prevotella. The sequence goes on from NZ_NPJA01000050.1 coordinate 51,243, forward strand.
CATGCTTCGTAAAGAACTCGATGAATTGAAAAAACAAAAATAAATATGAAACAGAAAACTTTGAAAGGCAGTTTCTCCCTCTTCGGAAAAGGACTGCACACCGGTCTGAACCTCACCGTGACTTTCAATCCTGCTCCAGAGAATACAGGATATAAAATCCAGCGTATCGACCTTGAAGGGGAGCCTGTCATCGATGCCATTGCAGAGAATGTCGTTGACACCCAGCGTGGCACGGTTCTTGCTAAAGGAGAAGCCCGCGTAAGTACCGTAGAGCATGGTCTTGCCGCCCTTTACGCCTTAGGCATCGACAACTGTCGTATTCAGGTGAATGGTCCTGAATTTCCTATTCTCGACGGAAGTGCTATACAGTATGTCAACAAAATCAACGAAGTGGGCATTGAGGAACAGAATGCGCCGAAAGACTATTACATCATCCGCAAGAAGATTGAGGTAAAAGATGAGCAAAGCGGCTCTACCATCACCATTCTGCCTGACGAAGAATTTTCACTCACAGCCATGTGCTCGTTTGAGTCGAAGTTCATCAACTCTCAGTTTGCAACCCTCGAAAAGATTGAAGCTTTCCCCACAGAGATTGCTGCAGCACGTACCTTCGTCTTTGTAAGAGACATACAGCCCCTGCTTCAAGCTAATCTGATTAAAGGCGGCGACATGGACAATGCCATCGTTATCTATGAGAGAAAGATTAGTCAAGAGCAACTCGACCAACTGGCAGACATGCTTCAAGTGCCCCACCTTAACGCAGAGGATTTAGGATATATTCAGCACAAGCCATTGGTATGGGAGAATGAATGTACACGCCACAAATTGCTTGACATCATCGGCGATATGGCTCTCATCGGCAAACCCATCAAGGGACGTATCATCGCCACTCGTCCAGGCCATACCATCAACAACAAGTTTGCCCGTCAGATGCGCAAGGAGATTCGCAAGCACGAAATCCAAGCTCCTATCTACGATCCCAACGACGAACCGGTGATGGACATCAACAAAATTCGTGAATTGCTGCCCCATCGTTATCCCATGCAACTGGTTGATAAGGTTATCGCCTTAGGAGCCAGCAGCATTGTCGGAGTGAAAAATGTGACAAGCAACGAACCTTTCTTCCAAGGCCACTTCCCCGAAGAACCCGTCATGCCTGGCGTGTTACAGATTGAAGCCATGGCACAATGTGGCGGTCTGCTAGTACTCAACACACTGGAAGAACCTGAGCGCTGGTCCACATATTTCATGCGTATTGACGATGTAAAATTCCGCCAGAAGGTAGTACCGGGCGACACGTTGCTGTTCAAAGTTGACCTGTTGGCACCTGTACGCCACGGTATTTCCAGCATGAAGGGATACATCTTCGTGGGTGATCACGTGGTAGCAGAAGCCACCTTTACCGCACAAATAGTAAAAAACAAATAATAACATCACGGTGTCTGCATACACAAACATATGCAGACCCTCTTAATTTTATAATATATGAATCAGATTCATCCTATGGCTATCGTTGATCCCGAGGCAAAACTCGGTGACAACAATGTGATTGGACCTTTCTGTGTCATTGACAAGAATGTTATCATTGGCGATAACAACAAGCTCTACAACGGAGTCACACTACACTATGGTACACGTTTGGGCAACGGCAATGAGATTTTCCCTGGCGCATCAATCTCCACCAAACCTCAGGATTTGAAATTCAAAGGTGAAGATACAACCTGTGAGATTGGCGACAACAACTCTATCCGCGAGAACGTTACCATCAGCCGTGGTACTGCCTCAAAAGGCAAGACCGTTGTAGGCAACGGCAATCTGTTGATGGAGAATATGCATATCGGTCATGACTGTGAGATTGGCAACGGTTGTATCATTGGTAACTCTACCAAATTTGCAGGCGAAGTCATCGTTGACGACTTTGCCATCATCTCTGCATGCTGCCTGTTCCACCAGTTTATCCATATCGGAAGCTATATCATGTTCCAAGGCGGCTCACGTACCAGCCAGGATATTCCTCCTTTCGTGATTGCAGGTAAGGAACCTGTACGCTATGCTGGCGTCAATCTGATTGGCCTGCGTCGTCGTGGATTCTCCAACGAGACCATCGAGGCCATTCACGACAGCTATCGCATCATCTACTCTAAAGGAATCCTCAAAGAGGGTGTTGCAGAGGCACGTGCCAAATATCCCGACTCAAAAGAGGTCGATTATATCTGCTCATTCATAGAGAACTCCAAGCGTGGAGTAATCCGCTAATATGCATACGTTGATTGTCGTCACCGGTCCTACGGCAGTGGGAAAAACCGCATTGACCATACGTTTGGCCAATCATTTAGGTATTCCCATCATCAATGCCGACTCCCGTCAGATATACCGGGAGATGAGAATCGGTACAGCGTCACCGAGCATAGAGCAGCAACAACAAGCACATCATTATTTTGTAGGCACCAAGAGTATTGCAGACTATTATAATGCCTCTATGTATGAGCAGGAAGTGATGCAATTACTCCAAGACGACCATCATCCTTATGCACTCCTATCGGGAGGAAGCATGATGTATATAGATGCTGTCTGCAATGGTATTGACGATATTCCTACCATACGTGATGACGTCAGAAAGGAGATGAAACGTCGTTATACAGAAGAAGGTCTTGAGGCTTTATGTGAAGACCTCAAACGTCTGGACCCAGAACACTATGAGATAGTAGATAAGCAAAACTATCGACGCGTGATACACGCATTAGAAATCTGCTATCAGACAGGGAAGACCTACACATCATTTAGAACACAAGAAAAAAAACAAAGACCCTTCCGTATTATCAAGATAGGACTGAACAGAGACCGTGAACAACTCTATCAACGGATCAACGCGAGAGTTGACGAAATGATGCAGCAAGGATTTTTAGAAGAAGTTGCTGCACTCCGTGAATACCGACATCTCAACGCACTCAATACCGTTGGCTATAAAGAACTGTTTGACTATATGGACGGGCGCTGGTCATTAGAAGAAGCCATAGAGCGTATCAAGGGGAGCACCCGTCGTTATGCTCGTAAGCAATTGACCTGGTATAAACGTGACGAAGCCATGAGATGGTTTCATCCTGAAGAAGAAAAAGACATTTTGAAGTATATTGATAATCTATGAAAGAGAGAATCGTTGAGTTTACAGCAAAAGCACGTCAGTGGCTCAAGAAATCATGGCTATGGTATAAAAGCTTGTATCAGGGACGTGCCTGGTACGTGAAAGGTGGTGTAGGATTTGCCTCGTTAATTATAGCCTTCATCTTCTACCTCATCATGGTAGATGTCAATTTTCTGTGGCTCTTCGGCAAGTCACCGTCCTTGAGAGCTATTATGCACCCAAAAACCATACAAGCATCAGAACTATACAGTGCTGACGGTGTCATGATTGGTAAGTATTTCAGCGAAAACAGAACCCCTGTTGCCTACGAAGAGATTAACCCTGTATTCTGGAAAGCTTTGATAGACACAGAAGACGAACGTTTCTACCATCATTTCGGTATTGACTTCCAGGGCGTTTTTGCAGCAGCAAAAGACTTTGTGGTTCACCATGATGCTCGTGGTGCCTCAACCATCACCCAACAGTTGGTGAAAAATATGTTCCGTGTTCGTACTGAGTATTCCACAGGTCTGTTGGGCAACATCCCTGGTGTAAAAATGCTCATCATGAAAAGTAAGGAATGGATTACCGCTGTGAAGATTGAGATGTTTTTCGATAAAAAAGACATCCTCACCATGTATGCTAATACAGTGGATTTTGGGTCCAATGCATACGGCATCAAAACTGCAGCAAAAACATATTTCGGTACCACACCAAAGGAATTGACCCCTGAACAGGCTGCTATTCTTGTCGGTCTGCTCAAGGCTACAACCTATTATAATCCCCGAACCAATCCCGACAATTCCTTCAAACGTCGTAATGTGGTACTCGACAACATGCGTCGACACAAGGATCTGACACGTGAAGCTTACGACACCCTTTCCAAGAAACCTATCCAACTCGACTATAGTGTGGAGAACAATTACGATGGACAGGCACAGTATTTCCGTGAGGCCGTTGCTGATGAACTTCACGACTGGTGTAAGGACAATGATATTGATCTCTACAGAGACGGTTTGAAGATTTACACCACTATTGATACGCGTATGCAGAAATACGCAGAACAGGCTGCAAAGCGACAGATGCGTATCATCCAACGTAACTTCAACAACCACTGGTCTGGCCAGAACCCATGGCAGGATGAGCGCCATCAGGAAATTCCTAATTTCATTGAAGATCTTGCAAAAAAATTGCCTTATTACAAATATCTGAGTCAACGATACGACAATAATACCGATTCTATCAACTACTATCTGAACCTTCCACACCCTGTGAAGTTGTTTGATTACGACGAAGGCATCATCGAGAAAAATATCTCAACGCTCGACTCCATCCGTTATATGGAACATTTCATGCACTGTGGATTCGTTGCAATGGAACCCGAGACGGGTCACGTAAAAGCATGGGTCGGTGACCTCGATTTCAGAACATGGAAGTACGACAAGGTGAAGTCGATGCGTCAACCTGGTTCTACGTTTAAGCTCTTTGTCTATGCTGAGGCCATGAACCAAGGTATTACTCCTTGTGACACACGTGAGGACTCCTATTTCTCTATGAAAGTCTTCGACAGCAAGAAAAACGAAGAAGTATTATGGGCCCCAACCAATGCCAACGGACGTTTCTCCGGTGCTAATGTCACGCTGAAACAGGCTTTCGCCATGAGTATCAACTCTATTGCTGTCAAACTCGGCCAAGAATGTGGTATTCCCAATATTGTAAAAACCGCACACGATATGGGTATAAAAAGTAAGTTGGATGCTACCCCTGCACTCGCCTTGGGTAGTAGCGATGTCAACCTCCTTGAACTTGTCAATGCATATTGTACACCGGTCAATGACGGTAAAACACACAACCCCGTCCTTGTCACCCGTATCGTAGATCGCGACGGCAAAGAAATCTATACTGCTCCTGAAGAGGAGAAACAAGTATTGACCTACAAGAGTGCTTTTCTCCTCCAACAATTGCTGCAGGGCGGTATGCAAGGAACAAGTTCTGCATTGGGACGCTGGACCAACCAATTTGCTCGTGATACAGATTTCGGCGGTAAGACTGGTACCTCTAACAACCATTCCGACGCATGGTTTGTTGGTGTTTCCCCACATCTCGTTGTCGGAGCATGGGTAGGCGGTGAATACCGTTGTATCCACTTCCGTACTGGAGCATTAGGTCAAGGGTCCAAGACAGCTCTTCCCATCTGTGGAGACTTCTTAGAACAGGTTCTTGGAGACCCTGCATTCAAAATGTATCGTGCTAAATTCGACAAACCACACGATACCGACATCACCATGCAAATGTATAGTTGCGGTGGCTATTTCAAAGAGCCTGCCGATTCAGACTCTATTGCCAGCGATAGTATCCAGCATATCGAACTGGAACAGCCCAATGAGAATGCTGTTGATCCTACTGCTCCTGTTGCGCCATCACCTGATGGTAACCAACACGGAACGCCCTCACAACCGAAGGCTGCAGAGGAGCCCAAACATACGGAAATTTAATTTTGCAAGACCTTTAACAGACCTTCTGTATTGAAATCGTCTATAGACACTACCAATGCGGAGTGGCAATCGGCACTCCAGATTGTCAACTTTACCCGTCGCTCGCTTTTCCTTACTGGGAAGGCAGGCACGGGTAAATCTACTTTTCTGCGTTATGTGTCTGAACATACAAAGAAGAAACACGTCATCCTCGCACCAACAGGTATTGCTGCCATCAACGCAGGAGGACAGACAATCCATAGTTTCTTCAAACTTCCTTTCCACCCGCTTCTTCCTAACGACAGCCGGTATGATGCACGCCATATCCGCAAAAGTTTGAAATATAGCGGAGACACGATCAAGATGTTGCGTGAGTTGGAACTCATCATCATCGATGAAATATCGATGGTTCGTTCTGATATCATCGACTTCATTGACAAAGTATTGCGCATCTACTGCCACAATATGCGTGAGCCATTCGGAGGCAAACAACTCTTACTCGTTGGCGATATCTTCCAGTTACAGCCTGTGGTGAAGTCTGACGAATGGCAACTCATGCAACCATTCTATGCTTCTGCCTATTTCTTCTCTGCCTCCGTTTGGCAAAAGATGGATCTCGTTAGCATAGAATTACGGAAAGTATATCGGCAAAAGGATGAAGATTTCATCCACATACTGGACCGAATCAGAAGCAATACCACAACGGATCATGACCTGCGAATCATCAATCAACGACTGGGGGCTTCTTTCCATAACAGCCAAGACGAGATGGCTATTACCTTGACTACCCGTCGAGATACAGCAGAACATATCAACAACGAACAACTGGCAGCTCTTGAAGGCAAAGCTACCGTCTTCAAAGGAAAAGTCCTTGGAGAATTTCCTGAGAGTTCCTACCCTGCCCCTATTGCGCTAGAGGTGAAACCTGGCACACAGGTGATCTTTATCAAGAACGACAAAGAACACCGATGGGTCAATGGTACCTTAGGGGTTGTCGTCGCCCTTGACGAAGAAGAAGGTATCATCACCATTTGCGACGAGACTGGTCATGAGCACGACGTAGAACGTGCCATTTGGGAAAATATGCGCTATACCTTCAATGAGAAGGAACAGAAGATAGAAGAGGAATTGCTCGGTTCATTCATCCAGTTTCCAATCCGACTGGCATGGGCCATTACCGTTCATAAGAGTCAAGGACTTACCTTCCGTCATGTGCGTATCGATTTCACAGGAGGCGCCTTTGCCGGCGGACAAGCCTATGTGGCATTAAGCCGATGCACCTCCCTGCAAGGCATTTGTTTAGAGTCGCCACTTCGTCGCAGCGACATCTTTGTCAAACCCGAAGTAATCGCGTTCGCTCAGCGATACAATAACAGCAGCCTCATCAACAAAGCCCTCCATGAGAGTAAAGCCGACTACGAATACAGGGAGGCCATGAGTGCTTTCGACGAACGCGATTTTCAAGCATTTCTGAAACATTTCTTCATCGCCATCCATAGTCGTTACGACATCGAACGGCCTGCTGCACAACGACTCATCCGCAGAAAACTCGCTGTCATCACCCAACTGGAAGAACAACGGCAGGAGGCTATCAACAAACTACATGATCGTGATGAGATGCTCAAACGCTTGGCTGTAGAATATGTCTCATTGGGACGTGAATGTGAGAAAGAACACATGACAGATGCCGCCATCCGTAACTATGAGAAAGCGCTTGAACTATACCCTGAGGCTCATGAAGCTAGCCGACGTATCAAAGTATTGAAGAAGAAGAAATAAAATAACGTGGACCCGTAAGTGTGATACAAAAAAAAACAAATGAACTATGCAACATACAGACATCATATTCCCTTTAGCAAAAATCAATCTCGGCCTCAATGTCGTAGAGCGCAGACCTGATGGATATCACAACCTTCAGACCGTGTTCTATCCAGTCCCTATCATGGATGCTCTTGAAGTGTCTGAGATGAACGATGCCTTTCCATCTACCGTTGACTGCGACCTGAAGGTGACTGGTATTGACGTAGAAGGTGACGAACAACGCAATCTGGTGGTGCGCGCCTACCATCTGTTGAAAGATGAGTTTCCAACATTGCCACGACTGCACACCCACCTCTACAAAGGCATTCCTACACAGGCTGGAATGGGTGGAGGATCAAGTGACTGTGCTGCCATGCTGACTCTGCTGAACAGAATGGGAAATCTCAACCTCACAGCGTCACAACTCATAGAACGGGCTGCAAGACTTGGAGCCGACTGTCCGTTTTTCATTCTCAACAAACCTGCTTATGCGGAAGGGATTGGCGAACGGTTACGTCCTATCTCATTGGATTTGAAAGGATGGTATCTCTGTGTGGTACGCCCCAATATCCCTGTCCCCACACGTGAAGCCTTTGCTCATATCACCCCACGTCATCCTGAACATTGTTGCCTTGATATCGTTTCGCAACCTGTGGAAACATGGCGCGACCTACTGGTCAACGATTTCGAATATAGTGTCTTTCGTGCACACCCACAGTTGGCTGCCGTCAAAAGGCAACTCTACAACCTTGGTGCAGTCTATGCAGCAATGAGCGGTAGCGGTAGCGCCCTTTTCGGTCTTTTCCGTAGGCCTGTCAGTTTTCCATGCACCTCACCCGATACATTCACCACTTGTCTGCAACTCTAAAATGAATAAACAATAATACAAAGCTTATGATTGATGCCATTAGACAAAACGAGATTCTCGAACTGATGAAACGAGAGATTGTACCCGCCGTTGGATGCACAGAACCTATGGCAGTAGCCCTTTGTGTGGCACGTGCCACAGAACTCCTTGGTAGAACTCCCGACCATATCAATGTCCTACTCAGTGCTAACATTCTAAAAAATGCTATGGGAGTAGGAATTCCCGGCACGGGTATGATTGGTTTGCCCATTGCCATTGCTTTGGGTGCGCTGATTGGCTGTTCTGACTATCAACTCGAGGTCTTGAAAGACCTTGATGCACAGTCTCTTGAACTCGGCAAACAATATGTCAAGGACAACCATATCAACATCGGTCTCAAGGCTGACGCTTGCGATAAACTATACATCGAGGTAGAATGTAGTTCCGACGATTCTTCCCTACCTCATCATGCCACAGCCATCATCTCAGGCGACCATACCAATATCGACTATCAGGCAACGGATGACAAAGTCCTTGTTGACCACCGCAAGCCTGCTACATCGGAAGAGGGTGAAGAACACGTCTCCTTGACCATGCAGACAGTCTATGACTTTTCCATCTCTGCTCCCATAGACGAACTCCGTTTTATTCTGCAAACAAAAGAGTATAACATGCGTGCGGCTGCCGAAGCTGTCAAAGGCAATTATGGTCATTGTTTAGGTAAGACGATGGACCGTCCACTCAGCCATGGCATTTTTGGCAATACCATGTTTTCCCATATCATCTCCAAGACAGCCTCTGCTTGTGACGCTCGTATGGGAGGTGCTATGATTCCCGTAATGAGTAACAGCGGTTCGGGCAATCAGGGAATCTGTGCCACCAATCCTGTTGTAGTATTTGCTGAGGAGAATGAGAATACCGAGGAAGAACTCATCCGTGCCTTAACGTTAAGTCACCTCACCGCCATCTATATCAAACAAAGTCTCGGCAGACTGAGTGCCCTCTGCGGTTGTGTTGTGGCCAGTATCGGTTCCAGTTGCGGTATTACTTACCTCATGGGCGGCCAATATGCAGATATCTGCCACTCCGTGAAGAATATGATAGCCAACTTAACAGGAATGATTTGCGACGGAGCAAAACCCAGTTGTTCATTAAAGATCTGCTCTGGTGTTTCCACAGCATTACTCTCTGCCCTATTGGCTCGTGAAGGCAAGCATGTCACCGAAGCAGAAGGTATTATAGACCATGATGTGGATTGTTCTATCCGCAACCTGACGAGTATCGGCAAGGAAGCGATGTGTGCTACCGATGAAATGGTATTGACTATCATGACCAACAAATCATAACGTACGATACGACGATTGTCGCTTATCAGTCGGTATAAAACCCAACAAGACTGGCCTATCATGAAGGTCAGTCTTGTGTTTTATTGATATCGTATAAGACTGGTTGTCAGATATATCTTCATATGCAATCGGTCGTCAGAATGGGACATCAACTATGTTTGATTTCTATGTCACGTCGCACGTTGTCTCTGATTTTTGTTAGATACGCTTTCATGCCCACAGCATCACGATTGTCGATAATCTCTAGCAACTCTTTCAACTCTGTGCGAATCTGAGCCACCTGATCATGGGTATAGGGATTGAAAAGGATTTCCTGCAATAGGTAATCATCTTCGTTGAGAACCCCTTGAGCAATCTTCATGTGACGCTTGAACGTTGTTCCTGGCGCATCCTGATGTTTCATAACGGCAGCAAAGACGAAGGTTGAAACAAATGGGATAGAGAGGGAGTAAGCAACTGTTCTGTCGTGTTCGTCAAATGAATACTCATAGATATTCAGTCCCAGTTTCTGATAGAGGTCCTTGAAGAAGATGCGTCCCATATAGTCACCTTCGTTGATGATAATGGCATTTTCCTCTGACAACTGCTGCAGATTGGCAAATGTAGGTCCAAACATCGGGTGTGTAGAAACATAAGGATGACCTGTCTTTTCATAGAAGTCTTTCAGACCTGTTTTAACCGATGAAATATCGCTGATAATACAGTCCTTCGGGAGGAAAGGCATCACCTCTTCAAATGCCGCGATAGTATATTTCACGGTAACGGCATTGATGACGAGTTCTGGTTTAAACTGTCTGATTTCCTCTAAATCAGCAAAGCGCTGACAGTTATAGGTAAACCGCATTCGCCTGGCGTCTTTTTCATAGACCGCCACTTCATGGTCAAAGCTCAGCAGGTCTATGAAGAAGCTCCCCATCTTTCCTGCCCCTAATACGAGTATTTTCATTTGTTGATGATTTCTATCTGTTGTCTTACTGATTCTTCGTGAATGTTTTCAAATACCTTGGCAACAAACTCTGGTGCCATGCCGCAGAGTGCACCTTGTGCACCTCGTTTGTCGAGGATTTCGTTATAACGTGATGTCTGAAGTACGGTCATGTTGTGTTCTTTCTTGTAGTGACCTATCTCACGGCAGACACGCATACGTTTTGAGAGCATTTCCATGAGCTGGTTGTCTATCTCGTCAATCTGCTTGCGGAGTTGTACGATACCCTCTGTGGTGACAGTTTCATCACGTATAACGAGCAACGAGAGGATGTAGTCAAGAACATCGGGAGTCACCTGCTGTTTAGCGTCGCTCCATGCCTTGTCTGGATCGCAATGGCTTTCTACAATCAGTCCGTCAAAACCAAGGTCCATGGCTTGTTGACAGAGCGGAGCAATCAGTTCGCGTCGTCCTCCGATATGACTGGGGTCGTTGACGATAGGAAGATCGGGAATGCGTCTGTGCAGCTCGATGGGAATCTGCCACGTGGGCAAGTTACGGTAAATCTTATTGTCGTAGCTTGAGAATCCGCGATGAATGGCTCCGAGCCTCTTGATGCCTGCAAGATTGAGGCGTTCCAGTGCTCCTATCCATAATTCGAGATCTGGGTTGGTTGGATTTTTCACCAATACGGGCACGTCTGTACCTTTCAACGCATCTGCGAGGGCTTGCATGGCAAAGGGGTTTGCTGTGGTTCTTGCTCCTACCCACAACACGTCGATACCATATTTCAGAGCGAGTTCCACATGTTCTGGCGTTGCAACTTCTGTGGCTGTCAACATGCCTGTTTCCTTTTTCACCTGTTGCATCCATGGCAACGCTTTTTCTCCGTTACCCTCAAATCCTCCTGGCTTTGTTCTGGGTTTCCATATTCCTGCACGAAACATGTGGCATCCGTAATTGGCCAGTTGTCGTGCTGTGGTCATCACCTGCTCTTCTGTCTCTGCACTACAAGGTCCTGCAATGACGAAGGGACGTTCGTTGTCACTCGGAAGTCTCAAAGGTTCTAATTCCAATTCCATAATATCTTGTTTTTGTTTTTATCTGTTATTTATTATTTACTGCTAAATAGCTTATTTTCTCATCATATCTGCAATACGTGTTAGTGCCTCCTGTAGTTTTTCCTCTTTGGCACAGAGGGAGATGCGAATATAACGTTTGCCGTTGGATCCAAAGATGAATCCTGGTGTAATGAATACCCGTGCATCATGGAGTACCTTTTCTGTCAACTGTTCCACATCATCATACTGATCAGGTATTTTTCCCCACAGAAACATTCCTACCTGATGGGGATCGTAACTGCAATGGAGCGTTTCCATAATCTGCTCTGCATAGTGTCGGCGACGGCGATAGGTGTCGATATTTGCCTCTTGATGCCATTCGTCGCTATTGTCGAAGGCTGTTGCGGCAGCCAGTTGCAGTCCTCTGAATGTTCCACTGTCTACATTACTCTTCACCTTCAGAATCCATGATATAAACTGAGCGTTGGTAGCACAGAGTCCTACGCGCCATCCTGGCATATTGTGTGATTTCGACATGGAGTTGAACTCGATACAACAGTCTTTTGCTCCCTCTACCTGAAGAATTGAGAGGTGTTCTTCATTGAGGATAAAGGAATAGGGATTGTCGTTGACCACTACGATATGGTGTTTCTTGGCAAAGTCAACCAGTCTTTCATAGGTTTCGCGCCTTGCATTTCCTCCTGTGGGCATATTGGGATAATTGGTCCACATGAGTTTCACCTTGCTGAGGTCCATCTGCTCCAGTTCGTCGAAATCCGGTTGCCATCCATTGGCCTCCACAAGATTGTAGTTGACCACCTTTGCTCCAAGGAGTTTGCTCAGCGAGGTATAGGTAGGATAACCTGGATTGGGTACGAGGACTTCATCGCCAGGATTGACGAAGGCGAGCGTCACATGGAGAATGCCCTCTTTCGAACCGATGAGTGGCAATACTTCAGTTTGAGGATTGAGTTGCACTCCATACCATCTATTATAGAATCCTGCCATCGCCTGTCTTAGTTCTGGCGTTCCCATGGTCGGTTGATAGCCATGCGCGTCTGGCTGTTTGGCCACCTCACAGAGCTTGTCAATAGTCTGTGGTGACGGGGGCATATCCGGACTTCCAATGGCAAGGCTGATAATATCCATACCTTGTGCGTTGAGTGCAGCCACTTCTTTGAGTTTTCGGCTGAAATAGTATTCACTAACGAGTGTAAGTCTGTCTGCTGGTTGTATCATGACGTGTTATTGTTATTGTTCAAGTAAATTTCTGTCTGTCAATTCTCTCGATATTCGCCCAGTACGGTGAGTTCCTTGGTCAAAGGCATAATAGCGTCAACGGCCTGTCTATACCGTGTAAGACTGTTGTAGGTCACATCCACATAGAACAGGTATTCCCATTCGTGTCCGATGACCGGGAGCGACTGTATCTTCGTGAGGTTGATCTTATAGAACGAAAGTATGCTGAGCACCTGAGAGAGCGAACCTTCCTCGTGAGGTAATGAGAATACCAGACTTGCCTTGTTGGCTTTCTCCAAGGGTCTGAGGAAGTCTGCTTTCTGTGGCTGACAAGTGACCAGGAAACGTGTGAAGTTATGCTTGTTGTCTTCAATATGGTCTTCCAGTATCTTCAGTCCGTAGAGTTTGGCAGCCTCAGCACTACAGATGGCTGCCCATCCGTGATGTTGATGTTCCTTGATATCCTTGGCACTTCCTGCTGTATCTTCGCCTTCCACATTTTTGATGTTAGGATGTTGTGCCAGAAACTGTCTGCATTGCATTAATGCAACAGGATGTGAGTGTACCTCTGTAATGGTGTCCCACGAATCGTCAGGCAGACAGCAGATGCAATGTGAGATATGCAGTTTGTATTCCCCTACTACGGTTGCTCCCGACGAACGTAACAGTTCGTAATTATGGAGTAGCGAACCGGCAATAGTATTTTCTATAGCTGTCATTCCTATCATGGTAGGATCCTGCTTCATATGCTCAAACACCTCCTCGAAGGTGGCGCAGCAAACGAGTTGTATCTGTTCTCCTTCAAAATACAGGTGTGCTGCCATATCATGAAACGATCCTATGATTCCTTGTATTGCGATTCTTTTCATTATCTTTTTTATCTTTATATTAAAAGAAATCCCGCTTTCACATGTAAGTGAAGCGGGACCTTATTATCGTTCGTTGTTAGTTCATTTCAAGTTACGGCCAACCGCTTCACAGTATCCTGTAAAGTAAAAGTAATAACCGTAAAAGAATGCCTTGTTGTCTAACATATTTCTTGTTTTTAAATATTAACGCTTGCAAAAGTATAATATTTCCACCAATTATGCAAACATTTTAATGGAAAATATACCAAAGAGATGTGAATTTCTTATTTTTCTTATGATTCACCTTATTTATATATTATAGTTTCGCTTTTGACCAAACTTCATCTTTCTGATATGTTTCAAGGATGCTTATCCCATCCTCCTCCCATTTTCAACGCAGTTTCTGGGACTTACTTGGAACTTACTCGGGACTTACTGTTTACGTACAAAGAATGGTTATGTTCCGAAGGCATCCCGAAGCCGAGAGCAAAGACTAAAGTTCACTTTTTGGTTATGCCGAGGCAAAAATGACTCGACCATAGGTCAAGGCATCCCGTATTCATCCCGAAGCCGAGAGCCGAGCTGAAAATATAATGAAAGGACTCACGCAACCGCTATTCTAAAGAATCGTTAAAACAAAGGAAAATATCGAAGAATAAGAAGATACTTTCTACTAACTGGAACGAAACGTCTATCACATTTTTATATATCAGATATTCTGTCTAATTTTGCAACGTGAAAATACAACACAAGTAATCATAGGCATATATATTAATTAAGGTATGAAAAGGACAACACTAATGGTAACGGCAATAGCTATAGCGCTATCGGCCAGCGCCCAGAAAAAATGGACGCTGACTGAGTGTATAGACTATGCGTTACAGAACAACATTACCCTACAACAGGCGAAATTGCAAAAACAATCGGCTACGGAGGAACGCAAACAGGCTAAAGCGGCACTACTGCCATCGCTGTCGGCATCAACAAACCAATCATTTGGCTACAGACCGTGGCTGGAAAATGGTGTCGCTACCGTGACAAACGGTACGGTAAACTCGAAGGTCAACAAGACCTATTATAATGGAAGCTATGGCATCAACGCACAATGGACGGTATGGAACGGAAACCAAAACCGGAATCAAGTGAAACTCGGCGAGGTTAGCGAACAACAGGCAGAACTGCAAACCGAAACGACCGCTAACAATATTCAAGAGCGGATTGCTCAGCTCTATGTGCAGATCCTATATATGAACGAAGCCGTGGAGGTCAATAAACAAAGTCTCGAAACTAGTAAAAGGAACGAGCAACGTGGTAAAGAAATGGTTGAGGTGGGTAAAATGGCAAAGGCTGACCTCGCACAACTCACAGCACAACGGGCTGCCGACGAATATACCATCGTAGAGGCTGAGAGCAATATCGCTAACTATAAGCTACAGTTGAAGCAACTACTGGAACTCACAGGAGATGAGGCTTTTGACATCGAAATGCTAACAGCAGGCGACGAACAGGCTTTAGCTGAAATTCCTGCTCTATCTACGGTCTATGAGACAGCTCTGGGCGGAAGACCGGAAATCAAAAATGCACAACTGGGATTGAAACAAAGCGACATACAGATGAATATCGCCAAGGCTGGTGCCATGCCTACCATCAGCATCAACGGAGGTGTGGGCACCAGTACGGCATCGATGAGCTCTCAAAACTGGGACAAGCAGATTAAAACAAATTTCGATGCTTCGGTGGGTGCTTCTGTTAGCGTACCGCTCTTCGATAACAGAAAGACAAAAACAGCTGTCAATAAGGCACGTATCCAACGGGAACAGGCTCAACTGGAACTGCTCGACCAACAGAAGCAACTCTATGCCACCATCGAAGGCTACTGGCTCGACGCTGAAACAAACCAACAGAAATTCAAAACGGCATTGACTACCGTTGAGAGTGAACAGGCAAGCTATGACTTGCTCGAAGAGCAGTTTCGGCTCGGTCTCAAAAACATCGTTGAACTGATGACTGGAAAAGACCGGTTGCTCTCGTCACAACAAAATAAATTGCAGGCGAAATACACCACTATCCTCAACCGTCAGTTACTCCGCTTCTACCAAGGCGAGAAAATGACATTATAACATAAACAACATATCTAACAGAAACATAATACCACAACAATATGAATATCAAGAAAATAGGTATAGCAGCAGCTGCTATAGTACTCATCGCCATAGTGGCTTTCTTGCTGACAGGCAACAAAAAGGAACAGAAAGTGACATACACAACCGCAAAGGTGGAACGCCAGAATATTGAGAATACCGTCACAGCAACTGGTACCATAGAACCTGTGACTTCTGTTACCGTGGGTACTCAGGTTAGCGGTATCGTCTCTAAACTCTATGTGGATTACAACTCGGTGGTGAAAAAAGGACAGGTCATCGCTGAACTCGATAAGACCAACCTCATCAGCGAACTGAATACAGCTAAGGCTAACCTGTCGAGTGCACAGAGCACGCTGAACTACGAAAAGACTAACTTCGGAAGATACAAAACCTTGTATCAGAAGGGACTGGTTAGTGCGGATGACTATGAGAATGCGCGTCTTTCCTATGACAAGGCTCGACAGCAGGTGGTTTCAGCCAAAGAGAATGTACAGAAGGCACAAACCAACCTGGGCTATGCCACGATCACCTCACCTATTGATGGTGTGGTGCTGTCCAAATCGGTAGAAGAGGGACAGACCGTTGCGGCATCATTCAACACACCTGAACTGTTCACTATTGCCAAAGACTTGACCGACATGCGCGTGATTGCCGATATCGACGAGGCTGACATAGGTGGTGTAAAAGAGGGACAACGCGTGACATTCACAGTGGATGCCTTCCCCGATGACTTGTTTGAAGGTGAAGTGACTCAGGTTCGCCAACAGGCTACTACTGAGAGTAATGTCGTGACTTACGAAGTGGTGATCTCGGCACCAAACAAAGATCTGAAACTGAAACCGGGACTGACTGCCAATGTCACCATCTTCACACTGGAGAAGAAAAATGTTACGGCTGTACCTGCCAAGGCATTACGCTTTACACCCAACGAAACCCTGCTGCAAGAAGGACAGACCATTGCAGATTGCAAGGGTGATCACAAGGTGTGGACACTCGAAAATAATGTCTTCAAGGCTCATGCCGTTGAGATTGGTACAACCAACGGTACTACAACAGAGATTACCGGTGGCATCAAAGAGGGTACTGAGGTTTTGATTGATTTCAATATCATGGGTGGTAACGAGGCTGAAGGCCAAGACCAGCAGGCAAGGAATCCCTTCATGCCTAAACCACGCGACAACAAGAAAAACAACCAGAAGAAGTAAGTACTATGGCTGAAGAGAAAAGAAAAACAGTCATCGAACTGCAGAATGTGAAACGTTACTTCCAGGTAGGAAGTGAGACGGTGAAGGCACTAAGGGGTGTCTCCTTCAAAATCTATGAGGGCGAGTTTGTCACCATTCAGGGCACATCGGGTTCTGGAAAATCTACACTCCTCAACCAGTTGGGATGTCTCGACACACCTACCAGCGGAGAATACTTCCTTGACGGAGTGGCTGTACGCACCATGTCGAAGACGGAACGGGCACACCTGCGCAACAACAAGATTGGTTTTGTGTTTCAAAACTACAACCTGTTGGCTAAGACAACGGCTGTAGAGAATGTTGAACTGCCGCTCATGTACAACAACAAGTATAATGCAGCACAACGTCGTGAGGCTGCCGTTAAAGCTCTGCAGGCTGTAGGACTGGGCGACCGTCTGGACCATAAGTCTAATCAGATGTCGGGTGGTCAGATGCAACGTGTGGCAATTGCCAGGGCTCTTGTCAACGACCCTGCCGTACTTTTAGCTGACGAAGCTACGGGTAACCTTGATACGCGTACATCGTTTGAGATGCTCGTGCTCTTCCAAGAACTCTACCGACAGGGACATACCATCATCTTCGTGACCCATAATCCGGAAATTGCGGAGTATTCTAGTCGTAACATCAACCTCCGTGACGGTAAGATACGTGAAGATACCATCAACACCAATATCAAGTCGGCGGCAGAAGCACTCGCTGCATTACCGAAACCGCAAGACGATTAAACTCACATACTATATATTGAACCCATCAGATTATGAACATACTCAATCTTTTCAAAGTCAGTATCAGGGCTGTCGCCAACAACAAGATGCGATCCTTCCTCTCCATGCTTGGCATCATCATCGGTGTGGCAGCGGTCATCATCATGATGTCTATCGGACAGGGATCTAAAGAGAGTATCCGTGCGGAACTCTCTACCATGGGCACCAACCTGATCAATATCCGACCGGGGGCTGATATGCGTGGCGGCGTACGCCAGGACCCGTCAAGCATGCAAACCTTGAAGATGGCTGACTATGAACGCATCATGCGCGAGAAAAAATATGTGACGAATGTTTCTCCTGAGGTCACAGCAAGCGGACAGGCTATCTATGGCAACAGCAATACCAATACTACGGTATATGGAGAAAGTCCGGAATACCTCGACATCAAGCAATGGACCATAGAACAGGGCGACTGCTTTACACAGGAGGATATCAAAAAGGCGGCTAAGGTGTGTGTCGTTGGTACTACCATCGTCAAGGAACTCTATGGAGAAGGGGCTGATGTCATCGGCAAGACTATCCGCTTCAAATCCATACCGATGCGCATCATCGGCGTACTGAAGTCGAAAGGCTACAACAACTGGGGTATGGACCAGGACAACGTCATCATCGCTCCCTATTCTACCGTCATGAAACGCATCGCGGCACAGACGTGGTTCTCCAGCATTGTGTGTTCGGCAATTACCGAAGAACTGAGCGATGCGGCCATCGAAGAACTCACACAGATTCTTCGCGACAACCACAAACTGAAAGGTGATGCTGCCGATGATTTCACCATCCGTTCACAGGCTGAGATGATGGAGACCATGTCATCCACCATGGATACCGTGACCATCATCCTCGTGGTGGCTGCTGCCTTCTCACTCCTTGTGGCTGGTATCGGTATCATGAATATCATGCTGGTCAGCGTGACCGAACGCACCAAGGAGATTGGATTGCGTATGGCTGTGGGAGCCACAGGACCGGTCATCTCATTGCAGTTCTTGATAGAATCCGTACTCATCTCTGTAACAGGTGGACTACTCGGCATACTCGTAGGATGCTCGGCAAGCGAATTTATCGTACCGATGTTCAATATGCCGTCAAGTGTTCCTGCATGGAGCATCTACGTATCATTCTTTGTCTGTGTCTGCATCGGTGTGCTCTTCGGCTACATTCCGGCACAGAAGGCTGCTAATATGGACCCAATAGAAGCTATTCGACATGAATAAACGTTTAGAGATTCTCATCCACATCGCCATCTGGATTGTTATCATCCTTTTACCGCTGATGTTCATGAATCATGGCAGAGGTATGTCCGTCAGTCAGTTTATGCTGACCACAACGGTACCGCTGACATTCATGGCTGTGTTCTATATCGATTACCTATGGCTCACCCCAAGGTATTTCGTAACAGGACACCGCACGCAGTTCTTTGTGACCAATACCTTCATAGTCATCGTGCTCGGCATTGCCCTTCACCTCTGGATGAGTCTGTCACACGACATGCTGGGACATAACCACAGGGAACCGCCGTTGATATTGACCATTGCTTTTGTCATACGCGACATTGTCAACCTCGTCATTGCGGCGGCAATTGCCACCCTACTTCATCTCGCCTTGCAGTGGCAGACAGCAGAAGAGGCACGAAAAGAGGCTGAACTGAGCAATCTTCGTTCACAGATCAATCCTCATTTCCTGCTCAACACGCTCAACAACATCTATGCGCTGACTGCTATCAATACCCAGAAGGCACAGGAGGCGATACAAGATCTCTCTAAGATGTTACGACACATTCTCTATGACTATCAGCGATCGGAGATAGAACTGCGCGATGAGGTGGAGTTCCTAAAAAACTATATCCGACTCATGAAACTGCGTCAGGGGCCGTCGGTAGAAGTCAATACCTTGTTTCATATCACCAACGAACAACAGAAAGTGGCTCCAATGATCTTCATCTCACTGGTGGAGAACGCCTTCAAACATGGAGTAAAACCTGCCGTTCCCTGTACCATCAATATTACCATCCAAGCCAATGACAGACAAATCGTCTGCGACATCGTCAACTCCAACCACCCCAAGACTTCAACTGACAGGAGTGGACACGGCGTGGGACTCGAACTTGTAAGACGACGATTGGAACTGGCTTATAAAGGACGCTATGAATGGACGCATGGCGTTAACGATAATCAAAAAATGTATCATTCTACCATTACAATTAAATTATGAACATCACTTGTGCTATCATCGACGATGAACCGTTGGCAATTGAACTCCTGAAGAGTTATGCCGAAAAGACACCATTTCTCGAACTACAAGGTTCGTATGGAAGCGCTATCGAGGCTATGAAGGTGCTACGCGACAATCCTGTTGACCTGCTCTTTCTCGATATCCAGATGCCAGAACTGTCAGGCATAGAATTTGCCAGAATCGTTCCTAAAACAACAAAAATCATTTTCACCACCGCTTTCCAACAGTATGCCCTGGATGGCTATAAGGTTAAGGCACTCGACTATCTGCTCAAACCCATTGCCTACGAAGACTTCCTGGTTGCTGCCAACAAAGCGCTGGAATGGTTCAGGGTATTCCGCAAACAAGAGACTTATATGCGCGACCGCTTTATCTTTGTCAAGAGCGATTATAAATTGGTACGCATTGACCTCGACAACATCCTGTATGTTGAAGGACTCAAAGACTATGTCCGCTTCTATCTCGACGACGGTAGGAAAATCATGTCACTCATGAACATGAAGAAACTCGAAGAGTTCCTTCCCAGACCGGAGTTCCAGCGCACACACCGCTCCTATATCGTGCACATGAGCAAGGCGGAATCTATCGACCGCTTCCGTATCGTCTTCGGCAAGGAGTTTATCCCCGTATCTGAATCCTACAAAGACAACGTTCAACAGTATATCGATGCGCATACGCTGGCATAAGATGCACAGCACGATTGCCATCGGGCATACCAACAAAAAAGCAGGCTCCCAACAAAGGAGTCTGCGTTTTTTATAGCGTAATAATTAGATTGTTACATATTCATACCACCGTCAATCTGAATCACCTGACCTGATACATAGCTTGACATATCAGAAGCCAGGAACAGACAAACATTAGCGATATCTTCTACCTGTCCGCCACGACGGAGAGGAATCTTCTTCATCCAGTCCTTACGAATCTCTTCTGGCAGTTGTGCCGTCATGGCAGTCTCAATGAAACCAGGAGCTACGGCATTGGCACGTACACCCTTAGGACCGAGTTCCTGAGCAATAGACTTTGCCAAACCAATCATACCTGCTTTAGAAGCAGAGTAGTTACACTGGCCTGCATTACCGTGTACACCTACCACACTCGACATATTGATGATAGAACCCTTACGCTGGCGCAACATGATAGGAGCGCAAGCATGAATGAAGTTGAAAGCTGATTTCAGATTGACATTCAATACTGCATCCCACTGGGCCTCTGTCATACGGAGCATCAGACCATCCTTGGTGATACCGGCATTGTTCACCAGTACATCAATAGAACCGAAATCCTCCTTGATTTTGTTGACCACAGCCTCTGTCTCTGCAAAGTCAGCAGCATTTCCTGCATAGGCATTACATTTCACGCCAAGAGCCTCAATTTCCTTGCGGGTAGCCTCAAGGCCTGCAGCCATATCATCGTTGAGTACAAGATCTGTAAATGCAATGTTAGCGCCTTCCTGGGCAAATTTCATAGCAACGGCTTTGCCGATACCACGTGCTGCACCTGTAATGAGGGCAGTCTTTCCTGTTAATAATCCCATAATGTGTTTATTTGTTTATGTTATATGTTTTATTGTTAGTGTTACTATTCCTGTCAAATCATCGGTCACTGTTCTTCTTGAAGTTTCCCAATGCGCCATACACAAATTTGGCAACCTGAGGTTTGGTGGCTTCTTCTGTCATTCCATGGGCAATACGACCATAGATATAAGGCACTTCAAGTCCCTTGATACAATAGTGGGTGATGTCAGCTACAAGATCTACGTTTTCTATGTCAAACTCGCCTGCCTCCTTGCCCTCTGTATATACCTTACGGAACAATTCCACTTCTGCATCATCAAAGTTCTTACGCACCTTCTCCACCATCCATATATTACGGAAAAACTCAGCACGTAGATTACCGTTACGCACCACCGTCTCACGGATCATACTCAGATGGGTGTATATCAATTCTATCACCTTATCCTGTGGACGGATACGCTTAGCAGCTACCTCATCCAATTTATCAGACAGGCGCTCCAGTTCGCACTCAATGACAGCAAAATAAATATCTTCCTTGGATTTAAAATAGGTATATAGCGTGCGACGTCCTTTGCCAGAGGCAATGGCAATGTCGTTCATCGTCGTGTTTTCCATTCCGTTTTTGGCAAACAACTGACGGGCTACATCTACTAATTTT
Organism: Prevotella sp. P5-50; assembly: GCF_002251295.1. Lineage (GTDB taxonomy): Bacteria > Bacteroidota > Bacteroidia > Bacteroidales > Bacteroidaceae > Prevotella. The sequence continues at coordinate 73,463 of NZ_NPJA01000050.1, forward strand.
TGTCGCGTCTTTGATATTGACATAGTATGACTCCTCCTATTTTTCTATTGCACATGTATGCATACGTGTGCAAAATTACACATTTCTTTTCTATTGTGCAAACAATTTCCGTTATTTTGTTCTATTTGGAGGAAAATCAAAAAATTATCGCATAAAAATTTGGTATTTTCAAAAATAGTTTGTACCTTTGCACCCGCAATTAAGAAATACAGCGGAGTGGAGCAGTTGGTAGCTCGCCAGGCTCATAACCTGGAGGTCGCATGTTCGAGTCCTGCCTCCGCAACTAATCAAATCGCAACATTCTGATAATCAGCTGTTGCGATTTTTTATATTCATGGAGTGTTTTGGTTAAAGGTTAGAGGTTAAAGGTTAGAGATTTTTGTTAAGATTTTAGTTTAGATTTCGAGCCTGTAAGGCGATCCCCATTAAACCCCTCCTGCAGAGCAACGTACTGTTGCGCATTTTCAGTTAGGATTCTTCTAAAGATTTTGATACACAAGCAAAAACGGGCTGAAAGCCCAATGGTTTCCCTAGCCCAGGGCAACACCCTGAGGAAGAGCGCATTTTGTTTAGGATTTTCTTTAAAGATTTTGTTTCCGTATAAATTCCGTCTAAATTCCGATGATAATAATCCACGGAACACACGGAAGACACGGAAAGAGATTCTAGTTAAAGATTATCGTTAAGATTATCGTTAAGATTTCGAGCATCTCCGATGCGATCCATAATAAAACCCTTCCCAAAAGCGAGGTACTCGAGCGCATTTTGTTTAGGATTTTCTTTAAAGATTATAGTTTCTTGGTTATTGAATTATTTCTGGCCCCCGGCCATTCTTTATTATTAAGATTTCCTCCAAGATTTCTAGCGTAGCTACTAAAAAAATCCTGTCCTCCGTGGATAAAATTCCGATGATCCGTGTCCTCATGCAACAATCAAGGTTAAAAAAACAAAATTCATAGCCATTCCTTGCATCGTTTCATTTTTTTGTTTTAACTTTGTGCTATTAGAAACAATAACTAACAATATAAACAATATAAATGAATTATGGAAAACAACACTGAGTTGATCGCCCAATGCGAAGCACGGGCAAAAGAATGGCTCTCACCAGCCTTTGATGAAGAGACACGCAAAGCAGTACAGGCCATGCTCGACAATGCCGACAAGACCGACCTTATCGACGCCTTCTACCAGAACCTCGAATTCGGAACAGGAGGACTCAGAGGCATCATGGGAGCAGGAACCAACCGCATGAACAAATATATCGTAGGCATGGCCACACAAGGTTTTGCCAACTATATCCTCAAAGCATTCCCCAACCGCAACGACCTCGCCGTAGTAGTAGGCCACGACTGCCGTAACAACGGACGTATGTTTGCAGAAACCGTAGCAGACATCTTCTCTGCCAACGGCATCAAGGTATATCTCTTCGAGAGCCTGCGCCCCACACCAGAGATCTCCTTCGCCATCCGTCAGCTCCATTGTCAGGCAGGTGTCAACGTCACTGCCTCTCACAACCCACGTGAGTACAATGGCTATAAAGCCTATTGGGATGATGGCGCACAGGTATTGGCACCCCACGACAAAGGTATCATCGATGAAGTCAATAAAGTCACCATCAACGATGTGAAGTTTGAAGGCAACAAAGACCTCATCGAGATTATCGGTGGAGAAATGGACTGGGACTACCTCCAGGCAGTCAAAGAGGCCATGGTAGATCAGGATGTCATCCTGCGCAACAAAGACCTCAATATCGTCTATTCGCCCATGCACGGCACAGGACGCGTCATCATTCCCGAAGCACTGCGCTCATGGGGATTCCAAAACATCCACGTCGTACCCGAACAGATGGTCATCGACGGCAATTTCCCCACTGTAGTATCACCCAACCCCGAGAATCCTGAAGCCATGACACTCGGTATGAAACTCGGAACACGCCTCAATGCCGACCTCGTCATAGCATCCGACCCCGATGCCGACCGTCTCGCCATTGTCTGCCGCAATGCCAAGGGCGAATGGGAAATCCTCAATGGTAACCAAACCTGCATGATGTTCTGCTGGTATATCATCGCCAACAAGAAGAAGCTCGGTCAACTCAAGGGCAACGAGTTCCTCGTCAAGACCATCGTCACCACAGAAGTTATTGCCGAGATAGCCAAGAAGAACGGTGTAGAACTGCGTGACTGCTATACAGGCTTCAAATGGATTGCCAACGAGATTAGAATCTCAGAAGGCAAACAGAAGTATATCGGTGGTGGTGAAGAATCATTCGGATTCCTCCCCTTCGACAAGGTACGCGAAAAAGCCCCCCCCGCCTCTATCTGCCTCATCTGCGAGATAGCAGCATGGGCAAAAGACAACGGCAAGACCCTCTACGACCTCCTCATGGACATCTATGCCGAATACGGATTCTCTCGCGAGTTCACCGTCAATGTAGTACGTCCAGGAAAGACAGGAGCCGACGAGATCAAACAGATGATGGCAGACTTCCGTGCCAATCCCCCACAGGTATTGGGTGGTGCCAAGGTAGTGCTGTGGAAAGACTACCAGTCACTCGAAGCCAAGCATGCCGACGGCACAGTAGAGAAGCTCAACATGCCCGCCACCTCTAATGTACTCCAGTGGTTCTGTGAAGACGGCACCAAGATCAGCGTACGTCCTTCAGGTACCGAACCCAAGATCAAGTTCTACCTTGAAATCAAAGATGCCTCATTCAAGTGTGCAGGCTGCTACGAGCGTTGCACCAAAGCAGCCGACCAGCGCATTGAAGCCATCAAAAAAGATTTGAAACTCGACTAACCCTCCCCCACTTCCACAGGAAGATACGACGCCACCCTGTTCTCACCGAACCCAGGGTGGCGTTTTCATTGTCAGATATTAGTGTTTAGTTTATAGGATATGGGATATGGGATATGGGATATGGGTTATAGGTTATAGGTTATAGGTTAGTGTTTAGTGTTTAGTGTTTAGTGTTTAGAGTTTAGAGATTCTAGTTTAAGATTATAGTTAAGATTTCGAGCATCAACGATGCGATCCATAAAAAAAATCCTTCCCAGAAGCGAGGTATTCGAGCGCATTTTCAGTTAGGATTCTTCTAAAGATTTTGATACACAAGCAAAAACGGACTGAAAGCCCAATGGTTTCCCTAGCCCAGGGCAACACCCTGAGGAAGAGCGCATTCTAGTCAGGATTTTATTTAAAGATTATAGTGAATTGAATATATTTCTTGCGTCAGCAACATCTTAAAAAAGATTTTCTCCAAAGATTTCTAGCCTTTAGGCTACTAAAAAACCACCCACAGAACACAGATTTTGTTTAAAGATTCTCCTCAAGATTCTAGTTTGGATGTCGAGCATCAACGATGCGATCCATAAAAAAAATCCTTCCCAGAAGCGAGGAACTCGAGCGCATTTTGGTCAAAGATTATAGTTAAAGATTATGTTGTAGCTGCCTACCTTAGTGATAGATTATTTCTGGCCATAGGCCATATTTTTATTAAAGATTTCCCCCAAAGATTTCTTGCGAAGCAACTTCCAAAATAATTCCGTTTAAATTCCGATGATCCGTATCACATTCACTCTAACAGCCTCCCAGGATGTTCCAGTTCTTCTACCAGTTTATCTACAATCGTGCAAGGCTTATGCATCGCATAGTTGCCATCATTATGTAATGCCCGAAGTTGTTTTGCAAAGCGCTTGGCCAAGTCCTCACGACCATACTGCTGAAGTAAGCTGTATATATCGGGATTTCCTTTCCGATACTTAAAGCCTTCATCGCCCATCTTCTTACGAAAGGCATCTTGCAATTTGTCAATGTAGGCCTCGCGGCTAATGGCTGTGTCAAGATACTCAAAATGCAAATAGTACCAGAGTTCAAAGGCTTCATTCGTCCAGGCACTTTGGAAACCCAACTTATGGGCTTTCTTGATGGCATCGTTAAAATCATCGAAATCATCCTTGTCAAATACCACCCACACACGGTCAAAAGACATGGCATTTTTACGCTCCAGTTCTGTCTTGATTTCCTGTGTTCTGTCAATCAAAGCTACCGTAGCCCTACCTTCGCCCTCAATCGTCACCTCACGGACAGTAGAAATGTAGTTCTTGATTAGAGCCTCAAAGTAATGCGGCTCTGTCTTCGTACCTTCACAGACTATGAGGAAACGCACGAGCTTTTCACGAACATTCTCCTTGCGTTTCTTGGCAGCCTTGGCTTCTTTTCGTTCCCGCCTCAGTTTTGCGATTTCTTCTTTTCTCGAATATCCCATAGCAGTACTCTATTTTCCAATGAAAGGTATAGCGCCATATCGTCCGCGAATATAATCTCGCTTGATGTCACGATCATTGCGCACTTTCTTTCCATCCTCATCCTTGAATTCCACAAGAGAATAGATATCTGTAGCCTCCACCGTATCCTTCTCAGCGAACCAGATTTGGTCACGCCGAATAATTTCCAAATCAAGCAGATTTGTATCGTGAGTAGCGAAGATCAACTGTGCACCATGTCTGTTCTTCTCTGGATCCATGAATAGAAGTACGATGTTCCGAGTCAGTAATGGGTGAAGCTTTGCATCAAGTTCATCAACAATCAGAGTCTTGCCCTCGTTCAGCGTATCAAATATAGGGCCGGAAATCTCTATAACTTTCTTCGTCCCCTCAGACTCCATCTGATTCTTGTGGAAATTGCGTTCCCCTATCACAAGACCATTTTCATTATAGACATTATGAGTAGTAATTGGCTCAACAAAACTACCTGTCACAATATCCTTTTCAAGCTGTGCCCTTATAGACAGAGGAGCACTATCTAAGGCTTCTTTGGGAATATCTACTTTCTTTACAGAAAATCGGGTAAAGCCCAGTTGCAGAGTTTTAAAAAACTCCTGAGCCTGATCAGCTCCATTCAAATGCTCCAAAAACATTCTGAGCGTAAAGGCCTCATAACCTTCACTATCGATTCCTGATAGTACATTACATTCACCAAACCAGCCCATTATCGAATTGGACTTTTCACCCTTCAGCTGAGCAACAAGTGACAGAAAGAGACGATTCGAATTGGTCAGATCTTCTTTTCCTTGACCTTCAGGGAATCTTTTCTCAGACACTTCAATGATGTCTCGCGAGCGCATGAAGAGTTCATACTCTTTCTCGCCAAATCGCTTCTCATAAAGCCACTCAGAGATAATATCGGTTTTGTTGTATTCAAAACCATAGCGATATAGGACCTCACCTTTTATAAACTGTATCTCAAACAACGTAGGTTGCGAGTCAGAATTTTCATCCAATGCAAAAGGGTCGTAAGGTAGCGCATCACCTTCATTCAAACGCACAGAACGTCTGACCATACTTCGCATAGTAGATATTGCCAGAATGAAATTACTCTTGCCACTAGAATTTGCACCATAGAAAACTGCCAACGGAAGCAGCTTGTATTTACCTTTGTTGATGACAGACTTTTTATGTTCCTTTATGGAACTCGCCTCCATACCAAAAGTTCGTTCCTGTTTAAAAGAGCGATAATTCTTAACTGTGAAATTTACTAGCATATCTCAATTTTTTGTGCAAAGATACAAATAACAATCGGCATAACCTGTAAATTACGAGAAAATATCTCAAAAATCAAGACGTTTTAACACAAACAACCTATTTAACAGCCCAAAAATTAGAAAAAAAAACACATTTTTCATTGTAAGCCATCAGCGAACCCCGTCTTGCAGAGTTCCTCCTAAAATGTTAGAGAGATTTTCAAAATCTTGCAGGATTCTCCAAGATTCTCGGAATAAGTCCAGGATTCTTTGAGGATTTTCAAAGGATCTCAGAGGATGCCCTGCTGCTTGAGCCTGTGCGACAGGAGTGTAACTCCGTAACTCCGTAATTCCGTAACTCGCCCCAGCTGCTAAAATCATAATCCTTGATGTCGCTCACGATTCCTGCCTTCACTGGATTCTGGTGTATATATCTCAGAAGCGTTACGAAATAAGCCATGTCGTTCACCGGCTCACTCTTAAAGCGTTCTTTAAACAAGTGCCCGTCACGTCCATACTTCTTATTATAGTAATACACATAAGAACTTGCTATACGCTTAACCGTCTCCCCCACCTTCTCCTCACGCTCACGAATCAAAAGGTGGAAATGATTAGTCATCAGGCAATAGCCATAATAGGTGCAGTTCGTTCCACAAGGAAGCCCGTTGTCATCCGTACGCAGGCGCATCCGATCAAGAGTATTGATAAACTGCCAATTATCCTCTTCATCTTCAAGGCTGCGATTAAGCGAGTACAATGCCTAGCTCGCTTGAGCATTGTCGAGCGTGAGCAGGCTCGACCGAAGGTCAGAGATATTCTGATGATTGATGCCACGCATCATCACATGAAATATCCCTGTGCACGATTCCTTCCTCGCCTGCCTCGGCATGCTTGTATTTTAGATCCGTTTATACCCTCAGTTTAAGCTGATGCCACTGACCTGTCCCTCTGGCATAATCACTTGCACCAATCATCATGCCAGGTGATGTCATCGCACTGAAGAAACTCGCAACGTGGAAAACGTACATTCCCGGTGATTTCATCTGCGTCGTAGTTACTAGCGAATATAAAGTACTCCGTAAGGTGTCTGTCACTCAGCCTGACGAGCAAAGCATCAACTTCACGCAAATGGTCGATGGCACTCCCGAAGAGTCCAGCATCCCCAAGGACATCATCGTAGAGATATACAAGGTCGTCGGCAACTACCGACGCCAGTAACCAAAACAGACATCCACCGACTCAGCTCACGAAAAAGCTGAATCGGGGGATGCCTGTATATATGCCGCTATAATGCAAAGCCGTTCATCTACGACTCCACATCTTCCATCTTACTTCTTACTTATCACATCTATTCAGCTCTTCCATCACCAATCCAACGGACACACCTTTCCCGTACCCAATGAACCCACCAAATCCGAAGTCCATAAGATATCCAGCCATCCCGCTATGATATGTATTATTGAGCTGCCTCATTCCTTTTCTTTATAATGTCCCGTATGTTGCGATATTATCGCAACAACTATTCATACTGATTCTTCCTCCTATACTGTTCCGTCAGTTCCAGAAGTTTTCTAAACTTCTCCACCCTATCCGTCTTCATCTTCCCCGCATTCAGGACTTTACGATTCGCCTTCACCCAGTTCAACATGTCATGCTCCTCAATCCGATGCTTCGATGGATTCCGTCGATTGCTTTCAACAAAATCAATCACCTCCTCATATCGTTTCAACCAGCGTTCATCCTGCGTCATAACATTCATTAATATCAATGGATTCTCGTTAAATACACATGGTCAAGTCTTTCATGGATAATCGAAGCCACTACCAGCACCTCAGCAAATTGCTCAAGCCTTACATCTTCATTTACTCTTGCGTTATGTGCTTTGGGATTTCTATACAGTCCATAAAAACCTATACAAAAATTCATAAATCCCTTTTGTTCGCTCTGTTCACTCTCGGTTTCTAACTTATTCAGAGCAAGAACGGGGATTCCTGATTGTCCTAGCGAAAAGCATGCAGTGACTAGAGAACCTCCATCTTGTTGTATTCCTGTCATCTTCCGTAATCTGTCAAATACACTTTTGGCAACCTCTTCCATCGCATGAAAATAGTCTTCATTAAGCCATTCTTCATCACAATACTTTATAATTTCGGAATGAATCTTCATTCCCCTAATTTTGTATTTAATTTTCCGTGACCGTTCCTTGGCTTCTGTAATAGTCTGAGCTTTCTTGCATTGTAGTATTTCACCTTTCTCGTTTATCTCATACCCTTCATACAACAGTTTCTCATTAATAGCAGCTCTTTCTAACTCAAACTGTTTATTGTCATCATATCGTTTGGGAGTAATCGTTTTTTGAATAAAATCAATCACGTTATTTCCGCAGCCATTCCGATTTTGAATGTTTTTGAACGCATAGTAAATTCTGTCAGACTTATTCGTGCCTTCTGCTTGAGGTATGTTACAAAGCGCAAGTATATCCGTTATCTTACTATGCGTTAGGATACCTGCTAGAACGCTAGCAAAATTCAGTAGAGCAAGGTCGTCAAATGTTGCAATCATTTCACTATTTTAAAAGATCAAACACCGCCGGAGTATTTACACAAGCCTTTTCTAGCACAGGTTTCCAATAGTTTACACCCATAAGATCCTGCATATCATTACATGTTCTATTTATACTGCTTATTATTTCAGTATCAGAAACACCTGGGGCATAATTACGAACAAAATATTCCAATTCTGTTATCACATCATCTGAGTTCTCCAGATAGCGATTGAGAAGGTCAAGTTTTTTATAGTGCTTCTCAATCCTTGTTTGAAGAACCGAGTCATAACCAACAGGAAATCTTAAGTAGAAATTAATTGCTATTTTTCCATTCGCCACGCTCACATCTGCAAAGAAGTATTGCACAGGTGGTATATCATCAATATAGAAATTAATAAAGCACCTCTTGTTATTCTCGTCAAGCCAATAATCATCCTTTTTGCTGTTGCAAGTCGAGCAGCAGGGAATTAGATTCCACGGCATACTGCTATACTCTGGGAATGGAGTCTTGGGCAGAATATGATCAAGCGTTCCCACTTTGTCAAGTTGGCAATATGGACATACATTACTGATACGGCCTTTGGATGTTGTGGTAAGTTCTATTTTCAACTCTTTGAACTTTTTGGCCCTATAGCTATAAAGACCGCGAAGCGCAACTGCTTTCCAATCTGACATTTTAAGTTGATGATTTCGCAATTCCTCCAGGGTATCAGCAGCCATCATTCTTTTGTAAAGACCAAAGCTTCTCCTTACTTTTCTTCTTAATAGAGACAATTTCTCTTTTCTGGACAGTTGTTTACGGTTCACAACCTCCTTGTGAAAACCATAAGGATTCTTACTGTATTTCGCCCGCTTCTTCATTATTTCTGTTTTGATAAAGACTTCTTAGATATACGTCCATACCGAGACTCAATGGAACATCATCACTTTCAAGCGAGGCTTTCAAGTCATCATAGCTGTAATAGCGTGCAAGTTCTGACAACCGTTTCTTATAGTTGCGCTGCACATTTTTCGAACCGAAAATGTCATCCGTTATTGTGTTTAGTCCAGAACCTATAGTCTCAACACCAGGTTTCCGCAAAATAACCATTTTGTCTTCACGCTCCATCACATACACACAGTCAGATGTTAGTTCCCTGACAAGTAATGGCGAATGCGTCACCATCACACAACATGATTGATACTCCTCCAGCATATCATCCAATGCGCTCAATAACTCTGCAATCGCATCAGGATGAAGATGGGTTTCTGGTTCATCAAGCAATAATAGTGAATCATAACGCATATCTGCCTCTAAACACATAAAGAGGTATAGCATTGTACTCTCACCTGAACTCATTTTTCTCAGGAGTTTGTTCAGCTTTGAGGTGTCTATGTCAAGGACGTCACGCTCATCTATACGCACCTTCACAAACAGTTCCTCTATCGCCTCTGTGAAAACAATTTTACCAAGTACTTGCTTCAGATGCTCAACCCTGCTATACATTCTTATTTTTTTAGTTGCATTTAGCAGTTCTGCTGTAAAATCATCTTTAGTTTTTGGCATCTGACCATCTCCAACACTCTTCGTAAGTCCAAAATGAAAATAATTCAGTTTAGCAGTATTCTCTGCAGTTTTGAAATTGTCAAATGTGCTATTCGCTATAGAAATCACTTTACTAAGAATCGGTTTTGCCGGAGTAAAAGCGTCTGAATTCTTATCAGACAAATCAATAGGCAACTGAGTTACGAATAGAGTCTTACCAACTCCGTTTTTTCCAATAACTGCATAAATACGTCTTTGCAGTAATTGTCTCTCATCCCTGAAGTTAAATTCGAACTCAACATCGTTTTCTGCATATATTGGACGAAAACGATATTTGAATCTGTATCTGTCCGCAACGTTTCTGCCTTGCAAAATAAGCTGCGCTTCGCGTATAAGTCTTTCTGCTTCGTTTTCCCTAATCAGGCAACTATAGTATAACGTATTTCTAAAAGCGTCATCTATCTGAGGAAAAATCGCAGCATCATTCAGTGCCATAAACACCGATTCATAACTATCCACGAAACGCCTTTTTATAGCTTTATAATAATTATCATTTTGTCCTAGTGAGCAAAAATCCTCTGGTAATCGTAGAAATTCATCTGGTAATCCATCATTTTTTACATAGTATCGATGCTCTTCAGTACATTCCATTGTGCTCTCTCGCTTAATTATTTTTACCAAGCCATACGAATCATAATCGTACTCCGTATGGAAGTAATATAGGTTGAATTGTACATGAGCATAGCCATCACTCCACCCATCTGCCACTAAAACAAAGCACGGATACTTCTTTGGTTTCTCAAACGAATCCAACTTGTGAGAATAGCCTCTTGGATTCTTAACCACAACAAATGGAATCTGGTTGGATGGTATATCACCAGAAGCAACTCCCCCAACAATTGGGGCAACCAAAAATTTGGGTCTGCTTTCATCATCATATCCGTACACCTGCAATTCAAAGCCATGTCGCTTTAAAATCTCTTCAACGCACGTCTTGTACCTTTCCCTTTGGTTTTCATTTGTCACGAATCTTTGGTCAACAACAGCCTCTATAAAATCTTGATATAAATCTAATGAGTCTAACAACCCGAGCCTTGTTATAAAGAGGTCGTCATCACTATAATCATTAGTATTATCGACCCAGTGTTTCTTAATATCACTATATAGATCATTATAGCGGTTATCATGTGAACGCATCGTCCTAAGTTCCCATATCGAAGATAGGAACTCCATGATAGTACCATATTCTTGAAGCGACTCAACTAGACCAAGCTCAATAATCTTCCTATAAATCGGAAGAAATTGCTCCTTTGTCAGAAAAGGGGTATTAGCGTTCATATTTCAAACTCTTTTATAGAGAACCTCCGATAAAAAACCATTAATATTTCTAATCTTTGCACTATAGCTGATGCCTACGCCAATAATCGTTTTACCTTTTGTGTGGTATTTCTGGCCATATTTCATTTTTTTTATCTGCTTTAGAGCTTTATTTGACTCATCCTCGTTCTTTGAATTATACTTAAATTCCAGTATATAAAATATTTCCGGCGTTTCAAAAGACATATCTAACCTACCATTAGCAGATTCTATTTCTGATAGAGGATCCAATCCGATTACTGATGATATCACGTGGAAAACAGTATGAAAATAACCTTCGTTTATCTTCTCCTTTCGCACAGAATACGGTATCTCCATTATGAGGCCTTTCATCAAATCTATAAAGGTATTCAAATCATTATTCTGTAACGAATTCTTAATTTGAAGATACGGAATGGGGATGCTGTCATCATTGAGATAGATTTGATTGCATCGCTCCACCATATGCTTCGTATCATCATACATTTTTCCAATCTCAGCAATATAATACTCTGCTACAGTATTATTCAAGTTGCTTTCTATTAAATCATAAAAGCCTTCAATATATGCACCAAGTTTTCTTAAGAACTGTAATAGTTGTGTTATCGAAGAAAATTTTGCTGGAATAATCGACTCACCCTCAGATGTACTCAAGTTATCTTCGATAATCCCGACTATCGTTTCTACAAACATCAACAAATCTTTACCACCTTTTAACTGGTATATGCCGAATTCAGGTCTGCTATAAGCATCCTTTTTAAACATAAACCAATCATGATAACGAGCTAACGCCCATTGTTCAATATAATTTGACAGTTCTTTTTCTTTCTCAACGACATTCATACTCGAACCATTTATCTCGTATATTGCGATACCATCGCGACCATTCCTGCAGTTACTGTGCTCACCGATTCCCCCATCGAGTTTATCTCATACTTCTCATCTCTCCCTCCACCATCTTCATAAGCTTCGGCAGCATCCCTTCGATCTTCCGACATTTCACCTTGCCATACTTGTCAAAGTTCATATCGTCCAACAACTCATTCTCCCCCTTCTTTCCACCACTTCCCCCACATGGGGCACTTCTCTAACTCGGAATAATCGCCGTATTGGGTATGGGCATCACAGAGCATGTCTGTGAAGCGGGAGCTGCAGTGTAGGTCACCGAAGAAATCGGTTTAGAGGTTGAACACTTCCAGGTTTATATCCATCTCATCGGCCATGCGCTTCTGCTTGTTTGCCGTCTCTTGCATCCTTATGCCATTTCTTAAAACCGACAAGCGGCCATATCACCATTGGAAGTTCTTCGACTAGCGAAGCGAGCAAAGCTCGAATTCTCTTAAACCAATAGTTCAATGACCGACTTGTCTGTGTATCACTTAAGGGAATCAACAATTCGCCTTTGACATTTGACCTTAGTTCTTTGACATATAAAAGGATGCGTACCACTCCGCAAACTTCCTCAGCCCTTCTCTCAAAGTTATCTTTGGTGTAAACCCGAAGTCACGTTCAAGGGCTGTGGCATCGGCATAGGTAGTTGGTACATCACCTGGCTGCATAGGGACGAGCTTCTTGTGTGCCTCGAAGTCGAAGTCTGCAGGAAGGACACCGGCACGAACCAGTTCCTCTTGCAGGATATTCACGAAGTCCAGCAGATTTTCTGGCTGACCGCCTCCGATATTATATACTGCGTATGGAGGGATGGGCAAGCCATCTTCACCTTTCTTACGCTCTGGCGCACCTTGCATCACACGATACACGCCCTCTACGATGTCATCGACATACGTAAAGTCACGACGGCAATTGCCGTAGTTGAATATCTGGATAGTCTCGCCCTTCAACAACTTGTTGGTAAAGCCGAAGTATGCCATATCGGGACGACCTGCAGGGCCATAAACGGTAAAGAAGCGCAACCCCGTAGTGGGAATGTCATACAATTTTGAATAGCAGTGGGCAAACAGTTCATTGCTCTTCTTGGTTGCTGCATACAGCGACACAGGATTATCCACACGGTCATCTGTGCTGAATGGTACCTTCTTGTTGCCACCATATACGCTTGATGAAGAAGCATATACCAGATGCTCTACAGGGTAATGTCTGCACGCCTCCAATATATTATAGAAGCCTATCATGTTGCTTTGGATGTAGGCATCAGGATTGGTGATGCTATAGCGCACACCAGCCTGAGCAGCGAGATTTACCACCACGTCAAAGTGGTACTTTTCGAACAGTTCATCAATCAGAGTCTTGTCAGCCAAGTCACCCTTGACGAACTCATATTCTATTCCCGCAGGCTTAGCCTTCTCAATCTCACTGAGGCGGTAATCTTTCAGTGTCGGATCATAATAATCATTCAGATTATCCAGTCCAACAATAGTACCTTCGCTCATTTCCTTAAACAAGCGTAGCACCAAGTTCGAGCCAATAAATCCAGCACTTCCAGTAACCAATATGGTCTTCATTCTTCAATTTTCAATTTTCAATCTTCAATCTTCTATCAGTCCCTCTTGAAAATATCGCGAGTATATACCTTCTCCTGAACATCATCCAGAGCCTCGTCGTAGCGGTTAGCAATAATCGCATCGCTCTGCTTCTTGAACTCATCGAGATTGTTCACAATCTTCGACCCGAAAAACGTTTCACCATCCTTTAACGTTGGCTCATAGATGATGATATTGGCACCCTTGGCCTTCACACGCTTCATGATGCCCTGGATAGCACTCTGACGGAAGTTGTCTGAATTAGATTTCATCGTCAGACGGAACACACCGATAGTCACTTCCTTCTCTGCATTCTCATTCCAGTCACTGTTGGCCGTATAGTAACCAGCCTTGCGTAGCACTTCATCAGCAATAAAGTCCTTACGTGTACGGTTACTCTCCACGATGGCCGTCATCATATTCTGAGGCACATCCGCATAGTTGGCCAACAACTGCTTGGTATCCTTAGGCAGACAGTAACCACCATAACCAAACGAAGGATTATTATAGTGCGTTCCGATACGAGGATCTAGACCTACGCCCGATATGATAGCCTGACTGTCCAGACCCTTCACCTCAGCGTATGTATCCAACTCATTGAAGTACGACACACGCAGTGCCAGATATGTATTTGCAAACAACTTCACGGCCTCTGCCTCGGTCATGCCCATAAACAAGGTATCGATATTCTCTTTGATAGCTCCTTCCTGTAGCAGTCCTGCAAATGTCTTAGCCTTCTCCTCTGCCTCTGGATTACCGATAGCTGTAATGGCAGCATTCTCCTCGTCCCACTTTCTGTTTCTGTCAGCAGGCAATATTTTTGGATAGCCTACGATAATGCGAGAAGGATAGAGATTATCATACAACGCCTTGCTCTCACGTAGGAACTCAGGCGAGAACAGCAAGTTAAACTTCTTCCCCTTCAACGTTGGGTCAGTCAAGAACTTCAGCGCATACTTTACATACAGAGAACGGCAATATCCGACAGGGATAGTACTCTTAATGACCATCACTGCATCGGGATTCACACTTAACACGAGGTCAATCACATCCTCGATATGATGCGTATCAAAGAAGTTCTTTTGCGGGTCATAGTTTGTCGGCGCCGCAATCACCACAAAGTCAGCATCCTTATAGGCAGTCTTACCATCCAGCGTTGCCGTCAAGTCAAGCTGCTTCTCTGCTAAATACTTCTCAATATACTCATCCTGAATAGGCGAGATCTTTTTGTTGATTTTCTCCACCTTCTCAGGAATCACGTCAACAGCTGTTACGTGATTATGCTGAGCAAGCAGTGTTGCTATACTCATGCCTACGTAACCTGTTCCTGCTACTGCAATTTTCATCGTTTTCAATAATAAGTTAGTTTCTATAATAATTACTTTCCGTATTTCTCAACGGTTTGACCTTCGGTCGAGCCTGCTCACGCTCGGCATCCAAAATCAAATTTTGCCTGCTCTCGCTAACTCGCAGGCTTCATAATAAGTATCGAGGCTGCCGATGTCAAATCGTCCTGCACTCATAGGCCATGCATGCATAGTGGTATGTTCCACCATATAGTGAGCAAGGTTGCCTGGCGCATCCTTGCCACAGCCATTCTCTACCGAGTGACGTACCAAATCGAGGTCTTTCTTCAGATAGATATAGAACGGAGGCACTGCCCAGTGGCTCTTAGGCACCTGCGGTTTCTCTTCCATACCCAACACCTTATTGTTCTCATCCAGTTCCACAACACCAGTCCTTTGCAGTTTCTCTATCGAAGGCTGCTCATGGCACATGATGCAACTTGTCTGTTTCTCTTTTGCAAAGTCCACAAACTCTTGGAATGAGAAAAACAGCAGATTATCAGCAGCCACTACCAACAAGTCGTCAGTGATTAGTGATGAGTGATGAGTGGTGAGTGGTGAGTGGTGAGTGATGAGTGGTGAGTGATGAGTGTTTAGTGGTGAGTGGTGAGTGATGACAGTGCCTGCACCATTGATTGCCATCAACAAGTCACATACAGCTCCTAATCTTGTTTCGTTGGTTGACGTTCCGTCATCAACGATTGTAATAGGTTTGCTATAGTTTTGCTCAGATGCCCAATCGGCAAATATCTGTGCGAACTTATGATTAGTCACTATGATATGTTCATCAATATCATCAATCTTATCTATATCATCCAACATACGTCCGAGAATAGTATTCTCCCCTATCTTCAAGAGGGGTTTCGGAAAGTTCTTTGTCAACTCCCCCAACCTCGTTGCATATCCAGCTGCAATTACAATATTCTTCACTTCTATAGTTGTTAGTTATGAGTTATGAGTTATGAGTTATGAGTTATGAGTGATTAATGATGAGTGATTAGTGATTAGTGATTAGTGATTAGTGATTAATACATGTCACACTTAAGTTCTTTTTCTTTGTGATAATGATGCTTGTAAGCAACTTCATTATTTCTATATTATCAGCCATCAATGAATTGTACATCTTTTCATCAATATACTTTCCATAAAATGCAAGTTCAAGCCAATAACTAGTTTCACTGCATTCTTTCTGGCTGATAGACATTTTTGATATGAAATCTGCAGGACTTTGAGCATATTGCGCTTCAGCAATGTTGGCACCTATACTTGTGCCACATCTGAAAAGTTGATCACACAAACTGTATTTCTTATATTTGCTCAGAATGTAATCTGTGCAATCCATAATACGATGTGCAAATGCAATGCTCTTTTCCTCAACTACTGATCTCATATCACTAAACACTGACCATTAATCACTGAACACTAAGGAATCGTGCCCCATCATCCGGTTTCACCCAGAACACTTGGAAAGTCTTTTCATATTCAGGGAACTGCTCCAGATACTTTTCAGTCAGCGACTTCTGAATCTCCTCCTTATAGACAGGATCAACGAGTGCAATACAAGCGCCTTTGAAACCAGCACCAGAGAAGCGACCACCATAGACACCTGGCAACTGACGCATAATCTCATAGATAGCTATCAACTCTGGAGAACCGCACTCATAGTTATGAATACTACTTTCACAGGAGTCAAACGACAGTTTACCAAACAGTTTCATATTGCCTGTTTCCCATGCCGTCACGCCTTGTCGCACACGACGGTACTCACTATAGAAGTGCTCTGCACGACGAGCGAACCTTTGTGGCATAGCAATACGCGTCTTATCAAACGTTGCTTTAGGGATATCCCTCAGGAACGTCTTATCAAACGTCTTCAGTGGTTGGTCTGTATAGGCAAGCATATTCCACGCTGCAGTCTTACACTCATACACCCTCAGGTTATAATCTGAGTTCACCAGCGAACGAGTCAGGCCCGAAAAGAAAATACCAATTTCAAACTCTGGCATCTCAGGATTCCGCTTGATGATGCGCCAATCATTCGAATCACAATCTAAGAACAAAAGACCATCTTTTTTACCAAGGGCTATACATGCTTGGTCAAGTAGACCATTATTCAACCCAATGTACTCCCGTTCTGCCTCAGATGCTATCTTTACTACCTCGAAAGGCTGGAGTGTAATGTCATTCGCCTTAGCAAACGCCATTACGTAGGC
This sequence comes from Prevotella sp. P5-50, assembly GCF_002251295.1. GTDB lineage: Bacteria > Bacteroidota > Bacteroidia > Bacteroidales > Bacteroidaceae > Prevotella. Next base: position 90,446 of record NZ_NPJA01000050.1, read on the forward strand.
AATGAGTACTGCTGCAGATGAAGACAAACCACCAACTGGTAGCGAGCCTTGAATAACGCCTTCTATACCATGACTCAACTCAAATCGTTTGCGTAGGGCATATTTCGCACCACGGGCATAATCTCCCCAGTGTCTTTCTTTTACCTGCGATGGAGTATTAACATGGAACTCCACATCACCCTCAAATGTTCGTGAAGATAATTTAACAAGGCTATCATCACGGACATTAAACCACAGATCAACACCCTTATCTATTGCAAAGCCTGTCACCAGTCCATGCTGGTGGTCAACGTGTGCCCCCAATGGGCAGACCCTATATGGGCTGAATATATGATATTGATACTTATCCATTTAATTACTCCTTATGTTTTCCCCATTGAGGCCAAAAGAGGTAAGAACAGAACTGCCAGATGGCTTTTAGGTAATTCATACCACAAATCAGAGACTTTTGACTATTTCAACAAAGTTTGTTATTACATACTCAACATCCTCATCTGTGAGCTTTGTATGCAACGGCAATGTCACCTCGTTCTCAAACAGATGATAAGCATTAGGATAGTTCTTGATGTCAAATCCAAGTGCCTTGTATGCCGTCATCATGGGCAGTGGTTTGTAGTGCACGTTGCAAGCAATGCCACGTTCCGCCATCTGCTCAATCACCTTGTTGGCATCCTCACGAGTCTTACCAAGCAAGCGTACCAAGTACAGATGATGTGAACTGCAATGGTCAGCATCCTTATGATTCAGTACTGCCACATTTAGCCCCTTCAGAGCTTCATTGTATTTGGCAACTATCTCATGCCTACGCTCCAACATCTTAGGGTAACGCTCCATCTGAACCAGTCCTAAAGCAGCCATGATATCAGTCATATTGCACTTATACCAAGGGCCGATGATATCATATTCCCAGGCACCCAATTTAGTTTTAGCCAGTGCATCCTTGTTCTGACCATGCAGTGAGAATAACTGGCTCAAGCGATACAGCAACTCATTCCAGGTTTCAAACTCTTTCTTAGGCACATTAGGCAGATAATTCACATCAGTAGGAACAGCCTCATTTCCGAAAGGTAGATGCCAGGTCAACGCTCCACCTTCAGCAGTAGTGAAGTTTTTAACGGCGTGGAAGCTGAACGAACTAAAGTCCGCTATTTCACCAGCCATCTTGCCCTTTTGCGAAGCGCCAAAGCTGTGTGCACAGTCCGCAGACACCACAATCCTTCCAATCTTTGCCTGCAGCGCATTGTTGGGCCTGAACAGGCCCTTCTTCGCCTCCACAATCTCATAAACACGCTTATAGTCAGCCACGATACCGCCCAGGTCCACCGGACAAATCACCTTCGTCCGCTCCGTGATTGCATCCGCCAACTTGTCGTAGTCCATCTCCACATTGTCCTTCTGACTGTCCACCAGCACCAGCTTGCAGCCCACGTGCTGAGTTACCGATGCCGTGGCCGTGTACGTATATGCCGGCACAATCACCTCGTCCTCCGGCTGAATGTCCAGCAGGTGCAGCACCATCTCCAGTGCCGCCGTTGCCGAGTTCAGACACACCGTCTTATCCGTGTGCACATACTCAGAAATCTGGCTTTCCAGTTTCTTGGTACGAGGACCCGTAGTAATCCAACCCGAGAGAATAGCTTCACGCACTTCTGCTGCCTCCTTCTCCGTCATATCCGGCGGAGAGAAAGGAATATTCCTAAGTTTCATGTTCATAATTCTACAACTCTATGATTTATATTTTCTATTTTGTTCTTCCATTTTTCACCTCCATTATCTCGTCAGAGGATAATGGCTGGTAAGGTCCATCCTTTGCCTCAAACAGCACAGTTCCACTCTCCAGGCACTTCAAGCTATGCCACTGCCCTTTCTCTATGTTCAGCACCACTCCTCCTGGCACCATATCTATAGTATCCGAGAGGTTGCCTTGCTCATCATAGAAATACTCCTCAAAATGTCCGCGAATGCAGATACACGTCTCAGAAGACCCCTTATGTCTGTGTATAGGCATCACAGTTCCAGGCTCCAGAGCATTCAGCATTCGTTGCGACTGGTCGTCAGCAGAATTGCGCATATCCAGATTACAACGCAACCTCGGATTCTCTTTGGCCTTGACCGTCAATTCATCCAGTATTTCCTTATCTACAACCATTCTTAATCTCCTTTAATACAGTCTCAATCTCTTCAAGTGATACAATTCCACCCCACATACGATAAACGTATTGAGGAGTAACACACCCACAGTCCATTGAACAAGAACGTGCCTCCTCTTCAATGAAGTGTTTCAATTGTATAACTAAATCCATTTTAACATTTTACCTATTTATAGAAGTTCCTTCAATTAGAACATCTCCTAAACTTTGGTTATATATAGGAGCATTAACAAATTCTCCCTTGAAAGAATTGTTCTTCATAGACATTTTTTTAGATTTATTTTCAATAACTATAGCTGAATCAACAACTTTGTCTGCAACTGTAAAAT
>NZ_NPJA01000051.1 GCF_002251295.1 Prevotella sp. P5-50
ATATAATACTATTTCACCACTATGTTAAAAAACACCAAATAATTAACAAACGATTGCACAGTGTTAAGGCGCACAACTAATAAGTGTATTTTTACCACTATATAATTACACAATTTACACTTTAAGTGGTTTTCAACAGCTGCAAAAACATATCTTATAAATAATACTATTTTTCACACACGATATTTGGTCAGTTGGAAGATTATGCGTACTTTTGCGCTCAAAACCCAAACTATCATAAAATGAAGAAATATCTATTGATGACGTTGGCATCTGCACTGATTCTGTCAGCATGCGGACCCAAGAAGGCAAGCGACCCCTTAGCAGACTCAGGTCGTACACAGCGCACGGAGAATCTGCTGACCAATCTGATGGCGTATGGTGACAGTGGTGTATATATGTTCGGACACCATGACGATACCGTCTATGGTATCGGATGGAAAGGGGACTCTGCCCGATCCGATATACATAGCGTATGCAACGATTATCCGGGGCTGTTGAGTTTCGACCTTGGACATATTGAACTGGGCGACTCGGTCAATCTCGACGGTGTTCCCTTTGATCGCATGCGCCAAGAAATCTTCACCCATTTCAACCGTGGTGGCGTAATTACATTATCGTGGCATCTGAACAATCCGCTCTCTGGTGGTACTGCATGGGTTGCCGACTCACTGAAGAACGTCGAAACCAAGACTGTGGCTTCGGTATTGGAAGGTGGACAGAAGCATGAGATGTTCTTAGGATGGATTGATAAAGTGGCAGACTTCCTCAACTCACTGGAAACACCATACGGCGTGAAAGTACCGGTTATCTTCCGCCCATGGCATGAGCATACCGGTTCATGGTTCTGGTGGGGACAGGAACATTGCACCGCTGCACAGTATAAAGCGTTGTGGAAAATGACCACCGACCGACTGAAAGACAAAGGAGTGGTAAATGCACTCTATGCTTATTCACCTGGCACAGAGATGGATGGCAATGAATCCAAATATCTGGAACGCTATCCTGGCGACGACATCATAGATGTCATGGGACTGGACTGTTACTGCTCCTCACCTGAGGCTGACACCGTAAAGATTGCCGGTTATGCTGCACAGTTGGATAAGAACCTTGCCACAGTATGTGCCGTTGCCAAGAAACACCACAAGGCTGCTGCTCTTACTGAAACCGGCTACGAGGGAATAAAGACTGCAGACTGGTGGACCAAGACATTACAACCGGTGCTCGACAAGCATCCCATCTGCTACGTACTGGTATGGCGCAATGCTTACGACAACCCACAGCATTACTTTGCTCCGTTCCCCGGTCAGATTTCCACTACCGATTTCGTAACGTTCGTCAACAACAAACATGTGCTGATGCGTAGCGATGTGAACAACATCTACTTTGTGAAAAAGAAAGAATAAGGCGACTTTCATACGTCCCTCTGCAACAAAGCCATCGTATGGTTCAATTCTGTCCCATGCGATGGTTTTGTTTTTTCTTTTGATTAAACTTACTATCTCACTTCTGCGGTAGGTTCCTTTTCTGACCGTAGTATCTCCCATCATTATCCTATTCCGCTCGTATATTGATTGGGATTTACTTGGGACTCATTTGGGATTCATTCGGGACTCATTCGGGATTCATTCGGGACTCATTCGGGATTCAATCGGGACTCAATCGGGACTCAATCGGGACTCATCACACACATGAATAAATGGAATTATGGGACTATAGCGACGCAAAGTGACAACACTATGTAATAAAACCATACCAAAACTAAAGTCGTTACGCCATTACAATATTACAGTATTACAGTTTTCAAAAACGATTTTTGATGCTCAACGAATAGATTTTTATGATTTTCAAGCGGTAAACAGGCTATAAATCCATATTTTTTTGCTTTTCGAAAACTGTAATACTGTAATATTGTAACAATCACTGCGCAATACACAAGTAAACATTTTTCCAAAAGAGTACATCTGATTATGAAGGTTTATATCACATCAAAGAAACCATACCTAAAACAAATACACTGAATTTGCTATAAATTCAGTGTATTTGCTTGTATGATCAGCACAATGGCTGAGTATAGTCAGTGTGTCTGCTCAGTAAGCGCGGTGGCTATACTGTTTCTGCTTGGTAGCCACATCTGCGAAGCCACCTGCTTGGCAGTTTGTCCGCTAAAACGCCCTTCCTTCTTGCTCTTAGCCTGCACGTCGGCCATAGTACTCCATGCAAGTGCAAGTACTACGAGGATAAAGAGAATTCGTTTGCTCATATCATTTATCGATTATTACAAATGCTATCAATACGGCCACTTTGCAGCAGCGACACCTTCGGTGACACCTGTCATCATATTGGTATTAAATACTTTGATGTTTGAACGATCGATAATACTCATGCCATTGCCAGTATTTACATCCCATGCATAAGGAATACAACCGTTGTTGATTGCATAACTTGTCACAGCAGCATACCAAGCCTTGATAGATGCATCATGGATAGGATCTTGTCCGATGGAGAAACGCTGGTCGGCTCCAAACTCTCCGATGATTACTGGAATGCCGTTGTCAACAAACGCAGTCTTCAGCTTCGCCATCTGGTTTTTGACATAGTTCTCTGTATAATTGCTGTTGGCATTGCGATTGGCATCCGAACCGGTATTGCCTTTACCCCAATAGTACCACATTTTTCCCCAACTCTCATCTTTGTTCATCATTGTGAACTGATAGGGATCATAGAAGTGAACTTCCATCATCAAACGACCGGTATGTTTGTCGTTCAACTTAGAATAATAGTTGTTCTTTACTGTCTTGTCGATATTGGTTTCTGGACCTTGAACCACCAATACGCGATATTCGTTATTACCGCCAGTGGCACGCACAGCATCGATAAAGGCCTGCTCATATTCAGCCAAACGGCTTGCCAACTTATCGTCAGCAATATTCTTGCCGTTGTCCTGATAGGCTCCACCGACACCAGGCTCGTTGAGACCAGCAAAGATAACATGGTCGTCATAGTCTTTGAAAGCCTCTGCAATCTGTGTCCAGATCTTGGTAAGCTGTTGTTTCTTGAGTGCTACGTCAGCATTCGCTGTGAATCCGTCGTGCTCCAGCCAACCGCCATCCCAGTGCTGGTTGAGTACTACGTAGAGATCAGCATCAACACAATAGCTAACAATTTCCTTAACGCGTGCCATCCATTGTGGATCGATGGTGCAGTTGTTGGTATCGGTAATATGTCCCATCACCCATGCACAGGGGATGCGCACACTCTTGAAACCTTGCGCCTTAATGAAATTGATGAGCTCCTTGGTAGTTGTAGTTTTCTGCCATGCTGTCTCTGTAGAAACTCCAACGCTCTTCCATGAATTAGTATTGCTGCCAGCCTCCATGGTATTGCCGAGATTCCATCCGGGATACATCAACTTTGCCACTTGCTTGGCATCATATTTGATATTGCCAGAAGGATCGGGATTAGAATCAGGCTTAGTCTCACCCTTCTCCTGTGTAACACTTACGGTTTTGCTCTCTGCACCGGCTTTTACGGTAATTGTAGCAGTACGCTGTTCGGTAGTGGTATTGGCTTCAACAGTTACATTGATAGGAGTGACCTTCAGCGTAGGAGTTTTCTCACCATTAGTCACCACACACCATGCAGCATCACTTGAAGCTGTAACATTCTGACCGGCACGTGCACTAATAGACTTCTGACCGCCATCTTTAGTAAACGACAGTGAGGTTGGGGTTACGGTTAATCCCTCTACGGCAGGGTCATCATCCGGATCATCATCGCCACAAGCAACAAAAGCCACCGAACCCAACAGGCACATTCCGACCTTCATCAGATAATTTGTAAGTTTTTTCATAGTTTTATTTCCCAATCGTTAGGTATTTTTAGTGTTGCACTAATTACTTATTTTCCGCGAGACAACCAAGCATCACCTTGTCTTTTTTTAAGGCTATTGGGGCATGATTATCAAGGTTTAGAGGTGGAGAAGTCCCATCCTTAAGGTTTGTTTTTTACCTTAGCCATACGATCCACTTGTTCCTTGACCACTTGCAAGGTAGTGGTATCGCCGGCAAAGACTGAGTTGAGGCCTTGTGCCTCTTGTGCAGGATCGTTGGTGTAGGGATCGCCCACCACCCATTGTTCGTGTAGCGGTTTGGCAAATCCTCCCCATCCCCAGAAGTTGCATCCTGCAAATTTTCCGCCGCTCTCGGCATTATCTGCCACAAGCGAGAACACATATTTATAATAGCCATCGCGTCCCTTTGTTGGGGTGCCGAGGTCATATTTCATACCATCGCGGGGATAGCCAAACTCTTCCATAACGAGCGGTTTGCCCAACTTATCGCAGATGGCGAGATGCTTGTCTATATACTCTTTGGTATTCTGACATGCTCGGTCGAGGTTTTCGATGAGTGAGTCGGGCTTTGCCCATCCCCAGTTATAAGGCCATAGGTGCACGTTGCAATAGTCTATATTCTTATCAGCACAAATGCGCTCATAGCAGTCATAGTCGTTTTCGCATCCCCATGAGCCTTCGCTACCTATACTGATCAGGTGATTTTTATCTATAGAACGGATCAGTGCAGAAGCCTCAGCAAGCCACTTCTCAAAGGCAGGCAGTTGTTCTTTAGCAAAGGCGCGAGGTTCATTACCTATCTGCCACGACATGATAGCAGGATCTTCTGTATATTTTTTACCCGTATAACGGTTGGTGCGTCCGAGGATAAAGCGCACGTAATCGTAGAAGAGTTCGTGGGCTTTGGTATTGCTGGCATACTGTGCCACAAAATTCATATAAGCTGGATATCCTTCTTCGTTAGGACGTGGAGCTTTTCCTGCACCGGCATGTTGCAGATAGAAGCTATATCCCCCACTCCATTCCCATGAATTGTTCAGATAGAGCACAGCTACCATATCGCGCTTACCCATCTCCATCAACAGATAGTCGAGGCCTGCAAGAATTGTATCGTTATAAACGCCAGGTGCTTCCTGCAGTGTTGGTTCCACCTTGGTCGTCACACCACGCTCACCATCGCTACCTACGAGGATGCGAAGATTGTCGATACCCATGCGTTTCATCTCGTCGAGTTCCTTGACGAGACGGTCGCGGTCACCTCCTTGTCCTTCGCTACCGAGGATAGCACCATACCAGAAGTTGGTTCCTACGTAATAGTATGGTTTACCATTACGCATGAAGTGTCCGTTTTCAACGCTAATATACTGTGATTCTTGCGCTTGCTGTTTGCAGGCACATAATGCAATAGCCATTACAAAAAGGGATAATAGTTTTCTCATTACGAAGTTATTGGTTTCAGCGAATGCAAAGATAGGAATTATTTTTGAAACCCACAAATATATTTTGTGATATTTATCATATTTTTAACATCTCACACAACAAATCACCATTATTTCTTTGCGTGCTATAACATTTTGTTATCTAGCGTTATAAATGCACCTTAAAATCGTCTATGATATAGATTGGTATTCAACAAAGGTGGGGCATAGAGCCCGTCATGGCCCCAGCCCCACCTCTTTTATTTCAGAGAAACGCTATGCGTATGATTATTTGGCTGCATTGACTATAGCGTCAGCCACTTCTTCCATGCTCCATTTGAAGCTTGATTCCTTACGATCGTTTCCATCCACAATGCCCATCCAGTAGAAGGCTGCTGCATTATACTGTTTGCAAAGGGTAGTCATGTCCGAAGCTTGCTTGCCGGCTTCGAGTTTTTCCTCATGGGTAGAGTTCTTGTTGATGGTGTCTTCATTTTTACCGTTTGAACCATATTCACCTATTACTACAGGATAACCTTGGTCCATGATATACTTTTTGAGCATCGCAAACATATTGGTGATTTCTCTCGTACACTCGTCAGTCCAGTGTTTATTATAGGTATTCACCCAATCATAAGGAGCATAGGTATGTACCTCAACGGCGAGGTGGCTCTGATTACCGCAGGGATCGGTGGGTATTACGAGTTTCTGCAGATTCTTCTCTACAGGTGATGCGGCATAAGTAGTCACGATAAGGTTGCGATATTTATTTTTGCCACCAGTAGAGCGTACCGCATCTACAAAGTCTTGCGCATACTTATTGATATAGTCGAGGTTGGCTTCATTGTTTGGTGTGTTCCATTGGGCAGAGCCATCACTTCCTGTCAACATCTCGTTGTATCCTTCAAAAACGAGTTTTTCACTATAGTTTTTGAAATGGTCGGCAATCTGTTGCCAGAGATACTTAAACTTAGCATTAGATGCTGCATAGGTAGTGCCATCGGCTTTCAACCATGCGGTATTTTCTGATCCTGTATCGTGGTGCACGTTGAGAATACAATACATATTGTTATCCAACACATAGTTGACCACTTCTGCCACACGGTTCATCCATGCCTCATCCACATTGCCTGCACTATCCATGTGATCTTTCCATGTCACAGGAACACGGATGGCGGTAAAGCCTTTTTCCTTCATCTTCTTCATCAGGAAAGCCTCGGTCTTGGGTTGTCCCCAGCAGGTTTCTTGATTCAAACCTGTTGAACCTGTAGCCCATGCATCGAGTGTATTGCCAAGATTCCATCCGGCTATCATATTCTTCACAGCAACCGAAGCCGACTCATATTCGTCGTTGCCAAGGTCAGGCTTTTTAAACATGGTAAAGCTGAAAGATACTGGCTCAGATGGTTTCGCACCATTATTAGATACTACATAACCTTGAGGAATGTTCACACCAATGGTCGCGCCTTCTTCCTGACAATCCAAATCGAATTCGAGTGTTGCCACTGAGAATTTCAAATTTGCTGGAGTTGACGTAGTTCCGGTGATTTTGATGTCATCGGCTCCTATTACGCGCTTTGACGGTGTGCTATAAACCACCTTCACGTGAACATTTCCAAGAGCAACATCTTTCGTTCCATTTGCGGGAGTTACTGAGATTGCTTTAGGAGCTGTTCCCGCAGGTGCAGGGTCTTTGGAATCGTCACCACCACAAGCTGCGACAGAGAGTATGATTCCAAAAAATGCCAAGAGGCACAATACTTTTTTCATAATAATATGTTTTTTTGTTTGTGAATAATCGGGTGTAAGTCTTTCGCTATTTCATTTAGCGCCTGCAAATATACTCATTTTTGCGTCAACTGCCAAGCTTTTCCTATTTAAAATATATTAAGGCGAAATAACTCTGATGCTAATAATAGTATCGGCACAGCAGAGCATCTACCTATACGCATATAGTTTTCAATGTAATGTATTTTTTCACAGAGTAACAATTGTTTCTTCTCGCGCACACGTGCACGCGACATTTTATTTTTGCTACCATCGACCACAACATGTTTCTTAAGCACTGTGACTCATCTACTTATATAATTCTTGATAAAAAATTATGACCACCAATCGACCACCAATCTGCCCATTTTCGTAAGATTCGACCATTATGTGCCTTCAAGATGGTAGAAAAACGAAATGTTGAGCATTTCTCTTTTCGGTAGTAATCTGTAAACTGATTTCACACAAAATGAATACGCTTATAGCTGACTTACTATTTTGCCAGATTGTTTTCCTACATTGCAATACCTTTGTCAAACGTTAGATCATACCTTTACCAAACGTTGAAAAACACTTGTGTCAAACGTTGAATAACACTTGTGTCAACGTTGGAAAATACTTTTATCAAACGTTGGATAACACTTTTACCAAACGTTGGATAATACCTTTATCAAACGTTGGATAATACCTTTATCAAACGTTGGATAACACTTTTATCAAACGTTGGATAATATTTTTATCAGGCATTAGAAAAGAGCTGAAAATACTATGCAGGCTGGGACTACCGCCCATCTACACATAAACCAATGCACATAAGCGGATGATTATATCTTTAGACAACGATGTTCGATGGGTGTTCGACAATTCGGCATTTCAGCCTTCAAACACCGATATAACCAACTGTATGATTGGATGTTACGCAAACAAGATGTTCGATGTTCGATAAAAATCTGAAAACTGAAAATTATGTATGCGACAACGGCAGACATCAGAAGTTTTCTGCCTGATGATAAGCAATCAATCCCTCCAACGGACTTTTCAAGACTGTGCCAACACAGTAACCTTCAGCCTCAGCAGCCACTTTCAACTCGCTACGATAGTGGAATGCCATACTTCCAACAAATCCGACAGGCAAATCTTGTCGTTGATACGCTGTCAGATTACGACGAAAGAACTGCCTGAAATTATCAATCACCATGCTGCGTACACCATCTCTATCAAGGTTTCGATGAATAAATAGTGACAATGATGCCAACCATCGATTGGCTAAAGGTTGGCGATAGACACGATCGATAACATCAGCCATCGTCAAATGAAACTCAGAAAGAAACGCTTCGCGCAAGGCGGATTGAGCAGACTCCTTAAATATAAGGTTGAGAAACTGCCGACCGAGCACTGCCCCACTACCCTCATCGCCAAGAATATAGCCCAACGGCGGAGTGTTCATCACAATATTTTGTCCATCGTACAAACCAGAATTGGCTCCTGTACCAAGGATACAGGCAATACCTTTTGTACGACCACATACCGCACGTGCTGCCCCCAGCAAATCGCCTTCTGCCTGCACATCGGTATGTAAAAATACCGACATAAGCAGTTGACGCATCATCGGTTGCAATTCGGGACGCAAACCGCTACCATAGAAAGCCACATGACCAACCGTAGCCTCTGGCGGAAGCAACGGAAGGAGCTCCTCACGCAACACGCGATCTATGACTTCAGCAGACTGATGAAAAGGATTGATACCTTGCGTCTGACATTGGCAGACAAGGGTTTCGCCTGCCAGCAGTGCCCAGTCGGTTTTGGTACTGCCACTGTCGGCAATGAGTTGGCAATGTGAATATGAGGTGGTCATCGGCATAGTTCTTATATTTCCTTGCAAAGGTACAAAACTTTTGTGATAATCATACGAAACAAAGAAATAATGAAGTTAAAAAGAAAAAATAAACCACTATCCAGAAGGATCTCATTGGATGTTTACGAATTTTTGTAGGCAGAATAGCGTTAAACTTCTTCATTCGCTTTATCGTCTCAACTTTTCTTTGTAACTTTGCGCCAATAATTACCCAATACAGAACCATCCGATTGAATATGAAAAGAATACTGACGGTGCTCATCGCACTGACCATCACGCTCGCCAGCCATGCTGTGCTGAAAGAGAAAGACCTTCCACAGACCCTACATATCCTGCGATCAGAGCTCACTGACTTTCATCGTGAGCTGACAGAACGGTTGGAGTTGAGCAAAACGCAAAACAAGAAAGTGCGCGACCAACTATTTGCAACCATGGAGCGGTCAAACCAAAATGCACTGATGCTCTACTCGCAAAAACAGGATTATGTATTTGACTTGACCTATGCTTGCCATGAAGCCACCGAACAGTATCATGAGTTTAGGCAGCAACAGTTGCCTTTTAACACGTGGATAAACAAGCTTAATAGCAACATAGCACGCTACGATTCACTCATCGTGTCACTTCGATCTATGCCTGTAATGATGCTCGACGACCATGCAAAAACCGACCGAAGCGTATGTCTCACCCTCGCCACCAACATTCGCAACAATTTGGAAGAAAGTCGTGGAACAATGAAAGAATACATCACCTTCTACGACATGACGGAGAAGCGGCTCGCCTATCTCAACGACTATGCACAGAAACGATACAACGACATACAAACCAGCATCTTCCGCAATGGTGGCGACAGCTATATTTCCATTCTTGCCAATTGGCCGCAACAATGGACTACCACCATGCAGACGGTCACAAAGAAATACCAACCCAATGCCAAATCGCAATGGGATAGCCGATGGATTGTGGGACTGCTTGTTTCTATCCTCATCTATGCCATCATCGCAACACTACTCAACTATGTGGTTATCCACTATGTAGTGCCGAAGCGATTCCGCACCAAGGAGTTTCTAAAAAAACAAGCCTGTATCACCATGGCCACCACCACGGTGACTTTCGGCCTCATTCTCGCCATCATGCTAACTGTATCACAGCAGCATTTCTTCATCATGGCATGCGGACTGTTGGTCAATTTTGCATGGTTGATGGGTGCCATCCTTATCTCACTCTTGCTACGTGTCAATGGCAGTCAGATTAAGAGCGCCTTCCGCATCTATACACCACTTTTAGCTGTAAGTTTCCTGGTCATCGTATTCCGTATCATTCTGATACCTAACGAACTCGTCAATCTGATATTCCCACCCATCCTCGTGCTCTGCGCCCTGTGGCAATGGAGCGTGATCAGACGCCACAACAAGAACATTCCGAAATCGGACATGTTCTACACCTATATCACACAAGCGGTATTTATCACATCTGTGGTATGCTCATGGATAGGCTACACTCTATTTGCCGTGCAATTACTCATCTGGTGGACGATGCAGCTCACATGTATCCTCACCATCACCTGTGCGTTGCAATACCTTAAAATTTATGGTATCAAGCACCACTACGAAGAGATGCCCATCTCCAAAACATGGACTTACGACCTACTCTATCAGGTATTACTGCCTGTGCTGGGGGTAATATCGGTCATGATCAGTTTCTATTGGGCTGCAGATGTATTCAACCTGACAGACCTATGCTGGAAGATATTCTATGCCAAGTTTGTTGACCTCAGCAATCTGAAACTCAGCATCGTATCGCTGGCATTTGTCATCAGTCTGTGGTTCCTATTCTCGTACATTTGTACTACTGTACTACAGTTTCTACGCATGCATTATCGCAGTTCCGACCCATCGACAGCAGCAAGCCGAGAAGTAATGGGAAAGAATGTAACACAGGTTTTGGTATGGGGCGCATGGTTCCTCATCACGATGAGCGTACTCGGTGTGTCGCTCGAATGGCTGATGGTAGTGACAGGCGGACTGTCAACGGGTATCGGATTTGCATCGAAAGATATCATCGAAAATATCTACTACGGTATTTCTCTCATGACAGGACGCATCAAAGTAGGCGATTGGATTGAAGTGGATGGAACCATGGGAAAAGTGACTACCATCAACTATACATCGACCATTGTAGAGTCAGTATATGGTGAGGTGATTACCTTCCAAAACTCACAGTTGTTCTCTAAAAACTACAAGAATCTGACTCGCAACCATGGGTATATACTGACAACTATACACTACGGGGTGGCATACGGAAGTAACTTGCAACAAGTGATGGAACTGGTTGACACGGCTGTCAACAATATGCACCACCAATGGACTGACCCTACCAAGACAGCAAAATCGGTTGTGGGCGAACTGGCTGACTCAAGTATCAACCTCAAAATATTCGTATGGTCGGAAGCTACCAAGCGTTCACATGTGACAAGCGATGTGCTCAAAACCATCTACGACACACTCAATGCCAACGGCATCGAGATTCCATTCCCACAACAAGATATACATCTGCACAACAACTAATACTCATACAGAATACAGTTCGCCCGGCAGTTCCGATGGAATTGCCGGGCGAATGATTATTGTAACGTATTAACTGTCGCTATACTTTAAAAATTGTAGTAGAGACCGAAAGTCAGATTGTTGCCATCAAGAGCTACACCATAAGTGTTAGTAGCTTTGGCACCATCGTAATCATCCTTTGAATTCTGATAACCCAACCAACCGAAATGGGTAACAAAGCTCAGTTTATCGTTCAGATTAACTGCTACTCCGGGACGTACACCAAGACCGAAAGTATTGTTCTTCACGCTACCATTATCAGAGTGGATGTAGTCGAGACCAGCATCAACAAAAACATCAACACACTTAAATTTCAGAGCGGTATAGCGCAAATAAGGGCTGATACGAAACTGCTTGTCCTTCTGAGAAACAGTAACTGTAGATCCTGCTACTGTCTTTTCAACAGACACTTCATCCTGAGCATAGCCAAGAACGATACCTACGGCAATGTTATCCTCAAGTTTGAAACCAAGTTCCGGCAGAATTTGGAAGTTGTTCTTGGTTGTTCCATCGTGTGAACTACCAATAAATCCAACACTACCACCCACATAAACCTGGGCACTTGCCACTGTAGCCACTACAAGAGCTACGAGAGTCATGAAACATTTTTTCATTGTTTTGTTGTTTTGAAGTTTAACAATTGAAGGATGGGAAAACCAATCTCCGAGAATAAAATCTGTTGCAAATATAGGGATTCTCACTATAAAAATAGCATATTTTGCTTTTTTTCGAGTGTGGCAATCATTTTGTTGACACAAAATAAGATTATCCGCGTTTTTTTGCTTAACTTTGCCACGTAATATAAATATAAAATAATTTGCTTAACTTTGCGTCTTAAAACATACAGGACAACATGAAAGCAACATTCATTGCAGGGCCTTGCGTTATCGAGTCAGCCGAACTACTCGATACTGTGGCTAAAAAACTGGTGGACATCAACAACCGATTGGGCACCGACATTATTTTCAAAGCTTCGTTCGACAAAGCGAACCGCACATCGATCCACTCTTTCCGTGGACCGGGTATTGACCGTGGACTGCAGATGCTGGCAGATGTAAAAACCAAATATGGCCTACGCCTACTTACCGATATACACGAAGCATGGCAAGCCAAACCGACAGGCGAAGTGGTAGATATAATACAGATACCGGCATTCCTCTGTAGGCAAACAGACCTTCTCGTAGCAGCTGCACAGACCGGGCGTATCGTCAATATCAAAAAAGCGCAGTTCCTAAGCGGACAGGACATGCGCTATCCCGTAGAGAAAGCACGCGAGGCCGGGGCTACAGACGTATGGCTCACAGAGCGTGGCAACATGATGGGATACAATAATCTGGTAGTGGATTTCAGAAACATACCCGACATGCTGGAGATCGTTCCCAACGTCATCATGGACTGCACACATAGCGTACAACGCCCAGGCGGTGCAAACGGAAAAACCGGCGGTGACAGACGTTTCGTACCACAGATGGCTATGGCGGCAAAAGCCTTCGGAGCCACAGGATGGTTCTTTGAAGTACATCCAGACCCAGACAACGGACTGAGCGATGCCGCCAATATGCTGGAACTAGACCGTCTGGAAGAACTGATAACAAAACTTCTGAAAAACGACTAACAACAACCAAACGAGCAATGACAACAAGAGAATACGCCATACAATGTATTAAAGACGAGGCACAGGCTGTGCTCGACATGATACCACAACTGGATGACAACTTCGACAAAGCCGTAGAACTCATCTACGACTGCCATGGAAAAGTGATTGTCACCGGTGTTGGCAAAAGCGGACACATCGGTGCAAAGATTGCTGCCACACTGGCATCTACAGGCACACCGTCGTTTTTCATCAATCCACTCGATGTATATCATGGCGACCTTGGCGTCATGTCGAAAGGCGATGTGGTACTCGCCATTTCCAATTCAGGACAGACCGACGAACTGCTACGCTTCATACCAATGGTACTCCACATGGAGATTCCTATCATAGGAATGAGCGGTAACCCAACGTCATTACTTGCAAAATACTCCACCTGTCACCTCAATGTTGCAGTAAAAAAAGAGGCTTGTCCACTCAATCTCGCACCTACCAGCAGCACAACGGCAACACTTGTTATGGGCGATGCACTGGCTGTGGCACTGATGGAAAAACGCCATTTCCGACCACAAGACTTTGCACAATTCCATCCCGGTGGCGAACTCGGCAAGCGATTACTGACCACTGCACAAGATGTGATGATTACCGAAAAACTCCCTATCCTATCACCCGATATGCATTTGGGCGATGCCATTATACTGGTAAGCAAAGGTAAACTCGGACTGGGAATAGCTATCGTAGATGGACAAATTGCCGGACTTATCACCGATGGTGACATTCGACGCGCCATGGAAAGATGGCAGGCCGAATTCTTCGACCGCACTGTGGCAGACATCATGACACGTACGCCAAAGAAGGTTTCGCCACAAGCCAAAATCTCTGAAGTACAGAAAATAATGAATCAAAACAAAATACATAACGTGCTCGTGGTCAATGAACAAAACCAACTTTTGGGAGTCGTTGACCGTTATGCTTGCGTATTGTAATAACAGATACTGACAATGAAAGTGCTGAAAAAACTATTAATCATCCTCATGCTGGCCATGCCAATCGCAGCAGCCGGCATCTATTTGTTTAAAACGCTTGATGTGCGCAACGGACTGACCAGTAGTCAGATTAACTGCATACTTAAAGACTCAAGAGGATATGTATGGATGGGAACACCTGCGGGGCTATACCGCTACGATGGCTATACCTTTAAGAGTTTTCAGAGCAACTCACAGGATGGTTCATCACTACCCGACAGCTATATCATCAGTCTGCAGGAAGCATTGGACGGTAACATCTGGGTGCAAACCCTCACTGGATTCTGCGTCTATCACCCACAAACAGAAACATTCGAACGAGATATGAAACAGGTTTATACCGCTATGGGCATTGAAGGACAACCCACCGTGGTATATTTCGATAGACACAAAAACCTGTGGGCAGCCATTCCAAACAAAGGTGTGGTAGCCTATAACATGCAACAACAATTGCTCTATGAATTTGGTTATACCAACGACGCACACGGCGTGCCACAGGGAACTATATGTTCAATCGGTGAATGTCGAGATGGCGCAGTCATCGTGTACAACGATGGACGACTGGTTTGCTGCGACGTAATGCACCAACAGCATACCGTATGGCAGACTGACTTTATTGCTCAACAACATCTGCGCCATACCTCTTCACTCAAAGTCTTTGCTGACAAAAACGATGTGATATGGCTCTACGGACAAGGCACACTGATGCGCTACAATAAAACCTCTAACACTTGGGATACTACCATAGGCAATCAACTGGGACTCACTGGTGTATCGGTGGATCACAGCGTCAATGGCATAGTGGGCGACAAAGCTGGAAATATATGGATAGGTACAGACCGTATGGGACTCATCAGAACAAATACTGAGGCACAAATCATGGAACCTGTACGTCCCACAAACGGTATCGATGCACGCACACAACAGGAAACTATCGGCATACAAAGCCTATACGTAGATGATACAGACCTGCTATGGGTGGGAACAGAGAAATCGGGTGTAGCATTCTACGGCGACAACATCTATAAATTCCAAAGCAATTTCAATGGCGATATCACTGCCATCGCACAGGACAACAGCGGTCGCATATGGTTTGGTACAAGTGACCATGGTGTAATAGGCTACGAGGGAACTCTTGCCAGCCAGAAGGTTTCGTGCATGACAACAACCTCTGACGGAAGCCTTTGGGTGGGTTCACGACAGAACGGACTGACTCGCATCAAAGATGGATATGCTAAGATCTTCTCTGTTGCCCGTGATAGTGCAAAGACGCTGATCGATGACCATGTCAATGCACTAACCAGCGATAAGTTCGGCAACGTATGGATTGCAACCAACGGTGGACTGCAGGTGTTCAACCCACAGATGAATACCTTCTCCTCATATACACGTGAAAATGGTATGCTCAACACCAACAATGTGACCTGTCTGTTCTACGGGAAAAACAACACAATGCTGGCAGGAACGGCAGAAGGTCTTATCGTATTGAACCTCTCTACACGTGACAAAACCGTGCTGACAGGAAACAAATCAAATCTAAAAACGTTTACCAACAACTATATCACACAGGTATACGAAGACTCAAGAGGATTGATCTGGGTTGGAACACGCGAAGGTTTGAATATTCTGAACTTGGAAAACGACACGCTCAACTATCTCACAGAGAAGAACGGACTCTGCAACAATTCTATATGCGGTATTACAGAAGATAAAAACCACAACCTATGGGTGACCACAAGCAATGGTATTAGCCGTATCGTAGTGCAGCGTAACCATGAAAATGGTACATTCAACTATGGTCTCTACAACTACAATACCAGCGACGGACTGCAAAGCAATGAGTTTAATATGGGTGCCATACTCACTAAAGCAGACGGAAATGTGCTCTTCGGAGGTCTCTATGGAGTGAACTGGGCAAGACAATCGGGCAAGAACGACCAGGAACGTTTACCAAAAGTGATGCTCACACAGCTCTTTGTAGGAGAAGAGGAAATACAGATAGGTCATGAATACGATGGACATGTGATTCTCGTACAAGCTCTCAACGAGAGCGGGCGCATTGAACTGAAGAATGGTCAAAACAACTTCACCATCAAATTCGCTGCAGGTAACTACAACCAAGGCGAGCGCCTGCAGTTCATGTACTGGATGGAAGGACGCGACAACTACTGGCGCAACGGCGATGCACTGCTTCACGGTGTGAAATTCCGCAATCTCAGCAGTGGAACATACACCCTTCACGTTAAAGCAGTAAGCGCCAATGGTGCTGTCAGCAATAAAGAGCGTACCCTCGAAATTGTTATCGACCGCCCATGGTGGTTGTCATGGTGGATGCTCACCATCTACGTTGTCATCGCCATCATCATACTATGCACTTGGCGATATGGATTCAAGAAGATGAGAACACTGATGCTCCACAAACGCACCGTTATAGACGAACTGAAACGACAGCGTGAAGAAATAAAACTGGCAAGTGATGACCTACGTCAACCTATGGCCAGAATGACAACAATCATCGGAAATCTTTCTGAACAAGAACACTCTCTTGAAGGAAAAGAACAACTCAACTCTCTCCACTTCCAAATGCTACAGGTCATCACCCGTATCTCAGAAATGCAAACTACACTGGAGCATCCGGAAGAAAAAGCCGAGAACAAAACCCATGACAGACTGGAGTTGGGTGCAAGAGGTAGTCTCGATTTGTCGCAAGTAGAAGCTCCTGCACTGACGGCAGATATCAAGCCTATACGCATCGAAACTACCACTCAACAGGATATTCACGTGATGATAATCGATGATAACCACGAGTTTTTGTTGTTCCTCAAAGCCCATCTGCGCGAAATTTACCATCTACATCTCTATGATGATATTAAGAAAGCACGGGCTGAAGTGGAAGCATTGCACCCTGACCTCATCGTCTGCAAAGATGACATGAACTATATGACAGGTAGTATGCTCTGCAACCAGTTGAAGAGTAATCCACGTACCGAGCGCATCAAATTCGTACTATTGACAGATCAAGTGATGTCTCAGGAAGATATGAACAACAATAATATCACGCTCTCGGCTGACGATTATATTGCTAAACCGTTTAACGTACAAGAGGCTGTCTCACGTTTCAACGTACTGCTCGGACTGGGTGCCGCTCTGGTAGATCACGACACTATCGAAGGCTATGAAACACGCCGACTGGAGAGTCAGAACTCCAGCATGACGACAGCTACGTTGACCAGCAAACCCAGTAGAAAGCCGATTGATGAAGAAGCTACAACTCCTGAGCCGTCAACAACTGACGAGCAAGAGCAGAAGCAAGAAGACAACCCCGTACAGAGCGGCAAGGAAATTGCACGTCAATACTATGGGGACGGTACTATCGGCGACTACTCTATGAGTAGCATCATGGACCAACAACTCATGAGAAATGTGGAACAATATGTACTGCAAAATATGAGCCGCGGACAAATCAGCGTAGAAGAGATGGCTTCGGCGATGGGTATGGGACGTGTACCTTTCTTCCATAAGATACGCAATATCACAACCAAGACACCTGCCGAACTGGTTCGCGAAATTCGACTGAAACATGCCTGCACATTGCTGGTCAACACCAACCTCAACCTCAATGAGCTGGCTATCAACATCGGATTCATGACTGCCGAAAACTTTATCAATATCTTCCAATCCAAGTATGGCATGACTCCACTGGAGTACCGAATGAAACACAGCAAGTAATAGTAACAAAACAATCCAGCAAGCAGCAAGAAAACAAACATGTTACGACATAAGGTTCTAACCCTGTTTTTCCTACTATCACAATCAGCGAGTGCTCAAACGAGCGACTCGCTGATTGTTCGTACACTCAAAGCAAACGGAATACGCTTCTCCCACGACAATAGTGTAACACTACTCATGTCGGGACAGGAGAAATTCGACGATATGTTCAAAGCTATCCGACAAGCAAAAAGCAGCATCCACCTGGAGTATTTCAACTTCCGCAACGACAGTATCGCATCGTTACTCTTTGATATTCTCAGAGAGAAACGTCGCGAAGGTGTTGAAGTAAGAGCCATGTTCGATGGATTCGGCAACGACTCCAATAACCAGCCGCTACGCAAACGTCACCTTAAGAAATTGCGTGCCGACAGTATCAATATCGTAGAATACTCCCCTATCCGCTTCCCTTGGATTAACCATATCTTCGGTCGCGACCATCGAAAAATTGTAGTTATCGATGGTAAAGTGGCTTATACAGGTGGAATGAATGTGGCAGACTATTATATAAAAGGTACGAAACAAGTAGGGGAATGGCGCGATATGCACTGTAGAATAGAAGGCGATGCCGTCAACGAACTGCAAGCCATATTTATCAGAATATGGAACCGTACTACTGGCGAAAATGTACATGGCGCAAAATACTATCGTGGCGGTACAGACACAAAATTTGCAGGACTCAAGCCCGATACGACAGCAACAGCAGGCCGAAAGACAGTAGCTATTATCAACCGTGAGCCCTATCGTACGCCAGCAATTATGCGTACCTTTTATATTAATGCCATCAATCAGGCACAAGATTCTATCAAGATTATCAATCCCTACTTCACACTCATTCCCAAAGTGACAAAAGCATTGACACGTGCTATCCGCAGAGGTGTAAAGGTTGAAATCATACAGTCAGCGAAAAGTGACATTCCCCTTACACCAGACTGTGCCTACTATCAGGCACATAAACTGATGAAGCGTGGTGCCACTGTATGGATGTATAAACCCGGTTTCCACCATTCTAAAATCATGATGGTTGACGGACGTTACTGCACGGTAGGTAGTACCAATCTCGATGCCAGAAGTTTGAAATGTGACTTTGAAGAGAATGCAGTCATCGTAGATCGTTGTACCACACGCGAACTTGATGAGATGTTTATACGCGATACAAAAAAGAGTTTCTTACTAACTCCAACAACATGGAAACAATTCCGTACCCCATGGCAGAGATTCGTTGGTAAGTTTGCCCATCTCTTAGCTCCACTACTCTAACTCCATTTCTATGCCACATAATACTGTCATATCCATTTGCAAAGCATTGGCCATCATACTGATGGTCATCGGACATGCCGACTGTCCCGATGCTTTAGGAGCGTTTCTTTATGAATTCCACATGCCACTGTTTTTTATAACAGCTGGCTATTTCTTCTCTGTGCGATACATCAACGACGAGGCGACCTTTGTCAAAAAACGCTTCAAAGGACTATATCTTCCTTTTGTCACATGGTCGGTATTCTTCCTTATCCTCCACAACACGATGTTTGACATCGGTATTCTCAATGAGCAATACGGCAACTGGACCGGTGGAGTGACCCATCCCTATAGTCCTCATCGCATACAACAAAACCTTTGGACTATCTTTACTGCTATGGGGGGATATGATGAGTTTCTGTGTGGAGCATTCTGGTTTTTCCGTGGTCTGCTTGTAGCAAGTATCGGTTTCTTGGTTTGCTATAAGATTTCAAATAGAATTATAGGTTGGACAGACAGCACGCTGCAACAGCATACAGCGGGCAATACAACTGACAATACTACATGGAGTTCAAGAATAAGGCTGGTAATCTGTAACCACCGAACAGTCATTACCACGCTCTTGGTATGCTTGATTGCATTACTGCTTGCAGGATGGAAAGCCTATGAAGGCCTTCGCATTATCACTTTGGTACAAGGAGGTTACAGAGAATTGATGGGTATGTTCTTCTTCGGATGCGGATTTCTGTTTCGCCAATGGGAAGGACATTATAAAGCCACATGGTGGTCAACACTTGTGTTTGGTGTTGTAGTATGGTTGTTTTCCCATTATCTCACTGCCAACATGAACTGGCGTTCCACCTACACACAGTTTTTATCACTTCCGATTCCAGCCTTTTGTGGTTTTCTTATGACCTATAATATCGCACGATGGCTTGACCGTCATCCTGGACGTATCCATCGTTTTCTTGTATATTGCGGTGACCACACCCTGCCCATCTTCGTATTCCATATCATCAGCTACAAGGTTGTAAGTCTATTGAAGATTGCCTACTATGATTTGGATTTCGCACAAATCGGTTGTCACATGGTAATCCACTACAATGCCAAGGAAGATTATTTCTGGATACTTTATGCCATAGCAGGAGTTGGCATCCCATTAGGATGGACCTGGTGTTACCATAAGTTGAAACCCGTATTAGACGGTTACATCAACCGATAACGGGTATATCCATAATCCCTATAATATAACACAATCAAAATAATCCAAAATGCTGTCAGGAGAAACGCTGACAACATTTGGGACGAATATACTTAGCTTATGAATATCTGTTGTTAGGAGAATACAAGGTCGAGCATAAACTGTATCTCCGTATGGTCAATACCTCTTTCGCCTAACATCTGTCGGTCGAAATAATCAACATCATAGATTTTCTTATCTATCAATGAAAGATGCTTTCTAAAACTATCGACAGCATCCTTTACCTTTCGTTGCAACCAAAGACAATAACCATGGTTCAGATAATCGTCTGCTTGCATCATCTCCATCTTTATCAGCCGTTGGTAGAAAGTATCAGCCTGTTGCTCCCGATGGTCACAAACCAGAGTCCATGCCAATATGCGCATCACGGCAGCATCATCGGGGTGTTCATAGTTGAGGCGATAGAGTAGTTGAAGACTTTCTTCATATCGTTTCTGATATAACAGACACACAGACTTATTGAGCATATAGCCCATTTTCTCTGGGCATTGTGCAATCAGTCGATCGTAGAGTTGTTCTGCCTTCTCATAGTCGGCATTGCCAAACAACTGTCGGGCATAGCCTGCTTCAGCGCGTTCATTATTGGAATCACACTCATAAGCCTTCTCGTAGTCACCTATCCACAGATAATACTGCAATCCGCGATGACTTTCTGCATAACTGTCGAGCAATATTCTGCTACTTTCCGCCATCTTGCGTCGGCGCAACAGTTGCACTACATCATCCTTAAGCGGCTCTATCTTTGTGTCTCTAAATACCTCTCGATCCATAAAGAGACATTCACCCATTTCGTGGTCATCGGTTACATGAAATGGGTTGCGATATTCGCTACGATAGGAATAAAGGCGGAAAAAACGATAAAGGTCCATAAGATATGATCGGCGCAATCGTTCAGCAGTGGGCTTAATACCCTGGTTGAGCATATCCAGCGGAACATCTCCCTGGTCCATAGTTTTCAACACTTCGGCAGGCATTGCATGGACAAACTTCTCAAAACCTAATGCCATCGAGTATTTGTCACTATTGCAAAACTCGCCATTTGCCACTATCTGTCGGAGGAATGGATGCTTATCGCATGCCGCTTTGAAGGATTGCAACTGCGGATGGTCTATAAAAAAAGGTACAAACCAATTGCTCATATCTCGGAAGAAATCGAAACGTTTCATCTGTGAGAAACCACCGAAGAATACATCCGAGCCTTGTTTCTGCATATCCACCATGCGTCCAAACGATTCTTCCATCTTCTGCATTTTATCATCAAACTCTTCCGGATGGATCATCTCTTCGATATCTTCCTCTTCAAGCGCCTCAGGTTTGATGTGTAGCGGTTTATTTTTCAGTATATCTGGAATTATTTCCTGTTGTATTTTTGTTGCGTCGCGCTCCGTACCCATACAATAGACCATCTGCATCTGCAGTTCGGTAAGTTCACGACATATGGTGTCTGACTGCAAGAGTTCTTCTATCATTTGGCGCTGTTCCGGATATACCTTATTCCACTGTTCGTCCATTCCCAGTACCCATCCCACAAGTGCTCTTTGCCGCACAGCCTCGTCGGTGCCATGGCGATAGACACGAATCATGGTTTTGAATTTTACAATATCAAACTGGATGAGCAACGATAGCGTAATTGCCGATACCAATATCTGCTGATCGTTTGTATCAACTGCAGGCGAGAGCAACAGTTCCTCTATATCTTGCCCCACCGAAGCTGGCCATGAATTGGTAGTCAACAAGAAGTTGAAAAGATTATTTATACGATTTTGGTGCTCCGCATAGAGTTGTCGGCTCTTCTGTTCTCTGACATGCGGCTGTTCGAGCGACAGCATGGCGGTATCTGCCACAAAGGATTCCAATTCTTGTCGCATTTGCCCAATAGAGAGTTTTGCTTTTTGGCTTCTTACCTCTGCGTGTATGGCTGCGAGATTTTGTGTATTGCTAATTTTATCATACAATGCGAGATTGGCATAAAGCACAAAGACACGTTGCAACAATTTCTGATAGATTTCCTTATAGACGGGCACATCCATATTGTCCTGCCAATCAGTGCACAGTTGACTATATTCGTCCTTAATGGCATCAAGTTTTTGGGCAGTATGCACCTGTGGCCACGCTGCCAGCAAATTCTCCATTTCTACAATGGCCATACCTACACTTCCGTATCTAAGTGGTATGGCGACCCTTGCCAAATGGCTGCCCAGCAAAGAAGTTTTGTCGGTCATCGGCATTTTTATCGTTAATGTTTTTTCTTCCACCAATTCTCCGCACGTGCCACATCCTTGTCTCTGACACCAGCAGCATGGCGATATTTCATTTCTGGTAGAGAGTCAACTACCTGCTCGGTTGTCCTGCAGTATTTTACTATCAGCGGTTTATAGTGCTTCACACCATATTTATTGATAGAGTCACATGCTGCATTATAGGCTTTCATAAAGAGTTCAAGCTGACGATGGCGCTCTGGACGACGCATCTCCACTTCTCTGAAAGCAAGTACACCCATCCATGCATCTATCTTCCGCGTATCAAGCAATACATTGTTTTTGCCAATCCTTGCTGCCGTAGCCTGCGGTTCGGTCATGAAAAAAGCATCGAGTTCATTGTTGCGAAGCATTTGCAAACGCACATCCACATCGTTGATTTGCACTCGGAAGAGCTTTTCCGACTTGATTTTAGTTGAATCAACCACATAGTCGCAAAGCCAGTCAGTAACAGAATAGCGCGTCATTGCCACCATTTTATCATCCAGCTGTTTGAGATGTTTGAGACGTGCATGACGATTGGCTACAAGTTGCCAATAGGCATTAGTAGCCGCCATATATCTCAATGCCGTACCTTGACGAGTCATACGGGTTGCTCTTATCAAATCGGTCATTACACCTTCCACTCTTCCACGCTCAATGGCTGTATCACAATCCATCTGCGCCATAAAGTATTTCAATCTGACACCGCCGTTCAGCGTATCATATAATTGGTGGTGTTGGGCTACAAAGAGAGGCAGACAGTCCATGGTGGGCATAACTGCAATCTTCAGCGCTGCCGAATCTTTGCGCATTGCTTCAACACGCTGTTTGCGTGTCAGTTTCTTCGTTTCCTCATACGATTGTCCACATGCTGCTACAAGCAGCACAAGAACCAAAGCGGGTATAATTGTTCTCATGTTAATCATTTGCATGCAAAAGTACGAATAAATTTTGTAACACCGAAAAAAAATCACTAACTTTGTGCCTATTATGGCAAAGGATAAGATAGCATACGTCTGCTCTAACTGCGGACAAGAATCGGCAAAGTGGATTGGCAAATGCCCATCATGTGGACAGTGGAACACATTCAAGGAAATCCGTGTGACTGACACGCGCCAACAGGCAGCGTCGGCTGCTGCGTCTGTAGGACATCAGTTGCGTAAAAGCAAAACACTGACCCTGCGCGACATCAGTGCAAAGGACGATCCTCGCATCGATCTGCACGATAACGAACTGAACCGTGTACTGGGTGGCGGTCTTGTACCAGGTAGCATTGTATTACTGGGTGGCGAACCGGGTATTGGCAAATCTACCTTATCCTTGCAGACCATGCTCCACCTGACCGATCGCCGTGTGCTCTATGTCAGTGGTGAAGAAAGTGCTCACCAGTTGAAAATGCGCGCTGAACGTATTCCACATGAAGAAAGCGACAATTTCCTGATACTCTGCGAGAACTCATTGGAGGCTATCTTTGAACATATTCGTGATGTACAACCCGAAGTGGTCATTATAGACTCCATACAGACTATTTCCACCGAAGATGTGGAGAGTTCTGCTGGTAGCATATCGCAAGTTCGTGAATGTGCCTCATCGCTACTTCGTTTTGCAAAGACCAGCGGTGTGCCTGTCATTCTTATTGGCCATATCACTAAAGAGGGCACACTGGCTGGACCAAAGATTCTCGAACACATTGTAGATACAGTGGTGCAGTTTGAGGGTGACCAACATTATATGTATCGCATTCTTCGCAGCATAAAAAATCGCTTTGGCAGCACCAGCGAACTGGGTATCTACGAGATGCAACAATCTGGTTTGCGCCAGGTGGCAAACCCTTCCGAACTGTTGCTCACCGAAGACCACGACGGTCTTTCGGGTGTTGCCATTTCATCCGCCATCGAGGGTGTTCGCCCATTTTTGGTTGAAACACAGGCTCTGGTTTCATCGGCTGCATACGGCACGCCACAGCGCTCTGCCACTGGTTTCGACCAGCGTCGTCTGAACATGCTATTGGCTGTTTTAGAGAAACGCGTAGGCTTTAAACTAATGCAAAAAGACGTTTTCCTGAATATCGCCGGTGGTCTTCGCGTCACCGACATGGCTATGGACCTATCAGTCATTGCCGCTGTACTGAGTAGCAATGTCGATACACCAATAGAAGAAGGTTGGTGTATGGCAGGCGAGGTAGGTCTTAGTGGCGAAGTGCGCCCAGTGGCTCGCATCGAACAACGCATTTCCGAGGCTGAAAAGTTGGGATTCCAACATATCATCATCCCCCGCTACAACCTCAGTGGACTGAATCAAAAGAAATTCCACATAGACCTTGTCCCGGTGCGCAAAGTAGAAGAGGCATTAAGAGCCTTGTTTGGATAATACAGAAATTTGAGTTTTAGAAAAATTTCGACCACACGGCCATACAAAAAGCATATTCACCTATATAGCAAACACTTACATTTGTGATCGAGTGGTCGAATATTTTAAAAAATCGAATTATTTGTATCTTCGCCTAATAGAATCACAATAGATTCAACAGTTGAATATCTCTATATCACTATCGCATGGACATTTCCACATCATATCAGTCATCATAAACGGTAGTATCCTCAATACCAGCCTCTGCTAATGCTTCGCGACGCTCCACACAAGTACCACATTTCCCACAATGGTGCTCAGTACCCTTATAGCAACTCCACGTTTCTGAATAATCTATGCCGAGTTCTTTTCCACGTCGGGCAATATCCGCTTTGGTCATGTTGGTATAAGGCGAACGCAGCCTTACGCCAACAAATGTTCCTGCCTTAGCAGCTGCATCGAAAGCCTCAACAAATTCTGGACGACAATCGGGATAGATAGTATGGTCACCGCCATGATTAGCCATCATGACATAAGCCAACGAGTGACTTTCTGCCACACCAACGGCAATGGAAAGCATGATACCGTTGCGAAACGGCACTACTGTCGATTTCATATTGTCATCATCATAATGACCTTCAGGAATAGCATCGGCACCTTCCAACAAAGAACTCTTGAAATACTTCCCCATAAAGTCGAGGGGAATGATTACATGGGGTATACCCAAGCGTTTACAATGCAGTTGGGCAAACGGAATCTCCTTGCCGTTGTGGTTACTACCATAGTCAAACGAGATGGCAAGCGCTATGCGTTCGTGCTCATCATATAATAAGGTGACGCTATCCATACCGCCACTCAAAATCAATACTGAATCTTTCATTCCTTTATCTGTTTTACACAATTTGGGTGCAAAAATACAAAAAAAAATAGTACCTTTGCGCCGTTTTATTTTTTTTTCACACAATGTACAAACCAAATTACAATCAGTGCAAGGCCATCCGCTTCCGTCATTTTTCACGGAAGGGATACGCTCTCTTTGCCTGTGTTGGACGTGTGGTTACCATCGGAATGCTGAGCGTAGCGACCTTGCAATCTGCAAGTGCTGCTGAAGTTTCAGCAAAAGAATCCGATACTGCAACCACCGACTCTATCCCAACCACCAAAGAGGCTCAGCTCGACGATGTTGAGGTGACTGGCTCACGCGCTCCACTTGCCAACGGGCAAGCTGCGAGAATGGTTACTGTACTGAGTCGCGACGAAATTCAAGCGGCGCCAGTACAAAGTATTAACGACTTATTGAAGTATGCCGTCGGTGTCGATGTGCGTCAACGCGGACCTATTGGTGCGCAGACCGACATTGGTATTCGTGGCGGAACGCAGGAGCAAATTGCTATCCTGCTCAATGGTATTAACATCTGTGACCCACAGACTGGCCACAACGCATTCGATTTTCCTGTAGATATCAGCGAGATTGAGCGCATTGAAGTGCTTGAGGGTCCTGCCGGCCGTGTCTATGGCACGTCATCTCTGGCAGGTGCCATCAACATCGTGACAAAGCGCGAGAAACAATCGTGTGCCGATGTACATGCCGAAGGTGGTTCGTTTGGTTATCTCACCGCCGGTGGTCGTTTGGTGTTACGCCCCGATAATTCGCCACTCACTTCGAGTCTGTCGGCCAGCATGACACGTTCAGATGGCTATAGTCGCTCTAAAGCTGGAAGTCTGAATAGCGACTATCAAGGAGGAAAAGTGTTCTATCAAGGACGGTACGACAGCAATCTATTGAACCTCAACTGGCACGCAGGGTTGAGTTCCAAAGGTTTTGGCAGCAACACATTCTACAGCGCCAAGTTCGATAACCAGTATGAGCGTACCACCAAATTCTTCACTGCACTGCAAGGAGAAACACGTTGTGGCGCTCTCAATTTCCGTCCTTCGGTATATTGGAACCGTAGCCAAGACCGCTTCGAACTGATTCGCGGTTCGGAAGAAGCTGTGCCCTACAACTATCACAGAACCGATGTGTTCGGACTAAGTCTCAACAGCTGGTTTGATTCACCACTTGGTCGTACTGCTTTCGGTGCAGAATTCCGTAATGAAGACATCATCAGTGGTAATCTTGGCGAACCACTCAATACACCCATACACATCCACGGTACAGAGCGTGACTACAAATATGGACTCAATCGTTCAAACCTCAGTTTCCACTTAGAGCATAATATCTTGCTGCGACAATTCACGTTGTCAGCAGGATTCATTGCATTCAAAAACACTTGGAACGAAATGCCGTTCACACTGTATCCCGGTGTCGATGCCAGCGTGCGCTTGGGTGATCACTGGAAAATCTATGCCAGCTACAACTCATCGCTACGTATGCCTTCGTTCACCGAACTCTATTATAGTGTAGGCGGTCACAAGGCAGACAAGTATCTCAAACCCGAAGAACTGCGTGCCTTAGAAGGC
The DNA here is from genome assembly GCF_002251295.1 of Prevotella sp. P5-50. Lineage (GTDB taxonomy): Bacteria > Bacteroidota > Bacteroidia > Bacteroidales > Bacteroidaceae > Prevotella. Next base: position 27,436 of record NZ_NPJA01000051.1, read on the forward strand.
GGCGTCAAGTTCTATTCTGCAGCACTTTTGGTTCAAGCCAGCATATATCACCACCACAGCCGTAACCTCATCGACTGGGTGCTTGACCCCACAGCCGAAGAACCAATATGGCAGAGTGTCAACTTCACCAAGGTCAACACCATCGGAACGGAAATTTCTGCTCGACTCGATTTGGAACATCTATTCCGTCTGCCACAGTCCTATCTGTCGGTAGCCTATAGCTACAACGACCAAGACAAGGCCGACGAACATCAGTTGGAGAGCCAGTCAAAACTGGAATATCTGCGCCACAAACTGGTAGGAACACTTCAACTGACTCCTATCGACCATTGGAGTTTCCTTGTCAACTACAGAATGCAGAAACGTACAGGCACATATCTCACGGTAGATGGCGTCACCAAGCCCTACCATACCTACGACCTCGTTGATGCAAGACTGACTTGGAGTCAACCCACTTACAGCATCTATGCCCAAGCCAACAACATCTTTTCGCGCAACTATGTCGATTACGGCAATGTAGAGCAACCCAGTGCATGGATTGTGGTAGGAGCACGTCTGCACATCAATCTATAAGAAACAACAAACTTCCTTATAAAATATAGCAAAAAGGCGGAGTTGACTACATTTTGTCAACTCCGCCTTACATTATATCAGTAAATCGTCTAAAAAACTTAAAATTATCTATCGAAACAACCGCAATGTTTAATCTTTTTCGTAACTTTGCGTGCGATTAAATGGAAACATTAAATTCAACTAACAATATTATAAAGCATTATGAAAATCAAAGATTACAACTTTGCCGGTAAAAAGGCTATTGTCCGCGTAGATTTCAATGTACCCCTCAAAGAGGGTAAGATCACAGACGACACTCGTATTCGCGGTGCTGTTCCTACACTGAAGCTCATCCTCGACGAAGGTGGTGCACTCATCATCATGTCACACATGGGCAAACCCAAAGGAAAAGTAAAGCCCGAACTTTCACTGGGTCAGATTAAAGACGCCGTTGCTGTAGCACTCGGTGTACCCGAAGTAAAGTTTGCTCCCGACTGTGCAAAGGCTCAGGAGGCTGCTGCCGCACTGAAGCCCGGCGAAGTGCTCCTGCTCGAAAACCTGCGCTACTATCCTGAAGAGGAAGGCAAACCCGTAGGCATCGACAAGGAGGATCCCGCATACGAAGAGGCTAAGAAAGCTATGAAGGCCAGCCAGAAAGAATTTGCCAAGACTTTGGCATCATACGCTGACTGCTATGTTATGGACGCTTTCGGTACTGCACACCGCAAGCATGCCTCTACCGCTGTTATCGCTGACTATTTCGATGCCGACAACAAGATGCTCGGTCTGCTCATGGAGAAGGAAGTAGCTGCTGTAGATGCCGTTCTCGGCAACATCAAGCGCCCATTCGTAGCCATCATGGGTGGTTCAAAAGTATCTTCAAAAATCGGTATCATCGAGAATCTGCTCGGCAAAGCCGATAAGCTCATCCTCTGTGGTGGTATGACCTATACCTTCGCTAAGGCACATGGTGGCGAGATCGGTCAGTCTATCGTTGAGATGGATAAGCTCGATGTAGCGCTCAACGTAGAGAAGCTTGCTGCTGAGAAGGGTGTAGAGTTGGTAATGGCTCCAGATGCTGTTTGCTGCGACAACCTCGACTTTGCTACCATGACCATTAAGCCCAATTCTAAAATTGAGGTATATCCTTCAAATGCTATCCCTGCTGGTATGGAAGGTCTCGATGCAGGTCCAGAGGCACAGAAGAAATTTGCAGAGGCTATAAAGGGTGCTAAGACCATCCTGTGGAATGGTCCTGCTGGTGTATTCGAGTGCGATGAGTTCACCGCTGGTTCAAAAGCTATTGGTGACGCCATTGCTGCCGCTACAGCAGAAGGTGCATTCTCTCTCATTGGTGGAGGTGACTCTGTTGCATGCTGCACCAAGTTCGGTCTCACCGACAAGGTATCTTACATTTCTACTGGTGGTGGTGCATTGCTCGAAGCCATCGAGGGTAAGGTTCTTCCTGGTGTTGCAGCTATTCAGGGCGAGTAATCCGTCGAACAACATCATATCAAAATGGCTGGACTTTGGTTCAGCCATTTTCTTTTGTGTATTCATCAGATTCAATCTATACAATAAGTATTTTTACCATTATCGGATAATAACGAAGTAAATACTTGTTTACGTTATCTAACAAAGAAAAACAGCGGACTTACTCCCATTCAAGAGCAGTATCCGCTGATTAATTGTTCTTATAAAAAACTTATTATATCCGTTATAATATTATTCTTCTTCCTTAGTTTCAGCCTCATGCTGTTGGATAAGCTGCTGCTGAATTTCGTTCGGAACAAGCTCATATGACGCAAACTTAGTGGTGAACGAAGCACGACCGCCAGTGATAGAACTGAGAGCTATAGAGTAGTTACTCAGCTCCTTCAAAGGAATCTTAGCAGAAAGCTTCTGATAACCAGCTTCGCTGTCCATACCCATAATAAGTGCACGACGGCCTTGCAGGTCACTCATGACATCACCCATATAGTCAGCTGGTACATATACCTCGAGGTCATAGATAGGCTCAAGAACTTTTGGTCCTGCCTCACGGAACGCAGCCGAGAAAGCATTGCGAGCTGCGAGCATAAATGAGAGTTCGTTAGAATCTACTGGGTGCATCTTTCCGTCATAGACAATAACACGTACATCACGAGCATAAGATCCTGTCAGCGGTCCACGCTCCATACGCTCCATTACTCCTTTGAGAATTGCAGGCATGAAACGAGCATCGATAGCACCACCTACTACAGAGTTGATGAATACGAGCTTACCGCCCCATTCCAAGTCAACAACTTCCTGGTTTTTGACGTTGATACGATATTCCTGACCGCCAAATTTGAATACTGTAGGAGCAGGCATACCGTCGGCATAAGGCTCTACGATCATGTGAACCTCACCAAACTGTCCGGCACCACCCGACTGTTTCTTATGACGATAGTCGGCACGTGCAGCCTTAGTAATAGTTTCACGATACGGAATCTTCGGTTCAATATACTCAATCTTGATCTTCTCGTTGTTTTCCATACGCCATTTCAGTGTACGTAGGTGGAATTCACCCTGTCCACGAACGATAATCTGACGCAATTCCTTTGACTGCTCAACCACCCATGTAGGATCTTCTTGACGCATCTTAGTCAGGGCTGCCATCATCTTTTCGGTTTCTGCCTCGTTAATGGCTTTAACTGCACGTGAATATTTAGGATTTGGATATTTGATAAAATCAAAACGATTGTCGGTATCCTTGTCGTTGAGTGTGTTACCAGTCTTCACGTCCTTCAGTTTGACGGTACAACCAATATCACCAGCGTGCATTTCATCAACAGCAATACGGTTGGCTCCTGCACAAGCATATATCTGAGCAATGCGCTCCTTCGAGCCACGATCAGCATTCTGCAAATCTGCACCAGCCTTAAGTGTTCCGCTCATTACCTTGAAATAAGACACCTCACCAATATGCGGTTCCATACCAGTCTTGAAGAAATAGATAGAAGTAGGACCTGCGGTATCTGGAGAAATTTCCTCACCACGTGTATTGTGCAGTTTAGGCATTTCGCTAACAAAAGGTACTACATTGCCCAAGAATTCCATCAAGCGGCGTACACCCATATCCTTGCCTGCACAAACGCAGAACACAGGGAAGATGCTGCGAGTAACAAGTCCCTTGCGGATACCTTCACGCATTTCATCTTCTGTCAGTGATTCACTCTCGAAGAATTTCTCCATCAGTGTATCATCGTTGGCAGCGGCAGCCTCTACCAAGGCAGCATGCATTTCCTTTGCTTTATCCATCTCCTCTGCGGGGATGTCTTCAATGGTTGGTGCACCACCTTCGGGATTCCATGAGTATTTCTTCATCAGCAGCACGTCAATTACTGCATTGAAGCCAGGACCAGTGGCAATAGGATATTGCACAGGCACACACTTGTCGCCATAAATCTCCTTCATATTGGCCAACAGCGAATCGAAGTCGCAATGTTCGCGGTCCAACTGGTTAATGAGGAAGATAACAGGCTTGTTTAATTTGTCTGTATAACGGAAGGCATTCTGTGTGCCAACCTCTGGACCATACTGTCCGTTGATGAGAATCACAGCCTGATCGGTAACGTTGAGGGCGGTAATAGCACCTCCGACGAAGTCGTCAGAACCTGGACAATCGATAATGTTCAGCTTTTTGTTATTCCACTCCACATGGAAGACGGTTGAAAACACCGAGTAACCATACTCCTGTTCAACAGGGAAATAGTCGCTAACGGTATTCTTTTGTTCTACCGTTCCGCGGCGTTTGATAATACCGGCTTCGAAAAGCATACTCTCGGCAAGGGTGGTCTTGCCGCTACCCGCACTGCCGAGCAGTGCAATGTTCTTAATTTCGTTAGTCTGATAAACTTTCATAGGACTATAGTTTTATTAGGTTTTTACGTTTTAAGTTATCGGAGGCTAAAGTTATGAAATTATCTGCGAAAAACAAGCGTTTGCTTTTAAATATTAAACTTTATTAGTACTTTTGCACCCATTATGGCTGGTTTATATCTGCATATTCCGTTTTGTGCGAGCCGTTGTATCTATTGCGGTTTCTATTCTACTGTTGGTCTTGACCTGCAGCAGCGCTATGTTGATGCGCTATGCAAAGAGATGTCACTTCGTCCTACCGAAGAAACCATCACTACCATCTATTTGGGTGGAGGCACACCGAGCCAACTCAGCATCCAACAACTACGTCAGTTGTTCTCATATATAAAAAAGGTGTATCGCCTCCAGTTAGAGGAAGTGACCATCGAATGTAATCCTGATGATGTGACAGCACAATTGGCAGAAGCACTGAAGTCACTTCCTGTCAATCGGGTGAGTATGGGTGTACAGACCTTCGACGACCATAGATTGCAGTTTCTTCACCGTCGCCATAAAGCCAGTCAAGTAAGTACAGCGGTCAAACTACTACGGCAAGCGGGTATTGACAATATCAGTATCGACTTGATATACGGTTTCCCCAAGCAGACTTTACCAGAATGGGACGATGACATCAACCAAGCCATTGCACTCAATGTGGAACACTTATCGGCCTATGCCCTGACCTATGAGGAAGGTACCCCACTCTATCGCATGATGCAACGCGGTGAAGTGGAAGAAATTGATGAGGAACTGTCGAGACAGATGTACGAGCGTCTTATAGACCGTCTGACCGCAACAGGTTTTGAGCACTACGAGATTAGCAATTTTGCAAAACCCACACGTCGGTCGCGCCACAACAGCAGTTACTGGCAAGAAAAGCCATACATTGGATTAGGAGCCGCCGCCCACTCCTTCAATCTTTATGAACGTCTATGGAATGTGGCAGATATCCGACAATACATCGATAGTATAGAGAATGGGAATTTGCCTGTTGAGAGTGAGTCCATCGACGGAGATACCCGTTACAACGACCGCATCACCGTGGCCCTTCGCACCTGCGAAGGACTCGATCTTAACATCCTCACACCGCAACATCGTCAATATTGTCTCCAAGAAGCACAACCGTTTTTAAGCGATGGCCTACTGGAGCTTACCGGCCATCACCTGCATCTTACCCGTCGCGGACTGTTCGTAAGCGACTTAGTGATGAGTTCTTTGATGTTTGTCTGACGACAAAACAAGCCTTTGTCCGTCTTAAATATAAAATAGATATTAAGACTGACAAAAAAACAAGTATATGAAGAAAACGCTTTGTGCATTCCTCTTGACAGGATGCACCATGGCCATACAGGCACAAGGACTGACCGACACACGCAACAGCCAGCAAACCCATGCCCATAATTTGCCTATTGGTGCTACCCGATGGACAGGAGGTTTTTGGGGAGACCGTTTCAATGTTTTTGCATCAACCGGTATTTGGAACATGTGGAACACTTGGAACAACCCCGATCTTTCTCACGGCTTTCGAAATTTTGAAGTGGCAGCAGGAACCGTCAAAGGAGTACACCATGGACCGCCATTCCACGATGGCGACATGTATAAATGGCTGGAAGCTTGCGCTGCTGTCTATGCTGTGACCAAGGATAAAAAGCTCGACGAACTGATGGATCAGTTTATCCAACAGGTAGCTTTGGCACAGCGCAACGATGGCTACATCCACACACCAGTAGTTATCTCAGAACGTAATGCCGGCATCGACTCACATGCTGGCGACCATACCAATATCGGCATTGAAATAGGCAACGACCATAAAAAGGCCTTTGCCTCAAGGCTGAATTTCGAAACCTACAACCTGGGACATCTGATGACAGCAGGTATCATACACTGGAGAGCAACGGGAAAGAAGACACTTTTCAACTGCGCACAGAAAGCAGCCGACTTCCTTTACGACTTTCTTACCAACGATGCCGCCGAACTATCGCGCAACGCCATCTGTCCGTCACACTATATGGGTGCCGCCGAAATGTATCGTGCCACTGGCAATCCAAAGTATCTGCATCTCGCCAAAGGGCTTATTGCCATACGCGATTCGGTAAAAAACGGAGAAGACCACAACCAAGATCGCATACCTTTCCGTCAACAATATGAAGCCATGGGACATGCCGTACGTGCCAATTATCTCTATGCAGGTGTGGCAGACCTCTATGCCGAGACCGGAGAGGCACAGTTGATGAAGAACCTGACAGCGATCTGGGATGACATTATCCAGCATAAAATCTATATCATGGGAGGATGCGGAGCGCTCTACGATGGAGTATCGCCCGATGGCACAACCTACGATCAGCCCAGCATCCAACAGATACACCAGGCTTATGGTCGTCAGTTTCAGCTGCCCAATGAGGCTGCCCACAACGAAATATGTGCCCAGATTGGGCAACTGCTTTTCTCTTGGCGTATGTTTGAAAACACTGCCGATGCCAAATATATAGATAATGTGGAGAACGAGCTCTACAATGGTATTCTCAGTGGCATATCGCTCGACGGCAAGCGTTTCTTCTATACCGAGGCACTGCGTCGCACCGCCTCATTCCCCTACACCATGCGCTGGCCCAAAGAGCGACAGGAATACATATCATGTTTCTGTTGTCCGCCCAACACCCTGCGCACACTATGCGAAGCTCAGGAATATGCTTATGCTGTAAAAGGCGATACACTTTATGTCAATCTCTTTGGCGAAAATCGTCTGAAAACCGACCGTATCGACATCGAACAGCATACGGCTTATCCCTACGACGGACAGATAGACCTCCATATCCATCAGGCTAAAGGCATCCACACATTGATGGTACGCATGCCGTCATGGGCAAAGTCTGCCACGATAAACGGTCAACAGGCTACAGCCAACAGCTACACGGCAGTAGCTATAGACCAAAAGAAATCACAGACTGTCAGCATCAATATTCCATTGCGCCCACGCTTGATGGAAAGCAATCCGTTGGTTGAAGAAAATAAAAACCAAGTAGCCATCATGTATGGTCCATTGGTATATTGTTTGGAAAGCAACGATATTGAGGGTGGACATCACATCAACGACATCATCATTCCCGCTGACATCCTACTGACTCCCGTCAAGATGACCATCGACGGTCATGAAGTGACAGCCTTGGAAGGAGAGGCTTTGTTGCGCCAAGGCGAAGCATGGAACAACAATACCCTTTACCGAGAAATCACACAACCAGCCACAAAGACTGCCAAGATCCGTCTGATTCCATATTATGCATGGGACAACAGAGGCAAAACCGATATGAGTATCTGGTTGCCGCTGGACCGTACAGCACCTGTCAACCGCCAACAAACAGCCCATATCGCAGTAGGCCAAAACGAGTCGTTGACAGATGCCATCAGACAAGCCAGAGAGATGCATCGGTTGGGACAAGCCTCCAATGTCACACTGCAGTTGGCTGATAGTGCCACCTATTATATTGACCAACCCATCACCCTGCGACCAGAAGACAGCCATCTGACCATCACTGGAAAAGGAACTACCATCAGTGGAGGTCTCAACCTGTCCGTATGGAAACGGGAGGGGAAACTACTTGTGGCAGATGTTCCCGAAGTGAACGGTCGCCCCATCGATTTCCGACAGTTGTGGACCAACGGCAAGAAAGCTGTTCGTGCACGCGATGTGGCAGACTTTGAGCAGATGAACCGCATCATGACCTACGACAAGAAACGTCAAGAGTTGTGGATTCCGCGACAGGCAGCACAACGCATAGCCAAGGCGTCACATGCAGAAATGGTGCTTCATGAAATGTGGTGCACCTCAAATCTCCGCATCAAATCCATACGCTATGAGGGCGATTCAGCAGCAATCACCTTTCACCAACCCGAAGCACGCTTGCAGTTTGAGCACCCCTGGCCTTCGCCCATGACACCCGACACCAAACATCCATCGCCTTTCTATCTGACCAATGCCAAAGAACTCATTGACCAGCCCGGTGAATGGTATCACGACATACAGACCCACAAACTCTACTACATGCCCCGACAGGGCGAGACAGCCTCGTCATTGAAAGCCACCATTCCCCTTTTGGAAACATTGTTTCGTGTGGTTGGCACTGCCGAACATCCAGTGGAAAACATCACAATCCAGGGTATCAACTTCTCACATACCACATGGTTGCGTCCGTCAACACAAGGTCATGTGCCCTTGCAGGCAGGAATGTATCTGACTGAAGCCTACAAACTGCGACCACAGATTGACCGTCCCAACAACCACAAGCTCGACAACCAAGGATGGTTGGGACGTGCAGCCGCTGCTGTAGAAATCTATCACGGCGATGATATTAGTTTTAGCGACTGCCGCTTTGAGCATCTGGGAGGTTCTGGTCTCGACTATCAAATCGGCTGTCAGGGCGGTCGTGTCAGTCAATGTGTATTTACCGATATTGCCATGAACGGTTTGGTCTGCGGTTCGTTCTCACCTGAAGGACTGGAGACCCACCGGCCCTACAAGCCAATGGACCAACGAGAAGTATGTAGCATGCAAACAGTAGCGCAGTCAGAATTCTATGATGTGACCAATGAAGACTGGGGCTGTGTGGCTATTGCCGCCGGATATGTCAACGGAATGAATATCGAACACAACACCATCCACGACATCTCATACACCGGTATCTCGCTGGGATGGGGATGGAATCGCAACCGCACCTGCATGGGCAACAACCGAGTGAAAGGCAATCTCATCTATAATTATGCCCAACACATGTACGACTGTGCTGGCATCTATACCCTGGGCAACCAACCAGGCACTATCATTGAAGAGAATGTAGTGCGCGACATTGCACGCCCTTCCTACGTACACGACCCTGCCCACTGGTTCTATCTCTATACCGATGAAGGATCAAGCCATATCACCCTGCGCAACAACTGGACACCAGAAGAAAAATATCTGAAGAATGCCTGTGGACCGGGCAACACATGGGAGAACAATGGTCCATCAGTAAGCGAATCCATCAAACAGTCTGCTGGACGTGCCAAAAACTAATAGTAAATCCAATAACAAACACTTATAACACTTCGAAACAATGAACAAGAAAAACAGTTTAAAGAGTACTATCGCTGTATCACTGACCAACTATCTCGATGCGGGAGCCATTGTGGCTGGAGCCGCAGGACTGACACTCTGGAAAGACTATTTGCAACTGACCGAAGGTCATCTCGGATGGCTCAATGCCATCAGTGCCAACTGTCTGGGAGCAGCCATTGGTGCCATTATCGGCGGTGTACTTGCCGATAAATATGGCAGAAAAGTGATATACACCTACAATATGCTGGTATATATGACCGGTGTGCTGCTCATTCTCCTGTCCACCAATTTTCCCATGCTGCTGACAGGATTTCTCATCACGGGTGTCAGCGTAGGTGTGGGAGTGCCAGCCTCATGGACCTATATCTCAGAGAGTAGCGAGATAGGCAACAGAGGTCGCAACATCGGCATTTCACAGATGGCATGGGGTGTAGGTCCTACTTTTATCCTGCTGTTTGGAACCCTTTTGGCGCCACCCACAGCAGGTGCAGGAACAGAAGGAATCTGCTTTTATTTGGTAGAAGAACTGGCTGCCATGTTTGGTGTAACGGGTAGCGGAGCCGAGCTCAACGTGTATAGCTCACGTATCGTATTCGCCTCCTTGTTTCTCGTTGCACTGGTAGCATGGCTTTTACAGCGCCAACTCGACGAGTCGGCAGAATGGAAAGCCGCACAGGAACGCGAACAAGAGAAACCTTCAGTGGGTTCGGCATTCTCATTTGCCAGTTTGTTGACCAACCGTGTCAACATAGTGACCATCGCATTCCTTGCTGGCATGTATCTCACTTGGAATCTTGTGGCATCGGTGATGGGATTCTTCCAACCCCATATTTTCGAGACAGCCGGTGGCTTGTCTAATGCCGATGCCAACCTATTGACCGTAGGCCAATGGACGTTGATTATCATCACCACTTTCATCTTCTCCATGCTTGTAGATCGTGTCAATCAGCGCTGGCTGTTCTTCATGGGCGGCATATTTGCTATTGCTGCATGGGGAATGGTTATTACCGTAGGGGTGACAAGCATCTGGGGATTGATTATCTACACCGTATTGTGGGGCATACAGGCTGGTTTCTCTGCACAGGCTTTCTATGCGTTGTGGGCATCAGAATTGTTCCCTGCCAAATACCGTGCCGCAGCACAAGGAGTGATGTTCTTCATCGTTCGTAGCCTGTCGGCAGTATGGGGCCTGTGCTTCGTATATATATATGGTGAACATGGCGAAGGCTTTACCGTAGCTGCCTACTGCATGGTTGCCCTACTTGTCATCTCACTGCTCATAGGTACTATCGGTGCACCTGAGACAAGAGGAAAATCACTTGAACAAATCACACACGAACGCTATGGCGATGACATCTAATCCTATGCCGCACGCTACATGGATATGGTATCCTGGTGATTTTGAAGTGTGGCTCGGCAATCAATTCAATAACCGGCGAACAGAACGGGGGGCTATGTTTCCTCCGTTCTGGAAGCAGGATTCCCATTGGCCCACGGTAGAGTTTTCCACTACTGTAGAGTTGGCGGAGGCAGAAACCATCCACATCAAGGCCGAAGGACTGTTCAACTTCATGCTCGATGGCAAATTGCAGTTTGGCATGCCTGATGAATTTCTGATTCCGGCAGGAGCCCACCGACTGAATTTCAAGGTGTGGAATCAATCTACCCCACCCGCACTCTTCATCAAAGGTATGACCATACACAGCAATTCATCATGGTTGGCTACCTATGAAGATAAGATATGGATTGATGAAAACGGAGTAGCTCACGGTTCTGGAATCTATGTTCCGGCTGCGCAATGGAACTTTGACCGCATGGACACTCCACCGTCTGCCTACCGTCTGCCTACACTACGACAAGAACCTGTAGCACAAGAAAGTATTGGCGAAGGCATGCTCTACGACTTCGGACGGGAAACTTTCGGCTACGTCCGTCTGTCTGGACTGGTTGGTGTGGCACATCTATACTATGGTGAGAGTCGTGAGGAAGCACTCGACAAAGACCACTGCGAAACGCTCGACATTGTATCGCCCCATCAAGAACTGGGTAGCAAGGCTTTCCGCTATGTCTATGTGGAAACTGCAGACAATAGCCATTACGACAGTTTATCGATGGACTATGAATATGCGCCGTATGACGAAAGCCACAGCGGTACATTCGCTTGTTCCGACAAACTGCTCAACAAGATATGGGAAGTGGGCGCTTACACGATGGATCTCACCACACGAGAATTTTTCTTGGATGGTATCAAACGCGACCGATGGACATGGTCGGGCGATGCCATACAGTCTTATCTGATGAACTATTATCTGCGTTTCGACACCGAATGTGTGAAGCGCACCATCCGTCAGTTACGGGGCAAAGACCCTGTCACTGCACACATCAATACCATTATGGACTACACCTTCTATTGGTTTAAGTCCATTCTCGACTATTACCAATATACGGGCGACCTCACTTTCATCAGCGAGATGTATCCGAAGATGTGCACACTCATGGACTATGTTTTAGAGCGTACCAATAGCGATGGACTGGTGGAAGGCAAGGCTGACGACTGGATTTTTGTAGATTGGGTGGATTTCCCCATGCACAAACGAGGGGTATTGGCTTTCGAACAGATATTGTTCTACAAGGCTCTGATGACCATGCACACCTGTGCTACTCTACTCCATCAGACAGACCCCTATCAGCAACTGGCTGAAAATGTAATCGGCAAGACGCGAAAACTCTTATGGAACGATGATCGGCAGGCTTGGGAACATGCCATTGAAGAAGGCGAGATAAACCATCAGATTACGAAGTTTCCCAATATGTTTGCCATTCTCTACGATATTGTAGATGATGCTACGAAGCGCAATATCGTGGACAGCGTGATGGAAAACAATAAAATAGATCCTATCACCACACCCTATATGCGCTTTTACGAACTGGAGGCACTGTGCATGATGGGCAGGCAAACACAGGTTTTACAAGAGATACGCAACTACTGGGGTGGTATGCTTCGAGAAGGTGCCACTTCGTTTTGGGAAAAATACATTCCTTCTGAACAAGGCACAGAACATCTGGCAATGTATGGTCGCCCTTACGGTAAGAGTCTGTGTCATGCTTGGGGAGCGTCGCCGGTCTATCTGTTAGGGCGTTATTTTCTCGGCATACAGCCCACCCAACCGGGTTATGCGACATGGGAAGCACGCCCCAACTTGGCTGATTTGGAATGGATGGAGGGTCGCGTGCCCACGCCAAATGGCGTTATTCATATCCGGATGGAACGCCATTATGTCTGCATCAGAAGTGATGAAGGACGCGGGCGACTATACCTTGGCAACCGATGCTTCGACATCGAACCCAATACGGATTACCACATTCCCATCACATCTGTTTGATAACAGCAAAGCAATCCCACCCATCGGCCATCATACCGAAAGGTGGGATTGACTTATACTTATAGACTACCAAAAAATTAAGTTTTCACATAATCTTCGTGTGTTTAAATGATATGAGTTAATTATGACTGCAAAATTAGCAAAAAACGATAGCGAAAGCAAATCTATACATACCCCATAACTACCCTATCAATATTGTTTGGGGCAGCAAATCAATTTGTTTTCCTCAGCAAATCAATTTGTTTTCCTCAGCAAATCAATTTGTTTTCCTCAGCAAATCAATTTGATTTGCTCACCCACACACCATCTAAAGCGCACCAACAGCCTTTGTCTCTGCTTGTTACACATGTTCTGCAACCTATTGGCAAATATCACTTATACTTGTGTCAGACGTTGGATCATACTTTTGTCAAATGTTGGGCAATACCCGTGGCTAACATTGGGCAATACCCTTGTCAAACGTTATCAAAAGAAAATTGCTCAGTTTATTTCTGAGCAATATTCTTAATTCTTGATGGCTATATATGAGCATCGCGCATACGCTTACCATTTGGTAGTCGAGTGATCGAATATTTTTTAAAAATCGAATTTTATGGGTCTCCGCCTGCGCGTTACTGATTTGATGTCAAAGAGTCGCTTCAAGACTATTGGTCGGGATTTTCCACATAGCCCTGATATTCTGGAGTCAATGACGACATCACCGAATCATAGGCCTGGTGCATCGTGGCTTGAATATTCTGAGAACCCTGTCCAATAGGATAAATGGGCTGATGGATAGTGAGTTTGAGCGGATGCCATGTAGCAAAATGACAATCTTTCATGCGAGGCATGACATTGAAAGAACCATTGATAGTCAGCGGAACTACTGGCAACTGGAGTTCATCAGCCAATGCAAATGCACCTTTCTTAAACTTACCCATGTGTCCGGTGAAGCTACGCGCACCTTCAGGGAATACCACAACACTACAATTGCCATGCTGCAAGGTTTCGCGTGCTTTGTCGTAGGTGGCTTTCACATGACTCGGACCGCGCTTATCTACAAAGATTTGGTGAGACTTTCTGCAGGCATAGCCCACAAAAGGAATGCGGCCCAACTGATATTTCATCATCCATTTGAAATTACGACCGAGGAAGCCATAGATGAGGAAAATGTCGAAAGCACCCTGATGGTTGGCAACAAAAACATACGACTGGTTGGGTTCCAAGTGCTCACGTCCCTCTATAGTGACGGGCAACAGGAATATGCGGGCAATGACTTTTGCCCACCAGCGACCGGGGTAATAGCCCCAATAGTGACCATTGCCTAATGTGCAACCTACGCCAACAAGGAATGCTGTCCATATAGTCATCAGCACAGTAACGGGAAGTGCTACCAGGATTTGGTATATACGATAAAGGTATTTCATCATTTATAGTGTTTTCTTTAATGTGATTACTACTATTTCGCCTGATATGCCAAGGCGGAAAGGAATGAGTCCGCCAAGTCCTGTGGATACAAACAAGTGGCGACGGCCTTCATGGTAAAGACCTCCCCACTCATCGTATGTGAAGGATACAGGTGACCACCCGAACAGTCGGAGTTGACCGCCATGGGTGTGTCCGCTAAGGGTCAGTTGTGCCCATGATTCGGGCAGTATGCGCGCGCGCCAAGCCGACGGGTCGTGCTCGAGCATAACAACAAATGCACTGCGCTGCAGTCCAGCGAGTGTCTTGCCTACATCGCCACGATGGGGCATGCGCTTGGCAACACCCCAATTTTCCATTCCTGCAACGATAAGCGAATCGCTGCCACGACGTATCGTGCGGTGTTCGTTCAGCAACAGTTGCCATCCGGCACGGCGCTCGTATTCGCAGGTCAACCGGCAGTTGGCGGCTTTTGTTGCCGAATCTGCCTTTTGATAAACAGCATAGTCGTGATTGCCCAAAACCGAATAGACACCATCGGGAGCCTTCAGTCGCGAGAGCTGGGCAAGATGTTCGGGGAGTTCGTGTGATTCGATATTTTGCAAATCACCCGTAAACACGATCATGTCGGCTCGTTGATTCATGATACTGTCCACCGCTCGTTGAAGCATGGCTTTGCGCCAACCCGTCATCGTTCCGACATGGGCATCGGAAAACTGCACGATGCGATAGCCGTCAAAGGCCTGGGGAAGGTCGGAACAGACTATCGTCACAGGACGTACTGTCAATTGTTGCGAACCAAATGTCCAGCCATAAGCAGTCAAGAGGATGATCACTGCCGCACCGACGACGCCTATCTTGCATCGCCAGCGTCGTGGCAACAGCCAGCGGCAGACGCCATAACACAGCAAAGGTGCAATGACGAAACCTATCAGCAGGAATATCCCATTAACGTATTGAACCATCATAGATTAGAACTCAAGAATTTTCTTACTACCTCGACAGGAAGCCCACGCCTTTTGGCATAGTCAGTCAACTGGTCATGGCCTATACGTCCTATAGAGAAATAATGTGCTTGGGGCAGGGAAATCATCAGTCCGCTTACACTGGCATGGGGCTTCATCGCCCCACTCTCTGTCAGTCGGATGCCTATCTGCTTGAGGTCTATCATTTCGTCCAACACGAAATTGACACTCGTGTCAGGCAATGACGGATAGCCGATAGCCGGACGAATACCTACAAAACGCTCGGCATGAAGTTCGTCTATCGACAATTGTTCGTCGGGAGCATAGCCCCAATAGGTGCGTCTTACCGACTCGTGCATCTTCTCGGCAGCAGCCTCAGCCAATCGGTCAGCCAACAACTGCACCATCATTTTCATATAAGGATCGGTATCGAAATCACGCTCTAAACCATGGTCAACACTGGTGGCAAAGACACCAATACGGTCTTTCACCCCAGACGAAGACGGACGGATAAAATCGGAAAGACACAGACAATCGCCCGACTGCTGTCGCAATAATGGGATACGATGACCTCCTGCCATGATGTCATCGCCATCGGCATTGGCTTCCAACAGTTCAAAGAGCGCATAGACCTGATACTTTCCGTTGAGTTCTGCCAACACGGCTTCGGCATCCTTGCGTTGCCGCTGTTGAGCCTCAGCATCGCGCAACTGCCATGCATAATAGAAATAAATCCAATTGATGTATGGCACCAACTCACTTATCTCGTAGGTCAGCTTCATCGGAATGCAATCTCTTCTCCTATATAATCTGTATCAACCTTACCGTTGGCATACACCGTATGACCATTGCACAGGGTGCGTTCCACCTGCCAGAGATAGGTGTGTCCTTCCATGGGACTCCATCCACACTTGCTCTGTATGCAGTCGCGAGTCACCGTCCAGGCATGATCGGGACGTACCAATACCATATCGGCATGATAGCCCGGACGCAGGAATCCACGTTGACGAACGCTGAAAAGGCGCGCAGGCTGATGACACATCAACTCCACCAGTCGGTCGATGGTGAGTATGCCTTGATTGACAAGTTCGAGCATGGTGACCAATGAGAACTGTATCATCGGCATTCCACTGGCAGCCCGTTTGCATCCGCCTTCTTTCTGACTCAACAGATGGGGCGCATGGTCTGTACCTATAACACTGATGCGACCATCGGTCAATGCCTGTTGTAAGGCATGTCGATCGCCAACGGTTTTGATGGCTGGGTTGCACTTAATACGGGTACCAAGGGCATTGTAGTCGCGGTCACAGAAGTAAAGATGTGCCACAGTAGCCTCTGCGGTGATATGTGGATAAGCCACAGGATCGATAAGAGTCAGTTCCTTGGCTGTAGTAAGGTGTGCCACATGGAAATGAGTATCATACTTGCGAGCCAGTTCTACAGCGAGACGGGTACTCTCGTAGCACGCTTCTTCACTGCGTATCTCTGGATGATGCGTCACTTTGGGGTCAGGCCCATAAAGGCGCTGTGCCTCCGCCATGTTACGGCCAATGATTTGCGTATCTTCACAATGTGCCATCAACGGCAACGGTGACTCTGCAAAAATGCGCTCCAAGGCCGCCCGCTTATCTACCAACATATTACCGGTAGAAGAACCCATGAAGAGTTTGATACCCGGTATGCGGTGGATATCGAGCGAACTGAAAGTATCTACATTGTCGTTGGTAGCACCATAGAAGAAGCTGTAATTGACATGGCTTTCTTTACTGGCGCGTGCAAACTTATCGGCAAGAGCCTCTGGTGTGGTGGTCTGCGGAACGGTGTTAGGCATGTCGAAAAACGAAGTAACACCTCCGGCTGCAGCGGCACGGCTCTCACTGTCGATATCTGCCTTGTCGGTCAGTCCGGGTTCACGAAAATGCACATGGTCGTCAATGACACCTGGTAATACGTAGCATCCCGAAGCATCGATACACTCGTCATACGATGCTTCGGGATGATGGTCTGTCACTTCAAGGATGCGCCCGTCGCTGATGATGATATCAGCATCAAATACGCGTCCTTCATTAACAATGGTTCCTCCTGATATGATTGTTTTCATACTGTTACTTTTGTGGCACAGTAGTCAGCCGTGCTGACGGTTGCTGCGATGCAGGAGGGGCTGGAGGAGTTGGCGCTTCTTCCAGTCCATTCATGCGCTGCTCGTTTTCCTGTGCGGTCTTATAGTAGTTCTTGACATAAGGATCTTCCTTGAAAACCTTTGTGGCTTTCGACATCAAGTCTTCAATCTGCGGGGTAAGGATAGGATAACGATACTGGCTGGTAATCATCATAAACACACCAGGACCCAGCACATTATCGAAGTTAGCCTCTATGAATTTGGTGACAAGACGGTCTTCGTCGCTGGCTATCTTGGCGGCTTCTACCGATAGTTGCTCATTGATCGCAGCCTCGTCTATGCCGTCAAGCAACATCTGACTCTGCTTGTGCGAGAGCTCGTTCATCTGGTTTGACAAGCGGTTGTGTTCTTCTATAAACACATAAAGTGAATCGTTGAGCGGAGTGCCACTTACGATCTGGCGACCAGCCTCAATCTTCACTACGATGTCGCCCTTCTCCAGTACGATGGGCATCACACTCTCATCGTCCATATACAGACTGGCCATGCGAATACTGTCGAGTGTACCCGAGAAGTGAAATTCACCATGTACCACCTCACACGAGTCGAGATTTTTCAGTTGATTGTTCTTGATAGCTTTCAGATAAAGTTTACTGCCATCAAGGGCGGTAATCGACGATGAACCTTCCACATTATACGATCCGACACACGAAGTAAGTGCGGCCGCAAGAGCAAGAGTATATAGAATTTTCTTCATAGACAATTTCGTTTGTTGCTACAAAAGTACTACGATGGTATGAAAACACGGAATATTTTTGCGCAATTTAATATATTTGTGCAAATATTTAGAGTTTTTTTGCCTCTTTTTCCAGTTCGTGAGCTATTCTATGGGTTGTATAGAGTTGCAGTATGGCACCCAAAAGCACCAAAACAATCCAGTTGTTGTGCACATATTGCAAATAGACCAGGAAATCGAGACCGAGGAAATTGGAATTATTCGCCAACATCATCAAGCCTGCCAACAAAAACAGCACATCGCTGATGAGCATGATGCGGCGAAGGCGGCGCACAGTGATATTGGTTCCGTCATAACGCTGCTGCATCTGCATCGCAGCATACAAAAGTGCACCGGGGGCAAAGGCATAAGCCGCCCACGGCTGCAAAAAAAGGCTGGCGCCAGCGCCAACCACCATCAGCATACCACCTGCCAAAAGGAGGTAGCTCTCTATCTTATTCAGTTGTCTCATTATTACTATTAAATGGTGATTGCGTCCGCGGATCGTCACTCAACACAAAGATATCCTCATCGTCAGCCTTCATAAAATAGCGTTCACGGGCTATCTTTCTCATTGCATTAGGGTCACTGTCCAACAGGCGTATCTGCATCTGGTCATTATTATATCGGTCAGTATATTCTTTGATTTCGTCTTTCAGTTCAACGATACGGCGTTTATTGCGGTGAACATTCCACAAACTATTCTCGCCGACGACACCCAGCAATAGTATTGCGACTATCGTTACGATGCCGTATTTCAACCACTTACGGTGGTACAAACTGATCATTATCTCTTTCAGATGCTTCATCGGGAGGCAAAGTTACGAAAAAAAGTTGTAACTGATTACAGATTTTAGAAGATTAACGTATTTCCTCCTAAAATATCCGTAAACCCATCCCACTGCACTGCTCGATATAAGTGTTGGCGTCCCCCCTGTGGAGATTATAGAGAAGGAGTAGAGGGGAATGGAAAGGCATAGGCATGGCTTGCACCATTTGTTACTTGTTACTTGTTACTTGTTGATTTATCGAGCTATATTTGGCTGGTTCGTATATTTTCGCTGTCTTTACCCCAAATGATAGAATATATGAAGAAACTACTATGTATTATTGCGTTGGCATTGGATGTCCTGATCCGCTTGGCTGGTATAGAGACAAACCTGAAGACAAACGCTTTTATGCGACTTGTTGTATTGAGTCCGAACCTCTTTACGTCAAAGTCTTTGGATAATGGTCTTGTAGAAGTTACGTCAATGACCTCTTGACATGTTGGGGGTGATGCCATGGACCAGTCCCCGTGACACGACGCGTTGCTATCGGGTTAAAAAATACAGTATGTTGCAATATGTGTATTTTCACTGACGGCTACAAAGGAGAGTTAAGAGTTAGTAGTACAAGAGAACTGTATCAAAGAGATATGGAACTGTTTAGCATGTTCAACCCTGCAAAACAAATCCATTTGATGCAGCAACTGTGCAACTCTTCACTTTCGGAGCATCAATTTTGCCAGATTCTTGGTTGTATGCGTCTTTATCAGTATCTACCCATGAGACTGCAAAGGGATATACCACGTTTATTAATTACTGATACACAGATTAACAACGTGGCAAAGTCCTATATCTCAGATGAAGACTTTGGGAGCTATGGAACAGATATAAATATGTGGAACTTTTATAACCTTCTTACAGGTGCAAATAAATCCTCATATATTGATATGTTCTTAGACCGCTCACTTAATGCTTCAGAGATTGCTATGGGTATTAACGGAGCACTACACGGAGAAGAGCGTTATAAATGGTTCATTGATTAACTAACTTGAGGAATATCTCAGAAATGAGGTGTTCCCCTTAAATTTGGAAAGATTATGCAAACAATGAGTTTTAAATGGTGTTCCAAAGGTTGCTTTATTGAAGCTATCGAGGTTTTCTTAAATCCATACTTCTACCTAATTAATAATAAAAGTCCTAATTATAGCGGTTGGGAGACACATAAAATACAGTATGGCTTAAAAATCATATATGTAACGTTAAGAGCCAAAGAAGTAGATTATGACAAAGAAATGATTAAAACTGTTAAACAACCTTGGTTCGCTTACAATTCTGTGAAGTATGAGGTTAAACCAAACTCATACGGAATAGAAGAGATTTGGTTTCTTAGGGACAAAGGTTGCTTTGTTGTTGGTGAGAAGTTGGAACTATGGAGAGTTTATAGTTAATAATTGGGTGGGGCATCAAAAACGGTGCTCTACCTTACTGTTTTAATGCCGTTCTTCTCCGATCCAGAATCAATTTTATTAAAAATTGCTAATAATTTGTAGGTTTTGTGCTAAATATGAATTTCTTTTTGTATATTAGCGGCGAGTTTCAAGTGCTCCGTAGTGTTGGGGCGCGTTTTAATGGCTCAAACTT
Source organism: Prevotella sp. P5-50 (assembly GCF_002251295.1). GTDB lineage: Bacteria > Bacteroidota > Bacteroidia > Bacteroidales > Bacteroidaceae > Prevotella. The sequence goes on from NZ_NPJA01000051.1 coordinate 48,013, forward strand.
ATTAAAAAAAGAGCGATTGTTGCTTATCCTTTACTGAAATCTGGACAATTTCGGCTACTTGGGATAAATACAATATGCTCACACTGTTTGGATTATTGTACCCGTATGGGAATGGTATATCTAAAAGGTGTGGGCTTTTGTCTATTATCAAGTAGCAGGTAGTCCAGAACCTCAATAAGATAGTTTTCAATAGTCCCACACTCTTTAACAATAATCCGCTTTTATCTTGGGAACTGAGAGCATAAATTGGAAACGACATGAAAAAGTTGATGATGATTTTTGTTGTGCAGTTGGTAACAATGACAGTTTCTGCACAAGTCCCTTTAGTTGGGTACAATCCCGTTATCGTTGATAACAATGGAAATCGTGTAAATATTGATGGTTCACCGTACAATCAAGAGTACAACAACCAGTATAATCAGTATCAGCAGGCTCCCTCAGAAGTTACAACAACACGTGGTATTTTTTACAGTAAGGCGGATAATGATTGGTTTCAAATTCTTATTAAAGTAGATTACTCTGGTCGCTATCCGAGATTAGTAGGAGTTAAGGGTAAATATGGCGAATGGGAAAAGTATAATGACAAAGCACGGGAGGTGTCATTTACAGATGACGAGTATTTAAGACGTAATTTCTGTCATAAAGTATATCTTCTACAATATGGTTGGATATATTTTTAGAGTCAATAAGTTATGAATAAGAAAAGATTATTTCACTTCGGACAAGTGGTAATAATATCACTTGCTCTACTGTTCGCCCCAACTATAAGTTACAATGTAGATGCTGCAACACAACAGGGTGGGGTAATGTATAGTTATGGTGTGCACAAAATTGACAAGTCAAAACTTATCAGGAATTTGCGTGGAAACGCTTCCTCTTATATAGATTATATGCGAAATCATGGATGGTCTTCCTACTATGTAGAAGAGTTCCAACATGCTTATACAAGATTTATGGCGGCATTAGATGATCCAAGGAATCCTTATAGATTTTATTCAGATGATTTCGGAAATATGACAGATACCAAAGGTGAGTTTAATAATCAGGATTATGATGATTATTGGTATGATAATAGAGGACAGAGGATTAGCGGATATGAATATAGCAACTTAAAAGAAAGCAAGAAGAAAAATTTCCACAAATTCAATGCTAATATGCAGTTTGTGAAATTTTTCAACCAAATAGCAGAGGAGATGATTAAGAAATAAAGTTGAGAGCATTATCATCTTTATAACTGTCATATTATGAATGATGAGATAAAGGAATGGATATGGTGGGGTATCTTGATAATTGTTGGGGCAATTATCTGGAGATCGTGTGAGTCTTGCGGTAAAACTCAGAATTCAAGCCAAGAGACCAATTCCTCTCCTACAGTATTTCAGACGCAAAAGAATCAGAATGCACCGGTAACGAGGAATAATAGCGCACCATCAAATAGTAGCGTAAATGAAAGCAACTCCACTATAACAATAACAGAGAGTTCAAGTTATTCTATTTCTTCGACTAACAATGACTCAAATAAAAGTTATGTTAATTATGAGGAAACATCTGACTGTGTCGATGGCATCGTAGTATATGAGGGAGAAAATGATTACTATATTGTTGAAACACGCAAAGGCTGTTCTATTGTTGAAAGGTATTCTGGAAGACTGAATGAGGGTGATAAAGTAAGAGGTGAATTAAATAAATACAAATATCATTATCTTATTAATTTTGAGAATGATTCCGAAACAAAAATCTATGTTGAAGACTACATGCTTTCGGATGATCGTGCAATAGAATGGATGGGAGAGCACAGACAATTAAAAGTAGAAGATCAAAGGCAATATGATTTAAATGATGACTAATAAATGAAAATAGCATGAAAGGATTTCTTTGTTTTATTGTTGCCGCTGTTGGTTACTTAATTTTAGGGCTTATTGCGTGGAATATCGTTTGCTCAAATTTAGAGATTGGCAGTAAAACGCTTATAGAGTTGGCAGACTATAAATTGTACACTAATTCAGCTTTGACAGTTATTGTTTCTTGTTGTATTTGGGCTTTAACTGATAGTAACAAGTTCGTTTCAAGAAAAGATTATGATGCTTATCTCTGGATGATATTCATAGTTGCAGGCGTTGACTTAGGAATAGCTATTGCTGTGAATCATTGGGAAACGGTGTGGGACACGGTAGCGATAATTTTTACACTTTTATACAATGTAATCAATATCGGTCTAATAGCTCTTTATCTATTTATTCCAATGTCTAATGTTAAAAAGGACGGTTCAACAGATAGTTAAAACGGTAAAATTGAGGATAACAATTAATGATCCGTTGACTAATCTACTGAATAAAAACAGATATTATAAGGTTCGGCATTCTCGATAAACCGTATGTGTTGAGAATGCCATATCTCGAATGTGAAGTAAAAACGTTGATGGAATTAAGATCCGAAGTCATTCTTTGATAATGCTGGTTCTATTTCATACAACCAGACGCATATTTTATACAAATCTACATATAGTTTTATGCCTATTCAAATTATTTTTGTAATTTTGCCGAACTAAAAAAGGAATATGAAAGAATTAAATGAAAGAGCTAAAAGCCTTGGGATATTCCTTCAAGATATACAAAAAAGGTGGTCGGATTTGCCTAACTACCTCGAAGAGGCGAGGACCGTTTTAATCCGCCTGGACAATGAATCTACTTTCTGGTGAAAGTCAGTCAGTTAAGCACCTGGACTGCTGGAATAAATACAGGTGTATTTTAAAAACTCTCATATGATTATAATTAAAAACAAAAAGTGTTCAACTGACAAAATCAAGAGAGAATATCCTGATTGCGTCATTATTGATGTAACGAGTAAGGCTCAAGACGAGTTCCGAAAGCTTAGTCCTTTTTATCCACACAGTGGTATTCCTGTTAATCCTACCTCTGAACAGTATTTGTTTGGAGCATCAGTGGAAGGAATCTGGCAAGGTTTAAAAGTATTTGAAGATGAAGGACCTGATTTATATAGTCTTCATAATTCTTCAATGCGTGGATTAAAAAGAACAACTCGTGTACATGGTCGCTGCTTGGGACATGCTTATGGTGACATAATTGGTAAGAAATATATTTTACTTGGTTATGTAGAAGCTCGTAAGAAATTATATGTTCCAGCCTATAAATGGGTATTAGAGAATAAATGTGCCGATTTAGTTAATAAGATTCGTATTATTGCTCAACATAAAACAGTAATACTTCTTGATTATAATACTAATGAGGATATAGAGAGAGCAAGTAAACCTCTTTCTCATGCCTCAATCTTAAAGAGGTATATTGAAAATACCCTCGTATGACAGATTTCATACAACCAGACGCATATTATATACAAATAAAGCACATTCTTCATTGATATTTGAACCAAATCTATTAAATTTGCCGAAAAATTCAGATAGTGAGCAACAAAGTACTGATCATATCGAATGCCAACGAAATCGTTAGGGTAAGACCTGAGAGGATCGTTTACGTGGAGTCAGATGGTAACTACTCCACTATGGTGCTGCATGACAAAACGGAATATGTGTTTACGATGAATCTGGCTCATTGTCAGCAGATGATGGAAGATCAGCTTGGCAAAGAGGCTATAACATTTATCCGAATTGGTAAGTCGCTGATTGTTAATCGTGCGTACATCTTTAAGATTAATGTCAACAAGCAACAGTTAGTAATGTCAAACATGGACGTGAATCAGGCGTTTACACTACAAGCTTCAAAGGAGGCTCTTAAACAGTTGAAAACTCTGATTGAATCGGAAAAGGAGGGCAAGCTATGAATAATGACGAACTACAGGTACTCGGAACTGAGAATAGAAAAAGAAATACATGGAAATGGATAGTAGCTGCTGTTTGTGTGGTACTCTCTATTGTCAGCTATCTTATATATAATAGGTGTAGCTCTACGGATCGTTCATTACCGATGTCGCAAGAAAGATCGACTATCTCCCCTGCATTGCAATATGTCGCAGACTCTCTTTTGAATGACAAGCTAACAGAGATTAACGGCTTGCAAGGTCAGGTGATTATTATGAATGTTCAAACAGGAGAAATACTTGCTATGGCTGGTCGTGAACGTAACTTTGAAGGTAAGTTCCAACCATGCCAGAACTTTGCCTATCAACAGGAATTAGGAGCATTAACTATGACAGTATCATTATTAGTAGGATTAGAATCGGGGAAAGCTCATCTATCAGATGTTGTAGATACTGGTAATGGTGTGTGGCAGATAGATGATGATCGGATAATGAAGGATCATAACTGGCGTAGAGGCGGTTATGGTGAAGTGACATTGGATCGGGCATTAGGGGTTAGCTCGAATATCGGAATCAGTAAGATGATTTGGAGTCTTTTTAAAGGACACGAACAGGATTATTTCAACAAGCTTGACTCTATGAGTTTCGGACAGCCAAGTAGCATTGAAGGAATCGAAGGTTTGCGTCCTTCTGTCTATAGTTCCCCGAAAGATTCCGATTGGGTAAACAAGGATATTCTCTGGAGTGCGATAGGCTACAATAGGAAAATCGCCCCAATCCAGATGCTGACTTTCTATAATGCCATAGCTAATAATGGTAAGATGGTAAAGCCAACATTAGCGCCTGGCACTGCTGAGGTAGTCAATGAACAGATTGCTAAAAAAGAGAATATTGCTCTTATGCAGCAGACGTTAGAACATGTGGTTAGTCAAGGATTGGGACATAAAGCAGGTTCTGCCAAAATATTAGTGGCAGGAAAAACAGGCACTTCACAGGTTAATGAATATTATGAAGGTGACAATACTGTTTCCGAATATCAAGTAGCATTTTGTGGCTTCTTCCCTGCCAATAAGCCTAAATACAGCATGATTGTGAGCCTGAACAAAATAGGACTTCCCGCAAGCGGTGGCGGCATGGCTGGCGATGCTTTCCACAATATTGTTGAATGGATGATCGATAATGGAATGTTGAATAAATAATACTAGTATGGTAAACGATACGATTGTTAACGCAAGAAATTTCTCGGATAGGCTCTGTAATGAGGTTATCCTTTGGAGTAATGACTTCGCACGTGACCTCGGTGTTTCATATGGGGAACTATGGGCAGGTATCACCATCTTCGTAGTATTTATGATAGTGTTCTACAACGTCATTCTGTTGCTCTCATTGTACTGTCCGAAGGTAAAGAAAACCATCAGGTACACTTATTGGACGACACACGGGTTAATTGTTCTGTGTCTCTTGTTTATCTTTCTAATGGTAGGTGTTGCTGCAAAAGCTGATGCCGAATTAGATAGACCATTTATCGGAACTAAGAAGATGATTATCAAATAACGGAAACAATATTGATATGAAAAAAATAATAACAAGCATTGGTGCAGGTGATGAACTTTTCCAATTCTATGAAAATAGTTGGAAAGATGAACCTGAAAATGGGCTGAATCGCATAAAAATCCGCTACCCTATTGCCACAAGCGAAGAAAGATGGAAAGAAATTACAATGAGTGGTGAATGGTTCTTGGCTGGATATGTAGAGACAGTCTATGATTATGGTAAGTTCTTATTTGAAGAATTTACGGACGCTATGATGGCTCATTTACGTGAGGCCATTACTTCTTATACTAAATATTCTGATAATCCTATTTACAAAAAAGCATTAAAAGAACTTGGATGGGTCATAGAATAGATCATTTTAAAGAGCTCAAGAGCACGTTCTTGAACAAGCTGTAAAATAATCAGGAGTTGATTTTTTTTCATATCTTATTAGGAACTTATAATAATGAAGAATAAATATTTTGAAAAATTAAAAGAATTCCATGATAAATTAAATGTTCCTGGATTCATGTGCTATTATGAGTGTTTTATGGGAGACTTTGATGGAGATATACCATTTGATGATCATATTCAATCTCAATTTCCGGTTTTAAACAGCGCCAAATATGCTAATGGAAATGCTATTAATTCAGAAGTAGCTAAAGTATTAGGTGAATTATCTCAAATTCCTGAACCATCGGAGAATCATTATAATAAGAAGATTGAGCAAATCTTAAACTTACCTTTATCTAAGGATTTGTTCAGAGAACACTCTTTATTTCTCATGAAAGAACATTGTAAATTGTTCTCTCCTTATAGTGAAAAGGCAATTGAACTTTTAAAGAAACTTGAAACTTTATGAAGAATTATAGGATAGATCATTTTAAAAGAGCTCAAGAGCATATTCTTGAGCAGGCTATCAAGGAAATCAGAAGCGGGAAGAAAACAGGTCATTGGATCTGGTATGTATTTCCGCAAATGAAAGGACTTGGTAAAAGTGCAATGTCACAGACTTATGCTATTGAAGATAGACAACATGCATACATTTATATGAATAGTCCAGTTCTTTGTACTAACTATAGATGTTGCTGTCAAGCTATTCTCGATTCTGGTAAGACTGTATATGAAATCTTTGGGGATGATGCCGTCAAAGTTCATTCTTCAATTATGCTGATGAATTCCGTTTGGGATGATCCTGTTATTAAAGAAGTTATAAGAAGACACGGGTGGAAGTAAGCAAACTAAGAATAAATATCGTTGGTAACATGAATAAAGAATCAAAAATAATTCCGATAAACAGTACAACTGATGCGTTTAGAAATCAAACAGCGTTATTTCTACAACGTATGCTTGATGTCAATGAATGGATATTATCTTTTCCGCCTATTAAAGGAAATAAAGGGATTGATGATATGTGGATGATTGATGCAAGCCTTCCTGAATATATGCGAACTTGTAATCCAGAATGGTTTAGCTGTTATGAATACAACTGTAAAGTAATGCTCAATACGATGCATAAAGATTTGTTCAATGAGAAATCACTTGGTTGGTTCAGAGAACATCTTGAAGCATTTGCACCATATAGTGAAGGAGCACGTAAGTTATTAAAAGTTATAGAAGAGTGATAGATTTTATATCAAGGGAAATGATTTACAGGTGACATTTTCTTAATAAAATGACATTATATAGGCAATGAAACAGTTACTTTGCATATTATTCATTGGCATACTATTTTTTTCATGTGGTAATGGCACAACAAAAGGGGATTATATCGAGGCTGACACCTTATGTTCAACTCCGCAATGTGTTATCGTATTACAACCTTATGAGGATTTTAGTAAGAAAGAAGTAGAAAAACTGCTTCCCAAACTACAAAAAGCATTTGGTGAATGGTTATATGGATATTGGGAATTTAAGATTGCTAACCCAATCCGTTTACCCCAGAATAGCTATGTCAAAGAAAGGAATAGATATAGGGTCACTCCAATACTGAATTATGAATCAAAGCAGCTAACTGGATATGAGGTAATAATTGGCTTGACACATAAGGATATTTGCACAGATATTCATGGCCAGAAAGATTATGGAATAGTAGGTATAAGCAGACCACTAAAACAAGTGAGTCTCGTTTCTGATAAGCGACTTAAAGAAAAATCCTTGATGTGGAAACCTATATTGCATGAGTTTATCCATACCTTTTATGGGGCAAAGCATTGTCCCAATGACGATCCAACATGTTTCATGAAGGATGCTAAGGGGCATGGAAATTTTGAAATACAAGATAAGCTATGTGATGCATGTAAACAATAATCCATTTGGAAGATGAAAACAAGCATAATCTTTGCGGATATTGCAAGAAAATCTATGAGGGTGACATTTTATTGAAAAAAAAGATATTATATACTCTTTTCTAAAAATGTCCTTCCCGATAAAAGTTGGACTTAATTTGTGGTTTTACAGCATTTTTCCTACTCATAGCTGAATGATAGCAAAAAGTGTACCAATGTATCAAATGTCTAATAGTCAGCGATTTAATAAGATTTGGAGATTTGAATTATTCTGTTTAATTTTGAAGCGCCAAAAGGGAAACTCCCATGAGGCGATTAACTTAAAATCAATTTATGCTAACAAACTTCATTTCCTATCTCAAACTTGCATGGCGGTACATCAAAGGTGTCTGTAGCTTTCGTCACAGAGAATATGATCTTCAATTCGTCTATGATGACAACATGTGGTACATCGATATGCCGTGGCCAGGCGATCGTTATAACCTTGCCATGGTTGCAGGCTCTAACCATTTGCTGACATACCTTGATTCCAAGAAAGAAAACCGTGTGCGTGTGCTTGTACGTCCGAGTAAAAAACGCATTTCAAACTTGGAAGGTTACTTTGAGTGCGTGAAGCAATACTCTGGGTTGTTTGCAGGAGCTACTTATAAAGTCAACGGGCTTCCAGACTTTACCCGTGAAATATGGATTTGTCCCGTTACCCTTACTGTCTTAGGTCATTATCCCAACTACATTTATATTAAACAGATATGGTAGATACATTTATTAAGTTGATAATCAATATCGAAGAGGGCTGGGGAAACCACTTCGTGTATGATGTAATGCCGTTGAAGAAAAAGAGACCCGATTTGTTCCCGATGGTGCTTGCAGCCTTTGCCAACCATCCACGCTGGTTTATCAATCATCTTAAAGAAATAGAGACAATATTGGATAGATTTGATTACGTGTTTGATAAAAAAACTAAATAATTAGCATCTTCTTGCAACACTTTGCATCTTTATTACTATATTTGTGGTGTTAAAGCGACTCTATGGAGTTAGCTGCGACAGGGCGTTTAGCATATTAAGCTAAAGTTCCCACGTCCTTTTATTATTAACTGCTGATGTCTGGGAATTGGTTGGCCTATATTATGTCAACATGAAGGAAAATGTGTTTTTAGTAATTGCTTCATTGTTAAGCATTATTCTTTTTATCTCTTGTGATAATAAGAGTGAGAAAAAAAATGATGATGGCGAGAGAATTATATTTGTTAATAGTGCAGAAGATATTGGTACTAAAGGAAAAGGACACTATATTAATACTAATAAAGAATACAGGGATCGAGATGGCGTGAGATGGTCTAAGGATAACATATGGGCTCCGGGGCCAAATGAATCTTTAAATGACGCAAGTCACAAAGAAAAAATGAGAGCATTTGAAGGATCTGGACAAGAAGACCAATATGAAGAAGGCTATAAGGATGGCTATAATGCCGCAAAAAGCGAGTTGGAAGACTAACAATCTAATGTTATGGAATCAGTTTCTAAAAAAGTGCTATTAGGAGCTTTCTGTTTTCTACAGCTATCGGTTTATGCTTATAGAGACAGGCCAGTAGATGATAGTGATTATGTTTCACCATATCCAATTATCATCAGTATTGTGATTCTTGCCTTTTTTGGCATCTTATGGTTATTTGATAAAATCAGAGGTAAATGATGAATAATTAGCGCATGCCCATTTCGGAGGAAATAATAAAGGTAGATAATCTCCCGATTTAAATGGGATTATTTCTTCAATGCATGTTTGACGTCAATGAATGGATATTAATATGAATAATAAAGAATACGACAAACATAATTGCATCGTCTGGCCACAATTTTTAATTAATAAATAACTAAAAATTATTAAGCTATGGTTTATAACAAAGTAAGTTTCGAGGGAGTTGTCAAATACAATTTTAGTGATGTAGAGACAAACTCTGCCATGAGATTTGAAAGTAATACTCTATATTTTAGAGGTGTTTCTATCCCAATAAGGAAAACATTATGGAACTCATTCATTAGCGAATTCAGTTATCGTCACTTTACTAATGAAACATATCACACTATAAAATTTCTCATAACGCCTGATGGTGGTTATATGGTAAAGAGTTATTCAGGAAATAGGGCTGATAATTTTATTGGTAAATTTATGAGCATAGGAATGGAAGACAGATGGAGTTCGCCTCTTTATAGTGAATCAGAGTTCAGAATGCCTAAAGATGATGACGAGTGGTAAATAGTGATTGAAAGTGAGCGTAAAGAACTGCTAGAGGACATTAGGAACTGACACAAGTTATCCTCTTTAGCATCATATCAACGTTATATGTAAATCCATAATAATATGAGTACAATAGAAGAACTCCGAATACAGAACGAGGCTTTAGAAAGATCTCCCGAATACCAAAGGATAATCCCCGAGGTAATGAAAGAGGTCTATACCCAGTTTGTCAATGAGAGGATTAAACAGGAAGAGAAATGGCTAGAAATGGATGACTCAGACGATCCGTTCTATGATGGTTCAGGCGAGTCCATGAAAGTTTCTATAAGTAAGAGAATTGCCGAAGCAAAAAGATTGCTGCCTTCCAATCCTGAGCAAGCAGCCGAATTATTCATGCAGCTTGGTTGCTGTCATACTCTATGGGCATTACAAAAGTGCATCCTAAAAGAGAAATACGACATTACTTGGTACACTCCTGCAGAACTTCATCCAGAGATCAAATATGATTAGCTTGGATCTAAGGGAGTAGATTACATGGGTGACAATTTAGACCACGACTTTATTGAATTAGAATACGAAGACAAATACGTTTACATTGACCCTAAATTATATGAATTCTGTGGCAGGACTGGTGAGACTGAATGCCCAAAGAAATAACCAATAACAGTTTCGGAAATACCATGTGGAAGAAGATACTAACGATTACATTAGTCTGCATCGTTGCGGCAATAGCCATAGCGATGGGAGCGGCTTTATTTTGGGGTAAGACTCCATCTATATGCTCTGAAAGAATCAATGAGGCTAAGACCTTCGCAAAAGAAAAAGGCTTCAATCCAGACTACTGCATCTTCGTAGATTTCTCTGCTTATTCTGGCAGCAAAAGATTCATGCTCTATAGTTTCAAAGAGGATAAAGTAATCTATAGCTGCAAGTGTGCTCATGGAAATGATGGTTCTGAGAAGATGGAAGCTACAGAACAGTCGTTTAGTAATGAAAAGGGCAGTCATAAATCAAGCCTTGGTAAATACAAGATAGGCAAGAAGAGGACAATGAACACCATAGATGGAACAATAGACATTAGTAAACTAAAGGTTTCTTGCTATGAAATGCACGGTTTAGAAAAGACCAATAGCAACGCACATTCCAGAGGAATACTATTGCACCCAGACCCAACAATGACTAATATACCCACTCCTTTGCTTCCTTGGCATAGTTTTGGCTGTTTCTCTATACCATATAGCGCATTTAATACCATCTCTAAACACATTGACCAGTCAGAGAAGCCTATATTGTTGTGGGCTTATTATGCCCCATCTTAACTCCATAAGAGAGAGGTGACAAATTAGCTCAAAAATTGCTCTTATATACCCGAAATGTTAAAATGTCCCCTCTCTCATAATAGATTATTTCATAGAATCGCTATATCTTGTGGTATAATTAAGAAATGAGAAGTTCCATTTTGAGGTCTGATTCGGAATACATATACTTGTTTAGAGATTGATTCAAAGTGACTTCGCGGGTGCGCACCACTTTTCTATTTGAATCAATCGTTTCCAGATAAGTTACGTTGAATCAATTAAAAATTCGGACTATGGAAAAGGACATCAAAAAGGGTAATGCCCCGTATTTCGCTGATCTTATCGGCTTTAAGAATGAAAAGTCAAAAGGCTATGCCAACATGAGTTTTACAAAGCAGCTATCACATTAATGTGGTGGCTGTTTTCCTTTTTAATGGATTCCGTACAAAATCAATCCATTTTGTCAATTCCAGACATTTAAGATTTTTAACTTGAACTCTCATTCACTAATGGATATATTAGTGTGTTGAGGCAGAGAATCAGAGTCATTCTTTAATCTTGTCTCTAAATTCTTTAAAAGCCCATGGAGGGGCTTCTACATGGTTGAACCATAGGGTTTCCACGGGATGGACGAAATGGTATTATTCGCCGCGGAAATGCTCAGTGTGTACAGGAAGTGCAGGGTTCTGCCTCGGCAGATTGGGAGCAAAAGGCATTTTGCTGGTTTGTGGTTGCAGAAGGGTATTCTGCCAGCCATGAAGGTGGCTACTCGTCGAGTTGCCGATAGTTTCTCGTCGGCATCTCGATCGATATTCGTTGCTCTTTCGTTCGTTTTTCGCTTGTTCCTCGTTCGGTCCTCGTTCGGTCTTCGATAGACTAACGAATAAGCAACGAGAGACGAACGAGAGACGAACGAGGACCTAACGAGAAGTGAACGAGAACCGAACGAGAACCGAACGATAACGGGTCGGGTGTCAATTGAAGTCTCATAGTCCTTCTGTTGTAACCAGTTTGGATAGTTGAATACGATGTTTGTAAACATAAATGCCTTGGTTTTAATTATACGATAAATGATTTGTTGCAGGGGTACCTTCTTGTTTTGAAAATCATCCTCAGGTAGGGCTGCAAAGATACAACATCACAAAAACCAGATGTCCATCTTTGTCACTCTTTGTCACTTTTTGGTCGAAAATTTAGTTTTATTTAACTTATCTACAGATTATTTTACATAAATTCTACACAAAGAACAGCTAAACGCCTTTGATGAGAGATCAATAGTCGAACTATGAGGTGCCGTATCTTTTATGGATAATAAACCTTAATCAGACCGAAGGTTATTTGTAAACAGTATTTACCTTTACCCAAGATCTTGAGTTTTTTATAAGACTGCATTTTGTGAAGTTTTCAATCACCAGGGTCTCTCACGTTTCATTCAAAATCTCAAAAAATCCAGTATTATAAGAAATGCAAAACCTAACCAAACCTTAATGACCGATTTGGATTAAAGTTAGGTACTCACGCTCGGAGAAACACAAATTTATTTGGATTCTGCTCACTTAATCGTACCTCTGACCTGAAGGTCCAAGGTACTTCTGCTCACTTAATCGTACCTTTAATCCTTCGGTTTTTAGGTACTCCCGTTCGGGAATTCCAAAGAAAAAAGTGTTTTTCTTTGGAATTTCACTCACTTAATCGTACCTTTGTGTGCGAAATCTATTAATCACATGGAAGAATATATCGTATCGGCAAGAAAATACCGCCCTGCCACATTCGATACCGTAGTGGGACAACAAGCACTGACCACTACGCTGAAGAATGCTGTGAAGAGCGGCAAACTGGCTCACGCCTACTTGTTTTGCGGTCCGAGAGGTGTAGGAAAGACTACCTGCGCACGTATCTTTGCCAAGGCTATCAACTGTCTCTCTCCCACGGAAGACGGGGAGGCATGCGGACACTGTGAAAGTTGCCAAGCCTTCAACGAGCAACGGTCGTTCAACATCTTCGAACTCGATGCCGCCTCCAACAACTCGGTAGAGCATATCAAGACACTCATGGAGCAAACCCGCATACCACCGCAGGTTGGTAAATACAAGGTGTTTATCATCGACGAGGTGCACATGCTCTCTACCGCTGCCTTCAATGCTTTTCTAAAAACACTGGAAGAGCCACCTGCACATGTCATCTTTATCTTAGCAACCACCGAGAAGCATAAGATTCTGCCTACCATTCTCAGCCGTTGCCAAATCTACGACTTTGAGCGCATGACCGTGCAAAACACCATTGCTCATCTGAAATCGGTTGCAGAGAAAGAGGGCATACAATATGAAGAGCAGGCATTGGAGGTGATAGCAGAAAAGGCTGATGGCGGAATGCGCGACGCACTCTCCATCTTCGACCAGGCTGCATCATTCTGCCAAGGCAATATCACTTATCAGAAGGTGATAGAAGACTTGAACGTGCTTGACTCCGACTATTACTTCAAGATTATAGACTATTCCATCGAAAACAAAGTAAGCGAAATCATGTTGCTTGCCAACCAGATTATTGCCCATGGTTTCGATGGCGGATTATTGATAGGGGGGCTTGCCAAACACGTGCGTAACGTGATGATGGCGAAAGACCCACAGACCCTGCCTTTGCTTGAGACAAGCGAACAACAACGGGAGCGTCTGCAGCAACAGGCGCAGCGTTGCGACTTGCGCTTCCTCTATAGTGCCCTACGCCTGATGAACCAATGCGACATTAACTACCGACAGTCTTCCAACAAACGACTGCTGGTAGAACTGACGCTCATCGAGGTAGCTCAGCTGACTCAGCCCGCCGAGGGGGCTGGCAGTGGGCGTAGGCCCAGAAGACTGAAATCCCTGTTCAAACACTTGATACGGCAGTCGCAACACACACAGCAGGCTCAACAGGTGGCCTCAGCTGCTACTGCCGTATCCACAGCATCGGCAGCAGGAAGAGTTTCACAGCAGACTTCTTCCGCAACGAATGTTGTACCCACTCCTAAGATTCTGCAACAGACGCAGACTGCCTCTCCCCAGCCCAGGCAGCAGGTGGCTACCTACAATACAGCAAACCGCCCACGGCTGAAAACTGCCGTTGGCTTCTCATGGAACAATCTGCGCAAACAGTCGGACACTGACAAGGCTCCGATGACCGATGTCTTGGTCAACGAGCAAGCTGCAACAAGCGCCGCAACACAGGATCAAGCCGAATTCACCGAAGCCGACCTGACGCGCGAATGGATTGCCATGTGCAACCGTATGCCCCAGCAATACAGTGCTGTTGCCACTCGCATGAAGAACATGACACCGGTCATTAAAGAAATGCCACAGATAGAGGTAACGGTTGACAACCAGTTGGTCATGGAACAGATGCAGCAGATCAAAGGCAGTATTGTCAACACCTTGAAACTGCATCTGCAAAACAATAAGATTACGCTCAACATCGTTTTGGCAGAGTTCGACGAACAAGAGCGTTCTCTGACCCGTCGTGAGCAATACGAAGAAATGGAAAAAGATAATCCCGCAGTCAAGCAACTGCGGGACATGTTGAATCTTGAATTGGCCTAAGCATTATTTATCGCAAACGACTCAGGCCTCTAACTACTGACGCTAAGCAAATCGAGCAGGCAAGCACGACGTCCCAACAGGGGCATCAGGCCTGCCTGTTTCGAATTATATCAACTGCATGCCCAGTGCCTTACACTCGGCGCGCATATCATCGGGCCATATCGAAGCCTGTATCTCACCGATATGTCCTTTATGAAGCAATACCATACACAAGCGACTCTGACCAATACCGCCACCAATGCTTAATGGCAGTTCGCCCTGCAATAGTTTGCGGTGGAAATAGAGTTGCTCGCGATCTTCCTTACCTTCCAGTTTCAACTGTCGCAACAAGGCTTTCTTGTCCACACGGATACCCATTGACGACAACTCAAACGAACGTCCCAATACAGGATACCAAATCAGAATATCACCATTGAGTCCCGGCAGTCCGTTCTCGCCCATTGTTGACCAGTCATCATAGTCTGGTGCACGTCCATCGTGTTTCTCTCCGTTAGAGAGTACGCCACCGATACCTATGATAAACACCGCACCGTATTTCTCACAGATGGCATCTTCGCGCTCTTTCGGCGACTTGTCTGGATACATCTGCAAGAGTTCTTCTGCATGGATAAAGGTAATCTTCTCAGGCAGGAAGGGCTTAATCTGATCGTAGGTCTCACAGGTGAGGTATTCCGTACGGCGAATAGCTGCATAGATGCGCTCTACCACATTTTTCAGATAAGCCACAGTGCGCTGTTCTGGAGTGATAACAGCCTCCCAGTCCCACTGATCGACATAGAGCGAATGTAGATTATCCAGTTCCTCATCGGCACGGATAGCATTCATATCGGTATAGATACCATATCCCGGCTCTATTTTGTATTCTGCCAGCGAAAGGCGTTTCCACTTAGCCAACGAATGAACTACTTCTGCCGTAGCATCGCCAAGATCCTTGATAGGAAACGAAACGGCACGCTCCACACCATTGAGGTCGTCGTTGATACCGAGTCCTTTCAAAACAAACAAAGGAGCTGTGACACGGCGGAGTCTTAATTCAGTAGATAGATTCTGCTGAAAGAACTCCTTGATAAGCTTGATTCCCTGTTCGGTGTGTTTCACGTCGAGCAGTGGCTGATATACTATAGGTTTAATAAGTCTGGTCATTTTTTATGCTTTTTCTTTATTTCGTCTGCAAAGGTACTACTTTTATATTAAATTGCAAGCAAAAAGCCCAGATATTTTTACACAATGATACTATTTTCTTTATAATTAATGCACATTGACGACATATTGCCACAATGAACGGCATTCGAGTTGACAAATGACAGGTATTTACATCATCCTATGCTAAGCCGCCATTTTCCATCAGATCAATATTCCGGAAGGTCTCGCATGGAATCAACAAAAGGGGAAGGTGAAAGCCTTCCCCTCCATATCATTTATTCAAGTTTCGCAACTGAGGGAATTGATTGAAGTTAAAGAAGTTATCACTCCCTACGGTCGTTCGGGAAGTTAAGAGACAATAGCCTTTTGCCGTAAGACGTAGGACATTTGTCTCTTAACTTCTCTCTAACTTCCCTCTAACTTCTCTCTAACTTCCCTAACTTCCCTTAACTTCCCCACATGCGAAAGTTCAGTCATTTAGTATTAATAGTCAGTTCTCCAGTTTTAAGTTTGTTGGCTTCGCCGCTCAACTGCAGTGCAGAGGAATGGCGTGAACTCTGGATGATCACCTGCGCCAGTCCATTGAATGCAGGAATGCTAAACTCATGGCAGTCGTTATGATGAGGATGGTCAGCACCAAGATAAGACGGATCTCCATTTCCTACACCGAGTATTCTGCCATCACCTGCAAGTTTAAACGTCAGCATCGGACAAGCATCGGGCACTATACGTCCCTTAGCATCCTGCACTTCTACTGTGACAACAGCCACATCGCGTCCGTCTGCACTGATCGTCTGACGGTCTGTTTTCATCACAATCTTATAAGCCGGCTTGGTAGTTTCCACTTGTTGGGTAAGCATACGTTTACCATTCTTATAACCAATAGCCACAACCTTTCCGGGCTGATAAACAGCTTGCCATTTCAGGTGACCGTTCTTAGGCATGGTCTGGCGTCCCAGTTTCTTTCCATTCACTATCAGTTCCACTTCGTCGCAGTTACTATACGCCCAAACCTCCACGGTTTCACCTTCATGTCCTTGCAGATTCCAGTGTGGGAATATATGCAACACAGGCTCGTCAGTCCATACAGATTTCAGATACCATGCCTCATCTTTCATGAAACCGCAATAGTCAAGGATACCAAACTCAGAATCATGGGCGGGATATTCCAGCGGATTAGGTTCGCCACGATAGTCAAATCCTGTCCAATAGAAAAGACCGGCAGCCCACGGACGTTCATCATAGAATTTCCACCCGCGCTCTATCACGTTTTCCACGCCAGGTTTTGTTCCTCTGTTCATGCTAACCATGTGTCCGGGCTGTTCTTTTGATTCGAAATACACCCCACGAGTACCACAACCTGTTGTTTCCTCTGTGCCCACGATTTTCCAGTCAGGATTAGCTTTTTTTCTATTATCCACATCGTTTTGAACGATATAATTAAAGCCAACCACATCCAGTCCTTTAATCATCTCCGAACCTCCGGCATTGGCAATAGTAGAATGACGTGTAGGATCGAGCAGTCGGGTATATTCTCGCATGGCAGCAGCAATACGTGTGCCCTGTACGGAGTTTTCTATTCCCCACTCCTCATTACCATCACTCCACAGAATGACTGACGGATGGTTTCGGTCGCGCTTAATCATGTTCTCCAGCAAGCGCAAGTGTTCTGTGTTAATACCGGTCAAACGGTTTTCGTCGATGACCAACAGTCCCTCTCTATCACAAATATCGAGCAAGGCAGGTGTCATGGGGTTATGTGAAGCACGATAGGCATTACAGCCAAACTCCTTGAGCTTCTTGATGCGCCAAGCCTGCAAAGCATCGGGAATAGCAGCCCCTACCCCAGCATGATCCTGATGCATATTGACGCCCTTCAGTTTGATGGGTTTTCCATTAAGCATGAAACCCGATTGAGCATCAAACACCACTTCACGGATACCCGTTGTCGTTTCATAGACATCTGTCACTTCGCCATTCACCTTTACCGTAGTTTCCACCTTATATATATAAGGGTCGTCGGTTGACCACAGATGCGGATGGTCGAGCGCAATGGTCTGTTCGCAGCCAAGGGTCTGTTTGGCGTTTAGACTAAGGTTTACGCTTTCAGCCTTTCCCACCAGTTTACCTTCTGCGTCCAGCAGTCGTTGCTCTACACTGCATTGCTGCGATTCAAGCGAATGGTTGTTGACCTCAGTTTTCACATGAACCACCGCAGCATCGTAGGGTTTCTTGATATCGGCAAACACGAAAGTGCCAAACGGTGCCACACTTACGGAAGCAGACTTCAACAGCCAAGCATCCCGATAGATGCCTGCCCCTTCATAAAACCATCCTTCCTCTAATGTTGCGTCAGCACGCACACAGATGAGGTTCTCGCCTCCATAGTTGACATATTCTGTCACATCATACACCTGTGTAGCATAGCCACTCGGTTCCGTTCCCATATAAAATCCGTTGAACCACACTTGTGCGTTACGGAAGATACCATCAAACTGAATGGCGATATGCTTTCCCAAATCCTCCTTAGGAATACTGATAGTTTTACGATACCATCCTACACTTGTCTCTGGAAATTTATATCCTACAGTCTTATAACCATGCGAATGACTTGCATTCCGAGCATAAGGCAGATTGGTCACCCAATCGTGAGGGATAGTGACAGACACCCAGGTGGAATCGTTGAATTTCTGAGCATACGGACCTTCGTTATGTATGGAATTTGCCTTCGTCAGATAGTTGAAATACTCAGTACCACAGCCAAAATCCTTGGCAGGGTCGGCAGCATTTCCAAAAGCAAACTTCCATCCTTCGTCTATGAGAATCTTCTCACGTACGTTGTCAGCCATGGCACCAGTCATCTGCATACTGGCGACAGCTAAGAGTAACCATTTTCTTATCTTCATTGTTTTTCGTCATTGATTGTTTCTATTTCTGATTATATCATTTTAGAGTGGGCTTTCACCCTTCGTTTTCTCGCCATGAAATGGAAGGATGAAATCCAATATTATTTTTTGCAAAGATAAGGAATTATTGGTAATGCAACGAGTTGAAGACAATATAGTACGCAAAACTGCAAAATAATGCAAATAGTTATGGATAAACAACACCCTGTCATTTCAAAACATCGGTCATTAAAGTATTATACCGCCGATATTGTTGAACGTAGGTATAAATAGCTAAAAAAGAGCATGACTTCTGATAAGTCATGCTCTTTAGTGATTCCGCAGGGATTCAAACCCTGGACCTTCAGAACCGGAATCTGACGCTCTATTCAGCTAAGCTACGGAACCAATGCGAGTGCAAAATTACTAAAAAGCGAGCGAACTACCAAATTTATCTGGTGGTTTTCACCCTTCGTTTTCACTTCTGCCTATCCTTTTGACTACGGTGTATTATGCCTGTCTGTCGGGAATGGTAAAGACAAAGCGTGCACCAGGAGTGTATTGCCAGTCAATATCAACGCTGCCTCCCATTTTCTCTGCAATGGTACGACTGATATAAATTCTATTTCTGCACCATTGTACTCTACCATACCCACTGTTTTCCCCTCATACCAATCTTATTGGCTCAACAAAACAGCTCAAAACAAGTTCATCTGATAAAAAAGATGTTTCATAGCGTAAAAAGCAGGTGTTACGACTTGTAAATCTCAGAAAATCATGCTATATTTGCAAAATAATTACAACCGACGACAACATATAAACCATAAATATAGTAAGCTTATGAGAAAACATTTACTCCTACTCTTTGCCATGTGTTTTGTGCAACTGATGGCTTTTGCAGGACCACGCAGTTACCAACAAGCACTCAAAATTGCACAGCAACAAGCCGAGCGATTGGGCATCAGCATGGACGCCATGTCGCCCCAACCGAGAATGGTTCAAAAGACCAACGGCATCGATCCTGCCTACTATGTGATTGAAAACGGAACGAACAAGGGTTACACCATCGTCTCTGCAGACGACCGGTTGCCTGAGATTGTGGGTTATGCCAAGCAAGGCAACTACACCGAAGACACATTGCCTGAGGCATACGTCGAGTTCATCACCGCCTATCAGAAATTTGTTGAAGAGGTGAAAGCTGGCAATCCCCATGCCCTGCGCACAGCTGCCGAAGCTAAGGCGCTGCGCGAGTCGGCATCCTACACCCAACCTACCGTAGCTCCACTCTTGGGCAACATCCAATGGAACCAAGGCGACCCCTACAACCGCATGTGTCCCGAATACGACGGTGTCCACAAGGCGGTAACAGGTTGTGTGGCAACCGCCATGGCGCAGGTGATGGGCTATTGGAAGTATCCCAGCCAACTACAAGCAGATATTCCTGGCTATACCACTAGAAGCAATAAAATCAACGTGCCTGGCATCAGCAAAGCTACCGATGGCACCTACGACTGGGATAATATCCTACCGCAATACAGATCTGGAAGTTTTAATGATGACCAAGCCAATGCCGTTGCCAAACTCATGCATCATTGCGGTGTAGCTGTAAAGATGGACTATGGGCAATCGTCTGGTGCTAATGTTAATCCTGAACATCTGTCTAAATATTTTGGCTATGACAAAGACTTCATGGCAGAAGTTCGTCGTGAGGCATTCTCCATAAAAGAATGGAATACGTTGATTGACAATGAACTCATAGCCAAAAGACCTATTCTCTACAGCGGACAATCGTCAGATGGCGGTCACCAGTTTGTCTGCGACGGTTCTGACGGAAAAGGTCTGTACCACATCAATTGGGGATGGGGCGGCTATCAAGATGGTTATTTCGACATCACGATCCTCAATCCCGCGAAGGGCGGCATCGGTTCGGGTAATGCACCCGATGGTTATAACCAAGGTAGCGATATGATTATAGGTATCATGCCCGATAATGGTCAAGAGGATATACCACTGGTAACACTCAAGCCGATATATGCCACGGGTATCAGTACTGATACTAAGATCACGATAACCCAAGACACACGAACAAGTGCTACCGACAACTTCAAAATTGAATTCTATAACTACTTCACCAACAGAGCTCCGAAAAAATTCTCTGGCTATTGCGGTTGGGGAATTAAAGCTGCTGACGGCAGTATGAAGCTGATTACTAACACAAGAATGGTTCAGAATCTCCAACAAAACTACTGGTTCCCCAATACCTATAAAATAGACTACGCTTTCCCTGTAGGTGTTACCACCATTTACCCTGTGTATAGTGAAGACAATATCACTTGGAAGGAAGCAGGATTGGAGCGCATGGGCTACTATACGGTAGAGGCTACAGAAACCAGCCTCAAGCAGTTATATCCTTTGACCGCCGAGGTAATCGTAGAAAGCGAATTGCTATCAGGCAAGAGCAATACCATTAAGTTGGATGTTAGCAACGCAACAGACAATGATGTATTCAGTATGCTCAGTGTCTATACCAGCACAGATCAGACTTGTCCTGAAGATGGTGTTAACGTCTATGTAAGTGTACCTGCTAAAGGCAAGTCAATACGTGAGGTGGCAATCCCTGTACCTGCTGAGGAATTCTACCTTTGGGTAAAAGATGTAGATTCTGGTACCGAACTGGTCAGTGCCAAGAAGTTTACTGCAACACCCTCTGGAATTCCGCAACTCGAATTGGTACAAGTTGTAACCAATGCCAGCAATGAGTTTGAAACAGAGGATGCCTATTACAACAATGATAGAGTAAAAGCTCCAAAAGTGAAAGACGACAAGCTGGTGGTTCGGTACGATATCAAGAACAACGGCGGACTATCCTCTGGCACCTGGAGTATTAGTGGTTTTGGTGCTAAAGAATTCACATGGGGTGGTACGAACTCAAACACGATTGTGTTCCCTGGTAACGGTACCATCACCCAACTGACAGCAACATACACACCAGATGCAGTAGGTTGCAAAACCATTTATGTACAATTTAATGGCATCTACGATAATGGCACAGGCGGTACAGAATATGATGTCACCACATCACTACAAGAATGGCAACTCCCTCTTATTGACAAGCTTGGTTACGTTTACAGAATAAGACCTTTTGATGTCGTAGCCTATGTGGCTGGCGCCGAAGGCGGCACGGGCATTGGCAAGGTGGATATCAGCAAAACCTATATCCGCGGTGACCATGGTCAAATCAACATCACAACAGACCGCAACAAGACTGTCAATATATACAAGCTGAACGGACAGAAGGTGGCTGAAGTTAAAGCAACAGCAGGACAACCTGTCAGCATTCCCGTTGCAGCAGGCATCTATGTGGTAGATGGCACGAAAGTTGCTGTGAAATAAGCATGGATATAGAACAAGGCATTTTTAACCGTACAGAGCGACTGGTGGGTGAAGACATCCTCCAGTCGCTTCAATCTAAACGTGTCATCGTCTTCGGTGTAGGCGGCGTGGGCAGTTGGTGTGTAGAAGCATTGGTGCGTTCTGGCGTACGCCATATCACCATTGTTGATTCTGACAAAGTGGCTATCAGCAATGTCAATCGTCAACTCATGGCTACTACAAAAACCGTGGGACGTGTCAAGGTGGATGCACTCAAAGAACATCTTCTCGACATCAACCCTCATGCAGATATCACTGCCCTGCAGATGATATTCGACGAAACGACTGCCGAGAGTTTCCATCTTGAGGACTACGACTATATAGTAGATGCCATCGACAGCCTTCGCGACAAACTGTTGCTCATCGAGTGTGCATGTCGCACCAAGGCAAAATTCTTCTCGTCGATGGGGGCTGCACTGAAGATGGACCCTACCAAGATAGAGGTGGCTGAGTTTTGGAAAGTCAAAGGTTGTCCGTTGGGAGCTGCCCTACGCCACAAATTCCGCAGTCTGAAACGGCGCCCTGCGCGTAAGTTTCTATGTGTGTTTAGTCAGGAGTTACTGCCCAACTTAGGTCCCGACAACTCCGTAGATGCTGCCTTTGCACCAACCGGCACACAGGAAGGCAATCCCGAACTGGCACATCACGATTGGAATGTGCGGAAAGCGCAAATCAACGGATCGTTACTCCACATCACCGGCATATTCGGCTTTACCCTGGCGGGACTCATCCTCAAAGACATCTACAACAAAAGCAAGGAATAATCACACTATCAAGACTTGTATCGACAAGCCGAAGATACAAAAAAAATAGTTTTCTGTTTTTTTCGACCACACGACCACAAACGCGCATAACCTCATGACATTCAGGTTTTTGCTGGTGGTCGAAGCTTTTTTCATCGACCACACATCGACCACCGAGAAACGATTGCAAAAAACCTGCTTACGATGCAAGTGAAAGTTCCTACTGTTTTCCGTTTGTTTTACGTTAGCAGATAAGAACTCTTATACAATATTGCAAAAATTTTTATCCACCATTGGATAACACCTTTATCAAACGTTGGATAATACTTTTATCAAACATTGGATAACTCCTTTATCAAACGTTGGATAACTCCTTTATCAAACGTTGAAAAGATATTTTTAAAACGTTGGAAAACACTTTTGCCAAACGTTGGAAAACATTTTTGCCAAACGTTGGAAAACACTCTTACCAAACGTTGGAAAACACTCTTACCAAACGTTGGGCAATACTTTTGCCAAAGGTTTGGAAATGTCTGACAATACGTATATTGGTCTGAAATGTAAAATTCAACAAATTTTGGCGGTGGTCGATGAGTGGTCGATAGAAACAGCTTCGACCACCACCTAAACTACTGTATGATAGCACGATGCACGCTTCGGTGGTCGAGTGGTCGAAATTTTCTGAAAACTAAAATTTTATGTGTGCCAAGGCAAAAGCTGCTACAAACGTGGAGTGCATAGACAAAATCTACCGCAATAGAAGATTACCACACCCCAAGCGCATAGGCAGAACAGCTACAATTTAACCTAAAAAACTACATTATATTTGGCGGTTCGCCTAATTATTCGTAATTTCGCAGACAGAAACAATAGCAATAAGCAAATATGGATATAACAGAAAGATTCCTGAATTACGTGAAATTTGACACACAGTCGAGCGAAGAAAGCCAGACTGTGCCAAGTACAAGCAAACAACTGTTGTTTGCGGAATATCTGAAGAAAGAACTGGAACGCGAGGGGCTCGACGACGTGGAACTCGACGAGAAAGGTTATCTCTACGCCACGCTCAAGGGGAATATCAAAGAAGAGGTGCCCACCATCGGATTCATCTCACACTATGATACAAGCCCTGACTGCTCTGGTGCAGATATCAAACCACAGATTGTGCAAAACTATAATGGTACGGATATCCTGCTGTCGGAGGGTATCATATCCAGTCCGAAGAAATTTCCCGAACTGTTACAACACGTGGGCGAAGACCTCATTGTGACAGACGGACACACTCTGCTCGGTGCAGACGACAAGGCGGGTATTGCCGAAATCGTACAGGCCATGGTTTATCTGCAAGAACACAAAGAGATTAAGCACGGCAAGATCAGAGTGGCTTTCAACCCCGATGAAGAAATCGGTATGGGCGCCCATCACTTCGATGTAGAGAAGTTTGGATGCGAATGGGCATACACCATGGACGGTGGTGATGTGGGCGAATTGGAATTTGAAAACTTCAATGCCGCTTCTGCCAAAATCACAATCAAGGGAGTGAGCGTACACCCAGGATATGCAAAAGGCAAGATGATCAATGCCAATGCACTGGCTGCGGAGTTTGCCAAGATGTTGCCCGAAAACGAGACACCAGAAACCACCGAAGGCTATCAGGGCTTCTATCACCTGCTGGGCATTCAGTCGAATATAGAACTGGCAAAGCTGAACTATATCATTCGCGACCATGATCGCGAGAAGTTTGAAGACCGCAAACACTTCATCATGCAGTGTGCAGAGAAGATGAATGAAAAATACGGTGAGGGAACTGTAGAGGCTGTGGTTAGCGACCAGTATTACAACATGAAGGAGAAAATTGATCCACAGATGCACGTGATAGACCTCGTATTGCGTGCCATGCAAGATACTGGTGTGGCTCCAAAGGTCAGCCCGATACGCGGTGGTACCGACGGTGCACAGCTTTCGTTCAAAGGTCTGCCCTGCCCCAATATCTTCGCTGGTGGTGTGAATTTCCATGGACCATACGAGTTTGTATCAATACAGTCGATGGAGAAAGCCATGAATGTTATCGTGAAAATCTGCGAACTTACTGCTGGATATAACGACTAAGCATAAAGATAAACAGACCTGACAAGGTCTAAGAAAAATCGGAAACGATACCGATATCAAGCCTTGAGGATTGCCTCAAGGCTTTCTTTTTCGCCAACCACCCAGATGATATCGCCTTTCTGGAACTTGCGTTTGGGATGAATCTGAGAGAGATTTTCCTTTCCTTCCTCCAATCCGACTACCATGCAGCTGTATTGTGAACGGATGCCACTCTCTTCAAGGGTCTTGCCAACAAAAGGACTTGAACCGGTGATGACCATCTGACGGAGCTTCATTTCACGCTTCTCGAAATCAATATCATCGCCCAACACCTCACGCTTAATGGCTTCGCCCAACTGGCGGAGCTGATCGTCGTTGCCGATTACCTGCAGTCGGTCGCCAGGGAAGATGACATCGTTGCCATCGGGAATATTCAACCGATGACCGGCACGAAGAATACTGCTGACATGCACACCAAACTGCTGACCAAGTGCCAACTGACGAAGGGTCTTACCCATCCAACGGGTGTTGAAGGGAATATCGAAGTCTGCCATGTGGACATCACGGTCGAGCAAATGCCCTTCATAAAGTGGGCGGCGACGACCATGCACTTGTGCCTCAATATCGCGAGAACGGAGGTTCTGAATGAAGAGGCGCTCCATCTGTATGCTTCCTTTCTTCAATCCGCGCGACAATACCATCAGTACAACCAATGCCAACGCTATGGAGATGATGATGGCATTCTTGAAACGACTCAGATAGTTGATGATATAGAAGACAAAAGCACAAGCCAATACCACACGAACAATGATGGTAAATATCAACGGAAAATGGTTGACCCAACTCTCTGCCCACAGTGCCTTAAACTCATCAGAGTGGTTTTTCTTAACCACCATTGCACGAAGGAAAGGCGAAATGATAAGCACGGTCAATATTCCGCAGATGGCATTGGCATACCAGTGAAGTTCGTATGAGGGGAAAAAGCTGCGCACAAATGGCAAGAAGAAGGTGAACATCAACACGATGGCAGCAATGGAAAGGATGCTGTAGATAACCGTATTGCGGAGCATCTGTATCAATAGACTCTTCCATTTGTTTTCTGCAGAGGGTGTCTGCGGATGAGATATCGTGATGTGGTTGAGTGCCACAATCCATTTCTTAGGCAGATGGCGCTCCATGATATTGTAACAGGGTTCAGCCATGCGTATCATATATGGTGTCAGAAAGGTTGTGACAACTGATACTGCCACAACCACTGGATAGAGAAAATGGCCTATGACACCAAGCGACAAGCCCAACGATGCAATGATAAAGGCAAATTCACCTATCTGGGCCATAGAGAATCCACACTTCATGGCTGTCTTCAACGGATTGCCACTGATGAGATATCCCAACGAACCAAATACCGACTGACCGATAAGAATGGTCAATGTGATAGCGATGATGGGCCAGGCGTAATCGACCAGCACCTGCGGTTCGACCAACATACCCACCGACACGAAGAAAATAGCACCGAAGAGATTTTTCACTGGTTCGACCAAACGCACGATTTTGTCGGCTTCGACCGTTTCGGCAAGAATACTACCCATGACAAATGCACCAAATGCACTGCTAAAGCCGACCTTGGTGGAGAATACTGCCATGAAACAACAGAGACCAAGCGCCACGATGAGTAGCGTCTCTTCATTCATCAATCGGCGCGTGGCACGAAGGAAGGCAGGGATAAAAAAGATGCCGACCACAAACCAAAGCACCAAGAAGAATCCGATACGCAATACACTCTCGACCATCTGACCACCATCGGGACTGCTGCCACTGGCTATGGCAGACAGCATCACCATCATCACAATGGCAAGCACATCTTCCAGTATCAGCACACTCATCACCATTCCTGCGAATCGCTGTTGGCGAAGTCCCATGTCATCGAATGCCTTATATATAATAGTGGTGGACGACATAGCCAACATACCGCCAAGGAAGATGGAGTCCATGTGGGTCCAACCGAATGCCTTGCCCACCACAATTCCTGCCATCATCATACAGAAGATGATGGTACAAGCGGCTATGACAGGAGCCATGCCCATCTTCACAATCTTCTTGAAAGAAAAATCGAGACCCAGGGAAAACAAAAGAAAGATCACACCGATATCTGCCCACATCTGCACATTGGCACGATCCATCACCGACATGGTATAGGGCATCTGCGGTGAAACTAAGAATCCTGCTACGATATATCCAAGGACAAGAGGCTGTTTCAGTCGCTTGAAGATAAGCGTGACAAATGCTGCCACCACAAGGATGAGGGCAAGGTCTTTGACGAGTGCGGGAAGTTCTGCCATAGATTTAGTACCATTGTACTGCGTTGGAATAGCTGCTGCGCTTATCGTATTTCAGCGCATCGGTCAAGGTTGCTGCATTGCATCGGAACGAGAAATTGTAGCTCGTATAGGGTGCCAGCACCACCGAGCACGACATATTAAAGCAATGGAGGTCGCGCGACAGTGACGCAGTGGTCATTGAAATCTTATGGTTCTCAAAGTCATAACCAGAAGAGAAAGAGATGTTCCAACCATCGGAAATGCGAAGGTTACCGCTGACATTGAGGTTCTGGGTGAACTTATAAGGATAGCGCATCGAATCGTAATTGAACTTGCCACTGGTGTTTTCTCGCATGGTGACACCATAACCCAAACTGAGCGACCAAGGAAGATTGAAAGCCATATAACCGTCTTCGTCGGTCTCTGCCTTGCCGGCATTATCCTTACGGGCACCATGTTTTCCACGTTCCATATCCTCATCGACATTGGTTTCAACACCTGTATCGTAGTCGTCATCACGATTAGCACGACTGTCGCGGTCGTTCTTACGCTTAGGACGTTCGCCCTTCAACCACTTGATAAGGTCGCTCACTTTCTTGTTATCAAGCGTATAAGAGAGGTTTTGCGACATGCCCTGGAAACGACCGAAGCGGCCCTTACTATATTCGGTATGGGTTCCGATGTAAGGACGGGCACCTACGGAATCGGCTTCATAAGCATAAGTGGCAAATACCGCATTGATATTCAACGTATAACTCTTGGTGAGTTTCAAACGTAAACGCGTAGAGAGGTCACTCCATGGACGTTCCTCTGCAGCCATGTTATACGACATTGAGGCTCCCAATTCATCGATGATACTGATTTTCTTCACACCCGTAGAGTCGGCATCGCTCTTCACTTTCATCTCGATATTGTTGGACAAATCCATCGAGATACTACCAGTTTTGCCACGACCTGGCACACCATAGAGTGATCCCTCATAGGGTGAATACTCTACAAGCGACACATTGCCATCGGCATCGGTCTTCTGATAGGTCTTGTAGAATCCATAGCGCGACGCACTGAAGTCTGGTGCATAGTTGAAGCTGACAGATGGTGTCACCACGTGGCGAACCGCCATGATCTTGTCGCCGAATACTTTACGACTGGGGATATACATACCATAGAGCTTGGTAGATGCCGAAACGCTGAAAGCCCAGTTATAGACATTATAGAATCCCTGCAAGGTATCGCGCTTCACTGTCTGTGTGGCTTCGTCCCACGAAAGTTCCTGCTTCTGCGTGTACATACGGTCGGTGAAGGTCAACGACGGATTGATATTCAGATAGCCAAACAATGTAAAATTGCCGCTAATGGGGATGCTATGCTGCATACCGTTGCGCCAATCGCGTGTCAAGCTGGAGTGCATCAAACGATCTTCCTTGGTACTGATGCTATTGCTCAACTGTCCGGTATAGCTCATAGAGATCTTCTCATACCAGCGTTCCTTACCTACAGCATGACGGCGTTTGAAAGGATAGAAGCGCGAAATAGAGATGTTGAGGTCGGGTAATGTCAGGGCGATAGTCGAGTCACGCATGTTCTGGTTGAGGTTGAACGTTGAGCTCAAGCTCATGCCGATACTGGAGAATGTGGTACTCCATGATACCGAGCTGGTACGTGTAGATTGTGTCATTGCCTGCGGATTGTACATCGAAGTGAGGTTGTTGCGCTCATAGCTCGATGTGGCAAAGTTGACACTGGCAGACAAAGAACTATAGGGATTAGCTTTGCTGTCTTGACGGTGACTCCATTGCACCTTGAAACTGGTGGCTTTGGTATAGTCGGGCATATTCTTTTCGCCATTCACCGTATTCTGGTAACTGGCAAAAAACGAACCGCTGTACTTATAGCGTTTGCGATAGTTGGAGGCTGCAGAGAGTCCCCACGATCCTTTGGTATAGATTTCACCCAACAGTTTCAAGTCCATCTTGTCGTTGATGGCAAAATAGTAACCACCATCACGGAGGTAGAAACCGCGCGATGTTTCATCACCATAGGTAGGCATGATAAAACCAGAAGAATAACTCTTACTGAAAGGGAAGAAACCATAAGGTATGGCAAATGGCAATGGCACATCTGCTACTACCAAATAAGCAGGACCGAAAACGACATCCTTACCTGGGCGCATCTTGGCACGTGACAAGGCTATATAGAAATCGGGATGATCTTTGTCGCAGGTGGTATAACGACCGTGTTGCAAATAAATCTCACCATTGGCTCCACGCTTAGCCAGTTGGGCAGTCATATAGCCATCATCCTGCTGGGTATATACATCGCTGATGAGTCCCTTTTTGGTCTTGAAATTAAAAGCTATAGTGTCGTTCTCATAAGTGTCACTACCCATCTTGAATATTGGTGTACCGAATTTCTTACCGAGAGAGTCGAGCGAACCTGTAGCATGTACCAAACTGGAATCGAGTTGCATGAAGATTTGATCACTCTGCAAATCCATATCCTGATATTTCACATGGGACTGGCCATACAGATGGGCTAAACCTGAAGCACCTTCATAGGTCATAGAGTCTTCAGCAGTATATTCCACTGGAGCATCAATACCATTCTTACGCTGACGATTGATAGAGTCGGCACGCAAAGAGTCGTCAATAGCTTTGTTGTGCATCCAGATGGCTTTTTGCAATGAATCCATCTTTGCGGTATCAGCAAGAACCTGTGTTGTGGTATCAATTACAGTACTGTCGGACTTGGCACTATGGGGCAACAACTGCGTATTGACCGTCTGCCCTTTACCCACAGAATCAGACACATCAGTATTGGCCGCTCCAAGTAGAGGAAAGGTCAAACGAGGCATTTCCGCCATTACAAATGTAATGACGAAAAAGAGCAATATGATGAGCATATTTTTTCTCACGGCTGCAAAGGTACAAAGAAAAAATGAATTCACTTACACATCGGCAGATGTTTAACGTAAATTTTTGTAATACTCATATAGATAACATATAGAATACCCACCGCGACACAACATCATATTGATATCGATTTGAACTGCTTTACAAAGATAACAATATAAAAAGCGCGCCATGACACAACGTCATGACACGCTCTTGATATCGGATATTCGTACGATGTACGATTACTGCGTACGATTTATTCCTCGTCGAGAAGAATCTTCATCATCTCACAGGCAGCCTTGGCAACAGATGTACCAGGACCGAAGATGGCGGCAACACCGGCTTTATAGAGGAAGTCGTAGTCCTGTGCGGGAATCACACCACCGGCAATAACCATGATGTCTTCACGTCCAAGTTTCTTCAATTCCTCAATCAGCTGAGGTATCAAGGTCTTGTGACCTGCGGCGAGTGACGATGCACCAACAATATGTACGTCGTTCTCAACTGCCTCACGTGCAGCCTCGGCAGGTGTTTGGAACAATGGTCCCATATCCACGTCGAAACCACAGTCGGCATAACCGGTGGCTACTACCTTTGCACCACGGTCGTGACCGTCTTGACCCATCTTCGCAACGAAGATACGGGGACGGCGACCTTCCTTCTTCGCAAACTTCTCGGTCAACTCGCAGGCTTTCTCAAAGTCGGAGTCGTTCTTGCTTTCTGAACTATACACGCCTGAAATGGTTCTGATTACTGCTTTATAACGACCTACGATTTCTTCGCAGGCATCACTGATCTCACCAAGAGTACAACGCAACTGAGCTGCTTTCACTGCCAAATCGAGTAAGTTGTTCTCGCTCTTGCGGCCTTCCTTGAAATCGCGAACGCACTCGGTAATTGCCTTGAGGGCTGCCTGACAAGCGGCTTCATCACGTGAAGCGCGTACCTCTGCCAAGCACTCTTCCTGCTGTTTGCGTACTGCTGTATTATCAACCTCGAGGATATCGATAGGATCTTCATGGTCGAGACGATACTTGTTGGTACCAACAATGGTCTGTACACCAGAGTCGATACGTGCCTGAGTGCGGGCAGCTGCCTCTTCAATACGCATCTTAGGCAGACCAGTTTCAATAGCCTTTGCCATACCACCAAGTTTCTCGATTTCCTGAATATGCTCCCAAGCCTTATGAACGAGCTCGTTGGTCAGGGTCTCTACATAGTATGAACCTGCCCATGGGTCAATCTGCTTGCAGACTTTAGTCTCGTTCTGAATATAGATCTGGGTATTACGAGCAATACGAGCTGAGAAGTCAGTAGGCAGGGCAATAGCCTCGTCAAGAGCATTGGTGTGGAGCGACTGAGTATGACCCAATACAGCTGCCATAGCCTCAATACAGGTACGGCCTACATTGTTGAAAGGATCCTGCTCGGTCAGCGACCAACCAGAAGTCTGAGAGTGGGTACGCAGAGCGAGTGACTTTGGATTCTTAGCACCGAAGCTCTTCACAATCTTAGCCCACAACAGACGACCTGCACGCATCTTGGCAATCTCCATGAAGTGATTCATACCGATAGCCCAGAAGAACGACAGACGGGGTGCGAAAGCATC
Source organism: Prevotella sp. P5-50 (assembly GCF_002251295.1). GTDB lineage: Bacteria > Bacteroidota > Bacteroidia > Bacteroidales > Bacteroidaceae > Prevotella. The sequence continues at coordinate 79,828 of NZ_NPJA01000051.1, forward strand.
CACATCAATACCTGCATTAACACCAGTACGCAGATAGTCGATACCGTCGGCAAGTGTATATGCCAATTCGATGTCGGCAGTAGCACCAGCTTCCTGCATGTGGTAACCTGAGATAGAGATACTGTTGAACTTAGGCATCTTCTGTGAGGTAAACTCGAAGATGTCGGCAATAATCTTCATTGAGAATGCAGGTGGATAAATATAGGTATTACGCACCATGAACTCTTTCAGAATATCGTTCTGAATAGTTCCTGCCATCTCTTCCAGCTTAGCACCCTGCTCCAGACCTGCTACGATATAGAAAGCCAAAATAGGAAGCACAGCTCCGTTCATGGTCATCGAGACAGACATCTTGTTCAAGGGAATACCTGAGAAGAGCACCTTCATGTTCTCTTCATTACAGATAGATACACCTGCTTTACCAACGTCGCCAACTACGCGAGCGTTGTCGGGGTCATAACCACGGTGGGTGGGCAAGTCGAAGGCTACAGACAGACCTTTCTGACCACTGGCGAGGTTACGACGGTAGAATGCATTCGACTCCTCTGCAGTAGAGAATCCGGCATACTGACGGATAGTCCATGGGCGGAATGGATACATCATACTATACGGACCGCGGAGATATGGAGGGATACCTGCTGTGAAGTCGAGGTGCTCCATGCCTTCAAGGTCTTCTTTGGTATATACGGGACGAACCTCAATGTGCTCTGGTGTCTTCCAGTTAGGCACGATGTGGTTCTCTTTCAGCCAGGCTGCGCCATCGGTGGCGTGGATGCCGGCATAAATATCAATATTCTTGAAATCTTTTCTCATAACTTTAGATGCCTAACTTTTGATTGTACTCTTTCAAAGTCTCAAGCACGTTGCAACGAACGTGTACGAAGTTCTCAATACCAGCGGCCTTCAGGTCGTCCATGCATGCAGGAGCTCCTGCCACTACAAACATGGCCCGTCCGTCCAAATACTTGAATGCTGGGATGGCATACTCTGCATATTCATCGTCTGACGAACAGAGAACTACGATATCTGCACCAGCCTTAAGTGCAGCATCAACGCCTTCCTCTACGGTCTTGAAGCCGAGATTGTCGATAACTTTATAACCGGCACAAGCCAAGAAGTTGCAAGAGAACTGTGCACGAGCCTGACGCATAGCCAAATTACCAATGGTCAACATAAACGCAGTAGGTGTCTTGGCCTCTTCAGTATGGATGCGGAGATTCTCGAAGTCGGCAGCCAAACGAGTGGTTTCGAGCTTCTTGAAAGGAGTTTCTTCTGCCTTTCCACAACCACATGCACAAGGTCCGATGGCGCGTTTGCCTTCGCTCTTCTCTGTGAAGTTGGGGAACTGGTTTGTTCCGAGAAGAAACTCTTTGCGTTTAGCAGCATCGCCGTGACGCTTCACATTGGTAGCATTGATATCATCCTGTACGGTGCCATTCTTAACAGCAGCGAGGAATCCGCCTTCTTCTTCCACTTTGAGGAAAATCTTCCAAGCCTCCTGAGCCAACGCATCAGTGAGGTGTTCGATATAGTAAGAACCGGCAGAAGGATCGACGATACGATCGAAATGGCTCTCTTCCTTGATGAGCAACTGCTGGTTGCGAGCAATGCGCTCTGAGAAATCGGTTGGCTTCTCATATACTACGTCAAACGGAGTTACGACGAGTGAATGAACACCGCCAAGGGCAGCACTCATTGCCTCTGTCTGTGAGCGGAGCAGGTTAACATAGCTGTCAAACACAGTTTGGTTGTAAGTAGAAGTAGAAGCGTTGATTACCATCTTGCAAGAGCAGTCGCACTTAGGCTCGTACTGTTTTACAATTTGGGCCCACAACAGACGAGCTGCGCGGAACTTGGCAATTTCCATGAAATAGTTTTCAGAAACGCCCATATAGAACTTGATGCTCTTGGCTGCAAGATCTACATCTACGCCGGCATCCACCAACTGCTGCAGATACTCATTACCCCAAGCAAGGGCATAGCCGAGTTCCTGTACGATATATGCACCGGCATTGTTCAGCGTGTCGGTGTGTACCATAACGCAACGCAGATTGGGATATTCCTTGAAAGCCTCAACCACCTGAGGGAGTTTGGCAAGTACCTTGCTGGTATCCTTACCCTTTTGGATCATCTTGTCTATGGGATCGAAACCTACACCACCCACGATTTTTTCCTTATCATAGCCTTCCTTCTCGAAGTAAGCCTTCAGAATTTCTGCCAGTTCAAGAACATGACATGGGCATGTACGATAGCTGACCTCTACAATATCCAAACGGATATCTTTCAGTAACTTGTCGATAAAATCGGCACTAACAAGATCACCGTCAAAACGGAATCCGATAGAGTTTACACCCTTCATCAGAATGTCGAGTGCCTTTTTGTTGGCCTCTACAGGATCGGTAACGACGATGTTCTGTCGAACATACCATTCGTTAGAGTCTTTTTTATTTCCACGAACGAATGGGAACTCACCGGGAAGTGCATCTGGAGTTTTCAAGTTTGCCAGATCTTCACGGCGGTAGAAGGGTTGTACGTTGAAACCCTCATTGGTTCTCCACACGAGTCGTTTCTGGAAGTCAGCACCTTTCAGATCGACTTCAATCTTGTCCAGCCACTCTTGTGTGGTTGGCGCCTGAAACTCGGTGAAGAGTTTTTCTTTGTTAGCCATAGTTTGAATGATTATGTAAGTTGTTTCGTTGTAGTCAAATTCGGTTATGCACACATGTATTGCGGCCTACAAAGTTACAAATAATTTTTGAACCGCCGAAAGATTTAATAATATTTTGATATTTATAAAAAAAAGATGCACAAAAATTATGCCATTGCGCAATTTTTGGCTACCTTTGCATGCTGTAAGAAAAAGCATGTTATGGAAGCATTTCAATGGTTAAAAGATTTATTTACCACAACTGATTCTGTGGCGCATATTGCGCTACTGTATGCCGTGGTGATTGCCACTGGTGTATATTTGGGAAAAATCAAGATTGGAGGCATCTCGCTGGGTGTCACCTTTGTGTTGTTTGCTGGCATTGTGGCTGGCCACATTGGATTTACTGCCCCACTTCCCATCTTGACATTTATTCAAGACTTCGGTCTTATACTGTTTGTCTTCATGATAGGACTACAGGTTGGACCTGGTTTCTTTGAGAGTTTTGGTACTACAGGCATCAAGCTGAACGGATTGGCCATAACGACTATCCTACTCAACATTCTTGTGATGTTTGCCTGCTACTTCATCTTCTTCGACACATCCAACGTCTGCAACCTACCAATGATGGTAGGTACGCTCTATGGTGCTGTGACCAACACACCAGGACTTGGTGCTGCCAACGAAGCATTGGGTTCGGTATTTACCGACAATGCACCACAGATAGCATCGGCTTACGCTTGTGCTTATCCACTCGGTGTATTGGGTATTATTGGTGCCACTATATTAATAAGGTATATATGCAAGGTTCGCTTGGAGAAAGAAGAAGACGAACTCAACGAGCATGAAGGTGTGAAAGCCAATCAGAAGCCTCACAAGATGCACCTTGAAGTGACCAACACTTACCTTGAAGGAAAAACAATGTTACAGGTTCACGACTTTTTGAACCGCGACTTTGTATGTTCACGTATTCTGCACGAAGGTCACGTGAGCATTCCAAACCGCAACACCGTATTCCACAAAGGTGACCAACTCTATATTGTATGTACAGAAGCTGATGCCGAGGCTATCATCGCCTTTATCGGTCCAGTGATACAGGTCAACTGGGAACAACAGGACCAACCTTTCGTATCAAAGCGTGTCTTGGTAACCAACCCCAAGATGAACGGAAAATCGCTGGCATCGTTGCATTTCTCAAGTGTACATGGTGTCAATGTAACCCGTATCACCCGTCAGGGCATGGATATCTTTGCCTCCAGCAGTCTGCCTCTTCAAGTGGGTGACCGCATTATGGTAGTAGGTCCTGAAGACGCTGTTGACCGTGTAGCCAACGAGATGGGTAACTCTATCCGTCGCCTTGATGCCCCAAATATTGCAACGATATTCGTGGGCATCATCATCGGTATTATCTTCGGTTCACTGCCCGTAGCATTCCCAGGAATGCCTGTTCCAATGAAGCTCGGTATTGCAGGTGGTCCGCTGATTATCGCAATTCTTATCGGACGTTATGGTTATAAAGTAAAATTGGTAACCTATACAACGACATCGGCCAATATGATGTTGCGCGAAATCGGTCTGGTACTCTTCTTAGCAAGTGTGGGTATCAAGGCAGGAGCCAACTTCTTTGAGACTGTTGTAGAAGGTGACGGTCTGCTCTATGTAATGACCGGTTTCCTCATAACCATCATTCCAATCCTCATCGTAGGTCCTATAGCTCGTCTTTATTTCAAATTCAACTATTTCACCATCGCAGGAATGATTGCCGGTACATATACCGACCCACCCGCATTGGCATACGCCAATTCAATCTGTACTCGCGAAGCCCCTGCTGTAGGTTACTCAACAGTTTATCCGCTGTCGATGTTCCTTCGCATCTTCACGGCCCAAATCATCGTGCTGTTCTTCTGCGGATAACAGCCGATAATACATATAATACGAAAAACTTACATAATTATACATTACATTACTAACATGACAAAATTCGGATTTCTGTTAAGCGCTATGTTGCTGGCAGGCACTTCCGCCATGCATGCCCAAATGGATGCAAGCATCAAGCTGAACGAAGTGATGACCAACAACCGCGCCAGCCTGCAGGACGAATACGGACAGCGTGAAGCATGGGTTGAGATAGAGAACATCTCCCACTCAACCTATAATATCCGTGGTATGTATATCACCACTGACAGCTCCGTTCTCCAGCGTTCTATGAGCGTGCCCGAACGCATCAAGCGCATGAGCATCATCCCCAACGGAGAATTGCGCACAAACTTGAGTGGTCGTCAGCACCTTGTACTCTTTCTCAACAGTCAGCCCCATTTGGGTTCACTGCATCTGACAACACCTGTTGACTCTACAAAGTCATTGTGGATTGCACTCTACAACGGTAATGCCACACAATTGATTGACTCAGTCACCGTACCGGTACTGAAAGCCGATCAATCGTATGCTCGTATAGCCAACAACGGCACAGCCGCCGACTGGGAAGTAAAATCAGCCGACCGTGTTACTCCGGGTATATCCAACATCACTACTGTTAGCGAATCAAAGATTGACAAGTTTAAACGCGAAGACCCCCATGGATTTGCCATTACCATCATGGCAATGGGTATTGTATTCGTTTGCTTAGCCCTGCTTTGGATTGTATTCTCCTTGTTCGGTCTGCTTATGAAGCATATTGAAACAGCGAAGAAGGTGGCAAACAAACAACCACTCAAACCAATCACCAAAACTGTTGAGACAGCAATGGAGGTTAGCCGCATCACTGGTAACGTATTGCAAGATGGTCTGAAAACAAAAGGTATCGACCGTGAAATATATATGGCGGTCATCGGTATGGCCCTCAGTCAATATGAGGATGATGTTCACGACGTAGAAAGCGGTGTGATTACCATCCAGCCGAAACCAACCCGTTGGGACGACGAATATTCACAAATGACACATTTCCACGATCCCGTCGTTCCCTCCGACCATGCAGCTCCCCAAATTCCCACAACCACTAATAACGCATTATAACAATGAAGAAATATCAGTATAAAGTACAAGGTGTTGACTACGATGTAGAAATCGAGGAAGTAGAAGGCAACATCGCCAAAGTAAACGTAAACGGAATTCCGTTTGAAGTAGAGCTCCAGCAGCCTATCAATGCAGCTAAGCATCCTACTATTGTGAAGCCAAAGGTTGCAGCTCCCGTTGCTCCTGCAGCCGCTGCACCAACAGCAAAGCCGGTTCAGGCTGCCGCTCCTGCCGCAGCAGGAAGTGGCAATGTAGTAAAGGCTCCACTGCCAGGCACCATCACTTCTATCAATGTGAAGGTCGGTGACACCGTAGCCATTGGCGATACACTTGTCGTGCTTGAAGCCATGAAGATGCAGAACAACATCGAGGCAGAATACGCAGGTACCGTAACCGCTATCAATGTCAATGTAAGTGATGTCGTAATGGAAGGCAGCGCACTGCTGACCATCGGTTAATCGATAAATAAAAAATGTGATAAACACGCAAGATTATGGATTTCTTACATTTCATAGCAGAAAACTTCAATGAGTTTCTGACCTACACTGGTTTTGCCAATGCTACGGCTGGAAACCTCATCATGATAGCAGTCGGAGCGCTTTTCATCTGGCTTGCCATCAAGAAGGACTTCGAGCCCCTATTGCTTGTTCCTATTGGATTAGGCATCATTCTGGGCAATATTCCCTTCCGTGCTGATGCCGGACTGGAGATTGGACTTTATGAAGACAACTCTGTGCTGAACATCTTCTATCAAGGTGTCCGCCAGGGATGGTATCCGCCACTTATCTTCCTTGGCATTGGTGCCATGACAGACTTCTCTGCCCTGTTGGCCAATCCTAAACTGATGCTCATTGGAGCCTCAGCACAGTTTGGTATCTTCGGTGCATATATGTTCGCTTTGCTATTGGGTTTCGAGCCAAACCAGGCTGCTGGTATTGCTATCATTGGTGGCGCCGATGGTCCTACAGCCATTTTCCTTTCATCAAAATTGTCTCCCAACCTCATGGGTGCCATTGCTGTTTGTGCTTACTCCTACATGGCTCTTGTTCCACTGATTCAGCCACCATTGATGCGTCTGCTTACCACCAAAAAGGAGCGCGTCATCAAGATGAAGCCAGCGCGTCAGGTAAGTCAGACCGAGCGTATTCTGTTCCCAATCGTTGGATTGCTTCTCACCACATTCCTCGTGCCTTCAGGCCTTCCTCTTTTGGGTATGCTCTTCTTCGGTAATCTGCTGAAAGAATCGGGCAAGACCACTCGTTTGGCAAAGACAGCTGGTGCTGCTCTGAACGACATCGTGGTAATGCTCCTTGGTTTGACCGTAGGTTGTTCTACTCAGGCATCAGAGTTCCTGACTATAAACACCATCTATATCTTCGCTATCGGTGCTGGTGCATTCATCATCGCCACTATGAGCGGTGTATGTTTCGTGAAGATTATGAACCTCTTCCTGCCAAAGGATAAGAAGTTGAATCCACTGATTGGAAACGCTGGTGTAAGTGCCGTACCTATGGCAGCACGTATTTCCAACAACCTCGGATTGGAATACGACCGTCACAACTTCCTTCTCATGCACGCCATGGGTCCGAATGTAGCCGGTGTAATCGGTTCGGCTGTTGCTGCCGGTACCCTGCTTGGTTTCCTTTCGTAGATAAGCAAAGACATGATATCATCAGCAGGATTTCTCTTTTGGGAAGTCCTGCTTTTGTTTTCCCGCGTGTCTTTCAGCCTCTATCAGTGGTTTAACAGGAAGGTTCATCATACTCCAAACGCGGGTATGATAGCATATATAAATTTCAGTTTTCAATTATTATCGGACACTCGAACACCACTTGAGTTTAAAACTTTGTATGACATAGCCTTACCGGTGGTGTTCGATGGCTTATTTCAGCGTTTGTCGAACATCGACCGAACCCCAACTAAAGCAAGTAGATGCTATATTCTCAGCAGACTAAAAGCCTGTATGGTATATCCATCAAACAGATTCGTTATAAAAAAATTTGGTAGAACCAATTATTCATTTTACCTTTGCGGAAGTTTTCGAAAACACAATGGACAGACACAATACACAACAGGGGGCAGTCATGCCCAAACCACGCATTGCCATCATCGATCCTAATGCACTTGCAGCATTGGGGCTTCGCCATATTCTCCAAGACGTAATGCCTATCATGGAAGTAGATACCTACGGTACACTTACAGAACTGGAAGCCAATCGTCCTGATAGTTATTTCCACTATTTTGTAGATATCAGTGTGGTATTGCGCCATCGTTCGTTTTTCATGGAACGCCAGCGTAAAACTATCGTGCTGACGCTGCAGAACGAAGAAGCATCAGGTTTATCAGGCTTTCATTCATTGTGTGTTAACCAACCAGAAGATCACCTTATCAAGCAATTGCTTGCGATGGAACAGCATGCCCACAAGGGCGGACGCAACTTACCCAATATGCAGGGGGAATCAAATTCTCGAATATTGAGTGATCGTGAAATAGAGGTGATGATACTGATTGTAGAAGGTCACATCAACAAAGAGATTGCCGACCAACTACATATAGGTCTCTCTACCGTCATCACCCACCGCCGTAACATTATGGAGAAACTCAATATCAAGAGTGTCAGCGCACTCACCATCTATGCTGTGATGAACGGTTATGTGGATATCAACCGTATCTGATCGGCTATAGTTTTACACTTGAAATATCTACCAAGCCATTGACAATGGCATAAACAGTAAGTCCTGCAGGCGAATGAATCTGCAGTTTGCGAGCAATATTCCTTCGATGGGTAATGACCGTATTGACCGAGATACAGAGATGATCGGCGATTTCCTTGTTCGCCATGCCTTGAACCAATGAAACTATCACTTCCCGTTCACGGTCTGATAACATGTCATTATTATCATTGCCGCTTTTATTGACCATCGTAGAGATATTTCGCGTCACCTTATCTTGCTTCAGTTGGTTTTCCAATCTGCGTATGGCAGGAGTAAAAATGTAGTCTTCCACGTTAGCGTGATTACGCAACCACTCTTCATTGTTATAGATGTCGTATAGCGCCGCCATGAGTTTATTGTTGGTTTTGCCGTCTGAAGGCAGATATTTAATCACCATCAGTTTAAGTTCTATCAGCACTCTGTCTGTGGATTCATGGTGTTTGGAGAAGGTATCAACATTATAGTTTTTCTTTGCCTCACCATTGAGCAATGCCTCCACATAAGGGAACAAAGTTTTTTCCTCATATCGCATATGACGTTGAATTTCTCTAGCATAGTCATCAAAGAACTTCATTATCAATTGTCCGAGGGCATTATCGCTGTCCAGACAGTCACCCAGTTTCTTGCGTATGGTTGGCAATTGGTAGTCAAGAAAATAAGTATGACTCGCTTCCAGATAATGCAACAGTGTACGTACATCGAGCTGTGCATCGTCATTGAAGTCCGTATGTCCGTTAATAGTGTAATTGACTACAGCGAGAAAGGTATAAGTATCCACATTATTCTCCTCACACATCTCTTTTACAGTCTTATCTCCAAATCCGAGATGAATGCCAAAGCTCTCCAAGGTCTGCAATAGATGATAGTTATCGCGCATAAGCGTCACCATCTTATCGCTTGCTTCATACATTTTCAGAGTTTTCATTGTTGCTTACCTATATATATTAATACGCTGCAAAATTAGTCATTTTCAGACAAACCGACAATACTTTCCAACCACAATACCTATTTTTGGGTATCGTTCTGATTCTCCCATTCTTTCCATTCGCGCAATGCCTCCTGCCAGTCGGTCTGTTCTCCTTTGTCAAGTGCTTCTTGCTGGCGGGCCGCCTCATCGCTTGCTTTATCACGTGCCCGTTTGGCTTTCATCGCCTCAATGGTAGCATCATCAAGTATCTGAATAGCGCCACGACGCACTGCCTCATGGAGTTCTTCCTCACCGAAAGCCTTTCCAGGCTCATTAAAGTCAGAGATATTAAATTCAAACTGCGTGCGCAAGTCGTGACGCACTTGTTTCTGTCCAGCTCTATTGCTTGCATTTTTCAGGCGAAGCAGTTTGGCTATCTGTTTGATTTCATCAGCCGAATATTTGTTTCTTCCCATTGTAACGTTTGATTTCAACGTGCAAAGTTATCAAAAAGAGCGCATTATACAAAACAAATAGAGCAAAAAGAAAATCTTTAAAACTATTTTATATCACCACGATTAAGTATCGCGGATAAAGCCTTCGTTACACTATTTCACGTTTTTTGAGTATTGCATGCCTCATCAAAGCACCGTACCTTTGCAGCCGAAAAATAAACGATACAAGACGCAAAGACATGAACAAGAGACAATTTCTGATGATGGCAGCTGGCCTGTTGACCGCTACTTCCGCAATGGCCATCGGTTCACAAGACAACAACGATGCACTAATTCAGGATGCAACAACAAGCAATGAGACAGCGCCAAAAGCCGCTCAACCCAAAAAGAGTAACAGCAACGACTATGAAAAATGGCGCATCGGAAGCTACGGTGAGATGCTTGCCACCTTCAAAGATTACGGATTGAACCGCTTCTATGGCAATAGCGTAGGCAATACAAAGATCAACCACAACGAGATTTCCATTCCTCGCTTCATCCTTCAAGGCGAATATAAGATTACTCCCAAATGGATTCTTTCTGCCGAAATAGAATTCGAAGCAGGTGGAACAGGTTCTGCCGTAGAGATGGAAGCACAGTCAGGCAGTGAGAATGGCGAATATGAAACAGAAATGGAAAAAGGTGGCGAAGTTGCCCTCGAACAATTCCACATCACCCGACTCATCGCTCCACAATTCAATGTCCGCGTAGGACATCTCATCATTCCCGTAGGACTTACCAACGCCCATCACGAACCTTTGAACTTCTTTACAGCCGCACGACCAGAGGGTGCGACCACGATTATGGCTTCTACCTGGCACGAGACTGGTGTAGAACTATTCGGTACAGTAGGCAAAGGAGCTGCCACTTTCGATTATCAAGCACTGGTAACAGCAGGCCTGAACCCCAATGGTTTCGACTCATACAACTGGATACAAGGAGGGAAACAAGGATTTCTTGAAACCGACAATTTCACTGCTCCTGCCTATACGCTACGTCTGGATTGGCGCGGAATACCCGGTTTGCGAGTCGGAGCATCTATGTTCTACAATCCCAAGGCAGGCAAAAACGCCGACAAACTCATTACCTATGCCAACATGGGCGACATCAACGTACTGCTCTACTCCTTTGATGCACAGTACAGCAACCGTTATGTAACCGCACGTGCCAACTACCTTTCTGGCAATATCACTGAGACCACAGGACTCACTGCCGCCAACAAATACTACTCCAACAAGTCGCCTTACAGTCGTATGGGACCTGTTGCCAAGCGCGCAGTAGATTGGAGCGCCGAAGTAGGTGTGAACCTCAAATCGTTTTTCCCCGGTGTATCCCACTTCCCCGTTATCTATCCTTTCGTGCACTACAACTATTATAACCCACAAGAGAAATGTGAATCAGGTTTGATTGCCGATAAGCGATGCCAAGTCAGCTTATGGAGTATCGGTGCCAACTGGCGTCCATTACCCAACTTGGTAGTCAAAGCCGACTACACCACTCGTCAGATAGACACCTCCAAGATGTTTGGCACGAGCCAATACAATAGCGAAAACGAACTGCGTATCGGTGTGGCATACATGCTGTGGTTCGCTAAGAAATAACCAATAAGCAAATTATAAGCAACAAAACAATACAGACTCATGAAGAAAAAGTTTTTTAAGTACGCACTGCTGATGGTATCAGTATGCACACTCTCCGCCACTGTTGTCAGCTGTGGCGATGACAAAAACGACGTCAACAATCCAATCATCGACCCCAGTCAGGCATCAGATCTTGACTACAGTTCTGCTTATGCCGAGCAATGGGCAAACTACATGGTAACTGTATCCAACCTGCTGAAAGAGGATGCCAACACCCTTTACAACCAATGGAACAATGGCTATGCCAACACCTTCAAGAACCATAACACCACAGAATATAAGTCAGCCATCGACTGTGTGGATCAGATTTTCGAAGGATGTATCGACATTGCAGGTGAGGTTGGCGACACCAAGATTGGCGACCCATACAGCAAATACACTGCCGGCAACAAGACCGAAGCACTCTATGCCGTAGAATCATGGTACAGCTGGCATTCTCGCGACGACTATCGCAACAACATCTACTCTATCCGCAATGCCTATTATGGTTCACGCGACGGTAGCATCAACAGCAATTCTTTGTCAGCACTACTCGCCAAGAAGAATGCTACACTCGATACCGAAGCCAAGGAGAAGATTGCCGCAGCAGCCGATGCCATCTATGCTATTACACAGCCATTCCGCAACAATATCAACACCACCGAAACTGTAGCTGCCATGAATGCCTGTGCCGACCTCGTAAACTTCATCGAACAGGAACTCAAACCTTATTTCGATGCCAACATCAACGACGATGCCACTCTTGATCCCATCGTCAAACAGTATGTTGATGCAGTAGTACTGCCTACCTACAAGGAATTGGCAGAAAAGAATGCAGCTCTCGACACCGCAGTTCGTGCTTTCAAGGCCAGTCCTTCAAATGCAAATTTCTCTGCTTGCGCTCAGGCATGGCTCGATGCTCGTGCTCCTTGGGAACAGAGTGAGGCCTTCCTCTTCGGTCCTGTTGATGAGCTTGGACTTGACCCCAACATGGACAGCTGGCCTCTCGACCAGTCACAGATTGTACAGATTCTGAAGTCACAAGACTTCTCTAACCTCAACTGGAAAGAAGGCGAGAGCGACGACAAGATAGAATCAGCACAGAGCCTCCGCGGTTTCCACACACTGGAATTCCTCATCTTCAAAGATGGTAAAGCACGCACCGTGAAATAAAATTGCTAACACAAGAACCATATTATCCACACATGGCGAAGGCAGGAAAGTCACCATTTCCTCGCCTTCGCTATCGTGGCAAACAAAAAGAAACATACTAAACATGAATAAATGGCTGCATTTCCCTTTGCTGTTGACCGCTCTGGCCATGCTTGGTAGCTGCACCGACGATGAAAAACTCGATGTGACCGACATCGATGTGCCCACTGGCTACGAACTATCAGCAGGCACTTCCACCGGTTTCTATAGTTCATCGGTGGCCTACGACCAAGGCGCAAGATGGCTATCAGGGGCTTATAGTTCACGGTTCAGCTCTGGCGACCAACTCTACGACAATGTCAAATCTGCCAACGAGAATGGCTATGGCGGCGGCCTCGGCCCTGTCTATGCAGGCTACTCTTGTGGCAGTTGCCACCGTAATGCCGGTCGCACGGAACCAACCTATTGGACAAACTTCAAAAACGGAAGCGATGACGGATCCGGACAGTACGGTTTTACCTCCTCGCTAATCTACATCACTCGCCGCAACGGAACATTCTTTCCCAACTATGGCCGTGTCATTCACGACCAAGCCATCTATGGTGTGAAGCCTGAAGGTAAACTAAAAGTGACTATTGACTCGATGACATACTCCTTTCCAGACGGTGAAAAATACACGCTCTGCGTCCCTAAATGGCATATCACCGAATGGTATGCCGACAGTATCCGTCCTGAGGATCTCTTCTGCACCGTTCGTGTTCCGCTTCGCCACGTAGGTATGGGGCAGATGATGGCGCTCGACCCCAACGAAATAGAGGCATTGGCACGCAAGAGCAACTATCCAGAATGGGGCATCAGCGGTCGCTGCAACTACATCACTGAGCGTGGTGTGCGCCAACTGGGACTTTCCGGCAACAAGGCGCAACATGCCGATTTGACCGTCGAACTGGGCTTTTCGAGCGATATGGGCCTCACCAACAGCCGTTATCCAGAGGAGATCTGTGAAGGACAATCACAGATGAAGGATGGTTCGATGATGGGATTGTCCTATCAACAACTGGACTGCACCACAGAGCAGATGGAAGATGTCGATCTTTACATGCAGTCACTTGCTGTTCCTGCCCGTCGCAATGTCAACGATCCCGACGTCATTGAAGGTCAGAAACTCTTTTATCAGGCAGGCTGCCACCTGTGCCACGTCACTACGCTGCATACCAAAAAGCGCGGCACCACCTTGCTGGCAGGCACTACATTGCCTTGGCTTGGAGGACAAACCATACACCCCTACTCCGATTATCTACTCCACGACATGGGTTCAGAAATCATGGGCGTGGGTTTGAACGATAATTTTGTGAGTGGTCTGGCTCGTGGAAACGAATGGCGCACCACCCCGCTGTGGGGTATCGGTCTGCAGAAAAAGGTAAACGGACACACCTATTTCCTGCACGATGGCCGGGCTCGCAACTTCACCGAAGCCATTATGTGGCACGGCGGCGAGGGCGAAGCCTCCAAAAACAAGTTTAAGAACATGACCAAACAACAGCGCAACCAGCTGATACAATTCCTTTGGTCACTTTAATTCAAGCATCTTGTCAGACGTATCATCCAACAACAATCAGGTAAAAACCAACAAATACAACCAATGAAATACAACAGAATCATGGCCATCATTATGGCCTCTCTGCTCTCAGCAGGTGCTTTTGCCGAGACAGAAAAGATAGAAAACAACAGCGAATTTGCTGCCAACGCCAACACCGAGAGTGCCGACAACACCACTGGCAAAATGGATATGGAGAACGGCGTGCTGCCCATTGCCGACGACCGTGGCTTCACCCTTCAGTCTAAGGATGGCAATTTCGTGTTCAAGCCCTATATGTATGTGCAGAGTACGCTCAACATGAAATACTACGACGACGAGGGACTTGACAAAGCCTATAATCAAGATAACATTGCCAACAGTGGCTTTGCCATTCCCTATGCCATCATCGGTTTCACCGGTAAGGCATTCGGTAAGATCGATTACAACATTAGTATCAATGCCGCAGCATCGGGTGGCAATGTGTTGCAACAGGCATGGATTGACTATGCCGTTAGTCCTGCCTTGCGTTTCCGCGCTGGTAAATTCAAGACACCCTTCACACATGCCTACCTCACCACACTTGGCGAGACATTGTTTCCACAGGTTCCCACTTCGCTGACTGCAAGCAGCATCCTACCCTACTCCCTCAATGCCGTCACCCCAAGCATAGGTACCGGATTCGACTTGGGCTTTGAGGTGCATGGCGTCATCAACAATAAGTTTGGCTATGAAGCAGGACTTTTCAACGGAACAGGGCCATCTGTCAACAGTGCCACCAAAGGTTTCAGCGACGACAACCATTTGCCTTCACTGCTCTACGCTGGTCGTTTGACCTATATGCCTAATGGTCCGATGCCCATGACACAGGGTAATGCCAAGATGCAACATCTCGACAAGATGCTTATCGGCATCAGCGCCAACTACAACAACGAGGCAGAAAACGAGAGTACCAACGACTTCCGCGCCGGTTTGGAGTTTGCCTGGCTGAAAAACAAATGGTATTTTGCTGCCGAAGCCTACTACATGCATGTTGGATTCACCGACCGTCAGAAGATAGACAAGACTTATGACTTCTGGGGAGGATATGCACAAGCAGGCTATTTCGTAGCTCCACAATGGCAATTGGGCGTGCGTTACGACTTCATGGACCGCAATGGTTCTTCAAAAGACGGTTTTCTCAACATGCCGGCAGCCGTGGTCAACTATTTTGTACCTAACACCAATCTGAAACTGTCTGCCATGTATCAGTATATCGGTCGTACCGGACATGCCACACAATTAGACCGCGACCTCGATGACCTCGGCATTGCTACCCATACCGCATGTATCATGATGCAATTTGCTTTTTAATGATGAAATATTTGTATAAGTCAATGAAAATCCGTATCTTCGCATTTGCTGCCATCGCTGTACTGCTGTTGGCAGCCTGCGACGACGGACGCATCTATAATGAGGTGGCTGTTGACACCACCGGACGATCAGCCCGACTCACGGCAACCATTACTGGTTTGGACCATTGGACCGATAATTACACCGTGTCACTGGCAGGCTTTGCCGAAGGCGATGACTATGCCAGCATCTCTAAAGCCGTTCGGGCCAATGCCGACGGACAGGTGAGCATGACGCTGAACAATATTCCCGACCAGGTGACGAGTGTTCGCCTCTGTGTGCTCGACCGTCTGCGCAGAAACGTAGTGACGTTTAGCGAAGTGGCAACCGAAGGTGTGCGCGACACCATCCGACTGGAGTTGGGCACCGTAGATGCCAGTATGCTCAATGCTATACAGGAGGGATACCTCAACACAACCTGTGCCAACTGCCACGGCGCAAGCAATCATGCCGCAGCAGGCCTCAACCTTACGGCAGGCAAATCGTATGCAGCACTGGTAGGTGTGGCATCCAGAAAAGTGGAAGGTCACCAACTCGTAGCGCCTGGCAATGCCGCAGAGAGTGTGCTACACATGGTGCTACACAACGAACATGTAGAGGGTATCTCTATGAACCACTTCGACCTTGTGTCGGAAAAGAACGCAGAACTTATCCTGCCCCTTATCGACAGTTGGATTGACGGAGGTGCAGAGCAATAACATCAAAGAAAGATATGAATAGACTGAACACGATACAATACGAAAAGGCACATGCCGACATCTTCTGTTTCGACAATGACACGGCAGTGAAAGAATACCATGCCATAATCCATGTCGATGATGCCACTATGGATTTTCCACAGCAGTTGCAAGCCATCATGGATGCCTATTCCACACTGGTAGAAAACACTTTGCATGGTGCACGCTGCATCTTCAAGCGCTATTTCCTAAGCGACTCTGCCAATCAGGAAGATGAAGTGGCTGCCGCCGATATGACCGATTGTGCCAAAAGTATCATCCAGCAGGCTCCGCTCGACGGCACCAAGGTGGCACTGTGGGTTTATCTGATGACCGACGTACAGACCGGAATAGGTCAAAGTGGCCTTTATGAGGTGCGCCACGGTGCTTACCGTCACCTTTGGAGCGGCAGTGCCCACAACATGGCAACCAACTCTGAATATCAGACTCGCCTGCTTTTCAACGAATACAACCTGCAGCTCATTGAGGAGGGATGCACGCTGAAGGACAACTGCATACGCACTTGGTTTTTTGTCAACGATGTGGATTTGAACTATGGCGGTGTGGTGCGTGCGAGAAACCAGTTCTTCTTCACCCAAGGACTTACTGCCAAGACCCACTTCATAGCCTCTACCGGCATTGGTGGCAGACAGGCAGACCCTAACGTGCTGACACAGTTGGACACCTATGCCGTGGCTGGTATTGAGAAAGAGCAAGTGGCATATCTCTATGCTCCTACCCACCTGAACCGCACCAGCGAGTATGGTGTGAGCTTTGAGCGAGGCACCATGGTCGATTATGGCGACCGCCGACAAGTGTTTATATCGGGCACTGCCAGTATCGACAACAAGGGGCAGATTGTCTATCCCAAGGACATTCGCCGTCAGACCCACCGCATGTGGGAGAATGTAGAAGCGCTGTTGGCTGAAGCCGACTGCACCATGGAGGACGTAGGCATGATGGTGGTCTATCTGCGCGACACTGCCGACTATGCTGTAGTCAGTCAGTTGTTTGCCGAACGCTTCCCTGGACATCCCTACGTGATAGTCCACGCACCAGTATGCCGACCGGGTTGGCTGATTGAAATGGAGTGCATGGCAGTGCGCAAGACCCACCACCCGCAGTTCAACCCATTCTGATAACATTGTAAAGTTTACGTTACAACATCCAAAGATGAAGCATCTCCGCATCGTTCTCACGCTGCTTATGACCATACTCATAGCCACCATGGCTGTTGCCACCTTCGTGGAGCAACGCCATGGGGCTTCGTATGCTGCCACACATGTCTATCACACCTCATGGTTCTTTGCGCTTTGGGCATTGATGGCCTTGGGGGGCATGGCGGCTATATGGCGCATGCGCCTCTGGCGGCGACTGGGTGTGATGTTGCTTCATGCTGCACTGTTGCTGATACTGGCAGGGGCTGCCGCCTCATGGCTGACCAGTAGCGAGGGCACACTCCATTTGCGCAAAGGCCAACCGGCAGATTGCTACACCATCAAAGACTCACAGCTGTCGGCACCATTGCCTTTTCAGCAGATGACCCTACAAGGTTTCTCCGTAGTTTGCTATCCTGGTACAGAGGCGCCACAAGACTTTCAGAGCCAGGTAACCTACATTACGGCAGACCGTCAACACCATGAAGCCACCATCTCGATGAACCATATTCTTGAGGTGGAGGGCTATCGTTTCTACCAAACATCGTTTGACCCTGACCGTCAAGGTTCGGTACTTACAGTCAACTACGACCCATGGGGCACTCCCATCAGCTATGGCGGCTATGTATTACTGGCATTATCGATGGTCTGGTTGCTCATCGACCGGCGCGAAACATTCGGTCGCTTACTGCGGTCACCCCTGTTGCGCCATGGTGCTACACTCATGCTGCTGATAGTTTGCTCCATGTCTGTACATGCCCGAAGTGTGCCTACTATCACGGCAGAACGAGCCAATCGGTTGGCTGAAATGCCGGTGGTCTATAACGACCGAATAGCACCACTCAACACGCTGGCACGCGATTTCCTACTTAAACTCTATGGGCGCACCTCCTATAAAGGACTTACTGCCGAACAAGTGTTATATGGTTGGATGCAGCGTCCTGAGACTTGGTCTGACGAACCAATGCTCTTGGTGAAAGACAGCAAGTTGCGCCAACAGTTGGGCATCGACGGTAAATATGCCCGCCTTGCCGATCTCTTCGACAATACAGGTCAGTATCGACTGCAACAACTCATTGCCTGCGGTGGGGAAACTAAGGCTGTCAGAGATCTCGACGAGAAAGTGGGCATCATACTGATGCTCACCGAAGGTGAACTGTTGCGCCCGGCAAGTGGTGTGGCTATCAATCAGCACCGCCTCGTGGCAGAGATATGTTACAACCGCATACCCTTTGTCAGTCTGCTGTTTATAACCAATCTCACCTTGGGCATATTGGCATTCTGCCTGTTGCTCATCCCTGCGTTTCGTTTCCGCCATTGCTTATGGCAAACGGTCTGCCTCTTGGGAGGACTATCGTGGTTGGTATTGGTGGCAGGCTATGCTTTGCGCTGGTACATCAGCGGTCGCATCCCCTTGGGCAACGGCTTTGAAACCATGCTTTTTCTCGCTCTTGCGCTGCAAACCGTCGGTGTGATGTTCCATCGCCGCCTATCTATTATCGTTCCGTTTGCCCTGCTGCTGTCGGGGTTCACCCTACTGATAGCCCATCTGAGCGAGATGAATCCGCAGATTACATCACTCATGCCCGTACTCCAGTCGCCATTGCTCACCATCCACGTCAGCCTCGTCATGATGGCTTATGCACTCTTGGCTTTCACCATGATGAGTGGCATAGTGGCTCTGATAGCCCATCATCGTGGCCATACCGGCCACGAGGAATTGCTCACCGTACTGTCTCAACTGATGCTATATCCAGCCGTTTTCCTGTTGGCAGGCGGCATATTCCTCGGTGCGGTATGGGCTAACGTGTCGTGGGGAAAGTATTGGAGCTGGGATCCGAAAGAGGTTTGGGCACTCATCACCCTGCTCGTTTATGCCGTTCCACTACACCGCACCACTTTCTTTGCGCCCCATCGACCTGTGGCATACCATCTTTATATGCTCATCGCATTCTTCTCGGTGTTGATGACCTACTTCGGTGTCAACTATTTCCTTGGTGGCATGCACAGCTATGCATGACGCACGCACAGCCTACAAACAGCTTTCTGCCCCATCACTCTCCCTATGCTTTCGCAGAGTATCTATCTGCAGAAAGCCGCCACTTGGTTTCTCACGCCATCAAAATTCTATTTTCCACATCCTTTCACAAAGCCGCATACACACAATTTATCATTACATTGCATCCGTTCACAAGGTACATGGATCAGTAAATTCAATGAATTTGCTCAGCAATCTCAATGAATTTGGTGAGCAATTTCAATGAATTTGGTGAGGAAAACAATTTGATTTGGTGAGGAAAACAATTTGATTTGCCGAGGAAAACAATTTGATTTGCCGAGGAAAACAATTTGATTTGCCAAGCTATGGATATTACCTTTTGAACATCAATATGTTACACGGACAACAAAACTACGTTAGATAAATCATCAAAACATGGGCTGTGGCGGTCGCAAGAAATCAGAAAAGCCCAGCCATCACGGCTGGACTTTCAACAAACGAAATAAACTTACATCAAAATACTTATACATGTATAACTATGACTAAGAGCAACCACATGGTGGCCCTCTTGTGCTTTTTGGTCTTAATCAGTATTGTCGCACGGTCGCCCTTACATCGAGAGCGATGCGCATATTAACATCGAGGCAGGTCTTCTGACTTTGTTCCCACTCCAAACTCCTTCCCGCCATAAAGGGCAGTGGATTGTTTTGCTTGGAATGTGCTAAGGGAACTCACAGCTGCGGGACAGTAGGAGATTCTCACTCACATTCCCTTTTAAACGCTGTTATGCGTACCTTGACGTTGCAAAGATAGTATAATTCCACGGAACCACCAAACAAAACAGCAAAAAAATACCACAGTTGCACAATGCTGGCAACTGTGGCAATTATGATAATAGTTTGCGTTACTATCTGATGGATGAGGGATTAGATTTCCCAACCGATGGCTGACGCACCAAGAACAGCAGCCGAAGCGCCATCGAGTCCGCTCACCAAGAACTGGGCCTTACCCTTGAAAATGTTCATCACGTGGTTGTCATATGCTACTTTGATAGGATCCATGATGAGCTTACCGGCTTTCACCAGGCCACCAAAGAAGATGAATGCCTCAGGAGAAGAGAATGCTGCGAAGTCGGCACAGGCTTCACCAAGCATCGTACCAGTGAAGTCGAAAATCTCTTTAGCCAGTTCGTCACCCTTGCCTGCGGCAATGCTTACGTCGAGCGAAGTAATCTTTTCGGCATCCAGCTCGCGGAGCAATGAGGGACGCTCGGTCTTCTCAAGCATCTCGCGGGCAGTGCGTGCCACACCTGTGGCAGAGCAATAAGCCTCCAAACATCCAGTGCGACCGCAACCGCAAATGCGACCTTGAGCACCACGAACCATAGTGACGTGACCTAACTCACCGGCAAATCCATCGTGACCGTAGAGCAGCTGTCCATTGACAACCACACCCGAACCAACTCCGGTACCAAGGGTGATGACGATAAAATTCTTCATGCCGCGTGCCACACCATATACCATTTCACCCAATGCAGCAGCATTGGCATCGTTGGTCAAGCCAACAGGAATGCCGAGTGCATCGCTGAACATCTGTGCCAATGGCACAATGCCATCGTGTGCCCATGGCAGATTGGGAGCAAACTCTATGGTTCCTCTATAGAAATTGCCGTTAGGTGCACCAATACCCATGGCTTTTATTTTCTCAATACCTCCTACTTGGTCAATGATAGGGAGAAGTGCTTCGACAGAAGCCTTAACAAAATCTTCTGCACAAGTATATCCGCCAGTCTTAATGGCTGTTTGAGTTTTAATGTCACCACGTGAATCTACGATTCCAAAGACAGAATTGGTGCCTCCGAGATCGAGTCCTATGACATATGGTTTGATGCCTTGCTGTTCACTCATAAGTTTATAAATTGTATTTTAAGTTATTGATTTTCGAATTTCAAGTGGCAAAGTTATGAAAAAAACATCGAATAAACAAAGTTTTTTCCAAAGAAATGTACGAGATACACACATTCTTTGTATCTTTGCACTTGATATGCCGTTTCCAATACATATAAATATAGTCGATTTGGTATTCAAGGGAATGCTAATCGGCATGATTGCCTCAGCTCCTATGGGACCTGTAGGCGTACTCTGTGTGCAACGCACACTGAACAAAGGCCGATGGTATGGATTCATCACAGGAGTGGGTGCCGCAGTGAGCGACATCATCTATGCTGCCATCACTGGCTTTGGTATGGCTTTTGTCATGGACATCATCAATAACGACACGAATAAATTCTATCTGCAGATCATTGGCAGCATCATTCTACTGTCGTTTGGTATCTACACATGGAGATCAGACCCTACCAAAAATATCCATCAATCAGGTAAACAACGCGGATCGATGACACACAATGCCATCACGGCATTTCTCGTCACTTTCTCCAATCCGTTGATTATATTTCTATTCATGGGTCTCTTCGCACAATTTGCATTTGTCATTCCAAACAGACCATTTGAGATGATTGTCGGATTTGCAAGCATTGTGGGTGGGGCACTCGTCTGGTGGTATGGACTGACATGGCTGATAGACAAGGTGCGAGGCATCTTCGACTCCAGTGGCATACGCATCATTAATCAGATCATCGGTGCCATTGTCATCATCTTCTCCGTCATATTCCTCTTCGGAACATGTACCAACCTTTACCGCTTTTAGCACATAAGACAGATTATGCAAATAGCACAACAACTCAGAAAGACTAACATAGCAGAGTATCTGCTATATATGTGGCAGGTGGAAGACATTATCAGAGCATTCGACTGCTCGCTGAGCCGCATACGACGCGAATACATCGAGCGCTTCGACTATACCGACGAACAGAAAGAAGATGAGGCTGACTGGTTTGGAAACCTCATCAGAATGATGAACTCGGAAGGTTGTCGGGAGAAAGGACACTTGCAGATCAACAAGGTGACACTGCAGATGTTGCAGGAGCTACATACCCAACTATTGGGTAGTACAAAGTTTCCGTTCTACAGCGCCGAATATTACAAAGTGCTACCCTATATCGTAGAGTTGCGCAACCATGGCGCAAGCAAAGACGAAAACGAGATAGAGACTTGCTTCAACTCGCTATATGGCGTGATGATGTTGCGGTTGCAGAAAAAAGAGATAACACCCAACACACAGCATGCCATACAAGAGATTAGCACACTTATCGGTATGCTCAACGACTATTATCTCAAAGACAAAGAAGAACCACTGCAATTTGAATAGGAAGATGAACATCCTTGTAACAGGTTGCCACGGACAGTTGGGCAACGAGATACAACTGCTGGAGAATAACTATCCACAGCACACCTATTATAATACAGACCGCGACGAACTCGACATCACCGATAGCGATGCCATTGCTCACTTTGTGGATGAACACCACATAGACGGCATCATCAACTGCGCGGCATATACTGCCGTTGACAAGGCAGAAACGGATGAACAACTCTGCACAACACTCAATGCCACTGCTCCTGCATATCTGGCACAGACTATAGAGAAACGCAACGGATGGATGGTTCAGATATCCACAGACTACGTGTTTGACGGCACAAACCATACACCATACGTTGAAACCGACACGACCAAGCCCAACAGTGTCTATGGCAGAACAAAACTGGAAGGAGAAATCAACGTGCAGAAATACTGCAAGCGCACCATGATAGTGCGCACAGCATGGCTCTATTCCATCTTTGGAAACAATTTCGTCAAGACGATGATCAGATTGGGAAAGGAGCGAGACAGCATTGGGGTGGTGTTCGACCAAATAGGCACACCCACCTATGCACACGATTTGGCTAACGCCATTATGACTGCTATAGGACAGGGCATCAAGCCTGGCATCTACCATTTCTCCAATGAAGGAGTCATCTCATGGTATGATTTCACCAAGGCTATCCATCGGTTGGCTGGCATCAATACCTGCCGGGTAAGACCGCTCCACACAGCAGAATATCCTTCTGCTGCGCCACGTCCACACTACAGCGTGCTCGACAAGACAAAGATTAAAACCACATACAACATAGATATTCCCTATTGGGAAGACAGTTTGAAACAGTGTATCGATAAGTTATGAATCAAGAAATAGAAAGAAGAAGAACATTTGCCATCATCTCCCACCCTGATGCCGGTAAGACAACGCTGACGGAGAAATTCCTCTTGTTTGGTGGACAGATACAGGTGGCTGGTGCTGTAAAGAGCAACAAAATCAAGAAGACAGCCACTTCCGACTGGATGGATATCGAGAAACAACGCGGTATCTCGGTATCTACATCAGTTATGGAATTTGACTACACACCTGCAGGTGGCGACATTGAATACAAAGTGAACATCCTCGACACACCGGGTCACCAGGATTTTGCAGAAGATACCTATCGTACACTTACAGCTGTGGATTCTGCCATCATCGTAGTGGATAGCGCTAAAGGTGTAGAGGCACAGACTCGCAAACTGATGAACGTATGTCGCATGCGCAATACGCCTGTTATCATCTTCATCAATAAGATGGACCGAGAAGGACGCGACCCATTCGATCTGCTCGATGAACTCGAACAGGAACTGGGCATCAAAGTGCGTCCACTGTCATGGCCCATCAACCAAGGTGCAAAGTTCAAGGGTGTTTATAATATCTACGAACAGAAGCTCGACCTCTTTACTCCCGACAAACAGCGAGTAACAGAAAAGGTAGAAATAGACATCAACAGCAAAGAACTCGACGAGAAAGTCGGTGAACGCGATGCTGACAAACTGCGTGAAGACCTTGAACTCGTAGATGGTGTATATCCTGAATTTGACGTAGAGACCTATCGCTCTGCCGAAGTAGCACCTGTATTCTTCGGTTCGGCACTCAACAATTTCGGTGTACAGGAACTGCTCAACTGCTTTGTAGAAATAGCTCCGAGTCCTCGTGAGACTAAAGCAGAAGAGCGCATGGTAAAGCCCGACGAACCTAAATTCACGGGATTTATCTTCAAAATCACTGCCAATATCGACCCCAACCACCGTTCGTGTATCGCTTTCTGCAAAGTATGTTCGGGTAAATTCCAGCGCAACCAGCCTTATTTGCACGTCAGACAGGGCAAGACGCTGCGTTTCTCAAGTCCCACACAGTTTATGGCACAGCGCAAGAGTACTATCGACGAAGCATGGCCCGGAGACATTGTCGGTCTGCCAGACAATGGTATCTTCAAAATCGGAGACACGCTGACCGAAGGTGAAAAGCTCCACTTCCGCGGACTGCCATCATTCTCGCCCGAACTCTTCAAATACATTGAGAACGACGATCCAATGAAGTCAAAACAATTGCAGAAGGGTATCGACCAGTTGATGGACGAAGGTGTGGCACAGTTGTTTGTCAACCAGTTTAACGGCAGAAAGATTATCGGTACGGTAGGACAACTGCAGTTTGAGGTCATCCAGTACCGTTTGGAAAACGAGTACAACGCAAAATGCCGATGGGAACCCGTACATCTCTACAAGGCTTGTTGGATAGAAAGCGACAATGCCGCAGAGCTCGACAACTTCAAAAAGCGCAAGTATCAGTATATGGCAAAAGATAAGGACGGACGCGATGTGTTTCTCGCTGACTCAAGCTATGTATTGTCTATGGCACAACAGGACTTTGAGAACATCAAGTTCCATTTCACTTCAGAATTCTAAAAACATACCAACAAATGACCAGAGAAGAAGATATTCGTAAGGCTGTGGAAGTGCTCCGCAAGGGAGGCGTTATACTCTACCCCACCGATACCGTATGGGGAATAGGTTGCGATGCTACCAACAGCGAAGCGGTGAAACGTGTTTATGACATCAAACAACGTGATGATTCGAAGGCACTCATCTGCCTCGTGGATAGCGATGCACGCCTGCAACGATACATCCGCAAAGTGCCCGATGTGGCATGGCAGTTGCTCGACTGCTGCGACAAACCTACTACCGTTATTCTCGACGGTGCGGTCAATTTAGCAGAAAACCTTATTGCCGAAGATGGTTCCGTCGGCATACGCATCACTCAGGAGCCTTTCTCCAAGGAGCTATGCTTCCGATTCCAGAAAGCGCTGGTATCTACATCGGCAAACATCAGCGGTGAACCTGCTGCACAAAACTACCCCGACATCGATCCGAAGATTATCGAAGCCGTAGATTATGTATGCTGGAGCCGCCGACAGGAGCATAAGCCTCACAAGCCATCGAGCATCATTAAACTGACAGAAGACGGTCAAGTGACCATCATCCGCAAATAGCAACCCCCTCAACCAACAGACCGAAACAAGAGAACAGATATGAGTCAACATGAAATAGCGACACGCACAGACTGGAGACACCGCATTCACGAATGGCGGGTAACACACATTAGCGACAGAATGTTTCTACTCGTTCTGGCGTTCTTTGTGGGCCTGTTGTCTGCTGTAGCCGCTTTCATCCTGCACAGTATGATTGACCTGATAGGCTCACTGCTGACGGGTAAGTTTACTGCAACAAGTTACAACTGGCTCTATCTGGTATATCCTGTCATCGGCATCTACCTTACCTCGCTTTTTGTGAGACATGTCGTCAAAGACAATATATCTCACGGTATCACGCGAATACTATATGCCATCTCGTCAAACAAGTCGCGACTGAAAGCCCACAACACATGGTCATCGGTCATTGCATCAGCCATCACCATCGGTTTTGGTGGTTCGGTGGGAGCTGAGGCGCCTATCGTTTTGACGGGATCGGCCATCGGGTCAAGGCTCGGGCAACTGTTTCGACTCGACAACAAAACGCTGATGACGCTCGTAGGATGCGGTGCTGCTGGTGCCATTGCCGGAATCTTTAAGGCGCCGATTGCAGGATTGGTATTCACGCTGGAAGTATTGATGATCGATTTGACCATGGCTTCGCTGTTGCCTGTATTGGTATCGTGTGTGACAGCAACCTGCTTCACCTATATTTTCAGCGGTGCCTCAACACTATTCACCTTCCATCTCGACAACGACTGGACGGTGGAACGTGTACCGGCATCTATTCTATTAGGAATCACCTGCGGTCTCGTCAGCCTCTATTTCATACGGTCTATGAATGCCTGCGAGGATGTTTATGCTCGATTTAAAAACAAGCCATACGTCAAACTCCTTATCGGTGGCGTTGTTCTGAGCACGCTGATCTTCCTCTTTCCTTCACTCTATGGCGAAGGATACCATGCCATCAACCTGTTGCTCAACGGTAAATCGGAGACAGACTGGAACCAGATTCTCGACGGTTCACTATTCTACGGACATCCGGAATATCTGATGATATATCTATCGCTGGTGCTCTTCACCAAGGTGTTCGCCACATCGGCAACCAATGGAGGCGGCGGTTGTGGTGGTACTTTCGCACCCAGTTTGTTCATAGGATGCTTCACCGGATTCGTCTTCTCACGCTTGTGGAACATGAATCAAGTGGGAATATATGTGCCAGAAAAGAACTTTGCACTATTGGGCATGGCTGGAGTCATGTCGGGAGTGATGCATGCACCGCTGACAGGAACATTCCTCATCGCCGAGATTACCAGTGGATACAACCTATTCATGCCGTTGATGATTGTTTCGGTATCGGCATATCTCACCATCATCATCTTTGAACCGCATAGTATATATGGTATGCGACTCGCCCGACAAGGTAAGTTGCTCACCCACCACACCGACCATTCTGTGCTCACACTGATGAATATGGAAACCGTAATAGACCGCGACTACCAATCGGTGGATGCTGATATGGAACTCGGACAAATGGTACATAAGATCAGTCGCTCTAAACAAAGTGTGCTTCCTGTTACTGACGCTGCAGGACATCTGTTAGGGGAAATAGATATTATACGCATTCGCCACGTGATGTTCCGCACCGAACTATATCACCATTTCCATGCCAGTCAACTCATGACTAAACCGGCTGCAGTACTCACCGATGGCATGCCGATGACTGATGTAATGAAGGCTTTTGAACGAACACAGGCTGACTGGCTGCCTGTACTTGACGCTGACCGCTGTCTGCGTGGCTATATCTCACAGAAACGCATATACGGTATGTATCGTAAGATGGTGCGCGACTTCAGTCAGGAATAGCATCTATTTATATTAATAATGTGTAGCAATCATATTAATGATGAAGAAAGAAGACCTTAGAATAGTATTTATGGGAACACCGGAGTTTGCCGTAGAGACACTGCAAGCACTGGTAGAACACGACTATAATGTAGTGGCTGTAGTCACCAAACCCGATAAACCCGTAGGAAGACACGGTTCGGTACTCCAAGCACCTGCCGTCAAAAAATATGCTTTGGAACATGGATTACCGGTGTTACAACCTGAGAAGATGAAAGACGAGAACTTCGTGGAACAGTTGAAGAGCTACAATGCCAACCTTCAGGTGGTAGTGGCTTTCCGCATGTTACCCGAAGTGGTATGGGCAATGCCCGAATATGGCACATTCAATGTACACGCTGCCCTACTGCCACAATACCGTGGTGCGGCGCCCATCAACTGGGCCATCATCAATGGTGAAACACAAACTGGCGTGACAACATTCTTCCTCGACCACGATATTGATACTGGTCGTATCATCATGAGCAAGCCTTTCGACATTCCAGACGATGCCGATGTGGAATATGTTTATGACGGACTGATGCACCTCGGCGCACAACTCTGTCTCGAAACGCTCGAACAAATTGTGGCTACCAATGGGCATCCTGCGACCGTGGCACAAAGCGAAAAGATAGAAGACAAGGACCTCAAAGACGCTCCGAAACTGTTCAAAGAAAACTGCGAAATCAATTGGAACCAGAAAGCAAAACAGGTGTATGACTTCGTGCGCGGCCTCTGTCCCATACCAGGAGCTTGGACCAATCTGATAACACCAGATGGTAAAGAGACACTGTTGAAAGTCTATCGCACAAGCAAAACCGGTCAATCCACCACCGCTGCACCAGGCACAATCTGCATAGAAGGTAAGCGCTTGCTGGTGGCCACTATTGATGAATGGCTCTGTTTCGAGGAACTTCAACTGGCAGGAAAGAAGCGCATGATGGCACGCGACTTCATGAATGGCATGAAGGAACTGGATCAGTGTCACGTGGGATAAGTAAAAAAATCACTTTAAAAATATACTAAAACGGCAAAGACCTCGTTTATTCTTATAGAAAACTATAAGGAAAAAGCCGATGTCAAGCGCCAATAAGCACGAAACGGACAAACCCAACGAAACAACCATCCTGCTCATTAAACAGGTGGCTCGTACCTACAAGACCATTGTTGAAAGCGATGGGACTGTCAAGGTAGTGGGGATGAACTGAACTTGAAACTTAAATCAACAACTGACAAGATGACTAAAGTATCTCCATCATTACTGGCGGCCGACTTTCTGCACCTCGACCGCGATATTGAAATGATCAACAGAAGTGAAGCAGACTGGCTTCATCTCGATGTTATGGACGGGGTTTTTGTACCCAATATCTCCTTCGGCTTTCCTGTACTCGAAGCTGTTGCATCAAAGTGCACCAAACCATTGGATGTGCATTACATGATTGTAAATCCAGAACAGTATATCAAGCAAACCGCTAAACTTGGCGCTATGATGATGAATGTTCACGTAGAAGCCTGTCGCCACTTACACCGCACAGTACAGGAAATACACGATGCTGGCATGAAAGCCGGTGTCACACTCAATCCCGCCACACCTGTTTCCGTATTGGAAGACATTGCAGCAGATGTGGATATGGTATTGCTGATGAGCGTCAATCCTGGATTTGGCGGACAAAAATTCATTGAAAACACCATCGGCAAGGTGCAGCGCTTGCGCCAATTACTCGACCAAACTGGCAGTAAAGCACTAATCGAAGTGGATGGTGGAGTACAGGGCGAGACTGCGCCACGCTTGGTTAAAGCCGGTGTGGATGTTCTTGTCAGCGGTAGTTACGTATTCAAAAGCAAGCAACCAGAACAGACTATCCACGAATTGCGCAATCTCTAAACAACCAATAGCAGTTCAACAACAGCAGATGATCTAAATCATCCTGCACATACGACAACTCCTTTACACCAAGATGAAACATCAGTATTGGTGCAAAGGAGTTTCATACCTCACATCATACTATCAGATACTATATCAAATTAATACGTTTGGCCATACGGCGCATATTGCGAATGGCATAGCGCATACGCCCAAGCGAAGTATTGATACTGACATTGGTAATTTCGGCTATGTCTTTAAACTGCAAACCCTGATAATAACGCATCAATACCACCTCGCGCTGTTCATCAGGAAGCAGATCCATCAGTTGTCGCATGTGGCCACTGAGTTCCTCAGCCACCAGCATATCTTCCCTACTTTTATAGGGATGTCCACAATCTATGACCGTCAGCAACTCGTCATCGCTGATATTTACCGCCTGTTCTTTCTTTTGTTTTCTCACATCATCAATCAGCAAATTACGGGCAATACGCATCAACCAGTATAGAAACTTACCCTGATTGAAGTATTGTCCATCTTTCATCTTCACGATAGCTCTGATGAAAGTTTCTTGAAAGAGGTCATCGGCTTTGTCCTTATCACGGGTCAAAGCCAAGATAAAATCGAATAATTGCTGCTGATTGCGTGCCAACAACTCATCGAAAGCAGAATCCTTGCCCTCCATATAGGCTTGCACCAACATATCGTCGGAGCAGTTTGCATATCCCTTCATGGTCCAAATGTTTTGATTTCTTGAGGGTAGAATTTAATCGATAAGCCTATTGTTTTTTAAGATGGGTTACTGGCAATATTACCATTATATGATGCAAATTTAAGGTAAAATTTCAGTATCTCCAAATTATTCTAACAGAAATTCGTGATTTCTCATTCTTTTGTTTTAACTTTGTGAACTGAATATATAACCAAGCTAAGACTTATTTATGTTGAAACTATTTGTTCCGGGGCGTTTGTGCCTCTTTGGAGAACACACCGACTGGGCAGGCCATTACCGAACCATGAATGCCGATATCCTTCCGGGTATGGCTATAGTTACTGGTATCGAACAAGGAATTTATGCAGAAGTGGAGAAAGCCTCCAACTTCGAAATGCATAGCGATGCCGCTGAAATGAAAGATGCGTGGCGTGACTTTTCATGCCGCATGACAGAGACAGATCTGAAGCGTGTTGCCAAATCGGGATCGTTCTTCTGCTACTGTGCAGGTGTAGCTAGCTACATGTTGGAATGGTATAAGGTAGGTGGTGTACGCATCCGCATCACCAATATGACGCTTCCCATGAAGAGCGGACTATCGTCATCTGCAGCTATTTGTGTTTTGGTTGCACGTGCTTTCAACTTGCTGTACAACTTGAACCTCAACACCATGGGCGAAATGAATATCGCCTATCTCGGTGAACAGCGCACTTCGTCACGTTGCGGACGACTTGACCAAGCATGCGCCTTTGGTGTGAAACCCAATCTGATGACCTTTGATGGCGATGAAATCGAAGTGCAGTCACTCAATGTCAAAAAGACACTACACTGGGTGTTTGCAGACCTTTGCACTGCAAAAGATACAATCCGCATCCTTTCTGACTTGAATAAGCCCTATCCATTTGCGCAAAACGAGAAGGAGCAAAACCTCCATCGGGCGTTAGGAGAATGGAACCACAAAATCATAGAACGTGCTGTGAAATATATGGCAGAGGGACAAGTGGAGCAACTGGGCCAACTGATGACAGAGACAGAAAATATGTTTGAGGAATACATCACGCCCATGTCGCCTGCACTACAAGCACCAAAACTCCATGAAGTATTGAGGGATCCTGCCATCCAACCATTGGTATATGGTGGAAAGGGTGTTGGTTCACACGGCGATGGAAGTGTGCAATTTCTCGCACGCGATGCGGAATCACAGAAGAAATTGGTTGATTACCTCAACAGCGAAGGCATGCGTGCCTACCAATTGACCATCAACCCTGTACATACGGTACGTCGCGCTATTATCCCCGTGGCAGGTTTCGGCACACGACTATACCCCGCGACCCGCGGATTAAAGAAGGACTTTTTCCCCATACCCTGTGCCGATGGCATGGTGCGCCCCGTCATTCTCATTTTGCTTGAAGAACTGGTAAAGAGTGGCATCGAGGAGATTTGTCTCGTATTGGGCTCTGAGGAGGAACGTAAACTCTATACTGAATTCTTCGAAACACCGCTTTCTGCAGAACATCTGTCGAAGCTCAATACCGAAGCACAAGAATATGAAAACCGCATTCTTGATATCGGTAAGCGACTGCGCTACGTATATCAAAAAGAAAAGCGCGGTTTCGGCCATGCCGTTTATCAGGCTGTGGAATTCACACACAATGAGCCAGTGCTCCTACTCTTAGGTGACACGATCTACCGTAGCCATCGCAATAAACCCTGTGCCCTACAACTCATCGAGGAATATGAGCGCTACAACAGACTCATGGTCAGTATCCATTCCGTTCCACTGACCGAAGTTAGTCGTTACGGCATACTCAGTGGCATCTGGGAAGACAAAGAGAACACCATTCTCAATGTATCGGCAATGAACGAGAAACCCAAGGCCAGTTATGCCGAAGAGTTCCTTGGTGTGCGTGGCAACGATGGAAAGAAAGAGTATTGCAGTGTGTTTGGACAGTATATCCTCACACCGGAGGTCTTCCAGCAGTTGGAAACCGATATACGAAAAGCCGATGAAGGAAACGACCATACACGCGAGATAGAGCTCACCTCAGCACTTGAGGCCGTTCGTAGCAACCATGGCATGATGGGTGTGCGGCTTGATGGTGAGATGTATGACATGGGCAATCCCGATGCCCTCTGTCGTTGCGTAGCAGCCTTCTCTAAACCAAAAGAATAATCGGATGCAGAAATACAATATGCAATGTAAATCTGATTGCGAATATAGATACAATTAAGATGTGTAGGAAGTTGTTCTTGTTTATTTTGCTGAGCACCTGCGGGTTCAAGGCAAGTGCGATGAATAATGACAGCATCTCTGTGATGTCTCATCTGCTTGACTATTACTCAAAGGTTCCGCAGGAGCGAATCTATCTGCACACAGATCGTCCTTATTATATGGTTGGCGACACGATATGGTTTCGTGCTCATCTGTTGGATGCCGCCACTCGCATCCCTGTGTCACGCTCGCGCTATGTCTATGTGGAACTCTATGAACAGAATGCCGACACGTTGGTCCAGCGCATGAAAGTGCGTTGTGACAGTAGTGGCGTGTTTGCCAATGCGATGTTTCTATCGAAGACGATGGCGAGTGGTTGCTACACGCTGGTGGCCTATACACAGTGGATGCGCAACTTCGGTTCGGATTATTTCTGCTATAAGCCCATCTATGTGACTGCAAAGACGGGCGACGACCGCTATGTGTCGTGCGTGGAAGCACCTATTGCCCTGCAATCATCGCCCCTATTGGAAGTGAAGCAACGCAAGGGACAATTGCTGATCCGCATGTCGGATGCGAGCGAGTCTGACACGTTGACCTGTGTGATATATGGTGGCGGCAACTTGGTGGAAACACCCTATGTCGGTTCGCGTGTGTTGCGAATCGGCATGGGCCGTTTGCGTCCAGGCGTAGTGACGGTGGCCATGATCCGTCCTCAAGACAAATTGGTCTTGGCCTCTTGTGAGACGCAGATTGCCAGTCGCGACAGCATATGTGTGAGCATGAAAAGTCAGATGACAGAAGGCAAGAAGATGCCCATAGCGTCCACGCTGACCTTGACCGATCAGGAAGGCCGCCCCTTAAAAGGCACTTTTTCGGTTTCGGTGACCGACTATGACGTGGTGAAGCCCGACACGTTGCAGCCAACACTATCGCAATGGGCAGTGAGTCGCCGCGATGGCGTCTATCCCCTTGCCGATATGCTTCGTGGCCGCTATCCACAGATGACCTATCCGATAGAGACAGAACAACGTATCACGGGCAGAGTGAAAGGCACGTTGAAATCGAAATTAAAGAATCCTCATCTGCTATTGGTGAACCCCGCGGAGGGAGTGCGCCATGAGTTTGAGTTGGGCGACAGCAGTCGTTTCTCGCTGACGGTGGACAGTCCCGAAGGCACGACATGGCTATTGGAAGGCACAAAAAAAAGTGGTAGTACGGAGATGGTCGAACTACAAGTTGACAAGCAAATACCCCCTACGGTGAGATTGCCTCACTATGCTTGTCAAACGGGCAATGATTTGTCCGTCTATGTCAAGCAGAGCAACCAACAGCAGATGTATGCTTGGAATGGCGTGGTAGAACTGCCCGAATTTGAGAAGAAAGGAAGTAAAAAGAAACCCAAATCGATGAACTATGGCCAACTGGAAGCCCCTCGCAATCTTTATCCGAATGATCCTCGTATTGAGCATGCGGCATCCATGGAAACACTCCTCAGCCAGTTGGGCATCTATTGTTCTGTTGGTGAAGATGGCCACAAGAGAGTCGGTGGTATTGGACAGATTGTTGGAAAAAAATATGTGGACAATGTGGCAGAAACAGATGACGAAGAAATATTGGCTATCTTGCCGCAGAATGTGCGGAGTATAGAATATTTCTCGATGAACCATCCTCAGAATACGATGTATGGTGTGCGCGCTGATATTAGAGGCAGAATCCCTGGCGTGTTGTTCATCTTCCTTAAAGATGGTTCGGAGATAGGAAAGCGCAAACACCTGCTCTCCATGGCAAGGATATCCCCGTTGGGCTATCGCTACAATATGGAGTTCTATTCACCACAGTATCCCAAGACGGATAAGAGCGACTATACGCGCCCCGACTATCGCACGACGCTCTATTGGAATCCCTCGTTGCAAACCGACGATGCTGGTGAAGCCATTGTGCGTTTTTATTCTTCCGACTCATCGAAACGCTATCTTGTCACGATAGATGGAGCAACGGAAGATGGTCGGCCCGTGAGTTGGCAAGGCTTGCTGCGATAAGAAGATACCGCCCGATGTGTAACGCATCGGGCGGTATCTTCTTATGTGGTCGCGCTTTCCGGGCGAAGAGTGATGCCTTCCAAAAAGACGGTGTCCTGTTATTTCTCTGCCAGTTGCAGGAGGTATTTGCCATATTCGTTTTTTGCCATTGGAGCAGCCACCTCACGAAGTTTCTCTTTCGTAATCCAACCATGCTTGTAGGCAATCTCTTCCAGACAGGCCACTTTCAGTCCTTGACGCTTTTCGATCACTTCGATAAAGGTAGAAGCCTCCGACAGTGAGTCGTGAGTGCCCGTGTCGAGCCATGCGAAACCACGCTGCAATGTCTGCACCTTCAGCGTCTTTTGTGACAGATATTGTTGATTGACTGTTGTTATTTCCAATTCGCCTCGTGCACTTGGCTTGATATTTTTGGCAATTTCCACCACGCTGTTTGGATAGAAATAGAGCCCCACCACGGCATAGTTGGATTTGGGGGTTGCGGGTTTCTCTTCGATGCTGAGGCAATTGCCGTCGGCATCAAATTCTGCCACGCCATAGCGCTCTGGGTCGTTGACATAGTAGCCAAACACCGTAGCGAGTCCTTTTTGTTCCGCATTTTTCACACTCTGATGGAGCAATCCCGTGAATCCACTACCATAGAAGATATTATCGCCCAAGACAAGACATACACTATCTTTGCCAATAAACTCTTCACCTATAATAAAGGCCTGTGCCAGTCCATCCGGCGATGGTTGTTCTGCATATTCGAAACGTACTCCGAGGTCTTCACCTGTTCCCAACAAGCGTTTAAAACCAGGAAGGTCATAAGGAGTAGAGATGATAAGAATCTCCCGTATGCCTGCCAGCATCAAAGCCGATATAGGATAGTAAATCATCGGTTTGTCGAAAATGGGAATCAGTTGCTTGGATATTCCCTTTGTGATAGGATAGAGACGTGTGCCACTACCTCCTGCCAATACGATACCTTTCATAGTTCTGTGTTTTAATCTTTCGGTGCGAAGTTACGAAATATTCTTTGTATGACAAAGAAAATGAATAAGAAAAAGCAAATAACCACCAAAGGTCCGCATGATATACAGCAAAGACTCCCTCTTTCCCTATTAGGCAAAGAAGGAGTCTTCGTTATTTGATACTATGAATTGCTTTTATTTGGCGTAAGCCACAGAACGAGTTTCACGGATGACAGTAATCTTCACCTGTCCGGGATAGGTCATCTCATTCTGAATCTTGGTAGCAATCTCACCACTGAGTGCCTCGGTCTCTGCGTCATCCATCTTATCTGCACCAACGATGACACGCAGCTCGCGACCAGCTTGAATAGCATAGGTCTTGGTAACACCGGGATAACTCATGGCAATAGCCTCAAGGTCGTTAAGACGCTTGATATATGCTTCTACGATTTCGCGTCGAGCGCCTGGACGTGCGCCACTGATAGCATCACAAATCTGTACGATAGGAGCCAACAAAGTCTGCATCTCCATCTCGTCGTGGTGAGCACCGATAGCATTGCAGATATCGGGTTTCTCTTTATATTTCTCAGCAATCTTTGCGCCATAGAGTGCATGTGGCAATTCACTCTCCTCATCGGGCACCTTACCAATATCATGGAGCAGACCGGCACGTTTAGCTTTCTTAGGATTCAATCCAAGTTCGGAAGCCATAACCGCACAGAGGTTGGCAGTTTCGCGTGCATGCTGCAATAGGTTTTGTCCGTATGATGAGCGATATTTCATCTTACCGATGATACGAATCAACTCTGGGTGTAATCCATGAATACCGAGGTCTATAGCCGTACGTTTACCTGTTTCGATGATTTCGTTCTCCAGTTGTTTTTTCACTTTGGTCACAACCTCTTCAATACGCGCAGGATGGATACGTCCATCGCTGACAAGTTGATGGAGAGCCAAACGGCAAGTTTCACGACGGATAGGATCAAACGCAGAAATAACGATAGCCTCAGGAGTATCATCTACAACGATTTCAACGCCACAGGCAGCTTCAAGTGCACGGATATTACGACCTTCACGTCCGATGATACGTCCTTTCACTTCGTCGTTATCGATATGGAATACAGAAACAGCATTCTCTACAGCAGTTTCTGTTGCCACTCGCTGAATGGTCTGTATCACAATTTTCTTAGCCTGAGCATTGGCATTCAGCTTGGCCTCATCCATAATTTCGTTGATATAGCTAGCAGCATCTGTCTTAGCTTCATCCTTCATGGCTTCAACCAATCGGGCCTTTGCTTCGTCTGCACTCAGTCCAGAGAGTTCTTCCAGCTTAGCACGCTCCTGCAATTGCATCTTCTCAAGTTCTTCGTTTTTCAGGACCAGCAACTTCTTTTCGTTGTCAATGCGCGTTTGCAGGTTGTCGAGTTCATTCTTTCTGCGACCCAGTTCCTCCTGACGTTGGTTGAGCGAGATCTCACGCTGTTTCAGTCTATTTTCGCTTTGCTGGATATGCTGGTTTCGCTGTTGCACTTCCTTTTCCAGTTCGCTTTTCTTATTGAGGAACTTCTCTTTGACCTCGAGCAGTTTCTTCTCTTTGATAACTTCGGCTTCCTTATTGGCAGCCTCTACCATTTCATTATATTTTCCTTTGATGACATGACGGAAAATCATAAAGCCACAGAGTCCGCCAATTAGAAGGGCGGCAATGATAGCAAGGATGACTAATATGTCCATAGATTAAATTTGATATATATTATTAATATTCTCGTTTCAGTATATTACTTTTCTTTCAGTGCATGTTCCACTTCGGCTGTCAACTTATCGAGAATATTCTTGAAAGGCTCTGCGTCATGGTTGGCGCGTTCCTTTTGATAGAGCAGTGCTATATCTATAAGTGTCATCAAAGATATTATGTGTTCGCTTTTACGGGTTTTGTATGCCGCAGCGTATGCATTATATCTTTCAGTGATGAGCTTTGCTGCCGAGCGATAGAACTCCTCATCGTCGCGGTTGATTACCACTTCGATTTCCTCGTCATAGACGTGCAGCTTGATATGTAACTTGTCTCGGTTTGTTTCTGCCATGGTTCGGTCTCCTCTATTCGTTTTCATCGCTAAGGATTCCAATACACTTATTCACTTCTCTGATGAGCTTCGCCAGTCTGTCTTTAGCGCTTTGCAAGTCGCCATCGGTAATACTGATCATGCGTGCCATCTTAAGGGCCTCGTAGTCTTTCTGCTTTTGATCCAACTGTTGTCGCAGCGTTTCCATTTGCTTTTCGTCCTCTTCGATTTGGGCGTATAGGTCATTGTTCTCCTTTTTCAGTTCTTGAAATCGGAGAATCATCTGCCTCATGCGGGTTTCAAACGTTGCTATAGTTTTCTCGTTAGGCGTCATTGATACTTATTTTTGTCTTCTTTGCCTTGAGCTGTTTGGTTATGCCAATCATGACCTTGGCTGCAAAACATTAAAGACACACCCTTAATCTCTACAAAGGTAACATTTTTTATACAAAGTGCAACCTTTTCTGTAATATATTTAACTTTTTTTATTTCGTTTCTTGTTGTGCTGGCTGCTTTTCTTTTTTAGCAAGCATCACTACATGATATACGAAATCGGTTACCCATCGCTGTGAGAAACCAAGTTTCTGGTTGTATTGACGGATTGCCACGATAGACTTCAGAACACCTGCATCACTATAATCGTTTTTATTGAAGATGTCATTGATAGTCTTTTCGGTCATGGTATAAAGAGCCTTTTTGAAGAATCCGGGCAAGCGAAGTTTGAACTTCATCAGGTTTCCGGTAAGCATCATCAAGTCTTGTGAGAACGCAGAAAACTGAATCATATAGGTTTGCACATCCTGCGGTTTCTTGCAGCGACGACGAATGCTTTGGTCTATCTCTTTAGTGAAGTCATCGCTCATGCCATATATCTCTTTCAGCATTTTCTTGCAGCGTGACTTTTCTCCCACACCGAGCTTATTGTTTTGAGTTGGCACGTGGAGTGTTTGTTTAAACACGCGTAAATCGGGCAATGCAGCCAGATTGGTAATGCCCAAGTCTGCTGCCATTACGGCCTGGAAATAAACGCGAATGAGAGTCATGAAGTCTTCCATGCCTCCTGTTTTCTGCTGTTCATCGGTGTTACGTCCGAATATTTTAGATAAAATTCCCATGTTTTATGTATTCTTTTAATAGATATTTACTAATGACTTGCAAATTTACGAATAAAAGTTGAAATGTCAAACTGATTTTGCAAGTTTAACGCTGTCATCATATATTTCCGACTTGTTCAACGGCAACATGAACCACATGATATGCATTGAAGGTTCAACAAAATGGGGTTGGTGCAGGACGCTACCAACCCCTAACTATGAATGATAAGATAGTTCGGCAACAGCCGACATAGGCTTATCGGTGGCAAATATAGCATTTATTTCAGAAAAGAGCAAATTTTCACGTGTTTTTTTCTCATTTTCAAGCATTTTCATTATCTTTGCCCCATGAAGCAGCACTATTTTATATGGTTCTTGGTGGCAATACTGACATGTTCCACCGGATGTGAAAAGCAGTTGGATATGGTAGAAGATCCACCTGCGAAAGAAGACCGTGACACTACAGCAACCGACTCTACCGGTACAATAGTACCAGTAACGGGCATTGATCCCACTATCAAGCAGAACGCATTGACAGTGGCAGAAGCGCAATTGACAGATGTGGACCGTCAAATCTGCGTCAAGGCATACATTGTCGGCACAGCCTACAAGAGTCTAAACAACATACTTCTATGGCCTCCCTTCACTTCGAGCACCTCTATCCTACTGTCAGATACTCCGATTGTAACCGACAGTCAGACAGACGAGACAATTGACAAAAACAGTTTTCTACCTGTCTGCTTGACCGACAGAGCATCAATACGCAAGAAACTCAACCTCAAGGACAACCCCGAACTGTGGAACCATCAAGTATATATAATAGGTACGCGAGATTACTATATGAACGTGTTGGGATTGAAAAAAGTTTTGGAATATGAGATAGTGAAGGCAAAGGAGTAGCTATGGAATAGGGATTATTCCATTACCAGTGCCTCTTTCTTACGATAAGCCACACCTGTCACCACACACAAGAGTTGTCCATTCTGATTCGTAATACGGGCTTCTACGGTTGGAATCTTCGGATGGTCTGCCACCTCTCGGGCTTCTGCACGCAGTCTATCGCCTACACGCGCCGATGCCATAAACATGATATTGTTCTCTATACCGAAGGTCAATTGCCCCCTACTGTTCATCACGGCAGCCAATGCCAAGTCGGCAAGTGTAAACAGTGCACCGCCCTGACAGACTCCGCCGCCATTGAGATGATGGGGTGTAACTGTCATTTCTGCAACAGCCCTTCCCTCTTCCATTTCCACGATACGACACCCTGCGTCTGCAGCAAAGCGGTCGTTCTTGTTTAAAAAATCTGCTATCTTAGTCATAATCTTCACATTTATATCACACAAAAGTAATACATATTTGACTTATTTCCAAATAAAATGCTTATCTTTGCACCGAAAAATCTACTAAAACACTCAAAATAATGAAAAGACTACTACAATTATTGTTCGTAGCCATCATTGTACCCATCGCCGCACAGGCCAAAGCCTGGGACGACAATGAGTATAAGCGCATCGAACAGAGCATTAAGGCTCCGACATTCCCAGAACGTGATTTTGTCATCACCAAATATGGTGCAAAGACAGGAAACACAGCTGCCAAGAACCAGAAAGCCATCAACAAGGCCATTCTGGCTTGTTCTAAGAGAGGCGGTGGCCGCGTCATCGTACCGGCAGGTACCTATCTCACAGGTGCCATCACCCTGTTGTCAAACGTCAATCTCGTAGTGGAGAAAGACGCCAAGTTGCAGTTTGTGTTTGAACCAGACCTCTACCCCGTGGTGCCTACACGTTGGGAAGGTCTCGATTGCCACAACGTCAGTCCATGCATCTATGCCTACAAGCAGCAGAACATTGCTGTGACTGGTGAAGGTACTATCGATGGTGGCGGCTCGAAAGATACATGGTGGCAATGGACGGGCGTACCCTACTTCGGAGGTGCACCCGACAAACTGCCCAACCAGCGCAGTGGCACCCGTGCCCGATTGCTGAAGCAAGCAGAAGACGGTATTGATATGAACGAGCGCATTTTCACCAAGAATGACGGTCTGCGCCCACAGCTCATCAACTTCAACCAGTGTGAGAACATCCTCTTGGAAGACCTCACCCTGCTGCGTTCTCCATTCTGGGTGATTCATCCCCTGCTATCGAAAAACATCACCGTACGTGGTATGAAGATTATCAACGACGGTCCTAACGGCGATGGATGTGACCCTGAGTCGTGCGATGGCGTGCTGATAGAAAACTGTTATTTCAATACTGGCGACGACTGTATTGCCATTAAGAGTGGGCGCAACCGTGACGGACGCCTTTGGGATCGCCCCAGTGAGAACATTATCATCCGCAACTGTGAGATGAAAAACGGTCACGGTGGTGTGGTTATCGGTTCTGAAATATCGGGCGGATGCCGCAACGTCTATGCCGAGAACAACGTGATGGACTCGCCCGAACTGGAGCGTGTGGTACGCATCAAGACCAATACTTGCCGTGGCGGTATCATCGAAAACATCAATGCCCGCAACATCAAAGTGGGTGTCTGCAAGGAAAGCGTACTGAAAATCAACCTCGACTACGAGCACAACGAGATTTGCTGTCGTGGATACATCCCCACCGTACGCAATATCAATATCGAAAACATCACTTGTGAGAAATCACAATACGGTGTGCAGATTATCGCACTCGACACTGCCTGCTATGTATATGACATCAATGTAAAGAACTGCCGTTTCAACGGTGTACGCGATGGAAACAGTATCAAAGGCATGACACGCGACGTGCGCTTCGACAATCTCTTCATCAACGGTTCGCTTGCGCTTCAGGAGAAACCTTTCAAAAACTACAGCCAATGGCTCACTTATTCTGAAATGAAGCGTGTACCCAAATCCTACCTGCTCGATTTTTCCAGCAAACCCAAATGGAGTTATGTAATGGGTATCGAACTGGAAGCCATGCTTGATACATATCTGAAATACGGCGGCGATGACATTCTCGCCTACTGCCGCGAATATACCGACACGATGATTGCCCCAAACGGAGCAATTCGAGGTTTTCGTATGGAAGACTATAACCTCGACAACATACGTACCGGCCATTTCGTAACACGTATGTACCAACTCCAACCAGAGAAAAAGAATCTGCGCGCCATGCAACTCATGATGAAGCAGTTGAAAAAACAACCACGCACCATTGCCGACAAAGTATATTGGCACAAGGCCATCTACAGCTATCAGGTATGGCTCGACGGTATCTTCATGGGATTGCCATTCTACACACTTACCGCTCGCGACCTGCTGAAGCAGAAAGATGCACAGAAGATTTACGACGATGCGGTCAACCAAATCAGCGTAACCTACCAGCGCACATTCGACCCCAAGACCGGACTCAACCGTCATGCTTGGGACGAAACACACGAGATGTTCTGGGCGGACAAGGAAACCGGACTTTCACAGCATTGCTGGGGACGTGCGCAAGGATGGTACACCATGGCACTGATCGAACTGCTTGATGCTCTACCTGAGAACTACAGTCGCCGTGGCGAAGTCATCGAGCTGTTGCGCAAAGACCTCGATGCTGTTATCAAGTGGCAAGACAAAAAGACTGGTGTGTGGTATCAGGTGATGGATTCACCCGAACGTGAAGGCAACTATCTCGAATCTACTTGTTCGTCGATGTTTGCTTATGCACTATTGAAAGCCTACCGCAAGGGGTATCTCGGAGAAAAATACCGTGATGCTGGTATCAAAGCCTATAAGGGCATCATCAACAACTTCATCCGCGTCAATGCCGACAAGACCATTTCGCTGACACAATGCTGTGCGGTAGCGGGCCTCGGTCCGGGCATCAGCGCCAAAGTGTTGAAGGCTGCGCCAAAGGTCAAAGAGAACAAACGACGCGATGGTTCGTTCCAATATTACCTTAGCGAACCAGTCAGAGACAACGATGCCAAGGGTGTAGGACCATTTATATGGGCATCACTTGAAATGGAAATGCTTGGTTTCGATACCGACAATACAACAGCCTCGATTAATCGCGAGGCTGTTCTTTTTCGTAACAACCCCATCATCACCAAAGCCGACAATCTCGCATCGCTCACAGTAGGCAACGGCCATTTTGCCGCCACCGTCGATGTGACCGGACTGCAAAGTTACACCACCGATTATGAGCAAGGCATCCCCCTCACCACCATATCTGATTGGGGTTGGCACTCATTTCCCAACACCGAGAAACTGACACCTGCTGATACTGAAAAATCCTACGACTTAGGACATGGTCATCAGGAAGTGTATGCTGTAGAATACAAACAGAACGGACGCAACAAGCAGGCAACCGAATATTTCCGCGTCAACCCACATCGGCTCAACCTCGGCGCCATCGGTCTTCAACTCACCGACAACCAGTCAAAACCCATCGCCCTCAACCAGCTCACCGATATTCATCAGGAGCTTCACCTCTGGGATGCTCAGATTGATTCTCATTTCCTGGCAGACGGAAAACCGGTTGATGTCATCACTTTCTGCCGTCCAGACCGCGACCAGTTGGTAGCACGAGTCAAGAGTCCACTACTCAAAAACCAGCAAGCAAAGGTTGCCATACGACTCCCCTATCCCACAGGAAAGCATGCCGACCATGCAGCCGACTGGAGCAAAACAGACCGTCACACCTCATCAATCGTCAAACAGGATGCACAATCTGCTCTGATTCAACATCAACTCGACTCCACCACCTATTATATATATGTGAGATGGAACGGCATTGCCGACCTGAAGCCCATGGGCAACCATCAGTATGCCCTATCAACCACCGACGATGTGTTGGAATTTTCTGCAGAATACTGTCTTAAGCCCATCGACCGTCCCGCATCTGAAACCTTTGCCGACCACATGAAGCGCAACCAGAAATTCTGGCACCGCCATTGGTCAGCAGGTGCATTTGTTGATTTCGGACAATGCACCGACCCAAGAGCCAAGGAACTGGAGCGTCGCGTGGTCCTATCACAATATCTCACCTATATCAACTGCGCAGGCAACATGCCCCCACAGGAAACTGGCTTGACCTACAACAGTTGGTTTGGTCGTCCGCATCTGGAGATGACTTGGTGGCACGCAGTAGATTTCTGTCTGTGGAATCAACCCGACGTAGTGGCTCGCATGTTACGCTGGTACGACGATGTGGCAGCTCCCGTTGCACGCAATATAGCTAAGCGTCAAGGATTCAAAGGACTGCGCTGGATGAAGATGACCGACCCTTGGGCTGGCGAAGCACCGTCAAACGTTGGTTCGTTTCTGCTCTGGCAACAACCCCATTACATCTATCTCGCAGAAGAAATGTATCGTGCCAACCCATCAGACCATACGCTCAAGACCTATGCTGAACATGTGGAACAGACTGCTGAATTTATGGCAGACTTTGCCAAAGCCTGCGATCGCGGCGGGCAGTACATTCCACTCACTGGCGCCACTGCCATGCAGGAATGTATGCGCAAGGACTTTTCCTACAACCATCCCTTCGAACTCAGTTACTGGCGCTATGGACTCACAGTAGCACAAAAGTGGCGTGAGCGCATGGGCAAAAGCCGTAATGCTGACTGGGACAACATCATCAAGCGACTTGCACCATTGCCTGAGAAGAACGGCATCTATCAGGCAGGTCTTCCATCAAAGGAAGAACCGCGCTTTGACGAACATTGCTACAGCGACCATCCTGCCGTGCTGGGTGCTTTCGGCCTCATCCCAACTCAGGGTATCGACAGCATCAAGATGAGACACACACTTGACGCCGTGATGCACAACTGGCATTGGGGGACCACTTGGGGATGGGATTATGGCATGATAGCCATGACTGCTGCCCGATTGGGAGAACCCGAAACCGCACTTCAGGCATTGCTGATCGATACACAGAAGAATACTTATCTGCCCAATGGTCACAACTTCCAGACTCCAGACCGTCTGCGACTTTATCTGCCAGGCAACGGATCTTTGCTCACAGCCATTGCCATGATGTGTTGCGGATGGGACGGATGTCAACAGCCGCTCAACCCCGGTTTCCCCAAAAATGGCAAATGGAATGTGCGTTGGGAAGGCTTCAATCGCATGCAATAAGTTGCTATAGATAATTGAAAACGAATGATAGATAGGCAGGGAACAGCCTTTGTGGATTACATCACAAGGATAACACGCGAGAGTCGCATACAGTTATTTTAGTTTTCAGAAAAATTCGACCACTCGACCACAGAAATGTGTATCCCGCTATCCATCAACACATTAAACGGTGGTCGATTATAAAGACATCGACCACCAATCGACCACCAATCGACCACCAAATTGTAAGCGCA
The DNA here is from genome assembly GCF_002251295.1 of Prevotella sp. P5-50. Lineage (GTDB taxonomy): Bacteria > Bacteroidota > Bacteroidia > Bacteroidales > Bacteroidaceae > Prevotella. The sequence goes on from NZ_NPJA01000051.1 coordinate 124,633, forward strand.
TCCACGATACTCATATATGATTATCAAAAAATAAAGAATATCGCTCAGAAATAATACTGAGCGATATTTTTTGATAACGTTTTGCCAAGGTTTGTCCAACGATTAGCAAAACTATTGCCTAACGGTTGGCAAAACTATTGACTAACATTTGGCAAAACTATTGTCTGACGCTTGACAAAAGTATTTTCAACGTTTGACAAGAGTATTATTCAACGTTTGATAAGAGTGTTATCCAACGTTTGACAAGAGTATTATCCAACGTTTGACAAGAGTGTTATCCAACGTTTGATAAGAGTATTATCCAACGTTAGATAAGAGTATTATCCAACGTTAGATAAAAATATTATCAAGGTTTGAAAAAGTTGTGATAATCACCACACCCCCATTTAGGCATCGATATAGCTTATTCACATTGCTGTTTCACGTTGATGACATTTAACAATAAGTGTGGTCGAAGTGTGGTCGTAAATTCCAAATCACAGGAATCGACCACACGTGTAAGAGTTTGACTGATAACATGATGCAGACATCTGTGGTCGTGTGGTCGAAATTTTATAAAAACTCAAATAACTATATGCTGATGCGCTAACCGTATTTACTCAATATCCATCAATTTTTCGTTTTTGGAATATTGCACAACTATACACTATTCACAATATGCTACGTAGCGTAGCAGACTATTTCAAGAAAACATGCATTTGAAATAGGTTGATGGCAAAGTGGTGTTCGATAACCTAACGTTCGCGAATACCATTGGTACTTAAAAAACACTAAATATTGAGCATGATAAGCTCTGATGTAACAGGTTTGTAATATGCAATGAGTAACTTTGCGCTTTCTAAATGATAAAATGAGAAACAAATGGTAATGACAGAAACTATGTTCTTGGTAGGATTCGTGGCATTCATAGCCGCTATTCTCCTGCTTGATATGTTTGTAATCGACAGAAAAGCTCATGTGGTGTCTATTCGCGAGGCAACAGTATGGACTTTTGTATGGATTGGTTTGGCACTTTTGTTCGCTGTGTTTTTGTGGTTTCATGGCGACATGGTGCATGGCATAGAGAATTTTAATGACCTACAGACGGTTGCTTCGAAGTATGCATCACACCTGAAACTCCATCCCGACGATTTTGAAATGAGTTTGCAGCAATACCGACATTACATGACGGTATCATACATTTCTGGTTATCTGATAGAAAAGACGCTATCTGTTGACAACCTGTTTGTCATGATGATGATATTCACATCGTTTGGAGTTGGGAAAAATGAGTATCAGCATGTATTAAACTGGGGAATACTCGGTGCCATTGTATTGCGCTTTGTGTTTATCTTCCTCGGTTCTGCCATTATCAGTCGCTTCGACTGGGTATTGCTCGTCTTTGGCGTAGTGCTTGTGTATAGTGGTGTGAAGATGTATCTCAATCGGAACGACAAGGCGGAAATGAACGTGGAAAAGCATCCGCTCGTACGTCTGCTGTCAAAGACCGGACGCATACATACTCAGTTTGAAGGAGATAAGTTCTTTGTGCGACGAGCAGGACGACTCTTGCTCACTCCGCTGTTTGTCACGGTACTCGTTATTGAGTTTAGCGACTTGATATTTGCTTTCGACAGCATTCCTGCTATATTCTCTGTATCGCTTGATCCCTACGTGGTGTTCTTCTCTAATATTTTTGCTATACTTGGATTGCGTGCCATGTTTTTCCTACTGGCAGCCATATCCGACAAATTCAGATACCTGAAATTGGGAGTATGTGTGCTCTTGGTGTTTATTGGTGTAAAAATGCTTATCCATGAGTATGTGGAGATAGATGCCGTGGCATCTCTTGTGTTCATACTGGGAGTATTGGGAATAAGCATAGGTGCTTCACTTTTTGCGAAGAAGTCATAGTAGGCCCCATAGACGTCAGGTATAAATCGTCTGATTATAAAGATTCAGCCCGACCGTTGATACTGCATCTATAGGCAGGACAACGGTCGGGCTGGATATTGTTACGTTACTGAATAACGCCTGTGGACTTGTCAGAATGTTGTTGACAACGGGCTGTTTACTCTTCCATCAACTTGCGGTAACGGCCTTTCTTGATTTCGGTGTCACCCAAGCGGCGGGCTTTGTTGATTTCGTATTCCGAATAACTGCCCTCAAAGAAGAATACTTCGCCATTGCCCTCAAAGGCCAAAATGTGTGTACAGATACGGTCCAGGAACCAACGGTCGTGGCTGATAACTACGGCACAACCTGCAAATGTCTCCAAACCTTCCTCCAAAGCACGGAGTGTGTTCACGTCGATATCGTTGGTAGGCTCGTCGAGCAACAGCACGTTACCCTCTTGTTTCAATGCCAAAGCCAATTGCAGACGGTTGCGTTCACCACCAGACAATACGCTACACAGCTTGCTCTGGTCAGTACCAGAGAAGTTGAAACGGGAAATATAAGCTCGTGCATTCACATCGCGACCGCCCAGACGCAACGTTTCGTTGCCTTGCGAGATAACCTCATAGACGGTCTTTTTCGGATCGATGTCCTTGTGTTGCTGGTCAACGTAAGCCAACTTCACGGTATCGCCCACTTCAAAGGTGCCGCCATCTGCTTGGTCGAGCCCCATAATCAAACGGAACAAGGTAGTCTTGCCGGCGCCGTTAGGACCGATGACACCCACAATGCCATTGGGAGGCAACATGAAATTGAGGTCGTTGAAGAGCACTTTCTCACCGAAAGCCTTCTTCACATGCACAGCCTCTATCACCTTATTGCCCAAACGGGGACCATTGGGAATGAATATCTCCAACTTGTCTTCACGCTCTTTCTGCTCTTGGTTCAGCATCTGCTCATAAGAGTTCAGACGCGCCTTACCTTTAGCCTGTCGTGCCTTCGGGGCCATACGCACCCATTCCAATTCGCGTTCCAGAGTCTTGCGACGCTTGGAAGCTGTCTTTTCTTCCTGCTCCATGCGCTTAGTCTTCTGGTCAAGCCATGAAGAATAGTTACCCTTCCAGGGAATACCTTCGCCACGGTCAAGTTCAAGAATCCATTCGCTCACGTCGTCAAGGAAGTAGCGGTCGTGGGTTACTGCTATCACAGTACCCTCATATTGCTGCAAATGCTGTTCGAGCCAATCGATGCTCTCGGCGTCAAGATGGTTGGTAGGCTCGTCGAGCAACAACACATCGGGTTTTTGGAGTAGCAAACGGCAGAGCGCCACACGGCGACGCTCACCACCAGAGAGGTTGGTAACAGCCCAATCGCCCGGCGGACAATGTAAAGCATCCATAGCGCGTTCCAGTTTGGAGTCGATGTTCCAAGCATCTGTAGAGTCGATGATGTCCTGCACCTCGGCTTGTCGTTGCATCAGCTGGTCCATCTTGTCGGGGTCGCCATAGTACTCTTCCAGCCCGAACTTATTGTTGATATCCTCATATTCAGCGAGCGCATCATAGATGTGCTGTACACCTTCCATCACATTTTCCTTCACCGTCTTCTGTTCGTCAAGGGGAGGATCCTGTGGCAGATAGCCTACCGAATAACCAGGACTCCATACCACTTCACCACGTGAAGGCTGTTCGAGTCCGGCAATGATTTTCATCAGCGTAGATTTACCAGCACCATTCAGACCGATGATGCCAATCTTTGCGCCATAGAAGAACGATAAGTAGATGTCCTTCAGTATTTGTTTTTGGTTTTGTGGGATGATTTTCGACACTCCCACCATCGAAAAGATTATCTTCTTGTCGTCAACTGTTGCCATATTGATGTCGTGTTATTAGGGTTATTCCCACTCGATTGTTGCAGGTGGTTTTGACGAGATATCGTAGCAAACGCGGTTTACGCCCTTCACCTTATTGATAATCTCGGTAGATACTTTAGCCATGAAGTCGTAAGGCAGATGTGCCCAGTCGGCGGTCATGGCATCGGTAGATGTCACGGCACGCAGAGCAACAGGATGCTCATAGGTGCGCTCATCGCCCATTACTCCTACGGAACGAACCGTGGCAAGGAGAACGGCACCTGCCTGCCATACTTGGTCGTAGAGTGATACTTCTATCTCGCCATCGGTCATTTCTGCAGGTACTCCTGCTGCAAGCACACGGCGTGCTTCATCACCAGAGAGTTTGACCTTATAGTCGCGCAGACCGCGGATGAAGATATCGTCGGCATCTTGCAAGACGCGTACACGTTCGGGAGTGATGTCACCCAGTATGCGCACAGCCAGTCCGGGACCAGGGAAAGGATGTCGGGTGATCAGGTGTTCGGGCATTCCCAACGAGCGTCCGACACGGCGTACTTCGTCCTTGAAGAGCCATTTCAGCGGTTCGCAGAGTGAGAGGTGCATCTCTTCGGGCAGTCCACCCACGTTATGGTGACTCTTGATGACCTTACCGGTGATGTTGAGCGATTCGATGCGGTCGGGATAGATAGTGCCTTGTGCAAGCCATTTGGCATCGGTAATCTTCTTAGCTTCGGCATTGAACACCTCAACGAAGTCGCGACCGATGATTTTGCGCTTTTGTTCGGGATCGGTAACGCCTGCCAAATCAGCAAAGAACTTCTCGCTGGCATCTACACCAATCACATTCAAGCCAAGCACCTTGTAGTCTTCCATCACCTGAGAGAACTCATTTTTGCGGAGCATACCATGATCAACAAAGATACAGGTCAGCTGATTGCCAATGGCACGATTGAGAAGTACGGCAGCAACGGATGAATCAACACCGCCAGAGAGACCGAGGATGACACGGTCGTTGCCAATCTGCTCTTTCAGTTCCTTAACTGTTGTCTCGATGTAGTTGTCGGCACTCCAGTCCTGACGGCCACCGCAAATATCAACCACGAAGTTTTTGAGCAACTGGGTGCCCTGAACCGAATGGAATACTTCGGGGTGGAACTGCACACCCATCACAGGCTGATGACCATCGTATGATCCCATCAATGTGGCATCGGGACAGTAATATGCTGCATTCTCTACAGTTTCGGTAGAGGCAACTACCTCTGAACCTGTTGGGATGGCGGTAATGGTATCGCCATGACTCATCCATACCTGAGAGTTGTTGTCGAAGCCTCGGAAGAGCGGACACTCCTTGTTGATGGTGGTAAGATTCTGTCGGCCATACTCGCGACTTCCTGCAGGCTCTACATTTCCGCCGTTGTTGTAGGAAATGAACTGTGCACCATAGCAGATGCCGAGCACCGGAAGGCGTCCCAGGAACTGTGTGAGATCGACCTTGAAAGCTTCGGGATCGTACACGCTGTAGGGGCTGCCGGCAAGAATCACTCCGATGACTTCTTTGTCATCCTGTGGAAACTTGTTGTATGGCAAAATCTCACAGAACGTGTCGAGTTCGCGCAGACGGCGAGCGATGAGCTGTGTCGTCTGACTTCCGAAGTCGAGGATAATGATTTTCTGTTGCATACAGTATTATTTATTATTGTTTAGAAATTTCTCTGCTTCATCCAGCGCATTGAGTTTGCCTACGTCGAGCACTTTCAAGTCAGACTTGACGCATCCGTATATATGTGCACGGTGGCATATGCTGAGATAGAAATCGATAATGCTGAATTTATCGGGGAAGCGTTCCATCAATCGGAACAGTCTGGGAGAGAAAGAATGAATGCCAGAGAAGGCATACATATTGAGCGGTTCGCCATGCTGTGAGAGTCCTGTGCGACGGATATATTCGTAGGGACTTTTGATTTCGCCAGTCTCTATATTCTTCCATCCCATCAGGCGCATGGCATTGTCGAAGAGCAGGTAACGCTTGGTTTTGCGTTCACTTACCAGCAATACTGCATCGTCTTCGTCGTTGTGTTGCCGGGCAAACCAGTCGTAACAGACATTGTCAAGGATATCTACGTTATGAATAAGGATGGGCGATTGCTCATCGTCGAAACATGTAGCAGCCTTTTTCAGTCCGCCTCCTGTATCGAGCAACATGTCGCTTTCATCGCTGATGCGAACCAGCGGAGCATAGTCCTGTTGCGCCACATGATCTATGATCATTTGTGCAAAATGATGCACGTTGACCACAAAGCGTTCGTAGCCTTGGGTCATCAGTCGGCGGATAATAAGATCGAGTAAAGGCACACCATTTACTGGCACCAATGCCTTAGGCATCGTGTCGGTCAAGGGCTTCAGTCGGGTTCCCAGTCCCGCTGCAAATATCATAGCCTGCTTCATTCTGCCTACAAAGGTACGAATAAGCGAGCGTAATACAAAGAAAAAACTCGATTTTTCTTTTATTACCGAGCGCAAGTACCTTCGACGCAAAGCGTCAGAGGTACGAATAAGCGAGTGTAATACAAAGAAAAAATGCTTTCGGGCATGCTCGATCTCTTTATCTATGAAAGCAATGGCATCTAAGTATCGGTGTTCACGCAGGTGGTAAAGTGCTTTATTTGTCATGGTCTGGTAGTAGATGTTGGTCATGCCGTATTCTTCTGCTTCGCCAAGAGTGGTTTCATTTGCTTTTCCACGTTGGCAAAAATCCAATACATGTTTTTCATATAGTATTCATTCGGGATGCATTCGGGATGTCTTCGGGATGCATTCGGGATGTCTTCGAATTATGATCAACGTAATATGTGCATTATATTTTCCAAATAAATCCCAAGAAACTCCCAAGTAAGTCCCAACTAACTCCCAAAAACGAACAGACAATAATGGGAATATGATGGGAGGTCGAAAGACGGAATGGGGAGGCAAGAAGATATTTGTCTATTTTGACAGCTGTGTATTTATACAAAAGACGCTGAAACATCCAGCCCATCAGCAGATGGCAGACCGCATGTTTCAGCATCTTTAAATAGAAGGTAGGGAATACTGTTTCCCTTTTTCATTTATTTCATATTGACCTTAATGGTCTTCAGATCTTTATCAGCACTTGACGTACCTACCATCAATTCGTATTGACCAGGTACTACACGCATACTATTGCTCTTCGCATCCCAACCTTCAAACTGATCACGGGGCAACGGAATGCTGACCTTTTGACTCTGACCAGCCTTGACCGATATTCGGCTATAAGCACGCAACGTTTTGAGCGGACCTTCTGTGTCGGCAGTACGGCGCAAATAAACCTGAACCACTTCCGTTCCATCCATCTTGCCGGTATTCTTTACATTTACCGTTACCACGCCGTTCTTATATTGTGGTTTGCCCACTTCAAAAGACGTATAACTCAGTCCATAGCCGAAGGGATAGAGCACTTCACCTTTGAAATAGCGGTAAGTACGACCAGTCATACGATAGTCGAGGAAGTCGGGCAGATCATCGGTACTGCGGTAGAACGTTATGGGCAGTTTTCCTGAAGGGTTCACTTCGCCCATCAGAATCTCTGCCATGGCTTCACCACCACGTTCTCCACCATACCATCCTTGAACAATCGCATCGCAGAGTGGCGCTTCTTCTGTTAGAGCGATGGCACCGCCCGAACAGTTGATAAAGACCACACGTTTACCAGCTTTGTGCAACAGTTGCAATATCTGGCGCTGAACGGTAGGCAGATTGATGTCTGTACGGTCGCCACCCTTGAAACCTGGGTCGCTCACTTTCATCTCTTCGCCTTCAACTCGCGGAGAGATTCCACCAACGAAGACGACCGTTTCAGCATCGCCCACCTGTGCCAGAATCTCGTCAGCAGTAGGTGTTTGCTTTTTACAGATGTCAAACTGCATGGCTGCCATTCCGCCTTCCTGCACATAGTCTATCTGTATGCGATAGTGGTGTCCGGCTTTGACTTCAAGTTGTGGGGCAGCTTCCTGAATACGTTGACGCACCTTCCAAATATTGACCAGCGTATCGCCATTGACCATGACGCGCACTTTATCATCTGCTCCGACACGCAGCGTAAGCGTTTCATCGGTATCAGCAACAAACTGTCCGTCGTAACGAGCAGAGAACTGCTCCAGATTGACACCTGGCGCAAAGACCGTATTGCCGCCATTGCTCAGATTGATGGGTGTAGTAATCGTTACGGTATTGACGGGTGTACCTTCCATCTCGGTATTATTCCAATATGTGGCTTGCATTCCCTTATTGCCCAATGGAGCCTTCATGTGGTCGAAACGACTCTCATAGATTTCTCCACGAGTCAGACCGCAACCTTGCACATAACGCACATCGCCCAACTTTTGGCGCAGTCCCTGCAGCATGGTGACGGTCTTTGTGGCGCAACCACTATAGTTTCCCCACATCATGATAGAGTCGTTAGCATTCGGTCCCATGACTACGATGCGTTTAGCATTCTCTTTCTTCAAGGGCAGAATACCGTTGTTCTTCAGCAGAATAGTTCCTTCACGTGCCATTTGCAAAGCGAGTTGCTTATGTTCTTTCGAGGCAATAACGCTTGAAGGAATCTTGGTCCAACTCACCAAAGAGTCGGCATCAAAGTCTCCCAATCTGAAACGTGCCACCAACAGTCGGCGCAAACTGGTATTGATACGCTCTTCGCTAATGTCTCCTCGTTGTACGGCTTCAGGCAGATTGCGGTATTCAGAACCACATTCCAAGTCGGTACCAGACTCAACAGCCTGTGCTACAGCAGCCGGACGGTCGGCTGATACACCATGAAATCCTGGCAGGAAGTCGCGGATGGCACCACAGTCGCTGGTGATGAGACCATCGAATCCCCATTCGTCGCGAAGGATTTGTCGCTCATAACGGGCATTACCACAACAAGGCTGACCGTCGATACGTTGGTAGGCACACATCACTTCAGCCACCTTACCTTTCTGTACCAAAGCCTTGAAAGCTGGGAGATAGGTTTCCCAGAGGTCACGTTCTGGCAACTGCTGAATATCGAACGTGTGTCGATTCCATTCCGGACCACTATGCACAGCAAAGTGTTTGGCACATGCCAACAGTTTTGCATAACGTTCTTTCGATGGTTTTCCGTCGAAGCTTTGACCTTGCAGTCCATTCACAACAGCAAGTCCCATACGTTCTGTCAGGTATGGATCCTCACCATAGGTTTCCTGTCCACGTCCCCAACGAGGGTCGCGATAAATATTAATATTGGGAGTCCAGAATGACAATCCTTGATAACGCGACACTTTACCGCTGTGTTTCGCTTCTTGATTTTTAGCACGTGCTTCGTCGCTCACAGCAGTAAAAACTTGGTAGAGCAATGCATCATCCCATGACGCAGCCATCATGGTGGTGATTGGAAATACCGTAACAAAGCCGTTACGGCCTATGCCATGAAGTGCTTCGTTCCACCATTGGAACGCCGGAATGCCCAATCGCGCAATAGCAGGTGACGTGTCCATCATTAGTTTAGCCTTCTCTTCAAGAGTCAGGCGTCCTAACAAATCATCGGCACGAACTTCTGCAGTAAGTGCAGGATTCTGATATGGTAAAGTCTGTGCTGTTGCATGCAGACTCAGCATTGCTGTTAGTGTCAGTAATGTCTTTTTCATCATGTTGTTATGTTTTTAGTTTAAGGTCTGTTACCAGCCCCTCATGAGTAATGTTGTTGAACCTATGTTAATTTTCTGTTTGTTAGTATTTGCTATAATCTATGTTCGTCCTTGTTGTTGTATAATCCTATTATATGCTGTTGCTTAGACGATAGCGTCTTAATGAAAAAACAGGGGCAGACCTTTCGACCTGCCCCTGTGGCATAGAGATATTAAGTATGTCTGTTATTTCAAGTCAGAAGCCTTGTAGATGACAGACTTCAGCTCTTTCACGGTTTTCACCTCTTCGCCCTCAGCATTTTTACTGGTGATTTGCTCTTCGAAAGCAAACTTCACGGTGAAGTCGCTCACGCCCTGAGAGGCAACAACAGGAGCGATAATCTTGGTAAAGATTTCGTTCTTATCGTTAGACAGAGCTACAGTTGCGTTGTAGTTACTCTCCATATAAGCCTTGGTGCAATGAGAGAAATAGTGTGTTGCACCATGCTCCAGACCATAGGCTGCGTTGACAGCATCTTCGAATGCTGCAACACCTTCCTCGCTCAGGCTACCCTGGTTGTCGAGGGTTACCTCGCAACGATACCAGCCCATTGAGTCAACATCTGGATCAAGGTCTCTTGAACAGCTGCTGAAAGAGAGAGTCATAGCTACGGCAGCGAATGCTGCGGCTACATATTTCATAATTTTCATAGTCGTATGTATGTTTTAATGCTTTATTATTTCTTACCGTTTCTCAGACGAGGTGCACCAGCGCCGCTCTTATAGATAGCTGAGTTGAGCACTTTCTCAGTCTGCTGATAGTAGAGACCGTCGATACCCTTATCGGTATGGTGGTCAAGGTGACTTGGCTTAGCGCCTACGAAGTGCTGTGGGTTTGGCGATACCATCAAGTCTGTGGCCTTCAGTTCGGGATCGCAGTGAACCTTCAGCTCGTCAAGTCCTGCAGGATAGTAGGTGTCGAGTTCGTCCTTCCAAGTCTTCTGCCACTTACCTGGTGAGTTAGAAGTAGCGTTGAAGGCATTGTTGTTGAATGGCTGTCCGCCCTTCAGATAAGGATCGTTTGTGGTCCAGTTGTTGTAGATGTTGAATACGACCTTACCACTTCCGTCACCACCCTGAATGTTACGAGCATCCCAACCGAGTGCATTCATAGCACGGTTCACGTCGTCAGCATCCTTGGTGTTAATCCAGATGTTGTCGTGAATGCTGGCTTCAGAGCCTCCAGGGATATAGCGAGTATTCATCCAAGCAGCCTTTGTAGAACGAGTCATGAAGTTCACGAAGGTGTTGTGGTGGATGTTGAGATTCCAACGTACAGAAGCATCCCATTTCAGGTTGCGGTTAGAGTCAGTAATCAAGCTACCCTTTGGACTATCGTAGAATACGTTGCCGCTGATTTCAACATTCTCCAGAATGTTTGACTTCGGCTTACCGTTGTGGTCAGCATGGATGTAGTTGTAACCACCACCGTTGTTGTCGTAGAATCCACTGTTATAGTGGCTGCAGTCAATCATCTTCAGGTTGTGGATATAGAAGTCGTTAGAACCCTGAATACGGAAGAATCCGCGGATAAGTCCCTGGAATGTACAGTTGTTCCATTCGAGCAGGGTTACATTGATACCCATACCGTTAGAGTACATGTTCATGAAGTAGTTACCTACAGCTTTTCCGTTTCCTTCCTGAGCATGACCATAGTTGGTAGCCATAGGAACGTCAAAGTCGAGATCCATGAAACGAATAGAGTCGATGTCAAGGGTAATGGTACTGTTCTCACCAGCATTAGGCTGACGACCCAACATGAAGTTACAGGTATTGACATTAGCACCAGTCTTGGTCATACCGCCGAGATATACTTTAGCGCGCTTACCCTGTGCAACATCCTCTGGGTTGGTGCGGAGTGTCATACCCTTATAGATGTTGGGGTTATCGGTAAAGTGGTAAGTCTTTCCACCTTCCAGATAGAATACCTGGTTCTCAGCTACAGTTACATCACTATTGTAGTTAGAGATGATATCGTCGAGCTTCATGGAGTTGTATGACGAGATGTCATAGATGTTCATGTTCTCGCCAGTACCGATAGTATCCTTAGCAGTAGGCACGTGCTTGATGAGGATAGGAGCGCCTGGAGTACCCTTGGTACTCTTCATTACAGAGTTGTAGCAAGCGTCAACCTTTGCCTCGATCGAGCTATCCCATGCGTCGATGTTATAAACCGAGTTCTCAGACAGACCGTCGATAGTAAACTCAGCTACGTCGTTTACCCATGCTGACTCAGGAATATCGAAGTGCAGATAAGTGGGGTTGGTTGTAGCATTAGGAGTTGACTTCGAAGCGGTGAAGGTCAGATAGTCAATCTTCAGAACATTCTGGTCAGCATCTACAAAGTTGAAATGATCACGGAAGATTTTCTTCTTATCATCAGAATACTTGCTGATGTTGCGGTCCAGACGTACCACCATAGAAGTCTTGGTGATGTTTAATGTCTGGATAACGAAAGGTACATCATAACGGACACCAGTCTGCATGCCGAAGTAATCAGCCCATTCTGTACCGTGACCATAACCATACCAGTCAGAGTTTTTAGGGTCAGTCTTCCAACTGTCGTTGTTAGCATCGTATGAGTGGAGTGCACGGATAGCGAAACGGTAGTCGGTCTGGTAGCTCAGGTTCTTGATCACCAAATCAAACTGCTTAGGATCAGTCACTACCACGTGACCTGCCAGTTCCTTGCCGTCAACACCAGCCTCGGTGTCGATCCATGCCTGTTCACCATTTGCCACATAGTTCTGAATCGCCCATTTGATTTCATAGGCCACAGCATCATCTACGGTGTACCAGTAGAGGTGTGCTGTGTTCAAATCGGTAATCGCGCAGTTGTAGGGATCGGTAGAACCCTTACCGGTGTTGTTGTCCGTGCGGAATGCCGGACGGAACAGCTTATCACGGTTTGCCGATTCGCTGATGTCATCGTCCTTACAAGAGAATATGGACAGCGTAGCCATCAGCATCATTGAATATATGAATAATTTTTTCATTGTCTTTTAGTCTTTCTTATGTTAATAAGGAATTACTGCTTAGAAACCGTAATAGTTCTTGTAGCGTCCGTCAGAGCGAGCAATGGCTTCCTGTGGATAAGGGAGCAAGTAGCGTACTGCGGGCAACTGCTGTACGGTAGCCTCAGGATTCTGGGTATCAATATCGAAGTTGACTACGGCACCGTTGTTCACAATCTTGATGCTTCCATCCTCATCGCCACGGATGTAACCGAAGAGGGAGTAGAGTACTTCGTTCTTGAGCACACCGTCTTTCGACCAGATGTTTTCGCTGTTACCCCAAGCCACATCTTTGGCTGATGAAGTCTGACCCGTGATAGCTCTTGCCGAAACAGGCTCGTAAGGCAGACCGAGGTTTGCGAAATAGTCTTCAGGTTTGCTGCTGGGCTGTACGTCTGGCGTCCAAGGATTGACGATGTACAGCATGTAGAGGTTGCTGTTGGGGAAGTTGGCGTCGCCAGTATTCTTCACATATACATAATAGATGTTGGTCATAGCCGAGATATTGGCATAGTCAATACCATCGTGCTCGCTGATCATATCAATGTAAGGTGAACCTGTTGACTGGTCTTCTGCTACACCGTAGTAAGCCAAGAAGGTGTAGAAAATCTGCTCTGAGTAGAGGTTGTTGCGGACAAGATCCTTCCAACGCATGTTCTCACCAGCAAACTCAAACTTACGCTCGTCGAGCACAGCCTTGAGGAAGTCTTCCTTGGTAGCAGTCTGAGCAGAGGTCAGTTCATAGTTAACACCATTGTATGCACGACGGCGAACCTGGTTTACAGCGTCGATAGCTTCCTGTGTAGGAGCTCCGTTCACTTCGTTGTCAGCCTCAGCAAACATCAGCAACACGTCAGCATAGCGGATGTAGGCAAAGTTGATACCGGTGTTTCCGGTAGAAGCCTTACCGAGACCTACAGTGTTCCACAGCTTAGACCACTTGTTGTTATACATGGTGTAGCTGAAGTTGATAGCGGGCAGACCCTGGTTTGAGTAACCCCATGTACCGCAAACATAGTCGCGACGGGCGTCACCCTCTTTGAACATGTGGCGATAGAAACGAGTGGTGCGAACGTTACCGCTTGTAGAACCCCATGCTTGGTTAGAAAAGTCGGTTTCGTTGTTAGCGTCAACTTCGCTCTTTGGACCTTGAGCATAACCCCAAGCACCAGAGTAGTCCTTACCGAAGGGAATTTCGAAGATTGCATCGTCACCCTTAGTTGCAATGTGGTTGCACTCGTCAACGAATACATCGCGGAAGCTCTTGTTGAGTGAGTGACCGCCGGCATCAATAACCTTCTTGGCATAGTCGCGTGCAATCTGATAGTATTCCTTATAGTTAGAAGGACGAGTCATCTTGTAACCATTCACGTCGTTGGCATCGTGGTTCAATGAGTAACCACCAGCCTGCAAGGCGAGACGTGCAATCATGGCATAGGCAGCTTCCTTCGAGATGCGCTCGGGAGCGTCGAGGGTTGCGTCCTTGTCAGACTGCATCCATTCTGCAGCGTGACGGAGGTCGGCAATCAGCGAATCGCTGACAACCTGACGGTCTGTTACTTCAGGATAGAGATTGTTGGTCTCATAGGTAGCCTTGAAGGTGAAGGGGATATCGCCCCAGTAGGAGAGCAGTTCGTGATAGAACATTGCACGCATAACCTTGGCTTCACCCATCATCTGGGTCAGTTTGGTCACGTTGGGTACTTCCTCGGTTACCACACCGCCATTATCTTCGCCATCGGCAATTTCAGTTTTCATCTTCTCTTCATAGAGCTTGCTGTTCTTCAGGTTGAAGATGAATTCGTTGGCAGTTTCTACGCCTTTGTAAAGTGCATTCCAGAGGCTGTTGATGTTGCCGGCATCCGAACGCGTATCGAAACGTGCGGGTTTGTTGCCCGATGCAGTTTCGCTGGTGTTGGTAGAGAAGTCAACATCGCTGTTCAGCTGGAAATCCTTGTACAGATTATTACCGAAGGTGTTTCCAGAGAGAATCTGTGCATAAACACCATTCAGTGCAGTAGAAATCTCGCCTTCGTTGTTGTAGATGAACTCAGTGTTTGCTGATGTTGAGTCTGGATCTACATCAAGGAAATCGTCGCATGCTGTCAGCGACAACATGGCCATTCCACTGATAAATATCTTATTGAGTTTCATATTGATTTCAGTTTCTTAGGTTTGTATCTTTAGAATGTTACGTTGAGACCGAAAGAGAAGGTGCGTGAACGTGGGTAGCGGTTGTAGTCCATAGAAGGAGTCAGACCAGACTGCACGTCAACCTCGGGGTCGTAACCAGAGTAGCTGGTGAGGATGAAGAGGTTTGAAGCAGAAACGTAAGCACGGACTTTCTCGATACCAAACTTCTTGGTGATGAGGTTCGGCAGGGTGTAACCTACGGTAACGTCGGTGCAACGGAGGAATGAACCATCTTCTACGAAGTATGAGAACATCACGTTGTTGACTACGTCTGCAGGGTTCCACAGGCTTGCATTAGCATTCAGATTCTTGTAGAGTCCCAGTGCACCGTTGATATAGACGTTTTTGTAGAGTGTCTCACCGGTGATGTTGTGACCATCGTTGTTAACAAATCCCTCTGGGGCGGTATAACGCCAACGCTTGTCAGCAAACTTAGAATCTACGTTGAAGAAGTTGTACTGGCTTGATGATGATGATGACATAGCGAATGCTGTGGCATTATATACATCAAAGTCGAGCATGTAAGTGAAGTTGGCTGTGAAGTCGAAGCTCTTCCACTGACCTGACAAACCGAAACCACCTTGCCATTTGGGGTTGGTGTTACCGATTACGGTCATATCCTTCTGGTCGATCTGACCGTCACCATTGAGGTCTTTCAGCTTGATCTTACCGGGCAGAGTAGAGTAACCTGAGTTAGATGAGCTGAAGATACCGTTACCGGTGTTATTCTCGTAACCGTCGGTAACAGTACCGCCGATGAGCATGCCGTTGAGTGTAGCTTTGTTGTTAGGAGTGGCCTCGTAAGAGGCTGTTTCAGGATAGGTAAATTCATCCCAGTTGTAGAGTCCGTCATATACGAAACCGTAGAACAGACCGAGTTCACCACCTACCTGCATCACGTAGTCATTTTCGATAGATGACTTCCATTTACCAGCAGTATTATAAAGCGGAGTGTTACCGTCAGAAGCATTCAGCTTCTTGATGGTCATCTTGTTGTGACCGAGAGTGAAGTTACCGCTTACCACATAGTCTTTACCACGTACGATGTCGCCGTTGACGGTGAGTTCCCAACCGTTGTTGGCTACCTTACCGATGTTCTGCATCTGCTTCTGGTATCCTGATACGCCAGGAATAGTAGAATTGTAGAGCAGGTCACGTGTGGTATTCCAATAGATTTCAGGAGTGATGCTCAGACGTCCACCGAAGAGTGAGATGTCCATAGCAAGGTTGCGGGTGATCGTAGTTTCCCACTTGATGTCCTTGTTAGGATAGTTACCTGGAGCACCATAGTAGAGTTCACCACCTACAGTAGCCTCACCGAAAGCGGGACCGCCAGTAGCATTGGTGGTGTAGAGATAGCGCCAGAGGTCGTCAGCGATATTGTTGTTACCGGCGAGACCGAAGGCAGCGCGGAGTTTCAACTGATCAATCCATTTCACATCTTTCAGGAATTTCTCCTTATTGATCACCCATGCACCAGAGATAGAGGGGAAGTAGCCCCACTGGTTGCCGGGAGCAAACTTGGTAGAACCGTCAGCACGGAAGGTACCTGAGATCAGATATTTGTGCTGGTAGTTGTATGAAACCTGACCGAAGAACGATGCTGTGCGGTTGGCAGTAGAACGCTTGGTGTAGGTCTGTTCAGCATAGGGCTGACCGAGTGCCATATTGTTGAGGGCTGTTTCTGCATCGATGTTTTGATCGAAGAGGTGGGCAGCCTGCTGGTTTGCCTTATACTGTGAGTGATAGATCTCCTGACCCAAGAGGAACGACAAGTTGTGCTTATCCTGGAGAGTCAAGTCGTAAGAAGCGGTATTGGTCCAAGTGTATGACTCAGAGTTTCTCTTGTAGAGCATGGCAACAGGCTTATTGTTGTTGATGGCAGCTTTTGCCATACCGGTCTGCCAGCCATAGAAACGTTCAGTATCGCTGAATCCGAGTGTGTAGTTACCCTCACTGCGCAGAACGAGACCCTTGATGGGAGACCACTTCAGTGCAAACTGGTTGGTGATGGTGTAACCATGCTTCTTCTGGGTGTTGGTTTGGATATCGTTGACAGGGTTTGTCAGACGGAAGTTGCTGGCATCAGCCTCATTTTCCATCTCTTCGTATGAACCCCACTCACGCAGACCTGCTGTAGGACGGTAGCGCAATACGTCGATCAGACCACCTGAACCGATGTTGTCACCACCTGCACCTTCGTCACGACGATAGCTGATCTTAGGATTGTAGGTGAACTCAAGGTTCTTGGTAATCTTGGTATTGAGCTTGAGGTTGATGTTGGTACGACGTACGCCTGAACCGAGGATGATACCCTTATCTTCTGACTGAGTCAGTGAGAGGTTGAAACGTGTAGTCTCGTTACCACCACCGATGGTCACGTTGCTGGAGTAGTTGACGGGGTGGTTGCCCAAAACCTCATCCTGCCAGTCGCGTGTAGCCTCGTTGCGATAGAGAGAAATGTCCTTAGGGTTACCGAAGTTGCCACGGAAAGGCTTAGCCCATGAAGAGCGGTTGCCGTTAGCAGCAGCACGGTCATACTGATAGTCAACAAATTCGAAGGTGTTCATCTGGCTCATAGAGCGTGCCAATGAAGATACGCTGAGACGTCCGTTGAACGACACCTGAACCTTACCAGTCTTAGCAGATTTAGTAGTAACTACAACAACACCGTTACCACCTTTCGCACCATAGATAGCGGTCAGAGAAGCATCTTTCAATACGTCGATTGAAGCGATATCCGTGGGAGGAATATCATTGATGTTGTCAACCTGGAAACCATCGACGATGAACAGTGGCTGGTTGCTCTGAGTTACAGACGTGGCTCCACGAACGCGGATGTTGATGTCGGCACCTGGCTGACCATCGACTGTTGTAATCTGCACACCGGCAATCTTACCCTGAAGGGCTTCGGCTGCTGATGATACAGGAACCACTGCCAGTTTCGCACCGCTTACCGAACCGACCGAACCGGTCAGGTCTTTACGTGCTTTACTGGTGTAACCCACAACGACCACCTCATCAAGGGCGGCGTTGTCGTCCTGGAGGACGATTTTCAGATTGCTACCTGCTGCAACTTCCTGAGTCACCATACCGATGTATGAGATGACCAGCTTCTTCGAGGCAGGCACCTTGATGGTGAAGTTACCGTCGAAGTCAGTTACGGCTGCATTCTTAGGATTTCCCTTTTCTACTACGGTTGCACCAATAACGGCTTCGCCATTGGAGTCTGTGACTGTACCCTTAGCGACGGTCTGTGCATAAGCATTACCGACGATCAAGAGCATACACAGAACAAGTACCGTGCGTGAAATACTCTTAAAATAAACAGACATAAAATTAGTAGTTTTGAAAATTAGTAATATTTTTGATGTTGTTTGTTTGCAAAGTTACTTAAAATTTATTAAAACCCACCTAAAAAAGGTAAAATGTTCCACGTAAACGTTTACATTGGAATTGTTGTTTCCAATGATATTAGGTGGAAGTCGGTTTCCGTATTGATCCCCCATCAGCACTCTGGAGCGATGAGTTTCGCTCCAGAGACTTGATGGGATTTGAGGGCAAAAGGATTTTCCCATAGATGCTGTTGATGTGTATATAATTGTCAGTAGTTTGATGATGCAAAGATACTACTTTCTTTTCGTTGCTGATAAATATTCATCGCATTATTACACGTAAACGTTTTCGCTAATTGTTGCAGGTACAGGCTGTGCTTGAAGTAGTTTTATAGGAGGTGTTACAAAAAGGATCATTCGTGTTCTTTATATATATTATAATGTATACGCACGCACACGCGCACACGCGAATCTCTTAAATTGTTAACACCGAACACCAATATGGCACCATCCTACAGTTATTTTAGTTTTCAAGAAAATTTCGACCACACGACCACAGATATCCGCATCACGTTATCCTTCAACATCTTACAGGTGTGGTCAATTCCTAAAAATCGGGATTTTCGACCACACTTCGACCACCAGTGCAACGATGTGATGTACACGAATCAGCCTAAAGAATGATGCTTTTCAATGTGGAATTACTATTGTTTTCGGCAAAAGAGCAGAGCTGAGTTACTTTTGTCCTTTCAGGACGTGGTTGATTATGTGCATTCATATCCGCAGGGCGATGCCCTGGGCTAAGGAAACCATTGGGCTTTCAGCCCGCCTTTGCTTGTTTGGTTATTAACACATCTTTAGTTGTTGGGTATTAGCCCGTCTTTAGTTGTTGGGTATTAGCCCGTCTTTAGTCGCTGGGTTACTAACGCCCCGAATGGGGCAAAATCTTCATAGCCCAGGGTAACACCCTGGGGTGTATGATTTTATTTAGCCTACGTCCTGTAAGGACAAAAGTAAAGCGTGATCCTATTTTCCTTATAAAATACTATCGTTTATCAGCACTTTGACAAGCCTTGATAACACCTTTATCAAATATTGGATAACACCTTTATCAAATATTAGATAACACTTTCATCAAACGTTGGATAATACTCTTATCAAACGTTGGATAATATCTTTATCAAACGTTGAAAACACTTTTACCAAACGTTGGGCAACACTTTTGCCAAACGTTGGGTAACACTTTTGCCAAACGTTGGGCAACACTTTTGCCAAACGTTGGGTAACACTTTTGCCAACCATCTAACAACACCTTGACAAAACACTTTCTCCAAAATATCGATCAGTTTATGATAAGCATTTTCGTTAAGCCAAATAACGCAAGTTGGTGGTCGATTGATGGTCGACACTTCAGTTTCGACCACAGTATAAAGCACTGACCGACAACATGATACACTCATCTGTGGTCGTGTGGTCGAAATTTTCTTAAAACTATATTTTATGTTTGCCATCCGAGAATTGTGTTGTAGCAAACTGAATTATTCTTTCATCATCATCTTACAAATACGATCTTGGAAGAGGCGAGACTCGGCTACTGGAGAGTCAACATTGATGATGGAGAAAATGTACCAATGGTCATCAGCAGCAAGAAGATAACCGCAAAGTGACGATGCACCATAGGTGGTCATAGTGCCTGTTTTACAAAACAAACGACCTTTGTAGTCGGGATGGCTCATACGGGTAAGAAGCGAACCGCGTCGCTCGCCACCTACAGTGGATGCCAAAGCCTCATCAATAAAGAAATCCTTCAACTGCTTGTCACCATAAGCATAGCGCAGCATATCAACAAGAACAGAGGCTGACAGACGATTTTCGGGCGACAGTCCTGAACCGTCGTGAAAGACAAGACGCGTTGAAACACTATCGAGCACTTGTGTTTTCTCTCTCCAGAAAGTTTCGGCATAATGTTTTGCATCCCAATTCATACGACGGTTGGGCATCAATCCCTGCTTCCAGTCAAGATGATAGAACACAGCATCTGCCTTAATATTGCTGCTATGGATGAGCATGGGAGTGATGACATCGCGAAGCAGATGGGATGAGGTGGCAACATAATGATACTTGCCACCACCGAAACGACCCTTTGAACGTCTTGCATTGACCGTTTTATCATTGCGTACGGTCACTCCATTCATACGCATAGAGGCTCGGAAGGTGCGATCCACATAGCGCTTGCCACGGAGAAGAAGTGGAGTCCGGTTGTAAGGTATATCCCATGCTTTCGCCGTAGGATGCGGACGCAGCGTATCTTCTCGTGCCAAAGTGATATACACATTGCCACGAACATGACGGATTCCCCTACTCTGCATCTTCTTGATGAGTGGATCAAAACTCTCCATGAGTGGGTCATCATCGGCCATCAGAAGGAGATTGCCCACAAGGGTGTCACGCTTCATCTCTCCCATGACGAGGATGTGTTCACGATATTGGTGGTTCATGCCTAAAGTCTTGAGCGCAGCAATAGCGGTGGAAATCTTCATACATGAGGCAGGTATAAAGCTTTCCGTATCATGATATCTATAGACATAGCGTTGGGTGGTGGCGTCAAAAACAGAGACGGCAATCTTGTTGGTGTCGAGTCGCAACGGTTTGTGCATCAGACTGTCCAAACGGTGTTGCATCCTTTCGTCACATGCAAGCATCTCTGGTGTCACATGCAGCGTAGGCTTCTCTTCCTGTACTGGCTCGTCTGCACTTAACCAACTAAAGAATGCAACAAGCGCTACTATGATATAATAAATGACTGTGATAACCGCAGCAAGGAAGAGCAACAACAATGCTACCCTTCCTTTGCGAATGCGTCTTCTACGTTTTTTTTCCATCTTGTATAAGCCCCACCTAAGTGCGGTCTTTAGCTATGATTCCCCCACCCCACAGGGGTAAAGGGGAATCGTTCATTCATTTCAATATAATTCTGGTGTTCAAGAAATAATCTCGTTGGCACGAGTAAGTGCCAAGTCGATATGGCTGCAGATATTCTCCTTGCCCAACAATTTCTCAAAATTGTTGCGGCGCAACACGGCTTCAACCTTGGGATTGACGCCCGACAACACGACAGTGATACCTTCCTTCTGGCTCATCAAACACATGTTCTCCAAGTTGTGAAGACCGGTAGAGTCGATAAACGGCACCTTACGCATGCGGATGATGCGCACTTTGGGTCGGTCGTTATAACTCGACATGATATCCTCGAAGCGGTTACCTGCACCGAAGAAGTAGGGACCGTTAATCTCATACACCTCCACTCCTTCAGGAATAGTCAGGTGGATAAGGTCGCCACGCTCCATGTCTGCATCCTCGTTGAGGTCGATTTCATCGTAGATAGCTGTCACATCGGTAGCTTCTGATACACGTTTCATAAAGAGCAGACATGCACAGATAAGGCCAAATTCAATAGCAACGGTAAGATCGAATATGATGGTAAGGAAGAATGTGAGCAACAATACGGTAACATCGCTCTTCGGATTGCGCAACATGGCAAGGAAGGAACGCCAACCGCTCATATTATAGGATACCACCACCAATACTCCTGCCAAACAAGCCATCGGAATGTATTGTGCCAAGGGCATGAGGAAAAGGAAGATGAGCAACAACACTACGGCATGTACAATACCGGCTACGGGGGTACGTCCACCGTTGTTGATGTTGGTCATCGTGCGTGCAATGGCACCAGTAGCGGGAATACCGCCAAAGAGTGGCGATGCAATATTAGCCAATCCCTGACCTATCAATTCGGTATTGGAGTTATGATGATCACCTATCACACCATCTGCCACTGTAGCAGACAGCAACGATTCGATGGCTCCCAACACAGCGATTGTCACTGCCGGACCTACCAATCCCTTAATGGTTTCCCATGAAAGGGCGGGCAACGTGGCTTCGGGCAGTTCGGAATGGATGCTAAAGCGGTCGCCAATAGTTTCTATGGTGGTCACACCGGCATACTGTTTGAGCAACAAGGCTGCCACAGTGATGATAATAATTGCCACCAACGAACCCGGCACCTTCTTGCTCACACGCGGCGTGAGTGCGATGATAATGACACTTGCCACACCCATCACGGTGCTCCAAAGGTCGATATTCGCTATATTATTAATATATGCCACCCATTTTTCCATGAAGTCGGCAGGTACAGTAGTCATCTGCATACCCAACAAATCCTTTACCTGAGTGGTGAAAATGGTAACGGCGATACCACTGGTGAAGCCCACAACAATAGGATAAGGTATATATTTGATGATGGTTCCCAATCGCAATACACCGAGAAGTATCAGAAACACACCTGCCATCAGTGTGGCAATGGTCAGACCCTGCATACCATATTGCTGAATGATGCCATAGACGATGATGATGAACGCACCTGTAGGACCGCCAATCTGAACCTTGCTACCACCGAAAAGCGAGCAGAACAGTCCGGCAACAATGGCAGTGATGATACCCTTCTCTGGTGAGACACCACTGGCTATACCAAAAGCAATCGCCAATGGCAAAGCTACTATACCAACTATTAGTCCCGCCATAACGTCGGCGACAAACGTCTTTTTGTCGTAATGTGCAATAGCCGAAAAGAACTTCGGCTTAAAATCCAATGTTTTTATCATTATTATACTGAAAACAAAAATAATAAGGTGACGCCGTGACGGGTGTCACCTTATTAATAAATAAGTGATACTTAAAGTTACTTGTTTTTGAGCAAATCACGTATCTCAGCAAGAAGTTCTTCCTGAGTAGGACCAGCAGGAGCTGCAGGCTGTTCGGGCTCTGCCTTTTTGCGGTTGAACTTATTGATACCTTTAAGCATCAGGAAGATACAGAAAGCAATAATCAAGAAGTCAATGACATTCTGTACAAACATGCCATACTTCACCTCAGCATCAACAACCTTAATCGACAGTGCAGAGAAATCAACACCACCAGTGAGCACACCAATGATAGGCATCAACACATTGTCAACCAGACTTGAAACGATCTTTCCGAATGCACCGCCGATGATAACGCCGACAGCCATGTCCAACACGTTACCCTTCATGGCAAACTCTTTGAATTCACTAATAAAACTCATAACTGTTTCCTTTTTTTAATTATATGTTACACGAGTGATTTAAATATTCATTCTGCAAACTCCAAGTGGCAAACACCACACTTTTGTCACCTGTAATTGTGTTAAAGTCTCATCTTTTAACTTTATTAAAAGAATTAACTTCCATTTCTTCTGCAAAATTAGATATTTTTTTGTAACTTTGTGCCCGAAAACAGGAAAAAGTGACTTTTGTGCCACATTTTTCAATATTAATGGGACAAATTATAACAAACCTTTTAAATATTTTAAGAAAATGACAAAAGTAGCAATTAACGGTTTTGGCCGTATTGGTCGTCTGGCTTTCCGTCAGATGTTTGAAGCAGATGGTTACGAGGTTGTTGCCATCAACGACCTGACAAGTCCTAAAATGTTGGCTCACCTTCTGAAGTATGACACTGCTCAGGGTGGTTTCGCTGGAAAGTACGGCGAAGGCAAACACACCGTAGAGGCTGGTGAAGACTACATCGTTGTTGACGGTAAGAAAATCACCATCTACGCTAAACCAAACGCAGCTGAGCTTCCTTGGGGTGAGCTGGGTGTTGACGTAGTTCTCGAGTGCACAGGTTTCTACACTTCAAAGGAGAAAGCTTCTGCACACATCAAGGCTGGTGCCCGCAAGTGCGTTATCTCTGCTCCTGCAGGTAACGACCTTCCCACTATCGTTTACAATGTAAACCACACCACTCTGACCAAGGACGACAACGTTATCAGCGCTGCTTCTTGCACCACTAACTGCTTGGCTCCTATGGCTGCTGCTCTGAACAAGTACGCTCCTATCGCCAGCGGTATCATGTCAACCATCCACGCTTACACTGGCGACCAGATGATTCTTGACGGTCCTCAGCGCAAGGGCGACCTCCGTCGTTCACGTGCAGGTGCTCAGAACATCGTTCCTAACTCAACTGGTGCTGCTAAGGCTATCGGTCTCGTTATCCCAGAGCTGAACGGCAAACTGATTGGTTCTGCTCAGCGCGTTCCAACTCCTACTGGTTCAACCACTATCTTGGTTGCTGTCGTTAAGGGTAAGGACGTTACCGTTGAGGGCATCAACGCTGCTATGAAGGCTGCTCAGACTGAGAGCTTCGGTTACAACGAGGATCAGATTGTATCAAGCGATATCATCGGTATGAAGTTCGGTTCTCTCTTCGACGCTACCCAGACCATGGTTAGCAAGATCGACGACGACACCTATCAGGTACAGGTTGTTTCTTGGTACGACAACGAGAACAGCTACACCTCTCAGATGGTTCGTACTATCAAGTACTTCTCAGAGAACTGCTAATTAGCATTGTCCCCAAAAAGGCAACATTGATAAAAGCCGCCCTTGGCATGTGCCTTGGGCGGCTATTTTTCTAATTTGACAAAATTATAGCTATCCTTCAATACACTTCTAACCGCTTATGCCATTCGATATGATAACCATTCTTGGTCCTACTGCATCGGGAAAGACCGACCTTGCCGCCCATTTGGCAGTAAGCTTGGGAAACTGTGAAATCATCAGTGCAGATAGCCGACAGGTTTATAAACACATGGACATCGGAACCGGAAAAGACTTGAAGGACTATGTGGTTAATGGTACGGCAGTGCCTTATCACTTGATAGACATCTGCGAACCTGGCACGAAATATAACCTTTTCCAATATCAGCAGGATTTCCAACAGGCATACAACGATATCAAGAACAGAGGCAAGATGCCCATCCTATGTGGTGGCACTGGACTTTATATCGAAGCTGTATTGAAAGGATATTCCCTATCACCCGTTCCACAAAACGAGCAACTGCGCAAAGACCTTGAAGGCAAGTCGCTGGAACAACTTACGGCTATGCTTCAAGAATTGAAAGCACAAAACGGCTCTGTCATGCACAACACGACCGATGTTGATTCTGCACAACGTGCCATACGTGCTATAGAAATAGAGACCTACAATCTCCACACACCGACAGAACTGCGACAGGTGCCGCCCGTCCATTCACTTATCATCGGAGTAGATATCGACCGCGAAGCACGACGCAACAAGATCACCGAAAGACTCAAATCGCGTCTTGAAGAAGGCATGACTGATGAGGTGAAAGCCCTACTTGACAGGGGAATCCCTGCAGAAGACCTGATTTATTACGGACTGGAATACAAGTTTGTGACTGAATATCTTATAGGTAAACTCAGTTACGAAGAGATGTTCAAACGGTTGGAGATAGCCATTCACCAGTTTGCCAAGCGACAGATGACATGGTTTCGAGGCATGGAACGTCGCGGATTTACCATACATTGGATTGACGCTCTCCTACCAATGGATAAAAAAGTGGAGGAGATTCTGCGCATTTCCAAATCGGAATAATCACAACCAATTATCAGTATTCAACATTAAAAGAAATATATAAGGTGGCAGTAGATGATAAGAAGTGGGGCATCCTATATTGCCCCAAGCACCGTTCGGGCAAGCAGCGCGAACGTATTCAGCGTGCACTCAATGAGCATGGTGTGGATTACGACTTTGTGCAAAGCGAGACTGCAGGCAGCGTAGAACGCTTGATAAATATGTTGATTCACAACGGCTACAAGACCATTATCATTGCCGGTGGTGACTCGGCACTCAATGATGCGGTAAACTGTCTGATGAAAGTAGAGAAACAAATGCGCGACACCATTGCCTTGGGACTCATTCCCAACGGTTTGATGAACGATTTTGCACGCTATTGGAACTTTCGTGAAGGCAATCTTGACCAGACTATCAGTTGGCTGAAAAAGTATCGTGTACGCCCCATCGACCTTGGTTGCGTGCGCTACACCAATAAGAAAGGCGAACAATGCCATCGCTATTTCCTCAACTGCATCAATATCGGCATGGTGGCAGACGTGATGAACCTGCGTCAGCAAACGCGCGCCATATTGGGTTCTCGCTTTCTTTCTATTATTCTGTCCGCCATATTACTCATCTTCCACCGCATGGATTATAAGATGAGCATCAAAATCAATGCCGAAACCATACAACGCCGAGTGATGACGCTATGTATAGGTAGTGGCCCTGGTTACGGATTGACACCTAACGCTGTGCCTTACAATGGACTTTTGGATGTATCGCTGGTATATCAAGCCAAAATAGTACAGATATTCCACGGACTATGGATGATGCTGACAGGTCGTCTGCTCAACCATCGCATGGTGCACCCCTATCGCACACAAGAAATCGTTATAGAAGATGGTGGTAAAGCCTTGGTATCTGTTGACGGACGTCCGATGGGAACTCCTGTAGGTTCCTATCGCATCAATGTAGAGCAGGAAGTGATACGTTTCCTTATTCCAGATTAAACTTCTATCTATTATAAGTCAAAGGAAAAGACGCATCTTATCCACAAACCGAAATGCTTTTCAGCTTTTCCTCATCATTGATGGCAATACGGCGACCATCAAGAATCACCAATTCCTCCTCTGCAAAAGCAGACAAAGTACGGATGGCATTACATGTTGCCATACTTGACATACTGGCAAGATCTTCTCGACTCACCCGGATATTGAGGGTTTTCCCGTCGCTCTCTGTACCGTATTTTTCCTTTAGGCGCAATAATGCTTCAGCCAATCTGCCACGTATATGCTTTTGTGTCAAGTTGACAGTCTGTTCATCGGCACGTCCTAAGAGATTGGCCAGATGTTTGATAAAACATATCGCCAACTGATTATTTTCCGTAATAAGATATTTGACAACGGATATAGGAATAAGACCAAGTTGCGAAGCTTCGATAGCTGATGCCGATGTGGTATAGGCTTCATCCATAAATCCAGCACGATAACCGAAATAACTATGCGGTTTCACCATGCGAACTATCTGATGACGTCCACCAATTCCCTCTTTGAATATCTTCACTTTTCCTTTGATGAGACAAAACAAAGACGTTGGATTCTCACCTTCGGTATAGATCATTTCGTTTCGCTTGTAGTCCTTCAACGTGATATGATCTATGAGATACTGACGTTGTTCATCAGTAAGTGGTGCCCAAAGATCCGTGAGGACTTTGGCTATAACAGAGTCATCTATATTTTTTCCCTCTATAATCATGTTAGTGTTGTTTATCGTGATCGAAACATTGTCCTTTGCATGCAAAGTTAATTGAAATCATGGAAAAAACAAAAAGAATATAAAGAAAAACGAATACTAATAGGTACTTTTACCGATGATATGGGTTAAAATTCTATGAATTTGCAAAAAAAACTATCTTTTATTTTGTAGAGACAACTAAATTCAGTAACTTTGGAGAAATAAAACTCCATCGCATATATGATGGACGCCTATATAACATACAAAACTAACAAAACCTAAATAGGAACTATGAGTTATTTACGATTTGAAAAAGCAGTAATGACAAACCTGCAGGAGTCACTGCACCGTGAATTGCTGCGAACTAACCGTTCGGGTGCCTATAGCAGTTCGACTATTGCCGACTGCAATACGCGCAAATACCACGGTCTGCTCGTTGTTCCCGTACCAGAACTTGACGATGAGAACCATGTGTTGCTCTCTTCATTCGACTGTACGGTAATCCAGCACGGTGCTGAGTTCAATCTCGGACTCCACAAGTATCAGGGAAACAATTACAGCCCCAACGGTCACAAGTACATCCGCGAATTTACTTGTGATGTAGTGCCTACCATGATCTACCGCGTAGGCGGTGTGATTCTGAAGCGCGAAACTATTTTCCAGTGTTACGAAGACCGCATCCTCATCCGCTATACGCTTGTTGATGCCCACAGTGCCACTACTTTGCGCTTCCGCCCATTCCTTGCGTTCCGCTCGGTACGCCAGTTTACTCACGAGAACTCTGTTGCAAGCAGAGCTTATCAAGAGGTGGAGAATGGCATCAGCACCTGTATGTATGCCGGATACCCCGACCTTTACATGCAGTTTGATAAGAAAAACGAGTTTATCTTCAAGCCCGACTGGTATCGCGGTGTAGAATATCCGAAGGAACAGGAGCGCGGTTACGCTTCCAACGAAGACCTCTACGTGCCTGGCTATTTTGAGTTACCCATCAAGAAAGGCGAGAGCATTGTGTTCTCTGCATCTACATCGGCCATTAAGACCAGCAAACTGAAGAGCCTTTTTGAAAAGGAAATAGCTATCCGCCAACCTCGCGACAACTTCTACCATTGCCTCGTGGCATCAGCCCATCAGTTCCGCAATCGCCAGCCCAATGATGACCGTTACCTGCTGGCAGGTTATCCTTGGTTTAAGGCACGTGCACGCGATACATTTATAGCGCTGCCGGGACTCACCCTTGCCATAGGCGAACGCGACTATTTTGAGTTGGTGATGAAGACTTCAGAAAAAGGACTTCGCGAATATATGGAGGGCAAACCACTGACAGTGAAGCTCTACGAGATAGAACATCCCGATGTCCCCCTATGGTGTGTATGGACCATCCAGCAGTATGCCAAGGATGCCGGCCGCGAACAAGGCTATAAGATGTATGGCAAACTGGTACATGACATTGTAAAATATGTGATGGAAGACGGTCATGAGAATATGCACCTCGATGACAACGGACTGCTGTTCGCCAACGGACGTGACAAGGCCATCACCTGGATGAACTCTACCGCCAACGGTCGCCCAGTAGTGCCACGCTCTGGATATATTGTTGAGTTCAACGCGCTGTGGTACAACGCGCTCCGCTTCTGCGCTTCACTCGAAGCCGAATTTGGCGATGCTAAATTTGCCGAACAGCTCGAAGAATTGGCAGAACGCTGCAAAAAATCATTCGTTGACACATTCCTCAACGAATATGGCTATCTGCTCGACTATGTTGATGGCAATATGATGGACTGGAGCGTACGCCCGAATATGATCTTCCCTGTAGCTTTCGACTACTCTCCGCTTGATCAGAATCAGAAGAAGAATGTGCTCGACATATGCACTCGCGAACTGCTCACTCCAAAGGGACTGCGCTCGCTATCGCCCAAAAGCGGTGGATACAACCCCATGTATGTTGGTCCACAGGCACAACGCGACTATGCTTACCACCAGGGCACAGCATGGCCATGGCTTGAAGGATTCTATATGGAAGCCTGTTTGAAAATCTACAAGCGTAGCCGTCTCAGTTTCATTGAGCGACAGATGGTAAGCTATGAAGACGAAATGAACTATCATGCCGTCGGCACCATCAGCGAACTCTTCGACGGCAACCCACCTTTCAGTGGACGTGGCGCTATGGCTTTTGCCATGAATGTGGCTGAAATTCTGCGCACACTCAAGTTGTTGGAGAAATACACATACCAAAAGTAACTAACAGGAGGACAGAACTATGAAAGTATTAATGTTTGGATGGGAGTATCCTCCTCACGTGTATGGTGGACTCGCCACTGCCAACTATGGCATATCGCAAGGCTTGCATGCTCAGGGCGATATGGACATCACACTATGTTTGCCAAAACCTTTCGGCGATGAAGACCGCTCGGCATGCAACATTGTAGCTATGAATGCTGTGCCTATTGCATGGCGCGACGTCAATCGCGACTATGTAAGCCAGCGTGTAGGCAATATCATGGATCCCGATCTCTACTATCGTTTCCGTGACCATCTGTATGCCGACTTCAACTATATGCACGTCAACGACCTCGGTGCAATGGAGTTTGCAGGAGGCTATCCCGGCAATCTGCACGAGGAAATCAATAACTACTCGATTATTGCCGGTGTAGTGGCACGCACACTCGATTACGATATCATACATGCACACGACTGGCTGACTTATCCTGCCGGCATACATGCCAAGCAAGTGAGCGGTAAACCTTTGTGCATTCACGTACATGCCACTGACTTTGACCGATCACGCGGAAAAGTGAACCCCACCGTCTATTCTATCGAAAAGAACGGTATGGATCAGGCAGACTGCATCATGTGTGTATCAGAACTGACTCGTCAGACTGTCATCAACCAGTATCATCAGGATCCACGCAAGTGCTTCACGGTGCACAATGCCGTATATCCTCTGCCACAAGAATACGATGCCATCCCCCGTCCCGACCATACTGGTTGCGACAAGGTGGTAACCTTCTTGGGACGTATCACCATGCAAAAGGGTCCGGAATACTTCGTTGAAGCTGCCAACATGGTCATTCAACGCACCCGCAACGTGCGCTTCTGTATGGCAGGATCTGGCGACATGATGGATGCCATGATTCAATTGGCTGCCGAACGCGGCATCGCCGACCGTTTCCACTTCCCTGGTTTCATGCGCGGTAAACAGGTTTATGAGTGTCTGAAAGACTCCGACGTATATGTCATGCCTTCTGTTTCCGAGCCGTTTGGCATATCGCCACTCGAAGCCATGCAGTGTGGCACTCCGACTATCATCAGTAAGCAGTCGGGCTGTGCAGAGATTCTCGACAACTGTATCAAAGTTGATTACTGGGACATCCACGCTCTGGCAGATGCCATCTATAGCATCTGTGCCAACGATTCACTCTTCAACTACCTCAAAGAGGAAGGCAAGAAGGAAGTTGACCAAATCACCTGGGAGAAGGTTGGCGCATGGATCCGCACCCTCTACCTCCGCACTTTAGGCTGGGAATAGTTACTTATCAATAACACAACAACAAACGATGAATAGATTATGAAAACCATTTGTTTATATTTTGAAATACATCAGATCACACATCTGAAACGTTACCGTTTCTTTGATATCGGTACCGACCACTATTATTATGATGACTACGAGAACGAGCGTACCATCTGCGACATTGCAGAGCGCAGTTACATGCCCGCCCTCAATACCATTGGCGAGATGATTCGCGACAACGGACAGATGTTTAAAGTGGCATTCTCCCTCTCTGGAGTCGGCATGGAGCAATTGGAAATGCACGCCCCACAGGTATTGGAGAAACTACAGGAACTGAACAACACAGGATGTGTAGAGTTTCTCGCTGAGCCTTATTCACACGGATTGTCATCACTTGCCAACGAAGAGACATTTGCCCTCGACGTCAAGAAGCAGTGCCAGAAAATTGAAGAATACTTCGGCAAACGCCCAACCGTATTGCGCAATTCATCACTCATCTACAGCGACGATATCGGTGCACAGGCTGCTGCTATGGGATTCAAAGGTATGCTCACCGAAGGTGCTAAGCACGTGCTCGGATGGAAATCGCCACACTACGTATATCATTGCGCCATGGCCCCCAACCTCAAATTGCTGCTGCGCGACGTGGAACTCTCTGACGATATTTCACTGCGTTTCAACAATTCTGACTGGGAAGGATATCCGCTCTTTGCCGATTCATATATAGACCGCATTGCTCGTTTCCCAGAAGAGGAACAAATCATCAATATCTTCATGGAACTCTCGGCACTTGGCATCGCACAACCACTGTCAAGCAACATTCTGGAGTTCATCAAGGCATTGCCCGCCTGTGCGAAAGACAAAGGCATCACCTTCTCTACACCTACAGAAATCTGCATGAAGGTGAAGAGTGTTGGTGCACTCGATGTACCCGATACGCTCTCATGGGTAGATGAAGAGCGCGATGTAAGCTCATGGCTTGGCAACGCTTTGCAGCGCGAAGCCTTCAATAAGCTCTATAGCGTGGCAGACCGTCTGCGCATTGCCGACGATCCAGGCATCAATCAGGACTGGGACTACCTCCAGGCAAGCAACAACTTCCGTTTCATGACCACCAAACCATCCAACGTTGGACTGGACCGTGGTTTCTATAGCGGACCATTTGATGCTTTCACCAACTACATGAACATACTTGGCGACTTCATCAACCGCGTCAATGCACTCTATCCTGCCGAAATCGACAATGAGGAATTGAATGCTTTGTTGACCACCATCCGCAATCAGGGAGATGAAATCGTATATAAAGACAAGGAGATTGCACGCTTGCACACACTGCTTGCAAAGTATGAGGATGGTAGCGAAAAGCCTGCTGCTAAGCCAGCTGCCAAAAAGGCACCAGCTAAAAAGCCGGCTGCTAAGACTACTGCAAAGAAGACTTCTAAAGCAAAAACCGCTACCGCTAAAAAGGCAGCCACAAAGACTACATCAAAGAAGTAATAGCGTGAGGGATTATATTTCCCACATAGTTGGTGTATTCTAACTCATAAAAAGCCAAACTCGTTGCACGTACAGATCGTGATGTGCAACGAGTTTTTCTTGTTGCTATAGATAAACACAAATCGGTCATTAGCATTTGCTTCATCCTTCGTAAGGCACAACGCTTTCATACGCACTTTTCAAGCATCACCACTGACAGTTCGTGTTTCGTTAGCTCCATTACATGGCAACTTTTCTCGCCTTGGGATAAATCAACCGAAGTCTGCCATTCGCATCAGGTCTGGCAGTTTCTCGTCGTGACTTCGATAGTTTCCCGTCGGCTACTCGATCGACGTTCGTTGCTCTTTCGTTCGTTTTTTGCTTGTTCCTCGTTCGGTCCTCGTTCGGTCTTCGATAGACTAACGAATAAGCAACGAGAGACGAACGAGAGACGAACGAGGACCTAACGAGAACCGAACGAGAAGTTAACGAGAACCGAACGATAACGGGTCGGGTATCAAATGAAGACTCATGATCCTTCTGTTGTAACCAGTTGGGGTTGTTGAACGTACTGTTTGTAAACATAAATGCGCAGTTTTGGTTATTCGTTAAATGGTTTGTTGCAAAGCTACCATCTTGTTTGGGAAATCATCCTCAGGTAGGGCTGCAAAGATACAACATCACAAAACCCAAATGTCCATCTTTGTCACTCTTTGTCACTCTTTGAGCTATTTTTTAATTTTATTTAACTCATCTATATACTTTTTATACAAATTCTGTACGCAGTCACACTAAATACTTTTGATGAGAAATCAATAATCGATCAATAAGACAACATATCTTTTGCCGTTAATAAGGCAGAATCTATTATCGAATGGTCTGTAAGTATCATTTACCGCGGTTTAAGTCTTTATTTTTGATCAGTCAAAATTTTCTGCGTTTCAAATCGCCATAGTCCATGATGTTTCATTCAAAGTATTACAAATCCAGTTTTATAAGAAATACCAAATACAAATCCAAATTCCACCCAAACCTTAATAATCGATTTGGGTTAAGTATGTTCTTTGAACCATCTCTTTAGTAAGTCCCCACCTGTTCTATCAAGCAACCAACCGGAAATTAATGTCCAGACGAAGTAGTTTCTGGATTTAATTCACGCTCTTTAGCCAACTTCTCACGAAGTTCCGTGAGATTGATTTTATGGTGTGCTTTCACTCGGTCAAAGCCCTGACCATATACACCAACCACAGCCGATTGAGCTACAAAGGCATTGGGATCTATCTCATCGATGAGGTCGAAAATGAAGCGCGACTCGCTCTTTTTAGCGATACAAAAAATCACCTTGATGTCTTTCTTCGTAAAGAAACCACTACCGTTGAGCACCGAGCATCCGCGGTCGGCTATCTGATTGATAGCCTCACCAATCTCTTGATACTTGTCGGAAATGATGAAAAACTGCACACTCTGACGTAGTGAGTTGACCATGTGGTCAACAACAAACGATATGACAAAGAGTAATACATAGCCATAGAGTACCTTTTCCCAGTCTTGCAACACCACATAGGAAGATGTGATGATGGTGAGGTCGCAGAACAAGATGATTTGTCCAAGCGACACATCACGATACTTATGTATCATGGCGGCTATCACATCCGATCCTCCAGTAGAACCTCCGGCAGAAAGTCCCAATCCCACACATGTGCCAAGGAATACGGCTCCCACCATACATGCCATAAACTTCTGATCGGCAAGCAGATGAAAATCGGGTGGCATAATATTTTGCAATACCGTAGAGGCTACGGTAAAGATCACAACACCATAGATGGTTTTAGCACAGAAACGCCATCCCAAGACCTTCAGCGCCACAACGAGCAACAAGGCATTAAGCACAAAGAATGTTTCGTGGGCTGGAATACCCGTCCCCCAATAAACAATCGATGCTACACCAATGATACCACCTGTTGTGATTTCATTAGGCAACAGAAAGAGTTCCACACCAACGGCTCCCAATATCATAGCAAGGGTGAGCACACAATAGTCGCGCAGTTGGCGCAAGAATTTCCCTTTATTACTTTTAGAATACATAAGCAATAGCAGTTTTTTAGATTGGTTATGCTTTTTTTACTCGTATGCCTCAACGCGCTGGCAAGGTTTGCGTGATGTGCTGCTCACGATGACAGATGCGCACCTCTATGCCAAACTTGTCGTGAAGATGCTCAGCCAGATGTTGGGCAGAATATACACTACGGTGCTGTCCACCTGTACAACCGAAACAAAACATCAATGATGTGAAGCCACGCTGCATGTAACGGCGCACATGGGCATCGGCAAGTCGATAGACGGAGTCGAGGAATGTCAGTATCTCACCATCGTCTTCCAAGAAACGGATGACCGGTTCGTCGAGTCCTGTCAACTGTTTGTAGGGTTCATAGCGACCGGGATTGTGAGTACTTCTACAGTCAAACACATAGCCGCCACCATTGCCACTCTCGTCTTCTGGTATGCCTTTGCGGTAAGAGAAACTATAGACCTTGACCACCAACGGTCCCTGAGAATCGTATTTAGAGAAAGTGGCAGGACCGTCTTGTGGATGCTGGCGGTAAGGGTTATGCGCAGTAGTCTTGTAGCCATCGGCTCTACTGGCTGTAAGTTCTATCTGCTGGAACTGCGGCAATTCTGTCAGGCGCTGAAGCAGGTCGATGAGATAGGGATAGGGGAAATGTGCCACTTCCAACAGTTCTCGAAGATTCTGTATAGCGGGCGGTATGCTACTGATGAAATGCTGTTTGCGCTCAAAATAGCCGCGGAATCCATAGGCTCCCAACACTTGCAGAATGCGGAACAGCACGAAGAGAGAGAGTCGCTCTACAAAGTGGTGAGGTGTGGGCACCTCGGTAAACTGCTTCAGCGCGTTGTAGTATTCATAGACCATTTCGCGGCGCAGCTTATAGGGATATTTGGCTGACGCCTGCCACAGAAACGATGCCAAATCATAATAATACGGTCCACGACGTCCGCCCTGGAAATCAATAAAATAAGGATTGCCCTCGCTGTCGAGCATCACGTTGCGTGCCTGGAAATCACGATAAAGGAAGGCATCACAACGCTCAGCTGTCAGGTCTTTGGCAAGCAGACGGAAGTCAGCCTCAAGCTTTAACTCATGAAAATCCAGTTCGGTAGCCTTGAGAAAACAATACTTGAAATAATTGAGATCAAACAACACACTATCCACATTGAATTCTGCCTGAGGATAACAATTGGTGAAATCGAGTCCTCTGGCACCCCGCATTTGGATGTTGGGCAACTGTCGAATGGTACGTTTCAGCAGTTCCTGCTCCTTCAACGTATATCTGCCACCAGCCTCACGTCCGCCACGAACGGCATCGAAAAGCGACACACTACCTAAGTCGGACTGCAAGTATCGGAGTTCGTCATCGCTAACTGCCAGAAGTTTAGGTACTGGCAATTGGCGCTGGGTAAAGTGTTGACAAAGATAAACGAAGGCATGATTCTCATCGCGACTGGTGCCGATGCATCCCACCACCGATGTGCCGTCGGCAGCTGTCATACGGTAATACTCGCGATTGCTGCCTGCACCGGGCAGTTTTTCCACCTGTGCGGGTTCTTCTCCGCACCATTTACTATAGAGTGATATGAGTTGTTGCATGATGATTCAATGAGATAATATTATTGCAAGGTGAGGCCCATCAGTCCGACAACCACATCATTAGAACAAGTGCGGAGCGTGATGGAAGCCAGCGGTTTGTGGTATTTCAGCGGCATGCAGAGCATTTGGGCAGCCCCTCCGGGAATGTTACGTTGGGCGGGACCTCCGAGATGTAGAGCCTTGCCCAGGTTGCGACTCACAGTACCTGTGGCAAGTGAAACGCGATATGGTCGCGGCATGGGAGCACGGAAGGCCTTACCGTCGATATAATAGTCCTGATCTATAGGACACCAGTTGTCGGGATTGACCAGCGGCAGCGTGTCGGTCGTACCGTCAGCATAATGCACCACTATCTCTGCATTGGTGATATGGGATTGCATGTGATTGGTCGAACCAGCCATCAGCAACCATGCTTTGGCTGCACGTCCCTTCAACGGAATGGTGACACTATCAGGATAGTTGTCCCAAAGCGAAGTAAACACGATATTCTGTCCTTCGGCAGGAGTGGCAAAAGGTACGCCCATCATCACAAATTCGTCATTAACAATACTTGCCCGGAAAGCGGTATCTACTATTTCCGGACAATAATCTGGATGACACCACTCTCCCACTCCCTGCACAGGTATCTGCAAGGTAGTATATGGCGGACGAGGTGTGCGATACTCCTGACGGAATATGTCTGTGACATTGGCATTATAATATGGAGTCAGCCGCTGCTTGACAAACTTACGGTCAAAGGTTGGCTCGTCGATGGGTGTTGCATCGGGAATTGTGACTGCTTCATGAAGTTCTACATCGGGCAACCGAACCGGTTCTTCCACGGTCAGCACCTGATGCTGTTCGGTAGTGCCCTCTACATCGCGATAGAGCCCCCCACCCATATTCACTCGCAGCACAATCTTCAAGGGTTTGCTGAAATGCTGATCAACCTCTATCATCACTTTTCTACCCATACGGCGGTAGGTATAGGAGAGATAAGGTGTATTGACCGAAGCATGATCCCACGATGAGGGAAAGCCCGGACGGATGATACATTTTCCGAAGAGAGCTTGTGGCTGTATGCCGAAAAGTCCCTGTAACAGCGTGCGCGAGGAAATACCGATACAATCGCCGAAATCGCGGTAACACTCACCTCGTGCAGCATCATATTTACTGATTTGTCCGAAGTTGGCAGGACTTTGTCCCTCGTACATTTGGTCGATAATATTGCCCATCATCAGTCGATAGGCAGCATCTGTCCTGCCGGCTTGATAGTAGGCCAACGCCGTATGCATCACCTCGGCAGCCGCTACATTATTTATACTCCAGTCGTAAGGTTGCCAGTTGGTGGTGGCAATGGTAGCATAATCACCACGTACAGGAATATGTGGAATGGCATGATCCACATAGCGAGTGGCCCGATAGGCTTGTTCTGGCAAGCATGCGCCACAGTCGATAGGTGTATAGATGGACCATACGGCAGCACTCTCATGCTTGCGCTTCAGTCCCATCAAGTCTTCATATTCAGCCCAATGTCCTTTGTCTTCAAGCCAAAGGCGACTGTTCATGGCATCGAG
Organism: Prevotella sp. P5-50; assembly: GCF_002251295.1. Classification (GTDB taxonomy): domain Bacteria; phylum Bacteroidota; class Bacteroidia; order Bacteroidales; family Bacteroidaceae; genus Prevotella. The sequence goes on from NZ_NPJA01000051.1 coordinate 162,012, forward strand.
AATGGCAGCCGCTTCCTGCTGATACGGTTTTGGATCGCGCCCTATGAGTTCTGCCATACGGGCAGCCAATAGGTTGGCGCGATAGTTATAGGCCGAGGAATGGGTGACTGCACCACCATTATAATATAAGGCATCTGAAGCCCAGATGCAGCAATAGGCATCATAGAGGTGGTCTCCGTTGGGGTCAAAGTTGCGTTTCTCCCATTCGAGATGTCGTTCCACCACAGGCCACATCTTTCGTATATAGGCTATATCGGCATTATATTGGAAGTGCCAAAGCAGTTCGTCGATATAGTTAAGATTCATGTCATAATGGTGCATCTGATCGTTGCGATTCGGATTCCGACAGATGTAACCATTGCTATACATGGGTGTTCCCCATCGTTTTTCTGCACGTGCAAGATGTTGCTTCTCATCTTGTGCAGGGTGCGATTGCGTTGCTGATACTTTGTTAACCTGACTACGGGCATAAGCATCAAAATGTGAGCGTGCGCGATCATTCCATCCCAGCACGTCGCCGAGGTATCCGGCACGCCATCCTGCCAGCGGCATTCGCCAGCCTACACAGCCATGCAACCATGTTTGTCCATCCCAATCACCATCGGCAGCCATCACAAGTGCGCCACCCAAAGTATTGATATAAGGATCAGGAGTGTCGAACGTCACACGCGAAGCCATCTTCTGATTATAAGCTACGGCTTCGGCAAAGAGTTGTACTTGTTGGTCGGGCGACATGTTGACCACTTTGTCAAGCATCACCACAACATATACGGGAGAGGAATTGGGACATTTCACCACCTGTCGGTCGGCATCATTCTGGGCTGCATCGAAGCAGTCACGACTATCCACACCCAGGTCGCCGTTACGATGCAACTTCGGTTGTTTCACGCCGCTCAGCGTACAAGTCACATCAAGAGAATTGTCGCCAGACATCAGTCGCCACACGGCACCCTCTCGGTTGTGTAGCGCCACAACATCCACCAGCACATCAGTTTTTCCTAACCTCTTGTCGCGCAAGCGATAACTGCGCATACCATCAACATACCATGCTTTGCAATAAGCAGCATTTTCAAGGTCGATACCATTGACTTTGAAAGCCACATGGCGATGATGCCCCTTCTTGGCAATAGCAAAGACAGGGCGATCGCTGGTCTCTATGCGATAGTCGGTAGGGCCACCATATAGGGCACGAGTATAACGGTTGTTGCCATTCTCGCAGACAAAGGCACGTCCTTCGGGCCGATAGTTTTGTTGGGCAACCATCGGCAACAGGCACAACCAAGATGCGACAAGCGCCAACCATCTATTCCTCATCTTCTTTCTCTTTACGTTCACGACGACGCTCCACCCATTGTTCTACGGCATATTCCGCAAACACCAGCAATATCATAATGCCAAGCGACATGCAGAAAGCCGACAGACGTGAAGTGGTCTGTCCATACACTATGAGATATATACCATAGGCTACTATAGCCTTGAGTATCCATATTAGCCAATTACTCTTATTCATATTGGGTACAAAGATACTATGAAGTGGGCGAAAAACAAAATAAAAGCCGTTTTATTTTCAACCCCACCTGATGACATTAAAAAACCGGCTGTCATCACGACAGCCGGTTTCAAAACAAACTACTTAAAAACTAATCTACTAAAACAAATCAAAAAAATATCTTTTATTTTCTAATAATCATATCATTTTGCGTTGATTTTAACTTTCAACGTTGCAAAGGTAAGAGTTTTATAAACACAATGCAAATTATTTAGATAAAAAAACACTTTAAATTGATATAAATCAAATCGGGAGACTGAAACGACATTCAATCTCCCGATTTTTGATATGTTTGGTTTACAAATTATTACATCATTCCGCCCATTCCTGGGTTGCCGCCCATTGGCATAGCAGGATGCTCTTCTGGTTTGTCAACGATAAGACACTCAGTAGTCAGGAACATGCCAGCGATAGAGGCTGCATTCTCCAAAGCTACGCGAGCAACCTTGGCTGGGTCAACAATACCGGCAGCACGCAGGTCTTCATAGTTGTCAGTACGGGCATTGTAACCGAAGTCGCCCTTGCCTTCGCGTACTTTCTGAACTACCACAGCACCTTCACCACCTGCATTGCGTACAATCTGGCGAAGTGGTTCTTCGATGGCACGCTCTACAATATTGATACCGGTCTGCTCGTCGGCATTCACACCCTTCACGTCTTTCAGTACGTCGAGTGCACGGATGTAGGTAGTACCGCCACCCACTACAACGCCTTCCTCAATGGCAGCACGTGTAGCGCAGAGTGCATCGTCAACACGGTCTTTCTTCTCTTTCATCTCAACTTCACTATTAGCGCCGACGTAAAGAACGGCTACGCCACCTGCCAATTTGGCCAGACGCTCCTGCAGTTTCTCTTTATCGTAGCTGCTGGTAGTGAGTTCGATTTCTTTTTTGATCTGTGCAATACGATCCTTGATATTCTCTTTGTCGCCAGCACCATTGACAATAGTTGTATTGTCTTTAGATACGGTAACCTTATCGCAAGTACCCAGCATTTCGAGGGTAGCCTGCTCCAGTTTCAAACCTTTCTCTTCGCTGATAACGACACCACCTGTCAGAATGGCAATATCTTCGAGCATAGCCTTACGACGGTCGCCAAAGCCAGGAGCCTTGACAGCGCATATCTTCAAGCCACCACGCAGACGGTTTACAACCAATGTGGTCAAAGCCTCTGAATCGACATCCTCGGCAATAACGAGCAAGGGTCGTCCGCTTTCAGCAGCAGGCTGCAGGATGGGCAAGAAATCCTTGATATTGCTGATCTTCTTATCGTAGATGAGCACGTAAGGATTCTCCATGATACACTCCATCTTGTCTGAATCGGTTACGAAATAGCCTGAGAGGTAACCGCGGTCGAACTGCATTCCCTCTACAACACCGATGTGGGTATCGCGACTCTTAGACTCTTCAATGGTGATGACACCATCTTTAGATACTTTGCGCATAGCGTCGGCAAGGAGTTTACCGATTTCCTCATCGTTGTTAGCACTTACTGTGGCAACCTGTTCAATCTTGTCGTAGTTGTCGCCAACCTGCTCAGCGCTCTCCTTGATGTGGTCAACCACGGCTTTCACAGCCTTGTCAATACCGCGTTTCAAATCCATAGGATTGGCACCTGCGGTCACGTTTTTCAGACCTTCGGTCACAATAGCCTGAGTGAGAATGGTGGCAGTAGTTGTTCCATCACCGGCATCGTCACCAGTCTTAGAAGCAACACTCTTTACCAGCTGAGCACCTGTGTTCTCAAATTTATCTTCGAGTTCGATTTCCTTAGCTACCGTAACACCGTCCTTGGTGATCTGTGGAGCGCCAAACTTCTTCTCGATAACCACGTTGCGTCCTTTAGGACCGAGGGTTACCTTTACTGCATTAGCCAACTGATCGACACCGTTTTTCAACAGGTCACGAGCTTCAATATTGAATTTAATATCTTTTGCCATAATGTTTATTCCTTATTCTTTTATTTGTCAATTGCTTATTTTTCGATAATGGCGAGCACATCGCTCTGGCGCATCATCAGATATTTTTCACCTTCAAACTCAAGTTCGGTACCGCTATATTTGCCATAAAGCACTTCGTCGCCGGCTTTCAGAATCATCTCTTCGTCCTTAGTGCCTTGTCCAGCAGCAACAATTTTACCGTGGAGAGGTTTCTCTTTAGCTGTATCAGGAATGATAATTCCACCAATCTTTTCTTCTGCGGGTGCGGGCAATACCAGCACGCGGTCACCTAATGGTTTAATGTTCATCATAATCTTTATCTGTTTTAAAGTTAAATTTCTTCTGTCAGTCAATATGCCAAAAGTGTGCCATTCGCCAAAGACTGACACATTGTCACACTTCCACTCCGTGTATGACTGCCACAAAGAAGCGGGGAATCATATATAAATAAGGTGTAAGACTGATGTGAGCACAACTTCTGCCACGATTTTTAATGATGCTTATGACATTTTTGATGTTCGGGATGCGTTCGGGATGCGTTCGGGATGTTGCCATCTTTATATGTAGCGAGATTATTAAGTAAGTCCGATGTAAGTCCCAAGTAAGTCTCAAGTGAGTCCCAAGTAAGTCCCCAGAACTGACAGACAATAATGGGAAGTAGATGGAGAGCAAAAGGGGAAATAAAAGAAAAACGGGGTTTTTCTTTGTATTTCGCTCGGTTTGCACTACCTTTGCAACGAAATGTGTACTATCGGATTTTATTCAAAAGACAACAAACCATATCAAAACAATAAATTATGAAAGATTTTATTAAATACGTAGGCGCAACCATAACCGGAATCGTCATGCTTTCTGTTATCGTAGGCATATTGGGTGTTATCTCGCTGGTCGGCCTTGCCGCAAGCACCGCATCAACCGTTCAGGTGAAAGACGGTTCAGTATTCACCCTTGTTCTCAAGAACAACATTGATGAACGCGGCACAGACAATCCGATAGGATTTCTGAATGGCAGCGATACCACTATCGACGGACTCAACGACATTATAAGTGCTATCCATAAAGCAAAAGACAACGAGAACATCAAAGGTATCTACATTCAGGCAGACGGAATGGCAACAGACTCGCCAGCATCACTCCATGCCATTCGCGAGGCATTACTCGACTTCAAGAAGAGTGGTAAATGGATCATCAGTTACTCCGACGGATACAGCCAGAGCGAATACTACCTCTGCTCGGTGGCTGACCAGATTCTGCTCAACCCACAAGGTCAGATTGGTTGGCACGGACTGGCTGCCGAACCTGTATTCTACAAAGATTTGCTCGCTAAGTTTGGCGTTAAGTTTGAACTCTGCAAAGTAGGTAAATACAAGAGCGCACCAGAGCAAGTGACTGCCGACGGCATGAGCGAAGCTAACCGCGAACAGGTGACTGCCTATCTGACAGGCATATGGAAGGTAATGCTCAAAGACGTATCTGCCAGCCGTAAGATTTCTACCGACTCGCTCAACGCATACGCCGATCGTTTCATGGATTTGGCCGATGCACAGGAGCTCATCAAACTGCGCCTCATCGACAAGACCATGTATGCTGATGAAGTGAAAAACGTCATCAAGAAACGCCTCGACATCGATACCGACACCGACATTCCACAACTCAGTCTGGGCGATATGCTCAATGTGGAGGATAAGAAAACTCGTGGTGACAAGGTTGCTGTCTATTATGCTTATGGAGATATTGTAGATGAAGACAACAGCAATCCCATGAATCCACAAACCTGTATCGTGGGAAAAGATATGTGTAAGGACTTGGAAGAACTGGCCGACGACGACGATGTGAAAGCAGTAGTGCTCCGCGTCAACTCACCTGGTGGTTCTGCCTATGCTTCAGAACAAATCTGGCACGCAGTTACCAAGTTGAAAGCCAAGAAACCCGTAGTGGTTTCCATGGGCGGATACGCAGCATCGGGAGGCTATTACATCAGTTGTGCAGCCAACTATATCTACTCCGATCCCACTACCATTACCGGCTCTATCGGTATCTTCGGCATGTTCCTCAACTATAGCGAACTGATGAAAGACAAGCTCGGCATCAAGTTTGACGAGGTAAAAACCAACAAACATGCCAACTTCGGCACACGTTCACGATTCTTTAACGCAGAAGAGATGGCTATCCTCGACAAATATATCGGCAAAGGCTACGAACTCTTCCGCAAACGTGTGGCTGACGGACGCAAGATGTCCGTAGCCCAAGTGGAGCAGATTGCACAAGGCCGTGTATGGCTGGGCAACGACGCCCTGAAGATTCATCTCGTAGATGGAATCGGTTCACTCGACGACGCTGTCAAGAAAGCCGCCCAACTGGCAAAGCTCGACGAATATTACGCCAGCGAGTATCAGACTCCAAGCAGTTGGTATGAAACCCTTCTGGCATCGGCAAGTGGCAATAGCGGCAGCTATCTCGACGAACAAATGCAAGCCACTTTCGGCGAACTCTACGAGCCGCTCCGCTACATCAAGCAGGTGGAAAACATGAGTAAGATACAGGCTCGCCTGCCCTATTTCCTTACTATTCGATAATTACACCTTATATAATATATGAACGCAAGAGGGAATTTCATCCGCATCAACAAATGGCTACTTCCGCTGAGCTGGCTTTACGGACTCGGTGTGAAGCTTCGCAACATGGCCTTTGAGATGAATCTGCTGAAAAGCCGATCGTTTGACATACCCGTCATCTCGGTGGGCAATATCACAGTTGGCGGTACAGGAAAAACCCCTCACGTGGAATATCTTATCGAACTGCTGAAAGACCATTGCAAGGTGGCAGTACTCAGTCGTGGCTATAAGCGTAAGAGCAAAGGATTTGTCTTGGCAGACAACGACACACCGATGAAGCGCATCGGCGACGAACCGTTTCAGATGAAAAGGAAATATCCCGACATCACCGTGGCAGTTGACAAAAAGCGTTGCCACGGCATCGACCAACTGACAGAACTCAACAAGGCTGATGTCATCCTGCTCGACGATGCGTTCCAGCACCGTTACGTGCAGCCAGGCATCAATATCCTCTTGGTGGATTACCATCGTCTGATTATCGACGACTGCCTCTTGCCAGCAGGCAGACTGCGCGAACCGTTGTCTGCCAAAGACCGCGCAGATGTTGTCATCGTGACAAAATGTCCTAAAGACATGAAACCGATGGAGTATCGCGTGACCAACAAGATGATGCAGCTCTATGCCTACCAGTCGCTCTATTTCACCTCGTTGAAATACGGATCGCTACGCCCCATGTTCGGCGGACAGGACAAACAGAATCAGGGCAAACGACCACTCGAAAGCATCAAAGCCGACGAACACATTCTGTTGCTCACCGGTATTGCATCGCCCAAACAGATGATACAGGACTTAAAGCCCTACACCACGCACCTGACTCCGCTGACCTACAGCGACCACCATCAGTTCAAAAGCAAAGACATTCAGCACATCAACAACACCTTCGAACAACTGCCGAAACCACGTCTGCTCATCACGACAGAGAAAGACGCAGCCCGTCTGTACGACGTCGAAGGACTAAGCGAAGAAGTAAAAAACAATATGTATATACTCCCTGTAACCATCAGCTTCATGCTGGACCAGGGCGAAATGTTTAACAAATACATCATCAGCTATGTACGAAAAAATTCGAGAAACAGCATCCTGGATCAAAGAAAGGATGACCACAAATCCCACAACAGCGATCATTCTGGGAACAGGACTCGGACAATTAGCTTCCGAAATAACTGATAAATACGAATTCCCATACAGCGAAATCCCCAATTTCCCCATTTCTACCGTAGAAGGCCACTCTGGCAAACTCATCTTCGGCAAACTGGGCAACAAGGACATCATGGCCATGCAAGGACGCTTCCACTTCTACGAAGGCTATTCGATGAAGGAAGTAACGTTCCCCGTACGCGTCATGTACGAACTGGGCATCAAGACGCTTTTCGTGTCAAATGCAGCCGGAGGCATGAACCCACAGTTCAATATCGGTGACCTCATGATCATCACCGACCACATCAACCTGTTCCCCGAACACCCCTTGCGCGGAAAAAACTTCCCCACCGGACCTCGCTTCCCAGACATGCACGAGCCATACGACCTGCAACTGGTGGCAGAAGCCGATAAAGTGGCAGCAGAAAAAGGCATCAAAGTGCAGCATGGTGTATATATCGGCGTACAGGGTCCTACTTTTGAAACACCAGCCGAATACCGCATGTTTGCCAAGATGGGCGGCGACGCCATCGGCATGAGTACCGTCCCCGAAGTAATTGTAGCCCACCATTGCGGCATCAAGACCTTCGGTGTGAGCGTCATTACCGACCTTGGCGGCTTCGACGATCCCGTTGAAGTAAGTCACGAAGAAGTACAGGAAGCAGCCAACAAGGCACAGCCTTTGATGACTGAGATCATGCGTGAAATGATTAACAGAGCATAAACAAATACATGGAAATAGCAAAACTGGGTGAATTTGGACTGATCGACAGACTGACCAAAGACATCAAACCACAGAATGAATCAACAAAGTACGGCGTAGGCGATGACTGCGCCGTACTCAGTTACCCCAACAGCGAAGTACTCGTCACCACCGACATGCTGATGGAAGGCGTACACTTCGACCTCACCTATATAGATTTAGAGCACCTTGGCTACAAGTCTGCCATGGTCAACATCAGCGACATCTTCGCCATGAACGGCACCCCACGCCAACTGACCGTCAGTCTGGCAGTAAGCAAGCGCTTCACCGTGGAAGATATGGAACAGTTCTACAACGGACTGCGCCTGGCATGCGACAAATGGCATGTGGATATCGTAGGAGGCGACACCACCTCATCTTATACGGGCCTCGCCATCTCCATCACCTGTATCGGCGAAGCCAAGAAAGAGGATATCGTCTATCGCAACGGAGCCAAAGAGACCGACCTGATATGTGTCAGCGGAGACCTCGGCGCTGCCTATATGGGACTGCAACTCTTAGAACGTGAGAAATCTGTTTACTATTCACAAGTTGACGAAGCCAAGCGCAAAGGCGATAAAAAGGCATTGGAGAGTCTGGCTCAGTTCCAGCCCGACTTTGCCGGCAAAGAATATCTGCTCCAGCGCCAACTGCGCACCGAGGCACGCGGCGATATTATCGAAAAGCTCCGTACTGCCGGCATACGCCCCACAGCTATGATGGATATCAGCGATGGACTGTCGAGTGAACTGATGCACATCTGCAAGCAAAGCCATGTGGGATGCCGTATCTTCGAGAAGCAGATCCCCATCGACTATCAGACTGCGGTAATGGCAGAAGAACTCAACATGAACGTGACCACCTGCGCACTCAACGGCGGCGAAGACTATGAATTGCTGTTCACCATTCCTATTGGTGACCATGAGAAAATCCAGGCCATCGACGATGTTCGCCTCATCGGACACATCACAAAGGATAGCCTCGGACAGGTGCTTGTGACACGCGACGACCAAGAATTTCCACTAAAAGCGCAAGGTTGGAATCCACTGCAATAATGGCTAAATAAGCGCAAAAACAAAGGTAAATGGAGGTAAAAAGGGCGAAAGTTCTTAAAATTCGTTAACAAATAGCACTTTTTCATGCGGTTTGTTTGGTATATCAAAATTATGTAGTACCTTTGCAACCGCAAACGAAAGGATTGCAAAACCGAATATGGTGCCTTAGCTCAGTTGGTAGAGCATCGGACTGAAAATCCGTGTGTCCCCGGTTCGATTCCTGGAGGTACCACTCCTCCTTTCATTTAAGCCCCTGTTCAACATTTAGTTGGCAGGGGTTTTACTTTTCTACATATCGTACTCGCGCTCGAGAATAAAAAGAAATTTGGGCATTTCTTTTCTATTCTGCTCGCTTATTCGTACTTTGGCGCTAAAGCGTCCAAGGTACTCGCGCTCGAGAATAAAAAAAGAAATTTGGGCATTTCTTTTTTATTCTGCTCGCTTATTCGTACTTTGGCGCTAAAGCGTCCAAGGTACTCGCGCTCGAGAATAAAAAGAAATTTGGGCATTTCTTTTTTATTCTGCTCGCTTATTCGTACCTTTGTCGGCGGATAAACGAACTAACAAACAAAAAAGAAAGTAAAAACCAATGGGAATCATCATCGGCATTGACGTGGGCATATCGACCACCAAGATTGTTGGACTGCACGAACAACATGTTCTTTCACCCATCCGCATTACTGCGGTCGATCCCGTCACATCACTCTACGGAGCTTTCGGAAAGTATCTTCACGACAACAACATCAGCCTCAGCGACGTTGAACAAGTCATGGTGACTGGTGTGGGATCGGCATATATCGACGGACCCGTCTATGGATTGCCAACAGGCAAGACCGACGAATTCATTGCAGATGGCTTGGGCGCACGCTTTGAAAGCGGTCTCTCGAAAGCCATTGTAGTATCAATGGGCACAGGAACCAGCTTTGTGCAATGTGATGGCGATGAGATCCGACACATCGGAGGTATTGGTATCGGAGGTGGAACCGTACAGGGGCTATCGCGTGTGATGCTCAACACAAGCGATCCGAAACAGATTTCGAGTCTGGCACTCCGTGGCGACATCCGCAACATCAACTTGCTCATCGGCGACATCTCTAGTCGTCCTTTGCCCGGCCTCCCCATGAATGCCACCGCATCGCTATTCAGCAAGGCACAGTATGACGCGCCACGCGAAGATATTGCCCTTGGCATTATCACCATGGTATTGCAGAGCATCGGTTCTGCGAGCATTCTTTCCGCCCTCAACACGGGCATCAAAGACTTTGTACTGATAGGCAATCTGACGCTCTACCCCCAATGCAAAGAGATTTATCCTATGCTGGAAAAGCTCTACAACGTGCGTTTCCACATACCGAAATACTCTGAATTTTGTACTGCCATCGGTGCTGCGCTCAACTTCAGACAGCAACTCGGCAAATAGAAACTATTATATATCAGTATTTTAAGTTCTATTCTGCCATTTGACAAGCGACTGTGGTGCTGCAGAAAGGAGCACCTGAAGTGCTTACATAAAATTCAGTTTTCAGAAAAATTTCGACCACTCGACCACCAATCCGTGTATCGCGCTGTCATTCAGCGCAATATGCGGTGGTCGATTGCTTGAAATTCAGGATTATCGACCACCTATCGACCACCAGTGCAACGATGTGATGTGCACGAATCAGCCTAAAGAATGATGCTTTTCAATGTGGAATTACTATTGTTTTCGGCAAAAGAGCAGAGCTGAGTTACTTTTGTCCTTTCAGGACGTGGTTGATTATGTGCATTCATATCCGCAGGGCGATGCCCTGGGCTAAGGAAACCATTGGGCTTTCAGCCCGCCTTTGCTTGTTTGGTTATTAACACATCTTTAGTTGTTGGGTATTAGCCCGTCGTTAGTTGTTGGGTTACTAACGCCCCGAATGGGGCAAAATCTTCATAGCCCAGGGTAACACCCTGGGGTGTATGATTTTGTTTAGCCTACGTCCTGTAAGGACAAAAGTAAAGCGTGATCCTATTTCCCTTATAATTAACACATCTTTAGGTGTTGGGTATTAGCCCGTCTTTAGTAGCTGGGTTACTAACGCCCCGAATGGGGCAAAATCTTCATAGCCCAGGGTAACACCCTGGGGTGTATGATTTTATTTAGCCTACGTCCTGTAAGGACAAAAGTAAAGCATGATCCTATTTTCCTTATAAAATACTATCGTTTATCAGCACTTTGACAAGCCTTGATAACACCTTTATCAAATATAGAATAACACCTTTATCAAATATTAGATAACACTTTTATCAAACGTTGGATAACACCTTTATCAAATATTAGATAACACTTTTATCAAACGTTGAAAAGACCTTTATCAAACGTTTGAAAACACTCTTGCCAAACGTTGGGAAATACTTTTGCCAAACGTTGGGAAATACTTTTGCCAAAGGTTGGGAAATACTTTTGCCAAAGGTTGGGAAATGTCTGACAATACGTATATTGGGCTGAGATGTAAAAATTCGACAAATTTTGACGGTGGTCGATAGATGTTCGAATGGTGGTCGAAAACACCCTATGAAACGATATTCGACCACCAGCTAAACCGTTGTACCACATAGTTTTACACAGACATGGTGGTCGAGTGGTCGATTTTTGCGAAAGACGCGCGTGCGCGTACGTAAGAGAAACGAGGTTTTTTCGACAGCGTCAAACAAACCTCGTCGTTGTGTCACGGTTTCGGAAAGGCGAAAAAAAACTTCCATGCGCTCTGGCCGCCGACCTCCTATGGCCATGATGCTATTCCAGATTGTCGATGGTGATTCCATCAAACTCAGTCATAAACGACATGATGCGCGACTGATAATGGTTGCGCTTCACCTTCAAGCGAACGGTGGCGGTATATGTTTCAGCATCTTGTGAGCGATGAGTTTTCATTTCATAAGCCAACACCTCAGCGTGTTCGCGACCGATAGAATCGAGCACTCCGCGTATTCCCTCACGTGTAGGAGCAGAGAAGGTCAGCGAAATTTGCTTCGCACCGAATCGGTTGTGCAAGATGCTGACACCTTCCAAACACAACAATACGAGAACCGTAGAAACCGTTGCCAGCAGATAGAGTCCCGATCCGCAAGCCAATCCGATGGCAGAGGTCACCCACAGCCCAGCCGCTGTAGTCAGTCCGCGCACCACATGGCGCTGGAAGATGATACATCCTGCACCTATAAAACCGATACCGCTGACCACCTGTGAGGCAATGCGCGAAGGGTCGAGGCGCACCACTCCGCCCACCACATCTTCGTAACCATATTTAGACAGTATCATGAAGATGGCAGCACCAAGCCCTACAAGGAAGTGGGTTCTGAATCCAGCTTCCTTTGCCCGGTATTCACGTTCTATACCGATGGCACCACCCAGCAGGGCTGCCAACAAAATGCGGATGATAAATGCTTCGTTCATAGTTTTATGATTTAGAGTTCTATCGTTTAGTTCTTCAATTCACAAACGACTTGTTTGCCCATTTAAAGGCATTCCATCGTCTGACAAACAGTATGCCGCGGATATTCTCGTCGAGCACAAAGGCAAACCACATGCCCACCAGTCCGAAGCCAAGCGTGATGCCCAGCAGATATCCGAACAGCACCCCCACAGCCCATTGCACCACAAGACCGAGGTAGAAGGGATAGAGGATGTCGCCAGTAGCCCTGAGCGTATTGGTCGCCCAGATGTTGACACACTTACCCACTTCGAGCAGCACATCGACCCAGAAGCAGGTGCATACCAGTTTGGCGATAGTGGGATTGTCGGTCAGACAGTCGGCAATAAACGGTCCGCAGAGCGCACAGAGCACCGAGAACGACAGTGTGACGAGTACTCCCCTACGCCAGGAGAAGCGTCCCACTTGGTATGCCGCCTGTGTTTTTCCCAATCCTGTCAGATGTCCCACTATGATGCTGCTTGCCTGGGCAATGCAGATGGCATACATATAGACAAACATCACCACATTGACAATATAGGTGCGGGCAGTCAGTTCGTCATTGCCCAGCATATTGATGAAATACAGCAAGGTGAGCTGCTGCAGGTTGTAGGATATGTTTTCGCCAGCCGATGGCATGCCAATCTTCAGCAGATTGCGCAACTCGTGTGTGGGGAAATGAGCAAAGAGTTTTTGAGGCACATAGGTAAACAAGCGCCAACGCAGTATGACCACCAACAACACCATAGCCACTACTCGCGATATGCTTGTAGAGATGGCGGCACCCTCGGCACCCATTTCGGGCATGCCAAACTTACCGAATATCAATATATAGTTGCCCATGATGTTGAGCACATTGACCACCCCCACCACCATCATTGGCGGAACGGGCATCTTGGCAGATCGCAGAATGGTGCTCACCGTGGTGGAAATCGCCTGTGTGAAAGCCATTCCGCCCACTATCTGCATATACGGGCGACCATACACCATCAGTTCGGGACGCAGTCCCATAAGTGTCAATATCGAGTCGGCACCGAGAAACAGCGTCAGGCTGACAGCTATTCCCACCACCAGATTGAGTGCCAAAGCCACTATGCCAACTCTGATAAACTTCTCTTCGCGTCCTGCTCCGAGATACTGTGCACACAGCACAGAAGTGCCGGCATTGATAATAGTGAAGAGCAGAAACACCAACGAGAGTATCTGGTTATCTACTCCTACTGCTGCTACAGCCGCATCGCTATACTGGCTGAGCATGAAAGTATCGACGCCTCCCAAGAGAAAAGTCAGTAGGGTTTCCAGCAGAATGGGTCCCACGAGGTGGTTGACGTCACGTTTGAAATGGTAGTGTATCATGTGTATTTGTTATCCAAATTAAAGTCATGCGGTTGCTATCAACCCGTCACAGCGACTTTTCTGCCAAACCATCGGTCGATAATCAGCGCCAAGGCACCGTCGCCCGTCACATTGCAGGCAGTGCCGAAACTATCCATAGCGATATAAAGGGCTATCATCAGTGCCAACGACTGCTGGTCGAATCCCAGCATAGACTGTAGGATTCCCAATGCTGCCATAATGGCTCCACCCGGCACACCCGGTGCGGCAACCATCGTAATGCCCAGCATCAGTATGAATCCTATCATGCCTTGCATGTCGTAGTCTATATGCTGCATCATCATCAGCGCCATGGCACATGCCACAATCTTCAATGTGCTACCCGACAAATGTATCGTGGCACAAAGGGGCACCACAAAGCCGGCAATACCCTCACCCACCCCATTGGCTATGGTCTGCCGGAGTGTCACAGGAATGGTTGCTGCCGACGATTGTGTGCCGAGTGCGGTAAAATAGGCAGGCATCATGCGCATCAGCAGCCGCAACGGATTCCTATGGGTCAGCAGTCCTGCTACGGCATATTGCAAGAGCAGCAATACGACGTGCATCACGAATATCACGCCGATAATCTTCACAAAGACTGACAGCACCCGGAACACTTCGCCCGAATGGGTCATGTTGAAGAATATGCCGAATATATAAATAGGTAGCAGCGGCAATACCACCACCTGTATGGTCTTGGTGATAATCTGTCTGAATTCGGTGAAAACATTCTTCAGCGTTGCCGTGCCCTGATAGGCTATGCCCAAGCCGAGTGTAAACGCCATGACCAATGAGGTCATCACAGCCATCGGCGGTGTGATGCTCACGGTGAAATAAGGTTCCTGCTGTTTCGCCTCGTTGATCGATGTCCATTCTATCTGATCGGAGATGAGCGAAGGGAATACCGCCTCGCTAACGCCATACGATAACAGTCCGGAACATACCGTTGCGCCATAGGCGAGCAATGCCGTGACCACCAGCAAGCGACCAGCCTCCCGTCCGATATCGGCAATGGCAGGTGTCACCAGTCCCACAATGATCAGGGGAATGAGGAATCCCAAAAACTCGCTAAACAAGCCATTGAAAGTCACAAAAACGCGTACTGGCATTTCTGGCGACACCATACCGCCAGCAATACCCAGTGCCATGGCTATCAATATCCGTGGCAGCAATCCAATCTTCATCTTTTTCATAGTCGAAAAGCTAAAGGTCATATATCTGTCATGAGGTTATCTGTGTTATTCTTGCAAAAATACGCAAACTTATTGAAACTGCCAAAGAAATGGTTAATAATCTCCGTAGATCTATGACTTTGACGGACCATGACGTTGCTGTGCTGTGGTGTGGCTGGCAGCGTGTGGCTTTGTCTCATGCATCACCATCATACTGCACCATTCTTCTCTATGCCAACGTTATCACAATAGTCATGCAACATCATTGGCCGCTGTCAGCATCTATTGTGTATCATAATTCATCTGTCTATCCAAGACAAAATTACAGACTTATTACCATTTTCTAACAGTTTACCCCGAGAAACCGTTAAAATAGTATAATATTAAGCCATATATCGCAGTGTTAGTATAAATAGTGTAAAAAAAAACAAAAGTTTTCCAGTCTATTTGACAAACCTATCAATAATTATCTTAAATTTGTAGCCACAAAATAAACTTAAATACAATAACCAAAAACATATCACTCACTAACACATTACAATTATGAAAAGAACTCATTTTTATTTTATCACAAGTATTCTACTTGCCCTCTTTACCTTTGCCATATCGTCATGTAGTGATGACGACAAGATAGAGGTCGTTAATATGATAGTAGAAATAGACTCAGAACCTGTTATTTTTTACGACATCGTTACAAAAGAGGAACCTGGCATGTGGGTAAGAGAGGAAGGCAAAAAGAATTGGAACAAGTGGCCTCAAGATCGTATTAAAGGTTTTTCGTTTGAGGAAGGTTATTACACTAAATTACAAATAATCAAGAAGATTGACCATAACTACGATGGCTATGACGGTGGATCTTCAACCAGCTATCAGCTGCAAAAGATACTCGAAAAGATACCATCGGAATCGATAAGAAACAAATAGTCACTCATAAAAGAACAGCACCATGGTCTGTGATACACAGGCAACCTTTATCATTTCTGCCTATATGGGAGCCGCTGGCGATTGCGCGGCTCTCTATCAGGGGCAGGTTGAAACTTCGATTTCACATGCGACCTGGACTACCCATCCTTACTGGAATAGTGACTCATTTCAACTAGGAAACATCTGCTATGATGGTAATGTCTATACCTTTGTACCTATGCGCTACAATATCATGGACAACCAACTTGCTGTTGTTGCACCAGACAGCAAACTCTCTATAGTTCCTAATCAGGACAAAATCAAATGGTTTGAACTTGATGGCAACCACTTTGAAAGAGAGCATGAATGGTTCATGCAGGTTGTGTATCAGGGCAGTCATGCTTCGCTATTGCTCAACAAAACCAAGCAAAACTATGGTGATGTAGAAATCGATCGGCGTTCCTATCATCAGATAAAGACCATTGACAGATATTACCTGCGATTGGCAGACGGATCCTTACACGAGGTAAAAGGGTATAAATCGCTGCGCCGGGCAGTACCGGCATACCGCAATGAGTTGCGACAGTATAAGCGCAAACACAATATAGGATTCTGGCAGAGCGTCAGACTGGAAAGTCTGAAGAGCTGTACGGAGTTTTTGGATGGCCTGATGGCAAGCCGTGAACCCAAGGCGCACCCCGAAGATACGACCTATACCGTCTCGGTAAATCCTACAGCGCCATGGGACAGCATGTCCATCAGTATGGCTGATGCAGCAGCGGTGCCAGTCTTTCAGGCATACGCTTCGGGCAGCACCCACCGTTTGAATTACAGCGATGAGAAACAGATAAAGCCGGGAACCGCAGGCATCACACCTCTTAATACCCAGCGAGAATACGAAATGCTCAAAGAGGTAGAGGTGTTAGGCATGCGCAAGAAGCAGTCGCAACAGTATAGCGGTGTAGAGTCGTTCCACCCCTCGCTACTTCGCAATGTCCCATTAGTCATGGGAGAAACTGACGTCTTGAAACTAGCATTGAAGTTGCCGGGAGTTGCCTCAACAGGCGAGGCTGGCAGCGGAATCAATGTGCGCGGCGGTGCTACGGAGCACACCCAGATACTCTACAACGGCAACACCATATTCAACCCGATGCACATGTTCGGACTCTTCTCGGTCATAGATCCCGATTTGGTGGGTGAGACCGATCTGTACAAGGGAGGCATCCCCAGTCAGTATGGCGGTCGTCTGTCGTCGGTCATGAATATAAAAGGGAAGACTCCCGATCGCAACAGCTTCCATGGATCAGCCAGTATCGGTCTTGTGACATCAAGAGCAGCAGTTGAAATACCTATCGTGAAAGACCGCATGTCGCTACTGTTAGGCGGTCGTGCCACCTATTCTGACTGGATGCTCAAACTAATCAACAAGAAGAACCACGATTCAGATTCGTGGAACGAAGGAGGCAACACCTACGGATACCGCGATGGCAAAGCCGGCTATTGGGATGTGGGTGGCACACTGAACACCCTCTTGTCGAGCAACCATACACTACTCATCAATGGTTATTACAGCCGCGATCGCTTCTCGCTCACCAAAGAGAAGAAATATAACTATAGCAACACGAACCTATCGGCAGAGCTGCGCAGTCGCTATGGCGACCGACTCTCTACGACGCTCATCGCAGGTTATGACCATTATGACTATGCCAACAGAGACTCCGAATATCCCACATCTGCCGCAACGCTCTCGTTCAACCTGAACAACTATTTTGTAAAGGGCAACGCCAACTATGCACTCCATAAAGACCACCAGTTGAATATGGGCATACAGGGACAGTACTATCGGATTATGCCCGGCAGTTATCAGCCTTGGGGAGAGAACTCGTACATTGTGGGACGGAAACTCAATACCGACCATGCCGTAGAGAGCGCCTTGTGGATGGAAGACACCTGGACTTTGTCGCCAGCGCTGAATATCGTTGGAGGCGTCCGGCTGAACCTGTTCAAATCTTTCAAAGAAGGATTAGAGACCTTCTATCTGCGTCCCGACATCCGCCTTTCTGCCAACTATAAACTCAACGACAACGCATCTGTCAAAGCAGGATTCAACACCCTGCACCAGTTTATCCATAAGGTTTCCAATACCGTCATCATGTCGCCAACAGACATCTGGATGCTCAGCAACGCTAAGGTAAAGCCACAGTCGGGCTGGCAAGCAACAACCGGCTACTACCTGCAGTTTGGCAAAGGCTGCTATGAATTTTCGGCTGAAGCCTACTACAAAGGGATGAAAGACTATCTGACCTACCGCAATGCTGCCATCCTCGTCATGAATGATCATCTATACGAAGATGTGGTGGGAACAAGCGGACGTGCCTACGGCATCGAACTACAGATTCGCAAGTTCTATGGCAAGCTGAACGGATGGTTGAACTATACCTATTCACGCACTGAACTGAAGCAAAAGAACGCTATGGGGCAAACGCCGATCAACCAAGGCCGATGGTTTGCGGCAGACTATGACAGTCCCCATAATCTGAAGTTGGTCTGCAACTATAAATTCACACGCAGATATAGCACATCGCTCAATGCAGAATACAGCACCGGCAGACCCTATACAGCTCCCATCGGCATCATGCCCTCGGAGACAACGGGCGATTACTCGGTGCCTGTCTATTCCGACCGTAACAAACTGCGCATGCCAGACTATTTCCGACTTGACTGGTCTTTCAATATCGAGCCAAGCCATCACCTGACCGCATCCACACACAGTTGGTTTACCATTGGTGTTTACAACCTGCTTGGACGTCGTAATGCCTACTCCATCTACTTTGAGGGTGACGGGAATAATGTTCGAGGTTACAAGTTGTCCGTATTCGGTGCACCTATTCCATATATTAACTACAACATCAAGTTCTAACCATGCTACATGATATCCATCACATAAAACGCGCCTTCATCTTTTGCATGACACTGCTGACAACCGTGGCATGCACCTACGACTACGAGATACCCGACTCCGAGACAGAACCCATGGTCGTCATCTTTGGGCAGATTGTGAGCGAGAGCGAGTGTGTGTTCTCACTGCATAGCACAGCAAGACCTACTGGCGAACTGGAGGAGATTTATTCCAATATAGACAATGCAACAGTTGTTGTAAAAGGTACAGACGGACAGGTCTTTGAAGGACACGGAGTCGGCAATTTCACTGGACGCTTCATCGTAAATGTCGGTAAGCTGTCGTCAGACCAGAAGTATTACGTTGAGGTATCAACCCCATACGGAAATTTCGCCAGCGAACCCATGCAACCGCTTGACGCTCCTGAGCTCACCGATATCTGTTACGAACAGTCAGAGGTCAATAAGTCGATCAATGTAATGGTCACAACCGAAGATCCCCATGCACTGGTATATCTCTTATGGCAGGTAGATGACTATTATGAGATTTACACACCGCTTACCACACAATGGAAATATTGTATGGGACAGAACGAAGGCGACTCGGATGGTCAAAACGGCACATTTGAGAAGATTTCTCCCGAAGCATATACCAACCACGGTTGGCGTCACGCCATAGCACTTGCCAATTTCGCCACCAATGAGGATTATGGCTGTGGAGCCATCACCAAGCGCAGTATCTACACACGCACTATTAGTGACCATCGGTTGCAAACACGCTGTTGCACACGCATCAAACAGATGGCTATCACCCGTCAGGAATATGAATACCGCCGGTTGATGCTCAATCAAACATACAATATGGGAGGTTTGTTCACTCCCATGCCCTCCGAACTCCCCACCAACATCAAGTCTGTCGGTGAGCGGAAAGCCATCGGATATATCGGAGTAAGAGGCCGCACGAGTATGAAGGAGATGTATATCAACGGTTCGGATGTCGGCTATAAGAGCCAAGTCAATCCTCAGACATTTCCACAGGATGGGCTATCGCCCTCTGCATTGGTGAACAGGGGGTATAGTGTCTATACCCACACTCCCAACACCGGCGACACCATGTGGACCTTTACCTGGTGTGTAGATTATCGTGATAAGTATTGGGGTGGAGACGCCATAGACCGCCCCGATTTCTGGCAAAACAAACAATAGTTTATGATTAGACATTTAGCTCTTATACTATCCTTACTGATAGGATGTTCTGCTTTCGCTCAGTCAAAGGTGGAAGTAGTATCTGCCTATACCGACAAAGACTGTTATCTGGTCGGAGAACGGCTTTGCGTGCGTGTTGATGCCAGCATTGACGGCAAACCCTCTGCCAGTCGTGTGGCTTACGTAGAGATTTCCGATACACTCAGCATGTATGCTCAATGTATGGTTGCCTTAAGAGATGGACATGGTTGGGCAGAGATTCCACTGCCTACCACGATGCACAGCGGTTGCTACCAACTGTCAGCTTACACACGCGTCTCGCAACGACTCGGCTCAGATGCCATCTGCCGTTCCATCATCGGTGTAATCAATGCAGATAGACTCTCACGGCTGGACGACATCACCATCATCCCGTCAGACAGTTGTCAGACTTCCCATGCTCTGTTCCGATACAAAGCAGGCGATACGGTATGTATCCCCTTGCCGGAAACCGATGCATCGGGCTGCTGCGTCTCTATCACGAAAGGAGGAATATCTGCCAACCTCTCTGTCTGCAAGCCATCGGTCCAACCTACGACCGAAGGAGGCATGACAGCGTATTGCCCCGAAGTAGAGGGACATATTGTCAGAGCCAGAGTGGCATCGGGCACTTCTGCCAAGGTCATGACAACCCGTCTGTCGCTGATAGGCAAGACCGCCCTGCTATATGACGGCAAGCGTCAGCCAGACGGTTCTTACCTCTACTTCACATCGGGCATCAGTGGCAACCAACCCGTATTGGTCACTGCCTACGACAGCTTAGGCCGATCCATCCCGATGGAATTGGCATCTCCCTATCAATCAGTGCTGCCCAAGCACCTGCCGAAACTCATGGTCTATTGTCAGGAGAAAGCATTGCGAGAGCGTGCCGCTATCGCCCGTCAACAAGCATCAAGCGATGCGAACGCCCCTGACGCCTCGTTGGTTCACTCCATCAAGTTGATGTCTGCCACACCCGACTATTTCTATGATCTGGACGAATACACCCAGATGAAAGATGTGCGAGAAATGCTCCTTGAATTTATAAAAGGAATAAGAAAGGAGAAACAGCATGGTGTCAGTCTCCTATATACGTACAATCCAGAAACGAGAAGCTATGCCAAGATGCCGGCATTGATCTTACTCGACGGAATGCCTATCTACGATGCAGACGACCTGTTAAACTACGACGCACACCTCATCAAGTATGTTCAGATTTACTCCGGAACATTCCATTTCGGCAGCAGCAGCTGTTGCGGTGTCATCTCGTTTATCACCCGCAAAGGGCGATTGGCTAATTATAAGTTGAAAGATGGCGAACAACTCATGTCTTACGCCTTCCCTCAAGACCATCCAAACCCTGCGAACGGATTAGCATCAAAATACCATACGACGACGTGGTATCCTATGGTCAAAGCGAAAACCCTGACAATTACCATGCCATCTGCAGAAGGTCTATACCAGATGACCGTTCAGGGGAAAGACCCAACAGGCCATATCCTTCGCACAGCGTATGCTATCAAGGTGGTGAAATAGCTTCGACCAACGGTTTTGGCAGAAAATGTTTGGTAGTGTGGCAGAAATAAAGTACCTTTGCCCCACACTTCACTACTATGACATACAAGACAAAACAAATCATCGGATGCATTATCACGCTGATGTTTCCTGCACTCAACACCATGTGGCAGACTGCCGCAGCTCAGCAGTCAAAACAGCAAGCCCACATCCAACAGCGCGAAAACTATGAGTTCGATAACGACATACCACGCTATGTAGAACAACTGAAACAAGAACTTACCTACCCCATGGCATGGGGCAACAGTCCCATACGCAATTTCAAAAAGTGGAAGAAGGCAGCCCGACAAACTGTTTTCCAGTGCATGATGACTCCACCGCGCAGGGCAACGGCATGGAACATGGAGGTATTGGGTGAAGAGCAGCGCGATGGCTATCGTGCACAGAAGATTGCTTTCAATATCAACGCCTATTCACGCATCACCGCCTATCTGCTTATCCCAAATGGCAAAGGCCCGTTTCCTGCCATCAATGCACTCCACGACCATGGCGGCCACCTCTTTATCGGCAAGGAGAAGATGATACGTCCCTTCATGGTCACACGAGAGGTTACCGACGATGCCGATACCTGGGCAAAACAGCTCTACGATGGTCAATACATGGGCGACTATCTCGCTCGCCACGGCTATGTGGTATTCTCCATGGATGCACCGATGTGGGGCGAGCGCGGCAGACGAGAAGGTGTGGATCGCAACCGCTACGACATCATTGCCGGCAATATGATGATGCTCGGACGCGACCTGTCAGCCTTTATGACCTACGACGATTTGGCAGCCACAGACTTCCTGGCGCAACTGCCCTGTGTCGATGCCGAGCGCATAGGCTGTGTCGGATGCTCCATGGGTGGCTACCGTGCCTGGATGCTCTCTGCCCTGAGCGACCATATCAAAGCGGGCGCCTCCATCTGTTGGATGATCAATACCGATGCCCAACTCACCAAGCGCTACGGCCGCCGCGAATATGGTGGCTTTGCCAACTGCATCCCCGCCCTGCGCCAATATCTCGACTATCCGCATATCGCATCGTTGGCATGTCCCAAAGCCATGCTGTTCATCAACGGCAGAAAGGATCATCTCTTTCCCCTACCGGGTGTAGAGCAGGCATTCGACGAGATGCACCGCGTTTGGAAAAGCCAACATGCTGACAGCAATCTCGTCACCGAGCTATGGGACATACCCCACTCCTGCGGCATACCGGTGCAAGAGCGCACCTTGACATTTTTCGACACCACCCTCAAGAAATAGCCCCGTAATAGGATAACCCAATCAATATACCACACACATATCACGATTATGAAACATAACACACCACAATGGAATAGCAGCGAGATCTGCTACATCCTAATAGTAGGCATCATAGCCGCATCACTGCTGATAGGCTTCATCTGCGAAGCAACAGGATGGTCGTTGGCATCGATGCAATGGATCACCCGATGGGTATCGTCACCAGTAGCCTTGGCACTCGGCATCGCCTTTGCCCTGCTGTTCGGCAAGGCATTCCCCGAATTCAACAAAACCATGTCGAAGAAGCTTCTGCAGTATTCCGTCATAGGATTAGGTTTCGGCATGAACGTCAACCAAGCCTTAGCCTCAGGAGCAGAAGGCATGGCATTCACCATCGTCAGCGTCTTCGGCACCCTGGCATTGGGTTGGCTCTTTGGCAGACACCTGCTGAAAGTGGATGCACAGACAAGTTATCTGATCAGTTCGGGCACAGCCATTTGTGGCGGTTCAGCCATCGCAGCAGTAGGATCAGTGCTGAAAGCCAAAGCCGAGAGCATGTCGGTGGCGCTCGGCGTAGTATTCGTACTCAACGGCATAGCCCTCTTCATCTTCCCCTACTTCGGCGATGCCTTGGGCATGACGATGAAGCAGTTTGGCATGTGGGCAGCTATTGCCATCCACGACACATCGTCTGTGGTAGGTGCAGGTGCTGCCTACGACCAGATGCACCCCGACTGGCTGGCATCACAGGGCGTCAGCGCCCTCGAAGTGGCAACTACCGTAAAGCTGACCCGCGCCCTGTGGATCGTCATACTGACGCTGGTCACCCCCTTCTTCTTCCGCTCCACCATGGCGTCGGTAACCGCCAGCAAACCCTGGTATCGCAACATTCCCACCTTCATCATCTGGTTCATCGTAGCCATTGTGCTCAATACCTACGTGCTCGCCAACCCGTCGCTCCTGGGCGATGCTGCCTCGACCGTCGGCAGTCGTATAGGCACCACCATCAACCTGCTTGCCAAACATGCGATTACGCTGTCGCTCTTCTTCATCGGTGCCTCGCTCACCAGGGACACACTCCGTGCTGTCGGCCTGCGTCCACTTCTGCAGGGTGTACTGCTATGGGTGAGTATCAGCCTCATCAGTCTGGCGTATATCTGCACAGTATAAAATCGGTGTCAGAGCACTCGCTTTGCCACACAGTTCAATACTTATACAACAAAATATCCCCAAAGGGAAAAGGCGACTTACATCGTGTCATCGCCCATCCCGTTGGGGATATTTGCTACAGTAGAATGATTATTCGCACACCACCAGTCCACCATTACACGGAATGGTAACATCAAGCAGTTGCTTCTTCGACAGCTTCACCGTCTTCACCGCGCCTTCAAGAGCTGCATTGTCGGCATAGACCTTAAGCGCTGATCCTGCGGCAAACATCGGCACGGCAAGTTTGAGTTTCAGCGGTTCACGTTGCGCATTGATGCCAGCCACCATCCATCTGTCTCCACAGCGCCGAGCCACGACGATATATTTTCCAGGGTAGCCCGCTATGAATTTCACATCGTCCCATGTGGTAGGCACATTCTTCATAAACTCCACCGCCCATGCTGGAGCATCGGTCATATTGTTGGGAGCAAGGGCAAAATGTTGCACCGCACTCTGAAAGAGCACCGCTGTAGCAAGGGCAAACACATCAGATGTACGGCGTTTCGTACCATGTTTGTTGTCGGCGCCATAGAACTTATTGAGGGCGCTGCCACCAAAATCCATAGAACCTACCGCGTTGCGGAGGAAGGGATGGAGGGTCGCATTGCGAGCCTCATTGTCACACATATACTGCGAGAAGTGGAGATTCTCACTTGCCAACACCGCTTCAGCAGCCACAAAGTTAGGATACATGCGTTCCCAACCACGGGGCAAGGTGCAGCCGTGGAAGATACACTCAATGCCGAAATCGTTGGCATCGGTCAAGATATCTTCATAGAGTTGCATCATCTCCTGCTTATCGCCACCGAAGAAATCGACTTTGATTCCACGAATGCCAATCTTCTGCATCCATGCCATCTCCTTGCGACGAATGCCTGATTTAGCCATTTTTCCATGAGGCCCTTGTGGTGCATCGTTCCAATAACCATTAGAGTTGTACCACAAGAAGAGGTCAACACCCTTTGTTTTGCCGTAGCGCGCCAGATCTTCAATCTTCTCATAACCGATCTGGCTGTCCCAATGGGCATCTACCAATACCGTCTGCCATCCCATAGCAGCAGAGAAATCGATATATTCTTTCTGCTCATCGTAGTTGCAAGAATTGTCCATACGGATAATCCATGACCATGATCCCTTGCTGCCTTCATAGGTTTTTGATGCGGGATATTTCTCTTCAACAACATCGAAGGGGATAGTTGTCTCGACAATGGGAGCCAGTGTGCTACCCAAAGTGATGGTGCGCCAAGGTGTTTTGCCCGGCAAGGTGATACCAGCAAAGGTAGAGCCGAGACCGTTCATCTCGCCCTCCTGTGGAAATCCTATCTGATAGGAGCCATCGTCATGCCCCATCAAGCGACAAGCACAATAGTCGCCATCGGTGCCAGTCTCTGAGATAAGCAACCATCCGTCATTGCCATTGCGAAACAGACAAGGAAAGGTATATCCCGTTTTGCTCAGTCGAGTGCCTACAGGAACATCAAGATCATAGTTGGTTTCATAGCTGGGAGCAGTACGCGCAAAACCTGTCATTGGAGCCATCTGCGGACAGAGAAACGATGTAGCTCCTTGTGGCATAGCAAACGAAGTAGCTTCTTGTTTAATCACACAGCAACGAGTGTCGCCATGGCTTTGCAACAAGTAGCGAAAAGCTACATCGTTGTTTCCCACATGGAACTCTACATCAAATACGGCCTTTTCGTTTTTTGAGAAGGTAAAAACCTGGCGATGGGCATCAACATCGACTTTGCTTTTTTTGATGCGAGACAGCGAATAACTCTCCTTGATGGTTGTCACATCAGAAGCATTAGTCATAGTCAGACCATGAGTATAATCACCAACATTGGTATTGAGACCAAGTGCCGATGGTTGTAAAAACACCTTGCCATCATAGTTAATTTGATAACTGGGACAGCCTTGTTTATCGGATACGGTAACAACCAAACGTCCATCAGGACTGGTCAACTGCTTTTCTTCTGCTTGTGCTGAAAGGGCAATGAGCGAAAATGCCATCATGCCCAAAATATACTGTTTCATTGTTGTTAATTAGTTTTAATGATATGAATTGTTATTTATCGAACTTCCACCAGTCAAAGTTAAAGAGATTTTTCTTCTGAATGGATGTGCTCTTAAATACGAAATAGACATCGCGTACACCATTACACTGAGTCACATCAGTGATAAACTCCCGATACTTAAACTTGGTATTGGGAATATCTATGGCTCCTGCCAATGAACCATCTACTGCATCGAGACGAATTTCCATTCTGCCACCATACAACTGCGACGAGCAAGAAGCATGAAACTTGAGGGCACCCTTCTTGCCGAAATCAATACCGCGCACGAGGATATACTCGCCATCATCGATATCGGTAACGAAAAGCGTCTCATTCCATGGTCCTGAAGGATTCTCACGTGTAGTTTTCAATCCATAGCCCCACGCCATGGTTTCAGCCTCAACACGACAATAAGGATTAAAGGTGCCTATCTGTTCCAACTTACAATCTTGGAAATAAGGCAGTTCCTTGATAGTACCGTCGGCATTATAGGTCATCTCGGCTGCCGATACAGAACGGCGCTCAGCATGTCGAGAACTCTCAAGGCGGAATAGGTCATACGTCAGACCAAAACAATACGACTTGCCTTTATAGTCGATAATACCTGGATGATTGCCACGTGTACGTGGAGTATGATCCATAATATGTCCCATATGTTTCCAAGGTCCAGTAGGCGATTTACTCATGGCATAGCCGATACCTTCAGGGCAACAGGTAGATGCAAAAGCGAGATAATACCATTTCTCTCCCTTATCATTCTTTCTTGCCCAAAACCACGGTCCTTCTTGGTAATCATCAATACGATCCATAGTCATAATATCACCATCGATGGAAATCATGTCCTCTTTGAGTTTCACACAATAGGTATAGGGATTGCCCCAATACATATAAGCCTGTCCGTCATCGTCGATATAAACCGACGGATCAATGTCGTACCAATGTTCCTGACGCCAAACCAGAGGATGACCCAATGGATCTTTAAATGGTCCATAGGGTGAATCGGACACAAGTACACCGATACCATGTCCATGAATGGGACAGTACATATACCATTTGCCATTGCGTTCTACCACACATTCGGCCCATGCACCATTGTCCCCCTTATACCAAGGAAAATCTTTCAACGATGCTACAACACCATGATCTTGCCAATTAACCATATCTGTAGAGGTATAGAGCAACCAGTCTTTCATCATAAATCCCTCTGAATAATCTTCATCGTGGGTGGTGTATAGATAAACGGTATCACCATGAACATACGGTGCAGGGTCTGCCGTATACTTGGTCTGGATGATTGGCATATTGATGGATTGTGCCCACAAAGACACTCCAGACATACCAGACAGTAAGGCTGTCAACAAAAGATGTTTCATCATGTTCTTCAATTTATAGTTATTGTCTCGTATTATTTTAACAGTCGGACACCATAAATCTGTCCTATCTGACGGTCTTTATGCGCCACAAAGCGAATACGAATCTCATTCTTTCCTTGCAACATAGCAGAGGGGATGGCATAGTCAACCGTCTTAAACTGGCTAGTACGCCAACGATGGCTGTTGTTTACACTACAGAGAAGTTGGTCATCAACATAGATATCAAACTCGCTGGTACGCCATTCATCCTGTCCCCAGAAGGTGAGTTGCAAACTCAGAGACGACTCACCGCCAGTCTGCATCAGATAACTGAATGAGTGTCCGTTACGAGCATCACGGAAGAACACTCCTTCGGTATTGCCACGTTCACTGCCATCAGTTTCCATGCGATGATCAGTTTCTGGTTGCTGTTCTCCAGGACTCACCTTGTCAACAGTGCGTGTCTCAAGCGCCTGACGGGCTTGTTCCTTATCGGCAAGATCTTGCATATAAGCCTTATATTCGTGTTCTCCAAGCGCCAACCAATACATCATATAGCGTGAATCGTGAATTTCAAAGAATGGTTGTAATTCGCCATCAATAGCATTCTCCATACGGGTGGCCAATTTGAAATGTAGGGGTTTGCCTGCTACTGGACGCAAATCAGCAACAATATCCTCTACTTTTTTAGGCAAAAGGATAGGTGCTTTATCAAGCGGAAGCTTACGTCCACCAGCATACTGACCGAAACGGCTATCGTCGGCAAGTAGTGAAGCAAGATCTTCTGTGCCAGTCTTCATTCCTAATAGAATAGGACCATACATGATTGCCACATACTGTGGCACATTTGGCATGGCCTTGATACTAGCATGCATGGGCATGGATATCTCAATACGGTCACCTTTTTTCCACTTGCGTTGGATACATACAAAACCATTTTCCTCCTTACTATTAATAGTAAATCCTACTCCTCTCACCTCAAAACGGTCGCACCATTCAGGTTTGCGAATCTTCATAGTGAATACACCTTTGCCTTTCTCTACTACAATTTGCGACGTTTCACTATAAGGGAAAGCGGTTTCCTGTCGGATAACGAAACTACGCTCACGCCAGTTCAACCGCGAATGAAGGAAAAGATTGACATAAAGGGCATCGTCGGCAGGCTTGGCTCCTTTGGTATGAGTCCATGCAAATTGTCCATACTTACCATGATTCTCCATACCTGTTCCCACACAACACCACATGGCCATATTAGCAACAGAATAGTTACGATAATGACGAGGACGAGCCGATGTAAAATATACATAACCTCCATGTTCTGGATGCTGGGTGGAAAGAATATGATTGTACATGGCCAATTCATAGAAGTCACCATAGGCAGCATTGGGGTTAGCACGGTTCAAGAACTCGGTCAACTTCAACATATTATATGTATTGCACGACTCAGGACCATCAATGTCGTTGACATAATCGATGCAAGTTTCTTTGGTGGGGAAATGTTCACGACGGCTATTACCACCCAATGCTAACGAGCGCTGCTTGGTAACAATATCCCAAAAATACTGGCTGGCATCATGATAAGACAAATTGCCATCCAGTTCGGCAATACGCTGAAAACCTACAACCTTTGGTATCTGAGTATTGGCATGCAGATTATCGAGACAGTCGTGATGTTGCGCCATAGGTGTCAACAACTGTTTATGGGCGAAACGACGAGCACAGTTCAAATACTTCTGTTGATGGGTTATTGCAAAAGCATCAGCCAGCACCTCATCCATTCCTCCATGCTCATTGCCCAACATACGCTCCATCTGTTCATCACTTAAACCTGACGTGATATCAACAGCCCAGTCACAAAACTTCAAAAATAGAGTCTTGGCCTGTTCGTTTCCACAATAAAGCCAGGCATCGCGGAGTCCGGCAAACATCTTATGAAGATTATAGAAAGGTGCCCACGAACCGAAATACACACTGAAGTCACCCTTGCGAAAAGTGGACCATAGTTTCGCACTATTGGGAAATCCACCCACATAGTTACGACTCCAATCCTCACCGCGACGATTGTTGGCATCTAAACACAACTGTAACTCGCCAATCATATACTCCATACGTTTCTTACATTCCTCACTACCTGTAGCGGCATTGATAGCAAGAGCAGAGAGATAATGTCCTCCCACATGTCCATCAAGACCATCCCAGTTAGGATAGGTTGGTTTACGAGGTGCCAGTCCTGCTTCTTTACGATAGGGAGCAAGCATTCTGTCACAGTCGTATTTCAGAAGATTCGCAATATTCAAATCACGTGCATGTTTCAGCGGTCCATCAAGCAAGACAATATCGCCTAATGGAAATTCATCTTGGTAGAGTTTGTCTTGCGCCATAGTTTCAAGAGACATGGCTAAACCTACCAAAGTAATAAAAGAAGTTAGTATTTTCATATTTTTCTTTTCAAGTTGTGTTATCAATTGTTTGCCGTTAGTGTTACTATCGCTTTCTTTCCATCATAAACCACCGTTTGCTGATAGCCATCAGGCATTACAAAAGTCAGCTGACGACGCTTTACCATTTTCTTGTAACTACCTTTCCGTGCAGATATTGATAGTTGGTGATGGCTGTCGTCCCAATGTAATGTATAGGTGCCATAGCCTTTGCGCTCACAGTCATAACCGTCACCAGCATCTTCATAGATGGTAAATGTAGCATCCGCACCAGGATACACCTTTATAATATAAGGAGCATCGGGGTGTTCATCGGCATATTGCTGTGGAGCGGAGGTCAGCGACAACGTCCGTTTCCGATGCGCCACACAGACGTCAGTACCATTGCCTGTCAACTGTCCATCGGGCTGATACTGCACACGAACAATATCTGCACGCACAAACTCTACACGCAGGCGTGACGGTCCGTTTGCCACTTCCAATCTGCGGCTGAGAGCAACTGGCAATGCTACCTTTGTCGGTTGAAAGGCTATGACCGTCAGTGGGGCGGCAAGCGCCATAAGCAACACGGCTATTGTTTTCTGAAATTCCATTTAGAATTATCGCTACTGAAATCAAAGGGTGCGAGAGCGGGGGTGCAGTCGCCAAGCGAGACGAGGGCAAGGGGCTCGGAAGTGCCCGGTACTGCTTTCGGCATGATGCGATAGGTGCCGTCGGTCAACTGGTCGATGCGCCAGAGTTGGGCGTCGTCGCCAGTATATGCCATCGTTGCCACTACATCGCCATCGGCGGTTGCCGTGAGGCAGCGAGTGGTACCCGCTATACATATCTTATAATAAGGAGTTCCCAGACTGCCGCCTTTGCCCTCGGCTACGCTGACGGTCCACTGCTGATGAGGACGGAACATATAATCGTTCATACGCACTGGCACTTCTGTTTGGGGCCAACTTGCTTCTACATCAGCAAGTGTCTGTGGTGAAAGTGGCTTCAATGGTTGCTGTGGTTTAATCCAGAAAGGCACTCGCTCGGCATCCATACGTATGAAATCTACAGCCATCTCAAGCGCATAGCCACGGCGTTCAGATTCAATCTCATAGGTTCCATCGAGCAAATCGTCACCTGCAACGGGCCAGCCGTTGCGCCACAATAATGGGCGAATGGCTAATACACTACGACCACCTTGACGGAAGTCGGCCTCGTAGTGGAACGACATTTTTTCTACACCATCGGCTATCACGAAACGACCGAAATGCCCTGGGCCAGTCTTGAGATTATTGGCAGCAATCACCATCTTACCGCCACCCTGCAACATGTCGCGTCCTACGTTGTCAAGATACGGACCGGTCACGCTGCGTGAACGTCCTACCACGATGTTGTAGGTGGAGTTGGGACCGTCGCAACAGGTGCCATGGGTGCCCAACAGGTAATACCATCCGTCGCGATAGATGAGGTCGGTAGCTTCACAGTCGATGGCGATATTGACGGGCTCGTTGCCTGACATGCGCTTGCCAGTCTGCGGATCGAGTTCTACCAAACGGATAAAACCGAAATAGGTGCCGTAGCTGAGCCAGAGGCGTCCCGTGGTGGGATCAAGTAGCAGTCCGGCATCAATGGCATCACAGTCTTCATCGTCGAGCGACGATGCCACGACGACGGGGTCGGTATATTGGAAGTCGGGAGAGGTAAAATCCAGCGTTTTGTTCCACATGGTCAGCACATCGCCACGATGACTGCCGCCAAGACCTCCGCCCGTAGCACTATATGCCACAAGATAGCGATCGCCAATTTTTACAACATCGGGGGCTGCACCGCGTCCAGGACGTATGGCACCGCCTTGCCACACCCAACCATCTGCCGACCACAGGCCGCCTTCGCCTGTTCCGAAAGTGTAATATTTGCCATCACACTCGGCTATGGTCGATGGATCGTGAATAAAAGGTTCGCCCACTTGTGCGCTCGCTTGCAGAGAAGCACATGACAACAGGGCACACAAAGCACCCACAGAAATGGTTTTATTGAATATTCTTGACTTCATCGTCATTTCACATTAAGTTTAATATTACGTATTGGATTGCCTTGCGCATCAAGGAAGCGTACGCAGAAATCGCTCATGCCAGGACCATTGATGACGGCACCTACCAGATAGTTGCGGCCTTTCTTCAGTGTCAGTTTCGGTGAGACGACATCGTCGCGCACCATGCGACGGTCGCCAGAGAGCATGACTGCCTCCTTGCCACCATTGAGCCACCATATGGAAGCGCCATTAGAACCGATGGCCAGGCGCACATCGGTCATCTCTTCAGGACTGTCAATGGCTGTCACTGCCCAAAACACTACACCGTATTTCTGCTTTTCAAAAGAGGTGGCGAAACGGAAGAGTTTTACATTGAAGAGTTTGCTGTCGAGTGCATGCCATCTGAGGGTTTCCTTTCCTACCTGCTGTGTACTGCCATCTTTAGGCAGACGGAGCATGACGGTGGGAAGATAGTCGTTGTAGAACTTCTCGCGTAGATAACTATCCGTAAAGACAGTGTTAGTGCGGACTGGAGCACTGATGGGCTCTAACAACATCCACCGCTGAAGGAATCCGTCTTCGGTAGGTGCTGAAGGTGTTGCCGTGGGTAGCGTGAAGTATGGGGTAGCTGCTTCTGGCAAGACTTTCTTTTTCTGTGCCGTTACAGTACTTACGGTGAGCACGAAAGCGCAAATGCAAATCGCCCACCTACGCATATAGCTTTTCTTCATACAAATCCGTTTTTTAGATATTAACAGTTACATTGACTTTCTTCAAGTCTTTATCTGCAGAGCTATTACCATAATATACTTCATACTTGCCACCCTTAGTCCGAACGGTATTGGTGGCTGCATCAAAAAGTTCGAAGCTCTTGCTGTCAAGTGTGATTACAGCATTGGTGGTTTGGCCAGCCTTCACTGTCACACGCTGATAGGCTTTGAGCGACTTCAACGGACCATCTGCATCTGTTGGATCCTTGATATAGACCTGAATGGTCTCGGTGCCGTCTTTCTTACCCACATTGTTCACAGGAATAGTCAGCGTGACTTTTCCGTCTTTTCCGAATGAGGTAGCAGAAAGTTGCGCACTGCCGATGGTGAAGGTGGTATAGCTCAGTCCGTAGCCGAAGGGGAAGAGGGCGTCGTTCATATAACGATAGGTGCGACCCTTCATAGAATAGTCTTTGAAGTCGGGCAACTGCTTGGTGTCGCGATAGAAGGTGACGGGGAGTTTGCCACCGGGATTGTATTCACCGAAAAGTACGCGTGCAACAGCTTCACCACCTTCTTGTCCCGGATACCATGCCTGTAGGATAGCATCACAACTCTGTGACTCTGGAGTGAGTGCAATAGCCGAACCTGAGCAGTTTACAAATACTACTTTCTTTCCAGCTGCCTTCAATGCTTTCAGAAAATTGCGTTGTACGGCAGGCAGTTCGATATCGGTACGGTCACCGCCCTTGAATCCTGGTACATGGATGGGCATTTCCTCGCCTTCAAGTTGTGAAGAGATACCTCCTACAAAGACTACCGTCTGGCAGTCGTTCAACTGATTGATGGCGTCTTGATAGTCGATCGGTGTCTCATGGCCGATATTGATTTTGAGGTCGGCATTATATGTTGGCATCTCATGATAACGGATTTCTATCTTGTAAGATTTGCCTTTCTCTCCGTCAAATTCAATGCGCGACTCGGTGGTGCGCCATGTAGATTGTTGGGCTTTAAGCTCTCCGTCGAGATATACCTCATAGTGTCCGCAACCATCCACATCGAGCAATACCTTGGCGTGCTGTTGCGGGCGGAATACGGTTTCATAGACTGCAGAAAAACCGGTCAGACTGACATTGGGAGCAAAGGTATGCTGGCCGTGGGTGGTGACCTGTACGGGATTCTTCTCGTAGGTGACAGTAACGGGTTTGCCCTCACGCTCACGATTGTTCCAGAAGGTAGCCTTGAAACCTGTTTTGCCATCCATACTACACTGATTGTAATAGGATTCAAGCGTCTGGTCGTTGACCAAGTCGCAGCCCTTGAATGTTATGATTTGGCTTTTCTTTAATCGGCTCTTGATACCGTCGAGGATGGTTATGGTCTGTCGGGGTGTGCCATTGTAGTTGCCCCACATCATGGGTTCGTTGTTGGCATTAGGACCGATGACGGCTATCTTCTTCTCGTGTCTGCTGAGAGGGAGCACATTGTTGTTGTTTTGCAACAAGGTCATGGTCTGGAGCGACATTTGGAGGGAAAGGTTGCGATGTTCCTTGCTACACAATACTGAAGCAGGAATATTTGACCACGACACGATGCTGTTGTCGTCCATCTCACCCAGGTCGAAGCGACCTTCCAACAGGCGCACAACGTGTTTATCAACTTCTGCTTCGGTCAGTGCGCCATATTTCACTGCTTCTGGCACTGACTTGTACATATACTGGAAGCCACACTCTACATCGGTACCTGCCAATACTCCCTTAGCGGCAGCATTCTTTGGATTGCTCGATACCTTATGGTTATTCCAGAAGTCAGTCACGGCACCACAGTCGGACACAACGAGGTATTTGAATCCCCACTCATCGCGCAGAATGGTTTGAAGCAAACGAGTGCTTCCACAACAGGGTTCGTCGTCCCAACGCTGATAAGCGCACATCACCTCGCGCACCTTAGCATCCTGCACGAGCGACTTAAAGGCAGGCATATATGTTTCCCATAGGTCGCGCGGTGTCACATCGGTGATATTATCGGTGTGGCGAGACCACTCTGGACCGCTATGGATGGCATAGTGCTTGGCACAAGCCCATAACTTTCGGTATTTAGTATCTTCAGGACCTTGCAAGCCACGCACCACGGCGCACCCCATCATACTGGTCAGATAGGGATCTTCACCATAGGTCTCCTGACCGCGCCCCCAACGTGGATCACGGAAGATATTAACATTGGGAGTCCATACCGACAGGGCGTGAAAGCGCGTGACCTCGCCTCCCTGTTGCTGGAGTTGATTCCATTTGGCACGCATCTCGGTAGAGGTGGCATCAAACACCTTATATACCAAACCATCGTTGAACGAAGCTGCCATACCAATAGGTTCTGGGAATACGGTGACATCGCCCATGTTGGCAACGCCGTGGAGGGCTTCACTCCACCACTGGAAGCGCTTGATGCCCAAACGGGGTATGGCGGGAGAATCGTCCAGCATCAGTTGGGCTTTCTCTTCCAAAGTAAGGCGACTACACAAATCCACTGCACGCTCATGGGCAGAGAGTGACGGATTCTGATAAGGCAATTGCTGTGCCTGCAATGCTACCGGCATACTCAGTATTGCAAGGCTTAGGAGTAATGTTCTGTGGGTCATAATGTCATTTATTAGTTGTTATTTATTTTGGGGTTCTATAATTCTGTAGTTTCCGCTCAGATGCATAAAGGCGAAGAGGCGGAGCAAGCCATCATAGTAGGCATCGAAGAATCCATCGGAATATGGTTTGTTTTCCAGATTCCACAGCCGTTCTACAAATTCACGGCTTTTATTATGGGTACATACCAGCGACACTGCTGCTGCAGTTGCCACCAATCCTGTGGAATGGCGTAGTGCCTTATACTCGGTGCCTGCCTGAAGGGTGTCTTTCACCGCAGTACCATCGATGTTGTACTGATCGACATAACGGTCTATGCCTTGCGAATAGAGGAAGTTTTGGATACGATTGCCATATTGCTGTTGCCACTGGCGATCCTTGCATGCCCAACTATAATCCAAGGCTATATTCATCGGCACACGCCATGAGTCGAAACGGAAAGCATCGCCGATAATGCCACGACCGCCCATCAGTGTTCCATCGTAGTTACAATAGTCGGGATTCAGTCCGGTCACTGGATGGATGGCTTTATGGAGAAACTCACGACTCTTCTGTGCACATTCGTTCCAGAACTGCGAACGACCATCGTTAGCCCACTTTGCCCATACCTCATAGAATGCTGGCAGATGATAGGATGGGTCAGTGAAGCGTCCGCCAAACTTATCGGGTGTGAATGTGATGAGTTGGTGTTCGAGGTTGATGAGCGGTGCACTCTGATCCATACCAGCCTTTTGCATCGAACAGTTGAGGATGTACTGAGCCTCCTTCAGATAGTTGATGCCTGTATCATTGCCCCATCTGTTAGAGGCAAAAATCAGTGCAGTGACATAATAGAGTTCGCCATCGGAAGCAGGACCTTGGGCATTGCGCGTACCATCGGTTTTACAGCTCCATGCAAAATATCCCTCCAACGGGCCATGCTGATGTTGCATATATGTCTTTCCCCAACGCCAAAGGCGGTCGAAGATGTCTTTTCTATCAAACTGCACGGCAATCATCAAGCCATACGACATGCCTTCGGTACGCACATCATGATTTTTGATATCGCTGATATATGCCATCGAGTCGCCTACTTCAAAATATACTTTATCGGGACCTTCAAACACATCATGGAAGATGCTTTTGAGTTTGCGGTCTATCTCGCTCTGCGGATAACCAAGTTCAGCAAAGAGGTTACGATACTGGTGGGTGTCGAATGCGCCTTGGGTCCACGGCAGTGCGTCGAATCCTACCCAGTCAACTTCTACTGTTCCTGCGGTCTGCACGGTGAAGTGCAGGTCGTGGATGCCCAACGGAGGTGTCACTACTGGGGTAGAGGCTTGTGTCCATTGATTGCTCTTGGGCAGTTTCATCTTGGCAATGACAGTGCCTTTGGCACCATCAGCCCTAACGGTCATGGTGCCACCTTTAGGTGAACGCACACGGACGGTAAAGCGTTCTACCTTCTCTTGAGCAAAATCCACCTTATTATATATAAGGGCATTCTGCTTTCCAGAGAAGAGTGTCTTCCATCCTTTGAAGCAGTCTGTGGTGTCAAGATAGTCGATGGACACCCCTTTACTGCTGACAGACGAGTAGCGGTCTATGTCTATTCGATTGCGGGCATTGGCGATTCCTACACCACGGAGTGTGGGAACAACCTTTCGGATAGTACCATCGGCATTGAAACAGAGCGAATCGATACGCACCGAGCGGTTTTTATCAAAGCGTGGAGAATAGTCGTTATGGTGATAGAACAGATACCATTGGTTCTGATATTGTACGATAGAATGGTGGTTGGTCCAGCATCCCGTGGGCGATTCATCCATGATAATGCCCTTAAATGTAAATGGTCCCATGGGATGATCAGCCATGGCATAGGCTAAAGTCTCTGTGCCGTTTTTCTTTCTCACCCAAGGGAAGGTGAGGTAATATTTGCCATTGCGTTCAAAGGCAAAGGGTCCTTCCTTGAATCCTTCAGGCAGTCCATCTATCCGAACAGGGTCAGAAGCCAGTTCGGTCATATTGTCTTTGAGTCGTGCCATCCACAGAGCACCACCTGCATAATAGATGTAAGCCTGTCCGTCGTGGTCAATCAGCACACAGGGGTCTATGCCATGCACACCCTTGATAGGTTTCCACATCGGCATGAAAGGACCTGTGGGATGGTCTGCCACAGCCACACCGATACCGAAACCGCGTTCTTCTCCTTTGGGTGCTGCGGGAAAATAGAAGTAGTAGCGACCGTTTTTCTCTACACAGTCAGGCGCCCACATGGTATAAGAGCCATCCTGCACCCAGGGCACTTTATCTTGCGACACGATCACGCCATGGTCTTCCCAGTCGGTGAGATTGGAGGATGAGAATACGTGATAGTCTGCCATACAGAACCAATCCTTCAGTTTTTCTATTGGACTGGGAATGTCGTGCGAGGGGTAGAGATACACTCTACCATTGAAGACCCTGGCTGTGGGGTCTGCTGTGAATTGTCCTTTGATAACGGGATTTTGTGCACATACCACGGAAGCGGTTGCAACAGCCATGCCAAGCAGTAGTTTTCTACAGTTCATACAGAATAATTGTTTAGTTATTGCTGTTGCAAAATTAGGCATTTCATCGGACATTATATGTATTCTCGTGTTTCATATTGTTTTCAAATAGTATCAGATTCATGCGATATTGCGGCTTCGCGAGTTTTTCATCCTTATCGGTCAAGAATATCAAAATATTCGACCACACATCGACCAACAGTGCATATCGTGTCACCCCAAACTGCTATACATCATAGGAGAAACGGTGATGACAATCAGATACCGTCAAGCGTAACATTTACTTTACCACGCGTAAACTCCGGAATGTTATAGGATTTCATGGTTCGGAGATAATAGGCAGCATCGGATTGCGGCAAGAGAAACGGTTTGGAAACCTTGCCATCAGCATCTATATGCACGATATATGGTCGGGTATAGAGTCCGTCATCCTGTCGGCTTGCCATCACCATCCATCGTGAATTACTACTCCACGAATGGTATGACGCACGAAAATCGGGCAATATCGATACCATTTCTAATGCGGTAGTGGCATTGGCAGGTATCATCATGAGGCGTGCTTCTTTGTGCCAGATAGAGAAATTGCCATAATCGGAAAGTGTAAACACCAAGTGGCGACCATCGGGAGAGCATCGGGGAAATGATACACTCTTCTGTGTCTGACGGGCATCATAGATGACATGTACGCTATCAGCAAACTGTTTCTTCTCTGCATCAAACCCTATACTACAGAGCGAATAGTGCACCTGGTCGTAGTCATCAGGGATTTTCACGCTGTCAGCACTGCAAAAATACAAGGTTCTACCATCGGCACTCCATGACGGGAAAGTTTCAAACTTGGTTTTCGACATCAACAGCGGTGTAGTGATCAACGTATCGGCTTCAAGGTCATAGACCATGACATCGGAGGAGAAATCAAACACCTCTATTCTGTTTCGGTCAGTAGTATGAAACATCTGCTTGGTATCGTTCTGCGAAAAAGCAATAAAGCGACCGCTTTGATGCCATGAAGGATAGACCAACGACTTCGGCGTGACGAGTTTGCGCAATCGTGCCTTACCGTTTTTCATATAGGTTCCAGCATGGTTAAGGCGCAGATGAAACATGAGTTGTTCAGGATTGTAATTACAGAACGAGTGGCAGTTCATGCAACCTTTATCCGTTTGGCGGTTGGTTATGATAGCTTCCTCGTCATAGTTTTCCACACTACGCTGGTATATGCCCATCTCATTCCATACTTCATAACCAGGTTCGATGAGTCTATAAACCAATGTGTTGTCGATGGAATCGGGCGAAATATTCATCTTAAAGGCATCATACTCCACCCATTTACCATTTTTCTCTCCCTGAATGGTCACTGTTATCACATGTGAGGCTTCCACCAATTTATGCCAATCGGCTTCCGATATGCAGATGCCATCAGTGTCATCGCTGCCCACGATTATCGTTTCTGAACCTGAACTAAATACGGCTTGCACAGACTCCAAGGCATTCGCACTGTCGTTCAGAGCAAAGGTTGGAGCGGAGATATTCACCGGAAGCAGCACATCGGCGTAGTCAGGGAACAGTGGTGCAGACTGACGCAACGGTTCTGCCTCTTGTCTGTGGAGCGTACAAGCAGCCAGAACAAATGCCAACAGCATAACAAACAATATTTTCTTGATCATTTTCGGTTTCCTCCTTTCAGTTTTTTATAGGCATCGGCAAAGTATTTCTGTTGCGTCAACCGATATTCAGGAAATTCATCACAAAGGCTCACAAATTGTTGATTGTAGTGTGCAAGCAGATAGAGCGCACCCAAATACTGGAGCGTGGTGCGACATTGCACCGTTCCACGTGTCTGTCGAGCCACATGCAACAGATCGTCGTCAAGGCCTTTAATACCGGAAAAACGATTATCGGTAATCAGGCATCGGCGCTTCACGCCATATTCCGCATCCTTCGCTACGGCATCATCATGATAGAGGAATCGCCTTTGCGACATAGCCCATGTCTTATAATAAACAGTCTTTTCTAACCATCGGATGTATTTCTCTGCCACAGCATATTGCCCATAGATGATGTTGGTCTGTACCAGTCGCATCAGCAGGCGCGGTGAGAAATCATTCTTTTTCTCATTCAGTTCGAAGGCATAACGCTGCGATTGGGCGATATGTCCCATAGAGTAATAGATGTCGCTGAGCAAGACTGCGAAGTCTTCGTTCTGTATGGC
Source organism: Prevotella sp. P5-50 (assembly GCF_002251295.1). Lineage (GTDB taxonomy): Bacteria > Bacteroidota > Bacteroidia > Bacteroidales > Bacteroidaceae > Prevotella. The sequence continues at coordinate 202,008 of NZ_NPJA01000051.1, forward strand.
ATCGATATAAACAGATCGGATATCAATACATGGTTCGTCGTAGAGACACTGACCGAGCAATCCTTTCTCGGCAAGTGCCATATTCAGAAAGTTCTGTGTCAACAGATTGGTCACTCTCCCACCCTCATCACAACGGGCAATGATGCCATCCCAATCCTGCTTTCGCACCATATTACTCATTTCAATATATTGGGTTTGCTGCTGGCCTGCTGGGGTAAAACGGGCTGTTAGTGCCGACAAGCCATTGGGGCTTATCAACGCCAACAAGCCCATGCTCGCAAGCCATGAGGGTACAAGTGACAGGTACAGCCATCCAGACTTTTTGCAGAATAGGCGGATAATGACCATTGCCAATACAGCCACCAACAATGCTACAATCATTGTCATAAGGATGCCGATGATAGAATGAGCAAAATATTGCAGGAAGAATTGGCGCACCACCTCTCCCACTCCATATTGATAGAGTGCATACGACAGATAGTGACTGTCCCAATAGAACGTAGTCCACCCCTCTGCATAGTTCAGTATCGGAACACACAGAGCAAAGAGCGACACATGAAGTGCCACGTTCAGCACCAATATCAACAGTACGGTTTTCTTCATTTATAGTTTCTAACCCACAAAGTTACATATTTTTCCACACATACCCAAACTATTACGGCAAAATATTCGCATCATCATCCTGACCGTTTAATCCATATCTTTCGGCAGACCACGGGTGATGGATGTGATAGACAAAAGGCTCATAGCAGTCAGATAGATATTAAAGAAATCGCCACGCCCCATGATGGAGCGTGGCGAGATATGAGAAGAATGTTTTATTTATTCTTTGTTTTCCTTACCAGCGTAAGCAGGATTCTGCTTCAGAGCCGGGTTCTTCATGAGTTCTGTAGCAGGAATTGGCATATCCATCTTGTTGATATCAAAGTCGAATGTACGCTTTGTCCAAGGATAGTTAGCATAGTCATCACCACCATCATCCTTTGGATAGTTGTAATTGACGTGATCCTCAATATAGCCAGACTTGATCATATCTGGGCAGAGGCTCCACTCTGAGTTGAACTCTTTACGACGCTCCTCATTGACAGCAACCTTCCATACTGGAGAAGTGTGCTTGTAGCCAACGCGGTTAGGCTTAGCCTGAAGTGCTGTATAGTAAGCCTTAGCATCAGGAACGGAAACTCTTGCTGTCAGCACGCCAACAGGATAGCTGGTCATAGTGAGGTTCTTCCCGTTGCCAGCATACACATTGTTATAGTGTCCATAGTATGCACTGTAGTCCTTACCGATAGTTTCGTTACCCCATGCACGGTCACGAATCTTATCGATTGCAGCCCATCCAGCAGGAGAATTTTCACCTTCTGTACGGAAGCAGCACTCTGCATAGTCGAGCAATACGTTAGCATAACGCTTACCATAGATAATCACAGGAGCCCACATCTGAGTACCCCATGAGTTACCATCAGCATAGGCAGAACGCCAGATCTTGGTCGTCCAGATAGCAGGAGCAAACTCACCATTGGTGAAGTGGAACTGACGAGTCTTGGTACCAGACTGTACACCTTCAGCATTAATGAATGGTGCAACGACATGACCACTGGCATCCTTAACACCCAGAGAGTCCTTCAGATAAGGGTTGTAGCCCCATACATTATTAGATTTTTGAATACCATATTCAGCCAATTTATCTTCTGGAATAGCACCTGTAGCACATGAAGCGTCACGACGTGTGTCACCTGGTTCATAGCATGCATACCATTCCCATGAGAGGTATTCAGCACCCCATCCACCATTCTCAGGACAAGCGCAGAACCACTTAAACATGTTTGGATTACAGAAAGTGATAGTACGGTCACTACCCCAGCTACTCCATTCGTTACCTTCGTCTGAACACATCGCCCAGATACATTCCTTATTCCAGAATCCTGCAGGATCCCAGTTGGTAGCGAAGTTAGAAGACAGTTCGTAAGTATTGCTGTCGATAATATCTTTCAGCGCTTGCTTAGCTTTGGCATAGCAATCAGCAGCCTGATCGGGGCAACGGAATGCTTTCCACATGTATGCATCAGCGAGGTATGCCTTGGCCATACCCTTGGTGCAACGGCCATACTGATTGTTGTATGGAGTCCAATCCAGCAGTTCTGCAGCCTTAGAGAAGTCTTCGATGATGAAGTCCCACATTTCTTCGTAGGTCTCTGCAGCAGCCTTGACAGGAGTATTATTGAAGTCTTCACCGGTGGCGAGCATAGGAACACGACCGAATGTAGTAGCCAACCAAGTGTAGAAATATCCACGGAGTGCGCGAGCCTCACCTTCGCAAAGCTTCTTAGCTTCTGGGGTTACTTTCTCTGCATTCTCAAGTCCAGCCAGATAGAGGTTAGCACGTGCGATGGCAGCATAAGCGTGTGACCATCCTTGACCCAGTTCACCAACGTTGGCATCCCATGTCTGGTCGAGGAATTTTACGTCCCAACCGGTACACTGTGTATCCATTGTTGGGTGGCTTCCAGTAAACAGATTTGGTTTAAAGCCCCAGCTATCATCTTGTTTGCTGACGTTGTTATAGGCATAGATACCGTTCAATCCAAGGCGGGCATTATCATCATTCTCAAACTGAGATTCTATGTCCAGAATGTCATACTTTGGTACGTCAAGGAATTTATCGTTGTCGCATGAAGAGAAAGCGACGCATCCTAAACCTGCCAATGCAAAATATTTAATTATATTTTTCATAATTGTCTTTCTTTATAGTTAATTAGAAGGTAATGTTAAGACCGCACATGTAAGTACGTGGAGTTGCATAACGGCCAGTGTCAAGACCTGAGTAGATGACGCTACCCTGACCAACTTCAGGATCACCATACTTGCTGTATGGAGAGATTGTGCAGAGGTTCTGAACAGCTACGTAAGCACGTACTGCAGTGAGACCGAATGAGCTGAGGAACTTCTTAGGAACGTTGTAACCTACCTGAATATTGCTAATCTTGAGGAAATTACCGTTCTCTACCCATGCATCGCTAATGCGGCTGTTCTTGTTGTTGTCAAGGCGAGTCAGGCGTGGGAGTGTTCCGTTAGGATTGGTTTCAGCGTTGTACATGTTATTGTAGCTATCCTTAAGCAGAGCAGGAGTCCAAGAGTCATCCGACGGGTTCATGATAGAAAGACGCATCTTTGAATAAGAAAGGATGTCCATACCCAGTACACCGTATGTGTAAAGACTGAAGTCCCAATCCTTATATGTAGCGCTGAGGTTCAAACCGAAGTTAAACTTAGGCAGACCATTGCCGAGGATTACGCGGTCATTATCATCGAGTGTGCCGTTCTTATCAGTATCAACGAAGAGGAAGTCACCGATCTGTGCATCCTGTCCCTGAGCCTTAGCTTTGTCGAGTTGCTCCTGAGTTTTGATGATACCTGCAACTTTATATCCATAGTATGAACCTACGGCTTCGCCTTCGCGACAGATAGAGTGGTTGTTCCAGTTGAAACCTGTACCACTGACAGCACCAAGGTTTGAACCGTCGATATCGTCGGCAGAATATGTGCTGTTGCCACCGGTACATGTTGCAGTGTAGTCCGCACCCATCTTCTTAATCTTATTCTTCAAGGTAGATCCGTTGAATGCCACGTTGATAGCCCAGTCCTTATTGAGTTTCTTGTTGTAGTTTACAGAGAATTCGAAACCGGTATTATCAATCTGACCGTAGTTGGTATAGATAGAAGTATTACCTGCTGATGGACGAATCTGACGCTCAAGGAGCAAGTCCTTAGTCTTACGAGTGAAGAAGTCCATGGTAACAGTCAAGTCATTGTTGAGGAATCCGAGGTCAAGACCGAAGTTAGTCTGTTCGTTGGTTTCCCATTTCAAGTTGGTATCAACCAGTGGTGCATAGAATCCAACAACACGATCGAACGAACCGGTAGTACCACCACCAAGACCAGGAGCGTAGAAGTTGTACTTGGTATCGGCAGAAGACAGGGCATAAGTAGAACGTCCTGCGATACCACCGGCATTACCAGTCTGACCCCAACCGATACGAACCTTAGCATTGCTGATAGCCTTCACGTCCTTCAGGAAAGACTCTTCCTTCACGCGCCAAGCGATGGCAGCTGATGGGAAAGTACCCCAACGGTTTCCTTCAGAGAAGTTAGAAGAACCGTCGCGACGTACGGTAGCAGTCACCACGTAGCGGTCGAAGAGACTGTAAATCAAACGTCCATAGTATGAGATAGTACGTACTTCAGCGTTGAAACCACCATTACCATTGATACTTTTAGCATCATTGGTGAGAGAGATCACACGGTTGTTGGGAGAGAGGAAGCCGTGCGCACTTGCGCTAACCCATGAACCTTCATACTTGCTTACAGAGTTACCAGCCATCAAGGTCAGGTTATTGAAATCAGTCTTCCAGTTATAGGTCATGTAAGTTTCAATGCTCTTGCTCAGACCCTTGCTCAGGCTGAGTCCGAAGTCATAGTAAGCCTGGTTACGACCTTCGTACTTCACTTCAGTCATAGTACCGCCGATATTGTTGTAACGCTTGTACATACCAGAGAACTCGTCATTGTCAGAGTTGGTCTGTGTCCAAGAAGCGATAGCGTGGATGTTGAGCTTATGCTCCTTCAGGTTGAGAAGTGTAATGTCGATGTAGGGGTTGATAGAAATACGTGAGTTGCGAGTTACGCGACCGATTTCCATCTGTGAAGCATAGGGGTTCTGAGCCTGAGCGGTCATACCTTCCCATCCGTCAGGCGTAGGAGCCTTACCTGCTCCATAGGTACCATCGGGGTTCACCACATTAACATTAACCAACTGACCAGTTACGTCATCGATATAGTCGAGTGATGGAGCCATCTGCGCGATATCACGCTGTGATGACAGGTTACCATTGTTACCCAAACCGATGTTGTTACCTTTAACGGTAGAGTACATGTAGTTCATATCACCACCAAACTCAATGTAGTCATTGACCTTAGTCTTAACGCTGGCGCGTGAGGTGAGTCGGTCATACTTGGTGTTAACGATGATACCCTTGTTCTGCAAGTAACCAAGAGAGAAGTTGTACTGAGTCTTTTCAGTACCACCATTAGCAGAGATACCATACTGTTGACGGAGTGAAGTGCGATACATCTGATCCTGCCAGTCGATGAGGTTGCGCTTACCATCGTAAGCCTCAGCCCAGATCTGGTTGTTCAGCGTAGCGCCGTCATTAGCTTTAGACTCGCGGATAGAACGAGCATAATCGTTACCAGTGAGGGTTTTCAGTTTGTAAGGAAGAGTCTGAATACCAAGGTCAGCAGTGATCTTGATGTTCATCTTGCCTTTCTGACCGTGCTTAGTGGTAATCATGATAACACCATTCGCACCGGCAGAACCGTAAATTGCAGTAGCAGAAGCGTCCTTCAAGACTTCAATACTCTCGATATCAGCAGGGTTAACGAAGTCGGCATTGGTACCAACCTGCACACCATCTACTACATAGAGAGGCTGCGCATCACCGTTGATAGTACCGATACCACGGATACGGATGGCAGACTTAGAACCAGGAGCACCGTCCTGATTGGTAACCATCACACCAGCAGCTGCACCTTGGAGGGCCTGAGCGATGTTAACAGGCACCTTGCGCTCCATTTGCTCCTTATTAATAGTAGCCACAGAACCAGAGATGTCTGACTTCTTCATTGTACCATAACCTACTACAACGAGGTCGTTAAGTACTGTTTCATCGCCCTTGAGGACAACTTTAAGATTGGTTTTGCCGTTGACAGCCACCTTTTCAGTAGCATATCCCACGTAAGAGATACTCAACTGTGCGTTGGCTTTCACGTTCAACTGGAAGCGACCATCGAAATCAGTCACGGTACCGTCGTTTGTGCCCAGCACTTTAACGGTTGCGCCGATAATCGGTTCGCCACTTTCATCACTTACTGTTCCTTTTACAAGGCTCTGTGCCGAAATCCCCAAGGGGAATAAACAGAGCAGCAACAGTAAAAACAACGGCTTTTCAATCTTTCTTAAGTTAGTTGAATTTGACATAAATAGAACAGATTAAAATTAGTTATTGATTGGTTAATATTGTTGTTGGTTTGTTTAGGTTGCCTCACGCATTTGTTGCGGTAAGGCGATGCAAATATAATTTATTATTCCTTAACATCTGTTCATAATCGGCAAAAAAAACTTTGTTTCTTGTTACATTTTGAATTTTGTTACACAGGATGATGGTATATTTTACACCACACAAAGTTTTCTGTCGACCAAGAAAACGCGTCAGAGCAAAAAAGTAGAGATTCAACCCCTATAGTGTGCAATATAAATACTTTTTGAAACATGCAGAGCTGTTAAAACATGCTATAAAACACACCGTGACTGTTCGTATATACCTTATATATTATGCGCGCGTGCGCACGATCACACTCACGTGGTACCACAAAGGATGATAGTTTATATAGCAACTAAAAATAGTAAGAATATGCAAAACAGAGTTTTTTCAGTGATACTATTCTATCAGAATATATGCAAAAAAGATACAGAGCTTGATGGTTTGAAAAAAAATGTGTAACTTTGGCAACGGAAACAGAAAATGGATGCTCGCAGATACAAGAAAACAAGGAACGGCTATCTTTCGAGCTTCTGGAGAGGAAGTAGCAACGGGAGCGAGAAGCAACCTAAGGCAGCTGGAGATGCAGCAGCAACGGGAGCGGGAACTGACCTAAAGCGCCAGGGAACGCCGCAGAAACAGGAGCAATAACCTAAACAAATATTTTTAAAAAACAATAATACAATGAAGAGAAATGTAATTCTGACCGTAATCGGTTGCCTCATGAGCGTTATGGCATGGGGCGAACAGGTGGTTGTGGAGACTAAAAACATGACCATGGTACTCGATGTAGAGCAAGGCAAGCATCCACAATACGTGTATTTCGGCAGTAAACTCAATGCCGAAGAACTTGCCCATCTGCAAAAACCCGTGGAAGGACGCATGGATGCCTATCCTGCCTATGGTCTCAACACACCGGCAGAAGCAGCTTTTGCCATGCGCCATGCAGACGGTAACCTATCGTCAGCACTTTATGCCGATGGTGTAAGTCGCAATGGCGACGTGACCACCATCCGCCTGAAAGACCCTGTTTATCCCATCACCGTCAATCTGAAATATAAAGCATACCGCGATGTAGATATGATTGAAGCATGGAGCGAGGTGACCAACGGCGAGAAACAGACCGTCACCCTCACCACTTTTGCCTCTGCCATGCTACCCATTCGCCGTGGCGATGTATGGATGAGCCACCTCTATGGATCGTGGGCAAACGAGGGGCGCCTGGTGGAAGAACCACTCCATGCCGGTCAGCGTGTGATTGTCAACAAGGACGGCACGCGCAATTCGCATACCTCTCACGCCGAAGTGATGTTCTCCTTGGATGGCAAAGCCCGCGAGAATAGCGGTCAGGTGATAGGTGCAGCCCTGTGCTACAGTGGCAACTACCGTCTGAAAGTCAATACCGACGACACCGAATACCATTATTTCTTTGCAGGCATCAACGAAGACAATTCAGAGTATCACCTTAAGAAAGGAGAGACCTTTGTGACGCCAGCTCTTGCCCTAACCTTCAGCAACGAAGGTCTTTCAGGCGCCAGTCGCAATTTCCACAAATGGGGTCGCAATTACAAACTGATGCACGGCAATGTGGAGCGCAAAATCCTTTTGAACTCTTGGGAAGGTGTATATTTCGACATCAACCAGCAGGGCATGGATCAGATGATGGCTGATATCGCCTCAATGGGAGGTGAATTGTTTGTAATGGACGATGGCTGGTTTGGCGACAAATATCCCCGCAAGACCGACAACTCATCACTTGGCGACTGGACCGTAGATAAAAACAAGTTGCCCGATGGCATCGAAGGTCTGTTGCGCGACGCAAAGAAGAACGGAGTAAAATTCGGCATTTGGTTGGAACCAGAGATGACCAATACCGTCAGCGAACTCTATGAAAAGCATCCCGACTGGATCATCAAGGCCCCTAAGCGCGACGCCGTGCTGGGTCGCGGCGGCACGCAGTTGGTGCTTGACCTGTCTAATCCCAAGGTGCAAAACTTTATTTTCAGCATTGTAGATAATCTCCTGACGAAATATCCAGAGATTGATTATATCAAATGGGACGCTAACATGGCGATTATGAACCACGGCTCACAGTATCTCAACATGGCAGACCAGAGCCATCTGTATATAGCCTACCACCGTGGGTTCGATGCCGTATGCAAGCGCATCCGCGCCAAATATCCCGATATCACCATCCAGGCATGCGCTTCAGGAGGCGGTCGTGCCAACTGGGGCATACTCCCCTACTTCGATGAGTTCTGGGTTTCCGACAATACCGATGCGCTCCAGCGCATCTACATGCAGTGGGGGACCAGCTATTTCTTCCCCGCAATCGCCATGGCAAGCCATATTTCCGCAACTCCCAACCATACTGTGTTCCGCACCACGTCGTTGAAATACCGTATCGACGTAGCCATGAGCGGTCGTTTGGGCATGGAGATTCAGCCGAAAAACATGACCGATGCCGAGAAAGAACTGTGTCGCAAAGCCATTGCCGAATACAAGCAGATACGTCCCATCGTACAGTTTGGCGACATCTACCGCCTTGTTTCGCCCTACGACAAGAAGGGTCTTGCCTCGATGATGTATGTCACCGAAGCCAAAGATAAGGCAGTGTTCTACTGGTGGAAGACCGAATCGTTCCAAAACGAGCACTTGCCACGTGTCCACATGGCAGGTCTTGACGCCACTAAGATGTATCGCGTGAAGGAGTTGAACCGCATCGACGTAGAGCCACTCGCCATTGAGGGCAAGCTGTTCAGCGGTGCATACCTGATGAACCACGGTCTCGACGTGCCTTACCGCAACAATACGGAGTGGAACGCACGCACTGATTGGTCGAGCCGCGTATTGCTCCTTGAAGCCCAATAATCGTCAGCAGGTGCACATGGTGCGCACCTATTTATAATGAAAGACACACATCGTAACAGATGACAACAAGAAAGAAAGAAAAGTCAGACCTGCTCGCTTACATCCGCGAGGGCCGTACGATGACACGGAGGGAAAAGCTCAATCTGATTATTCAGTTGAGTATTCCCTCCATGCTCGCACAGCTCTCCACCATCGTTATGTTTTTCATTGACGCCTCGATGGTGGCACATCTGGGTGCCAAGGCATCCGCATCTATCGGATTGATAGAGAGCACTTCATGGCTCTTTGGCGGACTTGCCTCCGCTTGTTCCATGGGTTTTTCCGTCCAAGTGGCACACGCCATCGGTGCCAACGACTTCGATCGTGCACGCCACATTCTTCGTCAAGGCATCACCTGCTGCCTCATTTTCAGCGCATGTTTAGCCACTACGGGCATTATCATCCATCGCGCCCTCCCCTATTGGTTGGGTGGAACAGCCGATATTGCCTCCGATTCATCGCTTTACTTTCTGATATTTTCCTGCGCTGCCCCTTTGTTCCAACTCGAACACCTGTTTGGTTCGATGCTCAAATGCTCAGGTAATATGAAGGTGCCCAGTATGCTCAACATCATGATGTGTTTTCTCGATGTAATTTTCAACAGCATTTTCATCTTCATCTTAGGCTTCGGCGTAGTCGGTGCAGCCATGGGCACCAGTTGTGCCTACCTTGTCATCACATCGCTGATGGGATATTTTCTCATCTTCCGTTCCGACATTCTGCATCTGAAAGGACGGCGCGGTTCGTTCCGTCCCACCATCTCCACAGTGAAGGCCGCCTTTGGCATCGGCGCCCCCATGGGTTTGCAACACCTATTGATGGGTGGCGCACAGATTGTGAGTACGATGATTGTAGCGCCTTTGGGCACTATCGCCATTGCCGCCCACTCGTTGGCCATCACGGTAGAGAGCCTGTGTTACATGCCGGGCTACGGCATTGCCGAGGCAGCCACAACGCTTGTTGGTCAAGGTATCGGCGCCGGACAGCGCCTGTTGACCCGTTCTTTTGCCTATCTGTCTGTAGGACTTGGAGTTTTGGTGATGACGTTTATGGGTGGTATGATGTATCTCTTTGCCCCCCAACTCATGGTGTTGATGACTCCCGTCGAGCTCATTCAGGAGGTCGGCACAGTATGTTTACGCATCGAAGCCTTTGCCGAACCCATGTTTGCAGCAGCCATTGTGTGTAACGGAGTATTTATCGGTGCAGGCGACACACTGCGCCCTGCCATGATGAGTCTGGCATCCATGTGGGGTGTGCGTCTCACGTTGGCAGCCTTGCTCGCTGTGAGCCACGGTCTGCCAGGCGTTTGGACCGCCATGGCCATCGAACTGACGTTCCGCGGTTTGATATTCCTTCCCCGTCTGTGGCATGGCGGTTGGGCAAATCGCATGCGCACCTGACCCGCCACTGGGTATAAAGAATACAGCCCCGACTTCATACAAGTCGAGGCTGTTTCTTTCTTTTCCTATTAATAACTAAAAAACCTTCTTTCTCTTAAACTTGTGGATTGTCGTTGTTTCTCACCCACAAACCTGTTGCAGCTAATGCTGCACACAGGGTAATCCATGTCATGTTAATCATCTCTTTACCTTTTTAATACCTAAAATTAAACATTAACCTAACAATCAAACTACTACTGCCTTCTCTATTATCCTCATTCTTTCACCTATTTACCTATTGTGCTATCCTGTTTCCTGATGTGTTATCCTAATCTTTTCCTTTTAAGCTTTTTCTGTGTTATCCTATCTTCTTACCTATTCTACCTATTTACCTTTCTTACTAACAATCTTATGTTATCCTATTGAATGTGTTCTCTCTTGATCACGTTGCAAAGTTAAGCAGATTCTGCGAACCTGCCACAGAATCTGCTTACAAAACTTTGAAAATGGGTATATAATTGACCTTAATCAATTTATTGTGTTCGCACACACAACTCTTTTTCCACTAAATTAGTCAATTCGACAAACTGTGGAATGGTGAGTTGCTCAGGTCGTTTGGTCATCATTTCATGCTGTGTGAGTGGGCTGTCAATAGTCGAAAGGTTAGGCAGCAACTGGCGTAGCGACACGCGCAACATCTTGCGGCGCTGGTTGAAAACGGTTTTCACCACGCGCTTAAACAGCAGTTCGTCGCATCCGAGGTGTTCCACGGAGTTGCGTGTCATGCGTATGACCGCACTTTTCACCTTGGGCGGTGGGTTAAACACGGTTTCATCCACGGTGAAGAGATAGTCCACGTCATACCACGCCTGTGTCAGTACCGAGAGAATGCCGTATGCCTTGTTACCCGGTTCACTCGCCATTCTGAGTGCCACTTCACGTTGTATCATGCCCGTGCAACAAGGAATGAGGTTGCGATTGTCGAGCATTTTGAAGAATATCTGCGATGAAATATCGTAGGGATAATTGCCCGTCAATACAAACTGCTTGCCATCGAACACCTTGGTAAGATCCATTCTGAGGAAATCCTCACCGAGTATATTCTCTCTGAGTTTAGGAAAATGTTCGTTCAGATACGCCACACTCTCGCGGTCTATCTCTACCACTTTCAGTGGGCGGGGCTTTTCCACGAGATATTGAGTCATCACTCCCATGCCGGGTCCCACTTCGAGGACGGGCAAATCTGGGCATGCATCAACAGTATCGGCTATGCGTTTGGCAATGCCGAGGTCGGTCAGAAAGTGCTGACCGAGGTTTTTCTTGGGTCTTACTTGTTTCATTCTTGCGCCTTAAAGGTACTTTGCAAAGGTAAAACAATTATTCAATATTCACAAATTTTGCGAACACTTATTATATATAGGTCTATTATTTTGCCTCATCATCCCACCCTCATGTCCATACGCCCTATCGCCTTGGGCGCCTCTGAGCAGATGTCATTGTGGATGATGGATTATCGGTCAGATGCCCAACGACCGTTGTGTAGCTTTCCGGTCGTGTACCGCCTTACACCCTTGCGTCAGCAGTCTTTTGATGTTGCCTTTCATGCCTTCCTGCTGCATGCGGTGTCCACAGGGGATGTATTTGCACTTAATTCCGGTGATGTGCTTATCTACGCGGAAGTCTTGCGGTCGTTCCACGGGTTTACTGGTCACTGAGAGATAGAGTTTTCCCAAGTCGCCAAGGTTGACCACTTGTCCTTCACTCAATGCCAATCGAATGGTGGAAAAGAGTTCTGCCATGACCATCCGCACATCGGAAACCTTTGCCGAGCAGTTGGCTTGTATCCGTTCTTCTATCTGTTCGAGCGTCAATTCTGCACCACGTATGGTGTGGGCATAGTACATGCCATAATGATTGCGAGACTTAATTTCTCCCTTTACCAACATAAATTTTACTGCCATAATCTTCGTGTTTTTTAATGATATGAGTTAATTGTGACTGCAAAATTAGCAAAAAACGATAGCGAAAGCAAATCTATTCATACCCCATTACTACCCTATCAATATTGTTTGGGGCAGCAAATCAATTTGTTTTCCTCAGCAAATCAATTTATTTTGCTGAGCAAATCAATTTGATTTCCTCGGCAAATCAATTTGATTTGCTCACCCATACTCCGTCTAAAGCGCAACAACATGCTATATTTCTGCAAGTTACACGCGTTTCACGATCTATTGACAAATATCACTTATCATCGTCATGATACCACAACACACTAAAAAGGGGAAGTCGCCCTTAGGCAACTTCCCCATTATCATCATGTTTGTTGATTTTCGATTTGTACTGCGACAAAGATGTCGCGCGTACGTTTTTAGATTTTGTTCTGCAACTTCATATCGATTACTACACCTGTTGCAACAGCTGCAGCGCAGAGAACAGTGGCAATTGCCATAATTTCAAATACTACCATAATAGTTATCCTTTCTTTGTGTTTTGTTATTACTTTGAGGTCTGCCCGAAGGCTCGCCTCGTTTTTTTCATCTCTTAAATGAGTTACTTACCAAGATTAACCTTGTTGTTCACTCTGACTGCCTCAGCAATCGTAATGGCTACAACAGCCACAATTAACAATACTAAAGTCATGTTCTTCCTTTCTTTTTAATTTGTGTTATCCTGTAATTGTTATCCTGTGCATTTCTCTTAATGCGATGCAAAGGTACGCACTAAATATCAATCTTGCAAGCATTGTGTGCGCAAACAACACAAAAATACCCTATTCTTTGACCCATATCAAAGATTTGACATGTATCAATACATCTTCACGGAAATGTAACTATATAGCTGGGGAATATCGGATTCATAGTGTTTCATACGGCAGTATATTGCATATAATAAGGTATAGGGAGGGAGGAGAAACAGACTTTGGCGCTACGCGCCCAAGGTACTCACGCTCAAGAATAAAAAAGAAAATTGCTTTTTTCTTTTTTATTCTGCTCGCTTATTCGTACCTTTGCCTACGGAAACATGAAGACAACAAACATCATCATCAAGATACTGATGCCTCTTGTGCTGGGCGGAGCGATACTCTATTGGATGTATCGTGGGGAAAACTGGCAAGAGATGCAACACGTTATGACCGACGAAATGGACTGGACGTGGATGCTTCTCTCCTTTCCTTTCGGCATACTCGCACAGATGTTCAGAGGGTGGAGATGGCGTCAAACGCTCGAACCAATGGGCGAGCACCCTCGCCACTCCGTCAGCATTCATGCCGTTTTTCTATCCTATGCCGCCTCACTCATCGTGCCGCGCGTGGGCGAGTTTACTCGCTGCGGCGTGTTGAAGCGCTACGACAACATCTCGTTTCCTAAGGCATTGGGGACGGTGGTCACCGAGCGCGCCATCGACTCACTACTCGTCATGGGCATAACCGCTGTGGTTTTGCTCTTCGAAATGAGCACTTTCGGCATGTTTTTCCATAAGACAGGCACCAACCTCAGCACCATTCTCCACCATTTCTCATGGACAGGCTACTTCGTGGTGGCTATCTGTCTGCTGGCACTGATGGTGTTGCTCCACTTTCTGCTGCGCAAACTCTCGTTCTACGATAAGGTGAAAGCCACGCTGAAAGGCATTTGGCAAGGAGTCATCTCGCTCAAAGACGTAGCCAATGTGCCACTGTTCATCGTCTTTACCGCTGCCATTTGGCTGAGCTACTTCCTACACTATTACCTCACATTCTTCTGTTTCGACTTCACAGCAAACCTCGGCATAGGATGTGCCATGGTCACTTTCATCGTAGGAAGCATTGCAGTTATCGTACCGACACCCAACGGAGCCGGGCCCTGGCACTTTGCCGTAAAGACCATGCTGATACTCTACGGCGTGGCAGACACGCAGGCACTCTGCTTCGTGTTTATCGTACACACCATACAGACACTACTCGTGGTGGCACTCGGCATCTATGCCTGCATCGCGCTTGCCTTTACCCATCGCCACAACAGCATCGGGGAAAAAACATCAGAAACAACATTGTTCAACAAATTATAAAATTTCAAAGACTATGAACGAAATCACAAAACTGGATCCACAGTGCATCTGGAAAAACTTCTACGCCCTGACACAAGTACCACGCCCAAGCGGACATCTGGAGAAAATTCAGCAGTTCTTACTCGACTTCGGCAAACAGGTTGGGGTCGAAGCATTCAAGGACCCAGCAGAAAATATCGTTTTCCGCAAACCTGCCACACCGGGCATGGAAAACAGAAAAGGCGTCATCCTACAGGCTCACATGGACATGGTGCCACAAAAAACACCAGACTCACCACACAATTTCGAGACCGATGCCATCCAACCATGGATTGACGGAGAATGGGTGAAAGCCACAAACACCACACTCGGAGCTGACAACGGACTCGGCGTAGCAGCTATCATGGCGGTAATGGAAGACAAATCGCTCGTGCACGGACCTGTGGAAGCACTCATCACTGCCGATGAGGAGACCCACATGGTGGGTGTCAACAACCTGCCCAGTGGCGAACTCCATGGCGATATCCTGCTCAATCTCGATACCGAGCTATGGGGCGAATTTGTCATTGGTTCGGCTGGTGGAGTGGATGTTACTGCCACGCTCGACTATCAGGAAGTGGATACCGACCCCACAGATGCTGCCGTTAAGGTGACACTGCAGGGACTCCGCGGCGGACACAGCGGCCTGGAAATCCAAGAAGGACGCGGCAACGCCAACAAGATGATGGTGCGCTTTGTGCGCGAAGCCATCGAAGAGACCGAAGCACGGCTGGCTTCATGGCACGGCGGAAACATGCGCAATGCTATTCCATTCAAGGCTGAAGTGGTGCTCACCCTGCCGAAAGAGAATGTAGAGGCACTCAAAGAACTGGCTGCCGACTGGCTCGCCGACTTCCAAGAGGAGTATGCTCCCATTGAAAAGAACATCCAGTTGACCGTAGAAGAAGTGGCAACACCAGCCAAACAGGTGCCCGTAGAACTGCAAGACAATCTCATCAACGTCATCTACGCTTGCCACAATGGTGTGTTCCGCATGATTCCCCACTATCTCGACGTAGTAGAGACATCGAGCAACCTTGCCATCATCGACATTGCGGAGGGTAAGACTGCCATGAAGATTCTCGTACGCTCAAGCCGCGAAGACATGAAAGAGAATCTCGTGAAGACCCTCGAAAGCTGCTTCAACATGGCTGGCATGAAGGTAGAAACTACTGGCGATTATGCCGGTTGGGACCCCAACCCCGACTCAGAAATCCTCGGTCTGCTGCTCAAAGAGTATAAGGAGCTGTTTGGAAAAGACGGTGTCGTACAGGTAGTACACGCCGGACTGGAGTGCTCCGTCATACTCGGCAAATACCCACACCTCGATGTGGTGAGCCTCGGCCCGACGCTCGAATCACCTCACACCACGACCGAACGCGCACTCATCAGCACCGTGGAACCCTTCTGGCAACTGCTCAAGAAAACACTGGCTGATATTCCTGAGAAATAACGACCAACGGTCGGTGCATGCAAACAAACAGCACCGAAAGACCGTATCATACCCGTCAATGGCAGACACCTGATGTGTCTGCCATTGACTTTTTTGTTGCCTAAAGAGAAAGAAAAAACGAAAAAACCTTTGCATTTTCAACTGATTATTGTAATTTTGCAAGCAATAAAACCAAAGTAACAACATAAAATGGACGACTACCCGGCGGATAATTACAATTCGTAAGGCGTGAGGAGCAGCATGGCAAGACAGCTAATCCTCTTGCCACAAAGTCATTTGCACCAAAAAAGGATTAGCACAATGAAGACATTCTGGAACACTAACAACGGACTGACCCAAATCAAAGAGTGGCAGCCCAACTGTTGGATACAGGTTACATGCCCAACAGAGGAAGACAGTCAACTGCTCGAAGAACAGTATAACATTCCCGATTATTTCCTATCCGACATCAGCGATACCGATGAGCGGGCACGTTATGAGTACGACGATGGTTGGATGCTCATCATCCTGCGTATCCCCTACGTCAAAGAGGTACGCTCACGTACGCCATATACCACCGTGCCACTGGGTATCATCCATAAGCGCGATGTCACCATCACCGTATGCTACTACGAAACCAATATGATGATCGACTTCGTTTCGTTCCAGCAAAAAAGAGCTGAGGGATTCACCGACCATGTCGATATGATTTTCCGACTCTTCCTGTCGTCGGCTGTTTGGTATCTGAAACGACTCAAGCAAATCTCTATGCTCATCGACAAAGCCAAACGAAACCTCGACCGCGAAGTAAACAACGAGAGTCTTATCGGACTGTCAAGACTGCAAGACTCACTCACTTACTTCAACACATCTATCCGTGGCAACGAGGTGCTGCTCTCCAAACTGAAATTTAAACTGCAGATTGACGAACTCGACGCCGACCTCATCGAAGATGTAAACATCGAGATGACACAGGCACGGGAAACTACCAATATCTATTCCAACATTCTCGAATCAACAATGGATACCTATCAGAGCATTATCAACAACAACATGAACACCATCATGCGTACGCTCACATCGGTAACCATCATACTCATGCTACCCACACTCATATCAAGTTTCTTCGGTATGAACCTCATCAACGGCATGGAGACAAGTCCCATAGGCTTCGCCATCGCCATCATTCTGTCACTCATTATATCAGTGGCATCATGGGCAGTTTTCAGACATAAACGACTCATTTAAGGGAAAAAATATCAATTTTCTGACATAAAATTAGGCTGTTTCAGATATTTTGCGTACTTTTGAAGCCTATTATGTGTACTCTAACCCATTTTCATGAACTCAAACATTAAGATGATGGACTCTCAAGAACAAACGCTCGAACAAGAGCGCAACATCCAGCAGCCAACGGCTGAAACAGAGCAAAATGCACTGCAACAGCACGAGCGTAAGCAGTATCAGAACAAACAGGAAGTGCTCGAACGCGTGCGCGAAATAGCACAAAGCGATGAAGCACCACAGAAAGACGAAGTGGATTACCTCAAAACGGTATTCTACAAACTGCACACTGCCGAACGCGAAGCTAAGCTCAAAGATTATATTGCCAATGGAGGAAACCCCGACACCTACCAAATCGTACCCGACGAAACAGAGGAGGCCTTCAAAGCAGAGATGAGCATCATCAAGGAAAGAAGACAGAAACTATTCCTCGAGCAGGAGCAGGAAAAACAAGACAACCTGCAGAAGAAACTCGATATCATAGAGAAAATCAAAGCGATGATTACATCGCCTGAAGAGGCAAACAAGTCGTATAAAGACTTCAAAGCACTGCAAGAGGAATGGAAAGAAATAAAAAATGTGCCCGTAGAAAAAGCCAACGAACTGTGGCGAAACTACCAGCTCTATGTGGAACAGTTCTACGATCTGCTCAAACTCAACAGTGAAGCACGCGAATACGACTTCAAGAAGAACCTTGAAAAGAAAACACGTCTATGCGAAGCTGCGGAGAAACTCGCTGAAACACCCGATGCTATCAGTGCATTCCATCAACTACAACAGCTTCATCAAGAGTATCGCGAAACTGGCCCTGTGGCTAAAGAGCTACGCGAAGAAATATGGGCACGATTCAAAGCTGCATCTACCGTTATCAACAAGAAGCACCAGCAGTATTTCGATGAACGAAAGGCACAAGAGGAAGAAAACCTCACCCGCAAGACTGCACTCTGTGAAAAAATAGAGGCAGTCGTTAAGGAAGACAATAAAAACAGCAACGATTGGGATAAACATACCAAGGCTATTATGGAGTTGCAAGCCGAGTGGAAAACCATTGGCTTTGCACCACAGAAGATGAACGTCAAAATCTTCGAGCGCTTCCGTAAGGCCTGCGACGAATTCTTCAAAAACAAAGCTGAATATTTCAGAAACAGAAAGGAAGAATATAAGAACAATGCCGATAAGAAACGTGCACTGATAGAAAAAGCGAAAGCCTTGCAGGATTCTACCGATTGGAAATCGACAAGCGATAAGTTTATCAATCTGCAAAAAGAGTGGAAAACTATCGGTACTGTGCCCAAGAAAATGGGCGACCAAATGTGGCAGGAGTTCAACGGCATCTGCAACAAGTTCTTCGAAGCGGCTAATGCTGCTGGAGCGGGCACACGAAGCGCGGAGCACCAGAACCTCAACAAGAAGCGCGAAATTGTGGAGCAACTCAAAGCGCTCACCGAACAAGCTGGCGACGACCTTCAGGCTAAGGTGCAGAAACTCGTGGCAGAATATCAAGCCGTAGGTCATGTACCCTACAAAGAGAAGGACAAGATCTATGAAGAATATCATGCCATACTGGATAAACTCTACAAGACACTGAACATCAATTCTGCCAAACGCCGACTCAACAATTTCAAAGACAACCTCAAACAGGTGGCTGGACGTGGTGAAAACGCCCTCGACAACGAGCGGGCACGATTGATGAGACAGTATGAGCAGTTGAAAAACGAGGTGCAGACCTACGAAAACAATCTCGGTTTCCTCAATGCGTCATCTAAGAAAGGAAATTCACTCATTGACGAAATGAACAGAAAAGTACAGAAATTGAAAGACCAAGTGCAGTTGGTGCGCGAAAAGATCAAAGCCATCGATAGCAATAAACAACAGTAAACAGCATCGTCATACCAGATACAGACAAAGGGAAAGGTCAACAACCTTTCCCTTTGTTGTTATTCTCGATGCCCCAACTGCCGGTTGCTTAATTGTTCTAACGATGGTCGAACGGTGGTCAATCGGTGGTCAATTGCCCAACATCGACCACACCATATACTTTTGAATCTCTGCATATTAGAACAAAAGGTGGTCGATGGTAACAAAATGATGACGCCGCGTGCGCGTGTGCGTGCGCATACACACGCGAGATATATAAGAGGAGAAATATCGATAAAAGAAACAGAAAAGAATAGGCAATATTGAGATATTTTAACGTCAAACAACCACATATTGATAGAACTTTGAACGCTATAAAACGGAGGTAGGCGCTGCACGACGAAGGTACTCTCGTTCGGAAAAGCGAAAGAAAATTTCCGTTTTCTTTTGTTTTTCACTCACTTATTCGTACCTTTGACGCTATGCGACGAAGGTACTCTCGTTCGGAAAAGCGAAAGAAAATTTCCGTTTTCTTTTGCTTTTCACTCACTTATTCGTACCTTTGCAGTCGATTTTAAAATTAAGAGAATGCAGGATATCCGTAACATTGCGATTATCGCACACGTGGACCACGGCAAAACTACGCTCGTGGACAAGATGATGCTGGCAGGAAACTTATTCCGTGAGGGACAAGACCTAAGTAGCCAAGTATTGGACTCCAATGACTTGGAACGCGAAAGAGGCATCACGATTCTTTCCAAAAACGTAAGTATTAACTGGAAAGGTACAAAAATCAACATCATAGACACTCCAGGACACTCCGACTTCGGAGGCGAAGTGGAACGCGTACTCAACATGGCAGACGGTTGTCTGCTGCTGGTCGATGCGTTTGAAGGGCCTATGCCACAGACTCGCTTCGTGCTGCAAAAGGCATTGGAAATCGGTCTGAAACCTATCGTGGTGGTGAACAAAGTAGATAAACCCAACTGCCGACCAGAGGAAGTATATGAAATGGTGTTCGACTTGATGTTCTCTCTCGATGCTACAGAAGACCAACTCGACTTCCCTGTAGTATATGGTTCAGCTAAAAACGGATGGATGGGCGAAGACTATAACAAGCCTACCACCGATATCACTTATCTGCTCGACAAGATTGTTGAGGTGATTCCAGCACCAAAACAGATTGAGGGCACTCCACAGATGCTTATTACAAGTTTGGACTACAGCAGCTATACCGGACGTATCGCTGTGGGACGTGTACACCGTGGACATCTGAAAGACGGACAGCAAGTGACCATCTGCCACCGCGATGGTTCGCAGGAGAAAACAAAGATAAAAGAGTTGCACGTGTTCAATGGTATGGGTCACCAGCGCACAGAACAAGTAGATTGCGGCGACATCTGTGCCGTAATCGGATTGGAGAAATTTGAAATCGGTGATACCATCTGCGATGCAGAAAATCCCGAAGCAATGCCTCCTATCGCTATCGACGAACCTACCATGTCGATGCTCTTCACTATCAACGACTCACCATTCTTCGGTAAAGAGGGTAAGTTTGTGACTTCAAGACATATCAGCGAGCGACTGAACAAGGAACTGGAGAAGAACCTTGCGCTGCGCGTAAGGCAAGTGGAAGACGCTAACGACCGCTGGATAGTAAGCGGACGTGGTGTGCTGCACCTCTCGGTACTCATCGAGACCATGCGTCGTGAGGGCTATGAACTGCAGGTGGGACAGCCTCAGGTAATCTATAAAGAGATTGACGGAGTGAAATGCGAACCTATCGAAGAACTCACCATCAATGTCCCTGAGGAATTTGCCTCTAAGATGATTGACATGGTGACACGACGCAAAGGCGACATGACCTCGATGATCAATCTCGGAGAACGTGTGGATATCGAATTTAATATCCCTTCACGAGGCATTATCGGACTGCGTACCAATGTATTGACAGCATCGCAAGGTGAGGCTATCATGGCACACCGCTTCAAAGAATATCAACCTTACAAGGGCGATATAGAGCGCCGTTCCAACGGTTCGATGATTGCCATGGAAACTGGAACTGCTTTCGCCTACTCTATCGACAAGTTGCAAGACCGTGGTAAGTTCTTCATCGATCCAGGCGAAGATGTATATTACGGTGAGGTAGTCGGCGAACATGTTCACGACAACGACCTTGTGGTGAATGTGACAAAAGCCAAACAGCTGACCAACGTACGTGCTTCAGGTTCGGACGATAAGGCTCGCATCATACCGAAAACAGTGATGTCGCTCGAAGAGTGCTTGGAGTATATCAAGGAAGACGAACTCGTAGAGGTTACTCCTAAGTCAATGCGTATGCGTAAAATTATCCTCGACCACGACCAGCGCAAAAAGGCTAATAAGTCGTAACCGAGGATATATGAATCGGATATATCCCACATCGGCAAACAGACCGATGGAGGATAAATAATAAGTCTGGGTTATTCCGGATAGTGGAGGTTCTCATCAGTAGCATGATCGAGAACCTCTTCTACATAGCGGCGGGCTTCAAGACGTGCCATGGGAAGGTCGTGGAGCAACCAGTTGCCGCAATCGCGAGGTGCAGCACCGGGTATCTCGCCTTCATAATCTGCAACGAAACGGAAGGTGCGGCGCATGAGATCGAGGATGTCACGACTCTCGTAATCACCACGAATCAAAAGGTAATTACCAGTCAGACAGCCCATCGGTCCCCAATAGATGATGCGATCTTTCCATTCAGCATCGTTGCGCAGATAGGTAGCAGCAAGATGTTCGATAGTATGGATGGCACCGTTGTGGAGCACGGGTTCACGGTTGGGTTCCTTCATACGGATATCAAAAGTGGTAACGGTCTCACCACCTACTTGGTCTTTGCGACTCACATAGATGCCACGGAGCAAACGCTCATGGTCTATCGTAAAACTGGGTATCTTATTCATATAGCGATTCTACAAATGTCTTGGTTACTTGAAAAGAGTTTTCGGCAATGGTATTCCAAAAGTCATGATACATGGAAGCATCGGTATCGCGAAGGGGAATATCACTCACCACACGAAACGAGATGAAGGGTACTCCATACTTATAGCACGTTTGGGCAATGGCTGCCGACTCCATATCAACGGCTTTGGCTTCGGGGAAATGGCTGATGATGTCACGCATCTTGTCTTTGGAATCAACAAACCAATCGCCAGTGACAATCAATCCGGGATGGACAGAAAAGCCTTCACACTTCACTCGACAGGCTTTCGCCAATAATTGTCCATCGGCTTTATAACGGGCAGGCATTCCCTGCACCTGACCATAAACAGTGGTTTGATCGATTGAACTACCGCAATACACATCATGATAACTCACTTCTGCACCTACCACAACATCCTGAACATGGATATCATCGCCGTTGCCACCAGCACATCCACTCGACACAATGACATCGGGATGGTGCCTGCGAATCATTTCGGCAGCACCTAAAGCTGCATTGACCTTACCAATGCCACACTTCTCAACAACCACGTTGCCATCGGTGAAGAGGTGTTGTAATTGTTGCAATTCTTTGTCCATTGCAACGATAATTCCTATTTTCATGTTTTGTTTCTATTGATTTATGCATGCAAAGTTACGAAAATTTGTGTAAAATGGTTATCTTTGCACTCAGAAACAAAAACAAAACGGTTATGAAAAGTTTGAAACAGTGGCTACCAGACATCTTGGTAGTGATTTTGTTTGCGGCAATATCGTTTGCCTATTTCTTCCCTGCAGATATTGAAGGACGTATCCTATACCGGCACGACTCATCGGCAGGACGCGGCGCCGGACAGGAAGCATCAGAGTATTATCAACGTACAGGAGAACGCACAAGATGGACCAATTCGCTCTTCGGAGGTATGCCTACCTATCAGACGTCGCCATCATATCATAGTACCGACACCATTGCACAAGTGGGCAATGCCTACCATCTATGGCTGCCGGAAAACGTATGGTATGTGTTTGCCTATCTATTGGGATTTTATATTCTGTTGAGAGCATTCGATTTCAGATGGTATCTTGCTACACTGGGCGCTGTTGTATGGGCATTCTCCAGCTACTTCTTTATCATCATTGCCGCTGGACACATTTGGAAAGTCATTGCACTGGCTTATCTACCACCGATGATTGCCGGTGTAGTATTGGCTTATAGGCGAAAATATATGCTGGGACTCCTGGTCACTGCACTCTTCTCTGCACTGGAGGTATTGGCAAATCATGTGCAGATGACCTACTATTACCTGTTTGTTGTAGTAGCAATGGCTATTGCCTTCATCATAGAAGGTGCGATGAAGAAAGACTGGAAACATCTGGCTAAAGCTACTGGTGTATGTATAGCGGGTGCTACAATCGGTATTTGCATCAACATGTCGAACCTCTACCATACATGGCAGTATGGCAAGGAGACGATGCGTGGACAAAGCGAACTGGTGAAGAAGAATACCGCTAACCAAACATCAAGCGGACTGGATCGTGACTATATCACACAATGGAGCTACGGAATAGACGAGACTTGGACCCTGTTGGTGCCCAATACTAAAGGTGGTGCCAGCGTGAGCATTGCCTCTGATCCCACTGCCATGAAAAAAGCAGATGCAGAGGTGAGCGACTTCTTCCAGAATACATTCAACATGAATATCTACGGCAGTTTCTCGGAATACTGGGGTACACAGCCTATGACTGCAGGACCTGTATATGTCGGTGCCTTTGTATTGATGCTGTTTATCCTCGGACTGTTTATCGTCAAAGGCCCCATGAAGTGGGCATTACTGGCAGTCACTATTCTTTCTATCCTCCTATCATGGGGTAGAAACTTCATGCCGTTTACCGATTTCTTCCTCGATTATGTGCCGATGTATGCTAAGTTCCGAACGGTGGCATCTATTCTTGTCATTGCTGAATTTACCATTCCACTGCTTGCCATGTTGGCACTGAAAAAAATAGTGGATGAACCCGAAATACTGAAAACACAGAAGAAGTGGTTTTATCTTTCATTCGGACTTACCGGTGGACTGGCACTATTGTTTGCGATACTGCCAGACGTATTCTTTGACTTCAATTCCATACACGATGCAGATGCCATCAATGGACTCAATGCACAATTGACAAATGTGTTGGGCAACTATCCCGATATGCTTGCCAACTATCAGCAGAATATATATCCGCGCATCTTGCCAAGTCTGGCCGCCATGCACAAAGCCGTATTCACTGCCGACTGCATTCGATCATTTGTAATCATTGCTATCGGTACTGCACTACTGCTTCTATTCAGCATGAAGAAAATACGCAAGGAATGGCTCGTGGGAGCATTGGTTGTGCTCTGTCTGGCGGACATGTGGCAAGTGAACAAACGATACCTCAACGATGAAATGTTTGTTTCAAAGACGGTACGTGAAGAACCCGTACAGAAGTCGGCTGCCATTGACCATATCCTACAGGACAAGACACTCGACTTCCGTGTGCTCAATCTGGCAGGCGACACCTTCAACGAAAACGAGACAAGTTTCTACCTGAAGAGTATCGGTGGATACCATGCTGCTAAGTTGCGCCGTTATCAGGAGCTCATTGACGAACATATCAAAAAGGAGATTCAAGGTCTCGCAACAGCTTTCAACAAGGCACAGGGTGATATGACCAAAGTAAATGGCGACTCGATTTATCCAGTGCTCAACATGCTCAACACCAAATATTTCATTCTGCCACTGCAAGCCAACCAAACGGTACCGATAGAAAACCCATACCGCTATGGCAATGCTTGGTTTGTGGACCAAGTGGATTATGTGGAGAATGCCAATGCCGAGATTGACGCACTCGATAAGATTGACCTGCGTCATCATGCAGTTGCTGACAGCAAGTTCAAGGATATATTGGGCAACAGCACACAGCAAGATGCTGTTAGCCTTGTCACACTCAAGAACTATCAACCCAACGAACTGACCTACGAAGTGCAGTCGGGCAAAGGCGGAGTGGTGGTATTCTCTGAAATATACTATCCAGGATGGACTGCCACAGTAGATGGCGAGCAACAAGAGCTGGGACGTGTCAACTATGTGCTCCGTGCCTTGAACGTGAAACCCGGACACCATCAGGTGGTGCTCACCTTCAAACCGAAGAGCATCACACATACTGAAACCATCGCCTATATTGCTATGGGCATCATGCTCTTGCTGATTGTGGTATTGATTGCTGAATATATTCGTCGCCAGCGACAAGCCAAGTCATAGAAACTAAGAACGTATTCATAAAATAATAGAAACTGATATATGGATTTCAGAACACCTGTCACTATCACGGAACCATCATTCCGCATAGAGCCCTTAGAACAGATACTGTTTGTAGGCTCTTGCTTTGCCGACAATATCGGTCAGCGGTTTGTGGAAAATAAGTTTCGTGCGACGGTCAATCCCTATGGTGTGATGTATAATCCAGTATCCATTCTCCATACGGTGATGCGAACCAGCGATACTTTCCCCGTGGCCTTCTTCACACTCGGCACCAACCATGTGTATCGGTTGAAGGAAACTGGCGAAATTGTAGATAACTGCGAGAAACGCCCACACCACCTCTTTCAAGAGGAAACATTGACGGTCAGTCAGTGTGCCGACTATCTGCGACAAGCCATAGCACTATTGCAAAGTCGCAGTGCCGATGTGGAAGTGGTGCTAACAGTCAGTCCTATCCGCTATAGAAAATACGGTTACCATGGCAGCCAACTGTCGAAAGCCACTCTATTACTGGCAGCCGACGAAGTGGCGAAAATGCCAAATGTGCACTATTTCCCTGCCTACGAGATTGTCAACGATGAGTTGCGCGACTACCGTTTCTATGCCGCAGACATGCTCCATCCCTCTGAGCAAGCAGTGGATTATATTTGGGAACGGCTCTGTGAAACATATCTCAGTGATCGTGCCCGACAGTTTCTAAGCGAATGGCAACCTGTGAGACAGGCACTAGGACATAAGCCTTTTGCGCCAGAATCAGAAGCTTATCGCACTTTTATGAATAAAACTATGTTAAAAGTAGAAGAACTAAGAAAAAAATATGGTAATTTTGCGTTATGATTTACTCTATTGAAAAGATTACCACGCTTATTGGCGCGCGTCGTATCGGTAATACCGATGCTCAGATAGGATGGTTGCTTACCGACAGCCGTTCGTTGTGTTTCCCCGAAGAATCGCTGTTCTTTGCACTGCAATCACAGCGCAACGACGGACATCGCTATATCAAAGACCTCTACCGACGAGGTGTTCGTAACTTTGTTGTGGAAAAGTTGCAAGTGGAAGGTGAAGACCTTACAACATAT
Source organism: Prevotella sp. P5-50 (assembly GCF_002251295.1). GTDB lineage: Bacteria > Bacteroidota > Bacteroidia > Bacteroidales > Bacteroidaceae > Prevotella. Next base: position 228,363 of record NZ_NPJA01000051.1, read on the forward strand.
ACCGATGCAAACATTCTGATTGTACCCTCTACCCTTTCTGCCTTGCAGCGCTTGGCAGAACGCCATCGTGATGAGTTTAATATCCCCATTGTGGGCATCACCGGTTCGAACGGAAAGACCATGGTCAAGGAATGGCTGTACCAACTGCTTTCCCCACAAATGACAGTAACCCGTTCACCACGTAGCTATAATTCGCAGATTGGCGTGCCCCTGTCGGTATGGTTGCTGTCGGAACAAACAGACATTGGTGTGTTTGAGGCAGGCATCAGCCAACCAGGAGAGATGGAAAGTCTGCGCGATATCATCCAGCCCACCATTGGCATCTTGACATCCCTTGGTGATGCACATCAGGAGAATTTCCGCTCGATGGATGAGAAATGTACAGAGAAACTCCATCTGTTCCACGGAGCAAAGGTGATTTTCTATAATAGCGACGACAACACCGTGAGCCGTTGTATACGCCGTTCCGGCTATGACGGTGAGAAAATAGGATGGAGCCGTGAGAACGAATCGGCACCTTTCTATGTGGCAAGCGTTAAGCCTTCTAACGAAAAACCCGGTTTGACAGAAGTGGCTTATATATATAAAGGAGAACGCGGAATATATCATCTGCCATTTATCGATGAAGCATCGGTGGAATGTTCCATAGCCTGTGCTGCAGCAGCACGCTATCTCGGTGTGACAAACGAAGACCTTGACTTGCGTATGCAGGCAATCGAACCAGTAGCGATGCGCCTTGAAGTGAAGGAAGGTCGCCATGGCTGTACCCTCATCAACGATTCCTACAACTCAGATGTGAACTCGCTTGATATCGCACTCGACTTCATGAACCGGCGTCCAGACCATCAGGGCCGTAAGCGCACACTCATACTGAGCGACATACAACAGAGTGGAAAAAGTGATTTCGAGCTGTATAACGAAGTCAACAACCTCTGTCAGCAACGCGGTGTGGCACGCTTTATCGGCATTGGTCCGATGCTTATGAAATGTGCTGATTGTATCACCATTGCTGATAAGGCTTTCTTTACCGATGCCAATCAGTTTGTACAGAGTGAAACATTCCATTCGTTACACGATGAAGTGATACTGCTGAAAGGCGCACGAGCCTTTGGTTTCGACCAATTGACCGAACTGCTGGAACAGAAAGTTCATGAGACCATACTCGAAGTGAATCTCAATGCGGTAGTTGAAAACTTGAACTACTATCGTTCGTTCCTCAAACCTGAGACAAAACTGGTATGTATGGTTAAAGCCGATGCCTACGGCGCAGGAGCTGTAGAAGTGGCAAAAACCCTACAAGACCATTGCGTGGATTATCTTGCTGTGGCAGTTGCCGATGAAGGTGTTACCCTACGTCGCAACGGAATCACACAGAATATCATCATCATGAACCCCGAAATGACTGCATTCAAGGCCATGTTTGACTATGATCTTGAGCCTGAAGTATATTCATTCCGCTTGATGGATGCACTTATCCATGCCGCAGAAAAAGAAGGTATTACCGGCTGGCCTGTACATATCAAGCTCGATACAGGTATGCATCGACTTGGATTCGATCCTGAAAAAGATATCGATGAGTTGATAGCCCGACTGAAACAACAGAGTGCCATCATCCCCCGTTCGGTGTTCTCGCATTTCGTAGGTAGCGACAGCGATGACTTTGATGCTTTCTCAGCAGAGCAGTTCCGTAAATTTGATGCAGGAAGCAGTAAGTTGCAAGCAGCCTTCTCTCACAAGATACTGCGTCATATAGACAACTCTGCAGGTATCGAACACTTTCCAGAACGCCAACTCGACATGTGCCGACTGGGACTTGGACTCTACGGCATCGATCCTCGCGACAATAGAATACTACATACCGTCAGCACGCTGAAGACCACCATACTACAAATGCACCATGTGCCGAAGGACGAAACCGTAGGCTACAGCCGCCGTGGTATATTGGAGCGTGACTCCATCATAGCCGCTATCCCCATCGGTTATGCCGACGGACTGAACCGACACTTAGGTCGTGGCGCCTGCTATTGTTTGGTGAATGGACAGAAAGCACCTTATGTTGGTAATATCTGCATGGACGTAGCTATGATTGATGTGACTGATATTGACTGTAAGGAAGGCGACAGCGTAGAGATATTCGGCGAACATTTGCCGGTAACAGTACTGAGCGATGTGCTCGACACCATACCTTATGAAGTACTGACTGGTGTGAGCAATCGCGTAAAGAAAGTCTATTTCCAAGACTAACATACAACACAATCGGGTGTGTGGACAATCTTCTAAACGTTATCGTTTACGTGAAAAAGGTCCACACACTCGTTTTTTTTTCATTTTTTATTAGTAACTTTGCATCCAAACTACGCTAAAACATCAATAAAAACAATAATATGAGTTCTGTACAGACCACAAAAATGACCAATTACCGTTGGGTAATTTGCTCGATGTTGTTCTTTGCAACAACCATCAACTACATGGACCGACAAGTGCTTTCCTTGACTTGGAAGGACTTTATCGCTCCTGAATTTCATTGGACCGACGACGATTATGGTACGATTACGGCAGTATTCTCCATCCTGTATGCCGTATTCTGTCTGTTTGCCGGTAAGTTTATCGACTGGATGGGCACTAAGAAAGGATACCTTTGGTCTATCTTCGTATGGTCGCTGGGTGCATGTCTCCATGCAGTATGCGGTTGGATAACGATGAAGTATGAAGGTCTTGACTCGGTAGAAGCACTTCGTGCCGTACAAGCTGGATCTGCCACAGCCTTGTCGATAGCCACCATCAGCGTATATCTCTTCCTGTTCTGCCGTTCGGTATTGGCGATGGGTGAATCAGGAAACTTCCCTGCCGCTATTAAGGTAACAGCCGAGTATTTCCCGAAAAAAGACCGTGCATTTTCCACATCTATCTTTAATGCCGGTGCATCAGTAGGTGCTCTTGTCGCCCCGCTGTCTATTCCCCCATTGGCAGAGTGGTTCGGTTGGGAGATGGCATTCATCATCATCGGTGTGCTCGGTTTTGTATGGATGGGCTTCTGGGTAGTATTCTATGAGAAACCCAACAAGAGCAACCATGTGAATGTTGCAGAGCTCACTTATATCAATCAGGATGCCGAAACCGATGCTGATCCTAAGGATGCAGACGACGAAGGTCCACAGATCAGCTTCCTCAACTGCTTCACTTATCGTCAGACATGGTCATTCATCGTGGGTAAATTCATGACCGACGGTGTATGGTGGTTCTTCCTGTTCTGGGCTCCTGCCTATTTCTCTGACCAGTTTGGCTACAAATCATCGTCAGGTATGGGTCAGTTGCTCATCTTCACCCTCTATTTCATAGTAACCGTATTGTCCATCTTTGGTGGATATCTGCCCAAATACTTTGTTGAGAAGAAGGGTATGGGAGCCTATGCAGGTCGCATGCGTGCTATGTTGCTCTTCACATTCTTCCCGATGACTGCTCTGCTTGCTCAGCCTCTGGCAGCATGGGAGGCTTCTCCTATCGACCCCGCATGGTGGCCTGCCATCATCATTGGCCTTGCTGGTGCAGGTCATCAGGCATGGTCAGCTAACCTGTTCTCAACCATTGGCGACATGTTCCCGAAATCTACTATTGCCACTATTACCGGTATCGGTGCTATGGCTGGAGGACTGGGGTCGATGCTTATCAACAAATGTTCGGGTAAACTCTTTACCTATGCAGAACAGCAGGGTGCAGACTTCACCTTCTTCGGTTTTGAAGGCAAACCTGCAGGCTACATGATTGTTTTCTGCATCTGTGCCATAGCTTACATCATTGGTTGGACTATTATGAAGGTGCTCGTTCCAAAATACAAGCCCATCGTGGTTGAATAATCACAAAGTCTGATTGTTTGAATAAGACCAAAAAAGAAAAGATATTATCATCATTCCATTTCGGTTGCCAAGACCGATTGGTACAATAATCATCTGAGAAAAGGGAAGAGCATAACTCTTCCCTTTTCATTTATCCTCAATCGGTCATTATATTACATGCATGACCGCGGATTAAACACACCTATAATGACCTATTTGTTTTTTATAGACCATAAAAACAGATTATCGCCAATAGGGTCATAAGGCTATTGGAACTGTCTGATTAATTATCTTCATACTTAACCACGACCTTGTCAAAGCCCATGGTTTGAAGCAAATATCGGAACTGTGTGCGCCCGTTGTCACGTGCGGTATTCATATTCTGAGCGGTCAGACAGCGACGACGCATCATGTCGCAAGCCTTAAGATAGAGTGCTTCGCGGTCGGCATTACTCCATTTCCCACTCTCATAAAAAGAACGTGTACGCGCTTCGTCTATGAAATTTTTATCGAGCAACTGCACAGGAGGTAACGTACAGACAATAGTATCGCCACGCATGGTGACCCATCCTTCCTGTACCCGACTCATATCAACCCCCAGGCGAAGTGTGCCATAATAGATTCGTGTCAACTGATCGTCGGAGAAGAAGCCTTTGCGAATAGTATCCACCAATTCTTCGTCGCTAACGGCAAGAAACTCCCATTGACCTATTGCCTCTATCGAGCGCACCTGTGTAGGCGATAGTTCCACTTGCCGTTGTGGTTCTACAGCCACCTCGTTATCCTTGTTCATCCAGAACACCCATCCTCCAAAAGCCAGAAAGGCTAATAGGATAAGACAGATGCCGATTCGTTTTATTGTTCGTATCATAATTCATCACTATTGTTGTTCGACGTCAGAGGACACCACTTTCAACTGTGGTTTGTCGACATTGAAATCTTTTCTAAAAGTCACCGTAACATGCTGTTCGGCAAAGCCCATATCCTTCAGCATCGGTATTAGGATATTGGCAGCACTAAGTCGCGCCGTTTCTATAAGTCCCAGCTGGGGAATATCCTTGATGATGGCATCGCGTCCTTGCTGTTCGAGTTGCGCCAGTTCTTTATCAGCGTAGTTGCTGCGAGCCAATGACACATGTTCTTTCATGTGTTCGTGGTCTATACGGCTGCTGGTCATCACCATCTGCGGGTCTGGCAAGATTATCTCTATTCTGTCGCCATGTCGCACCACATTCTCTTTGCTGAAAGATCCAAAGTCAATGTAAGCCTTAACAGTAGCATCGATGGGGATTGCAACTTTTCGTTCAGAACCAGGTACATGAACGTCAAACTTATGTCTGAAGATAGATCCCTGCAAGCGCATCTGATCGTCTTGCGTCACTATTTTACGCACCTGAGCCTCTGCAGTATAGAGTCTGCTACATTTCTGTATCTGCATGACCATCACTCCGAGTGTATCGTTGGCAACCTGTTGCGGCTTGTTATGAGATCCGCGACAGGTTGTCATGGCCAGAATGACGAGGCCCAATATAAGCATCAGAAAGGCAGATGCGGTCTTTACTTGTTTTTTCATGAGCTATTTTATTCCATGAAACCCTGTTTGCGGAGCACTTCCATGAGTCCGGCAGACATCGCCTCATTATCTTTCTTCGTATAGCGAATATCGGTAAATATTTGCGCCAAAGTCTCTTTATTGTTGATTTTGCAGAAGTTTTGGTTTTCTTCCAAACTCTCTTTCAATTGATAGTATCTGTTGATGTCATCAGCCGTATAGTCGTGGTAGATCTCCCGATGGACAAAGCTATCCAAGGGCAGTCGGTCAGTCTGCTGTGGTTTTTCGGCAGGCCATCCAACGGTCAGAGTTGCCAAAGGTACTACTTGTTGCGGCAGATTGAGTGTATCGATAATTATCTGTGGCATATAGACGGTAGTTCCTAAGTAGCAGTAACCGAGTCCCTCTTCGTCCATAAGATTGCAGAGAGTCTGCGTATAGAGTAGTGCATCGATGGCTCCATTGACAAACGACAGGAAATTATTGTACCCAGGAACGGCTTTTCGCTGACGTGCCCAGACAGATGTGCGATGGAAATCGGCACAGATGGTGAGTACTACCGGCGCCTCAGTCACCATGGGTTGATTGAAATGTGCAGGTGCGAGTTTTCGTTTCATTTCGTCAGAACGAGTCACCACAACACTATAGAGTTGTAGATTTCCCATGGTTTGTGTTCGTGCCGCCTCATTCATCAAGCGGTCGAGCAAGGCTTCTTCAACTGGTTTATCACTATATTTGCGTATTGATGTACGGGTCAAAAGATTCTTCATATTGCATTATACATTATTAATATTATGGGAACAAAGGTACGAATAAGTGAGCGGAATACAAAAAGAAATACGCAAATTTATTTTTTATTCCCGAACGAGAGTACTCTACAAACATAAAAAAACGATACCGTCTGTATGTATTACAGGCGATACCGTAACAGAATGATTGATGATATACTGTCCGTTGATCAGTTGCGGAACTGCAATCCTGCACCGTTGGCGTCGATTGTGATTGGCTGTTCGCGACTGACTTCCTCGGCCAATATCCTTTTCGACAGGTCGTTGAGCACCAGTCGTTGGATGGCACGCTTTACAGGTCGAGCACCAAATTCGGGGTCGTATCCCTGATCGGCAAGATAGTTGATAGCTGCATCGGTAACGCGGAGCGTAAAGCCCTGTGGTTCGAGCATCTTCTTGACCGCATTCATCTGGAGCCGAACCACGTTTGCTATTTCCGCTTTGGTAAGCGGCAAGAACATGATGGTCTCGTCGATACGGTTGAGGAACTCCGGTCTGATGGTCTTTTTCAACATATCCATCACCTGCATCTTCGTATTGGCGATGATGCTTTCTCGGTTGGTGGCGTTGAGTTTCTCAAACTCCTGCTGGATAAACTGGCTACCCAGATTTGACGTCATGATGATGATGGTGTTCTTAAAGTTTACCGTACGTCCTTTGTTGTCAGTAAGGCGACCGTCATCGAGCACCTGCAACAGGATGTTGAACACATCTGGGTGGGCCTTCTCTATCTCATCGAAGAGCACCACAGAATATGGTTTGCGACGCACGGCCTCTGTCAGTTGTCCGCCCTCATCATAGCCAACATATCCCGGAGGCGCACCAATCAAGCGTGAAACGCTGAATTTCTCTTGATATTCGCTCATATCAATACGCGTCATCATGGTTTCATCGTTGAACAGATAGTCTGCCAACGCTTTGGCGAGTTCGGTTTTACCAACACCGGTAGTACCGAGGAAGATAAACGATGCTATTGGCCGTTTAGGGTCTTGCAGACCAGCACGACTGCGGCGCACGGCATCACTCACAGCTTGAATGGCCTCATCCTGTCCGATAACCCGATGATGGAGTTCTTCCTCCAGATGGAGCAGTTTCTCACGTTCGCTCTGCATCATACGAGTTACAGGAATGCCGGTCCAACGGCTTACCACCTCTGCAATATCGTCGGCGGTCACTTCTTCGCGCACCATAGCTTCTCCGCCTTGTGTGCTCTTGAGTTGTTCCTGAATGCGCTTGATATCATCTTCGAGCATTTTGAGTTTGCTGTATCTGATTTCAGCCACACGTTCGTAGTTACCCTCACGTTCAGCACGTTCAGCCTCCAGTTTGAGGTTTTCTATCTGCTGTTTGTCCTCTTGTATCTTGTTGACCAACGCTTTTTCTCCCTCCCATTTTGCACGATATTGTTTTTCTTGATCGCGCAACTCGGCAATATCCTTGTCGAGTTGTTGTAGTTTGGGCTGATCGTTTTCGCGTTTGATGGCTTCACGTTCAATCTCCAGTTGTTTGAGGCGTCGAGTGATTTCATCGAGTTCTTCAGGTACAGAGTCGCGCTCCATACGTAGTTTGGCTGCAGCCTCATCCATCAAGTCGATGGCTTTATCAGGCAGGAAGCGGTCACTAATGTATCGTTCGGAGAGTTTCACGGCGGCAATACAGGCATCGTCTTGAATACGCACCTTATGGTGGTTTTCATAGCGTTCTTTTAGTCCACGCAGGATAGAAATGGCGCTGAGCTCATCTGGTTCATCTACCATGACGGTTTGAAAACGGCGTTCCAATGCCTTATCCTTCTCGAAATACTTCTGATACTCATTGAGCGTAGTAGCACCAATGGCACGCAGTTCGCCACGAGCCAATGCTGGTTTAAGGATGTTTGCTGCATCCATAGCGCCTTCGCCTCCACCTGCTCCCACGAGGGTATGTATTTCATCGATGAAAAGGATGATGCGTCCTTCGCTCTTGGTCACTTCGTTGATGACGCTTTTGAGTCGTTCTTCAAACTCACCTTTATATTTCGCACCAGCCACCAGCGCACCCATATCGAGTGAGTAGAGTTGCTTGTCTTTCAGATTCTCAGGTACATCTCCACGTACTATACGCTGAGCCAATCCCTCTACGATAGCGGTCTTACCAGTACCTGGTTCACCTATTAATATAGGGTTGTTCTTGGTACGGCGCGATAGAATCTGCAACACGCGACGTATTTCCTCATCACGTCCAATGACAGGATCAAGTTTGCCTGAGCGTGCTTGCTCTACCAGATTTTTGGCGTATTTATCAAGACTTTGGAAATTCTCGTCACCACTCTGACTCTGCACCTTCTGTCCTTGGCGTAGCTCTTGAATCGCAGCCCGCATGTCTTTCTCGTTGCAACCCGCATCGCGAAGAATACGGCTGGCAGTACTATTCACGGTCAACAGCGCCAACAAGATAGGTTCTACGCTAACAAATTCGTCGTCCATCTGCTTGGCAGTATCCATGGCTTTGGTGAGCACGCTATTAGCATCGTTAGACAAATAGGGCTGTCCGCCTTGTACTTTGGGCAGATGCTGAATCTCCTGATCTACGAGCATAGCTACTTGATTGGCATTGACTCCCAACTTCTGAAAGATGAAAGTCGATACGTCTTTGGCTTTCGTCAGAATACCTTTGAGCACATGGATTGGTTCAATGGTCTGCTGCCCATTCATCTGAGCAGTATTGACGGCCTCTTGCACCACCTCTTGTGCTTTGATTGTAAACTTGTCAAATGTCATATTCTTGTCCTCCTAATTATTTTTGTTTCTGTTGTTACTTGTTCACTTATCTATTATTCAACACTTGTGCCGAACTGCTTTTTGCGCCATTTAGGCAGATATTTATGCCATTTTGTCTGTATTTTAAACGCTTATACGACTTCCCGATGGTTGTTATTGCGTAACATCCTCGCATAGGCAACAATTA
>NZ_NPJA01000052.1 GCF_002251295.1 Prevotella sp. P5-50
CTCCCATCGTCTTCCCATTCCCTCTGCAAAAAATGGGACTTACTTGGGACTTACATGGGAGGAACTTGGGACATACTGCCTCTGTTTCTTTTAGCACCTTCATCCCGAACACATCCCGAATGCATCCCGAACACATCGAGAAGGCATCGAGAAGTCAAGAACTCCAATAGTTTCATTATAAACTTAGCGTAGATTTACCGCTTATATTAATTTGAACTTTCAGAATCTATCGAACAGCGAATGTAACTTTTCCGCAACCCACAATAAGTTTGTATTTGGACTTTAGGTCTATATAAATGCCTTATGAGGCTAAGCGTCCAAGCTACTTACGCTCGGTAATAAAAGAAAAAACGAGTTTTTTCTTTGTATTACGCTCGCTTATTCGTACCTTTGCAAAATGAGTATGCAAACAGAAAAGACAAACGAACAAACACCAGCCAAGACAGACGAAGTGCTGAATGTGGCAGGTAAATTGGCCGATATCAGTACGTCTATCGGACATATCATAAACGCTGACTCTATGAGCCAGATACTACACACATGTCTCAACGCACTAGAACCGGAACAGGCAAACTTCATGTTCCAACTGATTTCACACGTAGTCAACAAGGCGGCGAGACCAGAAGTGACAGAGGTCAGGCCTAAGGAACTGGAATGTGACGTGGTGCGCTTTCAAAACAATAAAGACAAATGGGTGGCACTCGTAGGACTGCTCGACGGATACCCTTACGAGATTTTTACTGGTCTGCAAGACGACGACGAAGGCATTATGTTGCCTAAATCGGTCACACACGGAAAAATCGTAAAACAGGTAAACGAAGATGGAACAAAGCGTTATGACTTCCAGTTCGTCAACAAACGAGGATACAAAACAACCGTTGAAGGACTATCTGAGAAGTTCAACCCAGAATACTGGAACTACGCAAAACTGATTTCTGGTGTGCTGCGCTACCGCATGCCCATCGCACATGTGGTAAAACTGGTAGGGTCGCTCCAGCTCCAAAACGAAAGCATCAATACATGGAAGATCGGTGTGGAACGTGCACTCAAGAAATACGTCAACGATGGAACCTTCACAGAAAAGGAGAATGAAGACACCATTTGATACGAGCATCATCATCAACAAAGCTCGCTTCCATGCCTACCACGGCGTCATGCCGCAGGAACAGACCGTCGGAAACGATTATGAGGTTAGCATCCAGATAGGATACGACTTCACTCATGCCATGCAAACTGATGATCTGAGCCATACCATCAGTTATGCTGACGTCTATCAAACAATAAGTCAGGAGATGCAGACTCCATCAAAGCTGATTGAACATCTGGCGGGAAGAATCTGCAAAAGACTCTTCGACACATACCCCAACATTACAAAAATCGACCTCAACATCATCAAGAAAAACCCACCGATGGGAGCTGATTGCGAGGGAGCCGGAGTAAGGGTAATTATGACAAATGAGCAAAAAACTATGCTTTAGCAGTTGGTTTTTGACTGAAAATGCGTACTTTTGCAAACGGTAAACAATTAATATGTGTAAAAAGAATACCTTATACCTATTATTATTAATGGTGGCGACGGCCTTACAGGCAGCCGCCAAAGATAGATTCACCCTTGTCATCGACCCAGGTCACGGCGGTCACGACGCTGGTGCTGTAGGCTCTTTTTCTAAGGAAAAGAACATCAACCTCAATGTTGCACTCGCCTTCGGAAAATACGTAGAAAACAACTGCCCAGACGTAAGAGTCATCTATACTCGCAAAACAGATATTTTCATACCGTTGCACACACGTGCTGACATAGCCAACAGAAACAAAGCAGACCTCTTTATCTCCATACACACCAACTCACTACCCGGTGGACGCATAGCACGAGGACTCGAAACCTATACCCTCGGTATGCATAGAGCCAACGACAACTTAGAGGTAGCTAAACGAGAAAACTCAGTTATTCTCGTGGAAAAAGACTATAAGCAACGCTATCAGGGATTCGACCCACGGTCAAGCGAGAGCTATATAATGTTTGAACTCATACAAGACAAAAACATGGAGAAGAGCGTCGAACTGGCCCGAGCAGTACAACGCCGCACATGCGCATCAGCCAACAGACCCAACAAAGGCGTTAAGCAAGCCGGATTTCTTGTACTCCGCGAAACATCGATGCCCAGTTGTCTGATCGAGTTAGGCTTCATCTCTACTGCAGACGAAGAGCGCTTTCTGAACTCTAAAGACGGTATTGACAAACTCGGTTTCGGCATCTATCAAGCATTTCTCGACTTTAAAAAAAAATCAGACGCGGCAACACAACCTTCATACCAAATACAGGAACCGGAAAAGGTAAACGTGCCGACAATAGCCACGCCAAGCCAAAAACAACAAGCGCCAAAGACCAAAAACGACAAAACGGACAACAAACCGCTGGCAAACAACATACCGCAGGCAAAGCCAAAAACAGACAACAAGACGCAAAAAAATCAGGTATTGCAGGAACTGGCCAACGCCAGAGCAGGAAGAACAACCGTTGACGACAACAATAAAAAGCCATCAACCGATGTGGATTCTATCCTCATGGCAGATCCAACTCGCAATAACGAGACAGGGAAAGACAGTTCTCAACAAGGAGAACCAATAATGCCGGCTTCAAAACCAACACCAAAGGCGGAAGTAAAACCAGTAGAAAAACCCGTTCATAAGACAGAGGTACGTCACGGCAAAACCATTGTTACACCAACCCCAAAGGCGGAACAAAATGCCGAAACTGCGGCAAAACCAGTACAAAAGACTGAAGCAGAAACCGTAAAGCCTGCGGAGAAACCAACACCAAAGGCAGTTGAGAGATCTACGAGTACCATTGCCACACCTCAACAGACAAGCGGACAACCCATATTCAAGGTACAGATACTTGCCAGTTCAGCTCGTCAGAATCCAAACAGCCCCATGCTGAAAGATTTGGAAAACGTAGATTATTACGAAGAAAACGGCATGTTCAAATATACCGTAGGCGCATCAACCGACTATCAGGAGATTTACCAACTCCGCAAGTCATTATCAGAACGCTTCCCCGAAGCATTCATCATCGCCTTCAAAGACGGACGTAGGGCCAATGTGCAACAAGCAATACAAGAATACAGAAGAAACAAAAACAAGAAATAAAGAAAAAACTTAAATATGAAATTTTTCACAAAAGAAGTCAAAATCGCACTAACTGCCATCTTCGGCATACTCGTGCTTTTCTATGGATTGCAGTTTCTTAAAGGACTCAACATATTCTCAAACACCAACACCTACTATCTCGTGTTCAACGATGTAAGTGGACTGTCGGCTTCATCGCCTGTCTATGCCAACGGATATAAAGTAGGTGTCGTGGAACGCATAGACTATAACTACAACGACCCCAACAACATCGTGGCTGTTGTAGGACTTGATAAAGCCATGCGCATACCTGTCGGATCACGTGCCGAACTGGCAAGTGATCTGCTCGGCAATATCAAAATCAACCTGATTCTGTCGGGCAACCCCACACAACTCATGGCTGCCGGCGACTCTATCAAAGGCGGAATGGAACTGGGACTCATGAACCAAGTGGGACAAATGATGCCGACCGTAGAACGTATGCTCCCAAAACTCGACTCCATCATGGCAAGCCTCAACATCCTATTGGCAGACCCTGCACTACGCAACACCCTGCACAACGTGGAAGGAATGACCGACAATCTCAATAAAACAAGCGTAGAACTCAAATCACTATCTGCCAGTCTGAACAGAGATGTCCCATCGGTTATGAAAAAAGCAGATGGAGTTCTCACCAATACAGAGCAACTCACAGCAAACCTCAGCGCCGTGGATATTGCCACTATGACGGCAAAAGTCAACCAAACGCTGGATAACGTAGAGCAAATGACCAACAGGCTCAACAGCAAAGAGGGCACACTCGGACTGCTCATGAGCGATCCACAACTCTACTACAGACTCAGTTCAACTGCTGCAAGTGCAGATTCTCTACTCATCGACTTGAAAGCACATCCTAAGCGTTACGTACACTTCTCTGTGTTCGGAAAGAAGGATAAATAAGAGAGATGCTTGTTTTTAATTAGTCTAAATAACAACCATCAGAAGCACATGACCCAAAAAGACAGGTCTTATGCTCGTTATCAGACGATTTCGTGACCATCTGAGAGATAGCAGAACAGACCTGCAATAGGTCTTGAGTCACAGCGTTAATAGACTATTATATAAGGAGTTACATTATTACAATAGTGTTTCACGACTACAAAAACAAGCCATATCCCGTAAATACCACAGGAATAGGCAGTTAGAGGAATATATATATAACAAACAAAAAATAAAGATTTGGTTAATTGAAAAAAAAGTGCGAACTTTGTATCCGCTTTACGAAAAGCAACCGTATCTTTTAACTATAAATACAAAAGAAATTCCATAATGGACAAAGCTCCTAGACTGCTTTGGAACGACTGCCTCTCGCTAATAAGAGATAACGTTTCTGAGCAACAGTACAAAACATGGTTTGAACCTATTGTCTTCGACTCTTACGACGAAGACAACAGGACACTTGTCGTGCAAATACCAAGCCGCTACGTCTATGAAGTATTGGAGCAGTATTATGTGGAATTGCTAAGCAAAGTACTGCATCGCTGTTTCGGCACTAATATTGCGCTGAAATATCGTGTTGTGGTTGACAAAGCACACGGTCTTACCGTTGACGAAGAAGGTAGCGAATCTGTTGCTATCGACAAGCCAAAGGTTTCAACACGTGCCAACCAATCCCCCACCACCCTCGATGCAGCAACCCCACAGGATTTAAATCCACAACTGGATCCCCATAAGAATTTCCAACGATACATCGAAGGCGATAGCAACAAGTTGCCACGCACCATCGGTCTCTCCATTGCCGAGCACCCCGGACGCACCACTTTCAATCCATTCTTTATCTACGGTCCGTCAGGTAGCGGTAAAACACACCTTATAAATGCTATTGGTGTGCGCTGCAAAGAGATTTATCCACAGAAACGAGTACTCTACGTATCTGCCAGATTATTCCAAGTGCAATATACCGATGCAGTACGTCAGAACACGGTCAACGACTTCATTCATTTCTATCAAACCATCGATGTGCTCATCGTTGACGATGTTCAGGAATGGGCTGCAGCCACCAAGACCCTCGACACATTCTTCCACGTATTCGATCATCTGTTCCGTTGTGGAAAGCAGATTATATTGGCTGCCGACCGTCCACCAGTTGATTTGGTAGGTGTGAAGGATCGCTTGCTGACTCGCTTCTCATGTGGTATGATAGCCGAATTGCATAAACCCAACGTGCAATTGTGCATTGACATCCTCAATACCAAATGTCGCCGTGACGGTCTAAAATTCCCTGCCGACGTCATTCAGTTTATTGCCGAAACCGCCAATAGTTCTGTACGTGAATTGGAAGGAGTGGTCAACTCATTGATGGCATACTCTATTGTATATAATAGCGATATTGACATGCGCCTCGCTGAACGTGTTATCAAACGTGCCGTGAAGGTGGACAACCGTCCCCTGACCATCGACGATATCATCGAAAAGGTATGCGCACACTATAATGTCACCCAACCCAACGTAATGAGCCGTTCTCGCAAACGCGAATTTGTAATTGCCCGACAACTCTCCATGTACTTCGCACAGAAATACACCAAGATGCCTGCATCGAGAATTGGACAGTTGGTAGGTGGTCGCGACCACTCAACAGTCATTCACAGCTGCAATACGATAGACCAGCGCATGAAAGTTGATAAGGCATTTGTAGAAGAAGTGACCAGCATCGAAAACTCTTTCAAACTGAAACAATAGCACATCAACTCCAATCGTACACATTCCAATTCCTATATTGATTGGGGATGTACCTTACAAACAAGAGGATAAAATACAAGCAGGATTATCATTTTCGATAATCCTGCTTGCGTTTATCTGTCCGTTTGTCTTCAGACGACGAAAGTCTGACAGCTATTCGCCTTTGACATTCATCGCAATTGTCTGATTACAACAGATTGTCTTTCTCTATATCCTTGAAATACTTGTAGGTGGCAACTTTCAGTTCGTCAGCAGCTGGTTCATCAGCCACGATAATACCATGTTGATGCATCTGAAGGGCAGAAATAGTCCACTCCTGAGTAACAGCACCCTCTACAGCCGCCTTCATGGCACGAGCCTTATGGTGGCCGTTGACGAGAATCATCACTTCGCGAGCATCCATCACAGTACCAACACCTACAGTAAGCGCCAACTTGGGCACCTTGTTTACATCATTGTCAAAGAAACGAGAGTTGGCAATAATCGTATCGGTTGTTAATGTCTTGACACGAGTGCGAGATGTCAACGAAGAATAAGGTTCGTTGAAAGCAATATGACCATCAGGACCTATACCCCCAATAAAAAGATCTATACCACCTGCTTCGGCTATCATCTGCTCATAACGAGCACACTCTTCTGCAAGATTTTCTGCATTACCATTAAGAATATGGATATTCTCTTTCGGACAATCAATATGGTCAAAAAGATTACGAGCCATAAACGAATGGTAGCTTTCTGGATGACTTTCAGGCAATCCTACATACTCATCCATATTAAATGTCAGCACATTCTTAAACGACACACGACCTTCCTTGTTGGCTTTTACCAGACAAGCATACATTCCCTCTGGTGAAGAACCAGTTGGCAAACCGAGTACAAAAGGATGTTCTTTGGTAGGTTTGGCAGCATTAATACGCTCAATAACGTGTTCAGCAGCCCATTGCGACAATTTCTGATAATCAGATTCAATAATAACTCTCATATTTAAAATGTATTTGGTGTTAACTTTTGTAACGCAAAGGTAGTATAAATTCATGAAAAATATACATGCTAAAGGCTATTTTTTTCAAAAGAACCCTATAAATCGGAATTTTATGTTTATCTTTGCACATTACATATAATAATATATATAAATACTGAATGAAAGAATTTGTTATTTCAGAAGTCAAGGCCGAAACCGCCGTACTCGTGGGACTTATCACTCAGGAGCAGGATGAGGCAAAGACCAAAGAATACCTTGACGAACTGGAATTCCTTGCGGATACAGCAGGAGCCGTCACCGTGAAACGCTTCACACAGAAGGTGCAAGGCCCCAGCCAGGTTACCTATGTGGGTAAGGGAAAACTGGAAGAAATCAAGCAATATATAAAAATGCAAGAGGATGCTGCCGACGACGACCCTACCGGCGAAACCCAACCTGTAGGTATGGTGATATTCGATGATGAGCTGTCTGCCAAACAGATGCGCAATATCGAGGCTGAACTGAAAGTAAAGATTCTCGACCGCACCTCGTTGATTCTTGATATATTCGCCATGCGCGCACAGACCGCCGAAGCTAAAACACAAGTAGAATTGGCACAGTATCGCTATATGTTGCCTCGTCTGCAACGCCTGTGGACCCACTTGGAACGCCAAGGCGGCGGCTCTGGTAGCGGTGGTGGTAAAGGTAGTGTTGGTCTTCGTGGTCCTGGTGAAACACAGTTGGAGATGGACCGCCGTATCATTCTGCACCGCATTACGCTATTGAAACAACGTTTAGTAGAAATCGACAAGCAGAAAACCACCCAACGTAAAAACCGCGGTCGCCTGATTCGTGTAGCCTTGGTGGGATATACGAACGTAGGAAAATCGACCATGATGAATCTGCTTTCTAAGAGCGATGTGTTTGCAGAAAACAAGCTATTCGCCACGCTCGATACCACAGTACGCAAGATGGTTATCGACAATCTCCCTTTCCTACTTGCCGATACAGTAGGTTTCATCCGTAAGTTGCCAACCGACTTGGTAGATTCCTTCAAATCCACTCTTGACGAAGTGCGCGAGGCCGATTTATTGGTACATGTGGTAGATATCTCGCATCCCGACTTTGAGGAACAGATAAAAGTTGTGGAGAAAACCTTATCCGATTTAGGCTGTGCCGACAAACCGTCAATGATTGTATTTAACAAAATTGATGCCTACACCTGGATAGAAAAAGAGGCAGACGACCTCACTCCCTCTACCAAAGAGAATGTGACACTCGACGAATTGAAGAAAACCTGGATGGCAAAAATGCAGGGAGACTGTCTTTTTATATCAGCCAAAGAAAAGCGAAACATCGACACGCTTCGTGAGATCCTCTATCAAAAGGTTCGCCAACTCCATGTACAGAAATATCCCTACAACGATTTTCTCTATCAAGTAGAGGAATAAGAAGCATTGTGAGCAAAAACGTCATATAGAACATACAACAACAAAGTAAAGCATGTACAATCAAACACAGATAGAAATGAGAGATTACAGACAATTGACCCAAGAGGAAATAGACATCCTCGAACGGAATAACTGCTGGGCAGAAAATTGGGAAAGCGTTAAAGTGGCAGATGATTTCTCACCATACGGATTCCACCGCGTGATGTTTTATGGCGACATTCGGCTTGGCGTATTCGACCTTCAAGTAGAAGTCACAAAGGGATTTACCAAACATGCAGGCATTAACGATGCCACACTTCGCAACGTAACCATTGGTGACAACTGTCTGATAGAGAAGATTGGCAATTTCATCAACAACTATACCATCGGCGACAACTGTTATATCTCTAACGTATCAACAATGGAGACGACAGAGGGAGCCACCTATGGTGAAGACCACATGATATCGGTGCTAAACGAAATGGGCGATGGCAACTTGGTGCTTTTCCATGACCTCAACTCCCAGTTAGCCGCTTTCATGGTGAAACACTTCAACGATAAGGTATTAAAAGAGAAGATTACTCGTCTCATCCGCGAAGAAGTGCGTTTCTCCCTTCCCGACCGTGGTACCATCGGCAACAACGTAAAGATTATCAATACCAAGGAGATTACCAATACGGTTGTGAAAGATGACTGTGAGATCAATGGCGCATCACGATTGAGCGATTGCACGATCCTCAGTTCGAAAGATGCCTCTGTATATATTGGCACAGGTGTAATCTGCGAAAACTCCATCATTTCCAATGGTTGCAGTATCACCAATTCTGTCAAGATGCAAGACTGTTTTGTAGGCGAAGCCTGTCAGGTGGCCAACGGATTCACAGCCCAAGCCAGCGTCTTCTTTGCCAATTCCTATATGGCCAACGGTGAGGCATGTGCTGCCTTTTGCGGACCATTCTCAGCCTCCCACCACAAATCAAGTTTGCTCATCGGCGGCGAGTTTTCGTTCTATAATGCCGGTTCAAACACCAATTTCTCCAACCATGCTTACAAAATGGGACCATTACATTACGGCACTCTGGAGCGCGGCACCAAGACGGCCAGTGGTGCCTATGTCCTTATGCCAGCAAAGATTGGAGCCTTCTCCGTATGTTTCGGCAAACTGATGAACCACCCCGACATGCGTTGTCTGCCTTTCGCCTATCTGCTGGCTTACGGCGACACCATGTATATCGTACCTGGACGCAACATCACCACGGTAGGTCTCTACCGCGATATCAAGAAGTGGCCCAAGCGTGACAAGCGTGCCGCCTCCTGTCGTAAGAGCATCATCAACTTCGACTGGCTATCACCCTTTACCGTGGGCGAAATCGTGCAAGGCAAGAAAATCCTTGAAGCACTTCGCCAAGCCGGAGGTGACAACGTATCTTCATACAACTACCATGAATACATCATCAATGCCACATCGCTACGCAAAGGCATTAAGTATTACGATATTGCACTTCGCATCTATATGGGTGCCGTTCTAAAGCGCGCCATCAAAGGCGGATTCCTCGGCAAACCAACATCAGATATCGGTTTGGGCCACTGGACAGATCTCTCAGGCCTTCTCTTGCCCATCAGCGAAGAGGAACGACTTATTGATGATATCAAGAATGGCAACATTGAAAGCATCAAAGAGATTCTCGACCGCTTTATCGATATCGACAACCACTATCGCCAATACCAGTGGACCTGGACCTATCGTCTCATTCTCGACTACTATGGACTCGACGAACTGAGCGATAGCGACCTGCCCCGCATCCGCGAAGACTATATCCGCGCACGTCGTGCATGGGTGGCAGAGATTCGTAAGGATGCCGAGAAAGAGTTTGCCATGGGCGATGTAGAACAGTCTGTCTTCGATGATTTCATCACAAAACTCGATCACGAAATAGACTTTGAAGACTAAGCCGATACGATAGCTAAGTGTTGCAGCGACGCAGAACAACAAAAAGACAACTCACACGCTTCTCAATCCGCAAACATCGGAAGTAGGCAAAACATCTGGAAGAATAACAGAACAAAGTATAAAACATCCGCATATGAAATTAAAGAGTATCCTCTCCCTGTTGGCACTTGCTGTTGCCACCACAGCGGCAGCCAAGGACTACAAGTTTGAGACCGTCAGCGGCGACATGACGAAAACCCGCATCTACACGCTTGACAACGGTCTGAAGGTTTATCTTAGCGTCAACAAAGATAAGCCACGTATTGAGGCACACATCGCCGTTCGCACCGGTTCGAAGAACGATCCTGCCGAAACCACGGGTCTCGCCCACTATCTGGAGCATCTGATGTTTAAAGGCACCAACCATTTCGGTACCAATAATGCCGAATCCGAAGCACCATTGCTTGCCGACATCGAGGCTCGTTATGAGCGTTACCGCCAACTGACCGATGCCATGGCACGCAAGCAGGCCTACCACGAGATAGACAGCGTGAGCCAAATAGCAGCCCGCTACTTCATCCCCAACGAGTATGACAAACTCATGTCAACCATCGGCGCACAGGGTACCAATGCTTATACCAGCAACGATGTGACCTGCTATACAGAAGATATTCCCTCCAACGAGATTGACAACTGGGCCAAGATTCAGTCTGATCGTTTTCAGAATATGGTAATTCGCGGCTTCCATACCGAACTTGAGGCCGTTTATGAGGAGTACAATATCTATCTCACCGACGATAACGACAAACTTTGGAGCGCCATTGGCAAGAAACTTACCCCAACCCATCCCTATGGCACACAGACTACCATCGGTACCCAGAATCACCTGAAGAACCCTTCCATCACCAATATCAAGAACTATTTCAGGAAGTGGTATGTGCCCAACAATATGGCGATCTGTATGGCTGGTGATTTCGATCCCGATCAGGTAGTAGCCATCATCGACAAGTATTTCGGCACTATGCAACCCGGTCAGGATGTCAGCCAACCAATATTCCCTGCCCAACCAGTATTGACCACTCCGTCCGATACAACTATCGTTGGTCAGCAGGCAGCCTTTGTCTGTGTGGCATGGCGTGGCGAAAAGGCAGCATCTCTGCAGTCCGACACCCTTGACGTCATTTCTTCTATGCTGAGCAACGGTCGTGCCGGACTCTTCGACACAAACCTCAATCAGCCTATGAAGGTTATGGCAGCACAGGCTTTCTGTCAAACTCAACAAGACTACTCCAGCTTTGTGCTCTATGGCGTTCCCCGTCAGGGCCAGACACTGGAAGAGGTAAAGGATCTGATGGTAGCCCAATTGGATAATCTGAAGAAAGGAAACATCGACGATGACCTGTTGCCTTCTATCGTCAACAATCTCAAGCGCAAATATATGCAAGCACTCGACAACAACAGATGGCGCGTCTCAGAGATGGTCAACTCGTTTGTCAATGGCGACAGTTGGCAACAGCATGCCAATAGCATTGCACGCATTGAGAAGATGACAAAGCAGGATATTGTGGCTTTTGCCAATCGTTTCTTCACCAACGGTTATGCTGTAATCTACAAAACACAGGGCACCGACAGTCTTGCCAAGAAGATTGACAAGCCTGCCATCACTCCTATTCCTGCCAACCGCGACATGGTGAGCCAGTTTGTGAAAGACATTCAGAACACAGAGGTGACGCCCATCCAACCCGTCTTTGTGGATTTCAAGAAAGACTTGACCCTTGCCACCACCAAGAAAGGCATACCCGTTGTCTATAAGAAGAACACCGATAATGGTCTCTTCTATCTCGGTTTCGCCTACGATTTCGGTAATCAAGACGACAACCGTTACGATATGGCAAGCAACTATCTGAATTATGTTGGAACCGACAAATACTCGGTGGCAGAACTTAAACGCAAGTTCTACAAGCTGGGTTGTGACTATGGAATTAGTGTATCTGGCAACCGTATCACCATCCGTCTGAACGGCTTGAGTGAGAATATGGCAGAAGCACTGTCACTGATGGAGAATGTGCTCCAAAATGCTCAAGCCGACCAAGCATCCTACGACCAGTTCGTATCGCTCATCTTGAAAGAGCGCGACGATGACAAGAAAGACCAACGTAACTGCGCCGAACATCTATACGCTTATGGTGTATATGGTAGCCGTAATATCTATACCGACATGATGAGTGCCGACCAGTTGCGCAATACCAATCCACAGGAGTTGCTCGATCTCATCAAAGGTCTCCGCAACATGAAGCATGAGCTCTACTACTATGGTCCGATGGAGTTGAAAGACATGACAGCCGTTATCACAAAGTTGCACGCCACTCCCAAAAAACTTCAGGACGTGCCCCATGCCACTCCCTATCAAGCCACTCAGACTCCAACAAACGAAGTGTTGATGGCACCGTTTGATGCCAAAAACATCTATTTCCGCATGTACCACAATGAAGGCCGTCCCTTCAATCTTGCCGATGCAGGAAAGATTTCCGTATTCAACGAATACTTCGGTGGCGGTATGAACAGCATCGTATTCCAGGAGATGCGCGAAGCACGCGGTCTTGCCTATAGCGCCGGAGCCGTATATACCCGCCCTTCAAAGAAGAGCGACAAGGAGAGTTTCTTTGCAAATATCATCACTCAAAACGATAAGATGGGCGATTGCATCAGCGAGTTCCACAACATTCTCGATACCATCCCACAGAGCGAAGCAGCCTTCAATATTGCCAAGGATGCCGTCATCAAGCGTCTTGCCAGCCAGCGCGTCACCAAGTCATCGGTTATCGACCGTTACTTCAGCATGCGCAAATTGGGATTCGACTACGATATCAACGAGACCATCTACAAGGATGTACAGCGAGTAACGCTACAGGACATTGTGAATTTCGAGAAATCACAAGCAGCCGGTAAACCCTATCGCTACATGATCCTTGGCAATGACAAAGAGCTCGATATGAAGGTTCTGGAGCGCATAGCACCAGTAAAGAAACTCACTCTTGAGGATATCTTCGGTTATTGATAAACCAATCAACAGGTATTAATTATTCATTATAAAAAACTAAACGAATATGAATCCAGAATTCAAGTATGCCCCTATGTTCCAGTTGGGCAAGGACGACACTGAGTACAGACTGCTCTCGAAAGAAGGCGTCAGCACAGCTGAATTTGAGGGTAAAGAAATCGTAAAAGTATCGAAAGAAGCCCTGACGCTGTTGGCTCAGCAGGCATTCCACGATGTAGAGTTTATGCTGCGTCGCGCCCACAACGAGCAGGTAGCCCAGATTCTTACCGATCCTGAATCGTCTGAAAACGACAAGTATGTAGCCTTGCAGTTCCTGCGCAATGCCGAAACAGCTGTCAAAGGTGTTCTTCCTTTCTGTCAGGACACCGGCACAGCCATTATCCATGGTGAGAAAGGTCAGCAGGTATGGACCGGATTTGAGGATGAGGAAGCCCTCAGCCTTGGTGTATATAACACTTTCACACAGGACAATCTGCGTTATTCTCAAAACGCCCCGCTCAACATGTACGACGAAGTCAACACCCGTTGCAACCTTCCCGCACAGATTGACATCGAGGCTACAGAGGGTGCCGAATATCGCTTTGTGATGGTTGCCAAGGGTGGTGGTTCTGCCAACAAGACCTACTTCTACCCCATGACCAAGGCCACCATTCAGAATGAAGGCACGCTGTTACCATTCCTCGTAGAGAAGATGAAGAGCCTCGGAACTGCTGCATGTCCTCCTTACCACATCGCATTTGTTATCGGTGGAACTTCAGCAGAGAAAAACTTGCTGACAGTGAAACTGGCAAGTATCAAGTACTACGACAACCTGCCTACCACTGGTGATGAGACAGGACGCGCTTTCCGCGATATCGACCTTGAGGCAAAACTCCTCGACGAAGCCCACAAGATTGGACTGGGTGCACAGTTTGGCGGTAAGGCTCTGGCTCACGACATCCGCGTGATCCGTCTGCCTCGCCACGGCGCATCATGCCCCATCGGTATGGGTGTCAGCTGTTCGGCAGACCGCAATATCAAGGCTAAGATCAACCGCGACGGTATCTGGTTGGAGAAGATGGATGAGAACCCCACAGAGCTTATCCCTGAGGAACTGCGCAATCCGGGCGAAGGCACCAAGGGTATCGAGATTGACCTCGACAAGGGTATTGATGCTGTTCGTGCCGAACTGTCTAAATATCCCGTATCTACTCGCGTCAACCTGAAAGGTACCATCATCGTGGCACGCGACATCGCCCATGCCAAGCTCAAGGCACGCCTCGATGCAGGTGAAGACCTACCACAGTATTTCAAAGACTATCCCGTGCTCTACGCTGGTCCTGCTAAGACTCCAGAGGGTTATCCTTGCGGTTCAATGGGACCAACCACAGCCAACCGCATGGACCCATACGTTGATGAGTTCCAGGATCACGGTGGTTCACTGGTGATGATAGCCAAGGGCAACCGTTCACAGATGGTTACCGATGCTTGTCAGAAGCATGGTGGATTCTATCTCGGCACTATCGGTGGTGTGGCTGCTGTACTGTCTCAGTCGAGCATCAAGAGCATCGAATGTGTGGAATATCCCGAACTGGGTATGGAAGCCATTTGGAAAATCACTGTTGAAGACTTCCCCGCATTCATCCTTGTTGACGACAAGGGCAACGATTTCTTCAAGCAGTTGAAGCCTTGGACACCTTGCAAAGCCTAATGGCAATATGGGGTTCTAAGCTATAACCCAACTCCTTACAAAAGAGGAAAAATGTTGATTTACTCGGCAATTCCACGTGAATTGCCGGGTAAATCAATTTTTTATTGCCTAAATGCCTGTTCCTCTTTCAGACAATAGCGCAACACACAAAGACACCATGTGTGCATACATTTTTTCAGTTTTTCAAAAATATTCGACCACAAGGCCACACCAAAAGTTCAAAACACTACTATTCAATATCTTAAGCTGTGGTCGATGGCGGTTGCTACGGTATTTTCGACCATGCTTCGACCACACTATAAAAATTGTTGGCAACATGACCATCTTCAAAGCGAACGATATTTTCTGAGTTTTTCAAACCGCTGATAAAAGTATTATCAAACGTTGGATAAATGTATTATCAAACGTTGGATAAAAGTATTATCAAACGTTGGATAAAAGTATTATCAAACGTTAGAAAGAAGTCTTTTCAAACGTTAGAAAGAAGTCTTTTCAAACGTTAGAAAGAAGTCTTTTCAAACATTGGAAAGAAGTCTTTTAAACGTTAGACAAAAGTATTGCCAAATATAGGGCAAAGGTATTGGCCAAACATTTGGCAAAAACATTTTCAGCATCATGATTTACTCTGTCAAAATACAAACATCGTCTTTATGGCAACCTCACGCTTACAACAAACAACACTTGTGGTGGTCGAAAGGTGGTCGAAAACACCCCTCAAAAACGATTCGACCACCAGCATAAGGCAATATTGCTCAACCTGTTACAACACGCTGGTGGTCGAGTGGTCGATTTCTTGCGACATCGCGTGCGCGTGCGCGTATAGAAATAAAAGAGGTTCGTCCGACAGCATCGGACGAACCATCTTATATGTTTAGATGTTATCTTGCAGGTTACAGTCTATCAGTCACGCTGATAGTCGAAGCTATCCACATCGACCCATCCACCTGTCTGACGTGTGGCAAAGTTATAGATAGCGAAACGTGTGCCCATAAACAATCGGCGATAATCATAAATCATACGGAAATCTTTGATGGCATCTGTCCATTGTTTACCATCTGCGCTGTACGACAGTGTGGCAAGGTCTTTGCCCAATCGGAAGTCGCACGCCATGCGCAACCAAACCTCTTTACCCTTGAGTTCGCGACGGAACACTTCCTCTCGTTTTACACCCACAACAGCTTTATCCTTATCGGTCAACTCCACCGACTCTTTCGTTGCTACAATATATAGGCGTTTGCCTTTCTTCACAACCGACAGTAAGGCTGCATCGCCTTGGAAGGCAGAGAGTCCAGCCACGTCGCCATCCTTCATATTGCTCAGATCCAGATGTATTGTTCCTTGGCATGCAGGACCCTCGGTACGGTTTGTCAGCGTATTGGGAGCAAGGAAGATGTGTGGTGCGATGCGTGATGTCTTCAGTCGGAGCCAACCTTTGCGATCGGTCAGCGACCATGCCTCATCCACTGGATTGTGGTTCCACTGCCATTGCAGCGCCAACTTATCGCTGTCAAAATGGTCGCTATAGACTATGGATTTCTTCTCAAATCCCTTCACAGGAACAGGCATTAAATAGGGAATCTTACCATCCCAATCGGTCAAGATAGGCCATCCGTCGAGCCAGCGAACGGGTTCGAGCGTTGGTGTGCGCCCCACTCCGTCACGGTCTTGGAAGATGATAGCATACCAACGTCCGTCGGGTGTATCGACAATGGTGCCTTGTCCCACACCGCCTTTACCTCCAAATTCGGTTTCAAGAATAACCTTTTTCTCGTATGGACCGTAGATATGGTCTGCACGATAGCACACTTCACGACGCGGATGTCCATTGGTCAAAGATATCATCAGCAGGTAGTATTTACCATTGTGCTTAATCATGCGAGAGCCTTCAAGTAGGTTGGTTTCGGTTTTATCGCGTTTGAAAAGTATATGATGACTGCCTTCTACCACATCGGTCAAATCGTCATTGAGTTGCATGATTTCTCCTGTACCATACACGATATAGCCCTTTCCGTCATCGTCGAACATCAACGTAGCGTCGTGGAAGTGTCGCATACGGCTATGAATGGTCCATTCTCCCTCTGCACGGTCAGCCACACAGAGATAGGTTTCACCATCAGAATTATCGTTTGGTGCAAAGAGTGCATAGAATTTGCCTTTGTGATATTTCAGCGAAGTGGCCCACTGACCACGCCCATAGACAGTACCTTCGCGCATATCGTAACGTGGCGAGCCGGTCAGTCGGGGGAAGATATAGTTGACAATCTCCCAGTTGACCAGATCTTTCGAAGCCATGATAGGAGCTCCGGGCATGAGATGCATGGTGGTGCTGACCATATAATAGGTGTCACCCACACGAATCACATCGGGATCGGGCACGTCGCTCCACAGCACAGGATTGTGCATCATGCCTTCTGCTGCCACTTGATTCTGATCGAAACGCCACCAGTCGAAGGTGAAGAGTTTTAGACCTTTCAGGCCTTTGAATACGAAATAGAGATCGTGTTTGCCCACAAGAGGACGCTCTACAAGTGTCTCTACAGTCTGCCACTTCTCCCATCCACCGGTATAGGGCACTTTCACTTGTGCCACAAGTGGACCTGCCACGCTGTCGGTACGCACTTCAAGCCATCCGCCTTGTAGGGCGCTTGCCACACGAGCTTCGAAACGCAACGGTTGTTGCTGACCGAAATCCACTTCACGCACTTTGATATAATCGCCATTATGAATATCTGAAAGATACACACCGGTATCTTCATTCCACTCTGACTTAACGCCCTTCGACCATGCCATAGTCTCTGCTTCCACACGATTGTATGGGCAAAGGGTACCTATAGGACGCACTCCTTCGGCTGTAGCATTGATGATAGGGAATGTACCATCTGGTTGATAGGTAAACTCTTCAACTGCTACGCTGCGACCAAAGCCACCTCCCAACTTGCCGGTATGATAGAAGAAATAGGAATGTCCCTTGAAATCAGCTACACCACAATGGTTGGTGAACGAACCTGTGTCCTGCAGTGGCATGATGTTGCCCATGTATTTCCAAGGTCCTGTAGGCGTCTTGCTCATAGAATAAGCAATATGTTCGGGCACTCCACCTGCGGCATAGAGCATGTAATAGTTGTTGCCACGCTTACTAATCCATGGACCTTCAGTATAGCAATCTTTGTATTTTACATTTTTGTCGCGCTTTTCCATATCGGGAGCGCCGAAGCCTTCAACACGCTGTTCGATGCGTTCCACTTCGCCACGGATAGATATCATATCATCGTTAAGACGGGCACAGTAGAGATGCGGATTGCCCCAATAGAGGTATGCCTGACCATCGGTATCTATCAAAACCGTGGGGTCTATATTGTCCCACGAACCGTTATCGAATAATGGTTTGCCTAAGGCATCACGGAAAGGACCTGTCGGTGTGTCGCCTACAGCCACACCGATAGCCATGCCACCGGTTATTTTGGAGTGGGCACAGACATACCAATAATACTTTCCATTGCGCTCGATTGCCTGTGCTGCCCATGCACGGTCGTCAGCCCAAGCAAATGACGATTGATTGAGTGGTGAACCATGGTCAGTCCAGTTGACCATATCGGTTGAAGAATACACACGCCATTCATTCATCCAGAAGAAATCGGCATGGTCTTCATCGTGGCCGGTATATACATAGATGCGGTCACCACACACCAAAGGAGCTGGATCGGTAGTCAGCTGGGTTTGAATAATAGGATTCTGTGCTAAGGCTGCAGTAGAGGATGCCAAAGCTATGGCGAGAAAAAGAATGTTGTTGTTTGATTTCATCGTTTTATTTTTTAAAAAGGTGTGGAACAAACTGGCGAAGACAACGACGCCAGGTGAGCCATTCGTGGGCAGTACCCTTCGACTCATAATAAGTAACATTGATGCCAAGGGCCTTCAGGTCGTTGACCATCTTGCCTGTACCGAAGTTTTCCTCCGTACCGCAACCCATGAACATATACTTCATCTGCTTGTTGAAGCGGTCAGCATCGGCAAACACACCGTTGTGACAGGTCTTTACATCAACACCGAATATGGCACCACTAAAGGTTCCAAGATATGCAAACCGGTCGAGATGGGTCAATACGGTATTGAAACTTTGGAAACCGCCCCAAGACAGTCCTGCCATTGCACGACTTTCGCGATCGGTTTTAGTACGGAAGGTCTTGTCTATCATCGGGATGAGGTCGTCGTTGAGAACCTGATAGAACGATGCACCATAACCGTTGCGCGATGCATCAGGAGTCGCTCCACGCTTAGGTACGAAGGGCGCTTTCACATCACCACTCTCCATAACAACTATCATGGGCACACACTCGCCAGTGGCTATCAGATTGTCGAGAATATGGTTCATGTGGCCTTGATGACTCCATCCGGTTTCATCTTCACCCATGCCATGCTGCAGATAGAGCACAGGATAGCGCTTGCTCTTATTACGTTCGTATTCGGCTGGCGTATATACCATAGCGCGACGGAACTTGCCTTGCGAAGCTGCAAAATAAGTGCAAGAGCGTACTTGTCCCTGTGCCACGCCCTGTTGGGGATGGTAATAGTTACCCTCGTCACCTTCAGGAACATCCAAACCGCTCATCAGACGGTGGCATCCGAAATAAGTATCACAAGCAGGATCAGTAACCGAGACACCATCTACATTGAAGACATAATAGTGGAAACCAACAACCAACGGATCGGTCACTCCATACCATTCGCCGTTGGAATCGCGCAACATGGGATATTTCTTGCCACAGATATCTACCTTCACATCACGTGCTTCGGGAGCATGCAGACGGAAATAAGCACGATGCTGGGCATCAATGCGAGGAAATTCGTTGCCTTCAATAGCATTTTCTGCCAAACTACCTTTTTTGGCAGAAGCATGCATCTGCTTGGGGGCACCCAATAGTTGAAGCATTACATCGGCATAGCGTTTGCCAAGGATTCGATAGCCTTCCGCGGTGAAATGCAGTCCATCGCCACGCTGAGGGCAATCCTTCGACGATATCACATGAGCGGTTGGTATGGTCTTGGCAATATCATCTATGATAGCATTGTGTGAACCACAGTGTCCTCCCTGATCGGTCTGAACCACCTCGCCCATCAGCAATGGGACGTCGACTGCTTGCAGGCCGAGGTCGGCAAGAATATCATCATAGACCGTTTTTACACGTGCTGGCCATGTTGGATCGGCAGTATTGGTCTCACCCTGATGGAAGAGTATTCCCTTAATGACACCTTGCTTCATGGCCTCACGAGCGGCTGCTATCAAGCAAGCATAAGGGTTGCCGTCATAGCGGCGAGCAAAGTTTTTCATCCAATCGGGCTGTTTCTTGAGGTAATCGCTATAGAGGCGCTTGTCAAACAGGTCGATGCTGGCGCCGCCAACAGCTGCCATTACCACACCCACCCTGACTTCTTCGGGCAGAAAATCCACCATACGACGACCGAAGTAATCGGCAGGAGTAAGACCTGTCTGAGGTGCTACCAATGGCGGAACAGCTGTGCGCCATTGGAATTTGTGCCATCCAGCCTTTTCATCGTCAAATACATTCATCGACACAAAGCGGGGATTTACACCTACACGGTCACATGCCTCAGGAGTGGCATTGCCTTCCATGTTTGACTGTCCCAAGCAGAGATAGATTTGGAAATTTGGATCTACTCCAACCGATAAGACCGTCTGGTCTGCTGACGATGCACTGACATGCAATATCATCAACAGCAACATACTGATAATAAGTTTGAGTCTTTTCATCATTATTGGTATTTTAGGTTTGAATTAGTATCACTACCTGCCGTCCCATGACAAACGCACTGTGGATTTCTTCATACAGTCAGCAGTCAGCGCAACGGCTTTCGTTTGCAAATATAGCAATTATTCCACGTGCGGTCTTTGTCTTATGTTACACCTTTTATCCAAAATTGTTCATGAGGTCAAAAAATAGTTTTCAAATACCCAAAAGCAACAGATGATGGTAGGGATAATAATATCCCTTCCACACCATAGGTGCAACTGGGAATAAATGAATATATCAGTCGTGCGACACTATGAGAAGGCCGCTTCTGTTGACAGTTACTGATCAGGATCACCCAAATAATGGTATTCCTGCACATTGGGATTCTCACCCAAGTCATCATCGGTAATAACCGGTGGAGTGATAATATGTGTCTTGTTGTAGTTCTTGATTGGACTGACAAATAGTATCAAATCCTTATAACTCACCGTAGGAATGACAACACCAAACACACCGATACCGACACGGACGCCACTGGGATGAATATTATTAATAATGTGTGCGGTAGAATAGAATGGATGCTGGTATACTTCCAAACGGTTAAACTTCTTGTAAGCAGCAACGACATCACTGTCGGAGGCTAACTCACCGGCAGTTGTGAAGATGTTGCAGAAGTTGTTGACAACATCATCAACGCCATCTGCCTTGATGCTATCGTTTTCCTGGAGGCATTCGCGAATGTTGTCTTCCATCTCATCGAGCATCTGCTGCTTTGTAGGACGGGTAATCAATGCCACAAACAGCAACAGTGCCATCATCAGCAACAGGATTATAATCTTGCCGAAACAACTGTGATAGAACTCTTGCAGAAGGTTCTGATTGGTCTTGTATGATTCTTTCTGATTGGCTGCCATGGGTGTATGTTTATTAGTTTTATGAATGATTAGGAGTTACTTATTATGGATGAGGTTCATGAATTCTTGGCGAGTTTTGGCCTGGTTGAAGGCACCACTGAAGTCGCTCGTGGTAGTGATAGAGTTTATTTTCTCTACACCACGCATCTGCATACACATGTGCTGAGCCTCGACCACAACCATCACACCTAGCGGATGCAAGGTCTGTTCGATACATTCCTTAATTTGCAGGGTCATACGCTCTTGCACTTGAAGGCGATGACTAAAGATATCTACTACACGGGCAATCTTTGAAAGGCCAGTAATATATCCATTGGGAATATACGCCACATGCACTTTACCATAGAAAGGCAACATATGGTGTTCACACAATGAAAAGAAATCGATGTCCTTGACAATGACCATCTGACTATAATCTTCCTTGAAAAGTGCATCGGTCAGCACTTTATGAGCGTCCATTTTGTAGCCACGTGTCAACACCTGCATGGCCTTTGCCACACGCATGGGGGTCTTAAGCAATCCCTCTCGTTCGGGATCTTCACCCAGTAGCGACAACACTTCATGGTAGTGCTCGGCCAACTGGTCAAGTCCTTCTCTATATTCTGTTTCTGGATTCATTTAATACTGTACGGTTATTTTTCCTTTCACAATGGATGCCTGCTTATAGCCAAGCCGTTGCAGGTTAACCAACATATGGTGCGCTTCCTCGTATGTACGGTAGTTGCCGACACGACAAATCCATCTAGGAGAATAGAAATGCACATAGACAGGTACATGAGGATAGTGAGCTTTGATAGCGTTGCGGGTGCGTTCGGCATTCTGACGATCTTGACGCGAGTTGCCACCGGCAAAGGCCTGTACACGATAGCCCATGACTTTTTGGGCATTACGCATCACCTTTTTAGACATATCGACCTCTGCTTCACTGCTACTCTCCGGCGCATTAACTTTCGCTATTGGGGAATTAGCAGCAGAAGGGTTGCCGCTGTTTTTGTCTGCACCTGATGGTGTCGGAGTATTGGATTTGCCACTTGACACAGCCTTATCCGCAGAAGGTTTAGTTGCTGTAGTACTGCTGGGCGATGTGGGTTGCACATTGACCAGTCGGTCTATCTCCTGACTATGATGAATGGTAACAGTACCCTGACCATCCACTTTCTTCTGGATGCGTTGTGTAAAAGACTGTGCACCGGCATGGATTGCCATGCCGATACACAGAATCATGGTGACTATCCAACGGTCACGACGAAGAGTCTGATGCTTCATCTTGAGTCCGGTTGGTTTGAGCCTTATTTCTTCCAAGCGTCGATAATGCCCTTGAAGTCTGCACATTTTAGTGAAGCACCTCCGATAAGACCACCGTCGATGTCGGGCTTTGCAAAGAGTTCAGGAGCGTTGCTGGCTTTGCAGCTACCACCGTAAAGGATAGTTGTGTCATCAGCCACAGTTGCACCATACTTCTCTGCTACGATAGAGCGGATATAGGCATGGATTTCTTCTGCCTGCTCTGCGGTAGCGGTTTTACCGGTACCAATAGCCCAAATTGGCTCGTAAGCGATAACGATGTTGCGGAATTCTTCCTCGCTAAGGTTGAAAACGCTTCCTTCGAGTTCAGCCTTCACTACTTCGTTCTGCTTGTTAGCCTCACGCTCTTCGAGAGTTTCACCGATACAGAAGATAACCTTAAGGCCGTTCTTCAGTGCGAGTTGCACCTTCTCTTTCAGGATCTCTGGAGTCTCGCTGTAATACTGGCGACGCTCTGAGTGGCCCAGAATAACATACTGTGCACCAGTGCTCTTAACCATTTCAGCGCTAACCTCACCGGTATAAGCACCCTTTTCCTTGTCAGCGCAGTTTTCTGCACCGAGGCCAATAACATTGGCATCAAGCACCTGAGCTACAGAAGCCAGATGGATGAATGGTGTGCAGATGATAACATCGCAATTGGGTTTGTCTGCAGCAAGTGCCTCGTTAAGTTCTTTGGCCAAAGCCACACCGTCTTGCAGGTTCAGGTTCATTTTCCAGTTTCCTGCTACAATTTTCTTTCTCATTTTCTTTTTTCTTAAGAGTTTAAATATCTTGTTTGTTTCTTCTTTGCGTTTCATCCATTTCGACCAAGCCCAGAGTCGGTCTGCTATGGTCAGTAGGAAGAGGGGCAACATATACCACAATACGATATCAAGTATCTTTCTTGGAGTGGTATCTTTTGGCAGATGTCCAATATCCAACTGCTCCAAAGACTTGTTTGCCTGTTCTTCATCGAGTTGTGGCAGATTGTTATGACTCCATTTGCGCACGATTGTTCCGTCTTTCAGCAACAATAGTCCTGGGTTACTACGTATGATGGTCTTCAACACCGTTTCGTCTGATTGACAGAAAGTGTATTCAGCCCCTGTCATGTCGCGCCATTGTCCTATGGCTTTTTCATCGCTTGCGGTGAGTCCATAGAAGCGGTAACCATGATCGCGCGAATATTCATAGAGTTCGTTGATGCGGTCAAACTGGCTATCGTCTGCACTCCCAAGATGTGGTGTCACCAGCAGGAATAGGTATCCCTTCTGTTCCAACAGTTGCATGGTGATGTCTTCTCCTGTTTCTATGTCATTGATATAGAAATCGTGGATGGGCGGTTCATATCCCTTGGTCAGTTGTCGAGTATTGGCCTCAATAAGAGTCCAGGTAGAATCAGGATAGTGGTCTATATCGAATGTCTGCCTCTTACCGTCCTTCTCCATCAGGTATGTCGTTTCGAAGGTTGGCATTTCTGCACCTTCTGGAATCTCCATTCCCTTCAAGATATTGGTTCCTACATGATAAGGACGAAAGTCAAATTGTGGCAAATCATATAGCGACCATGCCGATACAGCAAAGATGAAGAGCATCGAATAGTTGGTCACAATCCATTGATTGGTCTTCGATACAAAGCGCATCATATCAAGCGGCCTGTATCTCACGATAGCGACACAACCCAGAAGCACCACATTTTTTGTAAATGTCTGCCAATTGGTGAGGGTGACAGCATCGCCGAAACACCCACAATCGGTGACAGGGTTGGCCACTGCCAACCATAGTGTTAATGCCGTCATGGGAATCATCATGCAAAGTGCAAGTAGTGACACCAACCGACGGCGTATAGCAAAGAGCATACAGATGCCCAATCCAAATTCCACTGCCGACAAAAGTACAGATGCAGTAAGTGTGAGGAAATCGGGTACAAATGTCCCCAGCTGCATTGCCTTGAGATAGTCGACAATCTTATATTGTGTGCCCAGCGGATCTACAGCTTTGACAAATCCTGATAGGATAAATGTCATTGCGATGACCAAACGGGCAACGTTTACTGCTATTTTTCTAACCATCATTCACTCAACTTGATTGCTCCAAAGACGGCATAGTTGATGATGTCCATGTAATTGGCATCAATGCCTTCACTGACAAGGGTGTCTCCACCGATGTTCTCTATCTCTTTGATGCGTTCTATTTTGGTGAGGATGAAATCGGTATAACTGCTGACGCGCATGGATCTCCATGCCTCATCATAATCGTGATTCTTACGTATCATCAGTTGCAAGGCATCATCGGCATACTTGTCATAGAGTGCAAGGGCTTCATCGGGTTGCATATCGACAGTATCAGAAAATCCGTGGCTGAGCTGTATCAATCCAATAATGCCATAGTTGATGAGGGCTATAAATTCTGGTCGTATGCCTTCGCCCACAAGCGATTCCTTCTTAATTTCCAAGGAGCGTATGCGCTTGGCCTTGATAAACAATTGGTCGGTAAGCGACTGTGGGCGCAGTATTCGCCATGAAGCTCCATAATCATGCAACTTCTTGGTGAACAAGGTGCGACATTCACTCATCACCTGTTCAAACTGGGCCTCTGTCGTGTGGTTATCTTTTGTCATAATCGATTGCAAAATTAAAAAATTCCTACCATATCACCAAGGTTTAGCGTCAGGAAAATGCCTATTTATTATATTTCTTTCTGCTTTTTATGAATATACTTGATTTTGGCACATGCCACATCGAAGCGATTCTGAAGCGAGTCTTTACGCGCTTTCAACTGATTCGCTGTGCGGTTGTGGCGCTTCCATGCCTCTTGATCACCTGATTTATCGGCCTGATTTTGCAGTTGACGGACTTCATTGTAAGCACTTCCCACCACCGCCAACAGGGAATCAACTACTGCCAGTTCGTCTTGAGTGCGCAAAAGTTCTGCTTTTTGCCATAGCGGTAAAGCCTGTTTTCGCTCTTCAATGGCACGTGGATATTTATTGCGCAAGGTGTCAATCTTGGCAAGCACATCATCGTAACGCCGTTCGTCTAGTGCCAAACGCGCTTCATCGAGCAATGCTTTCGCTTTGTTGTTGGTATTGCCACAAGCCACTATAAATAGCACTGCGGATAGTATGATAATCAGTTTCTTCGTCATTCTAAGGTGCAAAGTTACAAAAAAATGCGCAATGAACAGCCGAAATAGATGAAATTTGCGTACCTTTGCACACGACAAAGTAGAAAAACATACCATCATGAAGCTATATTCAGACGCTGCACTGGCTAAAATACTCGATAAGCCGATATTCCGCCAAATCAGTGCTTCCGCCGACGAACTGGGGTTAGAATGTTATGTTGTGGGCGGATTTGTTCGTGATATATTCCTCGAACGCCCCAGCAACGACATTGACGTAGTTGTCGTAGGCAGTGGCATTGAAGTGGCCCGACAACTGCAAAAGAATTTGGGAAAAAACCCAAAGACTGGCAGATGGCGTGCACACCTCTCGGTATTTCGTAATTTTGGCACAGCACAAGTAAAGATGGGAAACATGGAAGTGGAATTTGTGGGAGCTCGCAAAGAGAGCTATAGCCACGATTCACGCAAGCCTATTGTGGAAGACGGTACGCTGGAAGATGACCAAAACCGTCGAGATTTCACCATCAATGCTATGGCAATCTGCCTCAACAACGCTCGATTCGGCGAATTGGTAGATCCATTTGACGGTATTGCCGATATGGAAGACCGCATTATTGCTACTCCACTCGACCCTGAAATCACATTCTCCGACGATCCTTTGCGTATGATGCGCTGCATTCGTTTCGCCACTCAGCTCAATTTTCAAATTGAGGACGATACGTTTGAAGCTTTGGAACGCATGGTAGACCGTATCAAGATTGTTAGCGGAGAGCGTATCGAGGTGGAGCTCAATAAAATCATGATGGCACCACACCCAAGCATTGGCTTCGAATACCTACAACGTAGCGGCTTATTACAGCGCATGCTTCCTGAACTTTCCGCACTCGACATTGTAGAAAAGAAAGAAGGCCGGGCTCATAAAAACAATTTCCACCACACCATGGAAGTGCTGGAAAACGTCTGCCAGCATAGCGATAACCTATGGTTGCGATGGGGGGCGTTACTCCACGATATCGGAAAAACGCGTGCCAAGCGTTGGGAGCCTAAGGCTGGATGGACTTTCCACAACCATGACTATCTTGGTGGAAAAATGGTGCCGGAGATATTCCGCCGGCTGAAATTGCCTATGGGCAGCGAGATGCGTTTCGTACAGAAAATGGTAGAACTGCACATGCGCCCCATAGCCATTGCCGATGAGATTGTAACCGATTCTGCCGTTCGACGCCTGCTCAACGATGCCGGTGACGACATCAACGATCTAATGACCCTATGCGAAGCCGACATCACCTCAAAGAATGAGGTGCGCAAACAAATGTTTTTGGAGAATTTCCGCATGGTGCGTGAAAAACTCACCGATTTACAAGAAAAGGATTATAAACGGTTGTTACAACCTGTAATTGACGGCAACGAAATCATGGAGATGTTCCATCTGAAACCCTCTCGCGAGGTGGGAACACTCAAACAATACCTAAAAGATGCCGTACTCGACAATCGGGTGGAAAATGAACGTGAACCATTGATGCGTCTGCTCATGGAGCGCGCCAATGCCATGGGGCTCTCCACCGAACATCAGGAGCAACAATGACCATAGAAAAATAGAAACTATCACAACACTTCAATCTATTGATCGTGACAGTCTGCCAAATGGTACCATACCACCATCGGCATTATCTTCTACGACGAGGCTTTGTGCAGTTTGCGCAAAGCCTTGTCGCGTATTTGGCGCACACGCTCACGCTTCAACCCAAGTTCACCACCAATTTCCGCCATGGTCATACGATCAAAACCTAATCCGAAATACCTTTTAATGACTGCTGCCTCGCGCTGGTCGAGCAGATAGATACAACGCTCCAAGTCTGACTTCAACAGTTCCCGTTCCATCTCGGCATCAGCCCGTTGCGAGTTTTTATCCTCCAACACATTTAGTAGCGTATAATTATTACGTGACCCTGCAGGGATACTCTCGTCCGTCGATTTCACTGTCACTTCACCAGTCACTCGACGTATAGCAGCTTCAATGGCGGTACGAATATAAGGTGCGGCAAAAGTAACAAAAGGCTTACCCCGATTCGGATCAAACTTTTCCGCCGCCTTGATAATACCGATAGTTCCTTCATTCACCAAGTCATCTGTATCAAGAAGTTCGCAGGAATATTGGCGTGCCAATGTGACCACATACCCCATATTATCTGTTATCAGTTTTTCTTTATCTGTCATATTCGCTATTTTTAGTCATTATTCTACCTTGCAAAGATACGAATAATTCCGCAAACCACCAAACTTCATCAATCATGCAAGCAAAACCCTTATCATATATTCAACAAAACTAAAAAAAACAGTTTATATAAACAAGGAGATACAGACATAACAAAATAGCGGGCTGCAAAACGAATTTTGCAGCCCGCTACATACGTTTATGTTAAAGTGACTATACTTTCAGCTACGTTATGCAATCTCAATTGCACGTGCCACTTTACTCTCTTCCTTCTTCAATTTAGGCATCACCACAGTAAGAATACCGTTGTCAACCTTAGCAGAAATTCTATCCTTAGCTACATCGTCAGGCAAAGTGTAAGTCTGCTGATAGTTTGTATAACTGAACTCACGACGCAGATAATGCTGTTTCTTATCCTCATCCTTATGTTCCATCTTGTTTTCAATGGCTACATGAAGGTTGCCGTCATCGGTCAACTGTACACGACAATACTCTTTTTTGATACCAGGCACAGCCATCTCCATGGTATATTCATTAAGATCTTCTCTGACGTTGACTGCCGGAGCGGTCGTTGTGGCAGTTGCCATTGCATCACTGTTGAAGAAATCATCGAACACTGTTGGGAACCAACTGTTTTTAAACATTACTGGTAACATAATCATACCTCCTAATTTTATTTGTTTAATTGTTCTGTTTTATATGTTGTTTACCGAGCGCCTCTGCCTTCGCTTCCGCGTTCACTAACAATTAATGCAAGTCTCATACCACACCAATAAAACATGCCACATTGTCACCTTTGTGTGTCATATTGTCGTTTTGTATATAAAATAGCATGCTATTCACTCGTTTATATTCCTCACGAACAACAATTACCGACCAACACTATGGACCACATATGTTTTCCGTCTTTTATAGGCAAATATCTGGCATTTATTGGTTGCGTAGCATAAATATTGTTAAATGTATTATATATATTATATATTTATATATAAGAGTATTTTTTTTTATGTATCTTTGCACTCTGAAAACCAAACTTAAATATTCGGTTTTCCAGTACACAAACAAATAGTATTGAATTTAAGAATAGTTTAAATAAATAGGTATGAAAAGTAAAAACGTTATTACCATTGCGGTTTTTGCTGCAATCGCGATTTTAACCTCATGTGGAGGAAGCAAGAAGGATGGTCTGCCCAACTTCAGTGACGACGAGTTTGCCGTAAGCACCATCAGCACATCAAGTGCTGCTTTACAAACCACGTACCCCGCCACCATTAAAGGTATTCAGGATGTTGAGGTTCGCCCAAAGGTTTCAGGATTCATCACAAAAGTATTTGTCCATGAAGGCCAAACGGTATCAGCCGGTCAACCATTGTTCTCTATTGACAGCGAGACCTATCAGGCTGCTGTCCGTCAATGTCAGGCCGCAGTCAATACGGCAAAGGCACAGGCTAACACCGCCAAGCTGACTTACAAAAACAACAAGAATCTTTTCGATAGTCACATTATCGGTGAGTACGAACTTTCAACCGCAGCCAATACTCTTGCTACCGCAGAAGCACAGGTTGCACAGGCAGAAGCTGCATTGGCATCAGCTCGCGAACAATTGGCATGGTGTGTAGTAAAGAGTCCTTCGGCTGGTGTTGTGGGAAGTCTCCCCTTCAAAGAAGGTGCTTTGGTTAGCGCTTCTGGCCAGGCATTGACCACCGTTTCAAACATCAGTACCATGGAAGTTTTCTTCTCTGTATCTGAGTCTGAACTCTTGAATATGGGCAAAAACAACGGCAATATGCAGGCTGCCATCGCAGCCTTCCCTCCCGTCAAACTGCAACTTGCAGATGGTTCATTCTACGAACAACCGGGTAAGGTTGTAAAAATGAGTGGCGTCATCGATGCTTCTACAGGTGCCGTATCGCTGATTGCACACTTTGCCAATCCCGACAAACTGCTGAAGAGCGGTGGTTCTGGCTCTATCGTTATTTCTAACGACAACAGCAACGCCATCGTTGTTCCACAGGAAGCATGTTCTCAAGTACAGGATAAAATTTTTGTTTATGCCGTAGGCAAAGACAACAAAGTGAAATATACAGAAATCAAAGTAAATCCACAAGATGACGGCAAGAACTACATTGTGACCTCTGGACTCCGTACCGGTGACCGCATCGTTGTAAAAGGCATTACCAAATTGACTGATGGCCAACAGATTAAGCCTATCACACTAGAGCGCTACAATCAGAAGATAGCCGAAGCAGCCAAGCTCGCAGAGTCGCAAGACAATGCCCATGAGTTTGCCAAAGCCATGAGCGGCAAGAAGTAATTGCATCATCACTATCAAGCAAGAAGCAATTCTTCAGCAAATAACCATTTATAATATAAGGTATAAAGAAAATAGTAAATTATGACATTTACAAACTTTATAAAACGCCCAGTACTATCGACGGTGGTTTCCATCTTCTTCGTCTTGCTGGGTACCATCGGCTTGATATCGCTACCTATTGAGCAGTATCCAAATATCGCGCCGCCTACTATCTCGGTATCTACCACCTATCAAGGTGCCGATGCCCAGACGGTATTGAATTCAGTCATCGCCCCGCTGGAGGAGAGTATCAACGGTGTGGAAAACATGACCTACATGACCTCTTCTGCGTCAAACTCAGGTTATGCCAGCATCACCGTTTACTTCCAACAGGGTTCAGACCCTGATATGGCTGCCGTCAACGTGCAGAACCGTGTATCACAGGCACTGTCTTTGTTGCCTGCCGAGGTTACACGTGTAGGTGTTACGGTTACCAAACGTCAGAGTTCTAACGTGATTTTGTTCTCGCTAACCACAGACGACGGACGCTACGATGACCAGTTTGTGACCAACTATGCTTTGATCAACGTGGTTCCACAGTTGAAGCGTATCAATGGTGTGGGTGATGTGCAGAGCCCTTCTACCCGTAACTACTCTATGCGTATATGGCTGAAGCCTGAGAAAATGAAGGAGTTTGGTCTCGTACCATCTGACATCTCCAATGCTTTAGCGGAACAGAACATCGAGGCTGCCCCTGGTAGCTTTGGTGAAAGTTCTGATATGCAGTACGAATACACCCTGCGTTACAAGGGTCGCTTGAAGACTCCTATTGAGTATGAGAACATCCTCATCAAGAGCAATACTTCTGGTCAGACACTCCGCCTCGGCGAGGTTGCCAAGGTAGAACTGGGCGGTCTGGTATATAGCGTAAACCTGCTCAACAACGGCCAACCTGCCGTAATGGGTATGGTACAGCAAATTGCTGGTTCTAACGCCACACAGATTGCAACCGATGTTAAGAAGGAACTGGAAGAACTGAGCAAGAACTTCCCTCCTGGCCTAAAATACACCATCGAGCAGGACATCACCGAATTCCTCTTTGCTTCTATTGAGGAAGTAGTATTTACGCTGATTATCACCCTTTTGTTGGTATTCGTCGTGGTATATGTCTTCCTGCAAGACTTCCGATCTACTCTAATACCTATGATTGCCGTACCTGTGGCATTGATTGGTACATTCTTCTTCCTATGGATATTCGGTTTCTCCATCAACCTATTGACGCTGTCAGCCTTGTTGTTGGCTATCGCCATTGTGGTCGATGACGCCATCGTGGTGGTTGAAGCGGTCCATGCCAAACTCGACCAGGGTTATAAGAGTGCACTTACAGCATCTATCGATGCCATGAACGAAATTTCGAGCGCCATCATCTCTATCACATTGGTAATGTCAGCCGTGTTCGTTCCTGTATCATTCATCGGTGGTACTTCCGGTTACTTCTACCGTGAATTTGGTGTGACCATGGCTGTATCTATCGTAATTTCTGCCGTCAATGCGTTGACACTATCTCCTGCACTCTGTGCCATCTTCCTGAAACCACACGAAGAAGGACATGAGAAGAAAATGTCGATCATCGACCGTTTCCATACAGGATTCAACTATCAGTTTGAGAAGATTACCAATAAATATAAGAAAGGTGTACAGTGGGTCATTGGGCATGGCGTCATCGCCGGAGGTGTTGTTGCAACAGGTATTATAGCTCTTGTAGCACTAATGGGTGTCACCAAAACAGGTTTGGTACCTAACGAAGATACTGGAACACTGTTTGTTTGTATCTCTACAGCCCCAGGTACTACACAGCAGCGCACAACCGAAGTAGTGAAGCAAATCGACAAAATGCTGGAAGCCAACCCAGCCATCCAGCGCCGTGAAGCTATCATGGGTTATAGCTTTATCGCTGGTGCCGGTTCCAACCAAGGTACTATCATCATCAAACTCAAACCTTTTGAGGAGCGTCCAGGTGGATTCTTCCATCGCATCAAGAGTGCGCTGACAGGTGGTGGCATCGAAGCATTGTTCGTCAACCCCATGGAATATACT
This sequence comes from Prevotella sp. P5-50, assembly GCF_002251295.1. GTDB lineage: Bacteria > Bacteroidota > Bacteroidia > Bacteroidales > Bacteroidaceae > Prevotella. The sequence continues at coordinate 32,602 of NZ_NPJA01000052.1, forward strand.
TCAGTTTTGGGTATGATTTACAAACAGACCGCAACCATCAAGGATGCTCAGATCCTTGCATTCTCACCGCCAATGATTTCAGGATTCTCTGCCCAGAGTGGTATTACAATGACCATGCAGGACAAGACCGGTGGTGATCTGAACCGTTTCTTTGATATTGTAAAGAATTTCCTAAAGGAGCTCAACGACCGTCCGGAAATCCAGACTGCACAGACCCAGTATAACCCTAACTATCCCCAGTATATGGTGGATGTGGATGTGGCAAAGACCAAACAGGCAGGCATCTCGCCATCATCCGTACTTGCTGTCATGCAGGGCTACCTCGGCGGACTCTACGCCTCCAACTTCAACTCATACGGTAAACTCTATCGTGTAATGATACAAGCAGGTCCCGAAAGCCGCATGCGTCCTGACGATATGAGCAAAATCTATGTGCGTTGCGCCAACGGCACGATGTCTCCCGTGAGCGAGTTTGTTAATCTGAAGAAGGTTTATGGTCCTTCAAACATCACCCGTTTCAACCTGTTTACGTCTATGGACGTATCAGTAACGCCTAACACGGGATATTCTTCAGGTGATGGTATGAAGGCAATTGCCGAAGTGGCTAAGACCACTTTGCCCGAAGGTTATAGCTACGAGTATTCTGGCTTGACCCGTTCAGAGGCTGAATCAAGCAACTCTACTGGTCTGATTTTCGCACTCTGTATTGTATTCGTTTACTTGATTCTGAGTGCCCAGTACGAGAGTTACATCTTGCCATTGTCGGTAGTACTCTCTATTCCATTCGGTCTGGCAGGTGCATTCACCTTCACCAACATCTTCGGCCACGCTAACGATATCTATATGCAGATATCACTCATTATGTTGATTGGTCTGTTGGCGAAGAATGCCATCCTTATCGTACAGTTCGCCCTTGAGCGTCGCCGTACGGGTATGGCCATTAAATACTCTGCCATTCTGGGTGCAGGAGCTCGTCTGCGTCCTATTTTGATGACTTCATTAGCTATGATTATCGGTCTATTGCCACTGATGTTCGCATCAGGTGTAGGTAAGAATGGTAACCAGACTCTAGGTGCTTCTGCTGTAGGCGGTATGCTGATTGGCACCCTACTCCAGATATTCATCGTACCTGCGCTATTCGCCGTATTCCAATGGTTGCAAGAGAAGATTTCTCCGCTCCGTTTCGACGATGAAGACAACGAAGAGGCTGCTGCAGAACTGGCTCAGTATGCAGAGGCTTCTGCCCGCAAAGATTCAAAGAAATAAGGTAGAACACGCAAGTGTAGAATAATAAATGCAAAGCAAAAGATGAAAAAGAATATCACATGCATCATACTGTGTCTCGCAGCGCTCTCTCTGAGCAGCTGCAAGACTCTCTACGGAAAATATGAGCGTCCGGATGTGAAGACCAGCGGTATCGTTCGCGATGTAGCTTCTGATACAGATACTTTGGCTGTAAAGGATACTACTACCTTCGCCAACATCCCTTGGCGCAGCGTCTTCACCGACCCTCAGCTCCAGTCGATCATTGAGAAGGGATTGAACAATAATGTCAACCTCCTCAATGCGGCTTTGAACGTGAAGATGGCAGAGGAACAGTTGAAATGTGCCAAGTTGGCATTCGTGCCTTCTTTGTCTTTCACTCCTCAGGGAACTATCGCTTCCTGGGATGGTAACGCTGCTACCAAGACTTACAGCTTGCCTGTTACAGCCAGTTGGACGGTTGACCTCTTCGGCAACCTGCTCTCTCAGAAGCGCAGTGCCCAGATGGCTCTGCTCCAGTTGAAGGACTATCAGGTGTCTGTACAGACCAACCTCATCGCCAACATCGCCAACATGTATTATACCTTGTTGATGCTCGACAAGCAGGTGGAGCTGGTTAACAATATGGAAGGATTGACCAAGGATACCTGGGAGACCATGAAGGTGCTGAAGGATACCAAGATTGGTTATCGCGGAACTTCCGTGCAGGCTGCCGAGAGCAACTACTATGCAGTGTTGACTCAGAAGACCGACCTGATGCGCCAGATTCGTGAGACAGAGAACTCCCTGAGTCTTCTCATCGGCGACCAGGCTCATTCCATTGCCCGTGGCAAGCTGGAGAATCAGAGTCTTCCTGCAACCTTCTCTACCGGTGTAGGCATCCAGTTGCTCAACAACCGTGCTGATGTTCACGCAGCCGAGATGAATCTGGCTCAGTGCTTCTATGGCATAGAGACTGCCCGCAGCAAGTTCTATCCATCTATCACCATCTCTGGTACAGGTGCATTCACCAATTCTGCTGGTGCAGGTATTGTGAATCCAGGCAAGTGGTTGCTTTCTGCTGTTGGTTCATTGGTTCAGCCAATCTTCCAGAATGGTAGAATCATTGCCGGCTTGAAGGTGGCTAAGATGCAGTACGAGCAGGCTTACAATACTTGGCAGAACACCGTACTGAAGGCTGGTAGCGAGGTGAGCAATGCCCTTGTGCTCTACAACTATTCTGACGAAAAGGGTAAGGTGGAGGCTAAACGCATCGCCGTACTCGAGAAGAATGTGGAGGATACACGTAAGTTGATGTCAGAGGCTGGCGGTTCTTATCTGGAGGTAATCCAGGCGCAGTCTTCACTGCTCAACGTACAACTCTCAAAGGTAGCTGATGACTTCTACAAGATGCAGGCAGTGGTAAATCTCTACTATGCATTAGGAGGTGGCGCAAAATAATCATCGGATGTTACATCCAGGAAGCATATCAACCATCATTGTCATGGCGATTTAGCTGCTGGATCTATATAAATATATAAATCAGAAATTATGGCAAGTATTATCAGTCCCAAAGCAGACGTTTCGCCCAAAGCAAAGATTGGCGACAACTGCAAAATATACCCCTTTGTCTATATCGAAGACGATGTAGTGATTGGCGACAACTGCGTACTCTACCCCTTCGTAAGTATCCTCAACGGCACACGCTTGGGCAATAACAACAAAGTGTTCCAAGGCGCAGTTATTGCTGCCTTACCTCAGGATTTCAATTTCGAAGGTGCTGAGAGCTTTGTGGAAATTGGCAACAACAATACCATCCGCGAGAATGTTGTCATCAACCGTGGCACATACGCAGGAAGCAAAACCGTATTGGGCAATAAGAACTTCCTGATGGAAGGTGCACATATCTCCCACGATACTGTAGTGGGTGATGGCTGTGTATTCGGCTATGGTACGAAGATTGCCGGTGACTGCGTCATTGGCAATGGTGTCATCTACAGCACTTCGGTGGTGGAGAATGCCAAGACTCGTGTGGGCGACCTCGCCATGATCCAGGCAGGTACTACCTTTTCGAAAGACATTCCTCCCTACATCATCGCAAGTGGCAAACCTGTGAAATACAGCTGTCCTAACAATGTCATCATGGAAGCAGCAGGTTTCGACCCACGTGTTCGCAAGCATATTGCCAACGCCTACCGCTTGGTATTCCACGGTCAAACATCAGTTTTCGATGCCGTCAACCAGATCAAGGATCAGGTGCCCGATGGTCCAGAGGTGCGCAACATCATTTCGTTTATCGAAGGTACCAAACTTGGCATCATCTCTAAGATGTAGTCCAACCGCTTGGTAATTCCACCGAGCACAACAAACAGTAACCATCCACTACAGTTTGTTTGTAGCCGGAACATCATAATACTTTCATCCGCAATACCGAGACATTTGGTATTGTGGATGATTTTGTTTTTGTTAGGATCTCAAAGCAAAATCAGCAAATATCGATAAATTGTTTTTGCATTCCATCTAACAACCAATTATGGACTTGTTATCCACAAAAGATACAGCATCTATTGATTGACTACTCATCTCTATCAAAGGCGTTTAGTTATTTTTTACGCAGAGTCTATGCAAAAGAGTCTATAAATAAGTTAAATAAAATAAAAAACAAGCATAGAGAGTGACAAAGGCGGACATCTGGGTTTTGTGATATTGTATCTTTGCAAACCAACCTGAGAATAAATTCTCAAACAAGAAGGCACCTTGGTAACAAACTATTGATCGTACAATTAAAAAAGGTGTTTATGTTTACAGAAACGACATTCAACAACCCAAACTGGTTACAACAGAAGGACCATGAGTCTTCAATTAACACCCGACTGGTTCTCGTTAACTTCTCGTTCGTCGCTCGTTCGTTATTCGTTAGTCTATCGTAGACCGATCGAGAACCGAACGAGGATCTATCTAAGAACGAAAGATGAACGAGAAGTTATCGAAGACACGACGAAAAAATGTCAAACCTGACGAGAATGGCAGACTTCAATTTCCGGACTCTTTCTGGTTATGCCAAACAAATACAAAACGCCCCCGTAATGCATTTAATAACTTACTGAGCAAGGGATGCCAACTGCAACAACCCGATCCCGAATGGCATCAAGCTGTTCATGGGTAGCTTTGAGAAGTCCATGGGCAGGTGTTTCTCGGTCTATCGTATAAACCATTACTTGTTGAGGTGCAATCGTCTTGACCGCTTCAAGCCAAGGAACCACATATTCCTCAGCAGTATTATCCACACTTTCACCATTACAATCCCCACGCATAAACATCGTCTGAATGATGACATGTCCGTTGAAAGCCTTCATACGTTCAATAATCTGGTTGACGTCATAGTTGCCAGCCGGACGATCCACCCGAAGGATGTAAGCGCTATCCACGGTATCGAGTTTGAGAATATTGTCATCCACCTTCATCAGCGCATCATGTACCGATTGACGATGAATCTGCGTAGAGTTGCTCAACACACAGACTTTGGCATCCGGACAATATGCATTACGCAAACGAATGGTATCATCTATAATTTCCGGAAAATGGGGATGACATGTCGGTTCACCATTTCCAGCAAACGTCAGCACATCGGGCAACTGTCCCTCGCTTTTCATACGCTGTAGTGTCAGTTGGAGTTTTTCTGCAACATCCTGCCTTGTAGGCATCGTTTGTTTAGGTCGATGATCCTCGTTGAACCCACATTCACAATAGATACAGTCAAACGAGCAAACCTTGCCATCGGCAGGAAGCAGGTTGATGCCAAGCGAAATTCCCAAGCGTCGGCTATGAATGGGACCGAAGATGGGAGATGGATAGATAATTGTACTCATAAATCCAAATGTTTTGTTATCGACTGCAAAATTAGCAAATAAAACGTAATTTGTTTTGCAATCTGAGTGAATTATTGTAATTTTGCAAGAAATTAGGTATATTACGGACATTTAGGAACAATGGCAAAAAAAAGAAAAGCTATCAGTTGTCGTAGAGGTATGCAGGGAGTCACCTTATGCATCAGTACCGCCATGGTACTTATCTTGCTTGGAATGGTGGTATTCTCCGTACTATTGGCACGCAACTTATCCAACCACATGAAAGAAAATCTGACCATGAGCGTCATGTTGAAAGACTATGTCACGGTCAATCAGGGCCACCTGCTCTGCCGCGATCTCTATCATAAGCCTTGGTCACACCATATCGACTATATCAGTAAAGAACAGGCACAGCGCGAACAGATTAAGGAGTTGGGCAGCGACCCATCAGAGTTTCTCGGCTTCAACCCGTTTCCTGCCACACTGGAGATATGGCTCAATGCCAACTACGCCAACCGCGACTCCTTGCGCATCATATCCAAAGAGTTACGCAAGGATGCCCGCATTAGCGACGTAGCATATATGGAAGACCTTGTGGATCAAGTCAACTACAATCTGAGCCGTATCAGCATCATCCTCCTTGTGCTTGCCATCCTGCTGACATGCGTTTCCTTCTCGCTCATCAGCAATACTGTCCGACTTAGCGTCTATGCACGACGTTTTCTCATCCACACCATGAAACTTGTGGGTGCCTCTTGGGGATTCATCCGTCGTCCGTTCCTTTACCATGCCATGGGAGTGGGTATCATCGCTGCACTCATAGCCATTGCCGTATTGGGCGGATGCTTCTACGGACTCTACGTGATGCAGCCTGGCATACTAACCGTCATCACTTGGGTGGAACTTACTATCACCGGCGTAGCAGTATTTCTCTTCGGTTTGCTCATCACAGCCCTCTGTGCATGGCTTGCCGTCAACCGTTTCTTGAGAATGACAGCTGGCGAACTCTACAAAATCTGACAACACATCAATTTGCGAACAATACATTATGAACAAAAGAAATCTCGCTTTTGACCGCACCAACTATCTGCTTTTGGCATTAGGCATGGCTATCGTCATCATCGGATTCATTCTGATGAGTGGCAGCGGTTCCGACTTAGAGGCATACAATGCCGACATCTTCAGCACACGCCGCATCACCATAGCTCCTATCACCTGCTTGTTCGGGTTTGTATTCATGATCTATGGTGTGATGCGCAAGCCCAAAAACACCGAGACAACAGCTAACGAAACAGAGGAGGGTTGCGCACAATGAATTGGTTTGAAGCACTTATACTCGGACTCATCCAGGGACTGACAGAGTATCTCCCCGTCAGCAGTAGCGGTCACCTCGCCATTGGCGCCTATCTCGTCGACATCAACGGTGAAGACAACCTCACTTTCACCATCATGGTACATGTTGCCACGGTATTGAGCACCTTAGTTATTCTGTGGAAAGAAATCGACTGGATACTGAAAGGACTCTTCAAATTCCAGATGAACGATGAAACCAAATACGCCCTCAACATCATCATCTCTATGATACCTGTGGGCATCGTGGGTGTGTTCTTCAAAGACCAAGTAGAGGAAATATTCGGTTCGGGCCTGCTCATAGTAGGTTGCATGCTTCTCGTAACAGCACTACTTCTGTCGTTCTCCTACTTTGCCAAGCCCCGTCAGCGTGAAAACATCAGTCCACTGCATGCTTTCATCATCGGTTTAGGTCAGGCTCTTGCCGTACTGCCCGGACTCTCCCGTTCTGGCACTACCATTGCCACAGGTCTCCTATTAGGCAATAAGAAAGAAAAGATGGCACAGTTCTCGTTCCTCATGGTCATCCCTCCTATCCTTGGTGAGGCATTACTCGACCTATTGAAAGGACTGAAAGGAGAAGAAACCCTTGGCGGCATCGACACCTTCCCCATGGTAGTAGGATTCGTTGCAGCCTTCTTGTCTGGATGCCTTGCCTGCAAGTGGATGATCAACATCGTGAAGAAAGGCAAGCTCATCTATTTCGGTATCTATTGTGCCATAGCAGGTGCTATCACCATCATCTGCTCACTCATTTAATACTCACATTTACCTTATGCCCCTGACCTGGTTAGGACATATTCTAAATAAAATATATGAATTTTACACAAGGAGAAGTCATCTATATCGATAAGCCCTATCGCATGTCGAGTTTCGGCGCGTTGGCACACATCCGCTATCTCGTATCCCGTAAGATTGGTGTAAAACGAGTGAAGATGGGACATGCAGGAACACTCGATCCCCTTGCCACTGGTGTACTCATACTATGTACCGGCAAAATGACCAAGGAGATTGAGCGCATGCAGTACCACACCAAGGAATATACAGCCACGCTGCAACTCGGTGCTACCACAGCCAGCTACGACAAAGAGCATACCGTCAATATGACCTACCCCACCCAGCATATCACACGCCAGCTCATCGACGACACGCTGCCACAATTTCTCGGTGATATCCAGCAAGTGCCACCACAGTATTCGGCAGTCAAGGTAGCCGGTGAACGTGCCTACCGCATGAAGCGCAACGGCGAAGAAGTGAAGCTTGCAGCCAAAACCGTACATATCGACGAGATTGAGGTAACGTCATTCGACCAACAGCTCATGCAGCTCTCCATCCGAGTGGTATGTGGAAAAGGCACTTACATCCGGTCGCTTGCACGCGACATCGGTCGCGCATTAGGAAGCGGTGCCTACCTCACCGCACTACGCCGCACCCGTTTGGGCGAAGTCAGCATCGAACATTGCATCCAGATGGACGATTTCCCTGCATGGCTTGCCCAACAAGACATAGAAGACATCAAGAAGAAAAAAACAACTTAAAAAAAACTATAAGCAATGAAACTGTCACAATTTAAATTCAAGTTGCCCGAGTCACAGGTAGCCCTTGAGCCACCACACAAAGCATTCGAAAATGAAGACGGAACCATTGATAAAGTATATCGGCGCGATGAATGTCGCCTGATGGTTGTACACCGCAAAAGTGAAACATTCGACATCTTCAAGAAAGATGATGAAGGAAACGACACCAATCAACCGCTGTTATTCCGCGACATCATCAACTATTTCGATGAAGGTGACGTAATGATTCTCAACGATACAAAGGTGTTCCCTGCACGCCTCTATGGCACCAAAGAAAAGACCGACGCAAAGATTGAAGTATTCCTGCTTCGCGAACTCAATGAGGAACTGCGTCTTTGGGACGTACTCGTAGAACCAGCACGTAAGATACGTATTGGCAACAAACTCTTCTTCGATGAAGACGGGCCTATGGTAGCAGAAGTCATCGACAATACCACCAGCCGTGGACGCACATTGCGTTTTCTCTACGACTGTCCCCACGATGAGTTTAAGCGCGAGCTCTTTGCCTTGGGCTCTGCCCCACTACCACGCTATATCGTTGACAAACGTGATGTAACTCCCGAAGACGAAGAAAACTTCCAGACCATCTATGCCCGCCATGAAGGAGCTGTTACCGCTCCAGCCTCAGGTCTCCATTTCAGCCGCGAAGTGATGAAACGTTTGGAAATCCGTGGTATCGACTTCTCCTACATCACCGTACACTGTGGTCTTGGCAGTTTCGACGCCATTGAGGTAGAAGACCTCACCAAGCACAAAATGAATTCCGAGCAGATGATTATCGACAGTAAAGCCTGCTCTACAGTCAATAATGCCAAGAAGGAAGGCCGTAAAATCTGCGCCGTCGGCATTTCTACCCTACGTGCTACAGAGAGCGCCGTCGGCACCGACTGCATGTTGAAAGAGTTTTCTGGTTGGACCAATAAGTTCATCTTCCCACCCTACAACTTCAATCTGGCAGATTCGCTGATAGCCAATTTCTATCATCCCGAATCAACCATGATGATGGCAACCGCCGCCTTCGGTGGTTACGATCTCATCTACAACGCCTACGAAGCTGCCGTCAAAAATGGTTTCATGTTCGGTTGCTATGGCGATGCAATGCTCATCCTTAATGACTAACATTTCTCAGCAACAGACAGAGACAACAAGCGACGATCACCTCCATGAGGTGTATCTCGCTTTAGGTTCCAATCTGGGCAACCGTCAGGAAATGCTCGACGAGGCAGTTAGACAGATAGGTCGCCGCATCGGCAAGGTCATTCGTCGATCATCATGGATAGAGACCGAACCTTGGGGGTTTGAATCTTCCAACCGTTTCCTCAACGGCGCAGTATGTTGTCACACCAATCATACGCCCCACGAAGTGCTTCTGCTGACGCAAGCCATTGAACGCGATATGGGTCGTAAGCGCAAAACCGATAGCCATCATGGCTATTCTGACCGCACAATCGATATCGACATACTGCTCTATGACGATCTGCGAATAGACAGTGCCGAGCTAGTCATTCCCCACCCGTTAATGGAAGAACGCGATTTCGTAATGATTCCCCTTCACGAAATTCTGCGAAAAGTTATGTAGCGAATAATTGATACTACAATGTAATCAAGCATCATGCTGACGGTAGATAAACATCACGTCAATATGCTATAACAAAAATTATCCCGCTTTCTCTTACGAGTCAGCGGGATAATTTTTGTTATGTACCTTTCGTTATTACTTACGCAGTCCGAGGGCTTTGATCAGTTCACGATAGCGGTTGATGTCCTTGTTGTAGAGATACTTCAAGAGTTTACGACGACGACCTACCATTTTGGTCAAGCTACGAGCTGTACCGAAATCCTTGCGGTTCTGCTTCAGATGCTCGGTGAGGTGACTGATGCGATAGGTGAACAGAGCTACCTGGCTTTCGATAGAACCGGTGTCAGTAGCCGACTGTCCGTGCTTCTCGAAGATTTCTTTCTTCTTAGCTGAATCTAAATACATAATTGTTGATGATTTAATTAAATTGTTAATAATATGACATCTTTCAGATGCTCCCCGTCTTCATCACGGCGGTTCACATTTTCAAATGCGGGTGCAAAGGTACGAATAAGTGAGCGAAAAACCAAATAAAACCTTATATAATTATTTATTTTCATAATGCGAGTAGCTAAAATTGGACGTTTTCGTTAAACCATGAGCAGAATAAAGCTCGCTTTAATTATGCCATGGCGAGAAAAAGTGCCATGACTATGGAAGATTAGAGGTAGGAACATCTCCCTTCTGCTACCTTTATTTTCCCATTCGTTTCCCAATTTTTAATAGGAACTAGAAAAAGAGCACATCAATCACCAAAACGCAGCCTGTTAGCAGGAAATCCCCTATAACGTATGCATTTATGCATTATTCCTCAAAAAAACGTTAAAAAGCAAGCAAAAAGGCCGTGTTAGTTCCAAAAAAATGTTACTTTTGTGCAAACAAATCATACACTTCAATAATTATAAAACAAAAACTATGGAACAGCAGCAAACAGGAAGCAGATCCTATTTGATTTCTATTGTGATGGTTGCCGTATTAGGCGGCCTTCTTTTTGGTTATGACACCGCAGTAATCTCTGGCGCAGAGAAAGGACTTCAAGCCTTCTTTATGGGAGCTAAAGACTTCCAATATACCGATTTCTGGCATGGCTTCACCAGTTCAAGTGCCCTCATCGGTTGTATCATCGGTTCAGCCATCTCTGGTTTGCTCGCTACAAAATTTGGAAGAAAACGTTCATTGATATTCGCCGGCACCATGTTCTTCATATCGGCATGGGGTTCTATGTGTCCTGAGAGCATGTTGTTGCCCGAAGGCAAACCCACCCTCACCCTGCTCATCGTGTTCAATCTCTATCGTGTGATAGGTGGTATCGGCGTAGGCCTTGCCTCTGCTGTTTGCCCCATGTATATTGGTGAGATTGCGCCAAGTGGTATTCGTGGCATGTTGGTATCATGGAACCAGTTTGCTATCATCTTCGGACAGTTGGTGGTTTATTTCGTCAACTTCTTCATCCTTGGCGACCATATTGCCCCAGCCATTGCAAGTGTTGGTGGCGGTTTGAACGAAATACTCAACGGCACAGAAGCCCAATGGGCTATCGAGACTGGCTGGCGCTATATGTTTGGATCGGAAATGATTCCAGCCGGACTGTTTGCCATCCTCATCTGCTTTGTACCTGAGACACCACGCTATCTTGCTATGATTGGCGAAGATGCCAAAGCAGAGCGCATCCTTGCAAAGATCAATGGTGCAGCAGCAGCCAAACAGATTCTGTTTGACATTAAGAACACCGTTACAGAGAAGACCGAGAAACTCATGACCTACGGATTCCTTTGCATCTTTGTTGGTGTGATGTTGTCGGTATTCCAACAGGCAGTAGGTATCAATGCTGTGCTCTATTATGCCCCACGCATCTATGAAGCCATGGGTTTCGACAATCCTATGATGCTTACCGTATTCAACGGCATCGTCAATCTGAGCTTCACCTGTGTAGCAATCTTCACTGTAGAGAAGCTCGGTCGTAAGCCCTTGCTCATCGTTGGTTCTCTCGGCATGGCAATAGGTGCTATCGGTGTAGCATGCACCTTCGGCAATCCCGAACTGCAGCTCGTCTGCATGGTATCTATCATGATCTATTCAGCATCATTCATGTTCTCATGGGGTCCCATCTGCTGGGTACTCATCGCCGAAGTATTCCCCAATACCATCCGCGGTGCAGCAGTAGCCATTGCCGTAGCCTTCCAGTGGATATTCAACTGGATCGTATCAACATCGTTTGTCCCCTTGGCCAACAGTCTGGGTTATTGGTTCACCTATAGCCTCTATGGTGTTATCTGTGTGCTGGCAGCCCTCTTCGTATGGAAGTTGGTACCTGAGACCAAAGGCAAGACCTTGGAGGATATGACCAAACTCTGGAAAGACAGAAAATAAGAATAAAACAAAAGAAATGAATATGAAACGTATCTTAGTAGCAGAAGACAACGAAAGCAACTACGTGCTGATGACTTACGTATTGAGAAATCGATATGAAGTGGTACGCGCCAGCAACGGCAAAGAAGCTGTTGAACTGTCTGACCAACAACAATTCGACTTAATCATGATGGACATGAAGATGCCCGTGATGGATGGTCTTGAGGCAACACGCCTCATCAAGGAGAAACATCCAGACCTCCCCATCATCGCATTGACTGCAAACGCTTTTGAAACCGACCGCCAAGCCACATTTGAAGCAGGCTGCTGCGATTTCATGTCGAAGCCATTTAGCAGAGAAAAGTGTTTGGAAACCATCGCAAAGTATATCGGTGAATAAATCCGAAACCTCACTACCAGTACGATAGTCACACGATGACAACTATCGTCTGCTTCTAAAGAAATCTTGCATAAGTTGGCGACATTCTTCCTCAAGAATGCCGCCACTTATCGTTGTACGAGGGTGTAATGCCTTGGGGGCATAGACATGGAATCCTCGTTTATCGTCGGCAGCACCATAGACAATACGCGGAATCTGCGACCAGCCCAATGCACCTGCACACATAGGACAGGGTTCTACGGTAACATAGAGTGTGCAATCGGTCAGATACTTTCCTCCCAATTCGTTTGCAGCTGCCGTTATGGCTTGCATCTCAGCATGCGCAGTAACATCGTTGAGAGTTTCCGTGAGGTTGTGGGCACGGGCAATAACCCTGCCCTGACATACGATTACAGCACCAATAGGTATTTCACCTGCTGCTCCAGCAGCTTCAGCTTCCACCAATGCCATACGCATATAGCGTTCGTCGGTTTTCAATTGTTCTTCTTGTGTCATGGTTGCGAAATTACAAAAAAATAGTTGAATATCCTCAGAAAAGGATCATAAATGCAGAAGAAAACCGTTTTCACACTAAAATCTCATATACCTTGTTTCATTTAATAAAGGTACACATGCTTGCGTACGCGCACGCGTTATCATCAAACACCTGCTATCAAACAGCCATCAAAACAGCAAGTTGCCTGCTGTTGTAAGCAAGAGAAATCACAGGCGAATGGTCGTACCACCTACACATATAGTTAATTCAGTTTTCAAAAAAATTCGACCACTCGACCACCGATACTTGCATCATACTATCCTTCAATCTATTATAGGTGTGGTCGATTGTCATTTTGTGGGGTTTTCGACCACCATTCGACCATCATCCGATTTTGGTTTTCACTAACCAGTGATTACCATCTTAAGTAGGCAGCACCTCGGGAATAAAAATAAAAACGAGTTTTTATTTTGTATTCCATTCGGTTTGCACTACCTTTGAAAGGATTTCTTAAGTAGGCGGCATCTCAGGAATAAAAATAAAAACGAGTTTTTATTTTGTATTCCATTCGGTTTGCACTACCTTTGTACTATGAAAGAAAAAATAGTGTATATCGAGGAGACAGATTCCACGAACCGATGGCTGAGAGAACATGGCAGTGATGAAGACTGTGTGGTATGGGCAAACTATCAGACAGATGGACACGGACAAGGATCAAACCATTGGGAATCGGAACGAGGCAAAAACCTCACGTTCTCGGTATTGATGCACCCCACACACGTACCAGCCAACCGACAGTTTCATATCTCTATGGCAGTATCACTGGCGGTGACCGACGCATTAGGACAATATATAGGCGACTTAAGCGTGAAATGGCCTAACGATATCTATTGGCGAAATGCTAAGATCTGTGGCATGCTGATAGAAAACAGACTGAAAGGCATGCAGATATGCGATAGCATTGCGGGCATAGGCATCAACGTAAACCAACGCGAATTTCAAAGCGATGCCCCAAACCCCATATCGCTCTGGCAGATAACCGGACAGGAAACCAACCGGCAAGCACTATTGGAAGATATTATCTGTCGCATTGAAAGCTATATGCTGCAGGATGTAAGGGAACGCTACATGCAGGCCCTATACCGCCGAAAAGGCTTTCACCCCTACTGCGATGCGCAAGGCGCTTTTATGGCACGCATAGAAGATGTGGAGGAAGACGGACACCTGGTACTGATGACCGAAGATGGGGAGCAACGCCGCTATGCTTTCAAAGAAGTATCGTTTGTGATCTGAACACCCCTACTACATGATGATAGACAATAATCAATAAAAAACAAAGATAATATGGCAAGATTTAAGAGAATCCTTCTGAAGCTCTCTGGTGAGAGTTTGATGGGCAATCAAGGTTACGGCATCGACGCAGAACGCCTCAGCGACTATGCCCGACAAATTAAGGAAGTCAGTGAGATGGGCGTACAGATTGGTATCGTCATCGGCGGTGGCAACATCTTCCGCGGACTTAGCGGCAGTCAGAAAGGCTTCGACCGCGTGAAAGGCGACCAGATGGGCATGTGTGCCACAGTAATCAATTCGCTGGCACTATCATCAGCTTTGGGAGCTATCGGTGTGAAGAACAAGGTGCTGACAGCCATCCGCATGGAGCCTATCGGCGAATTCTACACCAAATGGAAAGCTATCGAGGCGATGGAAGCAGGACAGGTATGCATCTTCTCTGCAGGTACTGGCAACCCCTATTTCACTACCGATACCGGCAGTAGTCTGCGTGGCATAGAGATAGAAGCCGACGTGATGCTGAAGGGCACACGCGTGGATGGCATTTATACCGCCGACCCCGAAAAGGACCCAACCGCTACTAAGTTTGACGAAATCTCCTATAAAGAAGTATTGTCACGCGGTTTGAAGGTCATGGATCTTACCGCTATCTGCATGTGTCAGGACAACAATCTGCCTATCTATGTATTCAACATGGACGTGGTGGGCAATCTGAAGAAAGTCATGGAAGGTGAGGAAATTGGAACCCTCGTACATCCTTAATCCCACTTACTTATACCAACAAAGCGAGCCGCAACACAGAATGTTGCGGCTCGCTTTGTTATTGATATACTATTTGGATTATTTCTCTTCCTTGAAATCGACGTATTCTCCATCGCCATCATCAAAGATCTTCTTGTTTTCACGACCTCTGCGGTCTATGATGGTTTCACCAAATTGTGTCGTGGTATGCACCTCGACAGGATCTTCCTCTACCGTTTCATTCTCCCATCGACTATTGGTATAACCAGCCGTCTGTGCACGACGGTCATACTGTTGGCGCTGCCGTCCAGTCTCATTGCGATACTGTCTGGCATGTTCGCCTGCAGCATCACGCATCTGTCTCTGCATGCGGCGAATCATTCGCAACACCTGTCCCCCCACAAGTAGGACAAGAAACACGATAAAGAAAAAAACAAAGAGGATCATTCCTCCTATGGCTTTAAGCATGACTATAGGGTTTACTTATTTCTTCTTGTTGATATTGGTAAACAATGACAATACCACATACCAGGCAATGATAACGGCAATGCCGCTGACCTGGAGCAGTAAGAGCAATGGAATGCAAGAGAGAATGAATATATACTTCACCTCGTTGCCACGCCATCCCCAATGTTTAAACTTCAAAGCGAAAAGGGGAATCTCAGCGATAAGCAGATAGCTGGTGAAGAAGATGGCAGCCACCACAACATAAATGCTGTAGGGTAATGCCTCAATAGCTTTGCCACTACCCACAATCAAAGACCCCCAAAAGAGGGCATTTGCAGGAGTGGGCACACCGATAAACGATGTGGTCTGACGCTCATCGAGATTGAATTTAGCCAAGCGCAACGCTGAGAAGGCAGCCATCACAAAGGCGACATAAGGCAACAGGGAATATAATCCTCCCATGCCTTCAACCTGACAATACAGATAGTCGAAGAGGATTGCAGAAGGTGCAAAACCAAAAGTGATGTCATCAGCCAACGAGTCGAGTTCCTTACCAATGGGTGAGCTAACACCAAGGAGGCGTGCACTCATACCATCGAAGAAGTCGAATACCGCACCAATAACGATAAACAGCAATGCCTTATCCCATTCGCTGTAGAATGCCATACATGTTGCGATGCACCCAGAGATGAGATTGCAACAGGTTATGGTGTTAGGAATATGTTTTTTGATGCTCATAATGTAGAATTCGTAAAATGTAACTGTATTACTTCAATACCGCCAATACGGTTTGGTCGCCAGTGGTAGGCTGATCCATGCGGACACGCACCTCTGTACCTATTGGCAGATAGACATCCACACGCGATCCGAGCTTGATGAAGCCTAAGTGCTCGTCGATGTTACATTCCTCTTCAGCCTTTGCATAGGTAACTATGCGACGGGCCATAGCACCGGCAATCTGTCTGACCAGCACATCCTCACCTTCTGGAGTGGTAATCATGATGTCTGCATGCTCGTTTTCCTCACTGGCTTTGGGCAACCAAGCCTTGTGATAATTTCCATTGTGATGACTCACAAACTTCACCTTACCGTCAACGGGAAACCAGTTGGCATGCACATTGAGCGGACTCATAAAGATGCTGATGAGCAAACGCTTATCGTGGAAATAGACATTCTCATCCACTTCCTCAATTACAACGATCTTTCCATCGGCAGGTGCCACGACCATCTTGTGGGTATCTCCATTGAAATAACGGATAGGACAGCGATAGAAATTGAGCGCCAGCATCCATGCCGTGCCCAAACCAAGTATGCTAATCCAAAAAGGAATCTTCGTATCGAAGGCAAACCACAATCCGATAGCCAAAACAATGATAAGTATCATGCTAATGGCCAATTCGCTTGTACCTTCACGGTGTATTCTAATTTTCTTAAGTTTCTTTAGTCTTTTTCCCATACGTAGTGGTACGATTGTTTTATTCCATCTGCAAAGGTACGCTATTTTTATCTATTTCACAAATTTTTTATTCCATTCTTTTGGAGTTCTCACCTTTTAGGCGTAACTTTACACCACATTTATCAAACAATAAACAATAGATATGCAAGATTTCATACATTTACACGTCCACACCTATTACTCTATTCTCGACGGTCAGTCGAGCATTAAGAAACTGGTGGATAAAGCCGTTGGGAACGGCATGCGCGGCATGGCCATCACCGACCACGGCGACATGTTTGGCATCAAGGAATTCCACGATTATGTGGGCGGTGTCAACAAGGGACGTAAGAAGGAAGGTCTCGAGCCTTTCAAGCCCATATTCGGATGTGAGATGTATGTGGCTCGCCGTGGTAGCAAGGAGAATCGCCAAGGCAAGGAAGACATGGGCGGTTACCACCTCATTGTGCTCGCTAAGAATTATAAAGGTTATAAGAATCTGATCAAACTGGTGAGCAATTCCTGGGTTGATGGATTCTATATGCGCCCTCGTACCGACCGTGCCGACTTGGAGAAATACCACGAAGGACTCATCATCTGCTCGGCATGTATTGCCGGCGAAGTGCCCAAAAAGATTCTTGACGGTGATATGGCTGGTGCACGCGAAGCTTTGGAATGGTATCACCGCGTGTTTGGCGACGACTATTATCTTGAACTGCAGCGCCATGAAGTGCGCGATCCCCACCAGCGTGCCAACCGCGAAACCTTCCCTTTGCAGCAACAAGCCAACAAGGTATTGATAGAACTGGCACACGAATACGGCATCAAGCTCGTCTGTTCAAACGATGCCCACTTTGTGGATCAAGAGAATGCCGAGGCCCACGACCACTTGCTCTGCCTCTCTACGGGTAAGGATTTGGACGACCCTACACGTATGCTCTACTCCAAACAGGAGTGGTTTAAGACCCGCGAAGAGATGAACGAGGTGTTTGCCGACATTCCCGAAGCCCTCTCGAACACAACCGAAATACTCGATAAGGTTGAGATCTACAGTCTCGACCACGACCCTATCATGCCTTTCTTCCCCATCCCTGAATCGTTTGGTACCGAAGAAGAATGGCGCCAGAAATACACCGAACAACAACTCTACGACGAGTTTACCACCGACGAGAATGGTGAAAACCCTCTCTCGCCAGAGGAAGGAGAGAAGAAAATCAAGAAACTTGGCGGTTACGACAAAATATACCGTATCAAGTATGAAGCCGACTATCTGGCAAAACTCGCCTATGAGGGTGCCCGCAACCGCTATGGCGACCCTATCCCCGACGAGGTGCACGACCGTGTAAAGTTTGAACTGCACATCATGAAGACGATGGGTTTCCCCGGCTACTTCCTCATTGTGCAAGACTTCATCAACTCTGCACGCGATGAACTCGGTGTAATGGTAGGCCCCGGACGTGGCTCTGCTGCCGGTTCTGTGGTAGCCTACTGTCTGGGAATTACAAAGATTGACCCGTTGAAATACGACCTGCTGTTTGAGCGTTTCCTCAATCCCGACCGTATCTCACTCCCTGATATCGATACCGACTTCGACGATGACGGACGTGGTAAAGTGCTGAAATGGGTGGAAGATAAATACGGTCATGAGAACTGTGCGCATATTATTACCTATGCGTCGATGGCAACCAAAAACTCGCTGAAGGACGTGGCTCGCGTGGAAAAGCTGCCCCTTGCCGAAGCCAATGCCCTCTGTAAAGCCATTCCCGACAAGTTGCCCGATGGCAAAAAGATGAACCTCACCAATGCCATAGCCTGCGTGCCGGAGCTGCGCGATGCCGAGGTATCGACCGATTCGAAGATGGCAAACACTATCAAATATGCGAAGATGTTGGAGGGAACGGTGCGCGGTACGGGTATCCATGCCTGCGGATTCATCATCTGTCGAGACCCCATCAGCGACTGGGTGCCGGTATCTACTGCCGACGACCCCGATTTCAAGGGTGAGAAAACCAACTGCACCCAATACGATGGTCACGTCATTGAATCGACCGGACTGATCAAGATGGACTTCCTTGGACTGAAGACACTGTCGGAGTTGAAGGAGGCCTGTGCCATTATCAAGCAGACCCGTGGCATAGAAGTGGATCTCGATACCATCCCGATAGACGATGCCAAGACCTACGAACTCTATCAGCAAGGACGCACCATCGGTACCTTCCAGTTTGAATCGGCAGGTATGCAGAAGTATCTTCGCGAGCTCCACCCTACCGTTTTCGAAGACCTTATCGCCATGAACGCCCTCTACCGACCGGGGCCAATGGACTATATCCCATCGTTTATCGCGCGTAAAAACGGCAAAGAGGAAATCTCCTACGATATTCCCTGCATGGAGAAATATCTGAAAGACACCTACGGCATCACCGTTTATCAAGAGCAGGTGATGTTGTTGTCACGTCAGTTGGCAGACTTCACCCGTGGTGAGAGTGATGCGCTGCGTAAGGCGATGGGTAAGAAGAAAAAGGACATCGTTGATGCGATGAAGCCTAAATTCATCGAAGGCGGCAAGAAAAACGGACACGATCCTAAGGTATTGGAGAAGATATGGGCAGACTGGGAGAAGTTTGCATCCTATGCGTTCAACAAGTCACATGCGGCATGTTACTCATGGGTGGCATTCCAGACAGCCTATATGAAAGCCAACTACCCTGCCGAGTTTATGGCAGCCATCATGAGCCGACGTCGCGATCAGATTACAGAAATCACCAAACTGATGGATGAATGTAAGGCCATGGGCATTGCAACACTGGGTCCCGATGTGAACGAGAGCTATCAGAAGTTTGGTGTGAACAAGAAAGGAGAGATACGTTTCGGTCTCGCAGCCATTAAAGGCGTGGGCGACCCTGCCGCCATAGCCATCATTACCGAGCGCGAGAAAAACGGTCTTTACAAGGACATCTTCGACTTTGTGCAGCGTGTAAGCCTCAGCGCTGTCAACCGCAAGACGATAGAAAGTCTTGCGCTGAGCGGTGGCTTCGACGGTTTCCGTATTCCGCGCGAAAATTTCTTCGCAAAGAACAACAAGGGCGAATCGTTTCTCGACACCCTTGTGCGCTACGGACAGATGTATCAGGCCGAGCAGCAAGAGGCGCGCAACTCACTCTTTGGTGGTGAAAACGCTGTGGAGATAGCCACACCGCCCATTCCCAAAGGCGAACAGTGGAGCAACATTATGCGACTAAACAAGGAGCGCGATCTGGTGGGCATCTATCTTTCTGCCCATCCGCTCGATGAATATAAAGTGGTAATTGACGCACTTTGCAACACCAAATGTGCCGAACTGGCAGACATCAATGCATTGGCAGACCGCGAAACAGTGGTGCTGGGCGGTATTGTCACCAATGTGGAACAGAAGTTTACCAAGCGCGGTGACCCCTGCGGCTTTGTCACCATCGAGGATTTTGAAGGTTCAGGGCGTCTTGCACTATTCGGCGAAAGCTGGGGACAGATGCGCGGCATGTTTGAAGTGGGAGCCACGGTCTATGTGACCGGCAAGGTGGTTTCGCGCTACTCTCAGTATGGCAATAAAGATGACAACGGCCCTAAAGACCTGCGCGTCTCCTCAGTAGAATACATGCAGAGTGTCAAGGACAAAGCCATTGAGCGCATCACCATCTCTATCGACGTATCGCAACTCGACTCACAGATAGTGACCGAACTAGGCGAACTGGCTCACGAGAGTCCTGGCAAGACTCAGCTGTTCTTCCAATTTGTGGATCAGAGCAAGCGCCGCCGCATACTGTTGCGCAGCCAATCGACCGCTATTGATGTGAAACCCGCATTGCTCAACTATATAGAGCAATCGTCTGCCCTGTCGTATAAGATTAACTAAACGGGGAAAATGGCACGATGTTTGCCTTTTAACCCATGAGTGTATAAATACCTATAGTATTAATTAACAAACTTACAATTATGGAATTGAATGTCACAAACGAAAACTTTGCAGAGCTGAAAAACAGCGATCTGCCCCTTGTAGTAGATTTCTGGGCCACATGGTGTGGTCCCTGCCGCATGATAGCTCCTATAGTAGAAGAGTTGGCAAAAGAATATGAAGGTCGCGTCAATGTGGCTAAGTGTGATATTGAGGAGTGTGAAGATATTGCCGCCGAACTGGGCATTCGCAACATCCCCACCCTGCTGTTCATCAAAGGCGGACAGGTTGTTGACAAGTTGGTAGGTGCCCAATCCAAGACTAAGTTGCAGGAGAAGATTGAAAATCTGCTGTAGTACCAATACCCTGACAACAATGACAAGCATTGAAGAAGAGCTTCTCATGGACGAAGAGAACGATGCCCGTGAGGCGGAATATATTCTCCACACCTTGTCCAGCGAACTTCAAGACCGATACACCACCGATGATATCCGTACTATGATGGATCTCATCGTGGAGTATTACTACGACAGCGGTATGCTGGAGTGTACCGATGCGGAAGTAGAGATAGACCTTCAGGATGTGGCAGACTATGTGGCCAAGCATGCCAAGGAGTACCACGAGAAGGATTATCCGGTAGAAGACGTGTTCTTTGTGGTGCAAGCCGATTTCGACTGGCAGGAACAAAACCTGTAGGAGCCACTCTCGGTTCTGCTACCGCCATACCAAGAACAGGAGGCAATCACGACCTGAAGTCGGTGATTGCCTCCTGTTATGATATGGTTGAGACGGATCAGAACGTCAGCAGACGACTACCGTCGGCTTGTTCTTCGATGGTGACGCGGACGGTATCATCGGGCAATACGTCTTCAATGAGTTCGGGCCACTCTATCAGACAAAGTGCCCCTGAGTAGAAATACTCTTCGTATCCCATGTCATAGACCTCTTCGAGTTTCTTAATGCGATAGAAATCGAAGTGATATACAGGTTGTTGTTCGCCGTCAGTATATTCGTTGACGATGGCAAAGGTGGGCGAAGTGATGACATCGTCACACCCCAGTTCTTCACAAAGTGCTTTGACAAATGTGGTTTTTCCTGCACCCATCTTGCCATAGAAGGCAAAGACACGCGAGCTACCGATATTCTCGATAAACTGTCGTGCGGCGCTTCGTATGGTGTCGAGACCGTTGATAGTGATTTCCATATCTTTATTGTTTTATCTGTTATCTGTTTTTTCCTTTCAGTGTGACCAGTGGGATGATCATCTCTTCCATAGAGATGCCGCCGTGCTGGAACGTGTTGCGATAGTAGGCAACATAGTAGTTGTAGTTGTTGGGATAGGCCAGGAAGGTGTTGCCCGTGGCAAACACATAACTGGTGCTTATATTTGGCGAGGGCAGAAAGACGCTCTTAGGATCTTTGACGGTAAACACATCGCGGCTTTCACAAGCGAGGTTGCGTCCCAACTTATAGCGCAGATTGGTGTTGGTATTGCGATCGCCAATGATTTTCACCGGTGTATCGGTGCGAATGCTGCCGTGGTCGGTGGTCAGCACAACGCGACAGTCTGTCTGTGACAACCGATGGAGCAACTGGCTGATGGCGGAGTGGCGAAACCAAGAGAGCGTCAGCGAACGGTAGGCAGCCTCATCGTGAGCGAGTTCGCGCACCATCTTTGATTCGGTTCGGGCATGCGACAACATATCGATGAAATTGACCACCACAACATTGAGGCTGTTGCGTTGCAAGAGTTCGTCGGCTTCTGCCAAGAGTTGTTCGGCTTCATCGGTGGTGTTGATCTTATGATAGGAGAAGGTATCGCGACGACGCACGCGGTCGAGGAAAGCTTGTATGAGGTGTGGCTCATTGAGGTTTTTGCTCTCTTCGGCATCTTCTTCAGTCCACCAATCGGGATAGCGTTGCTTGATTTCGCTGGGCATCATTCCTGCAAAGAGGGCATTGCGAGCATATTGCGTGGCAGTGGGCAGAATGCTGCAACACAGTTGTTCGGTGATGTCGTAATCGGTCAGTTCGGTTTCGATAGCCTTCCACTGGTCGTAGCGGAAATTGTCGAACACCACGAGAAAAACTCTCTCACCCTGTTTGAGCATAGGCAATATGTGGTGTTGCATGACGTCGTGGTTCATCGTGAAATCGTGGTGTTGCATCCAATCGGCATAGTTGCGCTTCACGAATTTGGCAAATCCGAGATTGGCTTCTGCCTTCTGCATGCGGAGCATGTCTGCCAGTGCAGGATCAGCCGAAACGAGCTTGAGTTCCCAATCTACGAGTTGTCGGTAGAGCGCAGCCCAATCGTTCCAACAGCAACAATCCATCATTTGCATGGATATTTGCTGAAAATGCTGCTGATAGGCAGTTTGCGTGGTTTCTGCCACCAGTTCTTTACGATGGATAAGTTTTTTGAGCGAGAGCAGAATCTGATTGGGGTTGACGGGTTTGATGAGGTAGTCGGCAATATTGCGGCCCACCGCTTCGTTCATGATATTCTCTTCTTCGCTCTTCGTCACCATGACTACGGGCACCGTGGGTTGTATCAGTTTGATCCGTTCGAGCGCTTGCAGTCCGGTAATACCGGGCATCATTTCATCGAGCAGAATCACATCGAACTGCTGTTGCTGACAGAGTTCTACGGCGTCGGTACCGTTGGTAGCGGTCACGACATCGTAGCCCTTTCTTTCCAGAAAGAGCAGATGAGGACGGAGCAGTTCCATCTCATCGTCAGCCCAAAGTATTCGTCCGTTGGTCATTGCTTATTATCAATATGTGTGCAAAATTAGTGTTTTTTTCTGAAAAAACCTGCTTTCGCTACTGATAAATGCCATCTGCCTTGGTCATCGACCGCACATGGACTGCCCCAAAACGTCAGCTATCACTGATTAAAATAGCAGATAGAAAAGTAAATTCAATGAATTTGCTGAGGAAACTCCGAATTTCAGTCCGTATTTTTCGCATGCCTTGGATAGTTCTCCAACGATATCGCCTTCTCCGTTTTTGTATGGAGTATTGCGGATACAATAGTCGGTGGCATGTGTTGGCCAAAGACAGAAACCATCATGGTGCTTGGCGGTAATAATTACGCCCTTCATACCTGCGGCAACCAAGGTCTTTGCCCACTGTTCACAATCCAACTTTTTGGGATTGAATGTCTTCACATCAGTATTGCCATATCCCCATTCCTTATCGTTGAATGTATTGAGGCCGAAGTGGATGAAGGCATAAGTTGGTTGTTTTAAGTTATTGATATTTTATTTATTATAGTTTATTCAACAGCCTGTATCTTGCCATGAGGCAGGCTCCTGTAATGCCGGCAAGTCCTTTGAGGCTTGAGGTCACTATCTGCGAATCCTCGTTCATGATGTTGAGCGAGAATTTCTTAATGCCCATCCTTACCGGAAGTGTGAGGTAATCGCCTGTTACTGACATTTCTCCACCGATGACCAACATTTCTGGATTGAAGATGTTGATGACGCCAGCCAACTGTTTGCCGAGTTCGTCAGCATTTGTCTGCAATGAAGCAAGACTGAGCACATCTTCTTTGGCGATAGCGTCGAGAAGGTCTTGCAGGGTGAGTTCCTCTTTCTTGTTGAGCACCTTATCAGAGAGGATTGACGTCTTTCCATTCAAGATTTTCTCTGTCAGTTTTCTCTTAAGTGCCCTTCCTGAAACTGCTGTTTCTATGCAACCGATCTTTCCGCAATGGCAGATGATGTTATTATTATAGGCTGTCATGTGTCCAAATTCGCCAGAATATCCCGACTTTCCGTAGTAGAGTTTGCCGTCAATAATAATGCCGATGGCTAAGCCCCAACATACGTTGGCAAAAATGACATTCTTCAGTCCTTTGCTTCGTCCCTTGATAAACTCAGCAAATGTCATGCTTCTTGTGTCGTTTTCGATGCAGACGGGAATCTGAATGAGTTTGGTGAGTTTACTGGTCAGCGACTCCTCAAGGAAGGTAAACATGTTATAGGCATTTCCCTCAAAAGGATTCACACGCTCTGCGATATTCACGCAAATTTGGAGGATTTCTTCTTTAGCGTAAGGAAGTGTAGCAATGAAATCGTTGATAATCTTAGCCATTTGCTCCAGATTCTCTGGAGTATTTTCGTATGTATAAGGAACTCTTATCTTTTCTGTTATCAGATTGCCGCAGAAATCGCTTGCAGCAAGAGCCAAACAGTCCATTTCTGGATTCACTCCCACGAAATAGCCAGCTGCCGGCATGAGGTCATAGACCATTGGTATGCGTCCGGCAGAGTTATCTTTCTTCCCTGCCTCTCTTACAAGCCCTGCCTTCATGAGTTCGTTGATGGCGCATGTAGTAGTAGGAAGACTTACTCCGACCGCCTTCGACATCTCAGGTATTGTAAAGGCACCTTGCGAGACAAATTTCTCCAATATACGCCCTTGAACTGAGGATTTCTTATTTATATTTTTAATATTTTTTAATTATATCACAAAATATAAATAATATTTTTTATTTGCAAAGATAGTCTTTTTTAATATTCATAACTATCATTTTGTGGTTAATAAATATTAAACCGATAAATATTATCTGTTTTCATCTAAACTTTTCAGCAACAATTCACCCTACACCTTAATTATATATAGAATACAAGCAAAGAAGCACAGCCTTGTTTTTACACCAGCAAACGCATCATACGTTACACACCAACAATTTCTCCCAGCATACTCCCATAACCTTCTGCTAATAAATCAGACTTACTTGGGAGGCAGTTGGGACTTACTTTGGATTTACACAAAAACACCTCTCACGCACAACCAACCACAACCCGAAGACATCCCGAAACCATCCCGAAGATAAAGAAAATCAATACACTTGTGAAAAACAAACCAAATTTTCACATGCAAATGACTAAAACCACAAACGCCCAATCTAACATCCACTATCCACAAGCCACTACAAACAGGCCCAGCACAAGCAAAAACACAACGATTTCAAGCCATTAAGACCTCATCTCAGAAAAAAAATGATACGTTTTAGAAATATTAACCATAAAACGCTTGCATTATATGATAAAACTTGTAACTTTGCAAAATAAAATATTTTAGTTGTTTTATAACTGTTAATAAATTTGTTTATAAACGAGTATTTAGCACCCATCAACGGTATTACTCAAGCAAAAACAATAAGGCAATTGAATTATGGAATACGGCGCAAAATCTTTAGTGATAGGCTTGGATTTGGGAGGAACCAATTCCGTGTTTGGTGTCGTCGATAGCAAAGGCGAGATTATAGCCACTACTTCTATCAAGACACAAGCTTACCCAAGTGTAGATCAGTATATCATGGAATCTGTAAAAGCTATCAAACAGATAGCCGAACAAGTCGGTGGTATGGAAAAGATCCGTGCCATGGGCATTGGTGCTCCATGCGGTAACTATTACAAAGGCACTATAGAACACGCAGCAAATCTGGTTTGGGCCAAAGGTATTGTGCCATTAGCCAATATGTTTGTCAACGAATTAGGAATCCCCGTTGTAGTGACCAACGACGCCAAGGCAGCAGCCATGGGCGAGATGAAATATGGAGTGGCCGTTGGCATGAACAACTTTGTAGAACTGACATTAGGCACAGGCGTAGGTTCAGGAATTGTGGCCAACGGTCAACTCATCTACGGATTCGACGGATTTGCCGGAGAGTTGGGCCACATGATTGTTGAGCCAGACGGAAGACCCTGCGGCTGCGGCAGAAAAGGTTGCCTTGAAACCTATTGTTCTGCAACGGGAGTAGTACGCACAGCAATAGCCATGTTGGAAGAATCGCCAGAAGCCACCTCTCTGAGAGATATTGCCACCGACAAGCTCACATCATACGAAGTATATAAAGCAGCAATGGCAGGAGATGCCATGGCTCAAGAAGTATTCAAACAGACAGGAAGAAGAATCGGTATCGCATGCGCCAA
Source organism: Prevotella sp. P5-50 (assembly GCF_002251295.1). Taxonomy (GTDB): domain Bacteria; phylum Bacteroidota; class Bacteroidia; order Bacteroidales; family Bacteroidaceae; genus Prevotella. The sequence goes on from NZ_NPJA01000052.1 coordinate 59,214, forward strand.
TATCGCAACATTCCTAAGTCCCGAAGCATTCATCTTCTTCGGCGGTCTTGCCCAGGCAGGCGAACTGTTGCTCCGTCCGATAGAAGAAGCGTATAACGAAAATGTCCTTTCATTATATAAAGGTAAGGCCAGATTCTTGATGAGCGGTCTTGATGGTGCTAAAGCCGCCATTTTGGGTGCCTCAGCCATAGCATGGGACTTAAAATAAACAATTAACAGACCTCATCAGATATATAACAACAACAGAAAGTTATCCTCAAGCCATGAATTGAACTAAACATGTTTAGCAAAACTGTGACGAGAGTATAAAGACTAAAAAGACATCCTATTTAAAATTGATATTGACTATGAGACTCAATCTTAGTTCACAGATCGTACTTAACAAAGTTCCAGTTGAATTCTACAAGCCAAAGACTACCGTAGAATACTCCGAAATCTCCAGAATGGAGAAGATTCATACCGACATCTTTGCCTCTATGGCAGAAGGTGCCAGTCATGTTGCCGACGGAATCGAAGCCGGCATCAAAGCAGCACAACATGAAGGAAAGTTTTATGTAATGGCATTGGGCACAGGTTCGTCGCTCATCGCAGTCTATGAAGAACTTATCCGCCGTTATCAGACAAAGAGACTGAGTTTCCGCAATGTAGTCGTATTCAACGCCTATGAATACTATCCGCTCCAGAAGAACAGCTCTATCCGCAGCATCAACCAGTTGAAGGAGCATTTCCTCGACCATATAGATATTGAAGAACAAAACATCTTCACGCTCGACGGTTTTGTAGCGCAAGAGAGCGTACAGGATTGCTGCCGCCTTTACGAACAGCGCATCAAGTCGTTCGGTGGTTTAGACATTGCCCTTATCGGCATTGGCCGTTCAGGAAACATTGCAGCCAACGAACCAGGATCAAGCATCCAGTCGATGACCCGCATCATTCTGATAGGCAACATCTCACGTAAGGAAATGGAAGCAAGTGAGAAAACCAAGGAGACCATCCCTCCCTGCTCACTCACCATGGGTATTGCCACCCTGCTTTCTGCCAAGACCGTATATCTTACCGCTTGGGGTGAGGAAAAGGCAGAGATCATGCAGAAAGTAGTGGAAAACTCTTTCACCGACACACTTCCTGCGTCATTTCTACAGACTCACCCAGATGCTCATGTTGTTCTTGACTTAGGCGCAGCATGCCAACTTACCCGCATCGTACACCCCTGGCTGGTCACATCTTGCCAATGGACAGACAAGATGATCCGTTCTGCCTTGGTTTGGCTCTGCCAGAAAATCGGCAAACCCATATTGAAACTGACCAATAAAGACTATAACGAGAACGGATTGAGCGAGCTCTTGGCCCTATACGGTTCAGCCTATAACGCCAATATCAAGATTTTCAACGACCTGCAGCATACTATCACAGGCTGGCCCGGCGGTAAGCCCAATGCCGACGACACCTATCGTCCAGAGCGCTCTACCCCATACCCCAAGCGCGTCATCGTATTCTCCCCACATCCCGATGACGACGTGATTTCTATGGGCGGCACCATTCGTCGATTGGTACAACAGAATCACGACGTACACGTGGCCTACGAAACTTCGGGAAATATTGCTGTTGGCGACGAGGAAGTTACACGATTCATGCACTTCATCAACGGCTTCAACCAGCTCTTCACCGACTCTAAGGATAGTGTCATCTCTACCAAATACAAAGAAATCAAGTCGTTCTTTGCCAACAAGAAAGAAAGTGACTTCGACACTAAAGACGTGCTGACCATCAAGGGATTGATACGTCGCGGTGAAGCTCGTACCGCATGCACCTACAATCAAATACCCCTCGACCACGTACACTTCCTTGATTTGCCTTTCTACGAAAGCGGTAAGATAGAGAAGTTGCCTATGACTGAAAAGGACGTAGAAATCGTAAGAGCACTATTGCAGAAGGTAAAGCCTCATCAGATTTATGTAGCAGGCGACCTTGCCGATCCTCATGGCACACACAAGAAATGTACCGATGCGGTACTCGCAGCCATTGATCTTGAGAAGGAAGCAGGTGCTGAGTGGTTGAAAGACTGCCGTATCTGGATGTACCGTGGCGCATGGGCAGAATGGGAAATAGAGAATATCGAGATGTGCGTTCCACTTAGTCCAGAGGAATTGAGAGCAAAGCGCAACTCTATTCTCAAGCACCAATCCCAAATGGAGAGTGCACCATTCTTAGGCAACGATGAACGCCTGTTCTGGCAGAGAGCCGAAGACCGCAACCGCGCTACCGCAAAGCTCTATGACCATTTAGGACTGGCTTGCTATGAGGCTATGGAAGCCTTCGTAGAATACAAACCGCTATAAGATAAAACAACTAACAATACTATTCATGAACATGAAAAAGATTCATCAGATATTTTGTTCGTTGGCAGTTTGCGCTATAATGCTGGGTGGTAACACCACTCCAGCATGCGCTGGCGATGTCAATAGCATACGTCTTGACGAACATCGCGTGCGCTATCATATCCCATTGCCCGAACAGCCATGGGGTTCTTGCGACAAGGTCGTCATCACTAAAGACACTACGGTGACCTTCACCACCTCACGTCCTATCAAGATGGTATATACGCTTGACGGTACCACTCCTACTCCATCGTCAACCATCTACACCTCGCCCATCAAGGTAAGCGACAATACCATCATCAAGATTGCAACGGTTTTGCCTTCCGGCAAGATGAGCCGCACCAGAACAGTCAATGTTGAAAAGCAGACCTATGCACCTGCCATTAAGATTGATGGTGTAAAATCTGGATTGCAGATGAGTCGTGCGAAGGGTAATTTCCTAAAGGTTGATGACTTGAACTGGACTGATGCAGAATGGGAAAAATCCATCATCAGCAATCTGGAACAGATTAAAATCCAACGTAAAGATGATGGTGCTACGCTGCGCGGAGCTAACAATTACGCTGCTATTGCCGAAGGTTACATCAACATTCCTGAGGACGGAGTGTATTACCTCTCGTCGCGTCTGGAACAAGTATGGATTGACAACAAGCTCGTCGTCAACAACGAAGGCAACGTAAAGGCAAGTACGATGAACGACAGCTCTGTGGCATTGGCCAAAGGGTTACACCCCATCAAGGTTGTCTTCTTGGCAAATATCATTGGAGGATGGCCTTCATGGTGGAGCAGTACCACTATTGAAATGCGTAAAGACAACGAAAAGGAGTTTACCGCTGTTGGTGGCTCTCAACTATTCAGATAATTTAAAACAATAATTATAGATCTATGAATTTCAGAAGAATTGTAAAAGTATCGATTTGCCTCGCCATGCTTTCTGTAAGTACTGGCCTATGGGCTCAGAATGAGTCACGCTGGCAAAATGTGGACATCAATCAGCAAAACCGCGAACCGCGTCGTGCATCTTTCTTTGCATACGAGTCGCAGGACAAGGCTCAAGGCTTTGACAAAAAGGAGTCTGCCAACTATCTTTCGATGGAGGGCATGTGGAAATTCAATTTTGTAAAGAACCACAACAAGCGTCCCGCAAATTTCTTTGCAGTCAACTATGACGATTCAAAGTGGAAAGACTTTCCCGTTCCCGGACTTTTCGAACTGAACGGTTACGGTGATGCCACCTATAAAAACGTGGGCTATGCGTGGGCAACTCAGTTTGACCCCAATCCTCCTTATATCAGCGAGACCAACAACTATACCGGTTCTTACCGTCGCACATTCGACCTTCCCACGGATTGGAAAGACAAAGACGTATATTTCCACGTAGGTTCTGCTACAAGCAACCTGACTCTTTGGGTCAACGGTAAGTATGTAGGCTATAGCGAAGACAGCAAGGTTGCTGCTGAATTCAACATCTCCAAATATCTCAAACCTGGCAAAAACCTGATTGCCATGCAGGTGATGCGCTGGTGTGACGGTTCCTATTTCGAGGACCAAGACTTCTGGCGCTTTACAGGTATCGCACGCGAAGTTTATCTCTATGCACGTCCCAAACTGCATGCTGCCGACATCCGCTTGGATGCTGGACTGGAAAACAACTATCGCGACGGTGTGTTGAACTATAACGTTTCGCTGAAGGGCGGTAAGACCGATGTTGCGATTGCCTTGTTTGACAAGGATGGCAAACAGATTGCCGAGGCCTCTGGAGCGCAGGGTACGATCAAAGTGCCTAACGTAAAGGCATGGACTGCCGAGACTCCCAACCTCTACAAAGCATTTATTACGCTGAAAAACAAGCAGGGCATATTGGAAGTGATTCCACAGAAGATCGGTTTCCGCAACGTGGAAATCAAGAATGCACAATTGCTGATCAACGGACAGCCTATCCTCATCAAGGGTGCCAACCGTCATGAAGTAGATCCAGACGGTGGTTATCTGGTTAGCGTAGAGCGCATGATTCAGGACATCAAGATTATGAAGCGACTGAACATCAATGCTGTTCGCACCTGCCACTACCCAGACGACCCACGTTGGTACGACCTTTGCGATGAATACGGATTGTATATCACTGCCGAGGCAAATCTCGAAACACACGGTATGGGTTACGGCGAGAAGTCGCTTGCTAAATTCCCAGAATACCTCCTGCCCCACATTGAGCGCAACGAAGGCAATGTGAAAAGCTTCATCAACCATCCTTCTATCATCGTATGGAGCTTGGGTAATGAGGGTGGCTATGGTATCAACTTTGAAAAAACCTATGATTGGGTGAAGGCACAAGATACCACACGCCCCGTACAGTATGATCGTGGCGGATACGACAGCAAGACTGACATCCATTGTTCTATGTATGTTGACTATAAAGGAAGCGAGAAGTATTGCCAAAGCGATGGCACAAAGCCCTTCATCCAGTGTGAATATGCCCATGCCATGGGTAACTCAGAGGGAGGTTTCAAGGAGTATTGGGATCTCATCCGCAAGTATCCAAAATACCAAGGTGGTTACATCTGGGACTTTGTAGATCAGGGTCTGCGCGACAAGAGCCCCATCACCGGTAAGGAAATCTTCACCTATGGTGGCGACTACGGTCGCTATCCTGCCAGCGACTACAACTTCAACTGCAATGGCATCATTGCTCCCGACCGTCGTTTGAATCCTCACGCTTATGAGATTCAGTATTATCATCAGAACATCTGGATTAACGATTTCGATGCTGTAAACGGTGCATTCAAGGTGTATAATGAGAATTTCTTCAAGACCACCGATAACCAGAATCTGACTGCCACCGTCTATGCCAACGGTCAGAAGCTCACCGTTGTTGAGATTCCAGAGGCAAAGGGTATCGCTCCTCAGACCACCAAATTGATCAAGAGCGACGCTTTGAAATATGCTATTGGCGAGGCTGAATCGAAACATGCCAAAGAGGAAATCACCGTCAACTTCGCATTTGCCAGCGACGGTACAGAAGCTCTGGTTGATAAAGGCCAAGTGACTTCACGCCAGCAATTCATTGTCAGCGAGTATCAGTTCGACAAGCTGGAGGCTCCTGAAATGGCCGAAGCACCTGCCAAAAACGGCAAGATGCAAGCTGCAAGCAACATTGAGGTGGAAGAAACCAACGCCTATGTGAAGGTGACTGCCAACAGAATGACTGTCACAGTTGGCAAGGCTACAGGTATGATTGACTATCTCGATGTGGATGGCGAACCCATGCTGAAGTTCCGCGAAAGCATGAAGCCTGAGTTCTGGCGTGCACCTACCGACAACGACTTTGGCGCATCTTTGCAGAAAGAGTTGCGCGTTTGGAGAAATCCACAGATGAAGTTGACCTCATTCAACAAGTCTGTCGGCACCGACAACGTGGTGCTTACCGCCCAGTTTGACATGCCTGAAGTGAAGGCACAGCTGATGCTTACCTATCGCATCAATACCGCCGGCGAGGTGATTGTCACCGAGAAGATGACCACCGACAAGGAGGCTAAGGTAGCCGATCTGTTCAGATATGGTATGCAGTTACAGATGCCCGAAACATTCTCTAAGTTGGAATACTACGGAAGAGGTCCCAAAAAAAACTATATCGACCGCCACTCTTCAGCCTTTATCGGCAAATATGAGGCTAACGTGAAGGATGAGTATTATCCATACGTTCGTCCACAAGAGAGCGGTAACCATACCGATATCCGCTATTTCTCTATCTTCAATCCCGCTACTGGCAAGGGACTGACCTTCGAAGGCAACGCCCCCATGGAGTGCAGCGCCATTCCATACCTGGTAGAAGATTTGGATTCTGGCATCAAGAAAGAGCATGCTTGGGGACAACATAGTGGCGACTTGGTAGAAAAAGGACTTGTTCAGCTTCACATCCAGCAACGCCAATATGGTTTGGGATGCATTGACAGTTGGGGAGCAAAACCAATGGAGAAATATCGTCTCCACTATGCAGACCGTGAATTTACCTTTAAAATAAAAGCTAAATAGGAAACACATTTGGCATAAAACAGAACATTAGTATTGGAATTTTAGGTTTATTTTTAGGGTAAAACCGCTTGACCCATCCGCTGAGGACCAGTCAAGCGGTTCTTCTTTTTCCATTGTTATCTATCTACGTATCCTATTTCTTCCGAATCATGATTTGCCTTGTTGCTATTTGACAATAAAACTAATAAATTTCCGGTACAATACGCCGAAGGTGACACACTATCATTTCTGTTTCCATAAGAGTATATAGCTCCGAATATCTCATTTTGGCAATTATCTGTATTACAAAGCGTTATTGTCACATTCAACGATTCACATTCGGGTTTACCAAGCACCTTTCAAGCATCTTTCAAACACCCAACAATCGTGAGGCACACGTCCACACGTTGTAAACGAATATTATTTTCAGGTTTTTTCAAACCGCTGACAAAAGTATTATCCAACGTTTGATAAAAGTATTATCCAACGTTTGATAAAAGTATTATCCAACGTTTGATAAAGGTATTATCCAACGTTTGATAAGAGTGTTGTCAAACGTTAGACAAGAGCCTTTTCAACGTTAGAAACAAGTGTTGTCAACTATTGGAAAAGGGTATTATCAAATATTGGGAGCAAGTATTTTATGATATTGGGAAGGGGTGTTATCAAGCGTCAACAACTTCATTTCATGCATCGGTTTCTATCGGGTTTGTAGTTTTGGAATGCTGTCAACAAATAATTGTTGGTGGTCGATGGGTGGTCGAAATCGCCAATACAACACCATCGACCACCCGTCGAAATGCATTGTGCCTCAACATTTTATACCACACCGGTGGTCGAGTGGTCGATTTTTTGCAACATCGCGTGCGCATGCGCGTGAGAGGAATGCACGAGAACCAACAGATTTATTATGCACTTTAAACATAAATAGCAAATGCAACAACGCTTAGGTTAATTTATATTAATTTCTTGTCTGAGTCTAAGAACATTTATAATTTTGCCACATCACAAACAAATAGATTATAATATGAAAATAAATCATTTATCAAAACGGGCGGTATGGTCGTCTTTCTTTATATGTTGGATGCTCTTAGGGGTATTGGTAACATACCACATTATAGACTATAAAGTATTCATCTATACGCTCAATATAGTGTCCGCCCTATTTTTCATCGTGTTCTGCATGTATCTTATGAGCGATATTAAAGAAAAGAAATCATGGTATATATCGGCACTATACTGCATTGCGATGATCCTTGCCTACATCGTAGCAAAGGGATGGATACGATATTATTGAGCAAATTACAGGATTGGAGCGCTATAAACTACAGACTAAAACTGGAGATTATATCGTTCCTCCCTACCGATAGAAGTCATCGTCGAAATCGATGACGATGGGTTGGTCGGAAGAAGAGGACGGCATGGGAAGCTGATCTTCATCGGCATCATCATCGGTTTCACGGTCGGCAGACTGCTCAACGATAGTTTCGGGACTGTTGAGCAACGGATGGGAATCGGTCTTGACGGGAGCAAGCGTTTCTTGGAAGAAACGGTCGTAGTCGTCGTAACTATACTGTGTGCCGAGCAACGGCAAGTTGTCTTCACTAATGATGATGCGACGACATCCCTTCAACCGAACGGTCATCTGTGGGGCATCATAAAGATGGCGGGCATACTGCAAAGCCTCATCGTAGGAACGGAAACCGCTAACGGTGAGTCGATGAATGGGATCCTCACTATTGACAGCAATCTCGAAATTGCGCACCAGATAGGAAGTGAAGTTATAACGTGCCAATTCATAGAGCAGTTGGTTTTGGTTCACACTATCGGGATGGAAGGCTAAAACAAAAGCAAAACGCACATCGCGACGAAGGCTGAGCGTATCAACGACCATACTGTCTGAAGATTCTGCCAAGGCATGTTGTCGCCAGATATCGTCCTTGGGGCGCATGGTGCCCTGTGGTCGGCGGCCCTGCTGAAGTCCACGGAGAATGTGACCAGCCATTGGGCCGACCTCGCTATCAGGATAGTCCTCTACTACTTGTTTCAGTTGTTGCGCCGACTTATCTATCCTACCCTCGTTAAGCAGGCTCAAAGCTTCTACGAACAAGAACTTGGAACGATGGGCACCATGGGGGAAACGCTGGGCAGAGAGTTGCACATTGGCTGCCACTTCTTGGTAACGTTCCTGACAGAAAGCCTCATAAGTAGCAGCATAGAGCGAATCTTCTAAATGTTGACCGAAACGCTGGTTGTCGGCATAATAAGGATTGGAGAGCAGTTGGGTCCACTCGCTTTGTGGATACTGACATTGTAATCGCGCAAGAGCAGAATCGGCATCAGCCATCCGTCCCTCACGTGCATTCATCAGATAGAGATGATACCATGCCAAATCGTTGAGTGAATCGGTGGGCCATCGATCTACAAGATAGGTAAACATGCGACGAGCCAAGGCGAGATTTTCCACCTTATCTTTCATGATGACCGCAGCAGGCAATAGTGCTTCGCGCATCTTGCGATCGCTTTCAGCTTTTTGTTCGGCGGTGAAAGGCAGTTGTGCCAAATGGTATTCGCGAGTAAAAGGATTGAGCTGGGTGGTATTGCTCTCGGTTTCTGTTGCAGAAGCTGTCGTTTTTGCGGAATCGGCATCAACCTCTGTTTCATGGTCAGCCTCACCATTCAACGATGGTACGACGGAACGATTACTGCGTTGCCAATCGTCTTCGTTGGGGCGTTTGCCCCAAAGTTGTTCAAAACGAATGCGACCTTGACTGACAAGTTGCGGATTGTAGAAATACCAAGTGGAGGCTTTTGTATCATTACCGACAGCCGACATACCATTATTTTGGGCGTTTGGCGTCTCCCATTGACTTTGCATTTCTGCATCCTGCTGTGCGCGTTTGGCCTCTCGTTCGGCATTTTTCAATTCCGCTATATGGCGGTCTATCACCTTGAGGCGATCTGCTTCAGGCATGGCAACCAAGCGTTGCAACGAGTCTTCCAGATGGACAGCATCGGTCAGGGGAACCAACTGATCGAGAATTTCCGACCTGCGATTCACTTCCTTATAGTATGGAAGGGCGGTATCGATAAGTCCCACAGCCTCACTATAGCATCGGCGTGCATCGGCATAGGCTTCACGCTGCCAATAGAGTTGCGCCAATTGGAGGAGTAAAGCTCCCTTCTCGGTGCCATTTCTGGTAGATCGACGGGCACCTTCTTCGTATGATGCAATGGCTTGCAACGTATCGCGCTGGGCTAAACGAATATTGCCGATGGCATAATGGATTTGGTCGAGATAGTCTTTATTATTGTCTGACGCAGCCATTCGTTGCAACTTACGTATCATACCCTTAGCATCGGCAGAGGCCATCACCTCGGTTTGTGAGATGCGTGCATTAAACTCCAATTCGTAAGGCGGTTGCAGACGAACCACATGGCGATAAGCCTCGAATGCCTGTTGGGAATGACCTTGATGTTGTTCGATCTGTCCCACAATATACCAGAGACGGGCTTTGCGTTGGCGGCGACGCTCATGACGTATGCAACGCATGAGATAACGCGTGGCATCGGCATATTGTCCGGTGCGAAGATAATGGTTGGCAAGGGTAAAATCCCAATCTGCCACAGCCTGACGGGGTATGCTGTCGCGGCGCTGATTGGTGATGAGATCTTCGGTTTCGTAGCGCCATCCCATCTCCGCATAGCATTTGGCTTGCCATGCCCGAGCACGGGCAAGGATGATAGGTTGCGTTTTGTATAGCCGTGCCATATAACCAAAGGTGGCAGCAGACTCTTCAAAATTTCCTTCATGAAACTGTGCTTTGCCCAAAAGAAGCCAAGCACGCCAGAGAAACGGATTGTATTCATGGCGATTGAGCCACTCTATATCGGCTTTAGTCTTGCGTCGTTGCTTGTTCCATTCGGGGCGCCGCTTGATGCTATGACGGCGAATAGCTTTCTCCGACTTCTCTATCGTACGGTCAAAATGACTTGTTCCGATACTACGGCTCTGCTTGTTGCCCACCGCATAGATTGGCAACAACTGGGTATAGTCGTCTCGATTGCCGCGTTCCTGTTCGTCGCATCCTTCGATAAAGGCTTGCGATGCATTGAAATAGGTATTGTAGCGAGCATTGAACGCATGCCACATTCGTGTCTGACTGTTATTTCGCTGTGTAGAACACGAGGCGGCAACGAGTATGGCGAGCAGCAGTATGATGGGAGTAAGTGGCAGACGATCTGTGGCCGAAGGCCTATCGTCTGACGCGTCATCTGTATTCTCGTCTGACTCGTCGCTATGAACATCGGGCACGCAATTGCCGTCATCGCCATCATCTCCATCGGTATCAGCAGATGCAGCAACACGTGCTTTTTCCTCTTTTCGCCGACGAGACTCCTCCATCATACAGGCTATCTTACACGAACCGTCATCGTGGCTTGTGCAGGAAGCGCAGTCGTGATCGCCATGTACCACGGGGCTATCGCTGTCGCCAATAGACAGCAAGGCCGCCAAAAGGCCGAGGGCTCCGATGGCAATGAGGGCGAAGAGGAGAAAGCTCATAGCATATAGCGATTAAGAATTATCGTTGTTGGATTTGGAAACCACAATGGCGAAGGTCGTCCCAATAGTGGGGATACGACTTGGTAACCACCTCTGGATGGTTGATACGCAGACTGGGGAAACGCAATGCGGCAGGTGCAAAGGCCAACGCCATGCGATGGTCTTCGTAGGTATCGATACCGTCGGCATAGTCTGGCTCGCAACGTTCACCGTCCCATACGAGTTCGCTGTCGTTGATATCATAGATGACAAATCCCAATTTGCGCATTTCTGTCTTCAATGCCGATATGCGGTCGGTCTCCTTAATCTTAAGGGTGGCAAGTCCACGGAAATGGAAGGGCACGCCAAGCAAAGCGCAAGTGACCACAAAGGTCTGGGTCAAATCGGGCGAATTGACAAAGTCGTATTCCAAACGGGGTACGCAACGGCCTGAATGGCGAAGGGTCACCTTGGTGGGAATGTCCTGTTCGGTTGTGGCAAACTGTGTTTTCACACCGAGCAAGCTGAAGATATATCGCACCGAGGAATCGCCTTGTTTGGAGGCATCCATCAGTCCGTTGAGGATCACCTCGTCGTCATCGCCAGTTGCCAGAGCCATCATCTCATACCAATAGGATGCGCCGCTCCAATCATTCTCAATACGGTAGGCACGATCATGGTATGGTTGGGACTTCACCGTAATAGTCTCATAGTCTGACCATTCGGCATCGGCACCAAACTCGCGCATGGTCCATAGGGTCATATCGATATAGGGTCGTGAGATAATATCACCTTTCAAGCGGAGCGTCAGTCCTTGTTGCAAGGTCGGACCTATCATCAACAGGGCGGAAATAAACTGTGAACTGATATTGCCTGGCACTTCGAGCAGACCGCCATCAAGGCGGCGACCCTTGATAAGCAGAGGCGGAAAGCCTTCTTCTCCCACATAGGTGATGTCAGCACCAAGGTAGCGCAGCGCATCAACAAGCACATGAATAGGGCGATGTTTCATGCGTTCAGTACCAGTCAGCACATGTTCCTCGCCTTCTTTCACCGAAAGCAGGGCTGTCATGAAGCGCATGGCAGTACCTGCAGCCTTGATATTGATCTCATAAGGATTATCGCGCAAAGCGGAAATTATCACTTCGGTATCGTCACAATCCGATAGGTTTTCGGGTAAGATAAAGCCTCCAGCCAGCGCATGAATAACGAGCGCACGGTTGGAAATACTCTTCGATGCAGGTAGGATTGCTGTATGTTTTAATTCCTTTGGAGCTGTTATTTCGTATTGCATATATTATAATTAGGTTTGTTTAGAGATACAAAGGTAGTGTTTTTGGGGATAAATACAAAAAAAGTGAAACAAAAATTTGGATATTACAAATTATAGCTGTACCTTTGCACTCGCTTATCGGGATTTAGCGCAGTTGGTAGCGCACACGTCTGGGGGGCGCGAGGTCGCTGGTTCGAGTCCAGTAATCCCGACTAAGACAAGAGCTGTATCTCTTATGGGATGCGGCTCTTTTTTGTTTTCCGCCATTATTCAAAGCTCCCTCAACGGTTCAGTAGATAATTAGTGTGGGTAAGCGTATATCATGGAAAGTCTGTAGAGAAAGAATTTCTCATCCCTAATTCCCCTTAGTGCTGCCCTGAAGGACTTGACTTTGGCGTTGAAAGACTCTGCTGCTGCGTTAGACGACCTGTTATTGTAGAAGTTGAGTATGTCATCATAGTGCTCGTAGAACGTAGCCGCAATAACGTTGAAGGAATGGAATCCAGCCTCTTCGACCTTGTTGTACCATTTGGCCA
>NZ_NPJA01000053.1 GCF_002251295.1 Prevotella sp. P5-50
CGCCGATGGTACTGCAATGCAATGCGGGAGAGTAGGAGGCCGCCATCTTTTACAAAGCACCTTGTTTCAGCAATGAAGCAAGGTGCTTTTTTCGTTTCCTCCCTTTACGGATCCACGGAACACACAGGGTACACGGATCCACGGAGCACACAGAGTACATGGAAAGATTCTGGTTAAAGATTTTTCTTAAGATTTTCGTTAAGATTTACACCATAGGTTATTTTTTGTCGTGACTCAGCATAGTGAAAGCGAGCTTTCACTATGTCTTCGCTACTCCAAAACATCTTGCCGTAGGCAACTAAAAAATCCATTTAAGGAAACTGTCAACTGTCAACTGTAACGCTTGTGAATGATGATATTGACTACGGATAGTTTTGGAATGACATTGACCTGTATTCATGACATGGCTGCAGACTGCAACTCCGGAAAGCTGAACGGGTATGCCCCGGAAAATGAAAACAAGTGAAACAGTATCTGTTCCCCTTTTACATCCCCCTGTTTCATGGTTGCCTCATAAGTAAGTCATAACTAACTCCGCACTAAGTCCCAAAATTGGCGGACAATGATAGGAGGTACAAGGAACAGAAAGGGAGAATACCAATGATGTGGAAATGAAATGTATGATTGAAATTGCAATCTTAAGCGTTACAGTTGACAGTTGACAGTTTGGGAAAAGCAAAAAATCATCCAAGCGTTACAATATAACAGTATAACAGTTTCCATAAACCATATTTTTGCGTTGGGCTCCGAAAATGTCTCACGGATTACATGGATGTCACGGATTTTTATTTGCAAGTTCCCTCCCTTTTTAATATCACACAGATATTCTGGAGCAGCGAAGACAGAGTGAAAGCTCGGTTTTACTCTGTTGAGTCGCGTCAGAATAAGCCAAAGGCAAATCACAGAAATTTATTATCCACGGAACACGGAGAAAGCGGAAAAAATTAAAGTTAAAGAAACGCTCTGAGGAAGGTGTTCGAGTGCATTTTCGTCTTTGATTTATTTGCTTTGATATGCGCTTGGCTTATATTATCAGGAGAGAATTATAAAAAAAAACTATGCGAAGTCGAAGATAAAAATATCTATAATAAAGTTAAATAATATTAAATATTGGATTAAAACTGCCAAAACTCTTGCATTTCGGGGGTGTCATGTTGTATCTTTGTGTTTCAAGCCGAGGATGATTTCCAAAACAAGAAAGAAACCTTTAAACCAAAAAATCAAATAAATAATTTAACAACTAAAAAGCCGCTTATGTTTACAAAACAAGTAATTCAACACGCCATCTGGTCCCGACAGAAAGACCACGGTTTCCCGATCGCTTCTCGTTCGGTTCCCGTTAACTTCTCGTTAGGTCCTCGTTCGTCTCTCGTTCGTCTCTCGTTCGTTATTCGTTAGTCTATCGAAGACCGATCGAGAACCGAACGAGGAACAAGCGAAAAACGAACGAAAGAGCAACGAATGTCGGTCGAGAAACTATCGAAAAATCGACGAGAAGCCATCGTCATGGCTGGCTTATGGCTGGCAAAGTACCCTTCAGCAACCACAAACCAGAAAAATGCCTTTTGCCTCAAACCTGCCGAGGTGGAATCCTGCACTTCCTTTCCCACACTGAGCATTTTCTCGGCGAATAAAACCATTTCGTCCATCCCGACGGATCCTATGGTCCAACCACGCCTAAACTCCCTCCACGGGTTTTTAATCCCTTGTTATCCCCCAAATAACCGACGGAGAGAATCCAGAGTCCACCCCAAAACACCCTACCATAAGCCCAACAGCCCATCTTTATAGGCTCAACCACAGGTCAAACCATAAAAATCATGTAAAGCCTTACAAGAACCCTCAATATTATCATTTTGTGCAATGTGGGTATTGTAACTTTACAAATGAAACATAATGCAAGTTCGATATATTTACAGAACGATGGATTTTGGCATCAATTTAATCCATTATTTCACGGAAGCCCTCTTTTGTCCAACTCCTCTTTGATGAAGGCATCATATCATGTCTGGATGATGTCGAAATCACAGAAATCACGGAAATCTTTTATCCACGGAGCACACGGAGTACACGGAATCACGGAACAAGCAGCCCCGGGCTGGAAGCCCAACGGCTTCCTTAGCCCAGGGCGACGCCCTGCGGACACAACAAAACATTTTACAATCGTCCTGTAAGGACAAAAGTAAAAATCCGTGCGACCTCTACATCCGTTCAGCATTCATGGACAGCAAGGTTTCGCTGGGCGACATCCTTTGACTGTCGATAGGAATGAAGTTGCAGATGCTGTGAATAAATAATCTCCACAACAGATTATTTTTTACGTCGTATGAACGAACACACCACAAGCGTAATTGAGTGGAGTGTGATTAAAACGAGTTGACGAGTTGAAACTTGTCAACTCGTCAACGAAAAAAATTAATATACGCTGTATGTGCAATACTGGGTGAGGAACGACTTGCTGTTGCGACCTCCAGTAGTGTTGGTAAAAACCTGTATCAAATCGTATGTGGCACGCGAACACTTTAATGTTGCCTTCTTCGACTTGTTGGAAGTGCAATAGAACCAATAGTCGATATTGACATTGGAAGGCACATTGAAATTGGGTCCGAGGTCGATTTCTTCTATATATGCACTATTAAACATACTGCCGATACTTGTTACATTGTCAGCGCTCCATCCCGAGATGTTTATCTTCTTTGCATTTCCACAATTAGCGAATGTGCTGCTAAGGTTCTGAACTGACGTAGTATTCCAGCCGGAAAGGTTGATGGAAGTGGCAGTGCATCCCTTGAATGCGCTGTCCATTGTGGTGGCAGAAGAGAAGTCGGCATCTACACATGTGAACTCACCGTTGCCGCCTACACCAGCGAATGCATTCTTCATATTGATGATATTCGACGTATTGCTCTTGCCGAACACAACCGTCTGAAGACTATTGCAATTGCTGAATATTGATGTGAAATCATTGGCATTATGGAAGTCAAACGAAGACATATCCACTGTCGTCAACAGATAGCAGTTAGTAAACATCTCCTTAACCCCCCATTCCACCAACGATGTCTTGCTACAATCAAATTTCACATCGGTGAGCTTCTGACAATTCCAGAACATACGGTTGAAGGTTGTAACCTTATCAGTGTTCCACGAACTGATATCCACAGACTTGAGCGAATAGCAACGGTCAAACAGGTTGTTCATCGAGGTGACGTTGGACGTGTTCAATCCCTTCACGTTTACAGACTCAAGACTCTCACATAGAGTAAAGATTCCGGACATATTGGTCACTTTTGAAGTGTTGAGCGGAGTGAGGTCCACGCTCTTTAGCTTCTTGCAGTTAATGAACATTTGTTCCATTTTGGTGCAGAGCGAGATGTCAAGTCCCGAGAGGTCAACCTCCTCCAAGCCAGAGCAATTACTAAACATTTTAGAGCAAGTGTTGCCGGTGCTTACGATTGCTCCGGGAGTGGAGACGGTGATGGTGGCGTTGGCGGCATCCCATTCCATGTAAACATTATGCGGCAAATTTTTATCATTGCCTGCTATCCTCTTCACATTGGCAGGAAGACTACTTCCTGTAAAACCTTTATATTTGTCGCTATGGCCTATGATGTTCACCTTCTTTACGTCGGTAATCACTCCTCCGTTAGCTTTTACGAGACTCTCTATATTTTTTTTGAATCCGTCGTTGGCTTGTATCAGCGCTCCGGCATAAGCCTCCGACTTCTGGTTAAGCTTGAATGTAAACTTCTTGCTGATGTTGGTGGTTGGGGTTAGGGTGACGTTAGCACTCTTGTCCGAGCCGTTATAGTTGGCATATACGAAGAGTATTAGTTTCCCATCCTCCTTGGAGAAATCGTATATCCATCCCTGCTCGCCGAAGCACACGTCAAAGTCGCAGTTGGCTTCAATGGGTATTTCCACCCTTCCTCCGGCTGCTGGAGCTTCCACCAGAGTCTGCTTAACGTTAATGTATGGTTCATTCTGAACGTCAGGAGAACTTGGGACATCGCCCTGAGCATAGTCAATGACAGACTCTGAGTCGAAGTCGGAGAGCCAGTCGGAATCCGTTGCGCCGCCGCTTGTCATCCAATTTGAAATCTTCGGGAACACCTTGTTAATCTTATATCCCTCAATGGTATGAGGCATATAGCCTTCCACCCTGAACGCCCATACGAGTCCTCCATTGTGGAAACTGCTATCGTCAGTGTTTGATGCGAATCGGGTTACTGCAGTGTTCTTCTCGTGTATCTCCACCATGTTCTGTGTGTTATAGATGAAGAAGTTGAGGTCTTTGTCCCTAATGTTCAACTGTGGATTGCCGTCTAACGGTCGTGTGAGTATGATGGTGACATAAGGCAAGCTTTCCTGTGATATCTTTGGCAGATTAACATTGAAATAGCCGTTGCCTTTCTTTATGTTCTGTACTCCGTTCACTCGGAAAACAGGAGTGCCGCTGGCATCAGATTCCGATACGTTCTCCACCGAAAGGCGCGTATCCGACGAGAGCCAGTTCACTTCGAGTCCGTCCACATCCACACCCTTTACCTCAACTCCAGGCACAAACGGCAGTTGGCCGCCTATGGCACGTATCTGAAGAGTGATTTCCAGGGTCTCCGAAGTATCGGACTTTCCATACTGTTTTCTGTAGCCAAGCACGAAGTCGTTCATATCGTAGTCGCCCATTTCTGGATACATGTCCTCAAAGAGCACTGTGCCATACACCGAGTTGTTGGGTGAGAACACCACGGTCTTGTCGCTTCCCAACGGCGTCAGCGCCTCTGACGCGTCAGTAATCTCGTCCGATATGTTGGCGGCACGAGTGAGAACCTGCTTTTTACCGATGTCAATGGTGCGCACCACTGTCTTGCCATCCTTGTCGAGGTAGGCAAGATATAGGTTTTCAAACGTTTTGAGTGTAGTGAGAGATACTGTTTCCAGTTTGTCAGCCTCAAGCATTGTGGTACACATTAGTTTCTCTAAGTTCTCGTCCTCATATATATACGCACGAGTCGTTACATTGCTTATAAGCTGTATATCCACGTCTTGCGACATGTTCCAGTCAAAATCCAAAGGAACTTCAATTGAATCATTACCTTCAGTATTCACGCCAGGGTGCATTGTATCAACACAAGCACCGAGTGTTGTAAAGGCGATTGAAACGCCAACCAACCTTAAGATTTTACAAAAATCTGGTTTAATGTTCATGACTTAAAAAAAATTGCGCGGTTAGTATTCATTCTCAATTTGGCGCAAAAATAAAAAAAAATATTGAATTGTCCAAGGAATTAGACAAATATATTTAATAATATCCTAAAAATATTCACTTTTCAAGTAGAAAGTGATGTCACAGGAACAGGTCCATGCCATCAATCCCAGGCGTTACAGTTTGACAGTTGACAGTTTCGATAAAGCAAAACTATGGATTATCGTTTTAGCCTCAAATATACCTATATAAATGGAATAAAAGGTGGAAATAGTTTGTGGATTGAAGAAAAATGTGTAATTTTGGAGGCGAAAACCTTACTATGATATAGAAGGAAAATGGGGTTAAACGAAACCACATTGGATTATCAACAATTTAAATATAGATTATGTACATATTATTATTTGTAGCTTTTGCCGTTTTTATCACCATCAGCTGGATGACGAAAGATGTATGGTAGGTGAAGCCTCTTAAGGTTGCACACGGATGTTTTAGTCGCACGGATTTTACTTTTGTCCTTACAGGACGATTGTAAAATGTTTTGTTGTGTCCGCAGGGTGTCGCCCTGGGCTAAGGAAGCCGTTGGGCTTCCAGCCCGGGGCTGCTTGTTCCGTGATTCCGTGTACTCCGTGTGCTCCGTGGATTTTTTAGTTGTCTACGGCAAGATATTAAAAGATCCGTGTCGTCCGTGTGACATTTTCCGTGTGCTATTGGCGGAGAGAACCGCATACGAGTCCTCTTCCGTGTGTACCCACATAGACGCGACCGTATTCTTGCATGTCTCCGCAAATGTGGAGGACAAGACCATACTGGTGGTTGTCATCGTTGATGCGCACCCAGTTGTTGCCAGAGTCGTCAGAACGGAAGAAACCATAGACGCCATCTACTACACCTATTATATATAGGGTGGGATAGCCATCTTCTATGCGTGACTTGCCAAAACCGAAAGCATAGAGGGTGCTGACATGAGGCATGGCACCCACGGCCTGTAGGTCAGCGTTGAGATGATACAGTCCGTCGTAGGCGGCAAGCCATAAGTCGCCTTCGCGGTCGGGCATGGCGTATATGCGATCTTGACCGCCCCGATTGTCGCCCCGTTTTTTCTTTTCGGTGGTTCGCAATGTGATGTTGAGCGGTTTTGAAGTGAAGGTTCTACCCGCATCTATACTGGTATAGAGTGTTTTGTTGATCACATCGACAGCATAGAAGCGTTGTGGATTTACTTTGTCGGCGATGACTTTGATGTTTTTGGGGAGACCTTGACATGTGTTCCACGATTCCCCTTTGTCGGTAGTGAATGAGGGTAGGGCACCGCGTGGCGTCCATATCCATACCGAGGCATCGGCATTGACAGCGATGTGTCCGCTCTCCGCTTTTTCTACAGGAGCATTTGCGCATGGCTTCCATGTGCGTCCGCCATCTTCGGAATACGAGATAGGTGGAATGTCGAATAGATGGTTGAAGATGACACCCACGCGCACCATGACGTCAGGTTTGTTCCATGCGCCAGTTACTCCGTCGGTATTGCCGAAATATGGAGCGTAGTGCATGCCCTCCGGTACTGGTTTGGTGATGTCGAAATGCGTATATCCGCCGTAGTCTCCCACACCGCTTACTATGCTTGCTCCCGTTGGAGGAGCATAGAGTTCGAGGGGTACAGTTTCCTCAACTCCCTTAGTGGCAATGCTCCACACGATGGTGTCGCCCTGTCGTTCGCCAGCAGAGAGATTGAACGTTTCCCAACCTCCGAAACCAGTAGTGAAATAGGCATGATCGGCATTGCAGGGGTCGATCTCTATGTCGAACATCCAGTGGAGCGGTGCCATCTTCGTATAAGGAGCTTTGCTATGGTCGTATCTGTAACCATGTTTGAAGAGTGGTATCCATTGTTTACCGCCATCGGTACTGCGAAACATTTCCTCGTCACCGTAGCCGTATTTCTTCCCTAGTCCGTGTGTGCTTACAATGATATGTTGCGGATGGTGTGCATCGACAGCAACTGCCGCATATCCGAATCCCGATTTCTTGCCCTTGTCGAATTTCAAAGGAGAGATGTCCGTCCATGTGTTCTTCTTGATATCGTAAGCCCACAGTGCTCCATCGGTCATGGGTGACGGTCCTGGCGAATCGGCATAACTGATATACAGTTTTCTGTCGGCAGCCATGACCATGTGGGTGGGGCGCAGTCCGACGGGTTGATTGTCAACGGCTTTCCAACTCTTTCCGGCATCGCGGCTGACAAAAATGCTCTGTCGGTCTTTGAGCGAAACAGCCACAAAGATATTCTTTGTATCGTTGCCTTTCTTCTCTTTTTTGTCGAATACAACGGCAATGATGCCGCTGCCTCTGTTCATGCGGTTTTGGGGATTGGAGAAGTCCGTCTGTTCTGTGACATCAGGAAAAGTGTCCACGCGCTTCCATGTCATTCCTTCGTCAACCGACCTCCAGAGTCCGTTGAGCCGTGTTCCGAAGTAGATATTGCGTGAATTGAGCGGATCAACCATCATTCGTTCGCCGTTGCCACGTCCGTTCTCGTTGCCTCCCATGGCAATGGGCACTTTCACCTCGATGAATGATCTGCCTCCGTCGTTTGATTTCAGAATACTTCCCGTCTTAATTGTATATGTGCCACAGGCCAGATACACCTTTTGGTCATTGTTGGGGTCGATAGCCACGCTCTCCACCCCTTGCAGATTTTGATTGTCGAGCGACACCCAGTCGAGCATCTGTATCCACTCTTTGTTGACCGCATCCCATCGGTATGCGCCTCCCATATCTGTTCTGCAGAAGCGTACGTCAGGGTTAGTCGGATGAAGAATAAACCCATCTACGAATCCTCCGCCGACGATAGGTACATTCTTCCATTGGTATTGTTGTGCTGAAGCAGTCATGCCTGTCAACAGGCAAGCGATGGTTAACAGAAAGTGTTTCTTCATATTCCTGAATATCATGTAGGGTTATTAGTATTGGACTGTAAAGGTAGTCATTATTCTGAAGAAAACCACAAAACTTTGTGTAATAAATGCAAAAAAACTGTTTTTCTGGTATTGTAATTCAATCAAATGGCCTATCAACCAAAACCATCCGGCAGAAAAGGAATATCTGCCGGATGGTATATAGATGATAGGTTGTCAACGCTTAGAAGTTGTCTTTGTGGATTTCGAAGTAGGCTTGAGGATGAGCGCATACAGGGCAAACCTCTGGTGCTTTCTCACCAACTACGATGTGTCCGCAGTTGCGACATTCCCATACTTTCACTTCACTCTTAGCAAACACCTCCTTCATTTCTACGTTGTGAAGCAGTGCGCGATAACGCTCTTCGTGGCGTTTCTCGATAGCAGCCACCAGGCGGAATTTCATTGCCAAGTCAGCGAAGCCTTCCTCTTCTGCGGTTTTAGCAAATCCCTCATACATATCAGTCCACTCGTAGTTTTCTCCTTCTGCAGCAGCTGCCAGGTTTTGAGCGGTGTCTCCAATGCCGTTGAGTTCTTTGAACCACATTTTAGCATGCTCTTTCTCGTTGTCGGCAGTTTTTTGAAAGAGTTCAGCAATTTGTTCGAAACCTTCCTTTTTTGCTTTTGATGCGAAATAGGTATATTTGTTACGTGCTTGCGACTCGCCAGCGAATGCGGCCTCGAGATTCTTCTCAGTCTGTGTTCCAGAATACTTTGTTGTCATAGTCTTTATTGTGTTTAGTTTATATCATTGATGTTTATTGTTCATGATGCAAAGTTACGGATTATTCCAATAGGTTGTTTGAAAATAAAAGAAATCGAATGGTAAATAATGGAAAAAACATGAAAAAACACATGTTTTGCCATTTTTTTAGTATCTTCGCATAATGAAACAAACGATAGCAATCATAGGAGGCGGTGCCGCGGGCTGCTTTTGTGCCATAGCGGTCAAGCGCCTGTTGCCTCACGCAGATGTCACGGTCTATGAAGGCGGCCGTAAGGCGTTGGCCAAAGTGGCAGTGACAGGAGGTGGACGGTGTAATCTGACCAACTCGTTCCGGCAAGTGGAACACCTTGCCGCAGTATATCCGCGTGGTGAAAAACTGATGAAGCGACTGCTGAAAGGCTTTTCTGCTGCCGATGTCTGCCGATGGTTTGAGCGCGAAGGAGTGCGCTTAGTGACGCAAACCGATGAGTGTGTGTTTCCCAAATCGCAGTATGCGATGGAAATAGTAGATACGCTGTTGTCGCTGATGCGTCAGTTGGGCGTGACGCTGAAGTTAGGTCATCGTGTCAGCGCTATTGCCCATGAGGATGAGTGCTATCGGTTGACTTTCTCACCGGCCGATAACGTTCGGCAACCAACCGTTACTGCCGACATGGCGGTAGTGACGACAGGAGGCAGTCCGACGATGCAGGGTCTGCAGATGCTTGCCGGTTTGGATTTAGAAATGGTGTCGCCAGTGCCATCGCTCTTCAGCGTATGTGTTGCCGACCGCGCTCTGACCCAGTTGACGGGAACCGTGGTAGAACATGCGACCGCCGCCCTTCCCGGTACTAAATTCCGAGGCGAAGGTCCGTTGCTCATCACTCATTGGGGCATGAGCGGCCCTGCCGTACTGAAACTGTCGAGTCGTGCAGCACGCCATTTGCACGGCTGTGGTTATCAGCACGACCTTTGCATCAACTGGTGTGGAGCGATGACGCTCCCTGAAGTGGAGACCATGATAGGGGAGATGAGTGTGGCACATGGTCGCAAACAGGTATCTACTGTGTATCCGCCCCATTTGAACAGCCGACTTTGGAAACTGTTGGTTGACCGATCGCAGATACGTGGCGGACAGCGTTGGGCAGAACTTCAGAAGAAACAGATCAATCGATTGGTGAATACGCTGACTGCCGATGTCTATCGGATGACAGGTAAGTGTAGGTTTAAGGAAGAGTTTGTGACCTGTGGAGGTGTGGCCCTTTCCAATGTCAACCTCTCTACCTTAGAATGTAAGCAGCATGAAGGTCTTTATTTTGCAGGTGAGGTGCTCGATGTAGATGCCGTCACAGGCGGTTTCAACCTGCAGGCAGCTTGGACCATGGGGCATACCGTTGCCGTTGCCATCAACAAGAAGTGCCATTGACCGACAGTCTGTCGGAGGCAAACGAGATGTAAGAATAGAAACAACCGGCCGTTCCTTCCCTTGGTCATGGGGCAGTGGGGCGGTCTAAAACAAATATGAAGATGAATATGAAGAAAACACTGATGTGGATGATGCTGATGCTGACCGGCACCGCCACGCTATCGGCACAGACCGCTGCCGACACTACGCAACATGAGGTGGTGATGGAAACCACCATGGGTACCATTGTTCTGCGGCTTTACAACGACACCCCCTTACACCGCGACAATTTCTTGGATCGGGTGCGAACGGGCTATTATAATGGCTGCACGTTTCAGCGTGTCATTCGTAATTTCATGATTCAAGCCGGCAATCCGCAAGCCCGTCAAGTGTCTGCCGGCGATACAGTGCAGTATGATGTGGAGCGCCGTGTGCCTGCAGAAATCCGTTATCCGGCGCATTATCATCGTCGCGGACAACTCTGTGCCGCGCGCGAGGGAGATGATACCAATCCTGAGTTTGCCTCCTCGTCGCATGATTTCTACATCACGTGGGGTCGCAATTTCTCGCCTCGGCAGATGGAATACTATGCCGACCAACTTCGCCGTGAGGGCAGAGCTTATGTCATTCCCGATTCAGTGATGCAACAGAACTATATAAAATATGGTGGTGTGCCCCATCTGGATGGCGGTTATACTGTGTTTGGCGAGGTCATCGAAGGACTGGATGTGGTTGATCGCATCCAACAGACTCCTGTGGATCACGACCATGGTGACCGTCCGTTGGAGGATGTGGTTATTCTCCGGGCTACTATTCGCAAGTGATATGCTACGGTTGTGAATCTGCAATCCGGCGCAACATAGAGCCCAATGGGTTTTCTTAGCCCTGCTGATGTTACTGTTGCCCTTACAGGGCGTATAGGTAAAAATAGGCATAGAACCCCAGGGTGTTACCCTGGGCTATGAAGATATTGCCCCGTTCGGGGCGTTGGTTGCAGAACGTGTGCATGTGGTATAATCACACAACCACAACGGGCCGAAAGCCCAATGGTTTTCTTAGTTAGGACATCGCCCTGCGGATGGAAATATAATGACCGCATAAACAAAGGACAACGGGCTGAAAGCCCAATGGTTTCCTTAGCCCAGGGCAACGCCCTGCGGATGTGAATGTTAACAAATTAATAAACGTCCTGTAAGGACAAAAGTAAAAATCATATGTCACAATCACTTTGCAAAATCTATTTGCATATTATCTTCCACATCAAGGCATCTAGCCCATGTATTCTTGATGATGATCTCGATCGGGTGCATGCGTATATAGGGCAACTCGTCAACGATGCAAATTGTCTAAATATTTGGGTTGATGGCACAGGTGACCATGTGCATGTATTGTGTCTATTAGGGCGTGAGATTTCTATTGCAAATCTCTTGGAAACATTGAAGCGCAATAGTAGCAGATGGATTAAATCATTATCACCACATTATTCAATGTTTGCGTGGCAGGGGGGATATGCAGCATTATCGGTCAGTCAATCTGTAGTCGATAAAACGTTAGCATACATCAAAAACCAGAAAGCGCATCATAAGAAGACAACATTCCAAGAGGAATACAAGCAATTCTTGAAGCTATATAACATAGAATATGATGAGAAGTATGTGTTCTCTGACTAGCTTGATTTTACTGTTGCCCTTACAGGGCGTATAGGTAAAAGAGGCATAAAAACCTAGGGTGTTACCCTGGGCTATGGAAATATTGCCCCGTTCGGGGCGTTGGTTGCAGAACGTGTACATGGGTAATAATCACACACCATTCGTGATGTTTTCCATCTGCAACAATCCGACGTTGCAAAACGTGTCGTGGGTAATAATCACACACCATTCGTGATGTTTTTCATCTGCAACAATCCGACGTTGCAAAACGTGTCGTGGGTAATAATCACACAACCACAACGGGCTGAAGGCCCAATGGTTTCCTTAGCCCAGGGTAACACCCTGTGGGTGTGTGGGGTTATTTTACCGAACGTCCTGAAAGGACAAAAGTAAAATCCTATAAGACCATTTCAATGAGTCTATAACACAAATCCACCCTCTTTCTGATGGAACGGGGGTGGACTTGTGTTTTTATTTATTGTTATTTCGGCAGATTGAATGCGCGACTCATCTCCTGCATTTGCTCCTGACTCATACCTTCGGGCATGAAACCCATGGCTCTTGCGTTGACATAAATCTTAGCACTCTTGGAGAGAACGTCAATCTGGTCGAAGGCATCCATCACGTCGATACCTTTGGCAAAGACACCATGTTTCTCCCAAAGCACCACATCATAGTCTTCCAACTGATGGAGTGTGGCCTGAGCGAGCGTATTAGATCCCGGCAGTTCGTAAGGCACAATGCCCAGTCCGAGCGGACAGAAAGCCTTGGTTTCCGGTATCATCGACCAGAGCAGATTGGTGAGCACATCCTTGCCCAGCATCTCGCGGTTGTGGCTCATTGCCACCAGTTCGATGGGGTGGGTGTGTACCGTAGCACGGTAGTTGCTGCCTGTGGCAATGAGCTGTGCATGTACGGTGAGGTGGCTTGGCAGTTCGCTGGTAGGCATGACGGGCTCGTCGGCAATGATTACATACGATGCGCAGTCGTCGAGAATGCGTATGATGCTACCGTTTGCCATGGGCTTTCTTGCTAAATCGCGCATGCGCTTACCCGTACCTTTACAATAGAAATAGGTATTTTTAAGTTCAGGGAGAGTCACTCCAATGGGTATTGCATCGCTGATGGGAGGCATCTGCCTGATTTCGTCATCAACGAGTTCGGTGACATTGACGGTGATGTTTCCACCGTTGCGCTCTGCCCATCCGTTTTGCCAGAGGTATCCTGCCACTTCTGCAATCTTCTCAATTTCCTGTGTCAGTGCAGGACGTTGTTCCAATATACTTTTCATTTTGTTTGTAGATTTGTAGTTTGAATGGTGCAAAGGTAGTCATTTTTCTGATATTTAACGCTATTTGTTCATGATATTTCATATATTTTCAGTAATTTTGCGTCTCGAAGAAACCAAATACAAAACGACGATGAATAAGAAGGAATTACCTGTATTGCTGCTCACGGGTTATCTGGGCAGCGGAAAAACCACCTTGTTGAACCGCATCTTGACCAATAAGAAAGGCATCAAGTTTGCTGTTGTGGTCAACGATATTGGTGAGGTGAACATCGACGCCAACCTCATTCAGCAGGGCGGTGTGGTCAATCAGAAGGACGACAGCCTTGTGGCTTTGCAGAATGGCTGCATCTGTTGTACGCTAAAGATGGATCTCGTGGAACAGTTGAAAGACATTGCTGCCATGCAGCGCTTCGACTATATCGTGATAGAGGCGAGTGGTATTTGCGAGCCTGCACCTATCGCACAGACCATCTGCTCCATCCCCACCTTGGGTCCGGAATATACGAAAGACGCGATACTGCGCCTTGACAGCATTGTTACCGTGGTCGATGCATTGCGTATGCGCGATGAGTTTGGCAGCGGTGAGGCGCTGACCAGCCAGAATATTGGTGAGGAAGACATTGAAAACCTGGTTATCCAGCAGATAGAATTCTGCAACACCATCCTGCTCAACAAGGCTTCTGAGGTGTCGGCAGAGGAGTTGGAGAAGATCAAGCAAATCATCCATGCACTGCAACCCAAGGCAGAGATTATCACATGCGACTATGGTGACGTGGATTTGGATAAACTGGTGAACACCCACGGTTTTGACTTTGATGCCGTAGCCACGTCGGCTGCGTGGATTGACGAGATAGAACATCACCATGAAGATGATGACGACGACGAAGAAGAACATCACCACCACCATCATGACGATGATGATGACGACGAAGAAGAACATCATCACCACCATCATGACGATGATGATGACGACGAAGATGAACATCACCACCACCATCATCACCACCACCACGACCATAAAGGCGGCGAAGTGGAAGAGTATGGCATTGGCAGTTTTGTGTATTATGCCCGCAAACCTTTCGACATCAACTACTTCGATAATTTTGTTGCGCGGCAGTGGCCCAAGGGCGTTATCCGTTGCAAAGGCATCTGCTGGTTTGTCGATGAGCCCGACCGCTGTTATGTGTTTGAGCAGGCAGGCCGCCAGATGGGACTTCAGGGAGCCGGTCAATGGTATGCTACCATGCCCGAAGACGAGTTGCGCGACATGATGGCGATGAACGAAGACTTGCGTCGCGACTGGAATCCGATGTATGGCGACCGCATGCAGAAACTGGTGTTTATCGGTCAGCACATGGATCGCAAAGCCATTACCGATGCGCTCGATTTCTGCCTGAGCGACAAGGTGACGTGGTAATCGCACGTGATAAGACTTACAAGTCGGAGATCGGTTAGTGTGCCGCTCTCCGATTTTTTTTTGTTTACCCTCTTTTCATATAGGTCGCAAAACCTGTTGCATGTAGTCGTGGCAATATCCTACAGCGTGTCGGTGGACGTCAATCAAATAGCTTATGAATAAAAAAAACAGCCCAGTTTTTGTAGATTTCCCAGATTATTTCATATATTTGCAAAATAATTGCTCCAACAGAGTCATTGGCAATTAAAAATACTACTATCCTGCATGTCAGACAAGAATATTATATATAAGGTGTATCGATTCTATCGAGATGGATTTCGCAGCATGACCATAGGTCGCACGCTGTGGACCGTTATCATCATCAAACTCATTGTGATATTCGCCGTGTTGAAGTTGTTTTTCTTCCCCGATGTGGTGGGCAGACAAGCCAAAAACGGCGACCGCGCCACATTTGTGGCAGGCGAACTGACGCGCCGGTAGGGATCTGTGCTGACAATACAGCCTGACAGTGAAGCAAGCAAATAGAAAAATAATCAATAATAAAAAAACTAAAGTTTATGAATCATCTTCTGACAATCGACCCCGCACTCATTGATTGGTCGCGTGCCCAGTTTGCTCTGACAGCCATTTACCACTGGTTGTTTGTGCCGCTAACATTGGGCTTGGCTGTAGTGATGGGCATTATGGAAACCATCTATTACCGTACGGGAAAACCATTTTGGCGCGAACTGTCGCAGTTTTGGCAGCGTTTGTTTGGTGTCAATTTTGCCATGGGCGTAGCCACAGGCATCATACTTGAGTTTGAGTTTGGCACCAACTGGAGCAATTATTCCTGGTTTGTAGGCGACATATTCGGCGCTCCACTTGCCATAGAGGGTATTGTAGCCTTCTTCATGGAGAGTACGTTTGTGGCAGTGATGTTCTTCGGATGGGACAAAGTGTCGCGCGGATTCCATCTTGCATCCACATGGCTTACCGGTATCGGTGCTACGATATCTGCATGGTGGATACTTGTGGCAAACTCATGGATGCAGTATCCTGTGGGTTGCGAGTTCAATCCCGATACTGTGCGCAACGAGATGACGAGTTTCATGGAGGTGGCACTGTCGCCGATGGCTGTTGATAAATTCTTCCACACCGTCACTTCCACATGGATTGTGGGTGCTGTGTTTGTTTGTGCCGTGAGTTGCTGGTATCTGTTGCGTGGCAGAGAGAAGGAACTTGCACGTCAAAGCATCAAGGTGGCAAGCATCGTGGGACTGGTAGCTTCGCTGGCTGCCATACATACAGGCGATGGTTCTGCGGTAATGGTGGCAGAGAAACAACCCATGAAACTTGCTGCTATGGAGGCACTCTACGATGGTGGTGAGGGTGTCGGACTGACCGTGGTCGGTGCGCTCAATCCCTTTGCTCAACCCGATTATGCCCAGGGAGGCGAGATGCCTTTGCGCATAGCTGTGCCTTACGGACTCTCTATCCTTGCCACTCATTCCACCGACGGATATGTGCCTGGAGTGAACGATCTGCTCAACGGCTATACGCGCAAGGACGGTACGCGCGAACTGTCGGCTGAGGAGAAGATGGAGCGTGGTCGCAATGCCATTGCCACGCTTGCCGAATACCGCAAAGTGAAAGCTGCCAATGCCAACGACAGCCGTTTGCCACAACTCGCAGAACAGTTGAAGGCCGACATGCCATACTTTGGTTATGGTTACATCAAAGACCGTGCAGAACTCGTGCCCTATATCCCCATCAACTTCTACGCCTTCCGCGTCATGGTAGGAGTGGGCAGTCTGCTGTTGCTGTTCTTCATCGTTATAGGTTTTGTGGCATGGCGAAAAGACATCACCAGGAGTGGCAGATGGCTCTGGATAACGGCTGTTGCGATGCTACCACTGGTTTATATTGCCAGCGAAGCAGGTTGGATAGTGGCAGAACTGGGTCGTCAGCCATGGGCTATACAGGATATGTTGCCCACGGTAGCCGCAGTTTCCGACCTGAAGGCAGGTAGCGTTTCGCTGACCTTCTTCATCTTCCTCGTGCTGTTTACCGTTCTGCTGATAGCAGAAGTCAGCATCATGTGTCGTGTCATCAAGAACTATAAGTCGGCACAAGAATAGAGATTACATCCAATATTCAATTTCCAACACTAAAAAAGAACACTGTTATGACTTATACATTTCTTCAACAATACTGGTGGTTTGTGGTGTCGCTGCTTGGCGCATTGCTCGTATTTCTGCTCTTTGTGCAGGGTGCCAATTCGCTGGTCTATAGTCTGGGACGTACCGAAGAGGGACAGCGCAAAGTGATGGAGTCCACTGGCCGGAAGTGGGAAATCACGTTTACCACACTCGTAACCTTCGGTGGTGCATTCTTCGCCTCCTTCCCATTATTCTACAGTACAAGTTTCGGCGGAGCTTACTGGCTGTGGATGATTATTCTCTTCTCGTTTGTGTTGCAGGCTGTGAGCTATGAGTTTCAGCACTGCAAAGGCAATCTGCTCGGCAAGCGCACCTATCAGTGGTTTCTTGTGATCAACGGCATAGTGGGTCCGCTGCTGTTGGGTGGGGCTGTTGCCACCTTCTTCAATGGGTCAAACTTCATGGTCGAGAAAGCATCGCTCACCGATCTTGGCGCACCGGTCATCAGTCGGTGGGCCAACGCTTCGGCAGGTCTTGACGCACTGCTCGACCCTTGGAACCTTGCATTGGGCTTTGCCGTGATGTTCTTGGCGCGCATCTTGGGCATCCTGTATATCATGAACAATGTTGATGACGAGGATATCCGTTCGCGCGGTTCAGTAAGACTGGTGGGATGTACGATACCATTCCTGGTGTTTTTCCTTGCTTTCTTTGTGCGCACGCTACTGAAGGATGGCTTTGCCGTTGACCCTGCCACGGGTGCTGTGTTTATGGAACCGATGAAATATCTGCACAACTATCTCCAGTTGTGGCCGCTCGCAGTGCTCACGGTGATTGGTGTTGTGCTGTTGCTCTATGGCGTGGCGCGCACCATTTTCAGTGCCACCTATGTCAAAGGAATATGGCCTGCCGGTATTGGCGTGGTGCTTGTGGTGTTGTCGCTGCTGTTGGTGGCAGGGTGGGGCAATACAGCCTACTATCCGTCGAATGCCGATTTGCAGTGCTCACTGACCATTGCCAACAGTTGCAGCAGCGAGTTTACGCTTCGCACCATGTTTTATGTTTCGCTCCTCGTGCCTTTTGTTTTCTGCTATATAGCCTACGTTTGGCGCGTGATGGACAGAAAATAGCGACGTTGCCGATAGGCTTTGCAAACATGCTAATATATCCGTGGCTTTGCTGCGGATATATTTTTTTAGGTGTTTGCCTATTGCTTGGCTCACTCGGCAATGGTCTGTTGATGTGGTTCAGATATTCCCTTGCTCGGCAATTTCAATGAATTTGCTGAGTAATTTCAATGAATTTGCTGAGTAATTTCAATGAATTTGCTGAGTAATTTCAATGAATTTGCTGAGCAAAACAAATTGAATTGCTGAGTAAAACAAATTGATTTGCTGAGCAAAACAAATTGAATTGCTGAGGAAAACAAATTGATTTGCCTTTAGAAGTATGTGCTATAGGAATGTAAGGTGTTGCTTGTTAGGTTGTTAAGCGACGCTTGCACGACCTGTGGCAGCACCACTTTCAACATCGGTCGAAACCCTATACGGCAAAAGCGCATGCCACAGACTATTGCTGCCGATGGACTGCAAGAGTTAAGTCAGCTGGTGACAGACCAACAGTCAGATGCATGTAGCTCAAGGGCGGATGAGATATGCGGCGAATACTCAGATGTAATACTCGGCAGAATCGACGAGGCCGGCACGTAGCGCATACTTGGTAGCCTCGTGTGCATTGTTGACACCCAACTTGCGGAAGATGTTTTTGCGATGGGTGTTGACGGTATGGAAACTGGAGAAACGGCGCTCGGCAATCTCTTTCGTGGTAAGACCGAGCGCAATATCCTTGAGGATCTCGGTCTCTGTGGGCGTCAGGCGAATGTCTTCCTCTTGCTTCTCCTGACTTGGCGCCAATAGCATTTCTGCCATGCGCTGGCAGATGTAGCGCTGATGGCGACAGGCGGCAGACAGACATTCGCGCACTTCTTGCAAGGGAGATTCCTTGAGCAAAATGCTGAAACGGGGACTCAGCGCCAGCAAACGGCGTACAAAATCGCCGGAAAGGTCGGTGCTGAACATCACCCATTGCACATCGGGAAAACGAAGATGCAGAATGTCGAGCTCGTCAACATCATTGACGTCAAACAGCGTATAGTCCATCACAACCACCGCTTCACTATCGTTTTTCAATAATTCAATAAGTCCGCATTTGTCTTCAGCACTATCCGTTGACCACTGGTCGGCCTGACTGCAAACATACAGAATGCCCGCACGGGTGATGTCTTGATTGTCGGCAAGGATGATGTGACAGTTCATGGGGCAAGAAACTATTGGAAGGAAGCAAGTCGCTTGGTCATCTGTTCGGACAGGCGCTCATGGCTGCGGCGCATGTGTGCATACATCACGGCATAGGCCGTAATCTCCAAAATAGGATAAACGTAGGGCACACCCAGCAGACACGACAGATAGACAATGATGGCACGGCTGTTGAAAGTCAGCAGATTGGTGTATTTCATCAGCGGAAGAGAACCTCGGCGGAACTCGTCGCGCAACGATTGCGGAATAGTGGCAGGATTGGAATAACGCTGGCGCAACTGCTCATAGAATGCCTGAAACTTAGGAGTGCGGTCTTCTTGTGATTTGCAGTAGCCGGCATAGTTGGAATAGAATAGGCGGGCAAACCAACGCTCTTTGGGCATCGACTCGGCTATCTTACGCTGTTCGGCAGAGTTGTCGAGCTCGCTGCCTTCCTTGCCTAACAGGAAGAAAAGATGAATCTGACGATAGTAATCGGCTAAGGAACTCTGACGGGAGTGGCAGCCGAAACCTGCCCAAGCGGCAATGGCAAAGGCTATGAAGTAGGCAGAATAGCCTATTTCGTCATAAAACATATTACCTGTGCGAAGGAAGATGGCTACGTAGATGAAGAGAAACCATACATCGCCGGATAGTCCATCGAGCACACGGCCTACAAGGGTTTTCTTGCCAGTAAGGCGCGCCATCTGTCCGTCGGTAGAGTCGCAGAAGTTGGCTAACATCAGGAGAACGACTCCTGCAATGTTGTGATAGAGGTCGGGGAAATAGAACATCACTCCGGCAGCAGCACCAAGGAAGAAGGAAATGATGGTGATGACGTTGGGATGTACACCGAAACGGTTCCAGAAAAGCGCAAACGCCAAACCGATAGGACGTGTGAAATGCACATCAAGCCACTCTTCGGTATCGTCTGACTTGAAGGATGCACGAAGCAGTTCGCGGAAGGTTTTATGTTCGTTTGTCATAATCGTATTGTGAATGAGAAATATCTGTTATTGACCGGCGAGGAAGGCTTCTGCCTTCTTGATATCATCGGCATGGTCGATGTCGAGTACTTTGGAGAATGCCCAAGCCGTCAGCTGACGACCGTCGGTCAGCAGGGCACGCTGGAAATTGCGCATGCGGCTTTCGCCACGTTCCATGCAGCCATTAAGTGTTTCGATGGCTGACGAGGTGAGACCGTATATGCCGCCGGAGATGTAACGGGGATGCTCTTGATGGTCGAGAAAATTGAGAATACGGAGCGTATCGTCGGTTTCGACATAGAGTGGCTTTTCGTCATCGATGTAGTCGGTGACGCCCATCACGCCATCGGTATGTCCGTCGGCAATCTGTTGACGGAAGGCTTTCACGTAGTTGCTAAATTCTTCTTCGCGGAAAATGGTATCGACGGTGGTCAATACAAAAGGACTGTCGGAGAGATAGGGGCTGATGACATGGAAACTGTGCATCGAACTGGGAGTGCTCTGAACGCAGAAGCGCAGAGGAATGGGGCGTCCTTTCAGTCCGTCGCGCTGCAGTTCTACCAAGTGTTGAGCTACCAAAGTGGTGAGATCGTTGCAGATGACAACGATTTCTTCTGCATCATTATCCATGAAAACACGTATCAGACGGTCTATCAGATACTCGCCGCCTACCTTGACCAACGGTTTGGGAGAGTCAATTCCCTCGGCTGCCAATCGGCTGCCTTCGCCGGCCGCAATTATTGCATATTTCATCTTATATATAAATAATGTGTAACTTTGCAAGCGCAAAATTACACATTATTCGTGAAAAACGAGCAATATACTGTCGTTTTTTATCTTAATACCAGTTTGTTGGTATATACATCGCCTGAACCTTTGACGTCGTGGCGCTCCCTTTGGGCTGTTCCTTCAATGTTGATATCGCCCGAACCGATGACCTGACTCTCGATGGTTCCGCAGTCAACGGCTTTCAACTCGATATCGCCCGAACCTTTCAAATCCATGTGTGTGGCGATGACTTGGTGCTGCGTGATGTCGATGTCGCCCGAACCGATAAGGGAAAGATTGGTGTTGCGTGCCGTAACATTGGGGAGATCGATATCGCCACTTCCGGAAAGAACCACTTTCAGATTGTCGCAGATGAGGCTCTGAAGGTCGATATCGCCGCTACCACGCAGATCAATCATCATATTGTCGGTATCGATATGGCCGTTGCATTTGAAATCGCCAGAACCTTTCAAGAAGATGCCGACAAGGTCGGGAGAGCTGACGGTAACGGTCACATCGTCGCTATTGCCGACGTTGAAAAAGGTGTTGGGGGTCTTGATCATAATCTTCAACCGCTTGTCAGAAACGGAGGTCTCTACATTCTTAAGAAGCGACTGTGGGGCTTTTACTGATACATGATACGTATTGGCTTGTTGATAAACAACATTGACCGAACCGTAAATCTCAATGGCTTCAAAGTCTTTCACTTCGTTGCGAATGGTGGTAACCTGTGGCGATTGCGAGTCGGCGGTAATCTTCATTTCCTTGCATGATGTCATGGTGACGATGGCAGTCAGCATTAAAAACATGATTTTTTTCATAGTCTAATATTTTTTGTTTTTGTGATGTTTCTGACCTTTTGACGATACATAGTGTGGAAAAGTTGCAGGCAACCGATTTTTTTTTTCGCAAGTAATGTGATTTTATGGAATGGGTCAGACAGCAAGGGTATGATAATCATATAGGGTGGAAATGATAAATAGAAATGGATTTTCCATCAAAGGAATAGGTGCAGAATGACAATCAGGGCTGGATTTCCAATCGTAGGAATCCAGCCCTGATAGGTGGTGTATGCAGCAAATGTACTGTCGATAGCGGTTAGAAAGTCATGCGCACCATGAAACGGATGCCGTGCTTGTGGGCACTCGGCAGGTCGTTGTAGTTGAGGCGGCGCACATATTCCACATGCATGATCTTGAAGATATTGTGAATACCCAATGCCAATTCCCAGTAGGGACGATGGGGATCCATGATATGCGAACCTATGGGGAATGCCATCACGATAGGACTGTCGGTCTGCATGTTGGGGTTGTTCTTGTCGGAGAGTTCTCCCCACAGCATCTTCACGCCGATATATTCACGCCATTTCAACTTTTTGAGCAATGGGATGCGGTTGAAGATTTTACCGTTGAGGTCCCAACTGATATCGGCAGAAACATAGCGGTCGTTGAGAAACTCCATGTTGTTGATCAGGTTGAACGTGTTGTCCTGAATGATGTATGAGAGGTTGGTCTCAGGCATGCAGAGCAGCAGGAACGGCACTTTCTCCCATTGTATTCCACCCTTGAGATAGCAGTCAATCTTTCCCCAGCTGTTCATCCAGAAGCGTTTGTAAATGCCTGCTTCGGTATAGTTGTAGCTGTAGTCACCGCCCAATACATTCTTCAGACCCAGGGTGTGGCTGACAGAGAACACCGGTGCATCAAGATTGATCTTCAAACGGCGCTGTTTGGTATTGATATAGGTGGCACCGGGACAATACTCCAGAGCGGCACGTATTTCTGTTGTGCGAATATGGTGAGATGGCTGAACTGCTGTTGTCGGATAGGGTGAAATGATGTTATCTTCACCGTTGCCAGCAATATTTTTCCATGCCGTGTATTCGTTCATAGGAGTGAAACGCAGATTACCGCAGGCTTCGTTGTCTTCGGTCTTGATGCTGAAAGTAGTCTTGAAACCGAAGTCTTCCTCACGTTCGAAGGTGATCTGCTGTCGGTTGTAGAACATCATAGCATCTACTTTGCTCCACTTGAATGCAGTAAACACGTTGTCCTTGTCGGTATGCATGAACTTGTCTGAGGGCGACATCACATCGTAGGTAGAGGTGAAACTCAGCGTGCGTTTAGGGAACTCACGTGGGAGATACTCCTTCTTGTTGAACGAGTAAGTCACTTCGCCTTTATAGTAGTTCTTGTGTGACTTCATGCCGTGGGCATAGTAGCCGGAGAAGAACCAATGCTTGTTGAGATAGGCTGTGGTCTGGGCAGAAGCACGCAGTCGCATACCGTCAACAAAGTTGTTGGATATCATGGTGTTGATAGGTCCGATATCAACTTTCGACGGATTGCCGGTCTCTACAAAGTTTTCGATGAGTGCCTTTGCACCGAAGATGATATACTTGAAGCCCTTGATGTT
This sequence comes from Prevotella sp. P5-50, assembly GCF_002251295.1. Lineage (GTDB taxonomy): Bacteria > Bacteroidota > Bacteroidia > Bacteroidales > Bacteroidaceae > Prevotella. The sequence goes on from NZ_NPJA01000053.1 coordinate 23,230, forward strand.
CTGCAGTCCTTTGATGAAGGCATCCATGGAATTCTCGCCTTTGGTTAGTTCCACCTGACGGTATTGAGCCCAGAAAGCATCGCCACGCATCATGGCATCGGCCTCGCGCACATCTTTCTTTTTGCCTTTGAAGAGCTGTTTGGGCAACTCATCGAAAGCATAGTCTGTGAGGCGTGTGTTACGTATGACAATGATTTTATGGAGGAAACTTGCAATCTTCATCTCCACAATCATGTCATCAACAGAGAGTACCCATTCGCCATTGGGCAACTGGGTAAATTCCTGATCGACACGAAGGTTTTCTACGAAATTGACGTCGCTGCGCCGCGGAATGGTCAGTTGGCAACGTTTCACCTGATAGGACGAGTCCTTCAAAATGTAGATGTCGCCACGGAATCCGAAGTCCTGCTGGTTGTTGGGAAGAAACTGCAGATGGATGCAACTGTCGCGATCTACCTTGACGGTGTCCTCTATATAAAATCGGTAGAAGCCGATGGCTCCTTTGCCAATAGGTGAGGTGAAGGGATATTGCAACAGTCGGATCTGGTCGTCGTAGATATTTACATCGGTGAACACATCTTTCAGCATCGTCGTGATGATATCGCCAGTTTGGAAAAGATCGCCTATTCCTGTAGAACTCTGTCCGATGATGATGTTCTTTTCATCGTGTGGCCTGCGGCGATAAAGTCGTTTGGTGACGGTCTCATCTACCGATAGGGGCAATATCAACTTGTTGTTATAGGGGCAGTTCTCAACCTGGTCGGTCAGCCATTTCTTGTTCTTGAACTTAGGGTTCTGGAGCATTTCCGGCGTTATTTCGTTGGCCGCCATGGTGAGCTTCTGATACTTATTGTATTGGTAGAAGTCGTTGTTGGCGAGGTCGGTCATCTTCTTGTGTTCGATGACCTTGCGCATCAGTTCTACTGCCGGATTGTTTTTGCGGCTGTAGCGTTGGCGCTTGGCACGGACGGTGACTCCCTTTAGCATCTTTGTATCGGGCTTCAGACGGATGTCGAGCCGCATGGGGGTGCGGTCAGTAATCTGAATCGTCTGTGAAATATAGCCTACGGCACTAAAGGTCAAGGCCCAGCCAACCCTCTTCTGAATGGTGTAGCGGCCCTCGATACTTGATACAACAGCTTCTTTATGGGTTTTATAAACGACGCTCGCCATGGGTATGCTGTCTTTGGTCTGAGCGTCGATGACGTATCCTGAAAGCAATCCTTGTGCCTGCGTGGGCAGGCACAAGGACATTACTAATATTATAAAATAGAGTTTAATCGATTTCTTCATCGGCTTCATAACCACCCATTTCGCGGATAGCATTCTTCAACATGGTGTATTGCTGGTAGAGGTTGTTGACAGCCTCTTCGCCCTGAGTGTAGTCGTGCATAGGTGCTTTGAGGAAGAAACTCAGGAAGCGCTGGATGCCGAAGCGTCCTGCACGTGCAGCCAGGTCACTCAACAGAGTGAGGTCGAGCAACAGTGGAGCGGCGAGGATAGAGTCGCGGCAGAGGAAGTTGATCTTGATCTGCATGGGGTATCCCATCCATCCAAAGATGTCGATGTTGTCCCATCCTTCCTTGTTGTCGTTGCGGGGAGGATAGTAGTTGATACGTACTTTGTGGTAGTATTGAGTATCCTCATCGTTGCCGTGGCCGTAGAGGTCGGGCTGTACGTCTGGCTTCAGAATGGTCTCAAGAGTAGAGAGCTTGCTGACTTCCTTGGTGTGGAAGTTTGCGGGTTCGTCGAGTACGAGACCGTCGCGGTTGCCGAGGATGTTGGTAGAGAACCATCCGTTCAGACCGAGGCAACGTGTGCCGATGATAGGAGCGAAGCCTGACTTAACAAGTGTCTGACCTGTTTTGAAGTCTTTACCTGCGATAGGCATCTTGGTCTTTTCGGCGAGTTCCCACATGGCGGGAATATCTACGGTGGTGTTTGGAGCGCCCATGATGAAGGGTGCACCTTCGGTGAGGGCTGCGTAAGCATAGCACATAGATGGTGCGATGTGCTCGCGGTCGTCGGCCTTCATAGCTTCTTCGAGTGCTGCGAGTGTGCCGTGGATTTTCTCGTCAACGGGTACGTAGATTTCGGTAGAGGCAGCCCAGATAACAACGATGCGTGCGCAGCCGTTCTTTGCTTTGAAGTCGCGGATGTCCTGACGCAGGGCTTCAACCATTTCCCAACGTGTTTTGCAGTCTTTCACGTTGTCGCCATCCAGACGCTTAGCGTAGTTTTTGTCGAAAGCGGCCTTCATAGGAACGATCTTTTCCAGTTCGTCGCGTACGGGCTCGATATCTTTCTCTTTCAGAACTTCAGCGTACATGGCAGCCTGATAGGCATTCTGGGGGTAAACATCCCATGTACCGAACACGATGTCGTTCAGATCGGCGAGGGGAACGATATCCTTGTAGTGCAGATACTTCTTGTCTGTGCCACGGCCGATACGAATTTTGTCATACTGCGTCATGGAGCCGACAGGTTTGGTCAGTCCCTTGCGAGTCATGAGTACACCAGTCATGAATGTAGTGGCAACGGCGCCGCAGCCAACTACCATAATTCCCAATTTGCCTTCAGCAGGCTTAACATTAGTTTGTTTCATTACACTTAGTTTTTAATATATGTATTTTATATTATTGTTGTCTAACAGTTCTGTGAGATTGTCGATAGCGAGATTGGCCTGTGATTCATCTACTGGGTCATCAGTCCATTGTTCGCCTCGTATCCATACGGTATTGCATCCTGCCCGATGGGCGGGGATGATGTCTTTGTCGATGCTGTCGCCTACTACGGTTACTTCGTCGGCTTTCATGCCGAGGGCTTCTACTCCGAGTTGGAAGATGCGTGGGTCCGGTTTGCGTACGCCGACCACCGCCGACTCTATGATATGGTCGAAGATGCCATCGAATCCGAATTCGCGGAGTACGGTTGAGATGTTGCCGTAGAAGTTGCTCACCAGTACCATGGGCACTCGCTCTTTGAGTTGCAGGAGTACTGCACGACTTTCTGCGGTGTGTCTGCACACCTCGGTATAAAGCAGGTCGAGTACTTGGTCGTGGTAGTTCAGACAGTCGAGATATTCCATCTCGATGTGCAGCTTAGAGTCGAGGGTTTGACGGAATGTGTAGTCTGGCTGTATGATAGGATTCTTGGCCAATGTCCGCTCGCCGTGCACGTATGCATCGCGAAAGCGGGCTTCGGTCACGGGTACGCCTGCCTGTTGGTAGGTGTGCCACAGTACTTTTCCCCAATGGCAGCCTCCGGTGTCGAGTGTTCCGCCATAGTCGAAAATATAGCCTTTCGTCTTAAGCATGTTTGTCAGTTCTGTCATTTCCTTTTTTTATTGTTTGCAGTCCTGCCTTCTGAACGATGTGTTCTGCAATGGCTTGGGCTGCTTCGGTCCGGCATCTTGAGAAACTGGGCCAGTCGTTGAAGTCTATCAATACGGGGGTTCCGTCTGGCTGTATGATGCAGTCACCTCCGTAGATGCCTGTCTGCAGTAGTGTTGCGGCTTGGTTGGCCATCTGCTGCAATTGTTTTTTGTCAAACGGATAGTGGGCGGGCTTGCCGTTGCGCTGTTCGTCGCCGAATTTGCTTTGCCCATCATCGCCTGGATAGTAGTAGCAGAAAAAGTCTGTATCGGTGACACCGTAAAACTTCACAAGGTCTCCGGTGATGTGTGCCCGTATGTCAATTTCCGTTATCCCCTTGGCTTTCATCTCATTTGCCGTGGTCATGGCGCTTTCGTAGTCTGGGCGGAACAGTACATCCGCTGATGTCTGTGCCGAAGCATCGCCTCGTTTGACCCAATAACCGTTGTTGCCTTTATGCGGTGCAACATTTATTCCGGCGCTTTCCAGCATCTTCATTTGTTGGTAGCGCTGACAGCAGGTGATAATGCCTTCCGGACTGTTGATGACGATGGCGCCTTGCTGTTGCTTTCTTTTAAGCTCTTGCAGCACCGTTTCGTCGCGTCCCATGGTCACATACACCTCTGCTTGAGGAAGCGGTTTTTCTTTCTCGTCTTCCGAATATGTTGCTATACGAAGCCCTTTGTCGAGCAATCTGCAACCGACTTCATGTAATATGGCCGTGTCCTTCTCTACGCTGTTGGGCGAATACCGATGGGCCCGGCTTATCATGACTATTTGACTGTCGTACATATTTTATATTACGCATTAAAAAGCATACAAAGATACTCCTTATTATTCAAATATAGAAAACTTTTGAACATTTTTTTGTTTTCTACGTAAAGTTTTGCCTTTTTTATTTATTTTCTTACAAAATAATGGCGATTATTGCCGTTTGTTGGCAAATAAACGGGGGCTGGCTGCAAAAAGGACGTGATGATGGATTTCGGAGTCTTGTTGCGTAGGGAAATACGATTTTGGAATCGGTTTGAAAATGTTCCGAAGCTATTCAGAAACCATCCCGGAGGCATCCCGACGGCATCCCGAAGGGTGGCGGTAAGCATGTCAAGGCGATATGATGTCTCCAATTTACTCTTTTCTCTCGTTGAAAAAATCAATCCAGAATATGGAACCTTTGCCCATGACCGATTCTACTCCAACCTTGGCTTTCAGACTTTTTGCCAAATTGCGGCAGATGCTTAGGCCAATTCCCGTGCCTGGAACAAATTCGTTGACCTTCACGAAGCGTTCGAAAAGAAGGTCGTTGCATTTGTCAGCAGGAATGCCGATGCCTGTGTCTCTTACCCAAATGCTGATGCGATCGGTTTTCTTTGTGTAGCCCAAACGGATTTCTCCAGTCTCGGTAAACTTGACTGCGTTGCTGACATATTGATTGATAATTTCCTTTAGGCGGTCGTGGTCGGTTTGTAATAGGTGGTTGTTTGTATTATCAACAACAATTGTTAATCCTTTTTCTTTGCATGGTGTGGTGTATTTGTCGGCAATCTCACGCAAGACTTCCACTATGCTGACGTCTGTATTTTCTATAGTTTGGTAGCTTCCTGCTTCCAGTTTGGAGACGTTCATCATGTCATCGAATAGGCGTAGCAGATGTGCATTATTCTGCTTGATGAGGTCTATCAGATTCTGGCGCTCCTCATCGCTCTGTGCCAAAGGTAGAATATCGCTAAATCCGACAATGGCGTGGAGAGGTGTGCGTACTTCGTGAGTGATGTTGGCAAGGAATGCTGATTTCAGTCTGTCGCTCTCTTCGGCGTGGTTGCGAGCTTCGAGTAGTTCTTGTTCCGCCTGCTTGGTGGTGTCTATGCATGTGGTTGCTCCTACTATGGTTAGTGGGCGCCCGTTCAGATCCCGCTTCTCAATGGTGGCAAACATGGCAGCCCAATACTTTTTTCCTGCTGCATTAGTCATTTGGTATTCCTGATAGGTTTCTTCCTCGCGTCCTGCCGCAAGGTTGAGAAAGGCGTTGCGAACTGCTTGCACTTGTTCGGTGGCGATGTGTTTGAAAATCTTTTCTACAGGAGTTCCCTTTTGCGGTATGAAAAGGTCTTTACCTTCACGATAGTCGCTCTCTACGTTGATGGTCATCGAAGGTACGTCAACTCGCCAAGTGGAGAGCTTCATTGCTTTAAGCACCAAGTCGTATTCAATGTTGCCAACTTCGTCGGACATGGCCTCTACTTGAGTCTTTAATCGTTTGACTCTGCGTGTCAGCACAAACCAAGAAATTGCCAAAAAAATAATAAGTGGAATGCTTATAATCCATGCAAGAACATCGGCTGTCAGCCATGAACGGATAGATAGAAATATGGTGTCTGTTAGGTTTGTCATATTGGAATTGGCAATATTGCGATGGGCAAAATTACATAAAAGATTTAGAATAATGAAAAAAAACGGGAATTATTTTGCAATTTGCGGCATTTCAGTTAACTTTGCACCATATTTATAAATACACATAATGACACAAGAATTTGAACTGATCGCCAAGACCTTTATGGGATTGGAACCCGTCTTGGCGAAGGAATTGACGCAACTGGGCGCAAACGAAGTGCAAATAGGACGCCGCATGGTGTCCTTTATGGGCGATAAAGAAATGATGTATCGTGCCAATTTTCAGTTGCATACTGCTATCCGTATTCTTAAACCCATTAAGCATTTCAAGGCTCTGTCGGCTGATGATGTCTATCGGGAGGTGCAAAAAATCGATTGGTCAGAGTACATCGGCTTAGACAAAACGTTTGCCGTTGACTCTGTGGTGTTCTCGGAAGAGTTCCGCCATTCTAAGTTTGTGGCCTATAAAGTGAAGGATGCCATTGTTGACCAATTTCGCGAAAAGACAGGAAAACGCCCCAATATCTCGGTGGCAAATCCTGATATCCGTCTGAATATCCATATCGCAGAAGACAAATGTACGCTGTCGCTCGATTCAAGTGGTGAATCGCTCCATCGTCGCGGCTATCGTCAGGAGTCGGTAGAAGCTCCGCTCAATGAGGTGTTGGCTGCCGGTATGATTCTCATGACAGGATGGCAAGGCGAAACCGACTTCATCGATCCTATGTGTGGAAGCGGTACTTTGCTCGTTGAGGCAGCACTCATTGCCCACAATATGGCTCCAGGACTATTCCGTAAGGAGTATGCTTTTGAAAAATGGCCCGATTTCGATAGCGATCTGTTCGACCGCATCTATAATGACGATTCCAGCGAAAGAGAATTTACTCACCATATCTATGGCTATGACGTTGATATCAAGGCAGTCAATACAGCGCGCCTTAATGTGCGTGCTGCTGGACTTCTCAACGATATTACCGTAGAGGAGGCTGATTTCAAAAACTTCACACAACCGAAGGAGAAAAGCATTATTGTTACCAATCCGCCATACGGAGAACGCATCTCTACCCCTGACCTGCTTGGCACTTACAAGATGATTGGCGAACGCCTGAAACATCAATTCCTCAACAACGACGCTTGGATACTCAGCTATCGTGAGGAGTGCTTCGATCAGATCGGTCTTAAGCCAAGCATCAAGATTCCCGTTTACAATGGCAGCTTGGAATGTGAGTTCCGCAAATATCAGATATTCGACGGAAAGATGAAAGACTTCCGTGCAGAAGGCGGTACCGTCAAAACCGACGAAGAGAAACGTCAGATGGCTGAGAAACGCCGCTTCAAGCAGAATCGTGAATTCAAAAAACGACTTGACGAGAAAGAAGAAAACGAAGAGGCAGACATACGCACATTCCGATTCCGCTCTTTAGAGAAACGCGAATTTAAAGGCGACCGCCGTGATGACCGCCGTGACGACCGCTTCCAGAAACGTGGCGGACGCAACGACCGCTATTCACGTGACGATTGTGGTGATGACCGTTATTCGCGCGATGACCGCAAACCCTATCGCAAGAGCGAGAACCGTGGGGGGCATGAGCGCTTTGACCGAAGTGGAGGTAAAAAGCAACGCGGCGGTGGACGTGGATTTGACCGTAACAAAAGAAGATTCGAAGATGACAATGATTAAATATTGTAGTAAGGCGTTGATGGTCTGCATGACTATGTTGATGACTGTATCTCCAATGAACGCACAGAAGAATTTTACACTTGAGGACCTTAATTTCGGTGGTACAAACTATCGGAATATGGTGCCGGAGAACCGGTGGACTGCATGGTGGGGAGACCAACTCGTTCGCCTCGATGTGGATGCTTGTTATCTGGTAGATAAAGCTAACGGTAAAGAAAACCGTCTCTTTGATGTCAGCCAGATTAACCAATGGATAGCACCAACAAAGGATATTAAGGTTCGTACGCTATATAATGCAGAATTTCCATTCGCAGACAAGAGCGTTGTGGTGATTAGCCAAGGTAGCAAAACCTATATGGTCGATTTCAAAAAACATGCCTTGGTCAGCTCTTTCGAGTTGAAAGACGGTGAAAATCTGTTGGAAACCAATGCTCAACAGACAGCCTATGCTTTCTTGAAAGACAACAACCTGTTTGTCTGCAACCATAAGCAACAGACTGTGCAACTCTCAACCGACGGCAGTAGAGAAGTGGTTTATGGACAGGCTGTGCATCGTGATGAGTTCGGCATCAGTAAAGGAACATTCTGGAGTCCCGATGGAAACAAACTGGCCTTTTATAGAATGGACCAGTCGATGGTGACCGATTATCCACAAGTGGATATCCCGGAAATCGGTTTCGACCCAGAAGAAAAACGTTCCTGCATCGCCACACTGGCTCCCGACAAATATCCTATGGCTGGCGAGACTTCACATCAGGTGACTGTAGGTGTGTATGACCTTACTACAGGAAAGACTGTTTATCTCAAGGCTGGCGATCCCACAGACCGCTATTTCACCAATGTGGCATGGAGTCCAGACAGCAAAACGGTTTATATGTTTGAATTGAACCGCAAGCAGAACGACTGTCGCCTGGTCGCTTATAGTGCAGAAACAGGCAATAAAACTGCTGAACTCTATCGAGAAACCGACGAGAAGTATGTGGAACCTCTACATCCCATCGTCTTCTTGCCATGGGATGCTAACTCATTTATCATGCAGAGTCGTCAGGATGGATATAATCACCTGTACCTTTGTTCACTTGGCAAGCACGGTAGCAGAATGGCCGGCAATACCGAATCACTCGAAGTCAGTCAACTGACCGCTGGCAAGTGGGAGGTCCTGGAAATGATAGGTTTTAATGCCAAACAGAAGACCATCATCATTGCCAGCAACGAAAAGAGTCCTATCCAACAGAATATCTATGCGGTAAGTGTAAAGACCGGCAAACGAACATTATTAGGAAATGGCGAGGGTTGGCATAATGCCAAACTCAGCGGAAGCGGCAACTATATCCTCGATAACTATTCTACTCCGACCGTTCCACGTCGTATAGAAATCGTGCAAACCACTAAGGCAAAGGCCGTTTCTTATTTCCAGGCAAAAGATCCTTGGATGGGATATTCTATTCCGCAGTTCAGTTGTGGTACCATTAAAGCAGCAGATGGCGTTACCGATCTCTATTACCGTATGGTGAAACCTGCGGATTTTGATCCTAACAAGAAATATCCTACTGTAGTATATGTCTATGGAGGACCTCATGCACACAACGTCGATGCACGTTGGCATTATAGTAGCCGTGGATGGGAAAGCTATATGGCAGGCAAAGGATACATCACCTTTATCCTCGATAACCGCGGAAGTGAACATCGTGGCAAGGATTTCGAACAGGCTACATTCCATCAACTGGGACAGGAAGAAATGAAAGATCAGATGAAGGGAGTGGAATTCCTAAAGACACTATCTTATGTGGATGCAGACCGAATCGGTGTACACGGATGGAGTTTTGGTGGATTTATGACCATTTCGTTGATGAGCAATTATCCCGATGTCTTCAAAGTTGGTGTGGCTGGCGGCCCTGTTATCGACTGGCATTGGTACGAAGTGATGTATGGCGAACGCTATATGGGAACTCCACAAAGCAATCCGGAAGGTTACAAAAAAACATCATTGCTCTATCAGGCTAAGAATCTCAAAGGAAAACTGCAAATCATACAGGGACTTAATGATGTGACAGTAGTGCCACAACATTGCCTCACTTTCCTTAAAGCATGTATCGCAGCAGGAACACAGCCCGACTTCTTTGTATATCCGGGCGAACCACACAATATGCGGGGACATCAGAGCGTGCATCTGCATGAACGTATTACACAGTATTTTGAAGATTATCTGAAATGAACCAAGAAGAACAGATACTTGTGCGCATCACAGGTCAGGACCGCCCTGGATTGACGGCCTCAGTCATGGGAATCCTTGCTCGGTATGATGCGCAGATTCTCGATATCGGTCAGGCCGATATCCACTCAACACTTTCGCTGGGAATACTCATGCGCTTGAAGGAAGCACATTCCGGACAAGTCATGAAAGAACTTTTGTTTAAAGCCACAGAACTGGGAGTCAACATCGGATTCTCGCCTATTACTGACGATGAATATGAAGACTGGGTGGGACATCAAGGCAAAAACCGTTATATCCTAACAGTTATGGGACGCCAGTTGGATGCACGGCAGATAGAGGCAGCATCGCTGATTATCACCGAGCAGGGGCTTAATATCGACAGCATCCTCAGACTGACAGGTAGAAAGAGCATCAAGAATCCAACAAACCATGTGCGAGCTTGTATCGAATTCTCTCTCCGTGGCGAACCCAACAACCGCAAGGAGATGCAAAGCAAACTCATGCAGGTGTCGAAAGATATGGAAATTGATTTCTCGTTCCAACGCGACGATATGTTCCGCAGAATGCGACGGCTCATCTGTTTTGATATGGACTCGACACTTATACAAACTGAATGTATCGACGAACTGGCAGATCGGGCAGGAGTAGGTGCAGAGGTGCGCGCCATTACCGAGAGTGCTATGCGTGGTGAAATAGACTTCAAAGAGAGCTTCACCAGACGCGTTGCATTGTTGAAGGGATTGGATGTCAGCGTGATGAAGGATATTGCTGAACATCTCCCAATAACAGAAGGTGTGGACCGACTGATGACTATCCTCAAGCGTTACGGGTATAAGATTGCCATCCTCAGCGGAGGATTTACCTATTTTGGCGAATATCTCCAACGTCGATATGGTATTGACTATGTCTATGCTAACGAACTGGAGATTGACGATAACGGCAAGTTGACTGGACGTTATGTTGGGGATATAGTTGACGGACACCGGAAAGCGGAACTCCTCAAACTCATCGCTCAGGTAGAGAAAGTCAATCTTGCACAGACCATTGCCGTAGGTGATGGAGCCAACGACTTGCCCATGATATCAGAAGCAGGACTGGGTATCGCATTCCATGCCAAACCGCGCGTGGTTGCCAATGCCAAGCAAAGCATCAATACCATTGGACTTGACGGCGTGCTTTATTTCCTTGGATTTAAAGATTCCTACCTTGGCGAGCAAGGCAAGTTATAAAATAACCATTCCATTAATATAATTAAGGTGTAACAAGATATGAAAATATTACTTTTAGGCAGCGGCGGACGTGAACACGCCCTGGCATGGAAAATCTCCCAAAGTCCGAAATGTGAGCAACTCTACATCGCCCCAGGCAATGCCGGTACTGGCAACTGTGGTGAGAATGTGGCCATGAAGGCTGATGACTTCGAAACCATCAAGACTTTCTGTGTAGAGAAAGCCATAGATATGGTTATCGTAGGTCCAGAAGACCCATTGGTAAAAGGTATTTATGATGAGTTGAAAGCCGATTCACGCACCAAGGACATCCCAGTGATAGGTCCTTCTAAACAAGGTGCAGTACTGGAAGGATCGAAAGACTTTGCAAAAGCATTTATGCAACGTCATCAGATTCCTACTGCACGCTATCAGACTTTTGACGGGGAACATCTTGAAGACGGATTGCGTTTCCTCGAAACCTTGCAAGCTCCATACGTACTGAAGGCAGATGGACTCTGTGCAGGCAAGGGCGTCTTGATTCTGCCTACACTTGAAGAAGCACAAAAGGAACTCAAAGAAATGCTTGGCGGAATGTTTGGCAATGCCTCTTCGCAAGTGGTTATTGAGGAATTCTTGAGTGGTATTGAGTGCTCGGTGTTCGTGCTGACCGATGGCGATCACTATAAAATTCTGCCTGAAGCCAAGGACTATAAGCGCATTGGTGAACATGATACCGGTTTGAATACTGGTGGTATGGGTAGTGTAACACCTGTACCTTTCGCCACTAAGGAGTGGATGCAGAAGGTGGAGGACCGTATTATCCGTCCTACTGTGGAAGGTTTGAAAGCTGAAAATATTGACTATAAGGGATTCATATTCTTCGGTCTTATCAATGTTGAAGGGGAACCGATGGTTATCGAATACAACTGCCGTATGGGTGACCCAGAAACCGAAAGTGTCATGTTGCGATTGAAAAGCGATATCGTAGATTTGTTTGAGGGAGTGGCTGAAGGCAATCTCGACGAGCGCGAAATAGCATTTGACGAACGAGCTGCTGTATGTGTTATGCTTGTTAGCGGTGGTTATCCGCAGGAATATAAGAAAGGCTATCCTATTACCGGTATTGACCAAGTGGAGGGAAGTATCGTGTTCCATAGCGGAACTGCCCTTAAGGATGGTCAGGTGGTAACCAATGGCGGACGTGTAATTGCCGTTTCGTCTTATGGTAAGGACAAGGCCGAGGCTCTGCAGAAATCATTTGAAGAAGCCCAGAAAATTCAGTTTACCGACAAGTATTTCCGTCGTGATATAGGTGCAGACCTTTAAGCGATAGCTCTCAAGCATGACGAAACTACTGCAGAATAGAATATCAGAAAGCAAACTCACACTACCTGTCACCGTACTTTGTGTGACAGGGGTGTGGTTATTGGCAGGACTCACACAAGGAGATTGGTGGGCATCTTTTGCGTGCTTTGTTGTCTCGACCTATCTGATGATAGAGTTGAACAACAGCAATGCGCTCATCCGTATTTATTCACGTATGGTGTCGTGTGTCTTCTTGGTACTTTCGGCAGTGGCATGTCCATTGTTTGCTTCAACCGAAGGTGCATGGGTACAAGTGTGTGTGGTTGGTGCCTTGCTGATGATTTTCCGAACATATCAAGATGGCACATCGGTGGGAAGTTCCTATTATGCCTATCTGTGTATAGGACTTGCCAGTTTGTCATTTGTCCAGATAGTATGTTTGATACCATTACTGTTGTTGATGCATGGTGTTGTGCTTCACTCTTTGTCGTGGCGTACATTTTTTGCCGGCTTCTTTGGCTTGCTCACTCCCTATTGGTTTTGGACATGCTGGTCGGTGTATCAACAGAGTATCGACCAGATAACTGACCATTTCATGGCATTGACAGAATGGAGTCAACCCTTTGACTTCAGCGCGTGGGATGGGAGTCAGGTTGCTGTGCTGTTGCTATTGGCGCTGATAAGTGTAATAGGTATAGTGCATTATATTCGCACAAGTTATCTCGACCGCATACGTGTGCGTCAACTTTACCATGTCTTCAGTTGGTCGGTATTGCTGATGTTTGCATGTTTGTTGCTTCAGCCAACGCTTTACAACATTCTTACTCGCATGCTTATTGTATTTGTGTCGCCCTTGCTGGCCCATTATCTGGCACTTACCCATACCCGTATCACTAATATCACCTTCCAGGTGTTGCTATTCATGGCTGTACTTCTGACAATTTATAATCTATGGACATCATCACTACTTTTCTGATTAGTTATGGTTATTGGGGAATGCTTATAGCTGCTTTTGTGGCTGGTTCGTTCTTCCCTTTTTCCAGTGAAGCTGTCATGGTGGGACTGATGGCGGCAGGGCTTGACCCTATAGGCCTTATAGTCTATGGTACGATAGGTAATGTGTTGGGATCATGTTTCAATTATGGCGTTGGACGCATGGGGCGTTTGGAGTGGATAGAGAAGTATCTCCACGTCAAGAAAGAGAGTATCGACAAGGCTACGCGTTTCATGGGTGGCCGTGGTGCATGGATGGGATTCTTTGCCTTTCTGCCTATTTTGGGCAGTGGTATTACCATCGCTCTTGGCTTGATGCGTGCCAATATAGTCATCTCATTGGTCAGCATCAGCATAGGTAAGTTACTACGCTATGTGTTGCTCATCTATGGTGCAAGCATCTTTATCTAGTTAAAATTGCTGAAAGATACGGCGCTTCGATAGAAATATTGTACTTTTGTATTTTATTAGGTAATTAAGATCATAATTAATAATACACAATGAAACAATTTCGACTGTTAGACAATATACTGGGGTGGGTCACCTTTCTGATTGCCGCCTTTGTTTATTGCTCTACTATTGAACCGACAGCCTCTTTCTGGGACTGTCCCGAATTTACCTCTACGGGCTATAAACTCGAAGTCGGACATCCACCGGGTGCACCGTTCTTCATGCTTACCGCCAATCTGTTTTCACAATTTGCCAGCGACCCCTCGCAGGTAGCACGTATGGTCAATACGATGAGCGCATTGCTCTCGGCAGTAACCATTCTGTTCCTGTTCTGGTCTATCTCGCATCTTGTTCGACGCTTGTTGGTCAAGGATTGGAGCGAGTTGACACCCGCCAAAACCATAGCCATTGAAGGCTCGGCACTGGTAGGTGCGCTGATTTATACGTTCAGCGATACCTTCTGGTTCTCAGCTGCTGAGGGTGAGGTGTATGCCTATTCTTCGGCATTTACCGCTTTGGTATTCTGGCTGATCCTGAAGTGGGAAGAACATGCCGACGAGCCTCATTCCGACCGTTGGCTGGTGCTTATCATGTATATGACAGGCCTCTCGATTGGTGTTCACTTGCTCAACTTGTTGTGTCTGCCTGCCATCGTGCTGGTATATTACTATCGCAAGTGTCCCCAGCCCGATTCACGTAAAGATCTGTATGGCTCTATTGCCGCTTTGGTGATATCAGTAGTCATCTTGGGCGCTGTGCTCTATGGTCTTGTGCCAGGTATTGTTCGTGTGGGTGGATGGTTCGAACTGTTGTTTGTCAACGTGTTTGGTTGTCCGTTCAATACAGGTGAGATTGTTTATATCATCCTGCTTATTGCCACATTGGTATGGGCGATCTATGAGTCCTACAAGGATCAAAGTCTGAAACGTCAGAATATAGCATTCCTGTTGTCTGTAGCCATGTTGGGTATTCCTTTCTTTGGCTATGGCTGGTCAGCAGTGCTTATCGGCATTGTTGTATTGGCTCTGATTTGGCTGGTACTTCAATATAAGCGCCAAGGCAAGTTGCTCATCACCTCACGTATCAAGAATACATCTCTGCTCTGCATGATGATGCTCCTCATTGGTTATTCGTCATATGCTGTCATCGTCATTCGTTCGGCAGCCAATCCACCAATGGACCAGAACTCTCCAGAGGATATATTTACCCTTGGCGACTATCTGGCTCGTGACCAGTACGGACAGCGTCCGTTGCTTTACGGTCAGGCTTATACCTCACAGGTGGCTTTGGAGAAGGCGGGCGATTATTGCCGTCCAGTCTCAACAAAGGGCGCACCTGTTTGGCAGCGCAAGGAGAAAGCATCTGCCGACGAGAAGGATGAATACTTCGTAGCACGTACTAAGGACGACTATGTATATGCTCAGAATATGCTGTTCCCGCGTATGTGGGATTCAGGTAAGGCTGCTTCATATCGTAGTTGGTTGGGCGAAGAGCCCGATGGAAGTGAAGAAGCATACGATCGTTGTGGCGAGATGGTTACGGTGAAGATGCCGAGCATGTTGCAGAACATTCGTTTCTTCCTCTCATACCAGTGTAATTTCATGTATTGGCGCTATTTCATGTGGAATTTCGCAGGCCGTCAGAATGATATTCAAGGTCAGGGCGAATTGGAACATGGCAACTGGATAAGTGGTTTCAGTTGGTTGGACAACTGGCGTCTGGGAGACCAATCGACATTGCCCGATGAGTTGAAAAACAACAAAGGCCACAATGTATTCTATATGATGCCATTGATGCTCGGTCTTATCGGACTCTTCTGGCAGTCGTGGTACACTCGCAAACGTCGTGTGCCCGGTAGCGACAAAGAAGATATAGAACCAGTGGGCATCCGCCAGTTCTGGGTTGTGTTCTTCCTGTTCTTCATGACAGGTTTGGCTATTGTCATTTACCTTAATCAGAATCCTGAGCAGGTACGTGAACGCGACTATGCTTATGCGGGTTCGTTCTATGCTTTTGCCATCTGGTGTGGTATGGGTGTTGCAGCTCTCATCGACCTGTTGAACCGCAAGCTGAAGAAAGAAAATGTGTTGGTTGCCGCAGTTATTGCTGTAGTGGCATTGGCTGTTCCCATACAAATGGGTAGTCAGACATGGGATGATCATGACCGAAGTGGTCGTTATTCGTGCCGTGACTTTGGACAAAACTATCTGATGTCGCTGCAGAATGAGGGCAATCCTATCATCTATACCAATGGTGATAACGATACATTCCCCTTGTGGTACAATCAGGATGTAGAAGGTGTGCGCACCGATGCGCGCGTTTGCAACCTGTCGTATCTGCAGACCGATTGGTATATAGACCAGATGCGTCGTCCTGCTTATACCTCTCCTGGCATTCCCATTAAATGGAATCGTTTGGAGTATGTTACTGGTACCAACGAGTATGTGCCCATCGATCCTCATATGAAGCAGGCTGTTCTCGATTTCTATAAGCAAGATCCCGAAACTGCCAAAGCACAGTTTGGTGATGACCCATTTGAGTTGAAGAATGTATTGAAGTATTGGGCACGTTCCAAAAATTCAGAACTCCACGTCATTCCAACCGACACACTCTATATGACTATCGACAAGGAGGCAGTACGCAAGAGTGGTATGATGATGGCAAGTGATAGCATTCCCGACCGCATGGTTATCTCGCTTGCAGGCAAGAGTGCACTCTACAAAGGCGACTTGATGATTCTGGAGATGTTGGCTGAGTGTAACTGGAAACGCCCCATCTACGTGGCTGCAACAGTTGGTGAGAGTAGTTATATCAACCTTGGCAACAATGTGGTGACTGAAGGATTGGCATATCGTATCACACCATTCACTACCAATGCTCAAGGCGCACGCAACTTCGATACGAAGCGCACCTATGATAACGTGATGCATCGTTTCAAGTTTGGTGGACTCAACCAAAAGGGCATATATATCGATGAGACTGTGATGCGCATGTGCTACAGCCATCGTCGCATCATGTCGCAGTTGGCCAACAAACTCATCGAGGAAGGTGACAAGAAGCGTGCCGCTGAAGTTCTTGCCTACATTGACAAGATGCTTCCTTCATATAATATCCCGCATGAATTCTCATCGGGTTCGCTTGATATTGCAGAAGGATGGTATCAGGTAGGTCAGAAGCAGAAAGCCATCAAGGTGCTCAATGAGATGTGGCACAATTCTCAGCAATACCTCAATTGGTACAACAACCTCAATGCTGAGCAGTTTGCCTTCTCTAAGAATAATGCTTATGCCCATGCTTACTATTTGCAGCAGATACTTCTCGTGGCTCAGCAGATAGATCAGCAATGGTTCAACAAACACTACGAGCAGTATAGCCGCATGATACGCACCTTTGAGGAGCGTGGCGGTGCACAGGGCATAGATCGCTGATCGTGGATAGTGATAATATGAAAAGTATTAACTGCAAGTGATAATAGAACAACCGGCAATATGGCTAAGGTGGCTATATCCCAGAGCCACTTGGCGGATGAACCGTCACGAACGGTCAGTATATCTGACCTTCGATGACGGTCCCATCCCCGAGGCCACGCCATTTATTCTTGATACGCTTAGACATTATGGCATCAAAGCCACCTTTTTTATGGTGGGCGACAATGCTCGTAAGTATCCCGAATTGTTGCAGCGTGTCATCGACGAAGGTCATCGGGTGGGTAATCATACACACAACCATATTAGTGGTTTCCGTCATAGCATCCATCAGTATTGCTATAATGTAGAAAAGGCTAATGCCTATCTTCATACTGATTTGGTGCGCCCGCCACATGGTTGGATGCGATGGGAACAGTATGCCATCTTAGGTCGAAAGTATCGCATAGTGATGTGGGATCTTGTCACGCGAGACTATTCCAAGTGGATGACGGCAGAAGATGTGTTGGCTAATGTGAAACGCTATGCTCGCAACGGTTCCATCATCACATTCCACGATTCTCTCAAGAGTATTGATAAACTGAAAACGGCATTGCCAGCAAGTATAGAATGGTTGCGTGAGCAAGGCTATGAATTTAAGGTGTTCGAATGAACACCTTTTTTTGTTTCTGTACAATCATAACATGTACGCGCACGCATACTCATGCGTGCGTATGTGCGCAGGTGCACATGCGATGCTGTAAAAACAGAATATATGACTGTAAATGTAGGATTTGCAGCACACCACCGCATCTTTGAATGTGATGGATGCCCATGTTCGGACCATACAGAATATGGTTTATTCCTGTTCTTTTCTCATGCTGAATTCACATCCACAATACTGCTGGTTGTAAAACTGGTATTGCTTTAACAGTTCGTTGCGACGCTCCTGCAGTCCTCCTTTGCGCCAGTTTTGCGCCCAGAAGTGGATGCCTGGCACAGCCTCTTCTGCCATTTTTCCTGCTGCTGCTATTTGGTCAAGACTCTTCCAACGTGATGTGGCAAGGGTGGTGGCAATCGTGGTGAAACCACGTCGTTGTGCCTCCATGGCAGTGGCAATGAGTCGCATACGGAAACACTGCAGACAGCGGCCTCCCCGTTCAGGTTCACCCTCCAGCCCTTTGATAGCCGCAAGCCATGTTTCATGATTGTAGTCGCCATCTATCCACTCGATGCCGAGTGAAGTGGCGTGGCGCTTGCTTTCTTCTTTGCGGATTTCATATTCTTCATGTGGCCAGATGTTTGGATTGAAGTAGAAGATAGTTGGGTGCACATCGTGTGCCAGCATCCATTCTACAATGGCTGAAGAACATGGAGCACAACAGGCATGTAGCATGATGCGGTTGATGCCTTCTGGAATTTCGATATCGTTTTTCTTTTTTTTCATTGTGTAGTATAGGATGTCTGTGTCAGCAACAATTCTATGGTCCGTCAATTAACTTTCCAAACTTTCAAGCCGATAGTGTTCTGCTCGAAAAATGGTGTGCAAACAAAGGTTGCGTCATTGAGCCAAGCATAACAACTCTCGGTGGGTGCCTCAAACACAGGTGTTGTGTTGAAGTAGAAACCCGTTTTCCCGTTGGGAAGGATAGGGTTGGCCAGAACTCCCTCGTTACGCACATGAATCATCACTCCATCTGCTGTACGGATGTTGTAGATGGCTTCAAGATGAGTACGGTTGCGTATGGTATCTACCAGTTGATAGTCTGCACCGCCTGCCAAGACATCTCCTTTGAAACTGCTGCCGTTGGGATGTGTTCCTTCGAAGTGTCCGCCTATAATCGGTATGACGATGCGTTTGCCCATAGCTGTATTTCCCAATGTTTGTGCTGGCGAACATGCTACATGTAATGTCAGTACGTGAGTGAGTTGTGGCATGGTTGGTTCCTGAGCCATGGCCGTTAGTGGCGTGGCAAGCATCAGTAGCCAAGCCATTGTTGTCATCAAGTATAGAATAGTCTTTTTCATTGTCACCATTTAATTGTTGCTTGGTCTGCAAAGTTACTATCTTTTTTCTTTATACCCAAATCTAATGGCAGATTTGCACCAAAACATGAGGTGCCGATATTCCGTTATGTTAAAATGATGTGGCGCCATAATTGCTACCTTTGCACCGGCAATCAAAAATCATTTCTATAGACGACTGAAGAGATGCACGACCACAATACCGACTTTCATAAACACAAATCATAATTATCAATTTAGGTTTGGGGCAATGTCCATCGTGATGGTGGGTGTTGCCTTTTGATATTTTTATGGCTATTGCAAATGACAATGCTATTCCTGTTTATGGACGATACTATTGGTGCTGTTTTCCTTCGGGATGCCTTCGGGATCCGTTCGGGATGTGTTTTATGTCGGTAGGATAGTATCATTCCCGATAGCTGAAGTATAGAAGAAAAAGCGATAAACATCCTTTGTGGATTGAAGAGAAAAGTGTATCTTTGCTGCATCTTTCTGAAAGATGCGATAAAATATGAAGTGGAATAGACGTAGAAAGATACTCGTAGTATTCTTGGTAATCGTTGTTGCCGTACAAGGTATAGGTGGGTTGGGTGACTATTATGCCCAAGCGGTCTATCCATGTGTTGCTACCGTTTTGACATTCTTGTCAGGATATGTGCCCTTTGCCATAGGCGACTTGTTTATAGCCTTGAGTATCATCGGTATTGTGGCATTTCCGTTCTATGCTGTTCGTCGGAAGAATAAAACTGTGGGCTATGCCATTGCTGGGGTGGGTGAGTATCTGTTGTGTGTCTATGTGTGGTTCTATCTGGCATGGGGATTAAACTATGCCCAGTCTGATTTTTATCATCGAAGTCATACACCCCGTTATGAAGCCAACAATGATCAACTGCGACATTTTGCATGGCGTTATGCCGATAGTTTGAATGCCACTTATAGTAAAACAGTCATTTATGATACTCTGCGAGTGCCGTCTTTGGTGGTGGCAGGTTATAAGCGTTTAGCCCAGCAGAATATGGGTGTCCATGCCCCTTTCCATGTTCATACGCAAGCCAAGACCATGCTTTTCACTTCGTTGAGTTCCAAGGTAGGAGTGACCGGCAGTATGGGTCCTTTCTTCTGCGAGTTTACGCTCAATGGCGATTTGCGTGCCCACGAGTATCCATCCACGTTTGCCCACGAGTATGCTCATCTACTTGGCATCACCAACGAGGGTGAAGCCAATTTCTATGCCTATCAGGTTTGTACATCATCTGCCGACCGCACGATGCGCTTTTGTGGCTATTATGCCATCTTCTTTCATGTGTTGCGTAGTGTAGATGCTGTACTTGGTGATGAGGCAGCCGAAGATTTCCTGCAATATGTACGACCGGAAATCAGGCAGATGGCATCTGCCGACCGCAACTATTGGCGTTCGAAATACAGTACCTGGTTGGGCAACTTGCAAAATGCGGTCTATGAGTTTTATCTGAGAACCAATCGGGTTGATGGCGGACGGAAGAGTTATTCGCAAGTGGTGGCGCTGATACTCTCATGGGAGCAACGCCAAGGACAGATGCAACGCCGTTGAATAGACTATAAAACAATGTGTTATAGACGGATAGGTAATGGCTGATACAAAAAAAACTGGGTGTGTCTCGCGACAGTCCCAGTTTCTGTTTTCTAACTAACTTATTATCAACTATTCATTACTCTTTCTTTGTTATGCACAAAAGTTATTTCCTGTTTGCTGATGCAAAGGTATGTACATTTTATGATAAAAAACAGAAAATGAATGAAAAAACACACGTAAACGTTTGCGCCATTGCGAGTTTTTTTGTATTTTTGCAGCAATGAACAATAGAAAGCAACATAGAACATCGTTGAAGGACCTGGCTAAAGAGCTCAATGTGAGTATTGCTACAGTCAGTCGTGCCCTGCGCAGTTCTTCGGAAATAGGCCATGAAATGCAGGAAAAGGTGAAGGCTTTAGCCAAACTACGCAACTATCGCCCCAACCCTTTTGCACAGAGTTTGCGTAAAGAAGCTCCAAAGATTATTGGCGTGGTGCTGCCCAATTTGGTGACCCACTATTATGCTGCGGTACTCGATGGCATAGAAGATGAGGCCAAACGATCGGGCTATAGCGTCATTAGTGCCAATAGCCATGAATCATTTGATATTGAAACACAAGCCATCGACAACTTTATCAATCTCCATGTGGAGGGCATTATAGCTTGTTTGTCACAATCCACTACTGATTACAGCCACTTTGAGGAGATTGCAGAGATGGGCATTCCTTTGGTATTCTTTGGTCGTACTTGTCTGAAAGAGCGCTTCTCGTGTGTCACAGCCAATGGTGACCAAGCCGCCCAGATGGCTACTCAGCATTTGATAGATACCGGTAGTCGTCGCATAGCCTTTATCGGCGGTCCTAACCACCTCGATATGGTTCAGCGTCGTAAACATGGTTATCTTGAAGCACTTCGTGAAAATCAGATTCCCATCGAGCGTGAACTTGTGAAATGCGGATCGATAGATTATGATGCCGTACTTTCCAATACTGTTACCCTACTTAAAGAGCAGAAACCTGATGCCATAGTGGCTTTCAACGATATCATCACCTTTGCCGCATTCAATGCCATTCGTGAGGCAGGATTGCGCATACCCGACGATGTGGCACTCATCGGCTTTACCGATGACGTGCATGCTGCATACGTCACGCCGCAAATGTCAGCCATCGTCGATCAGGCTCACCAAATGGGTGCAACAGCCTGTCAATTGCTGCTCAAGAATATTGCAGGAGATACAGGCGTATATCACAAAATTGTGCCGCAACAGTTGGTCATCCGTGGTACCTCGGCTAAAAAACCGCAGTAAGTAGTAGGTCGAGGACCAAAAAAGGCTGACTATGTTTGGTCTTTTCAATAAAAAAGAGTACATTTGCACCATATTATATATAACTCGTAAAACCTAAAATAAATGCCTCTGGCATTGATGCTAATGACTGTAAATATGAGAAGGATGATCATGTTACTGACGCTGATGGTCAGCTTTGTGCTGACAGTCGGTGCTGCTATTGATGACATTAAGTTTAGCCGACTTGATACCCGTGACGGACTGAGCAACTCACAGATTCTTTGTGTGAAGCGCGACTCCAAGGGATTTGTATGGATAGGAACTCCCTATGGCCTTAATCGATACGACGGATATCGTATCAAGACATTCTACTCATACGCCAAAGATACCACTACGCTACGCAACAATTATGTGGATGAGATCTATGAGGCATACGATGGAAAACTATGGTTGAAGCAGGGTATGAACTATACCATCTTCGACCCAGTAACCGAGTCATGTGACAGACATCCTGAGCGTTGGTTGCAGCAACACGGCGTGGCGGGTGGTATCGAGCGCCTTTATATAGACAAGCATCATCATTTTTGGGTAAAAACCTATGATACTGGTTTCTGGCATTATAATCCTTATACCAAAGAAGCCAAGCAGTTTAATTTCGGTTATGGCCGCCAAGAGTTCAATTCCGACTTTGGTGTATCGAGTTTTGCAGAGATAGGCAAGAGCTTGTTGGTATCTTCACACAATGGTGAGGTGTTCTGTTTCAACAGAGAGAAAAACTGGATTAGTTGGAAAGATGCTTATATTCGTGAGAAAGGACTCTTCAACAATCAGGAATGTAAGTTGCGTACCGATGCCGATGGTAATCTCTGGATGATAACCGTGGTAGGCTGTTTTGTGAAGTCGAAAGGACGTTGGATTCTTTCTTATAAAGAACTGGCGAAACGCTGGGGCGTGGAATTGCCTGACGGACTGAGCATTTGGGATATTTGTTCGGATAGCAAAAAGCGCGTTTGGATAGCTACCGACCATACAGGACTCTTTCTTGTTGACCGCCAAGCGCATGAGGTGCGCCAGTTCTTGACTCAGAAAAACGACGGTACGTCTATCAGCGAAAACACCCTCCGCTTTCTTTATCGCGACCAGCAGGGTCGTATTTGGATTGGTACCTATATGAATGGCGTCAATATGTTTAAAGAGGGACTCTCCAATTTCCGCCATCTTGATCTGGGAAATATCACCACCATCACTTCCGATAAATCCTTCTTCTGGCTGGGAACCAATGATGCGGGTATCATTCGCATGGATCGTAAAACTGGCGAACAGGTTGTTTTCGACCGCAACAACAGTGGCATTGCCACCAATACCATGGTCAGTTCGTTGGTTTCACGTGACGGTACCGTATGGTTTGGAACCTATGAAGGTGGACTGATACGTTTCCGTGGTGGTGCTATCACTAATTTCCGCTCATCGGGTAAACCGGGTGAATTGGCCAATAACAATATCTGGTCGATATGTGAAGACCGTCAGGGCAATATCTGGATTGGCACATTGGGTAACGGTATTCAGCGCTTAACCCGTGCAGGACGCTTTGACACACCTATCACCAGCCATAACTCTATCTTGGTATCAGACTATATCTCGACTGTCAATTTGACGAAGAAAAACTGGTTGATGGTATCCCATTCCAATTTCTATTCGATTGTGAATCCCGTTTCTGGCAAGATTATCAATCGCAATATTATTGACAATAAAGAGGGCATCGGTATTACCGAATCCTCAATATGTACTATGGAGGACAGTCGGGGACTTGCCTGGCAGGGCTCTTCATCGGGTGCAACCATCTGGGACACGAAGACCAATGCTGTCTATCTGATTGATATGCGTTCCGGACTCATTGGTTCTACCGTCAATGCCATGGTGGAAGACAACAACCACACGGTATGGCTGGTGACTGATCATGGCGTATCAAACGTCATCCCGCAGCAAAAAGACGGACAATGGAACTTTATCATCCGCACTTTCAATAGCAACGACGGTCTCCAGAACGGTCCGTTCAACCAGCGTGCCATCTGTAAGACTGCCGATGGACTTATCCTGGTGGGTGGTCAGGAAGGTCTTGATGTCATCAATCCGAAGCTGATGCGCGAAGAGAAGTATAAGGAATATCCCGTATTCAGCGGCCTGAAACTCTTTGAACAGGACGTAAAGGTTGGTGAAAAGATTGACGGTCGCATCATATTACGTAAGGCACTGAACATCTGTCGTGCCGTTCGCTTGAAATACAACGACCAGTTTACCATTCAGTTGGGAAGTTCCAATGGCGAAATCCATCACCGCTCGCGCTTCCTCTATCGCCTCGATGGTGTGAACAACGACTGGATTAGAACCGAAGAAGCCAACCCCAACATTACTTATATGAGTCTGCCTTCAGGATCTTATACCCTGCGCGTACGCATGCTCAACGACGATGGTACCATTGGTAGTGAAGAGGCAACACTCACCATTATTATACAGCCTCCGTTCTGGCGTTCATGGTGGATGATCATGATGCTGTTGCTGGTTGCCGCCTTTGGCATTTGGTGGTGGCGCAAGAATTATATGCGTCGTCAGGCTAAACGCCAAGCCGCCTTCGCATTGCGCCTTGAGATGGAGAAGCGCCAATGGATGGCAGAGATGAAAGCATCGATGGCAGCAGAACAGCCAGCAACAGGAGATGCTGTTGTTGAAGAACCTGTGCGCCACCTTATGATGCATACGGAATATGCCGACCTTGTAGCAGTGATTAAGAAGCAATGTGCTGAATATGTGAAAGGCAACAAGGGTGTAAAGATTAGCAATGTCATGCTTATCGACGAACTCTTTATGGAGTTTGACGTCGTTCTGATCAAGCGCATGCTCAACATCTTGTTTACCAATTCACAGAAATTTGCCGCCAAGAACTGCCACATTAGTGTTGGGCTCATTCGAAAGGACAATGGTAACGTACAGATCCAAGTGGCTGACAATGGTATCGGAGTGGCTGATGAGTATAAACCACATATGTTTGACCATACAGCAGGTGTTGACGAACTCGAACTCGCTCTTGTCAAAGACATCATAGTGGCACATGGTGGAACCATCGAAGTGAAGGACAACCCTGGTGGCGGAACCATCATGGTGATCGACTTGCCAGCAAAAGGCATGGTGGAAGAAGCTGAAATTATGGACGACGACCATGCTGACGATGAAATAAAATAATTGAAAAAAGTAGTATATAATAACCCTAAATGATCAAATGAATATTATTAAAACCCTCATGGTCGGTGCGTTCTCAATGACCGCATTGACAATGGCTGCAGCAGAAGTGCAGCAGAATGGCAACAAGGTCATGGTCAAACCCGATGGTGGTCAGGCCAAAGTTATCTGTCTTGAGGTGATGAACGACAACATCATCCGTGTGCGCGCCACATCCGAGAGTGCATTACCTGTCAAGAAACCCAGTCTGATGATTGTACCGCAGATAGCTCCCGCAAAAAAAAACTATACGATAAGTGAGGACGAGCAGTCTGTAATAGTCAAAGCGAAGAATGTGACTGCCGTAGTCAATAAGGCAACGGGTGCGATCGTATTTTTTGATGCCACAGGAAAACAACTGCTTAAAGAGGCTAAGGATGGCAAGAAATTCCAGAACTTCACAGTCCCTGAGCGCGAATACGGAGTACGCAACATCGGTGGAGTGACCGAAGAGATGAAGCACGGACTGACTTGGCAGATGCTTTTCGACAGTCCTTCCGATGAAGCCTTCTATGGATTGGGACAGCATCAGTCTGAGGAATTTAATATGAAAGGTAAAAACGAAGACCTGTTCCAATATAACACCAAGGTCTCTATTCCTTTCGTACTCTCCAACAAGAACTATGGTATCCTGTGGGACAGCTACAGTTATTGCCGCTTTGGCAATCCCAACGACTATTTGCAGCTGAACCGTGCCTTCAAACTCTACGACCGTCGCGGTAAAGAAGGTCATCTGACTGGTACCTACGTCGATAAGAATGGTAAGAAACTGGTGCGCGATGAGGATAGCATCTATTATGAGTATGCTTGTCCTCCAACTTCAGAAATTGCCAACAAGACCGATAATGGTGGTCTGAAGAACCTCCCCAAGGGCTTCAATCTCCAAGGTGCCACTGTGACATACGAAGGATTTATCGAGCCTGAATGTTGTGGTCGTTGTGCCAAGGCTGGCAAGAATGAGAAGCAACTCTATCAGTTTATCCTCTACTATGCCGGTTATATCAAGGTGTATATCGATGGCAAGGAGGTGGTGCCTGAGCGTTGGCGTACCGCATGGAACCCCAACAGCTATAAGTTTAGCACCGAACTGACCAAGGGTAAGAAGGCACAGTTGCGCATTGAGTGGCAACCCGATGGTGGCGATTCCTATTGCGGACTGCGTGTCTCACAACCTCGCAATAAGACAGAGCGTGAGCAACTCAGTATCTGGAGCGAGATGGCGCGCGATATGGATTACTACTTCATTGCAGGTCAGAATTTCGATGATGTCATCAGCGGCTATCGCACTTTGACAGGAAAAGCATCGCTCTATCCGAAATGGGTGCTCGGCTTCTGGCAGAGCCGCGAACGCTATCAGAGCAGTCAGGACATCGAGGATAACCTCGCAGAGTTCCGTCGTCGCCACATTCCTATCGACAATATCGTGCAGGACTGGAACTACTGGAATCTGCCCGATTGGGGTGCTCACGACTTTGAAGCAAGCCGTTATCCCAACCCACAGGCTATGCTCGACTCTGTTCACGCTATGCACGGACGCTTCATGATTAGTGTATGGCCTAAGTTCTACGACACCACCGAACACTATAAGGAACTCGACGAGAAGGGATGGATGTATCGTCAGGCTGTCAAGGACGATATCCACGACTGGCTTGGCTTCCGTGGTTCGATGTATGATGCCTATGATGAGGGAGCTCGCAAACTGTTCTGGAAACAGATGGACGACCATCTCTATAGCAAGTTTAATAAGAATGGTGTGCCTGGCATCGATGCTTGGTGGATGGATGCCTCAGAGCCTAATGTGCGCGACTGCACTCCGATGTGGTATCGCAAAGCACTTTGCGGACCTACTGCCCTCGGCACTTCTACCGAATATTTCAATGCCTATTCTACCGTCAATGCCGATGCTATCTACAACGGACAGCGTTCGGTATGGAAGGGTAAAGCCAACGAACCTCGTGTGTTCCTGCTCACCCGTAGCGGTTTCGCTGGTGAACAGCGCTATTCTACAGCCACTTGGAGTGGTGATATCGGCACCCGTTGGGAGGATATGCGCGCTCAGATGACAGCCGGACTCAACTATTCTATGTCGGGTGTGCCTTTCTGGGGAATGGACCAAGGTGGCTTCTGTGTAGAAAACCGCTATGTTGCGGCTCAGAAACTCTTCAACGAAACAGGTGAAGAGAACGAAGATTTGAAGGAATGGCGTGAACTCCAGGCTCGCTGGAATCAGTTTGGAGCCTTCATCCCCTTGTTCCGTTCGCATGGTCAGTGGCCTACTCGCGAAATCTGGAACATCGCTCCCGACAATCATCCTGCCTATAAGTCGTTTGTTTATTACGACCAGTTGCGCTATCGCTTGATGCCTTATATGTACAGCATGGCTGCATGGGCTCACTTCAAAGACTATACGCTGATGCGTGCACTCGTTATGGATTTCAATGGCGATAAGGAAGTGGAGAATATCGGCAACCAGTGGATGTTTGGTCCTGCGCTCATGGCTTGTCCTGTTGGCTACTACAAGGCTCGCAACCGTAGCGTATATTTCCCCAAACAGTGTGGTTGGTATGATTTCTATACTGGCGAACACTATGATGGTGGTCAGCATTTGGTAGTTGATGCACCCTACGAGAAGATTCCTGTTTTCGTACGTGAAGGTGCCATCATTCCATTTGGTCCTGCCATGGAGTGGTGCGACGAGAAACCTGCCGAACTCATCAATCTCTATGTCTATGAGGGTCAGGACGGATCGTTCCAACTCTACGAAGACGAGGGAACCAACTACAACTACGAGAAGGGTAAGTATGCCACCATCGAGATTGCCTATAACGATGCCGACAAAACTGTCAGCTTCGGCAAGCGCAATGGTGCTTTCAAGGGTATGCTGAAAAACCGTCGTTTCAATGTAGTACTCGTGAAGAAAGACCAGCCCCGCGACCTCAACCTCGACAATCCTGAGGGTAAAATGGTGCAGTACAGCGGTAAGGCTGTTAGCGTGAAACTCTGATTTTAAAGATATTGCAATAGGAGGGGTGTGCCATACGGCACACCCTTCTTGTCTTATATAATACCCAATGACTACCCATTGACCACCTGCATAACCATCGTACTGACATCGCCCTTCTTCTATATACAAGTTGCCTAAATGTTCCATTTACCATGTACAAGATATTGCCCGTTATTTTGCCAAGGCATTTCCAATGTTTTGCAAAAGTATTACCCCATGTTTTGCAAAAGTATTACCCCATGTTTTGCAAAAGTATTACCCCATGTTTTGCAAAAGTATTGTCTAACGTTTGAAAAAGATCTTTTCAACGATTGATAAAGATGTTATCCAACGTTTGATAAAGATGTTATCCAATATTTGATAAAAGTATTATCCAATATTTGATAAAAGTATTATCCAACGTTTGATAAGGGTATTATCCAACGTTGGATAAAAAGATTATCAAGGTTTGGAAAAACGTTGATAAACGATAGCTTTTTATAAGGGAAATAGGATCACGCTTTACTTTTGTCCTTTCATGGCGTTAGTTAATTGTTTATGTTTTGTATCCTCAGGGCGTTGCAGGGGTGGTCGAATGGTGGTCGAAAATCTAAAAAACAGAAGGTTCGACCACCCGTTATGGTGTTGTGCTGTAGTTACTTATCTGATTCTGGTGGTCGAGTGGTCGAATTTTATGACGTCGCGTGCGCGTGCGCATATACGCGCACATAATATAAAGGAAGTTCGCCGATGCTCATTGATCTGTTTTTGTTAGATTTCTCCTTTGGTGCGCTACATCCTTGATTCGTCTCAATATCATTCAACAGCCCCGTATGGTTAAGCGCAGATTCAAATTAAAATGATGCTTAATACAACGATAGACAGAAGTTGTTTTCTGGTAATGAAAGTTCTCATTTCCATCCATCTTCATAAATTTGCTGGAAAAATCATAGCAGTTGCCGTTGGGTGGAGGTAAAAAAATGACAGAAAGCCTTTGTCTTCTTGCTGAAAATCGCTAACTTTGCCCAACGATTTACCAATACTAATTTCTTATGTATAGATTCTTTATTCTGGCATGTGCCATTGGCTGTATGTTGACCGCACAGGCACGCGACCGCCAGAACTTTGACAACGGATGGCGATTTGTGCTGGCAGACTCGGCACAAATGTCAAAAACCGATTATCATGATACGCATTGGCGTGCACTAAACCTACCACACGATTGGGCTGTGGAGGGTGATTTTCTCTGTTCTAACCCATCAGGAGCGGGTGGGGGAGCACTTCCTGGCGGCATTGGATGGTATCGCAAGACTTTCAATCTGCAGAAAAAACAAGGAGAACGCTACTTCATTGAGTTCGACGGAGTGTATATGAATGCCCGTGTCTATATCAACGGTAAGGAAGTGGGCTACCGCCCTTACGGTTATAGCTCGTTTGAATACGACATCACACCTTATCTCATAGCCGGTCGCAACGTGGTGGCTGTGCGTGTGGATAATAGCGATCAGCCTAATTCCAGATGGTATAGCGGATGCGGTATCTACCGCCATGTGTGGTTTACCAAAACCGCCGATGTGCATGTGAAACACTGGGGAGTGCATGTGGTTGCCAATCCCGACGGACGTATCTCCGTGACTGCTGATGTGGAAAGTCAGGGCAAAGCCTATAAGGTGCGCAACCAAGTGTTTGATGCCCAAGGACGAGCAGTTGGTTTGAAAGTGCGCCGTCCCCATCTGTGGTCGGTTGATGACCCCTATATCTATAAGGTACGCACGCAAGTGCTGGTAGGTGGAAAAGTGGTCGATGAGGTGTGGACCAACACCGGATTCCGCTCGTTCCGCTTCGATGCCAAGACAGGTTTCTGGCTCAATGGCAAGAACATGAAGCTCAACGGGGTTTGCGAACACCACGATTTCGGTTGTTTGGGTGCTGTGGTCAACGAAGATGCCATGCACCGCAAACTCGTGCGACTGAAGGAAATGGGTGTGAATGCCATTCGTTCATCACACAATCCGCCTGCTCCCGAACTACTCAACATGTGCGACACCATGGGACTTATCGTCATGGACGAGTCGTTTGACATGTGGCGCCGCCGTAAGACTCAAAACGACTATGCACGCTTCTTCGACGAATGGCACGAGCGCGACCTTGCCGACTTGATACTGCGTGACCGCAATCATCCCTCCATACTGATGTGGAGCATCGGCAATGAGGTGCTCGAACAGTGGTCGTCTGCCGATGCTGATACGTTGACTCTTGAGCAAGCCAACCTCATACTCAATGCCGGACACGATGCTTCGACCCTTGCCAAGGATGGCGAAACCAGCGTCAATACATTGTTGGCAGACCATTTGGCTGACATTGTGCGTCGCTACGACACGACACGTCCCATCACCGCAGGATGTAACGAACCATCACCCGACAACCACCTGTTCAAGGGTAAGGCACTCGATATTGTAGGCTTCAACTATCATCATCAGTGGATTAAGGATGTACCCAAGAATTTCCCCGGTCGTCCGTTTATCATGACCGAAAGCGTTTCAGCCCTGCAGACAACGGGATTTTACACCATGCCCAGCGACTCTGTCATCAAAGCACCTAAGGAATGGTGGTTGCCCTATACCGATCCTTCGTTCAAATGCTCGTCTTACGATAACATGCATGCCTCATGGAGCAGTACTCACGAGGAAACATGGGATGTGGTGAAGCATACTCCCTATGTCGGTGGACAGTTTATATGGACCGGTTTCGACTATATCGGCGAACCCACACCTTATTCTTATCCTGCTCGCAGCAGTTATTTCGGCATCATCGACTTGGCTGGTCAGCCTAAAGATGTCTATTATATGTATCAGAGCGAATGGACCAATCGCCCTGTTCTGCATCTCTTCCCCCATTGGAACTGGCTCGATGGCGAACAAATCGATATGTGGTGCTACTACAATCAAGCCGACGAAGTGGAACTCTACATCAACGGCAAGAGTCATGGCGTGCGCCGCAAGGCAGATAGCCACCAGTATCATGTGATGTGGCGCGTAACCTTTGAACCCGGAGAAGTGAAGGTCGTGGCACGCAAAGACGGTAAAGAGGTGCGCCAGCAGACTATCCATACTGCCGGACAGCCCCATCATTTGCAACTCAGCATCGATTATCAAGGTAAAAACACCACCTTCGTCAAGGTGGAAGTGGTTGATGAGAACGGCAACCGATGCCCTTGGGCAGAGAACCAAGTGTTTTTCGATACCGATGCCACCATCATCGGTGTGGATAACGGAAACCAGACATCACTCGAACGCTTCAAGGACAATAAGCGCAAAGCATTCTTCGGCAGATGCTTCGTCGTACTCGACGGACATGGCACGCTGACTGCTAAATCATACGGACTACCAACAGCAACTATCAAATTATGATGAAGAAAATCTTATTATCAGCAGCGCTCCTGCCTATGGCAGCCGTTGCGCAGATACAGACATCGGCAGGTGTACAGTATCTGCAATGCCAGGCAAAAGATATGTCGGGCGAGTTCTCTGACCTCTCCAACACTTATTTTCTGGCTGACAGTCTGGCTGGCTTCGACCTCAACAAGGGCGAAGGACTGCTCAACTGGAAACGCTACCGTCTCGCACCGCGACAGGCTTTCAACCTCAATGGCTATTGGCCTGTGCGCATGAAGATGCTCGATTTCCCCGACACACAGTATGACAACGACCCCAACCTGCGCATCAAAGTGCAGAAAATAGACAACCGCACACTTCGTGTCACCATCTTCACTTCACCCATCGAGCCGAAAATGGACGATGCCAACGACCCCATGTTCTCACCGGAATTTATTGCACAGCAAACTGGCGAACAGGCTAAAAACGGTCGTGGACGCTGGAACGTGAAAGCTACCGACCAAGCTATTGTCTATAAAAACAATAACGGTTCACTCGAAATACAGAAGTATCCGTTCCGTATCGTGCTGCGCGACGGACAGGGCAAACTGCTCACGCAGACCCGCCACATCATCGATAACGACAGTACACAGGTGAAACTCCTGCCCTTCAACTTTATCAAACGCGGTTCAGACAATTCGCGCAGCATCAATCCCGTACTGATGCTCTCACCAAACGAGCGCATCTACGGTTGCGGCGAAAGTTTCACATCGCTCAACAAAGTAGGACAGAAAGTGCAAATCTCGGTAGTCGATCCACAAGGACCAGAGACCGATGGCATGTATAAACCCGTGCCTTTCTATTTCTCTAATCGGGGATATGGTATCTTCATGCACACCTCGGCACCTACAACAGCTGATTTCGGTGCCTCTTACATCGGTGCACAGCGCCTCTTTATGGGCGACGAAACGATGGACTTCTTCATCTTCTTCGGTGAACCGAAAGACGTGCTCAATGCTTATACCGACGTCACTGGTAAGTCACCTATGCTTCCCCTCTGGACTTTCGGCACATGGATGAGCCGCATCACCTATTTCTCTCAGGAGGAAGGACTCGACATTGCCCGTAAACTCCGTGCCAACAAGATACCATCAGATGTTATCCATTTCGATACAGGATGGTTTGGCGTAGATTGGCAGTGCGACTATGAGTTTGCCAAAGATCGTTTCAAAGATCCAGTAGCCATGCTCAAGTCGATGAAGAAAGACGGTTTCCATACCTGTCTTTGGCAGTTGCCCTACTTCACACCGAAGAACCGCTACTTCCGTGAACTCGTTGATGGCGGCATGGCTGTACACAACGGCAACGGAACATTGAGCTATGAAGATGCGGTGCTCGACCTCAGCAATCCCAAGACCGTAGCATGGTATCAAGGCAAAATCGCTAACCTCATCAAACAAGGAGTCAGCGCTATCAAGTGTGACTTCGGTGAGGCTGCACCATACGATGGCATCTATGCCAGCGGTAAAACAGGATTCTATGAGCACAACCTCTATCCCCTGCGCTACAACAAAGCACTCTGGCAGGCTGTGCGCGACAATACTCCCGACCATGAAGGTGTCATCTGGGCTCGCAGCGCATGGGCTGGAAGCCAGCGCTATCCGCTCCATTGGGGTGGCGATGCTGCTACCAACGAGATTGGTAGCGTAGGTATGTTGGGCGATCTCCGTGGCGGTTTGTCATTCGGACTCAGCGGATTCTCCTTCTGGAGTCATGACATGGGTGGCTTTGTCACCAAGAGTCCCGACGATCTCTACCGTCGTTGGCTGCCATTCGGATTCCTTTCAAGCCATACACGTGCCCATGGAGCACCTCCTACCGAACCTTGGCTCATCAGCGAAAGCTTTACCAAAGCATTCCGCCAGTCGGCAGAAATGAAATACAAACTCATGCCTTATGTCTATGCACAGGCAAAGGATTGCTCTGAGCGCGGACTGCCTATGGTACGTGCACTGCTCGTGGAATTCCCCGATGATCCAGGTGCATGGTTTGTGGAAGACGAGTATATGTTTGGTTCGCAGATTCTTGTTGCTCCAATGCTCGAAACTGGAAAAAGCCGCACCGTATATCTGCCCCGTGGAAAGTGGATTGATTATCAGACAGGAAAAGTCTATGAGGGGGGCTATCAGACTATCCCAACTGCTGAGATTCCCTGCGTCATCCTCGTCAAGGATGGATCACTCATTCCCCATGTACCTGTCGCACAAAACACAGGCGATATCAAATGGGACAAGGTCGAGCTGAAAGCCTATAAGGCCGATGCTACCAAATGTACAGGACTCCTGTTCCGCCCTGGCGATAAGGAACTGCAACATATCGAGAAATAACTATTCATGAGCCGGGGGATGAACATCAACAATGTTTCATTACCCGGTATTTTTTATAACTACAATTCCTCTTTGGTATATACGATAACGCTTTATTATCAATTATAGGTACATGCTATGAAAACAATATGGGTGGCACTTGCAGCCATGACCATGGCGGCACCGATGCACGCACAACTGGTCATCAATGAAGTCATGCAGTCTAATATCGACTGTATCATGGACGACATGAACGAATTTCCTGATTCGTGGGTGGAATTATACAACAATGGCGAAAGTAGCGAACAGCTTTCTAACTACAGTATCGGACTTACCACTGATGCTCAAAAGGCATGGGCTTTGCCGGCATCACTTATCAACAAAGGATATCGCGTACTCATCTATTGCGACAAGGCGGCATCGGGTATGCATACTGATTTCCGCCTTGAGTCGGGAAAGAACGGCGAAATCTATCTGTTCAAAAACAATAAAGTGGTCGATAAACTGACCAAAATGAAAAAACAGCCTGCGCCTAATATTGCCTATGGACGCAAAACAGACGGTAGCGACACATGGGGATATATGGCTATACCAACACCAGGCGGCACCAACTGCGGATCTACCTGCAAGGATCTCTTGGGCGATGTGGTATTCAGCGAACCTGGACGGGTCTTGGAAAATGCGCAGACTCTCAAACTCACCCTGTCACTTCCTGACGGAGCGCCTGCAGAAACTGTCATCCGATATACTACAGATGGTAGCGAACCAATAGCATCAAGTTTGCAATATACCGCTCCAATCACCATCAGCGCCTCACAGGTGGTGCGCGCAAAACCATTCTGTACGGGGTATCTGTCACCTCGGTCAGTCACCCAGTCGTATATCTTCCACGGACGACAGATGACGCTTCCCGTTATTTCCATCGTTACTAAGAATGTGTATTTCTATGATAACAAACAAGGAATACTGGTGAAAGGCAACTATAACAGCAGTCAGGAAAACTATAAATACAACTGGCGACGCCCCATCAACTTGGAACTTTTTACTGCCGCAGGTAGTAAAAGTCAGCTCAACCAACTCTGCGAAACACGTGTCATGGGAGGTGCTTCACGTGATAATATGATGAAGTCGATGGCTATTTATGCCAACAAGCGATTTGGTACGAAGCGCCTTCAATATGAATTTTTCCCTGACCAGCGACCGGGTATCACCGATTATAAGTCACTCGCACTGCGCAATGCCGGCAACGACTTCGACTATCTCTACATGCGCGATGCTGTCATCCAACGGTCTATGGCTGCCTATGTCGATCTTGATTGGCAGGCATGGCGTCCTGCCATTGTCTATATCAACGGAAAGTACAACGGTATGCTCAACATCCGTGAACGAAGCAACGAAGATAATATCTATACCAACTATGAGGGATTGGAGGATATTGATATGATAGAAAACGGATGGGAACTGAAAGTAGGCGATTGGGAACATTTCAACCGCTTCAAGGCGTTCTATCAAGAACATGGACATACCCTGGCAGAATATGAAACATGGATGGATTGCAAGGAGTATATCAACCTGATGATCATGAATCTTTTCTACAATAATCAGGACTTTCCCGGCAATAACATCGTATGGTGGAGACCACGCACAGAAACTGGCAGATGGCGATGGGTGGCTAAAGATACGGACTTCGGACTTGGGCTTTATGGTTCGGCAGCTACCTATAAAACCTTTGAATGGTTCTACAACCCCAATTATGACAAAGACCACGCATGGGCAAATACATCTGAGGCTACAAGATTGTTTCGCCGATTAATGGAAGATGCCGATTTTCAACGGGAATTCATAGACCGTGCTGCCATCTATCTGGGTGACTTCTTGTCGGAAAAGAATATACGGTTGCTATGGGATGATATGTATAATCAGATCAAAACGGAATATCCTCACCATCGCAAGCTTGTCAACGAGTGGTGGCCAAATTATACCAACGAATTGAATACAGCACATAAATGGCTTAACGAACGTATTCCGAGTTTCTATCAGCAGATTTCCGACTTCTATAAAGTGGGAAATCCTGTTCCACTCACCATCAATGCCACGATGGCTGAAAGCGACAGAAACGCCATGACGATCACATTCAATGGCGTGCGCTTGACAGAAGCATGCTTTGACGGAAAATTCTTCAAGAATAGATCCATGCAGATCAATGGGGTGCTCTCCGACGGACGGGAGGTGAAAGCATGGAATATCGTACAGCATCAAGGTATTGCCACTACTACTATACAGCAGTCGGGAGCTACCCTTACTATGGCGCTACCCGATTGCGACAAGGTGGAGATTTCCGCTGTAATAGGTGAACCTACTGCCATCACGCAACCTGATACCAAAACATGGCACTGGTCGTTTGCTGCAGGAACACTACAGGTTGACCAGGTGGAGAAGGGTACCAAGGTGTGCGTATATGACCTATTAGGCAGAATACTCCATCGGACTACAGCAACTGGTGCACCGCTTTCCTTCGCAGTTTCTGCCAAGACCTGCATCCTGAAAGTTGGCGATGAGGCTGCAAAAGTAACTGATTCTACTCGACGATAAATCGAAAGGAGTGTTGAAGAATAGTATGATCTGAACATCGTTAAACGCGAAATAGAATACTTATGGACATACAACCAATTGCTTATTTTCGATCACCATTCACCTCGAAATTCGGATTGCCACGACAGAGTGGTATCGTAGAAACGTTGCATGGACGCATAGAACTCACTCGCGATTATGCCACACCAGAGGCACTGCGGGGATTGGAAGAGTATGATTTCATCTGGCTGATATGGGGATTCTCTGAAAATGTCGATGCACGTAAGCATCCTACCGTGCGACCACCATTGTTGGGAGGAAACGAGCGCGTCGGGGTTTGGGCAACGCGTTCGCCATTCCGACCCAATAATCTCGGACTCTCATCGGTGCGTATTGTGGCGGTGCGTCCCGAAGATGGAGTAGTGGAAGTGGCAGGGGCTGACCTCATGGATGGCACACCTATCTACGATATCAAACCTTATTTGGCTTATGTGGATAGTCATCCTGGTGCACGGGGCGGTTTTACCGATCGCAAACAGTGGCAGCGGTTGGAGGTGGTTATACCTGACGAACTGACGAAGACCCTATCACCACAGATCGTGCAGACACTGACCGATGCACTTGCGCTTGATCCTCGTCCTCATTATCATGATGATCCCGACCGGCAGTATGTGATGCCTTTCGATGGCTATGAGGTGGTATTCTGTGTGGACGGCAACATGTTGTATGTCAAGAAAATTATCCCTTGTATCGCTGTACCAGAAAAAAAGTAACCGCATTATTTGTAGATGACGGAAATTTTTAATATATTTGTGTCCGAAAAATGGTTGACATGATGGAAATGGTATTGATACTTATCTTGGCTATGGGCTGTCTGGTGGCTTTCTGTTGGGCTTGGCAGATGCGGAAAAGAATGCGTGTGTTGGAACGTGATATAATGATGCATCGCATCTTTCTGAAGAATGTTATTCAAGAGTCAGAACTTCCCCTTCGGCAAGTTTCTCGCATGGCTAAGATGCTTTCAAAGGATGATTTATACCTTTCCAAGAATGAAAAACACAATATGGCAGAACAGTTGAATGGCTATGCTTATTTCATCGATACATTGTTGAATGAACTTATGATCTTCACTAATCCTTCAGATGAGGTGGCACACGTGAGACGGGAACAGTTCAGTCCTAACGAACTTTGTCGACGTTGTCTGGAAATCAATATCTCCAACATTTATCATCGACAGGCTGTCAAGTTGAATTTTCATCGTACCATGAGCGATGAGTTCTTTATAGAAAGTGATCGCCATGTCATAGAGATTATCCTCAATAAGTTGATTCAGAATGCCTGTCGCTTTACCGAAAAAGGGGAAGTGGTCGTGGGGTGTAACACTACAGAGAATGAGGGCATGCTGACACTCGATGTCAGTGATACTGGTGCAGGAATTCCCAAAGATCGTCTGAGTCGCCTGTTTAGTTGGTTTGAACAGCCCGACGATATGCGCGATGAGGCTGAACTTGATTTGAGCATTTGCCAGCGGTTGGCACAAAAAATTGGAGGTGTGCTTTTTATCGACGAACTCTATGCACGTCAGGGAACTCGTGTGGTGCTGGTATTGCCCATCAAGTAGGCTGTAATACAGAAACAAAATTATAGTTTTTCTTTCCGTCACGAAGGGATGGTGTGCCACATCCTGTCGGACTTACAGATCGCTTCTGTCCAAATGGTCGCGCCACAGATATTTGCGTGTTTCGTGTACGATGATGCCGTTCAGCGCCAAGAGCGATAGCAGGTTGGGAATTGCCATGAGTGCATTCATACAATCGGCCATGTTCCATACCACACCCAACTGCATCACGCTGCCTATAAATACAGCAACGATAAAAATCATCCGATAGACAAGCATCCATCGACGACCTTTCAGATATTCTACTGCGCGTTCACCATAATAGCACCAACCTAAGATAGTGGAAAATGCAAAGGTCAACAGACCGAAAGTCAGTAATGGTGTACCAATGATGGGAATTTTAGAAAATGCCATCTTGGTCAGTACCGCACCATTGTCGAAAGTAATGTCGGGGTATGCCAATACACTGCTTACAATAACAATTCCCGTCATGGCACAGATGACTACCGTGTCCCAAAACGTACCAGTGCTGGACACCAAGGCTTGGCGTACTGGGTTGCGTGTCTGTGCGGCAGCAGCTACGATGGGAGCAGAACCGAGTCCTGATTCGTTGCTGAAAAGACCGCGTGCTATGCCATAACGTGCTGCCATCATCACTGTAGTACCTACAAAACCTCCTCCTGCTGCCTGCGGACTGAAAGCCGAGGTGACGATGAGCTTGATGGCAGGCCATGCATAATCGATGTTTACTCCTATTATATAGATGCAACCTAAAATGTAAAAGAGTGCCATGAGGGGTACCAGGGTTGCGCAGACACGTGCAATACTCTTCACACCACCTAAAATAACAGCACCTGTGAGTAGGCAGATGACTGTTCCTGTGATATAGGGTGAGATGTCATAGGTTTCGTAAGCGAGTGTGGCAATGGCATTGGCTTGCACCGTATTGCCGATGCCAAACGAGGCGAGGGCAGTGAAAATGGCAAAGAGAATTGCTGCCCAACGCCATCCCAATCCTTTCTCCAGCGCAAACATAGGTCCTCCAATCACTTTGCCATCAGGTTTCTTCTCGCGATATTTGATAGCCAGTAGGCCCTCTGCATATTTGGTGGCAATGCCAAATACACCAGTCAGCCAACACCACAATACTGCACCAGGACCGCCTAAGGCAATGGCGGTGGCTACACCGATGATGTTTCCGGTGCCGATAGTAGCAGCTAGAGCGGTTGCCAATGATGAGAATTGCGAAACGTCACCGGTTGCATCGGGATCACGTTGTACAGATAGCCGAATGGCTTTGAGTATATGTCTCTGTGGAAAATGCAATCGGATAGTAAGAAAAAGATGGGTTCCCAAGAGCAGGATAATCATGGGCCAGCCCCACAACAGGGAGCTCGTTACGGAGAAAAATTCGTTGATGGTGTTCATGTTGTTGCTGCTTTTGCGTGCAAAGTTAGTTAAAAATGCTCAAAATGTAGTCGATTCTTCGTTTTTTTTGAATTTTGGTTAAACTTTTTATCGTTTGATGCGTCATATTGATAACAAACGTGATTTGGCTCATTGAAAATACAGACGAGACATGAAATGACGAAACATTTGACCTATGTGGTAGAAAGAAAATCAGGACAATGATGGCTGCTCCGATAGTTGGAGTAGCCATCTTTCGCTTTTTATCCGTGTTTATGCTCATCGATATCCATTCTTGAGTACTGTTTGATATATGGTTAATTGCTGTTAAAATCTGCAGTTCTATCTATTTCGATAGATAACATAATTTTATAGATAAGTTGAAAAATATTTGGTAGTGTGAGGTTTTCTTCTTATCTTTGCTCCCTAAAATATGATGAAAGTTCAGGATATGAAGAGATTGATACATACGACAGCCCTCATGGCAGTGGGAATTACCACTTGTTTGGGCTTTGTCTCTTGCTTTAAGGATGAGCCGCTCAATGCAGAATGTGATATTGAGCAGGCTTACATACACGCAGGCGACAAATTGAATAGTTGGTTCCTTTTCGATTCCGACACACTTCAATATGTGCAATCAGACCAGAATAAGATAGAGTTTACCATGAGTGCTATGGCTGATCTTACACAGATTGCTCCACTTTTCAGACTCACTCCTGGGGCTACTATATCACCTGCCAACGGCAGTGTACACGATTTTTCTAAAGGTTCGGTGAAATATACGGTCACTTCGGAAGATGGACAATGGTCACGTATCTATTTTGTCAGCATCAGAAAAATGCTCTATTTCGGTAGTGAACACGAGTTTAATTTTGAAAACTGTTATGAGGACAAAGGGTACTACCATTGGCAAGAACCATGGAAAGATGCTAATGGTAATACGACCAAAGAGGCTATCTGGGCAACAGGAAATCCGGGTTACAAGATTAGCAATAGCTCTACTGCAGCAGAGAATTATCCCACAGCACCTATTGACGAAGGATATGAAGGAAAAGGGGTAAAGCTATCCACTTGCCGAACAAGTGGACTTGCAGACATGGTGCAGAAGCCTATTGCGGCTGGCAACCTCTTTATTGGGCAGTTTGATCCGTCTAATGCATTGCAGGATGCTATGTCTGCCACTAAGTTTGGACGCCCATTCAGTTTCGATACCCAACCCAAGACATTCACAGGATACTATAAGTATAAGGCTGGGGAGAAATTTACCGACCAGTATATGCATGTACTGGAGCAAAAAGACTACGGCACTATCTATGCCGTGTTCTATGATAACCATAATGCAAAGGGCGAAGCGGTGGTGCTCTATGGCAACAACGTACAGACAAGTGAACAGGTTGTGGCACTTGCCCGACTTGATAATATCGACAATACTCCTGAATGGACTCCATTCACTCTCAATTTCATCTACCGTAAAGCTGTAGATATGCAGAAGCTGAAGGCTGGCGGTTACAGTCTCGCTATCGTTTGTTCGTCAAGTACCAACGGTGCTGAGTTTATGGGTGCCGTGGGTAGTACGCTTTGGGTGGATAAGTTTAAGATTACATGTGAATAAGGATGAAATGCCAAGCGATATAGATATTCGGTTATGACAATGAAGAAAATCATAATATGCTCCCTGCTGATGATGTGCACGTTGTGGGCATGGGCAGGAGACGATAATCAAGAACATTGGAGTGCATGGAACAAATATCTGCACAACTATAAATACTATGTACACGTGGGGTATAATATCGGTGGAACAGCACCTATTGGTATGCCTGCCTCTATCCGTACGCTACATAGTTATACGCTGCAACCTAACTTCACCCTTGGAGTAGATGCCCACCATGTTATCTCTGGCAAATGGGGATTCTTGGGCGGTTTGCATTTTGAAAACAAAGGTATGAGAACCGATGCTGGAGTGAAGGGCTACCACATGAAGATTGTGCGTGGTGGCGAACAGTTGGAAGGTGTATTCACAGGAAGTGTGGTGACTAAGGTTGACATGAGTCTCATCACCGTTCCCTTGCAAGCCACTTATGATTTGACCCCACAGGTGCGTCTGAAACTTGGTCCATATGTGAGTTATGCCACAGCCAAGAAATTTGAAGGATGGGCATACGATGGATACCTCCGACGTCAGGAGGAAGGACATGAAAAGGGTGATCCTACCGGACAGAAAGTGATACTGGGACATAATGATGGTGAGCGTGGCAACTACGATTTCTCCAGCGATATGCGCTCTTGGCAGTTTGGTATCGACCTCGGTGCCGACTGGTATATCACTAAGCGTTGGGGTGTCAAGGCTGATTTATCATGGGGATTGACGGGTATCTTCAAGAAAGATTTCGATACCATCGAGCAGACCATGTTTCCCATTTATGGTACGA
Organism: Prevotella sp. P5-50; assembly: GCF_002251295.1. GTDB lineage: Bacteria > Bacteroidota > Bacteroidia > Bacteroidales > Bacteroidaceae > Prevotella. The sequence goes on from NZ_NPJA01000053.1 coordinate 65,137, forward strand.
TTGGTGTGATTTATCAACTGAAATAAAAAAATAGGTATCAATTATTATTAACTAAAAAAGAAAGGAAAAAAAATGAAATTGAACAAGATTTTCTATCTGATGGCCATGGTATGTACACTTGGCTTTACTGCATGTGGTGACGATGACGATGCACCCAAAGACGATCCAATCCAGTCGCCTATCGTAGGAACATGGAATGTTTGGTCACAAGGAAATGATTACGATGGTTATACCGGTTCTGTACAGCTCAACTGGGAAGTAGAAGAAGGAACAAGTATTAGTCTCGACCTTCTTGGAACTGGTACACCCACTGAAATTCCTATCAAGGAAACCGTTGTTCCTTTGGCAAATAGCCTGGGTAACAAGTTTCTGCCTAAAGTGCTGAAGAGCGTTACTTTTACTCCTGATGGCAAGATCAATGCTGTGGTTTCTGACTATGATGATGACGATATCGCTCCAGAGTGGGAGACTGTTAAGGGCTATGCTACCTATAAGGTTATTAGCGACAATCTCATCAGCGTTTCTATCGACGCAGAAAAGGCTACTGAAGATATTGATGATCCAGCAGAAAAGGCACAGATCAAGACTATCCTTAAATCGTATGGTACTATTCCCGTCAATGTTCGTTGGAATGGCGAAAAGCCTTTCTTCTTTGTTGACAAGGCATACGTACAGCCTATGATTGCTGCTTTGGTTGCTTTCATCGACAAGATGCCTACAAACGCCATGGAACCAGATGATTTACAAACTTTCACTATGGTTAAGGGTGTTGTGAAGCAGCTGTCTGGTATCATGGACAAAACTTCAAAGTTTGAAGCAGGTATCGAACTGACCAAATAATACTTGGTCGTTTGACTATAAACATAAATCCCTGGCATACAATCTGTGCCGGGGATTATTGTTTTTCATAATTTTTCAGTATCTTTGCATCCAAAGACGCTAAGGTACTCACGCTCGGAAGTAAAAAAGAAAAAGTGATTTTTCTTTTGTACTTCGCTCGCTTAATCGTACCTTTGCAACCAATAAGCTCTACTGATATTTGGTAAAATCATACTAACGATGACACGAGAAGAAATAGTCTTTGACTATCTGCAACAGCACGACATTCCCTACACGTGCTATCACCATCCCGAAGGCAAAACCATTGAGGAGGCTAAACGATGGTGGAAAGACGATGGCAGTATCCATTGCAAAAACTTGTTTTTCCGCAACCACAAGGGAAATCGGCATTATCTGGTATGCTTCCATTGTGACCATGACCTCGATATCCACGATTTGGAACACCGTCTCAAAGCAACGCTCGTATCCCAGGGATTACCTTCTTGTGGTAAACTATCGTTTGCATCGCCCGAGCGCATGATGCGCTATTTGGGACTTGAACCGGGAAGTGTGTCGCCTTTCGGACTCATCAACGATACGGAGCATCATGTGCATCTTTTTCTTGATTGTCATCTGAAAGAGGCTGAGACGCTGTCGTTCCATCCGAATGATTGTAGGGGAACGGTAGTTCTTCGTCGTGATGACTTTGAGCGCTATCTCGACACTCTCGGTAATACCTATGAGTATTTGACCTTGTATTGATGATGGTGACTCTATTCTTCTACATCTTCGTTAACGTCTGTTTCTACATCACGTTTAATGGTAACGTTTCCTGTTGAAGAGAGAATAACGCGTACTGGAATATATTCATCGGTCTGTGGGTGACTGATACTACCGGCAAACTCCAAGTCGCTGCCGTTCACCTTGTCATATACCAGTCCGTCAAGAATACCAGTATGGCGGTAGTCGTTGTCAAGACAAGCATCGAAGTTGGCTTTGGTAAATGAGCGTGTAAAGAACACCTCTCCGTCAGCTCTTGTTACAGTAACTACCACTTCGTTATCCACGAATTTCTGTCCTAATTCGTCTGTCACCATAGGCAGTGAGTCACATGGTTGGCGGTGTATCTCCACCTTATAGCTATTGCCTATCCACTGTATCTGGTGACTCTTATTGTAGTCAGCCTGTCGGATAGGTGCCTCTATTTTGGGGCGTTCCACTTTTTCGGTAATAATATCGTCACTTTGTCTCTTATTGCCACAAGCGGTCATGAGCACAGCCATGCCCATCACAGCGAGTTGTAATGTCATTCGTTTCATATTTTCAATCTTTACGTTTCGATTTACAAAGGTACGATTAAGTGAAGAAAATGCCAAATATATTTGAGTATTTTTGAATGTGAGTACCTAAGACTGAAAGTCAAAGGTAGTGCAAACCGAGCGAAATACAAAGAAAAAAGTCCTTTTTTCTTTTATTTCCGAGGTGCCGCCTATCTTGGATTCTCAAAATCAAAGGAACGTTTTCGTTAAGCCAGATGAGCAGAATGAAAGCTCGCTTTAATTTTGCCATGGCGAGAAAACGAAGGATGCAATCCACCGTTTTCGGTTAAGCCAGATGGGCAGAATCGAACATTTCTGTGATTTCCGTGTGACATTTTTGGAGGGCACATGGAGGAAACGTAAAAATCCGTCTAAATCCGTCTAAGATCCGATGATTGATTTCTGTGTGAGACCTTATCCGGAGCACCAACGCAAAAAAATAGAGGGACTGTTTGGTTATCCCCCTACTTTCAAGTTGTTCCATAGTGTGATTAGTGCCTTCATGTCCGGCAAAACAAGGTCGGCACCCTCGTTGGCAAGTGTTGCGTCGGGTAGTGGACCGGTATTTACAGCAATGGTGAAACACTGTGCTGCAACGGCAGCACGCACACCGAGTGGCGCATTCTCCACCACAATGGCTTCCCAAGGTTGAATGCCTGCTTTCTTCATTCCTATGAGATAAGGCTGCGGATCAGGTTTCCCTCGTGTGACATCAAAACTTGTCACTACCAGATCACTACAAACTAAACCATGCAGATCGCTGTCGAGTTTGGCTAGTAAGGTGCGTTGACCACTACCTGTCACCACACATATCTTCAGTCCGTCTGCCTTGATTTGCTCCATCAATTCGCGGATATTGGGAATCATGCCAGTCTTGGGCAGTTCGGCAAAGATGCCAGACTTGACATTATACATCCGTTGCGCTTCCTCATCAGAGAGTTCACGTTGCCATTGTTGGCGCGCTTTGAGTTTGATGGTTTCCACACCGCGCATGCCCTCATAGAGGTAAGCCTCTTCTGGTGTCATGTCGATATCAAACGATGCCATAGCCTTATGCCAAGAGTAGGCATGGTTAGGCATGGAGTTGTAGATGACACCATCCATATCGAAAAGCACGGCTTTCGGACAGAATTGTCTGAAGCCGTGCTTTTGTTTATACGATTCTATTTCGTGCATAGATTCTTATTACTGTTCCTGTGCAAGACGCTCCTTGATAGCTTTTGAGTCTGCTTCATAACCGGGCTTTTCGAGCAGGGCAAACATGTTTTTCTTGTATGCCTCAACACCTGGTTGGTTGAAGGGATTCACACCAAGAACGTTGCCGCTGATACCGCAAGCAATTTCAAAGAAGTAGATGAGCTGTCCGATGTAGTATTCATTGAGCTTAGGTACAGAGATGTGGATATTGGGCACACCACCGTCAACGTGTGCGAGACGTGTGCCGAGCTCTGCCATCTTGTTAACCTCGTCAACACGTTTTCCGGCGAGGAAGTTCAGACCATCGAGGTTTTCTTCGTCGCTGGGGAACAGCATGGTGCGGTTAGGTTCTTCTATGCTGATAACGGTTTCGAAGATGGTACGCTCACCATCCTGAATCCACTGACCCATAGAGTGCAGGTCGGTAGTGAAGTCGCAGCTGGCAGGGAAGATACCCTTTTTATCCTTACCCTCAGACTCTCCGTAGAGCTGTTTCCACCATTCAGAGAAGAAGTGGAGCTTGGGCTGGTAGTTGACCATAATCTCAATCTTCTTACCGGCACCATACAGACCGTTGCGCACGGCAGCATACTGAGCAGCGGGATTCTCTTCGAAAGGAACATTCTTACCGCAGGCTTTCTCCATATCGGCAGCACCCTTCACGAGTTGCTTGATATCGAAACCAGCGCAAGCGATAGGCAGCAGACCTACTGGAGTGAGTACAGAGAAGCGACCACCTACGTTGTCGGGGATGATAAAGCTCTTGTAACCCTCTTTGTCAGCGCAAGTGCGAGCGGCGCCACGCTTAGCGTCGGTCACAGCTACGATAACGTGTTTTGCCTCGTCTTTACCCATCTGAGCCTCACACTGCTTCTTCAGCAGACGGAAGGTGAGGGCAGTCTCGGTGGTAGTACCAGACTTAGAAATGTTGATGACGCCAAATATCTTTCCTTTCAGATAGTCGGTCATCTCTGCCAGATAGTCTTCACCGATATTGTTTCCTGCAAAGAGGATGGTTGGATTTTTCTTGTCTTGGATGAGCCAGCTGAACGAGTTGCCCAGAGCTTCAATCACTGCACGTGCACCCAGATAGCTTCCGCCGATACCGGCAACCACTACCACTTCACACTTTTCGCGAAGCGTATTGGCTGTTGCCTGCAATTCGTCGAGGAAAGACTCGGTGATGCTGCTGGGCAAATGGAGCCAACCCAAGAAGTCGTTACCCGGACAGGTGCCGTTCTCCAGCGCTTCCTGCGCTGCCTTTACCTTCGGTTCGAAGGCTTTCACTGCGCCAGCCTCAAGAAACGAGGCTGCTTTTGTGATGTCAAGTTTGATATTGCTCATAATTGTTGCAAATATAATTTGGTTATATATTATCTTTACTTTTTTTCTAATAGGGTCTGCCTCCTATCATCTGAATGAGTCGGTCAGCAGTTTGATCTCAATCTGTGGTGAGATGCGCTCGTAGAGTATGTTATAGACCGCGTCGAGGATGGGCATGTTGACATGGCAGTGGCGGTTTATCTCCTTCATACATTTGGTACCGAAGTAACCCTCTGCTATCATCTCCATTTCAATCTGTGCCGACTTGACGGAGTAACCCTTTCCTATCATCGTACCGAAGGTGCGGTTGCGTGAAAAATTGGAATAGCCCGTAACGAGCAAATCGCCGAGATATACCGAATCTACCACATTGCGCTCAATGGGATGTACCACCTGCAGGAATCGCTGCATCTCCTGTACTGCATTCGACATGAGTACAGCTTGGAAATTATCTCCAAACTTCAGACCGTTGCAGATACCGGCAGCGATGGCATATACGTTCTTCAGTACCGAAGAGTATTCAATGCCGATGACATCGGTAGAGGTCTTGGTCTTGATCACCTGGCTTGCCATGACGTCGGCAAAGGCGTGTGCCTTTTCGCGGTCAGCGCATCCGATGGTGAGATACGACAGGCGGTCGAGTGCCACTTCTTCGGCATGCGACGGACCTCCGATACATGCCAGATTGTCGTAAGGCACATCATATACCTGATGGAAATATTCCGAGCATACGAGGTTCTCATCGGGCACAATACCCTTGATGGCTGTGATGACAAATTTATCGCGAATGCGTGTCTTGAGTTTTTTGAGGTGACTCTTCAGATAGGGCGACGGTGTGACAAAGACAAGGGTGTCATACTGTTGCACAATCTTGTTGATATCCGATGAAAAGTATATTTCGTCGGTATTGAAGCGCACACTCATCAAGTAGGCAGGATTGTGTCCCAACCGTATGAAATCCTCGATACGGTCGTCACGGCGCATATACCATCCGATGTGGTGGGTGTGTCCTACCACAATCTTGGCAATGGCTGTTGCCCAACTACCACCGCCGATGATTGCTATTTTACCGCAGTCGAACATTTCTTTTTAGTGTTTACTGTTTGTAGTTCTTATGCTCAATGTCCAATGTCCCGTTGTGGCTGTTGGCTTTCACCAGTATGCTTACAACAGAACATTGGACACGAAGTATTATGCGTTACTTTTGTCAATCCACTGCTGGATGACATCAACAGCAGGTTTGGTCATTTCAAGCTTGTATTTCTTGACAATGTCACCAATCTTCTGTTGCAATCCTTGGGCTTTCTCTTCCTTGATGTTTTGCACAAGGTTGAAACCTGCCTTACGCAGCACGGGTACCCACTCTTCGCCGACACCCACTTCTGCCCATTCGGCAACGCTGCTCTGTGGAATCTTCTTCTCTGGCTTCATCTGTGGGAAGAACAATACCTCCTGAATATAGGTCTTGCCTGTCATCAGCATCACCAGACGGTCGATACCGATGCCAATACCACTTGTAGGAGGCATACCGTATTGCAAAGCGCGTAAGAAGTCTTGGTCGATGATCATTGCTTCGTCATCACCCTTATCAGCCAGACGCATCTGATCTACGAAGCGCTCTTCCTGGTCGATGGGGTCGTTAAGCTCAGAATAGGCGTTAGCCAACTCCTTACCGTTTACCATCAGTTCGAAACGCTCGGTCAGTCCTGGTTTTGAACGGTGCATCTTGGTCAGTGGCGACATCTCAACAGGATAGTCGGTGATAAAGGTAGGCTGGAGGAAAGTGCCTTCGCAGAACTCACCGAAGAGTTCATCAATCAACTTACCCTTACCCATGGTCTCGTCAACATCCATACCTTTCTCTTTGCAGAAGGCGCGGATTTCCTCTTCGCTCTTGCCGTTGCAGTCGAAACCGGTCTTTTCCTTGATAGCGTCAAGGATCGGCAGACGGCGGTAGGGCGCCTTAAACGAAATGATTTGGCCATCGATTTCGCGTTCGGGCTTGCCGTTGACAGCAATACAGATGGTTTCAAGCAGTTTCTCGGTGAATGTCATCATCCAGTTGTAGTCCTTATACTGCACATAAAGTTCCATGCAGGTGAACTCTGGATTGTGGTTGCGGTCCATACCTTCATTGCGGAAGTTCTTGCCAATTTCATATACTCCTTCAAAGCCGCCAACGATGAGGCGTTTGAGGTAAAGCTCGGTGGCAATACGCATATACATGTCTTGATCGAGCGCATTGAAGTGGGTGATGAACGGACGGGCTGATGCACCACCGGCAATAGACTGCAGTGTAGGAGTCTCTACTTCAGTATATCCTGCTTCATCGAGTACACGGCGCAAGGTGCGGATAACGGTGGCACGCTGCAGGAATGTATCCTTCACACCATCGTTCACAATCAGGTCAACATAGCGCTGACGGTAACGCAGTTCGGGATCTTCAAACTTGTCGTAAGCCACACCGTCCTTGTATTTCACGATAGGCAGTGGTTTCAGACTCTTCGACAGCAGGGTCAGTTCCTGTGCATGTACCGAAATCTCACCTGTCTGTGTGCGGAATACGTAACCCTTGATACCGATGAAGTCACCAATGTCAAGCAGTCGCTTAAATACCTTATTATATAAGTCTTTGTTCTCGTCGGGGCAGAGGTCGTCGCGCGAGATATATACCTGTATGCGGCCTTTACTGTCCTGCAATTCTGCAAAACTGGCTTTACCCATGACGCGGCGGCTCATCATACGACCTGCGATGCACACCTGACGGGGCTCAGCATCGTCGTTGAAATTGTCGCGGATATCGGTAGAATAGGCATTGGTGGGATATTCTGCTGCGGGATAGGGGTTGATACCCATCTGGCGCAGTTCCTGCAGACTTTCGCGTCTGCCAATCTCTTGTTCACTAAGTTCTAAAACGTTCATATCTGACTTTTCTTCTGTTATATGCGTGCAAAGGTAGTAATTTTATCTGATTATCTCACTTTTTTTATCCCTTTTTTATAATTATCAAGGTGTGTTAATGTCACAGAAAGGGGTGATTGACGAAAAATAGATAAAAAACTGCAATACTATTTGGCTGTTATCAGAAAATATATTATTTTTGCAATGTATTACTATTACAACCAAGCAAATGTTGCACGAAAGAATCAAAACACGGGTAGTTGGTGTCGATATCAATGTAGATCAGACGACCTACGCAGTGATAGACATTCGTGGCCATATCATAGCCAGGGATAGTTTCTCTTCGGAAGATTACCCGAAAATCAATGACTATATCTTAAAGTTGTCAGAGAGCATCCTTGAGATTGTTGAAGCCAATGGCGGATACGAAAGCGTACGATCTATTGGTATTAGTGCACCCAGTGCCAATCAAGTGACTGGATGTATTGAAAATGCGCCCAACCTACCTTGGAAAGGCGTGGTACCTTTGGCTGCTATGTTGCGCGATAGCTTGGGTATTGCGGTTGTTCTTGGCAACGATGCCTATTCTTTCGCCTTAGGTGAGCATGCCTTTGGTCCTGCCCACGGCATGAAGAACTTTATACTCGTCACCATCGGCAGTGGTACGGGAAGCCGCTTCTTCAGCAATGGAGAAGTCTATAATGGCAATCATGGATTTTCCGGTGAGGTCGGACATATTTGTGTCGAGCCTGGTGGACGTCTTTGTGGTTGCGGTAAACGTGGATGTTTGGAAACCTATACAGCGCAGAAAGGCTTCATACAAACAGCGCGGGAAGTTCTTGCAGAGAGCGAATTGCCCTCTACGCTACGCAGTGTAGATAAACTGACCGTTCGCGCCATTGCTGAAGAGGCTGTGGCTGGCGATGAACTGGCAAAAGAAGTATTGCATCGCACAGCCGAGTATCTGGGATTGGCATTAGCCAACTATGCTTCTCTTGTCAATCCCGAAGCCATTATCCTGACGGGTGATGTGACAAAGGGCGACCAGATGTTGCTTGAAATGGTCAATGAGGTGTTTGAAGCACATGTGTTCCATAATATGAAGGGCAAAGTAAAACTCTTGCTCTCTCAGATTGACGAACAGGAGCTCAACCTTCTTGGTGCCAGTGTAATGGCATGGGATGTGAAAGAGTACTCACTATTCTTGTAGTAAGTTCCTCCCTCATGCTTCCCATTTTATGAATGACAGAAAACAATAAAAAAGTAGAAACATTGCATTATGGGTGTTACAATAAAAAATAAAGTAGTGGGAGTTGTCGTCGGATACGATATGGCTACCTTAGCCATTGTCGGTGTGCGTGGCGACATTATTGCTCGCGACTCTTTCTATATATCGACCTACCACGATATCAACGATTTCGCTGGAATGCTCTGTGAGAAAATTACATCACTCATCGCAGCCAATGGTGGCATGGAGAGCATCCGTTCGGTAGGAATCAGTGTGCCCAGTGGCAACTATGTGACGGGATGTGTGGAAAATTCTCCGAATATGCCTTGGAAAGGACGCATCCCCTTGGCATCAATGTTGTGCGACCGCTTGGGCTTGGCAGTAGGTTTGGGTAATGATGCCCATGCCACTGCAGTAGGCGAGGCAGCTTATGGTGTAGCTCATGGTATGCGCAACTTCATCGTTGTCTTGTTGGGCAATGGCGGACTGGGCAGTTGTTTCTTCTGTAATGGTCGTGCCCATTTAGGTGTAGAAGGCTATGCCGGCGAATTTGGCCATACCTGTTGTAAAGTGGGTGGTCGCAAGTGCAATTGTGGTCAAGAGGGATGTCTGGAGGCTTATGTCTCGGCACGTGGCATGATACAGACTGCTCGTGAGATCCTTGATCAGCATCCAGAAATGGACAGTATGTTGCGCCGTATGCCTGAAATGACTATGAAGATCTTGAAGCAAGCCTGCGAAATGGAAGACAAGGTGGCATTGGAAACCGTGCGCTATACGAGTCGCATCTTGGGTATGAAACTTGCCAACTATGCTTCCATAGTCGATCCTGAAGCTGTTATCCTCACTGGCGAACTTGCCATGTTCGGTAAGTGGATGATGCCTGACCTTCGTGCTTGTTTTGAAGAGAATGTGTTCCACAATAGCCGTGACAAGATAGAATTGTTCTTCTCCGATTTCGATGAAGGGGAGCGAGACATCCTTGGAGCCAGTGCCTTGGCATGGACGGTGAAGGAATACTCGTTGTTTAAGTAAGCTGTAGGAATGGATATAGAACATATCAAACAAATTATTTCAAGCAGTCCCAATCTCAGTACCGTCCTCGGCATGGAATTTATCTCCACTCCCGAGGACGATATCTGTATGGCACGTATGGCTGTTGATGAACGCACACGTCAGCCTTTTGGCTATCTTAGCGGTGGCGCTTCGTTGGCATTGGCAGAGAATGTGGCTGGTGTCGGTTCGTCGGCACTCTGTCCCGGATGTGCCTGTGTGGGCATTGAAGTCAGTGGCAGCCATGTCAAAGCTGTGACAGAAGGGGAGACGGTGACCGCCACTGCACGATTGCAACATCGTGGAAAGACCCTTCATGTGTGGAATGTAGAACTCCGTGATACGTCTGGTGATTTGATATCCACTGTGCGTGTCACCAATTATATCATACCATCCCATGAATGAAACAACAGCTTTTGCCATATATCGCTTGCCCCATCAACAGCAGTGTGTGCTGGTGGATCAGATTGGCGGACTGCCACGCGAGTTGCCATCGTGTGCCGAACTGTGTGGCTGCGAGGGATTTGTCATGGCTCCCTTTGCTCCTTCTGCAGATTGTCCTATATTGCTGTTGCGCCCGGACAGGGTATATACTTTTGCTTGTGCAGACCATGTGAAGGCATTGATTCCTGTAGATTCGGTAGAAAATATAGAATCGCAGATTGAACCGCAACCTTTTTCTCATGCCGACTATCAGGTAGATTTCGCCAATTTCCACGAACATCTTGTCAATGGCGAGTTTAGCAAACTCGTCCTTTCCCGCAGTGTTGACATCAAGCGTAAGCCAGGTCTTACGGCAATCAGTCTTTTTGCCGAAGCCTGTCGCCGTTATCCACGGGTGATGGTGGCATTGGTTTCCACTCCGCAGGCAGGTACATGGCTTACTGCCACTCCCGAAATTCTGTTGTCGGGCAGTGGTCGCTTCTGGCAGACTATGGCTCTTGCCGGCACCATGCCCTACAGCGACAAGGTGCGGTGGAGCGATAAGAATATTCAAGAGCAACGGTATGTGGCTACTTATGTCACTGAGGTGTTGGAACACTATACTTCCGATTTCACCGAACATGGTCCTCGCACGGTGCGCGCTGCCCATTTGGCACATCTGCGCAGCGATTTCCATTTCACCTTGTCGAATACCGACAGGGTGGGAGAACTCATTCAGGCACTCCATCCCACACCGGCTGTATGTGGTCTGCCCAAGGATGAGGCTCGCCAGTTTATCCTTGCCAACGAGCATCACGACCGTCGTTATTATAGTGGTTTCATGGGACCGTTGTCACTTCACGATACAACCCATCTCTATGTCACCTTGCGCTGCATGCAACTCTTCAACAGTCATTGTCGCCTTTATGCCGGTGGTGGCATCTTGCCAGAAAGTAACGAACAGTTGGAATGGCAGGAGACCGAAGCGAAACTCGACACTATGCGTCGTCTTTTCCAGTAATCATTGCTTATAAACACTAAATCTCTCGTGATGTATTATTCATCGAAAGAAAACGTCAATATCCTCACCGCTTTATTGGTTGCCCATGGCGTGCGCCATGCTGTGGTGTGTCCCGGCAGTCGCAATGCTCCTATAGTCCACAACCTTGAGGCCTGTCCTGATATCCAGTGTCATCCGCTTACCGATGAGCGCTCGGCAGGCTTTTGTGCACTGGGCATTACTGATGCTACCAACCAACCCGTAGTGGTGTGTGTCACCAGTGGGTCGGCATTGCTCAATCTCGCCCCTGCAGTGGCAGAGGCTTACTATCGTCACCGCCCATTGGTCGTGGTTTCTGCTGACCGTCCTCCCCAGTGGATTGACCAACTCGATGGGCAGACCCTGCCGCAACCTGATGCGCTTGGACGCTTTGTGGCAAAGGCTGTCTCATTGCCAGAACCTGCTGATGATGAGACACGATGGTACTGCGAACGGTTGGTCAACGAGGCATTGTTGGAACATCGCGCGCCTGTACATATCAATATAGCCATCAGCGAACCGCTTTTCGATTTCTCTTGTCCCTCGCTCCCTGCTGTTCGTTGCATGGAACGCATCGAGGCTGAGATGCCCAACCATGTGTTGAGTCACATCGGCCGTATGTTCATGTTGTCCAAACGTCCTATGCTTATCAGCGGTCAACCCTTCAACCATCGGTTGGATGAGATGGTGATGATGGTAGAACACGACGAGAGCTATGTGCCCGACCTCGTGGTCTATGTTGGCTTACCCATAGTGAGCAAACGGGTAAGGAAGTTTCTGCGACGTTCCAAAGAGTCGTGGCTGATCAACGAAACAGGTGAGGTCAGCGACCCCTTGATGAATCTCACTAAGGTCATTGTAGGTGATTCCGATATGGTGGTTGATCATTTACACTTCCTGCTCGAACAAGATCCCCATCCGTTTGTGCAGCGTTGGCAGACTTTGGCGGCAAAGGTTGATGAGGCTGTGAGTACCTTTGATGCTCCTTTCTCGCAGCTGCTTGCTGTTCGTCAACTTGAAATGCGATTGTCGGCATTGCCCATGGTCTATCGCCATTATGCCAACTCTACCGCCATCCGACTGGCGAATAGTTTTGCTACGGGTGCATTATGGTGCAACAGGGGTGTCAATGGCATTGAAGGGTCACTGTCCACTGCTGTCGGTCAAGCCATGGCAGTCAGTCCGTGGCCTTTGTTCTGTGTCATCGGCGACCTCAGTTTCTTCTACGATCAGAATGCATTATGGAACAATCAGCTACCGTCCAATCTCCGCATTCTGCTGCTCAACAACGGTGGGGGAGGCATTTTCCGCCTTTTACCTGGATTGGAAAAGAGTCCTGCTCGCGACGCCTTGGTGTCGGCAGCCCATCATACAACTGCCGCAGGCATCTGCCAACAGTGTGGAGTGGGTTATCGCACCGCTGTTGATGCTGATTCGCTTACTGATGGGTTGCAGTGGTTAGTGTCTGCATCCGATCGTCCTTTGTTGCTTGAAGTCACCACCGATGCAGCTATTGACGAGCAAGTGATGCGCAGTTACTATCAGACTATTCTCAGATATCCTATAGATTGATTCCATCAATCGGTCATTAGCGATTATCGCTTTTGGAGTATAGCAATCGGGCAGGAAGAAAACATCTTGGTGTTTCTTCCTGCCCGATATTCATGATTTCAAAATCGGCTGTTTGTCCGATATGAGTTTATTGCTTATGCTGGGAAGCATAGCGCAGCATGTTGAGCAACAGCTGTCGTCCTACAGCATCGGCTTTGTTCATGCCCTGAGTGTTGAAGGTATTCATCGACTCGTTCATACCGTCGAGATCCACCTTCTTCGTATAGGCTTCCGTTCCTTTAAGGCAAGCAGGGATGTCGAGTGTGGTAATGAGTATTCTGCCACGTCCTGCAGGAATCTCGGAGAGTGCCGAATACACCTCTTTGCGATGGTCAGACACACAACCGACCAATACTTCACCGCTCATGTCGCGCAAACCGATGCGGCGACGATTGTAGGCTGCAAAACACTGATACTCCCAGTTGAACACACAGTCGGTGGGCAATCCTTCAAAGATGGGGTGTGACCGACAGAAGAAGTTGCCACCATACCATGATCGTCCCAAGGCTTTCTCACCTCTATAGTCCATCACCTCTTTATCGCAAAGCAGATCTGCCCAGCGCACGGGATTATCTACAATGACGAGGGTGTGGCCCGAATAAACCCACTCCAGAATATCACTGTATCCACTTCCAAACTGTGTGGGTTCAAAGGCTCCTACTATCATCAGGTCTGCCTGTGGTCTGCCACGATGGTAATTCACCGTCTTCACGCCTTGTGCATCAAGGTAGGCAGCCAGTACACCAGTGGTATCAGCCACGGCACATACACCGTCAATACCTGTTGCATTCATAGCCACGGCATAGATCTTATCATCACCGGTAGCCGCGGTGCGTCCGTGTTGTTGCAGTTGGGCTTCGATGCTGACATAACCGGCACAGGGAATGCGCACCTTCCAACCAGTCATCAGATTCTCGCCATAGACCACTCCGCCACTCACTTTGACGCGCTTTTTCATCCGTGACAATACTTTGCCTTGCGCGTCGCGTGCGGTGAGTTGAAGCATGGCTGGTCCGTGGATATCCTTTCTGTTGACGATATACACATCGGTAGTCGTCGTATCGCCAACGGCAAGCACCTTATGGGTGAGTTTCACTGAGAGATAAAGTGGGCGGTTGTAACGGGCTATCAGCTGTGCATCACCTTTGAGGTTGCGGTAGTTATCTACCACACCCGAATGGTTCTCCAGTTTCATCGACTCCCATCCGTTGATGGCATAGGCATCTACTGTGTTGCTGATGTGAACATTCTCCATCACACGGCCTTGGTAATAATATGCCACATTACCCATCTGTCGAGTCAGACTGTCAACACAGGGGAATGCCTTGCTGAAGCCACGGGTGCGGAGGAAGTTGTCGTAGGCATCATACCATGCTAAATAGTCGGCAGCCTCCCAGTTGTTAGTGCGTCCCGAACGGAGAATCTCGTCGCGGATGAGTTGCAGACGTGGCGGTGTGCCGATGGCTCCTTCTTCTCCCCAATATACTATTTCGCCTTTATTATCAGAGAAACGCAGGTAGTCGTTCTTGCCTTTATAGATATAGTCATGATAGACACCGGGTCCGCCAGCATGGTGGTTGTCCCACCAACCAATGTTGTGGAAGGTGGTATCGCCGGGCATCAGGTGCAGTTTGAAATGGTCGTCGGGTAATCCCTCCGGATTCTTTCCGTTGCACGAATTATAGGTGAGGATGCGCGATGGGTCGAGGCGATGTGCCATTTGCATCTGTCGGCGGTCTTCTGCCTGTGGTGAAGCACCACGCTCGTTGTGCAGATTATAGATGATGAGTGATGGATGTGATCGGTCGCGACGTATCATACGTGCCAGTTTCTCATTGCGGTAGTTGAAATAAAACTGGGTGTAGGCTGTACCGTCATCAAACTTGTTGGCGGGATATTGGTTGCCGCCGGGTTCCTCGAAATAGAGCAGACCGAGTTCGTCGGCTGCGTTGAGCACATCGGTATTGCCGATGGTGCGGTGGAAGTTAAGCATATTCATGCCCAGTTGTTTGGCGTCTCGCACCTGTTTGTAGGCGAGCTCGCGAGAAGGAGTAATACCGTTGTCGGGCCAGAAACTCCATGAGATGGCGGTGATGAGGGTGATGCGCTTGCCGTTGAGGTAGAACTGTCGGTCACCTTTTACGTCGCGCACTTCAAACCATCGGAATCCGAAACGTTGTGTCAACTCATCGTTGCCCAGTTTGGCGGTAAGTTCGTAGAGGTTGGGTTCTTCCACACTCCATAGTTTGGCTTGAGGTAAAGAGAGGGTCAGGGTTTTCTCGCTACCATCCATCTGTTCCTGACGACTCCATACTACCTTGTTGCTTCCGCGTTCTCTCAGTTCGAGTTTCAGTGGTGTGGCTTGTTTCACGCCTTCTGCTGCTATGTGTACTTTGACGGTAGAGGCGGCTGGGGTGTTCTCCACAAACATATCGCGGATAAACGTATTGTCGGTTGCCACGAGGTGAACACGTCCTGTGATTCCTCCAAAACCATGTGAGGGATTGGTGAGGTAGGCTCCCCACGCATAACACTGCGAGTCTTTCCAGTTGAAATTGCCGTTGGGGTCGGTGATGCGAACAGCTACCTCATTCTTTTGTCCCACCTTGGCGTATGGGGTGATATCCACTTCAAAGGGAGTGCTGTTGACCAAATCGTAGCCCACCAATTGGCGGTTGACGAAGATCTCGGCACGGAAGCGCACGGCATCAAACTGCAGAGCGATGCGCTTGCCTTGCCAGTTGGCAGGCACATCAACCTGCGTGCGAAACCATGACACGCCGACATAATTGCCGGTCACACCATAGGTCTGACCATTCCATCCCCACATCTCACCTTCCACAGTGGCAGGAAGATGCACACCAGTCTTCTGTGGGTGGTCGAGCAACTGCCATCCGCCTGTGGGCAGATTGACTGGCAGCGATGCCATGGTGACGGGCGGTGTGAAGAGTTTGTCGTTTGCCCACTGTGCTTGAGGATCGAGGGTGATGTCCCACGCTAATGGCGACAGGTCGATCTTGTCGCGTGCCGCACTCTGTAAAGCAACAGCAGAGAGGGCTATTAGTAATAATCTTTTGATTTGCATAATTGTTGTTTTTTAGATTAGTTAATATGTGATGTTTGGTAGGGTAGTGTGTAGTAGTTTGTCGGTGATTGTTGGGCTGTCAGACCGTAGCAGGACTCTTATGTCTTTCGGTCTGCCATATACATTCCCGTCAGAATACAGACGGCACCTATCAGAAAATAGATGGTAATCTTCTCGCCCAACACCCATGAGGCAAAGATCATCGTGGTGATGGGATTGAAATATACCCAGTTGGTGGCTTTCACCGCACCGAGTTTGGAGATACACCAGTTCCATGTCAGGAAACAAATCATCGATGCCAGACAGCCTAAAAACAATAGGTTGCCCACAACCACGGGTTGGGTCAGCACTGCCATGGAAGGCACGCCCGGCACCAATATATAATAAGGTATGATGGTCAGCACACCATAGAAGAATACCTTCCGCGTGATGAAAGCAGCACTATACTTGTCGGTCATTGTCTTCATCAACAGCGAGTAGAATGCCCAACAGATGCAGGCTGTAAATGCCAGGGCGTCGCCCACGGGAGAAAGGTGGAGCACAAATCTGCCGTTGAGCACTACGATGATCATACCCATAAATGCCAATAGTGAACCTGTCAACTGCATGATATGGATGCGCGAAGAGCGATAGACCAACCGCACCAGTAGTGTGGCAAACAGTGGACAGGAGCATACGATGAGTGAAGTATTGGTGGCTGTAGTGTAGTTCATGGCTTCGTTCTCACTCAGGAAATAGAGTGAACCTCCGGTGATGCCCAACAATACCATCAGACCTTCGTCGCGCCATGAGTCAGCAAAGAGTCGTCGATGGTTGAAACAGAACATCAGCACATATGCCATGGTGAAACGCAGCGTGAATATCTGTGCTGGCGAAAGACCATTAATCATCAACACCTTGGTAGATACAAAGGTGGTGCCCCATATTGCTACAGTTAGGAATGCAACAAGATGGTAGAAGATGTTATTGTTTGTCTTTGGCATCTGAATCTTTGGTGTTATCACGAATCAATACAGTCTTTGTTGTGTGGCTATCGCTACACGCATGCAAAGATAGTGCAAACCGAGTGAAATGCCAAAGAAAAACTGTGTTTTTCTTTTATTTCCGAACTGACGAACGAAGAAAGAGCAGAGTCAAGCTCGCTTGAACTATGCCTTTCGAGGAGGAAGAAAACCTTAAGGTTAGGTGCCGCCTATCTTGGGACTCCTGTCCAGAGATAGTGCAAACCGATATCTTGATAATAGTATTTTGATAGCGAGCCGATGTACTTGCGTCCTTTAATGTCATATCGCTCAGACTTCTCAATAAGAAAAGCATTTTGCATATATTCAAGATATACGGAAACCGTCTTGTCCGTGATATTCTGAACGTTGCTTACAGACTTGAAAGTGTTGGCAATATTAAGTGCATTGACAGGTGCGCCTATGCTTGAAGCCACAGTCTTTGAAAGCTCTTCAAATTCAGGTTTTAAGGTAATGTCATTACGCTCATATAGGTCACGGAGATATACGGTACGGTATAGCCTACGCAAGAAATCGGATTTCTTATCATCGCCAATTTGAGTTAAGAGTTGTGGAAGTCCACCAAACATCATCATCCAACAGGTGCTGTCGGAAAAGCTTCTTTAGCAAGAAAGACTTTCCCGAACGTCTTAATCCTGTTATAATTTTAATCAATCCGTTGCCTTTAGAACGAATCAATTGGTCGATATAAGTGCTTCTGTTAACTATCATACATTCCGAAAAAGTGGTACATGTTCCACTTTTTCGGAACAAAGGTAATGCTATTCTTTTAAAAATAAGACAGTTTCTTTAGGAATTTGACAATTTTAGCCAAATTCGCTACTCTACATATACACCTCCATGCCATTCACCTCAAATATACACACATCTCGAAGCTGCCGGATTTCATTTGAGTCCATCAGTTTCATTCGTCTTGTGCCTTTATAGAAGTCATATTTGAGGGAGATGCAACGGTGCCAGGACTGGATCTCACCGCTGCGAGTCCATAGACGGATGTCGATGGGTTCGGGACTGGATAGGATTTTGCGGAGGGTGGTGATGTGGATGGATTGCATCGTGATGTGGATTAATCGAAGGTGGGATGGAAAAACTCATCGAAGATGTTCTTACCGTAGTCAATGGTGATTGGGAGATGATGACTTCTATATTTGTACTTGAACTTGATACTGTTCGTGGCGTTGTCCAGTGCGTAAATTTTCACGGATTTTACTTTTGTCCTTACAGGACGTTTGAAAAAATAACCATACATACCCAGGGTGTTACCCTGGGCTAAGAAGATGTTGCCCCATTCGGGGCGTTAGTAACCAAACAAGCAGTGGTGGGCTGGAAATAACAAAACAAGCAAAGGCGGGCTGAAAGCCCAATGGTTTTCTTAGCCCAGGGTAACACCCTGGGGACATTGTGCAATGTACCCGAGTACGTCCTGTAAGGACAAAAGTAACAATCATCGGATTGTTTTCGTTAAGCCATGAGCAGAATCGAACTTTCCGATTAAGTGAACGAAAAATCAAGCTCGCTTGATGTTTTCCGAACGTGAGGAAAGTCAACGAAGTTAAGCTCGCTTTGATTATGCCGTGGCGAGAAAACAAAGGCGTATGCCAATTTAGACGGAATTTAAACGGATTGTTTTTGGTGGTTGCCTGTCGGCAAGATGTTTTGGAGTAGCGAAGACAGAGTGAGAGCTCGCTTTCACTATGCTGAGTCACGACAAAACAAACCATAGGTAAATCTTTGGAGGAAATCTTTGAGAAAAATCTTTGGCCTATGGCCAGAAATCAATATTTAATTTTAATCATATCTCAATAAAATATTTCTTGCGCTCGCGCAACATCTTTAAAAAGATTTCCCCCCAAAGATTTCTAGCCTTCAGGCTACTAAAAAAATCCGTATTCTCCCGTGTGTTCCGTGGATAATAATCTTTCCGTGTGCGACAAAAAAGGGAGGATGAGTTTGCGATAGTACCGCCTTAACTATATAAAAATTGGTAGTTAGGGCGGCGCTATCGCTTATAAGTCCGCCCTAACTATGTTAAAAAAGGTAGTTAGGGCGGTGCTATCCTTGCGTGTCTCAGTTTTTTTGTTTATCTTTGCACCAATAAGATACGGTATAAATGAAATAAAATCAGAACGTTATGAATACAAACGGGATAATAGGACGTGAGTATGAGCAAAAACTCATATTGGAGCGTTGTAAAAGCAGCAAGGCAGAACTGATAGCTATCTATGGTCGTAGGCGCGTAGGAAAGACTTTTTTGGTTCGAAAAATGTTCAATGACCAGTTTGCTTTTTCGTTTATAGGAATGTATGAAGTGAGCCGTGCAGTACAGTTGGAGCAGTTTCGCATGGCATTGGAACATTATACTAAACAGACTGTGCCGAGACTGAAAACTTGGTTTGAGGCATTTGCTGCTTTACGAGAATATCTGTCGGGGGTGTCTCAACAAGAACCGTTAGTTCTGTTCTTTGATGAATTGCCTTGGATGGATACACCCAAAAGTAATTTCATCGCAGCTTTCAGCTATTTTTGGAATTCATGGGCTTCAATGGTTCCTAATATGAAACTTATCGTCTGTGGTTCTTCTACTACGTGGATGTTGTCCAAGTTTATAGGCGATAAGGGCGGACTGTATGGTCGTGTAACTCGCCAGATTTATCTGGCTCCGTTCTCTCTGGGTGAGACCGAGCAGTTCTTAAACGACTTGAAAGGTTTGTCTCTTACCCGTCAGCAGGTGTTGGATGTCTATATGATATTGGGAGGTATTCCTTATTATCTTGATATGCTGGAGCATGGTGTACCATTAGACGTGTGCATTGATAGATTGTTTTTCTCGCAGGATTCACCATTACGTGGAGAGTTTGATTTTCTCTTCCGATCCCTATTTCATGACTCCATGCATTATCGTAAGATAGTAGAAGTGCTTTCAGAAAAAATGAAGGGGATGACTCGTAAGGAATTGATGGCTGAATTGAAACTGAAAGGTGGTGGACAGCTATCTGAAATCCTGGAGAATCTGAAGAAATGTGACTTTATCAGAAAATATTCTACCATAGGAAAGAGTGAAAGGGATGCCATTTATCAGTTAACTGATTTATACTCATTGTTCTATACCCGTTTTGTGGCAAATAACAGTGGACAGGATCAGAATTTTTGGAGTAACATGCGCAATTCGGGAAGTCGCACAGCTTGGAGTGGCTATGCTTTTGAACAGGTGTGCCTGCATCATATCCCACAAATCAAAAAAACATTGGGCATTTCCGGTGTTTTGGCGAATGTTTATTCCTGGTCTTGTCGTCCTTTTGTGGATTCTACTGGTGCTGAGTGGCGAGGCGGGCAGATTGATATGTTGATTGATCGTGCCGACGACACGATCAATATTTGTGAGATGAAATATGCCAAAGATGAGTTTGTTATAGATGCCAGCTATGAGCAGCGACTGCGTGACAGAATGTCTTCATTCTCTGTGGCAACCAAGACGAAGAAAGCCTTGTTGCATACTTTCATCACGACTTATGGTGTGAAGCAGAATATGTACAGCGGATTGGTGAATAGTGAAGTGACGATGAATGATCTCTTTTGATAACACCTTAGTCAAACGTTGGACAATACTCTTGCCACCGTTTTCGTTAAGCCAGATGAGCAGAATCGAACATTTCTGTGATTTCTGTGATTTCCGTGTGACCTTTTTGGGGTTGCCTGTCGGCAAGAAATCTTGGAGGACATACCCAAGCAATGCTTACCTTTGAAGTCATCGCTTTCGCATGCCACTGTCAAAAAGACCATCGCAAGCAATGCGGTCGACAGTCATTTGACAGTGGGGTTGTTCATTCTCATGTTCTTCAGTTTCGTGATGTTTTTGTAAGTTTATATATATTGATATGGTTGGTTTCATTCTTCGTCCTTCGTTTTATGGTTGTGTTAACGTGGTATAGTTGTTAGGTGTGGAGAATTTAACTCTCGTTTGCAAAGTTACGAAACATAATTAGAAGATTTTAGAAAAAATTTAGTTTTCACTTTCTTTTGCCGTTAACTAAACACTTTTTAACTTTCTTTTAACGGCCACTTGTTGCGTTTTAAGGCTGTTGTTTCTTGCTTTTAACGTGCATTTTTGGCCTTTTCTTGCTTTTAACGTGTAGTTTGGGGGTGCTTCTGCATGGATATGTTATGATCATCACTATTTCATTGTCGCATGCGAATCTCACGGATTTTGTTTTCGTTGGTGCTCCGAAAAAGGATATTAGAGGTGGACACCCTTCACAAAATCGGTGTTGATATCCTGGATGTTGCGCTTGGCTTTACAGTAGGCAGAGTCTGAGATGAAGCCCGATTCGTATGCCACTTCCACTTGAGTGGAAGCAGGATTGGCATTGGCATAAAGGCGAGCATATTCCAAACGGAACATGTTGACGAGACGGTAGTAACCCACTTCGGCAATAAAACGACTGGCACCTGAACGCAGGCCCTTATCCACTCCAGAGAGAATTTGAGTCTTGAGCAGATGTTTGTCGCGATAGTTTTGCAAGATCACCTGCAACACAGCCTCTTTAGCCTCTTTACTATAGCGTGCTCGCAGTTTGGCAACCTTAGGAGCGGTAGTTGCTGTTGTGACTTGCTGTGTCTCTGCCTCAGCGACGGGTTTCTCCTCAGGATTGTCCGCAACAATATCTTCTATGGTGATCGTCTCTGGCTGGACATTCTCCGAGAGCGGATCGTCAGACTCTGTTTCTGCCAACGGTTCTGTTTCGGTAGGCATTTGATCCTGCGGTTGCTGTTTCTCGGTTGTTGCAGACTCAGTCACGGACACTGTTTCTGCATCGTCCAGAATCACTTCCTGCTGTTCTGTCTCTGTCGTAGCCTCCGTGTCGTTCTCGTTGTCGTCAGTTGTTTCAGCAGGCGTGTCGGTCTGCGCCATCAACAGCCTTTGGTCGTCATTCTGTGTAGTGTTTTTGTTATCATTGACGGATTTTGACCGTTGTGGATGGAGAATGAGACAGAGGAATATAACCATCCAAACGGAAAAGACGATATGGATGATAGCCATGAGCAGGCGACTGCCTATGAGCAAGGGCAACCAGGCAATGCCTATCCATACCAGCGGCATCCAAATGACTTTTTCGGCAAAGCGCAGTGGAAAGTCGTCCTCGGTGGCATAGTTCTGAATGTGGTAGTTGTCGATGAGTTGTGTGATGCGGTGGATAACACCCAGAAGTCGTGCGGTGAGTAATACGCTGAATCCCACCATCACCCATAGAAACCAATGGTAATGCTGTTCCAACCAGTTGCCGCTACCTGCAAGGATGGTTACTGCCATGACGGTGAGTAATGAGATAGGAATGGTGAAGACGGTCACGTTGAAGAGTCCGGCCAATGGCTTCCGATGGAAGTAGCGCTGAAACAGCATAGAGAAACAGCACGGGTAGAAGATGATGCTGAAGATGCGCACATACTGCCAGGCAGCCTCACTCATGGGGCAGAGGAAGTAGGGCAGTTGCAGTATCACGGCTGCACAGAAGAATGTGACCTGTCGGCGTGCGGGATAGTAATAGTCAGCCTCTTGGTCGTAGGGCCGACACATGTGGAACCAACGCACTACGGCACAGATGATGCCCGTGACGATGAAGATGAGACAGACATCTGAATAGAATATAGGTAATGTTAAATTGTAGTGCATGGCGGTATGGTCTTTTTAGGGTGATGTTAATACACTAGTGTCCACTAAAAACGATTAACAATCGTTGTAAGTGGTTGATATGCGACAAAATACGAGCAAAAAATGACTCTATGGGTTAGAAATGACTATCTTTGCAGAAAATTACAATCTGTAAGTTA
>NZ_NPJA01000054.1 GCF_002251295.1 Prevotella sp. P5-50
ATGGTTAAGAAGAAAACGGAAGACTAACCCTCCAGACCTCCGCCACCAGGCTGTTCTGTACCCTGGTCGCTTCCACCGGGCTTCTGCTCAGTACCCTGCTCGCCGCTGCCAGGATTGGTAGTAGAACCGGTATCCTCGCCGTCCACATTAGGTGCATCGATGGAGTCAGGCAACTTGATGTTAAACTCCTTGTCCATGTACTTAAACAACACCTGGTTGACGTTAGAGAAGGCGAAGGTACGCTTCAGCTTCAGGGCATACTGGTAGATAGGAGTACCCTTGATGCCGTTCTTCTCGTTCGGGCGGTTAGCCTTAAGCCATGCGCTGCTAGCAGCCTGCTGTTTGGCGAACTTCTCGCGCTGCAGCTTCTGCTTCTCTGTAGCAGGACCCTTGTATGGGTTGGCGAGTTTGGCGAGATGGATTTTGTTACTAGACTTGTTAGTGGCGAAGTAGTCGTTAGACTTGTTACCATACTTACCACTGATACCTTTGATGATGTCGATTGCTTGAATTGTAGCCATAATAATTGTGTTTTTTTTTAAGGTTAATAACTAATTTGTCAGATGCCGACGCAACTCTGAACGCCGAGTGTGGCGAGGAGTGCTGTGATCACGCTTACGATAAACTGGAGTACAGTCTTGAGCGTTTCTTTGTTTTTTGTGTTACTCATGGTATTAGATCATTAAAGTTACTTACTTGGCTGTTTTCACCTGCTACATTCGGGGCGCCTCCGAGATGCGTTCGGCTTCTGCCAGCCTTTTTTGTTTCTGTTGCAAAGATACGACATCCCCAAAAATCAATCATACGTTTCTATACGTTTCCTGCGATTCGAGGACATTTTCTTTTAAATTCCTGAACTTTCGCACACGGATTGCACGGAAATTTTTATCCACGGAACACACGGAGCACACAGATTCTAGTTAAAGATTTTGTTCAAGATTCTAGTTTAGATGTCGAGCCGTAGGCGATCCATAATAAAACCCTCCCCAGAAGCGAGGTATTCGAGCGCATTTTCAGTTAGGATTTTCGTTAAAGATTATTATTTCTGGCCAAAGGCCATATTTAATCAAAGATTTCCCCCAAAGATTTCTTGCCGTAGGCAACTAAAAAAAAAATCCACGGATCACACGGAGAACACGGATTATAGTTAAAGATTTTGTTCAAGATTCTAGTTTAGATGTCGAGCCGTAAGGCGATCCCCATAAAAACCCTTCCCAGAAGCGAGGTATTCGAGCGCATTTTCAGTCGAGATTTTCGTTAAAGATTATTATTTCTGGCCAAAGGCCATATTTAAAAAAGGATTTCCTCCAAAGATTTCTTGCCGTAGGCAACCCCCAAAACATCCGTATAAATTCCGTCTAAATTCCGATGATCCGATGATCCGATGATCCGATGGATCACGGCCCACCCAGGTATTCCACGATGAGTCTGACCTCACGTGCCGAAAACCACTTACTCGTTTTCCTGTACCCCTGCTTCGCGAGGGCAGCCGTCAGGGGCTGACAGCGGCAGATCCATGACATCAGGCGGTTGACCGCCGTGTGCGGCGTGGCAGACGGGAAATATCTGAGCGCCAAATCTTTTTTGGTATAAGACCGAATTTCAAAATCGTTCATAGCGTGTTGTTGTTAACTGAACTTTCGCATGTGGGGAAGTTAAGGGAAGTTAGGGAAGTTAGAGAGAAGTTAAGGGACTAATGTCCTACGTCTTACGGCAAAAGGCTATTGTCTCTTCACTTCCCGAACGACCGTAGGAAGTGATCACTCTTTAACTTCAATCAATTCCCTCAGTTGCGCATGTGGGGAAGTTAAGATAACTTCTTTAACTTCAATCAATTCCCTCAGTTGCGAAACTTGAATTGTTAATAGATGAAACATAATAATCAGAGAAATCCTTGCACCCTGCCGGCAACTGGTGGTGATGGAGCGTCGGCAATACCTCACGCAACTGCATGAAGAGACGCTCGCCAGGCGCATCGCGATCGGGAAACATGTGGAACGACGTGCCCAACCGGTTTGCCAGATCGCTCAACAACTCCTTGTCAGCCACGGAGAGCAAGGTGGCAGACGGAATCGCCACCGCCTTATGACCCGCCGAGAGCATCGCCCAACAGTCGGAGCATCCCTCCGTGATGTAGAGCGGTTCCTCAGGCCGCAGCATCGCCACCACAGGCAGGTTGTAGATCGTGCAGCGCGCCCCGTAGGGGAAGCGGAAGCGCGGCGTCACGTCCCCCTTGTGGTAGTCGAGGTTGCGGTTCTGCAAACCGATGAGCTGCCCCGTCGTGTCGAAATATGGCGTCTGCAACCAATGGATGCCCAGACGGTCAGTCCACGACGACAGGCGGCACCAGCGCACCACACGCGGATTGATCTTCCGTTCGGCAAACAGGAACTGTTGCGCCTCGCTGCTCAACCACGGATGTTCGAAGTTGCGGGCATAGCGCGAGGCATCAAACGGCCTCATGGCTTTCTCCGCCACAGGCGTGCGCGGTCGGTATTCGTCGATCACCACGTTAGCATCGTCAGCCAGCCATCGGCACGCCCTGGGGAAATCCTTGTCGAGGTGGCGCATCACGAGGTCTATCGTGCCGCCGTGAGCTCCACAGGCAAAACACCTGAAGCTGTTAGTCCTTGCGAGAAACGTCATACTCGCATGATGGTCATCATGAAACGGACACAGACATTTATGTCGCGTCACCCGCAGTCCGAGGCGCTCCGCCACCGCCTCAATGGGCAGTGCGCGAAGCTTTTCAATCTTCATTCTGTCGAGCATGGCTATTTCCTTTTAGTACCACGTCCGACAACATTCCCCATCAGATACTCCTGCGTCTTGGAGTACAGCCCCGTCTGGGCAGAATACGTGATGAAGTTGCGGTTCTTCCAAACATGCAACTGGCCTCTGGTCCCCTCCCTCGATTTGCCGAGAGAGACGCGGAGAGCCTCCAGTTGTGCCTCGTTAAACGTATCAGGCAGGTCACACAGCATGTTCTTCGGACCACTCTTCTGTGCGTCACCCAAACTGTCGCTACCCTCTTTGAACATATCTCCAAATATTTGCGATTTAGACCAGAGGTCGTAATACACCAGCCATTCCACGAAATCGCCCATACCCTTAGTCCATGTCATGCCGTTCAGGATATAGAGCACGCACCCTTTCTTCCATGCATTCACGATAGACCGCTTACTCATATCCCACAGGGTATCATCATCCGTGAGGTCAGCCAGCGCCGCCATGTCGAGCGCCAGTCTATCAGCCAGTTTGTTGAGCGGCTGCACCACATGTCGCCCTTTGCAAGCCTGCAGGCGCACGATATAGGCATCGAGTTTCTTGAGGAAATCCTCATCATACTCCCCCTGTCGTGGAATATGCCCATCGCGATTGCCGCGAGCCTTATAGGAGAAAGCCACACGTCCGAGCGTACCGTTAAACAAGTCGCGCTTGAAGAAATTCCTTGCTTCACCCGGAGTACATGAAATATTCATGTTGACACGCAGCACCGGATTTCCCGTCACACCCTCAGCCGTGGCACGAAGTGCACCAGCCCTGGCCTTGTCGTAGATGTTGCGGATAGTCTGCGTCACCTGCTTATGACCGCCGCATATCTTGTCAGCCATCTCCACCTCCGGCATGTTATAGTATTGCGTGTGTGCGTTCCCCTGTTCACATGCCATCGCATTCTGTATGAAGGCAGCATTAGTCACATCGGAAGGTGGAAACCAAAACGAGACATCAGGACGAATAGGTTTCTCCTTGTTGGCACCTTTCGACTTCATGTTTCTTTGCCATTCCACGAGCTTCTGCAACTCCACTTCATCATGCTTTCGCGCGAAACGCATCATCGCTTCAACATATCCCTGCAGTTGGCCTTTTCCGCCTGCAGAACCTGCCGAAAGTGCATCTATCATGCCACAAAGTTCCTTCCAAGATTGGTCTGGATACAAAAATTCAGTTGCACTGATATGAGCTGCTGCAGCATCAAAAAGTGTCGGAGCGATAGGTTCACGCATGTCTGGAGATACCTGCGAGAGCACTAATTTCACGAAATCCAAGCCTTTTCCAAGTTTTGGCATGGCTGGAGCAGTCTTTGTTGTAATGTCGTAAGTCATTATATTACAGCTTTTTAGATTGAAATTGGATGAGCCTAAAAATATCAATATCAGTTATATCAGTTGTTTTTTAAGGGGTACCCATTTCGCTCCCTACCTATATATTATTATATATATTATTGATTATTAATTAGTTATAAGTATTATATAAGGGGGTTGAAATTTTATATACCCTCAAAAAAACAACTGTAACTGATATTAACTGATATTTTGGCTAGAATTCACTCTCCCTCTCCGAGGCCTGTTGCACTTTCTACCAGTTTGGCAACCTGCCTCAGTTCTTTGGCAGCTTCCATACAGAACTTAGCGAAAGTGAGTTTCTCGTTGTAGTCTGGGCGATTGAACGTAGGATAGATAGTCCCGTC
>NZ_NPJA01000055.1 GCF_002251295.1 Prevotella sp. P5-50
GTTCTACTACCAATCCTGGCAGCGGCGAGCAGGGTACTGAGCAGAAGCCCGGTGGAAGCGACCAGGGTACAGAACAGCCTGGTGGCGGAGGTCTGGAGGGTTAGTCTTCCGTTTTCTTCTTAACCATAATTCCTTCATCGTCACAGCGCTCCTTGTTGTCAAGGGGCGCTGTATTCTTTATCCACGGAGGACACGGATGACACAGATTTTATTTGGCCGTGTGTCCGTGGATAATTTCCGTGTGACATTAAACTTTACCTACTTTAGAGTTTGCAGAATATGGTCTAACTCATCGAGCTCTTCTTCTTTAGTTGCCCAACTCGTTACGAAACGGCAGATGATTTCGGTATCGCTCTTTCTTTCCCATATCTCGAAGGCTACTTTCTTGGAAAGGGCATCGTAGAGGGTAGGTGAGAGGATGACAAACTGCTGATTGGTGGGGGAATCGTAGGCTATGGCGATGCCGTGTTTCTGGAAAATGCTGCGGAGGCGAGTTGCCATGGTCATGGCGTGGCGCGATACCTTGAAATAGAGTTGGTCGGTAAAGAGCGTGTCAAACTGGATGCCTAACATTCTGCCTTTGGCAAGTAAGGCTCCATGACGCTTGACAGTGGTGAAGAAGTATTTCGGGGCCTTCATTCCTGAGAAAACGACAGCTTCGCCCATCATGGCGCCCACTTTTGTTCCACCGATATAGAAGACATCACAATGGCTGGCAAGGAATGGCAAGTCGTAGTCGCAGGCTTCTGATACCAGACCATATCCCAGTCGTGCTCCATCGATGAAGAGACGGAGGTCGTATTTCTGACAGGTTGCATAGATCGCAGTCAGTTCTTCCTTGGTATATACCATTCCAAACTCTGTTGGCATCGAGATATAAACCATGCCAGGCTGTACCATGTGAGGATGCGATTCGTCTGCAAGAAATGTATCCATATAGGCTGACAGGGTATTGGCAGACAATTTGCTATTCTCTCCCGGCAGCGTAATGACCTTATGACCGAAGGCTTCTACTGCCCCCGACTCGTGTACCTCAATATGGGCTGTATCTACCCCTATCACTCCTTCGCATCCCATGAGGACAGCATCAATAACGGTGGTATTGGTCTGTGTACCGCCTACAAGAAAGAACACATCGGCATTCTTATTGTCAATAGCCTTACGTATCTTCTCTTTTGCTGCTTCTGAGTATGGATCAAAACCATATCCAGAGGTTTTCTCTTTGTTGGTAGTGGCTAAAGCGTCCAGTATCTCTGGCAACATACCATTGTTGTAATCACTTTCGAATGAAATCATAGTTTTTTATCTTTTTGCGTTTTACTATATTAATATTTTTTTATGTCGCACGGATTGCACGGAAAGATTTTTTGGGGGTTGCTTCGCAAGATGTTTTGGAGTAGCGAAGACAGAGTGAGAGCGCGCTTTCACTATGCTGAGTCACGACAAAACAAACCATAGGTAAATCTTTGGAGGAAATCTTTAATGAAATATGGCCTTTGGCCAGAAATAATAATCTTTAACTAGAATCTCTAAACCATAACCCATAACCCATAACCTATAACCCATAACCTGTAACCCATAACCTAAACGCTCTGTGTGTTCCTTGAATAATTTCCGTGCGACTTTATTCACTCATGATGGTAGGGTTCTCCCTTGATGATGGTACATGCACGATAAATCTGTTCGGTGAATGTCATGCGTATCATCTGATGAGAGAAGGTCATCATCGACAGGCTGATCTGATGGTTGGCTCGCTGATAGACAGCGGGGGAGAAACCATAAGGGCCTCCGATGATGAAGACCAAGCGACGCGCTGCGGCACGCTTTTGTTCCAGCCATGCTGCAAATTCGATACTTCGCATCTGCTTGCCGTGTTCATCAAGCAAGACAACGGTGTCTGACGGTTGTAGCTGGCGGAGGATGAGTTCGCCTTCGGCCTGTTTCTGCTGCGCCTCACTCAACCCTTTCGTGTTTTTCAGTTCGGGGATGGTTACTATCTCAAAGGGCATGTAGTGGCCGATGCGTCCCACATAATCGTCTATAATGGTAACAAAATGCTTGTTGACGGTTTTGCCTACTTGCAGGAGTACAGTCTTCATGTGGTTCTATGATTTTCGGGGGTATATTATCTTGATGAATGGAAACCTTCAAGATTCGCATAGCGATGGTTCATCATTCTGCGATAGATGGCCTTCATCCATATTGGCATGGCGAGCGTGAAAGCCAGTCCGATGATGGTGAGAATGGTGTATGCTGTGACATCTCCGAATAATGCGCTCAACAGGCTGACCAGAATGATGGGCACGAAGAACACGATGAGTTCTATGAATATCTGGAGCTTGTTTTCCATCTGATTGCGTCCTGTGATCTTCTCATTCAGCGGAAGTGTCTGTCTGTTCCATATTGCCATGTGAAACAGCAAGCAGTATTCCGGACCGATAGTGATGAAGATGTATGCCAATATCATCATCAAAGAGAATTTCCCTGAGATGATGGCAGGAAGCAGCAACAGAAACGGGATGAGAACGATGGCGCTATAGAAATAGTATTTCGCGCGTAAAAGTGTGAGGATGTTCTCCCGATAGACCATGAGCAGGTCGATATAGTTTCCCTCCGGTCCCATGACCTTGATGAGGTTTACTGCTCCGAAGAACACAAAGCAATACAGGCACCAGATGTTGAGCATAGTAGGTGAATCGTATATATCTGTATAGGCGATAAGCAGCGACAGCATGACGATGATGCAAATGCCCTGGATGAAACGTCCGCGAATGGCTTTATTGCGCATGGTGCTCTTAATCTCCAGTTTGAGATATTCTCCCATCTGTCCAAAGCGGTTGAGCAGGTTGAATTCTGACACGTGCTTGAGTTTGGTCTTCTCTTGTTTGGATATCTCATCATAGATAAAGTGCATCTGCAACCATCTGTTGAGTGAGAACAGCAAAACAAGCAATCCTGCCCACAACAATACCGACATCCAGGAAAATCCGTAGTCGCAGAGGAAGTCCATGATATGATCCACAGATTTATCTATCTCTTTGTCGCTCATCAGCAGGAAGGGGAGTATGCAACAGCCATAGAACAGGGCGGGTAATATCCAGTAGTACACCTTCTGATTGACGAGTGTACGTACCAGCAGATACCATTGGCTGTTGACCACCACCATCATCAGCAGCAACAGCGTCATGCCGACAGCGGCTATGAATGGTGTTCCTCCGCATATATTAATAAAGAAATAGGGGATGAAAAGTGTGAGATAGATAAGGGTGCTGCTGGAAAACAGCTGGTCAATGAGAAAACAGTCGATGGCACGGTAGCGACTGAAGGGCATGAGCAGGTAGGGCTTGACGAGCATGAGTGGTGTCTGCTGTGCCAGAAAGCGCGAACCGAAATCCAGTATTAAGAAAAGGGGCATGAGCAACAGGATGAACGCCGGCTCATGACTTTTTGCCGAAGCCCATCCGAGAAATGTTCCAATTCCTATCATATAGATTGCCATGAAACCCAAAAAGATATATCCGAAGAGTTTGCCATATTGGTTTGCTTCGAACATGACACTACGCTTCGCGCTTAACTTATTGTTTCTGCGTAGCAGCAGATAGAGTTTGAAAAAGGATATCATCGTAAATCTATAATTTCGGCATTAGGACAAACTTTCTTGTTGAAGCGAAACAGTCCATCGGAGAGGTTGGCACGCTTGAAACCGCTGATATTTACCGTGGTCCATTTTCTGTTTTGCATCATGCGCACCTGTGAGGGTACGTAGCTTTGGCGCGAGATGGTGACAATCATTTCTCGGATGGCATTACGTTGCGATTTCATGGTAACGATATAATGCTGTCCCTTGGTCTGCAGGGAGAGGGTGTAGCCCCGGCGATAGAGATAGATAAAGCCATAGGGGTTGATGGCTTGCAGTTCGCTGGCGGTAGGGGTGTTGATGTTTACCTCGTCATTTTGAGGAACATAGGTCCATTGGGTCTTGCCGTCAAACCATACGATTCCTGCCGATGTCTTGGCATAAAACTTACGACCTTTTACCGAGATGGTGCCGCTGGCACCGGTGTTCTGCGCTCCACGGATGGTAAAAGCGGCTGTTACGCCTCCTTTGTTAGACAATACCTGGGCAGTCTTGTCGAGAACACTCTTGGCGCTCTGTGCTGCCGCAGTAGTAAAGACGGTTGCCAAAAGGCCTATAATCCATAATCTGATTTTCATCATGATGATCTGTTTTTAGATATACTGTTTATGTTGTGATATGCGATAATGGAGATTTGAATATCAATGGCGCAACTGGTTTAAAATGTTTTCCAGACTTACCTCATCCTGAATGAGCACCTCGCGTGGCTTACTGCCCTGGGCAGCACCGACCACTCCTGCACGTTCGAGCTGATCCATCAGTCTGCCTGCACGGTTGTAGCCAATGGCAAATTTACGCTGGATAAGACTGGTGCTTCCGCTTTGATTCATGACAATGAGTCGCGCAGCGTCCTCAAACATCGGGTCGAGGTGTGACATATCGACATCAGCTGCTTCACCAAGGTCACCGTCGGCAGTATCAGGCTCAGGCAGTTCGAAGGCTGACGTATAGCCCTGTTGCTGCGAGATGAAAGTGTTGATGCGCTCCACTTCCGGAGTATCAACAAAGGCACATTGTACGCGCACAGGTTCTCCGCCGTTGAGGTAAAGGAGGTCGCCTCGTCCTATGAGCTGTTGGGCTCCCGGACGGTCGAGAATGGTGCGTGAGTCAATCATGGCACCGACACGGAATGCTATGCGGCTTGGGAAGTTGGCCTTGATGGTACCGGTGATGATATTCGTAGTAGGACGCTGGGTGGCGATAATCATGTGGATACCCACGGCACGTGCCAACTGAGCGATACGTGCGATGGGGAGTTCCACCTCCTTGCCTGCTGTCATGATGAGGTCGCCAAACTCGTCGATAACGACCACGACATAGGGCAGAAAGCGATGGCCGTTCTCTGGGTTCAACTGGCGACTGATGAATTTCTTATTATATTCCTTGATATTACGTGCCTGTGCTATTTTCAACAGGTCGTAACGGGTATCCATCTCTTTACACAGCGAGTTGAGCGTACGTACCACCTTGGTAACATCGGTAATGATGGGGTCGGCATTATCGTCGGGAACCTTGGCAAGGAAGTGTTTCTCGATAGATGAATAGACGCTAAATTCCACCTTTTTCGGGTCAACAAGTACAATCTTTAATTCCGACGGGTGCTTCTTGTAGAGCAACGAGGTGATGATGGCATTAAGACCTACAGACTTACCTTGTCCTGTTGCACCAGCCACCAGAAGGTGAGGCGCCTTTGCCAGGTCGAACATAAAGACCTCGTTGGTGATGGTCTTACCCAACGCACAAGGCAGTTCCATGGTTGTTTCCTGGAATTTCTTGGAATTGAGAATAGACTCCATCGACACGATATTGGGTTTGGCATTAGGAACCTCAATACCGATGGTGCCCTTGCCGGGAATCGGTGCGATGATACGAATGCCGAGTGCTGACAAAGACAATGCAATATCATCTTCCAGATTGCGGATGCGCGAGATGCGCACACCAGGCGCAGGTGTAATTTCATAGAGGGTGATGGTAGGACCAACGGTAGCTTTGATGCTGCTAATCTCCACTCCGAAATTGCGGAGCACATCGACGATGCGTTTTTTATTGGCATTCTGTTCCGCCATGTCAATATATGGTTTGCCGTCATCGTCGTATTTCTTCAACAGGTCGAGCGTGGGGTAGTGGTAGTTTTCCAAATCGAGCTTGGGGTCATAAGGCGTAGAAAGACTGCCATTCTCACCTGCCAAATTCTTACCTGTGGCTTTTTCCTCTTTTTCGCCAGTATCAACGGTCATTTCCACGGCACTATCGTCAGCAACAGGTTCTGTTGACAAGCCTTTATTGCCTGGTGTTTCAGACCGTTGTAACGTGGGAATAGGTTCCGTCTGTGGGTCGTTCACTTGGTCGAACTCCACAATCTGTGCATCGGGATCGTCAAACACTTCAGGGTCTTCCACCGTCTCCAAGGTAGGTGTGTCCGCCTCCGGCTCACCTTTACCCACTTGAATCTCCATGTGGATCTTCTTGGCATAGCGTAAAGGATTGAAAATTTTGCGGATAATAATAATGGTTTCGGCACTCAGATACGTCAGGAACGCAATAGCCAGGATGATGAGCAATAGCGTTAAGCCCGGTGTGCCAACCAGTCCTTCTACCACATCGCAAGCAGTCTGTCCGTAATCGCCTCCGGGATTGTAGTGCATATCGACGAACAGCGGCGATAGGAATTTAGCCAACGTGAGTGACGACCATAGCATGATGAGGGTCAGACACATGAACCATTTCAACAAGTTGACTTTATAGGTCAGCAACATGCGGATGCCCGCAAGGAGGAGAAAAAACGGAATGAGGAAGGCAGGGAGACCAAAACATTTCTTGATAAAGAACCAAGAAACCTTCGCGCCCAACGAACCGCAACTGTTGGTAAACTCACCATTGAGATTGAGAATCTCACCGGCACGTGGATTCTCCAATATGCTTTGGTCGGCAGCTCCCGTGCCGAAATAGGAAATGAAAGCGAAGGCCATAAATCCTGCAATGGCAATCAATAACAAGCCTAAAAAGGGGAGAATGCGATCGCTAAAGTGTATTTTATCGAGGCCAAAAGTCTCTCTTACTGATGGTGTCTTGGGTTCTTTCTTTTTTCTTGCCATAATATATAATGGTGGTATGTTTTAATGATTTAATATGCAAAAGTAATGGAAAATTGTCAGAAATCAACATTTTATCGTGTTTTTTTTGTATTTTTGCACACCGAAAACAAATGATAGATGAAAAAGACCATTTATAGTAAATACGACAAGAAGTTGATACCCAGCCTGCCACGTGTACTTTTCGAGGGAAAAATCGAGGTTGTCGTCAGCGAGACCGAGGCAGAAAAAGCGGTCGATTACCTGCTCAGCCAACCCATTATCGGACTGGACACAGAGACAAGACCCTCATTTAAGAAAGGACATACCTATACGGTATCGCTACTTCAAGTGGCAAGCCACGATATCTGCTTTCTCTTGCGTCTCAACTACCTCAAATTTTCTCCATCCATCAAGCGTTTGCTGGAAGATACTACAGTACCCAAGATAGGGTTGTCGCTCCACGACGACGTGATGATGCTCCATAAGATTGGCGAATTTGAACCAGGACATTTCATCGACCTTCAGGATAGAGTCAAAGAAGTCGGCGTGGAAGACATGAGTCTGCAGAAGATCTATGCCAACTTCTTCGGCATGCGCATCAGCAAACGAGAAAGACTCACCAACTGGGAGGCTGACATCCTGACGGAAAAACAAAAACGCTACGCAGCAACAGATGCTTGGTCGTGCATCCTGCTCTATGAAGAACTCATCAGACTGGAGCAGACCGGCGATTATGAACTCATAAAAACAGACGACGAACATGTATCCACAGATCATACTGAAGAAAGGTAAGGAGGAGAGTCTGAAAAGATTCCACCCCTGGGTGTTTTCGGGAGCTATACAGGCTATCGAAGAAGGAATAGAGGAGGGCGATACCGTTTGCCTCGTAAATAGAAATGGCGACTTCATTGCCGTGGGCCACTACCAAGAGGGGTCTATCGCCGTTCGTGTGCTCACCTTCGAGGATCGGGAAATTGACGACGATTTCTGGCATTCACGAATCTCATCTGCGCTGAAAATGCGTCAATCCATCGGCATTGCCGACTCGCCATCCAACAATACCTACCGACTGGTACACGGAGAGGGCGACAATCTGCCCGGACTTATTATAGATGTGTATGGCGATACTGCCGTGATGCAAGCCCATTCCATCGGCATGCACAAGGTCAGAAAGGAGATTGCCAAGGCACTCGTCGATGTGATGGAATCGCGCATTTCCAATGTGTATTACAAGAGCGAAACAACCTTGCCGTTTATGGACGCAACAGACATGAACGGATTCATTTACGGAGGAAGCGACAATAACGTGGCGTTGGAAAACGGACTCAAATTCCGAGTTGACTGGCTGAAAGGACAGAAAACCGGATTCTTTGTGGATCAACGCGAAAACAGATCACTCCTGGAGAAATATGCAGCAGGGAAGCGTGTGCTCAATATGTTCTGCTACACCGGCGGATTCTCTTTCTATGCGATGCGCGGAGGTGCACAACTGGTACACTCTGTTGACAGTTCGGCAAAAGCCATCGACCTGACCAGAGAGAACGTATCGCTCAATTTCCCTGGCGACCAGCGCCATGAGGCCTTTTGTGAAGATGCCTTCAAATACCTGGAGAAAGCAGGCGACAACTATAATCTGATTATCCTCGACCCGCCAGCCTTTGCGAAGCACAGAGGGGCGCTGCATAATGCGCTGAAGGGCTACACCCGTCTGAATCAGAAAGCATTTGAAAAAATAGAAAGGGGAGGCATCCTCTTTACCTTCTCTTGTTCACAGGTGGTTACGAAAGACCATTTCAGAAATGCTGTGTTTACTGCTGCTGCATTAGCAAAAAGAAATGTGAGAATACTCCATCAGCTCCATCAGCCTGCCGATCATCCTATCAATATTTATCATCCGGAAGGAGAGTACCTCAAAGGACTCGTCCTTTACGTGGAATAAAATAACATGCAATAACAGGAGGACATCGAATGGTGGAGAAAGTCAAGGCCTTCATGAGTCAGCATCAGCTGCTTGACGACAGGGAAATGTATCTTGTTGCGTTAAGCGGTGGGGCTGATAGTGTGGCATTGCTACTCGTTCTTCACGAGATGAAGATCAAGATCCATGCCGTCCATTGCAATTTCCACCTGAGAGGGGAAGAATCGGATAGGGACGAAGCGTTCTGCGAATCCCTTTGTCACAGGCTCGACATTCCCTTTCATCGCATCCATTTTGATACGCAGACCTACGCAGAACTGCATCACATGAGTATCGAACTGGCTGCGCGTGAGTTGCGATACGGCTATTTTGAACAGCTCAGAATGGATATCGGCGCGAAGGGGGTGTGCGTGGCTCATCATCGTGACGATTCGGTAGAAACCATTCTCATGAATCTGGCAAGAGGTACGGGCATACATGGCCTTACAGGTATCAGTCCACGACAAGGGAATGTGTTAAGACCCCTGTTGGGAGTGACAAGGGCAGAGATTGAACAGTTTTTGGCAGACCGTCAGCAGCCCTTTGTTACCGATTCCACCAATCTTGAGGATGACGCTACGCGCAATAAGGTGAGACATCATATCGTACCCCTGTTGAAGCAAATCAATCCGAAGGCTGCCGAAAACATTCTCCTCATGGCAGAAAGAATGGCAGGAGCAGAACAGATGATGGAAAGACTGTTGAAGCCCTTGAGAAACCAGACGGAATATACCAAACAGGAAATTCTGGAGGATGTGGGAAATGACTACCTGTTGTATGAACTCTTGCGGGATAAAGGCTTTAATGCCCGACAATGTACGCAAATTTTCAATAGCATGATGGCGGATGGTACCGGTCGTGCTTTCATGTCGAAAGACTATGAATTGGTCATCGACCGAGATCGGATTGTTATGGAAAAGCAAAAGCCTGCTTTTCGGCAGATCACAATTCCAGAACCAGGAGTCTATGTCATGCAGCATAACGAAAAACTCCGAGTCGGGATGGCAGATAAACCCCGTGACTTCAAGGTTTCCAAAGCGTCACACAAGATTACCGTTGATGCCGACAAGATACGCTTTCCTCTTGTCGTCAGACTGGTACAACAAGGAGATGTGATGATTCCTTTTGGCATGAAGGGACATAAGTTGTTGAGTGATCTGATGACCGACTGCAAGATGACACTTTTGGACAAGCGCCGCCAGCGTGTGGTAGTGGATGCTTCGGGTGTCGTGGTTTGGCTCATGGGAAAACGTTGTGACAATCGTGTGGCTGTTGATGATACTACCCAACGAATACTCACCATTGAGATTGATTTGGAAGCATAACCTCCCATAGAAATCGCTATCAGAAAATCAAAAGAGATCATACAAATATTCAATTCATCAATCATTTCATTATGGACAAACTACCGAAAGACCCCGCAATTCTAGTATCAAGCATCAACATGTTTCTGCGTGATGAAGAGTTTGACTCTTTGGAAGCCCTTTGCTATTGTTACAATCAAGAGCCACAGGCGTTGAAAGACTATCTCTACGCCCATGGATTCGTCTATTCTGAGGAACAACATCAGTTTCGACCCCAAGGCTTTGAAACCAATACCGACCTTTGACCGCTCTAACGAATACTATGACGATGAATATTCCTCATGATGCTATAGAAACAGCCTATAGCTTCTTTCACCAAAAGCAACGAATCTATCAATTTTCTACCCTGTCGTGGCAGAAAGACGATATTGAAATGGCTATTGCTGATTATGTAGAATCGATGAATGAAGATCTTTATGCCAGATTGGCAAAAGGTAAACCCGACTTCTTGCGCGACCATAGGCGTTTTGCCGAAGAACTCCTGGATGCGGTAGAACAGTTGGAACAACTGCTTTAACCGCTTGAAAAAGAATACGGAAAGAGACACGTTAACAATATAGGATGGTAATCCATCAATCGCCCTGATGAAGATTATTCATGTGGATATGGATCAGTTTTTTGCTGCTGTAGAACAGCAAGACAATCCAAAACTAAAAGGCAAACCTATTGCAGTAGGACATGATGCCGAACGTGGTGTGGTGTCAACAGCAAGCTACGAAGCCAGACGCTTTGGAGTACATTCGGCACAGTCTATTCAGTTGGCCAAACGGCTATGTCCAGAACTCATCATCGTAGAGCCCCATTTCCAACGATACAAAGAAGTATCGGCACATTTGCACGAGATATTCCACGAATATACCGACCTCATAGAACCCATATCCCTCGACGAAGCCTTTCTCGATGTAACAGAAAACAAGAAAGGCATTGAACTGGCGGTGGATATTGCAAAAGAAATCAAACAGCGCATCTATCAGACAACGGGACTTACCGCATCGGCAGGTGTGAGCTACTGTAAGTTTATAGCGAAGATAGCCTCTGACTGGCGCAAGCCCGATGGGCTGACGGTCATTCATCCCGACAGGGCATTAGACTTTATTTCCCGACTCAAAGTGGATAGGATATGGGGCGTGGGGCCAAAGACTGCAGAGAAAATGCACCACATGGGTATCTTCACCGGATTAGATCTGCGCAACACGCCCCTTAACCAACTCACGGAAGAATTTGGCAAGATGGGACAGGTGTTTTACGAATTCTCACGAGGCATAGACTCACGTCCCGTGATCAGCGAATGGGAGCGTAAGAGTGTGAGTTGTGAACAAACCTTTGACAATAACATCAGTGACAATTCCGCCGTTACCATTCAACTCTACCACATGGTACTGAATTTGGTTGGGCGGATAGAGAAAAACAATTTTGAGGGGCGTACGCTAACGCTGAAGGTCAAGTTTCAGGACTTTCAGCAAATCACCCGCAGCATTACCGTTGACCGTGTTCTCCGTTGCAAAGACGATATCCTTCCTTTAGCCAAACAGTTGATCCGTCAGGTTGAGTTTCATTCACATCCCATCCGACTGTTGGGCTTGTGTGTCTCTAACCATAAGCGTGTTAACCCGTCAGAGCCCGCTAAATATATAGAACTGGAACTGGAGTTTGAACCCTGGCCAGACGAATGACTCACAGAGTTACTTCATGGTATTATTGCGAAGAAACTCCTGATACTGCAGACCATAGCCATTGAAAACATTGATGTCAACAGGACCGTGGATGCCTGCAACACGGCCTTCAGGACTGAGTTGCCAGAATACCAGATGTACGTCAGGCTTGTACTCGCCATAACGGGCAATCCATACCTGATAACGCTGCTTGATATCAGGAGCCTTGGACAGATAGCGGTTGACGAACATCTGGCTGACGTAGAGTATGGGGCGGTGTCCTGTGGAACGCTCAACAATATTGCACCAGGTACGAATATGCTTGAATAACTGTTCTGCACCACCAATAGCGGCAATCTGAGCATGAGAGGGTTCGACATCGAGAACAGGCGGAAAGTCGCCTCGGCGAAATTGTGCATATCGCAGAAAATGGCGTGCTTGTCTTTCTGCTGAGGTTTTGAGTGACATGAAATGGTATGCTCCTACACGTATGCCCTGACGTCGTGCCTGTTGACAGTCAGCAGCATAATAGCGATTGCGGATGGAAATGCCTTCAGTAGCTTTGATATAAACAAAGGAAATGGGGAAATCAGGACGCCCCATGACATGTTTATTGTGTTTCGAACCGAGTGAAGTGATGCGAACTTGACGCCAGTTTATTGTAAACCGTTTACGTCCTTTCTCATGCTGGTGGCGAGAGATGTCGATGCCATAGATGCGTTCTGAGGTGTATTTGATTTTTTCCCCAAGGAATCTTCCCTTTCGCCATTCGCCAGCTTTTATGCCATGCGAAGAGGATTCAAATCCCCATCCTTCGGGACGGTCATTCACCCACATGCCGGTGTAACTGCTTCCATCTTGTCGTACGATACTTCCTTGTCCGGAAGCCAGTCCCAAAGTGTCCATCTGTCCATCATAACAGCCTTCGTCATCGTAACGTCGTGCTACCACGATGGTATCGTTATCCCACAGACCACAAACAATACGTCCCTGAGGATCCCGCCAGACAGCAGGACCGTTGAGCAGACCGAAATGGAATCTTCCTGCCTTCCAATAGCCACCATTGATGCGTACCGCTATCAAGGGGCGCTTTGTTTCAGGAATATAGCGTCTGCCTATGATACGACGTGTGGAATCAGTCTGCAGCAGACTCTTCAGTCGAATTTGTTCTTGTTGCAGTTGGTTGTCGTGTTGTGCTATCAAATCAAATCCCTCGTCGGTCACATTATGTACAGCAAAATAATCGTCCATAGCCTCTCTCTCTTTCCGAATCTGATCAAGCCTATGGTGAAGTGAGTCATCAGATGGTCTGCCAGCCATGATAATTTCCCATTTAGGCCCAATACCCATATTGCGGTTATTCAACCAATCGCGGTAATACCGCCAACCAATAGCAATAGCTGTTCCTACTACCAGTAGGCAGACGACAAGATCTATCCGACGTTTAGTACACATTTTTTAAACCTCCTGAACAATAATCTTTTGACTATTCTTTATTAGAATCTTCTTTAGACTTCAGATCCAGCCAGTAGTCGATGATTTGACGGGCAATGGAGAGCTTCTCTGGAATTTGTGGTAAGTGGTGACGATTGAACCACGCGCCACGTGAGAGTTCTGATCGCTGCAGATGAATGTCTCCGTTGTCATATTCTGCAAGAAACCCAACCATCAGTCCGCAAGGGTAGGGCCAAGGCTGTGAACCGTAATAGTGCAGGTTTTTGATGGTCAGTCCGGTCTCTTCCATGACCTCACGGCAAACAGCCTCTTCGAGCGTCTCACCGGTTTCCACGAATCCTGCTACAAGACCGTAGAAATCGCCACGGAAATTCTTGGCATGAACCAAAAGCACCTCATCGCCTCGGCTGACGAGTACGATGACAGCAGTAGCCAGTTGTGGCCACACCTCCTTACCACATTGTGTGCAGCGCTTGGAGATGTCTGTATGGAATTTCATAGGAGCGCCACAAACTCCACAGAATTTGGTATTACTATCCCAATAAAGCAGTTCGTGGCATTTTCCAGCGAGAAGATAGTCGTGACTTGAAAGGTGATAGTAACTCTGTCGAAGTCCACACATTTTATAGCGTGGATTGTCAGTCAGAGGTTGGTCGATACGGTAGGCTTTCGCACCAGCAACATGGAGAATGTTGGTCCAAGGCTTGAGTTCGACAGGAGGTTCGGTAGGAATGCGTAATACATCACCGTCTTTCTCCAAGACAAGGTCTGATTGACAAAATACGATATATTGTTCCATGGCTTAATCCTCCTTGAAAATAAGACGACGGTCACGTTCGATAGCCGGTTTTGTCCATTCCTCCGGTACGAATCGCCAGTTGTTGAGTGGGAGAGCTTCTACCGTTCCCTGTTTTTCTATCATTTGTGTGAGATAATAGCGTTGGTCGTGCTTGCTCATATAAATTATACGCGAAGGAATATCCTCCTTGGCAATCCCTGCACCACGGGTAAGCAGTTCGCCTCCACCGTTGCCACGATAACTGTTAAAACCCATGAGGGCAAGCAATGTGAAAACTCTTATCATGTGTGAATTGTGGATAGATTGTAATTATAATAGAAAATCGTTATCTCTGTTTCCCTTGATTGATAAGAAACTGTTCTGCGCGTTCAAGGTCGGCAGGGGTGTCAATACCAACGGTTTCAACATCAGTCAATCCGACACGAATGCGGTAGCCGTTTTCCAACCATCTTAACTGTTCGAGACTCTCTGCCAGTTCGAGGGGGGACTGAGGAAGTTGGGTGACTTCTCTGAGCACTTCACGACGATAGGCATAAAGTCCAAGATGTTTGAGATATGGATAGTGGTTGAGCCACGATTTAGGTTCCTGTCCACGTACGAACGGAATGACAGAACGGCTAAAATACAAGGCGAAGCCCTGTTTGTCGCAAACAATCTTCGGAGAGTTAGGATTTTCCGTAGCTTCCATGGAGTCAAAGCGTTTTCCAAGTGTACCAATTTGCGTTTCCTCACAATCGAAAAGCGACTGTAAGGTTTTGAGCTGTGAAGCATCAACAAACGGTTCGTCGCCCTGAATGTTAATCACGACATCAGCATCTGTACCTATCTTTTCTGCAGCTTCTTCAATACGGTCGGTACCACTTTTATGGTCAGCTCTTGTCATGATGGCGTGTCCGCCAAAACTTTCTACCACACGAGCGATGCGTTCGTCGTCGGTAGCAACATAAGCCTCGTCGAGCGCCTGTGCTGCCTTTTCATATACATGTTGTATGACTGGGCGTCCACCCAAAAGAGCCAACGGTTTGCCTGGAAACCTTGTAGATGCATATCGGGCTGGGATGATAGCTATGAATTTCATTTTTCTATAGGATTTTTTATTTGTTTTCATTGCAAAGGTACAAAAATATCCTTATGGTGCGTTAATATACGCTAACAAAAATGATAAATACCGATTTTTTTTCATACCTTTGTTCCGATTTATTGCTATTAAAATAAAATCAATGATTATTAGACTGAGATATTTCCTTACGATAACATTAGCGACGGCAGCATTGACACTACCGGCGCAGAAGATAAAAGTCGGTGCGTGTACAACGGCCGATGGTGGCGAATACCAAGGTGAGATGGTTGGCGGAAAGCCAGACGGACGTGGTCGGGCAACCTATAAAAACGGGGACTGGTATGAAGGTCTATACTCCAAAGGCAAACGTCAGGGAAAGGGTACTTATACTTTTTCCGATGGTGAAAAATATGAGGGAGAATGGTTCCAAGATCACCAGCATGGCGTTGGAACGTTCTATTTCCAAAACAATAATAAGTATGTAGGACTCTGGTATATTGACGAACAACAGGGTCATGGTAAGATGTACTACTATAATGGTGACGTCTATGATGGCATGTGGAAACAGGACAAACGCGAAGGAAAAGGTCGTTATACGTTCAAAGACGGCACTTGGTATGAAGGTCTGTGGAAAGACGACATGAAATCAGGAAAAGGTGTTTATCATTGGCCAGACGGCTCGTCTTATGACGGCATGTACGCAAATAATTTACGTGATGGCAAAGGAGTGTTCAGATACTCCAATGGTGACGTTTATGTAGGACAATGGAAAGAAGACACCCCACACGGAAAAGGTATTTATAAATTTCAGAGTGGCGACGTCTATGAAGGTGACTATGTACAGGGCGAACGTACCGGTATAGGCGTCTTCAAATTTGCCAATGGCGACAAATACACAGGAGCCTTTGTGGATGGCGACAAACAAGGCCAGGGCATACTTGTGTGGAAAAACGGGAACGTCTATCAAGGTGAATGGAAAGCCGACAAACCTAATGGATACGGAAAACTGACGATGAAGAACGGCGATGTCTTTGAAGGACAGTTCAAAAACGGAACCATACACGGACAAGGTGTAGCACGTTTTGCAGACGGGTCAAAATTCAAAGGACAGTTTATCAACGGACGAAGAAACGGACCTGCCGTAGAAGAGGATAAAAACGGCAAACGCTTTGAGGGATCCTATGTAGATGACAGACGTGACGGACGTTTTGTAGAAAAGGACGCCAACGGTAATGTTACAGCACAAGGTAACTATACAAGAGGACATCGTGAGGAAGACAAAACAAAATAAGCAACCCTTAAATAAATCAATAGAATTATGATTATCGACGAACTAAAACATCTGAAAGACTATGAGTCGTTGAACCCATTGTTTTCAAAAGTTGTGGAGTTTATCAACCAGCACGACCTCAACACACTTGAGGAAGGCAAACATGAGATAGTGGGTAAAGACCTCTTTGTCAACATCCAGACAGCCAAAGGAAAGACACCCGACGAGGCTGTTATCGAAACCCACAATAAGATGATCGACATACAGATACCGCTCTCTGCTGCTGAAACATACGGATATACTCCCCGTGAAGCACTTCCGGAGGCTGCATATAACGAAGAGAAAGACATTACCAAAATACCCGGACTTGCTGCCGAGAGTTATGTGACAGCTCAGCCCGGATGTTTTGCCATCTTCTTCCCACAGGA
Organism: Prevotella sp. P5-50; assembly: GCF_002251295.1. Lineage (GTDB taxonomy): Bacteria > Bacteroidota > Bacteroidia > Bacteroidales > Bacteroidaceae > Prevotella. Next base: position 16,697 of record NZ_NPJA01000055.1, read on the forward strand.
TGGTCATGCCCCGTGTATTGCAGGTGTAGATGAAATAAAGAAAGCCATTTTTAAAGTTAAAGCCTAATATCATCATGACAACAAATAAAACTACAAAATCCAAAGCCGGAGCAAAGACTGCGGCAAAGAGAACGACACGTAAAAGTGTGAAACAGGAAAACAAGCATATTGGTCTGGTAAAAAATGACTCTTGGCTTGAACCCTACGAGGATGCCATTCGTGGAAGACATGAGCATGCCCTATGGAAAATCGCCCAGTTGACGAGAAACGGGAAAAAGACTCTTTCTGATTTTGCATCAGGACACCTCTATTTCGGACTTCATAAGCTTGCAAAAGGCTGGGTGTTCCGTGAATGGGCACCTAATGCAACAGAAATATACCTCATCGGAGATTTCAACAACTGGCAGGAATCACCCAAATATAAATGCAAACGTATTGAAGGTACAGGAAACTGGGAACTCAAACTCTCGGAAAAGGCCATTAAACATGGAGACCTTTATAAAATGAAAGTCAAATGGAATGGTGGAGAGGGTGAACGCATACCAGCATGGTGTCAACGTGTGGTACAAGACGAACAGACCAAGATTTTCTCAGCACAGGTGTGGAACCCTGAACATCCTTATGTCTTTAAGAAAAAGACCTTTAAGCCTGACATTTCACCATTGCTTATCTATGAATGCCACATTGGAATGGGACAAGATGCCGAAAAGGTTGGCTCTTATCGTGAATTTCAGGAAAACGTATTGCCACGTGTTAAGAAAGATGGATATAATGCCATTCAGGTTATGGCCATCCAGGAACATCCCTACTATGGATCCTTTGGATACCATGTATCATCATTCTTTGCACCTTCAAGTCGTTTCGGAACTCCTGACGAATTAAAGGAAATGATTGATACTGCCCATAAAATGGGTATTGCGGTCATCATAGATGTTGTTCATTCGCACGCTGTGAAAAACGAAGTTGAAGGACTCGGAAATCTTGCAGGAGATCCCAATCAATACTTTTATCCTGGTGAACGTCATGAACATCCAGCATGGGACTCTTTGTGTTTTGACTACGGAAAGGATGACGTCTTACACTTCTTACTCTCCAATTGCAAATATTGGCTGGAAGAATACCATTTCGACGGCTTCCGCTTCGATGGAGTTACGTCTATGCTGTATTACTCTCACGGACTTGGGGAAGCATTTACAGGCTATGGAGATTACTTCAACGGACATGAGGATGACAATGCGATCTGCTATCTGACATTGGCCAACAAACTGATTCACGAAGTTAATCCCAAGGCAATAACAATTGCCGAAGAAGTATCGGGTATGCCAGGACTTGCCGCACGTTTTGAAGACGGTGGGTATGGTTTCGACTACAGAATGGCTATGAATATTCCTGACTATTGGATTAAGACCATTAAGGAAGTAAGGGATGAGGATGTCAACGTTTGTAGCATTTTCTGGGAAGTGAAGAACAGACGACCGGACGAGAAAACCATATCTTATTGTGAAAGCCATGATCAGGCTCTTGTGGGAGATAAAACCATCATCTTCAGACTCATAGATGCCGATATGTATTGGCATTTCAAGAAAGGCGACGAAAACGATATAGTTCGAAGGGGTATCGCGCTACATAAGATGATTCGACTGGTGACGCTTGGAGCTATAAATGGCGGTTACCTCAATTTTATGGGTAACGAGTTCGGACATCCAGAATGGATTGACTTCCCGCGTGAAGGAAATGGATGGTCGTACAAATATGCAAGACGCCAATGGAATCTTGTAGATAACAAAGAACTCTGCTACCACTGGCTTGGTGATTTTGACCGCAGAATGTTGGAAGTGGTCAAGAGCCAACGAAATTTCCAGAACACACCCGTAACAGAAATTTGGCATAATGATGGAGATCAGGTGCTTTGCTTTATGAGAGGCGACCTTGTCTTTGTATTCAATTTCTCTCCAACACACTCCTATACTGACTATGGATTCCTTGTACCTACAGGTTCCTATGAAGTAGTGCTCAACACAGATGCCAAGGAGTTTGGTGGTAATGGATTCGCAGATGACACGATGACTCACATGACCAACTACGATGAACTCTATGTGAAAGACCGCAAAGAGTGGCTCAAGCTCTATCTACCAGCCAGATCAGCTGTGGTGCTCAGAAAACTGTAAGTGGAACAAAGGTAAAACAACCACACCTCTGCATACTTATGAAATACAATATCCGCCGTATTTGGCTGATTCTCTCACTTGTGACCATACTGATGCTTGTCATCGGTATGGTCGCAGGATCTTCTGACGTGAAGCAATATGCAAAACAGATGGAAACCCTGATGAATAAGGGAGATTATGATGCAGCACTTCAAATTGGATGCAAATCAGACAAGACTGATTCACTACTGACAGCCCTTAGAGTTGAAGCGCTTTATCAACAGCATCGATTAGGAGATGAACTGTTTACTTATCCCATTTCCGGGTCAGGTAGGGATATGAAACACTGCGGAGGCGATAAAATGTTATGTGGCTATTTGGTAGATTGTCAACTTGACCAATTTGTCAAATTACTTCCAACATACTATCCAATTAACAGCAGTTTGCCCAAACACTACCAAGAAGCCCTCGTTCTATATAAACATCTGCGTGCACAACCGATCATCGTGTTCAATAATCTTGCTATGGAGGCAGATTTTGACGAGATGAAAAGTCTTCAGCAAAGATATCCTAAGCAACGCGAATGGCTTATCAATATGCAGACCAACTATAAAGATACCTATTGGTATTATTATTTCTGCGGAAAAGCAATCAATAAATTACAAAACAGATAATCAGACTTTGTAATTCGTCTGCTTCATGTATCATGATTCATTCGGGATGCCCTCGGTTTAATTTGTATTTTGCGTACCCCCAATACTTAACAATTGACTTATTTTACACGTGTAAAACCTATTGAATCTGAGTTGTTATGAACTTGATGAGGTATTGAAACGTCTTACCTCTTCATTACAAATTAATGGTGTAGGGCGTGCTCACAAAAAAACAATTGGGAGAAACGCTTAACTCGTCTCTCCCAATTTACAGTGGCTAATCTATATATGTGTTTGTGAGATAGATTGCTGTGAACTTATACAATACCCTGACTCATCATAGCTGATGCAACCTTCATGAAGCCTGCAACATTGGCACCCTTCACATAGTTGATGTATCCGTCAGCACCAGTACCGTATTTCACGCAGTTTTCGTGAATATCGTTCATAATACGCTTCAGGTAGTTGTCAACCTCTTCAGCGGTCCAACTCAGACGCTCTGAGTTCTGAGACATTTCAAGACCAGATACTGATACACCACCAGCGTTTGAAGCTTTTCCCGGAGCATAAAGCAACTTGTTGTCTTGGAAAATCTTGATAGCCTCAGGAAGTGAAGGCATGTTTGCACCTTCTGCCACGGCAATTACGCCATTGTCAACAAGAGCCTGTGCCTGTTCGCCGTTAATCTCGTTTTGGGTAGCGCAAGGAAGGGCAATATCAGCCTTCTCATGCCAAGGACGCTCGCCAGCATGATAAACAGCATTGGGATATTCTTCTGCATACTCTTTAATACGACCACGCTCAACATTCTTCAGCTCTTTCACATAAGCCAGCTTTTCAGCGTCAATTCCATCGGGATCGAAGATGTAGCCATCTGAGTCTGACAAGGTGAGTACTGTGGCTCCCAACTGGATGCACTTCTCTGTAGCATACTGAGCCACATTACCAGAACCAGAAATCAGAACCTTCTTGCCTTTCAGCTCGATGCCGCGAGTAGCCAGCATAGAAGTCAGAAAATATACTGTACCGTAACCTGTTGCTTCAGGACGAATCAATGAACCTCCGAAGGGGATACCCTTACCGGTAAGTACACCTTGGAACTGATGGGTGAGCTTCTTATACTGTCCAAAGAGGTAACCCACTTCACGACCACCAACACCGATGTCACCAGCAGGAACGTCTTCATCAGGACCGATTACTCGATACAGTTCGTTCATGAATGCTTGACAGAAACGCATAACCTCTGCATCGCTCTTGCCACGTGGAGAGAAATCGGAACCACCTTTGGCACCACCCATAGGAAGTGTTGTCAGCGAGTTCTTAAAAGTCTGTTCAAAAGCGAGAAACTTCAGAATTCCCAGATTTACACTCTTGTGGTAACGCAGACCGCCTTTGTACGGACCAATGGCGTTGTTGTGTTGGATGCGATATCCCATGTTGGTCTGAACATTTCCCTTATCGTCAACCCATGTGATGCGGAATTCGTAAACGCGATCGGGCACGCAAAGACGCTCAATCAGATTAGCTTTCTCAAATTCAGGGTGCTTGTTGTACTCTTCCTCAATAGTTGGAAGTACCTGACTTACGGCCTGAATGTACTCAGGCTCATTGGGAAATCTTTGTTTCAGATTTTCTACAACTTGTGCTGCATTCATAATTTTTTCTTTTTTGGTTAAATTATAACGTTTTTTCTACTTCTTTTTTGTTTTCGGTTGCAAAATTACATCAAAAATCTGAAATACCAAACAAATTATCAAAAAATATGCTATATTTCTTTCTTTTTGTAGCAAATATGTATAAAAACAGAAAAAAAACATTGCTTTTTCGCCTGTTTGGGAGCACAATAAGAAAAAAGCACCATCTTACCTTTGAAAGGTAGATGATGCCTTAGTATTCATATATTGGAGTAAGAAGGTGAAGATTATATCTTTTGGATAGTCAATTCACTTTTTCCTTCCTCTTTGCTTATTGATATGGTACTGTTAGCCTCCAGTTCTCCATCGATGATAAGTTCTGCAATACCATCTTCTATATAGTTCTGAATCGCACGTTTCAATGGACGCGCACCAAATTGCACATCATAGCCGCGTTCTGCAACAAAAGCCTTGGCTTCGTCGGTTATCTGCACTTGATAGCCGAGTGCTTCCATACGTTTGAAAAGTCCGCGTAGTTCGATGTCGATGATTTTCTTAATAGCCTCTAAATCCAACTGCTCAAAGGTGATAATCTCGTCCATGCGGTTCAGAAACTCTGGTGAGAACTGTTTAGACAATGCTTTCTGCACAATACTGCGCGCATGTTCCTTATCCTGGTCATTGAGCATGAATGAACTGTTTCCTGCTGTGTTAAAGCCTACACCCCGACCGAAATCCTTCAGTTGGCGTGTACCTGCATTAGAGGTCATAATGATAACCGTATTGCGGAAATCCACAAAGCGTCCGTTACCATCAGTCAGACGACCTTCGTCGAGAACTTGAAGCAAGAGGTTGAAAACGTTACTATGTGCCTTTTCAATCTCATCAAGTAGTACGATGGAGTAGGGACGACGACGAACGCGTTCGGTCAACTGACCACCTTCCTCGTAACCAACGTAACCTGGAGGTGCCCCAACCAGTCTGGACACGTTGAACGATTCGGTATATTCACTCATGTCAACACGAATGAGCGCATCACTACTGCCGAACATAAATTCTGCGAGTTTCTTCGCCAGATAGGTTTTACCTACTCCCGTAGGACCAATGAACATGAATACGCCGATAGGATGGTTAGGTTCTTTCAGTCCCACCCGGTTGCGCATGATTGCTTTTACCATCTTATCGATGGCTTTGTCTTGTGCCACAACCTCTTCCTGCAGTTTCAGGTTCATGCCTTTCAATCGGATACCTTCGGCTTGCGCTAAGCGTTGTACAGGAACACCAGTCATGATCGAAACAACGTCTTGTACATCCTTAAGACTGACATTCTGGCGGTCTATGTCTTCACCATTCTGCCAATTAGTATTAAGGGTATCCAGTTCCTGTTGGAGTTGCGCTTCTCGATCACGATGACTGGCAGCCAATTCGTAATTCTGGTTTTTCACCGCTTGGCGTTTCTTTTCGCTTGCCTCCTTGAGTTGTTTTTCCTTTTCGATGATTTCTGCCGGAACTTGTGTGTTTGTCAAGTGCAGACGTGCCCCGACTTCATCCATTACATCAATGGCTTTATCCGGTTGTTGTCTGTCGCTGATGTATCGCTCCGTGAGACTAACGCATGCAGCAAGAGCCTCATCGGTATAGTTCACGTGATGATGCTTCTCGTAGTGATGCTTGATATTGTGAAGTATCTGAAGCGTCTCTGCGGGAGTATTCTGCTCTACTATGACTTTTTGGAATCGGCGTTCCAAAGCTCCATCCTTTTCGATGGAATTTCTATATTCGTCAAGTGTGGTAGCTCCGATACATTGTATCACACCACGTGCCAATGCTGGTTTGAGAATATTGGCAGCATCCATAGAGCCTGGTGTTGAACCAGCGCCTATGAGGGTATGGATTTCATCAATGAAGATGATGACATCATCATTCTGTTCGAGTTCCTTAATGAGCTGCCGTATGCGTTCTTCAAACTGTCCACGATATTTCGTACCAGCAACAACCCCTGTAAGATCGAGCGTTAATACACGTTTACCAAACAATAAAGGAGGGCATTTCTTGTTGGCGATGGCTTGTGCCAATCCTTCCACAATAGCGCTCTTTCCTACGCCAGGTTCACCAATCAGAATAGGGTTATTCTTCTTTCTGCGTCCCAGAATTTCCATGACCCGCATCATCTCTTTCTCTCGTCCCACAACCTCATCAAGTTTGTTGTTTCGAGCCTGAAGAGTCAGATCGGTTGAGAAATTATCGAGCATGGGAGTTTTCGATTTTTGTTTGTCTTGTTGTGTAGTGGTAGTATTTCCATTGCTTTGGTTAGAAGAATTAGCTTTTTTCTGCTCTTCTTCGAATTCTTCCTCAGGAAGTCCTACACCATTTGTGACATGGAGTAAAGAACGTATTTCTTCGTAGTTCATGTTGTTGGATTCCAAAATTTGTTTTGCACCATTGTTTGCCGCATCGTGCATGATGGCAAGCAACAGATGTTCTTCTTCCACTTGTTGACTGTGACCGAAACGTGCTTCAAGAACGGCCAGTTTCAAAATATTGTTAGCTTGTGGAGTGAGAATGATGTCAGACTGTTCTTCACTTATGGCAACTTTCTCGTTACGGGCAAGTTCCTCAAGTTTTTCCTTGACCGATTGACTGTCGATGCCGAGGCGATGAAACAGACTGTTGGTAGTGCTTTCGCGTAGGCGCATCATTCCCAGCAACAGGTGTTCTGGAGCCACACAACGGTTTGCGAGCCGTATGGCTTCTTCTCGCGAGTATGCGAGTATTTCTGATATCTTTTCTGAAAACTGATTTGTCATAACTGAAAACATGATTGCAAATAACGTGCCAACGATAACCTACACACAGTTTGTGGCAAATTCAGACATCCCTTTCTTATTATTAAAATGTATATAGTTTGGAGAGATGTTTTTTGTCCATGTGTTAACTGCCGAAATACAAATCCAGCTCGTGTATGGCTTGTTGGTTTTTATTGTCTAAGTCACGGATAATGCATCCGTGTTCGAGTAGAGCTATTCGTGTAGAAATATCTACTGTGTGCTGAAGATTGTGGCTTGAGATCAGTAGGGTTGCCTTGGTCTGTGCCACATAGTCAGTCAGTAAGTGTTTGAGTAGTGTCTGACTGCTCGGATCAAGGAAATTGAAGGGTTCGTCGAGGATGACGATGCTGGGACGTCTATATAGGGCAGATATAATACCCACCTTCTGCTTGTTACCAGCCGATAGGTTGCGGATTAGTTTCTTCTGTCCAAAAATCTCTCCTGCAGCAAAGTCAGTAAAATCTTCCATACGCTTCTCAGATTGTTCTTTGGTCATTCCTGACACTTTTCCCAAAAAGGCGAAATATTCTTCTGGCGTAAGAAAGTCTATCAGGAATCCCTCATCGATATAAGCGCCAACATGTTGTTTCCAATCTTCATTCTCACTGGGGTTAATGCCATCAATAGTGACAAAGCCGGAATCCGCTTTGAGCAAATCGAGCATGAGTCGGAATAGGGTAGTCTTACCTGCACCATTGTTGCCAACGAGGCCGAGAATCTCTCCATCTGTTATTTCAAAGTATTCGATGGAAGAAGCTACTGTAGTTCCGAAATTCTTCTGAAGATTGTTTATGGTAATCATTGTTGATTTCTATTGGTTTTATCCTTGACTGTTATTTGTATTTTCGCTGCGCACAGCGTGTGCAACTTATTGAGAATGCAGCACACCGCATGATAACGTGTGGTGTGCTGCATGATTTGTTTATACTAATCCGCGTCCGTGGCAGTTTTTGAATTTCTTACCCGAACCGCAAGGACATGGGTCGTTACGTCCTGGCATTTTTTCCTTGACGATAGGAGTACGTGGCTGTTGTGCACGTGTGTCGTGAGCGGCTGCCGCACGCATGTTAGGATCGCTCATCTGCTCCTGCTCAACGGTTGGTTTGTTTTCCGTGTATTGCTGGCGTGGACGTTGAGCTGGTTCTGGACCAGCCTCTTCCACTTGCTGCATTTCCGGAATAGTGGTGCGCATGAGTACAGAGACGATGCGATTGTTCATATCGTTAATCATGTTATCCCATACCTTTGCACTTTCCAACTTGAAGATGAGCAAGGGGTCTTTCTGTTCGTATGAAGCATTCTGTACCGAGTGACGAAGTTCGTCGAGTGCACGGAGGTTTTCTTTCCATGCCTCATCGATGACGTGGAGCAACATTTGTTTTTCAAACTGCTTGACAATAGACTTCGATTTTGTTTCGTATGCTTCCTTTAGGTTGCAAGGAATCTGATAGAGTCGTCGTCCGTCAGTCAAAGGAACTGCTATTCTGTCAAAACGGTCACCTTGTTCGGTATAGACTTTCTCTATGACAGGTTGAGCAATCTCACAGATGTGTTCTGTCTTACGCTCAAAGGCTTCCATCACTTTCTTGTAGGAGTTTTCTTCCAGTTCTTCAAGATGTCCAGACTGCAGTTGTTCTTCGGTGAAAGGCACTTCCATGGCAAACAAACGAATGAAGGCTTCACGGCATCCTTCATAGTCGTTTTGCTCGATAGTAGTAGCAACACGGTCCCAAAGCATATTGGCAATATCCATTCCGATACGTTCTCCCATCAAGGCATGGCGACGTTTCTCATAGATAACGGTACGTTGACGGTTCATGACGTCATCATATTCCAAAAGACGTTTACGGATACCAAAGTTGTTTTCCTCTACCTTACGCTGTGCACGTTCAATCTGCTTGCTCATCATCGGACTCTCGATGCGTTCTCCTTCCTTGAAACCTAAGCGATCCATAACAGAGGCAATACGTTCAGAACCAAACAGACGCATGAGCTTATCTTCAAGAGATACATAGAATACTGAAGAACCTGGGTCTCCCTGACGTCCTGCACGTCCACGCAACTGACGGTCAACCCGTCGGCTTTCATGACGCTCAGTACCAATGATTGCCAGACCTCCTGCAGCTTTCACTTCTGCAGTCAGTTTGATGTCGGTACCACGTCCAGCCATGTTGGTTGCAATAGTCACGGCACCAAGCATACGTTCTTCTACGTGTTTATTACCTTCTTCATCAACAATCTCTACACGTCCCAAATTACTGCGTCCTGCCTCTGCCACAATGTCAGCCTCCTTGTGGTGGAGCTTGGCATTCAGGACTTGATGAGGAATCTTTCGCATATTGAGCATTTTAGAGAGCAATTCAGAGATTTCAACGGAGGTTGTACCTACAAGTACAGGGCGTCCGCTATTGCGCATTTCCTCAATTTCCTCAATGACAGCATTGTATTTCTCGCGTGCGGTTTTATAGATTCTGTCGTCCATATCCTTACGGATAACAGGACGGTTTGTTGGAATTTCAACAACATCGAGTTTGTAGATGTCCCAAAACTCACCTGCCTCGGTAGAAGCAGTACCTGTCATACCTGCGAGTTTATGGTACATACGAAAATAGTTTTGGAGTGTAATGGTGGCGAAGGTCTGTGTTGCAGCTTCCACTTTCACATGTTCCTTGGCTTCCACAGCCTGATGCAATCCATCGCTCCAACGGCGTCCTTCCATGATACGTCCGGTTTGCTCATCGACAATCTTCACTTCACCGTCAATCACAACATACTCATCATCTTTATTAAACATGGTGTATGCTTTGAGCAACTGCTGCAAGGTGTGTACGCGTTCGCTTTGGATAGCGTAATGGCTGAGCAACTCATCTTTCTTGGTCACGCGCTCTTCCTCAGAAAGGCTGCTATCTGCTTCAAGAGCCGACAGCTGTCCGGCGATATCGGGCAATACAAAGAGTTCTGAGTCATTCACCTGTTGGGCTAACCATGCCGTTCCTTTGTCGGTTAAGTCACATGAGTTCAGCTTTTCATCAACTACAAAGTACAGAGGTTCAACTGCTTCTGGCATGCGTCGGTTGTTGTTCTCCATGTAGGTATTCTCAGTATTCTGAAGTCCGGTTTTAATACCCTCTTCAGAGAGGAATTTGATGAGCGGTTTGTTTTTAGGGAGCGACTTGAACGAACGGAACAAGGCAAGGAAACCCTCTTCTGTGAGCTTCTTGTCACCTTTTGCTTGTCCTTCGCTGATTTTCTGCTTAGCCTCTGCCAAGTATTGTGTAGCAAGTTGACGCTGTACAGCCACGATTTTTTCTACGAGAGGCTGATATTCCTCAAACATCTGGTCGTCACCTTTAGGAACAGGACCAGAGATGATCAGAGGAGTACGTGCATCATCAATCAACACGCTATCTACCTCATCGACGATGGCATAGTTGTGTGCGCGCTGGACGAGGTCCTGTGGTGAGGTGGCCATATTATCACGCAGATAGTCGAAACCAAATTCGTTGTTGGTACCGAAAGTAATGTCACACTGGTAAGCACGACGTCTTGCATCTGAGTTAGGCTGATGCTTGTCGATACAATCTACAGAAAGACCATGGAACATGTAAAGCGGTCCCATCCATTCAGAGTCACGCTTAGCTAGATAATCGTTGACAGTTACCACATGGACACCGTTTCCTGTCAGGGCATTAAGGAATACAGGAAGAGTGGCTACGAGGGTTTTACCTTCACCAGTTGCCATTTCGGCAATTTTTCCCTGATGGAGCACAGTACCACCAAACAGCTGTACATCATAGTGTACCATTTCCCATTTAAGGTCGTTTCCTCCTGCGGTCCAATGGTTGTGATAAATAGCTTTATCTCCGTCAATGGTAATAAAGTCTTTTCTTGGATCTGATGCCAGTTCGCGGTCGAAATCGGTTGCAGTAACAATTGTTTCTTCGTTTTCGGCAAATCGGCGTGCAGTTTCCTTGACGATGCTGAAAGCCTCAGGCATCGCTTCGTCAAGCTGTTTTTCAAAGATGTCGAGAACTTCTTTCTCCAGTTTGTCGATTTTGGCAAAGATGTCGGCACGTTCATCAATAGGTGTTTCTTCGATGGTATCTTTAAGTCTCTTGATTTCTGCTTTTTGTTCTTTGGCAGATTCCTGTATGCGTTTTTGTATGTCGCGAGTGCGTTGACGTAACTGGTCGTTGTCCAATTTCTGTATTTCAGGATATACGGCTTTAACCTTTTCCACCAACGGCTGGATGAGTTTCATATCTCTCGTCGATTTATTACCGAAGAGTGATGTCAATATTTTCGTTAAGTTCATATTTGTTTTGTTTCTTTTTCTTTGATTACTATTATTATTTTACGTAAAAACGCTTGCAAAGTTACTAATAATATTCCGTAAAGTTGCAAGTTAACTGATATTTATTGTCCGTCGTCTTTAGAAAAGAGGGACTGCCGAACAGGCATTAGGAGCCCTGATGCGTATGGAACGGGCTATTGTTGGAGCAATTCTGTCGGCTGTGACAGGTGTCTGTACGCGTTCGCTCCGGACACCGTCTCCGTAAATAATAATAGGGAAAGGAATGTTGTAAGCGCGTGATGTTGACTTTTCCAAGGTTTCCTCGTTAACGAGTTGCCAACCTGGAGTGATGTCAATAATCAAGTCACCGCATTTTTCTATATTAAATCCGTTGCGGATAGGTTCAAGCAGATGATTATCGCTTGTTAACAACTGATTAGCAGTATAGACGTTACGTATTCCGGAAATTTGAAGGAGAAATTCCTGCGAACGCTCCATCAAGTCTCCGAGATTGATATTCTTTTGTCTTAAAGTCTGACGATTGAAGAATAGCTGATTATGGTAGCAATATTCTATGTATTGTGCTTGTCCGAAGATTGCACCAAGATACATGTTGAGAAGATTTGCCGTTCGGTTGATATAGAAATTTCCTGTTGGGATTCGGAAGCGTGCATTAGTAGCATGATCATCTTCTGTTTCCTCCCGATAGGCTGTTCCTGAAATCACAAATAGGATGCGGTCTCTATTGAGATGTCCTTCTATACCTTGGATGAGGGTTGAAATATTCTCATCGAGTTTTACATACGACTCCATCGTGCGACCAGCCTCATAGGTGAGGTTGATCAGGTCGGGTTTATCATCAATACCGATTCCTGCCTGTTTGACACATTCCAACGCTGCAGTTGTAATTCCTGCATTGATGTCTGTTCCTGGCGCATATAGTCTGGAATAACCGGAAATCCATTTGTCGTAAGGCTGATAATACGTGGTGGATGTCCATTGGTTGTTATTGACCCACAATACTCCATCAGCTGCATGTCCGGCAGAAAGGATGGCTGCATCGGCAGTTGCTGCAAACGAATAGACCTTTCCGATACCATTGGTTGCAATCTTTAATTCATCTCCCAAAGTAGAAGTCCCTAGATGGTTAGGTGAATATCCAACCTTAGTATCGCGCACACATTGTTGTGGACGTAGGGTTTCTTTGTCGAGCCATTCAAAAGCTGTTATTCCATGATAGTAGGGTGATGTTCCGGTCTGGACAGAGGCAATGGCTGATGCGCGGTCAACAGGTGAGAAATTGTACGCTCCATTCGTAAACACCATTCCGTGCTTCAACAATCTGTTGAATCCGTCTGGCCCATAAAGAGGAGCGTATGTTTCCAGAAAGTCAGTACGCAGTTGGTCTATTTGAATATTGACCACCAGTCTAGGAGCCTGTGCTATAAGTTGTGCTTGTGCTTCTGCTGTAAGCCCAAGCAAACTCATGAGTGTGATGTAGATATATCTATTCTTCATTTTGCAGGTTTCTGCTGCCTTTGTTCTGGCACTTTATTATTATTTTTTATATGTACGATACTTTGTAACAGCAAACATAATGCCAAACTCCAGATGCCTTCTGCATAATCCTGCCAAATTCCTCCAATAAGGAAGAATATAACAAGGACTAAGGCTATGTTCCAATAGATTGTTTTCTTTCCTCGAACAACCTTATAAAGAAAAAAAAGTGGGATAGGGTTGAAGAGCAGGATCTGCAGATTCAGGGTGGTCGTAGGATGCTCAGAGAAAAGCATCACAAAGAGCAACAGTCCGATGATTGACTGTATGGCGACCAACAGTATGTCCCAAGCTAACAGAATCTTATGTACTCGGCATTGAACAACAAATAGAGCTAACGCCAATAAGCTGATGAGGATAGCGCAAGCTGTTGGCGATAATGGAAACTCAGACTTTAACAGCTGAACACCAGCCGGAACAGCCACTCTTCGTTCTTTCACCAACGGACGATATTCGCCATTAGCGAAGATGCGTGCATGGTCAAAATCATACATGAGATTATTAGGCAAAAATTCTTGTTGCCTTTGGTCTGTCTTTATGTCAGAACGGATTCCCAACAGCATGTCATTGCCAAAAGCAGCCCATGGGTGACGTTTTGTCATCTCATGAATCATTTCACGATAGGTTGGCTGATAATTATCCCGTGGCTCATATATGAGCTTCCCGGAAATACATTGTTCTATAATATCGCGTGCCTTCGTAGTACAGTTGCTATAAAAGTAATTATAACGATAGATACGGTTTCCGTCCTGAAGATTATCTGCAAGTGCATTTTTCAAGCATACCTTCTCTTCGGTAGTAAGATTGAGAACCTGTTCGGTAACCATGCTTCCAAAGCGTCGGTATTCCTCTTTAAATAAAGTATAGGGGTAAGCTCCTAATTCGTAGTCGGTCCATCCTAATACAAATCTTCCTATAAAGAAAGGCTTTCTGAAGTCAAAGACACCGTAATTGAAAGCGACATCAATGCCTTTAGGCCACAATTCATGATAGCGAATTGCAGTATGTCCGTAAAGACTGTATATTTCGTCGTGAGGCTGACAAGTTAGGAGACTGATTTCTACAGAATCCATTCGCTGGGCAAACAAGTCGGGCTGGGCTGTTGCGTTCGTATCCGACGCTTTTTCTTTGTTTTCATCTTCCACAGCAACAGTTCCGCTATTGCTTCCAACGGGGGCATAAGGTTGTGCCCATACTGCTTGCGACAATACCAGCGAGAGTGTTAAAAGTCCCCCTTTAAGAGCATTAAAAATGTTTTCTAAATGTTTCACGATGCAAAATTAACCTATATTTTCCACTTATCGTGCTTTTATTTCGTTTTTTTTCGATAATTTTGCAAGCCGTAATCGAAAAGATAAACAAAACAAATAGATGAAGAAGCTTTTTATAAATGGCATACTCCTTTTTGCCAGTGCCCTGACTGTTAGCGCTCAGAGTGGCACCAACTCGCCTTACAGCCAATATGGCCTCGGTATTTTGTCAGAACAGTCACAAGGGTTTAATCGTGGCATGAATGGTCTTGGCCTTGGCTTCCGCTACGGAAATCAGGTGAATACGCTCAACCCTGCATCGTATTCTGCAGCCGACTCCCTAACTATGATTTTTGACGTGGGGCTTTCCGGACAAATTACAAATTTTAAGGAAGGAAACACGAAGGTGAATGCCAAGAATGCTGATTTTGAATATGCAGTGGCTATGTTCCGTGCAATGCCCAGTTTGGGTATTAGTTTCGGTATCGTACCATTCACCAATGTAGGTTATTCCTATTCGCGCACCGATGTTGCCAGTTCTTCACTCTATAGTATAGAGACCCATAGCGGTAACGGCGGATTGCGTGAAGTATATGTCGGTGCCGGTTGGGAACCTGTTAAAGGATTTTCTGTCGGTGTCAACGCTGGCTATCTCTGGGGAAATACAGAGCGCAGCATTACCAACACCACCAACCAGTCTGCAGCCAATACCCTGAGCCGTATTTATTCAACAAGCGTCAATACCTACAAACTCGATTTTGGAGCGCAGTACCAACAGGCTTTAGGTAAGAAAGATGTACTGACCATTGGTGCAACATTCGGATTAGGTCATAAAATGGGAGGCGAGGCACAGCTGATCAATACCAATACCGATACCCAGAATAGTGTAATGACGTCAGACACGGCGACTATAGACGATGCTTTCAAGCTCCCAATGACATTGGGTCTTGGTTTTGCATGGTGTCACAACAAAACGCTCACAGTTGGTGCGGATTATTCTTTCCAGCGTTGGTCAAACATCGATTATCCTAAATACGAAAACAACAAATATCAACTTGTAAGCGGATTGCTCAACAACCGCCACAAGATGACTGTTGGACTTGATTGGATTCCAAGTGCATCCAACTGGACTTCCTTGAGTCTTAAGAATCTTCTTACGCACACCCACTATCGTTTTGGCGCATCTTACGCTACACCTTATTATAAAGTAAACGGACAAGATGGACCGAAAGAACTCAGCGTAAGTGCAGGTATGGGCATCCCATTGGTCAACAAATGGGGTAACCGTTCTGTTCTCAACATTAGTGTCCAATGGGCAAGACAGTCAGCCACCAATCTGATAACAGAAAATACCTTCCGCATCAATCTTGGCATTACCTTCAATGAGAAATGGTTTGCTAAGTGGAAAGTAGAATAAGTCTGTCTCAGAACATATAATAAACAAACAACACTTGTAAATTGATACTTAAGCGAAAATACCATTCTTCCAACATCTGGGCGGGCACTATGCTTGCCCTGCTGTTGTCTGTGGGGGCAGGGTCCTGCCAAAAGCCAAAAGACCATACTGCACCTGCAGTGCGTGACCGTGACTCTGTCTCGATGATGACAAGTTATGGTATCAACACCGTCATCAGCGACTCTGGTGTCATCAAATACCGCATCGTTACTGAACGGTGGGATGTCAATACCGTGAAGAACCCCAGTCGTTGGACTTTTGAAAAGGGCATTTTCCTTGAACAGTTTGATGAGAAGTTTCATGTAGAAGGTTATATACAGGCCGATACTGCGTGGTATTATGATCAAAAGAAATTGTGGGAACTGCGTGGAAGAGTGCGCATACGTAATGTAAACGGACTTATATTCAGAAGCGAAGAACTGTTCTGGGACGGTATTGCCCATGAATTCTATTCCCATAAATTTTCCAAGGTTATCACGCCCGAACGCGAAATGCAAGGCACGTATTTTCGGAGTGACGAACGCATGCAACGTTATGAAGTCACCAATAGTGTCGGTTCCTTCCTGGAGTCGGATATGAGTGGTGAAAGCGAGAACACTGCTCCCGACAAGCAGAAGACTGCCACACTTTCCGATACTGCCACTACACAACAGTCACAACGCCAACCGGCTGTCAGGCGTGCCGCAACGACCAAAACATCACAACCATGACAAATCTTATAGTAGGTATCATCATTACCATGATATTTTCAGCCTTCTTTTCAGGCATGGAAATAGCTTTCGTCTCCAGTAACAGACTTAGAGCGGAGATGGAACGGGAGAAAAACGGACTGGCAGACAAGGCCATTTCCTTCTTTTACCGCCACCCCAACGACTTTGTGAGCACCATGCTAGTGGGCAACAATATCGCTCTGGTAGTATATGGTATTCTCTTTGCAGCAATATTCGACAACACCTTGTTTGCCTCACTTAATGACGGAAGTCGTGTCACGGCCGACACGCTGTTATCCACAGTCATTGTGCTCTTTACAGGAGAATTTCTGCCCAAGACGATATTCAAGGCGAGTCCCAATACGATGCTGCGATTCTTTGCTGTTCCTACCATGGCGTGCTACGTCACACTCTTTCCCATCTCGCGTTTTGCCACAGTACTATCAAAAGGTCTGCTGCGGTTGTCAGGACAGAAGATCGACAACGATAGTGCCGACAAGGCATTTACAAAAGTAGATTTGGACTATCTCGTACAGGCCAGCATAGACAATGCTCCTGACGAACAACAGATTGAAGAGGTCAAGATCTTCCATAATGCACTCGACTTCTCTGATACCAAGGTACGCGACTGTATGGTTCCCCGCACAGAGATAGAATCGGTGGATATAGAGAAGGCATCGATGGACCAGCTGAAAAGCAGATTCATAGAAAGTGGTCACTCCAAGATTGTGGTCTATCGTGAAGATATTGACCACGTCATCGGTTATGTCCATTCATCAGATCTTTTCAGAATAGGCGCTAAAATCGTGGGCGAAGACCCGATTCCAAGTAGCATGATCCGCGAAATGCCTTATGTTCCGGAAACGATGGCAGCAAGCAAACTGATGCACACATTCCTTCAAGAAAAGAAATCATTGGCAGTGGTCATCGATGAATTCGGTGGCACCAGTGGCCTTGTGTCGCTTGAAGACATTGTTGAGGAAATCTTCGGTGATATTGAAGACGAGCATGACAACATGCACTATGTGGCAAAACAGTTGGGTGAAGGCGAATATATGCTTTCTGCCCGACTGGAAATAGAAAAGGTCAACGAGATGTTCTCCCTCGACCTGCCCGAAAGCGACGACTATATGACAGTCGGAGGCCTCATTCTTCATGAATACCAAAGTTTTCCGAAACTCAATGAAGTGGTCAAAATCGGGCATTTTGAATTCAAGATAGTAAAAAATACCATGACAAAGATAGAACTTGTAAGGTTGAAAGTAGAAGAATAACGATTCTAAACTACACTTTTTTGTGATTATCTTTCGTTTAATGACTATTTTTTACTAACTTTGTACGCTAAAAGCGGAAACATGACCCACAAGTTGCACATCTTTGCCTATACTGACAGCATGGCAGAAAAAGACAAGTGGAACATGTCAATGAAAAACTTAGAGCAATAACAAAAAAATAAAATAATTAAAAAACAATGGCAGTAATTGGAAAAATCAGAAGCTGGGGACCTGTCCTCGCCACCGTGATTGGATTGGCCCTCTTTGCTTTTATCGCCGAAGAAATGTTTCGCTCTTGCGAAGCAACAAACAACGAGAAACGTCAACAAGTCGGCGAAGTGTTAGGTAAGAAAGTGTCCGTTCAGGACTTTCAGGCAATGGTCGACGAGTATCAGGAAGTAATCAAGATGACCCAAGGTCGCGAAAGCCTTTCTGACGATGAACTCAATCAGCTGAAAGACCAGATCTGGCAGGAAGTGGTCAATACCACCATCCTGGAGAAAGAGGCCAACGAATTAGGTCTGACCGTTACCGATGCAGAACTTCAGAATATCCTGAAGGCCGGTACCAACCCCATGTTGGCTCAGACTCCTTTCATCAACCAGCAGACAGGACGTTTCGACGTAACCCAGCTCACCAAATTCCTTGATGAGTATAAGAAAATGCAGTCACAGCCACAACAGCAACAGGTTGCAGAGCAGTACAAGAAGATCTACGACTATTGGAAATTCATCGAGAAGCAGCTGCGTCAGCAGACGCTGATGATGAAATACCAGAGCCTCCTGGGTCATTGCCTGCTGTCTAACCCTGTTTCAGCAAAGATGGCTTTCGATGATAACAATATTGAAAGCAACATCACCTTGGCTGCTATCCCATACACCTCTATCAAAGACAACGAGGTGAAGATTGCCGACAGCGATCTGAAGGCTAAGTATGACGAGATGAAGGAAATGTTCAAACAGACCGTTGAAAGCCGCGACATCAAGTATGTTGACTTCCAGGTTCTCCCTTCAAAGACTGACCGTGCTGCGCTGAACAAGACCATGAGCGAAGCCAAGCTGAAACTTGAAAGCGGAATGACTCCTTCTGAAGTTGTTCGCAAAGCTCGGTCACAGGTTGCCTACACAGGCATTGCAGCCACCAAGCGTGCATTCCCAGCTGATGTAGCTGCCAAACTTGACTCTATGGCTGTAGGTCAGACCTCTGCTGTTTTCGAAACAAGCTATGACAACACCTTGAACGTCATCAAGCTCATCGCTAAAGTAGAACAGCCAGACTCTATCGAGTTCCGCATGATTCAGGTAGGCGACGAAACAGCTGAAGCTGCAAAGCGTGCAGACAGCGTTTATACAGCCTTGAAGGGTAATGCTGATTTTGAAGCCCTCGCTAAGAAGTATGGTCAGACTGGTCAAAAGACATGGATGACTTCTGCCATGTACGAAAGTGCACAGACGCTCGATGCTGATACGAAGGCATACATCGCAGCCCTCAACAACACTGCTGTTGGCGAGGTAGTGAAGCTCAGTCTCTCACAGGCTAATATGGTACTTCAAGTGACCAACCGCAAGGCGATGACCACCAAATATGATGTTGCCATCATCAAGCACACTATTGATTTCTCTAAGGAAACCTACAACCAGGCATACAACAAGTTCAGCCAGTTTGTCAGTGAAAACAAAACACTGGAGGGACTGGAGAAGAATGCTCAGAAATTTGGTTTCAAAGTGATGGAGCGTCAGGATATGGTCAATTCAGAGCACTATGTGGCAGGCGTACGCTCAACACGTGAAGCTATGAAATGGGTATTTGATGCTAAGCCAGGCGATGTTTCACCACTCTACGAATGTGGAAACAACGACCACATGATGGTTATTGCGCTGACCAAGATTCACCGTGTAGGCTATCGTAGCCTTGACGACGTGAAAGACATGGTACGTCAGGAAGTCATCCGCGATAAGAAGTTTGAAGTTGCCGCTGCTAAGTTGAATGGTGTTAAATCCATTGCCGCTGCCAAGCAGAAGGGTGCTGTCATCAGCAATGTTGACCAGATCACATTCTCTGCTCCTGCATTCGTACAGAGCACAGGTGCCAGCGAGCCCGCTTTGAGTGGTGCAGTTTCAGCTGTTAAGCAGGGACAGATGTGTCAGGCTCCTGTCAAGGGCAATGGTGGTGCTTACATCTTCCAAGTGACTAAGCGCAGTCTGCAGGCAGGTGCTAAGTTTGACGTGAAGCAGCAGATGGCGATGCTTCAGCAGATGGCAATGCGTGCAGCAGGACGTTACATGCAGGAACTCAACCAGAAGGCTGAAGTAGTTGACAACCGCTACCTCTTCTTCTAAAAGTAGAAACTGGAAGATAATATTTAAGCCCCATACCTTGAAGGTGTGGGGCTTATTTTTTTGTAATCGATGTGTGGCAGGATCAAGCGAAATGTTTGTGTGGCATATCCCGAAACACTACCGATGTCAGACGGTTATTTCTCCACGGATGCTTTGCCGCATGTAATATCTTACCGTTTCCGGATCATCAAAAATCGATTGCAGATACATCAGTTTGGTCACCGCATTTTCCACTGTTGAATCGTAGCCGCTGATGACCCCCGCTTCTTGTAACTGATACCCCGTGTCGTATCGGCCCATTTCTACTGCACCTTGAATACACTGGCTGATGTTGATCACCACCTTGCCGTTGTGCGTAGCCTCTTTCAGCGCGTGCATCACCCAAGGTCGTTGTGGGGCATTGCCCGAACCGAAGGTACGCATGACGATACTCTTCAGATTTGGTGTGGCAATCACGTGGCGCACCAAGTCTTCGCGTATGCCGGGAAAGAGCGAGAATATAATCACATTATTGTCGAGCTTGAAATGCGGGATCATCGGTTTGTCCCAATCCGGTTTGAGCATCCTTTCCGTATGGTAGGTGATATTAATTCCAGCATCCACAAGATGAGGATAGTTGAACGACTCGAAAGCATTAAACTCCTCAGCACTTTGCTTCGTTGTCCTGTTGCCTCGTAGCAGGCGTCCATTGAAATAAATGCCAACCTCAGGGACGAGCGCATGACCCTCATGGTCTTTCGCTGCAGCAATCTCTATCGAGGTGATGAGATTCTCCTTTCCGTCCGTTCTCAACATCCCGATGGGCAGCTGCGACCCTGTGATGATGACCGCCTTGGTGAGGTTTTCCAGCAGATAGGATAGGGCAGAGGCAGTATATGCCATGGTGTCAGTACCGTGAAGCACGACAAATCCATCGTATGCGTCATAGTGACTGGCGATGATGTGACTCAGTTCAGTCCATCGGGCAGGCGTCATGTCGCTGGAGTCGATAGGAGGCTCAAACTGTATGGTATCAATCTTCGTGTCAAACTGTTTGAGTTCTGGCACATTGTAGAGCAGGTGCTCAAAATCGAAAGGTTCCAAAGCGCCTGTGTGTGGATTTCGGTTCATACCGATTGTTCCACCTGTGTAAATGAGTAGGATTTTGCTTTGCATCTTGCTGAAAATGTTTATAGACCGCTGCGAAGTTACAAATAAAAAGTGAAACTCCAAAGAAATTAGCCGATATTAGGGTTAGGAAGTTACACTTTGTTTAAAATCGAAGAAAAAAAACGGCGTTAAGTTTTCTTTTTTCCATTATTATTTCGTAATTTTGCATTTACTAAAAACATAACGCTACTTACAAAAAAAGGACGACACCGATGATTGATTCGCTCACCTATTATATATATGGTCTGTGTACCATGTTTTATTCTATGATGGCATGGATGTTTTGGCGCAAAGGAAGCGATATGCTCTCACGGCTGTTTTCCATCCTCATGATTATCACCTGTGCAGAGAGTTTCAAGGACCTTTTCCTCTACATAGAAAACCAGAACATAATGAACGATGGTCTGTGGAACGAACTCACAGCCATGGACATGGTGGTGATACCGATCTATAATTTCATCCTCAAGGAACTTGTTAAGCCCGGATGGCTTACTTGGAAGAAAGTCATACTCCATGAGACCGTTTTTATTGTCCTCATCGCAGTACTGTTTATAACCAATGCACCTATTTGGTTTCACTGCCTTGTAGGGTGGGGCGCCATCTATGGTATCGGCACACTTGTCGTAACCTTGATGCTCATTTCCGACTACCATCGCCAGTTGAAAGACCGCTTCTCCTATCAGGAAAATACCAATCTCAACTGGTTGCAAGGCGTATTGTTCTGCTTCTTCTTTATCCTCATCGTATGGACCATAGCCTCTTTACGGCGCACAGCGTATGCTGACGACCTATACATGATATGCTCGCTGGCATTATGGATGGTATTGAGCTATTTTCTGTATCGCCACGAATCTGTCATAGACGAACTCGTCAATACTGAAACCATCGACGAACCACAAGATGAAAGTGATATGGAGCAGAGTACAATAGCCACTATCGTGCAACGGTTGTTCTATCAGGAACAAATCTACCTCAACCCCAAACTTAAACTTTCAGATGTTGCCACGCTGGTTGGTACCAACCGTACCTATCTCAGCAGATATTTCAACCAGGAAAACGGTCAGACCTTCTATGATTATGTCAACAAACTACGCATCAGTCATGCCGAACATCTGCTCCGCACCACATCTGATTCGCTGGCAATCGTGGCAGAAAAATCAGGTTTCAACTCCCAATCTACGTTCCGCCGTGTATTTGCATGCTATCATGACTGTTCACCCATAGAATATCGTAAAATCCACACATCGTCCTGATACTAAGCTGTTTTTACCCGATGAACATCAGTGTTTACCAAATGGTAGATGCTGATTTTGTTTTAATGAGCATGTTTTTTTACCCAATGAAACACGATTTATTAATAAAAG
Organism: Prevotella sp. P5-50; assembly: GCF_002251295.1. Taxonomy (GTDB): domain Bacteria; phylum Bacteroidota; class Bacteroidia; order Bacteroidales; family Bacteroidaceae; genus Prevotella. The sequence goes on from NZ_NPJA01000055.1 coordinate 39,352, forward strand.
CATTACCTTTGCGACATCGTAGTCGACAAGACAATTATTACTTAACCCAATAAAACAATTATGGACGAACAGCAACAAAAAAACTATGACGCTTGGGGTTACCTTGACCAAGCTCTTTTCACCTCATCGCATGTGAAAGCAAAAGACATCAAGATGGGAAGTACCGACTGGGCCAACGTCTATCCGACCTCACCAGAAGAAATCGACCGCATGGAGGATCTCATCCAGCAGGCACAGGCTTCGGCAGATGATCCTAACGACGAACAGTTCAATGAGCGCATACGCGACCTAAAAGAGGTGGTGCACTATTCTCGCAAGCGTCACCGTACTTGGAAATTGGCACTTATCGCTGGAAGCATTCTCGGTGCCTGCATCTTTTGGTATTTCAGCAACCTAGATCAGGAATCAGTCCAAAACCGCCAGAAAGACGTGAAGATAGTAGAGTTGTGGCAGAAAGCCGACACCACTATTGCTTATCAGAAGATGGATACCGTCCTTTGGGAAAGGAATTTAAACTACAACGAGCGCCTCAATGGTGCCAATGCATATAAAGCCTACTATCTCACCGATTATAACCAGAGGGCAGAGAGTTCACGCCTCAATTCTGCAAAATACAAGCAGCAGGCAGACACCGCCTCTACCGACGAAAGGAAGAAAGCCTATTTGAAGTCTTCCGAAAAGGAACAGGAAGACTACGAGAAATACAAGAAGCGCTTTGAGGAACTCGCAGCAAAAGATTTCAAGGCTGTGAAAGAACTGGCGCTGAAAGATACCCAGGGAGCTGTTGACTCTATGAAGAGCAGCAGCAATACCAAACGTGCGTGGATGATCTACCTCATCATTCTCATCCCGCTATATATCATATCAGGCTACCCCAGAGGCTATATATTATCACGTCACCGTCGCCAGGCAAGTCTCATGCGAGGCTTGCAGAAGTGGGGATTCCGTTTGGCAGCATTCTTCTTCGGAGTAGGTCTTGCCATGCAGTTACTCCCCGACGATATTGTGAAATATCGCTATTCCAACGGCTATACGGAGACCCGTAGAGAGGTCACCCCCGCCAACTTCATCTATATCGTGATGAAGATCGGACTGATGGTTGTGGGCGTATTTATCTTCTGTTTCATCTCAGTTTTCATTATGACATTCGAAACCGTCACAGGTCTGATTCGTAATTTCAACTGGCAAGAGATTTTAAGCAAGAAGACTCAGCCACAGAGCTGAAACATTTAGAATTACTTAGTTTGCGTAGGTCCGTTCCCACAGGACCAAAAGAAATGAAGGGTGCATCTTTGGGTGCACCCTTTCCATTTTCTGCCAATGAAACTTACCCGCTTCTTGTTCGTCATTTCGTTTTAGGAAACAGTTATCTGTTATTTGTAACGCAAAAAATTCGTTTTAGGAAACTTAGAGTGTAATCCGTGTAAAGTATTACCTTAAATAATTCCGTCATTTCTGACCTTAAAAATTTCTGCGGTTACAAAATGCAGGCTCTTACTCCGAGTGATAAGCCGATGATGTCATTCAGACTGACGGCATGATCGAGGATCATCGAGCGGATATATAGGTCGCACGAACTGATTTCATAAAAGAACGAAATGTTTTTAGCAAACAATTTCGTGCGGTGGTTGGGAATGGTCATGGTGACACGCTGGCCTAACGCGATATTGAGTCTGAATTTTGTTGACATGAAATTGTAGTAGGCATCGGGATAGCGCCTGGGCTGTGATTTCCAGAACTCATGACCATAGACGGTATTGATGTAAATGCTGGCGGTCAGCGGTTCGATACTCCACCCGTTTTTCATGCTATGACTCCACGGAACGAAGTTCTGCTTGAGCGTCATGGTGAGTTTGCCACGTGTGCTTTGGTGGGCAGGAATATAACCGAAGAGAAGGTCGGTTTCCCATTGTCGGCGGTTACCATAATCCCATCCCAATCCAGCAGAGACCACACCCATGTTGCCTGCGTTCTGAATGATGAATTGTGTGGGAATCAGCGCGGCCCAATGCTTACGGTAACGGTGCACGCGCTTGTCATAATAACTCTCTTTTGCCTTTTCCACGTATGTGGTGTCTGGTGGGAGTGCTTGGGCACGGAACACCACGAGGAGCATGATCAGACTAAAAATGAACCTCTTCTTCATCATATCCCTCCTTTCTGATTGTGATGATGCGATAGATGCGGTGGTCGGAACAGTCGATGCCGTAGAACAGCAGTCCGTCGCTGTAAATATTGTTCACTACGCTATTGTGGTTGTGACCATAGACGCAAAACATGAGATGGGGCAGAAAGTCTATATATCTTCGAAATGCCTTTGCCACATTATTGTTGAACTGGTCGCTATAGGGTGGGGCGTGCATGATGATGACGGTACGGTCAAACTCATCGGCACGCGCGGTAATCTCCTGTTCAATATAGTCGAAATTGGGTACTGCCGCCATATAATCATATTCTGTGGCATTGGTGTTGAGACAGAGAAATTTGACGCGTCCTGCGATGAATGAGAAATCCAAGGATCCGTAGAGTACTTGGTATGACTGATCGCCCGTGCCTAAGAAATCGTGGTTGCCTATCAATGCCACATAAGGTACATCCAGCTTCTGAAGGATCTTCCGTGTCCGTTCATACTCCTTTTTCGTGCCCGTGTCGGTGAGGTCTCCACAATGCACCACGAAATCGATGTCGTTACGCTTGTTGATGTCGTCAATCTCTGCCTTGGTATTGGTGTACCAGCCATGGGTGTCGCTGATGAAAGCGATGCGCAGGGAGTCTCTTGATGCAAACCGTTGTTCTATTTCGGCGATGGCCTGCTTGTTATGATGGGTCTCGCCTTTGTAGTTGACATCGTAGGGATGAACATCAAAAACGTCGTTGCACGCCGTCAGGAGACAGATCATGGCCATGCACAGAAAGAGGATGGTCTGCTTGGAACGCTTGTTGATATCGTTGTTGCTTTCAGTTTTCATGATGGTGATGGATATATTATTTCTTTTTGTCGGCAACAGCGGTTCAAATGGTATTAAACCGACTGATGAGTTTCTTGCGATAGAGCCGTGCCACCTTGACATGCTGAATTTGTTCGAAGGGCGGATAGAGGCGACACGTATTGTCGCACACTTCCATCAAACAGTTGATATTGATGACAAAGCGCTGGCTCACCTGTACAAAACAAGGGTCGAGGGCGAGCAATGTTTCACAGTTGACGTTACGTTTCAGGCGTATGGGTTCTTCACATCCCGACACAACGACTTCCCAGATTCGCTGGTCACTATTGTAGTAAAAGAGTCCGATGTCGGCAATGGAAACCACTCGAAAGTCAGAGAAGTTGGTATTGAAAATCAGTTTTTCGCGGTCGCGCCGTACAGTACTGTTGATGTCGGCAGGATTGTTGTCAGGCGCCTTCTGGTTGGAGGATTCGATATGGAGGCGTAAGCGCTGAATCATCACCGAGAGTTCGTCGCGGTCAACGGGTTTGAGTAGAAAGTCGAATGCCTCGTTACGAAACGAAGAAAGCATCGAGTCCTTATGTCCGGTGTACATCACCACCCGGCAACGTCCTTGCGTCAGACGTTTCACCTCGCGGATGAAATCCACTCCCGACATGCCCGGCAGTTCTACATCAAGAAAGACGAGGTCAGGAGAAGCTACCTTGATCTGACCTTCTGCCACCGTGGTGTTGCAGGCGCTTCCCACCACTTCAATATCGTCGTATTCCAAGAGCATGCGGCTCAGAGTTTCGATGGATAGAATCTCGTCGTCTATGATGATTGTTTTCATAAGTATTTAATTTATAGTGTAACAGTTTAAATTCGTAAAATATTTACTTTATAGTGCTTTCAGGTGTCTCGGTACCGTAAGTATGGCGCTGCATCCATGGTCATTATGGATGTCGAAACGGATCTTCGAACTTTTGTTTTCTTCGTTGATAATCGCCATGGTGTGGCGGATGATATTCAGTCCGATACGTGCCTTGGCATTGTTGTAGGCACGGATGTCAAAACCAGGACCATTGTCTTTCACGCAGATACATGCCTGCTGATCGTCAATGGCAACGCTGATCATAAGATGTTTCTCGCCTTCCTTATGTTTCAGTCCATGAATGATGGCATTCTCGGTCAGTATCTGCACAAACATCGACGGGATGAGAATGGCGTTCATCTTGTCTGTTGGAGGAAAGTCATAAGACACGATAAAGTCTTGTCCCATAAGTGATTTCTCCATTTCAACAAACTGTTTCACGAAGTCTATTTCCTGGTCCAGCGTTACGAAAGTCTTGCTGGAGATGTCGAGACTCGACCGAATGAGACGCGCCATCAGCGTCAGCCGATTGGCCTCATTGGGACCATAAGAACCGACGCACGAATTGAGCACATTAAAGATGAAGTGGGGAGAGATGCGCTGGCGCACGATGGTCAGACGGAGGTTCAGCATATCGATGTGGCGCTGTAAGGTGCGCTTGCGGTTATAGAACAGTTTTGCCAACAATACGGACACCACCACGATCAGGAAAGCAACGATTCCCCCCATGATATGGAGATTGACTTGATAGTTGGCACGCTCCTCCTGCACCCGGAGCTGGTTGTGGAGTCGCAACGTATCTTCACTCAAACGCACCATGATATCGTTCGCTCGCGCGATATTCTGTCGGTTCATGATACTGTCGTGGCTCTCATAAACACTCTTCTGCAAGCGGTAGGCACGTGAATAGTCACCCGTACGCGCGTAATACTCACTCAGATACTCGTAGCGTATGTCTTTTAGCATCGGATTGACCGGAGCGGAAAGGCGTTCCTGTCTCAAGGTGTGCTCAATGTCTGCATAGTGTCCTGTATGGAGTGCAAGACCGATACGTATGGTGTTGCAATAGAACACGCCAGCCTCTATGTTTCGTTGGTGGAAGAAAGGTTCAACCTGTTCGAGATAAACACGTGATGAATCAGACTGATGGAGTCGGAGAAAGACGTCTGCCATATTGAGCTTGCAAATCTTCATGTCGAGCACATCAGGGGTTCCCTTTTGCTCCAAATGGCGTTGCAGTCTGCGAAAGGCTTTCAGCGATTGCCTGTATTGTTTTTGGTAATAATAGGTATTACCATAGTTGTTAAGAAACACGATCTGCATGGCAGGAGTGAGGTCGTCAAAACGCTGATCTACGATTTTGTAACTCCTGAGTGCAGAGGGGAAGTCGCCAAGAGCAGTATAAACCCGACCGAGTCCCATACGATAGGAGAGTGTCTGCGTATCGTTTCTACCCAATGAGTCGGCAAGCACGAGGGCTTTTCTAAACCAATATGAAGCCTTCGTTAGATCATGTTTCTCGGCATAGGCATCCGCCATATTAGCCGCCAAGTCGGGCAAGTAGCTTGTCTGGTCGCTAACAGACAATAACTGGTATGCGCTACGGTAAAGTCTCACTACGCTGTCGGGATTGCCATGGAGCAGATAGAGATGAGAACCGCGTGCTGCCAACATCCTGGCGCGCATACCGTTGATGCGGGGCGAGACAGGAAACGCCTTGAGAAAATGTTCTGCCTTATCCACATAAAACAAAGAGGAGTCTGGTGTGACGGTCATCAGGAAATGCGAAGCGTAAAGCAGGGCATAGTCGTAATATTCGAGCGAATCATCGGCAGTCGCCATGGCGTGACGGATGGAATCTACAGAACCCGGCTGTTGCCGCTTGAGCGAATCTCCCAAAGCCATCAGACGCTGCGTCTTGGCGGCCGAACGACAGTTGGAAGAATCAGAATTAAACTGGCAGGCAGAAAAAGCCAGCACAGCAATGGTGGCGAACGCCAACCCGAATATTTTTTTCGGTATAGGAATTGATTGTTTATTCATTATATATTTTCAATGCTGCAAAATTAGTGAAAAATTCTTCAAAATGTAATAGATTCCAGAAAATTTTATGTAATTTTGCGCACAGAAACATTGCTTTTTATGGTACACAATATATTCAAAGGCTTGGGCATCGCCCTGATTACACCATTTACAGAGAACGGAGAGGTTGACTACAAGTCGCTTCATCGCCTCGTGGAATATCAGTTGGACAACGGTGCCGATTTTTTCTGCATTCTCGCAACAACAGGCGAGACACCCACATTGACCGCAGAAGAGAAAAAGAAAATCAAGGAATTGGTGATTAACACAGTAGGCGGAAAGGTACCCATCCTCGTAGGCTGTGGCGGCAACAATACAACTGCCGTTGTCGAAGAGTTGCAGAATGGCGACTTCAAAGGCATTGATGGTGTGCTCAGCGTCTGCCCATATTATAACAAGCCATCGCAGGAAGGCCTTTACCAACACTTCAAAGCCATTGCGGCTGCTACTCAGTTACCCGTAGTACTATATAATGTACCGGGAAGAACAGGTGTCAACCTGAAGGCGGAAACCACCGTCAGACTTGCACGCGACTGCCACAATATCGTGGCTATCAAAGAGGCAAGCGGCAATCTGGAGCAGGTGGATGAAATCATCAAGAACAAACCCAACGACTTTGATGTTATTTCAGGCGACGATGCGCTTACCTTCCCCATGATATCATGCGGAGCCGTCGGTGTGATCAGCGTTATAGGCAATGCGCTGCCACGCGAGTTCTCTAAGATGATTCGCTTGCAGTTGCGAGGTGAATACGATGGCGCACGAAAGATACACCACCGCTTTACCGATCTTTTCTCGCTCTTGTTTGTAGATGGCAATCCTGCAGGCGTTAAGGCGATGCTTCACGAAATGGGATTCATCGACAATATCTTACGACTGCCATTGGTTCCCACACGCATCTCAACGTTGCAGCGCATGAGCGAGATCATGAAGGAACTGAAAATCTAAAGTATCAAGTGTCTTATGGAGGAAAACAGGGTTATTCACGAAATTACGCCCTTGATGGGCAAAGACTCCCTCTACATAGCCGACCGCAGAAAGAAGGAGTTTACTTATCCTATTCACAATCATGAAGTGTTTGAACTCAACTTTGTGGAACATGCACCAGGTGTGAGGAGAATTGTGGGTGACTCTAATGAAGTGATCGGAGAATACGACCTTGTCCTCATAACCAGTCCTGACCTTGAACATGTATGGGAACAAAACGAATGTAAGAGTGAAGACATACGCGAAGTCACTGTACAGTTCTATATCGACTTGAGCGAAGACGGTTTTTTCGGTAGGAATCCATTCAACTCGCTACGGAAGATGATGCTTGAAGCAAGGAAAGGATTGGCCTTCCACATGGAAGACATCCTCCGCGTCTATAACCTTATAGATACACTCAGCTCTATCAAAGACGGTTTTTATGCTGTGACACAGTTTCTTGCCATACTCTACGAACTGTCGAAAAGCACTAAAATGCGCCCGCTGGCAAGCAATAGTTACGCCAAGGTAGAAGTGGCAAGCGACTCAAGACGCGTGCTCAAGGTTAAGAATTTCATAGCCAAAAACTATATGGACGAGATCAGACTCGGAACACTTGCTGATATTGCAGGCATGAGTCCGTCGGCATTCAGCCGATTCTTCAAACTCCATACCGGAAGGACACTCAGCGACTATGTCATTGACATGAGACTGGGATATGCCAGCAGAATGCTTGTGGATACCTCAAAAAGCGTGGCGGAAATATGCTACGAATGTGGCTTCAACAACCTCAGCAATTTCAATCGTATCTTTAAAAAGAAGAAAGACTGTTCACCGACAGAGTTTCGGGAGAACTACCACAAGACACGAATCATCATTTGATAGCAACAAGACGAGGGCGCAATCAGCTTACGACAAGTGCATTCGAAAACAGGTCTGAATAATATATTATCGTGAAAGAGAAAGAAATACAAATCAGCGATTACAACTATCCGTTGCCCGATGAACGCATAGCAAAATTCCCATTGCCCGTGCGCGACCAATCTAAATTGCTGATCTATCAGCAAGGAAACATTTCAGAAAGTAAGTTCTACCACCTCGCAGAATTCCTGCCGAAAGGTGCCCTGATGGTGTTCAACAATACAAAGGTCATACAGGCAAGACTACATTTCCGAAAGGAAACAGGAGCACTCATTGAAGTGTTTCTGCTCGAACCGGCAGAACCGGCAGACTATGAACAGATGTTCCAAACCAACAAAAAATGCAGTTGGCTCTGCCTCGTGGGAAATCTCAAGAAATGGAAAGAGGGAACACTCTGCAGAACCATCACGGTCAAGCAACATACCCTCACCATCAAAGCCACGAGAAAAGGCGAACACGGTACGAGTCAATGGGTGGATTTCGAATGGGACAATACAGATGTAAACTTTGCAGATATACTCGATGTGGCTGGCGAACTCCCTATACCTCCGTATCTCAACAGAGAAACACAGGAAAGCGACAAAACTACCTATCAGACCGTATATTCTAAAATAAAAGGAAGTGTGGCTGCACCAACAGCGGGACTCCACTTCACACCGGAGGTGCTCGCAGACCTCGACCGTCACGGAGTGGAATGCGAGGAACTCACACTGCATGTTGGAGCAGGAACCTTTAGACCGGTGAAAAGCCAACACATTGGCGAACACGACATGCACACAGAATATATTGCTGTCAGAAAACATACATTGGAGCGCCTCGTGGAGCACAATGCCAATGCCATTGCCGTAGGAACCACCAGCGTCAGAACGCTGGAGAGCCTATATTATATAGGTCTGAAACTCGAATGCAACCCGGAACTCACCGAAGAACAACTTCATGTTTGCCAGTGGGAACCATACGAAGAGGAAAACGGAGCCGGAACAGACAGTAAACTGCCTGCAAAAAAGGCTTTGGAGAATATCATCGCATGGCTCGATAGTCACCATCTGACCACACTTCACTCTTCCACTCAAATCATCATCGCACCAGGCTATGAATATAAAATAGTGAAGATGCTCATCACCAATTTCCATCAGCCGCAAAGCACGTTGCTCTTGCTGGTCAGCGCATTTGTGAAAGGCGACTGGAAACGCATCTACGACTACGCATTAAGCCACGATTTCCGTTTCCTGAGCTATGGCGACTCTTCGCTCCTCATACCATAAACGGAGAAGTAAACAAGCAAATAGTAACAAATAGTTGAGATATGAAATACGGATTTGTAAATGTCGCAGCAGCTGTTCCTGCAGTAAAAGTGGCAGACACAGCATACAACGTCTTTGAAATCGAGAAAATCATTGCCGACGCAGAGGGCAGGGGAGTGGAGATTCTCTGCTTTCCAGAACTATGTATCACGGGCTATACCTGTCAGGATCTGTTCAGACAACAGCTGTTACTAACACAGGCGGAAGAGGGACTCATGACGCTTCTTGATTTTACAAGACAGCTCAACGTCATCTGCATCGTGGGACTACCCGTACAGACAGGAGGAATGTTGCTCAACTGCGCAGCTGTCATCCAAGCAGGTACACTGCTCGGACTCGTGGCAAAAACATATCTGCCCAACTACAACGAGTTCTATGAGAAACGATGGTTCGCTTCTGCGCAAGATCTCAAAACAACGGAAGTTTACTTAGCAGGATCACCCGTCGCGCTGACTGCACAACCCACCATCTTCCAAACAACGGACGGAGTGAAGTTTGGAGTGGAAATATGTGAGGACGTATGGGCACCTGTGCCACCAAGTAACAATCTCACACTGGCTGGAGCAGATATTATCTTCAACTGCTCAGCAAGCAACGAACTCACCGGCAAACATAAATACCTTCGCAACCTGCTCATGCAACAGAGTGCAAGAACCATTAGCGGATACGTTTATGCTTCATCGGGATTCGGTGAATCTACGCAAGATGTGGTCTATGGAGGTAATGCCATGATTTTTGAAAACGGACACTTGCTCGCTGAAGGCGAACGCTTCTCGCTGCAGCCACAGATACAAGTGGCACAAATCGATGTGGACCGACTCAGAACGGACAGAATGGACAATACCACGTTTGTAAATGCCCAACGAGAAGCTTTTGCGCAGATTATTTCATGTAAAATGGTGGAATCAGCTGAGTTTAAACTGTCAAGATACGTAGATCCGCATCCGTTCACTCCCGACGATGACGATATGCAGGAAAGTTGCGAAGAAATACTCAACATCCAGTCGGCTGGTCTTGCCAAACGATTGGTACATACCAATTGCCAGAAGGTTGTGATAGGAATAAGCGGCGGTCTCGACTCGACGTTGGCTTTGCTCGTATGTGTAAGAACATTCGATATGCTTGACTACGATAGAAAAGGGATATTGGGAGTCACCATGCCTGGATTTGGTACTACAGACCGCACGCACGACAATGCAATCCGTCTCATGCAGACACTGGGCATCAGCCAAAAGGAAATAAGTATTGCCAAAGCAGTCAAACAACATTTTGAAGACATCGGACAGGATATTGACACGCATGATGTGACCTACGAAAACTCGCAAGCAAGAGAGCGCACGCAAATTCTTATGGATCTCGCCAACAAGGAAAACGCACTCGTCATCGGAACTGGTGACCTTTCTGAACTCGCGCTGGGATGGGCAACCTATAACGGCGACCACATGTCAATGTACGGAGTCAATGCAGGAGTACCCAAAACGCTGATACAGTATCTGATAAGATACATGGCAGAACTTGAACTGTTCAACGAACAAAAAGCAACGCTCATCGACGTTATTGATACACCTATCTCGCCAGAACTGACACCGGCTGACGATGAAGGACAAATCAAACAGAAGACAGAAGACCTTGTAGGTCCCTACGAACTGCACGACTTCTTTCTCTACTATTTCCTGAGATTTGGATTCAGACCCAGAAAGATCATGATGCTTGCAGAACAAGCTTTCGACGAGAAATATGACAGGAAAACCATCAAAAAATGGCTGACCACATTCTGCCGCAGATTCTTTAACCAGCAATTCAAGCGATCTTGTCTGCCTGACGGACCGAAAGTGGGAAGCGTCAGCCTCTCGCCAAGAGGTGACTGGAGAATGGCAAGTGATGCCTCAAATGCATTGTGGGTAAAAGAATGTGAAAGCTTATAACACTTTAAAAACAAAATGCCAGATAACAAACAACCACGCCGCACAAGAAAACCGGCGACTGATAATACTTTCGTACACGTTCAGCCGCAAGCTACAGAAATAGAAAAAACTGTGCTCGGAGCACTCATGATCGACAAAGATGCCTATTCGGTGGTCTGTGAGCTGCTGTATCCTGAAAGTTTCTATGAACCTCGAAACCAAAAAATCTATGAGGCAATAAGAGAACTCGAATTGCGCGAAAAACCTGTTGATGTATGGACTGTGACCGAACAGTTGGCTCATCAAGGGGACCTCGAAGATGTTGGAGGACCAGGGTATGTTACTGAACTCTCCTCAAGGGTTTCCTCATCGGCAAGTATCGAATATCACGCAAGAATCATTGCGCAGAAATTCCTCGCACGACAGCTGATTTCCTATGCCAGCGTCATCGAAACGAAAGCTTTTGACGAAACGATAGATGTGGAAGATCTGATGCAGGAGGCAGAAGGTTCGCTCTTCGAACTCTCGCAAAAGAATATGAAGAAGGACTATACCCAAATCGACCCGGTCATCAAAAATGCTGTAGATGGCATTCAAAAGGCTGCAGCAAACAAAGACGGACTGACGGGTGTTTCCACTGGTTATTATAAACTTGATGATATGACCAGTGGATGGCAAGCCTCTGACTTAATCATCATCGCAGGACGACCTGCCATGGGTAAAACGTCATTCGCACTCTCCATGGCTAAGAATATTGCTTCAGACAATAAAGTTCCGATGGCTTTCTTCTCTCTTGAAATGAGCAATACGCAATTGGTCAACAGGTTGATTTCTAACGTATGCGAAATCCAGGGTTCGAAAATACTCAACGGACAACTGCACCCTGACGAATGGGATAGGCTTGACAAACGACTCAACAATCTATTGGGAGCACCGCTTTATGTGGATGATACGCCGGGACTGTCGGTTTTCGAACTGCGCACAAAGGCACGACGCCTCGTCAGAGAACATGGGGTGAAGATTATCATGATCGACTATCTACAGTTGATGAACGCTCAAGGTATGAGGTTCTCTTCACGACAAGAGGAGGTATCGACCATCAGCCGCTCACTCAAAGGACTCGCAAAGGAACTCAATATCCCTATCATCGCACTCTCGCAGCTGAACCGTGGTGTTGAAAGCCGAGAAGGTAATGATGGAAAACGACCTCAATTGTCTGACTTGCGTGAATCGGGTGCCATTGAGCAGGATGCGGACATGGTGCTCTTTGTTCACAGACCAGAATACTACCACATCTATCAAGATGAACACGGACACGACCTCAGAGGTATGGCACAGATTATCATTGCCAAACACCGTAAAGGTGCGACTGGTGATGTGTTGCTCAACTTCAGAGGTGAGTTTACACGATTTGAGAATCCGGAAGACGGCAAACTCAACACTAAGAACGCAAATGACGGCGGAGGTGAAATTCTTGGCAGCAAAGTGAATGGGGGAGACCAAGGTGGCACGATGGAATCTCCGTTTGGCTATGATGGACCTGACGGACCTATGCCTTTCTAACAATCATAATATGCAGATATAAACTAAAATACTTAAAATCATGAAGAAACTATTATTAGGTGACGAAGCCATTGCGCAAGGAGCTCTCGATGCTGGATTGAGCGGCGTCTATGCCTATCCTGGAACTCCGTCAACGGAAATTACCGAGTATATCCAAGGCTCTGCACTCGCACGCGAATGGGGAGTGCACAGTCGTTGGTCAACCAACGAGAAAACTGCAATGGAGGCAGCATTGGGAATGTCCTTCATGGGTAAAAGAGCCATGGTCTGCATGAAACATGTAGGTCTGAATGTATGCGCCGACCCGTTTGTCAACTCGGCAATGACGGGAACAAACGGTGGACTCATCGTTCTAGTGGCTGACGACCCATCAATGCACTCTTCACAGAATGAACAAGATAGCAGATTCTATGGTAAGTTTGCCATGATTCCCACACTTGAACCCGCAAGCCAACAAGAGGCTTACGATATGATGGAAGAAGCTTTCCAACTCTCTGAAGAACAACATCTGCCAGTACTCGTGCGTGTTACAACTCGCATGGCTCACTCTCGTGCCGTGGTGAAAGTGAAAGAGACACCAAGACAACAAAACGAGCTCAACTACAATGCTCAGGCTTCTAACTGGGTATTGCTGCCAGCTTTTGCTAGAAAACGTAATGCTATCGTTACTGCGCAACAAGCAGAACTCGAAACTATTGCAGAAAAGAGTTCACACAATAAATATGAGGATGCTGCTGATCATTCCATGGGTATTATCGCTACGGGAATTGCCTATAACTACCTGATGGAATGTTTCCCTAACGGTTGTCCGTTCCCCGTACTCAAAATCAGTCATTACCCGTTACCAAAAGCGTTAGTAAGACGAATGACAGAGGCATGTGAGAGTGTGCTGATTGCAGAAGAAGGACAACCATTCGTAGAAGAAATGGTGCGTGGCGTAATGCCTGGAAATACTGTCATCAAAGGAAGACTCACAGGAGAACTTCCACGTACAGGAGAACTTAATCCAGACCTCATCAAAAAGGCTTTGAGTATAGAAAGCGACGAGAGGTATGCTACGTGTGAGGATGTCGTGCCACGCCCACCTGCACTCTGTCAAGGTTGTGGACACCGCGATGTATATGCTGCTCTCAACCAAGTATTGCTTGACTATCCCAACGCACGCGTATTTGGCGATATTGGTTGCTACACTCTCGGTTTCCTTCCACCATACAAAGCTATTCACTCTTGTGTAGATATGGGAGCGTCTATTACAATGGCTAAAGGAGCGTCAGATGCCGGACAATGGCCTGCTGTTGCCATCATCGGAGATTCTACATTTACTCATTCGGGAATGACAGGACTCTTAGATGCCATCAACGAAAATGCTGACATCACAGTTATCATCAGCGACAACCTCACCACAGCAATGACAGGTGGACAAGACTCGGCTGGAACTAATAAGTTTGAAGCCATCTGCCGAGGACTGGGACTAAGCGAGGAGCATCTCAAAGTGGTTGTCCCCCTGCCTAAAAACATGGCAGAAATCACACAGACCATTCGTGACGAAATCAACTATCATGGTCCTAGTGTGATCATTCCAAGACGTGAGTGCATGCAGACGTTGCAAAGACATCTGAAGCAGAAAAAGAATGCCGAGCGAAAATAACATATTCCGTATAATACTAAAACCAAGAACAAGATGAAAACAGATATCATACTATGCGGTGTCGGCGGACAAGGAATTCTCTCTATTGCCACGATTATCGGTGAAGCCGCAATGAACGAAAACCTTTATATCAAACAGGCTGAAGTACACGGAATGTCACAACGTGGAGGTGATGTGCAGTCCAATCTGCGTATCTCTGATAAACCTATCGCCAGCGACCTTATTGCAAAAGGTAAGGCTGATGTTATCATCTCCATGGAACCTATGGAGGCTCTACGCTATTTGCCGTTCCTCAACGAAGAGGGATGGATTATCACTTCTGCATCTCCCTTTGTCAATATACCAAACTATCCAGAAATGGCAGTTATTGAGCATGACCTCAAAAAATTACCACACGTTATCATGCTCGATATCGAACAACTGGCCAAGGACAATGGTGTGCCTCGTTCTGCCAACGTAATTCTTCTGGGAGCTGCACAAAAGGCTTTGAATATTGAATATGATAAGTTGGAAGCTGCCATACAACGGGTATTCGCCAGAAAAGGAAAAACTATCGTCGAGGCGAATATCAAGGCATTGGCCATTGGAAAGGAACACCAATTATGAAACAGACACCTATAGATCCAAAACTCATTGACTCACTGGTAGGCGAACTGGGCATTAACGACTTTGCTAAAGCAACTATACGAGAAGTTAAACTCGTGGCTGCACGGGCAGAGAAACAGTCTGGAGTGGAGTTTATCAAAATGGAAATGGGTATTCCAGGACTTCCTGCAGCAAAGGTAGGGGTGGAAGCTCAGATGAAAGCGTTGGGCAACGGAATAGCTAATCTGTATCCTGATATTCAGGGACTGCCCGAACTGAAAAATGAAGCGTCACGCTTCGTCAAAGCATTCATCGGCATTGATATCGCACCTGAAGGATGTGTGCCCGTTTGTGGTTCCATGCAGGGTACGTTTGCTTCTTTCTTGACTTGTTCGCAGGCTGACAGCAAAAAAGATACGGTTCTATTCATTGATCCAGGATTCCCTGTACAGAAAATGCAATTGCAGGTTATGGGGGTAAAATATGAAACATTTGATGTCTATAGTTACCGGGGAGAACGTCTGGGTGAGAAACTTGAATCTTATCTGAAACAAGGTAATATCTGTGCTATTGTCTATTCAAACCCCAATAATCCGTCGTGGATTTGTCTCAACGAGGAAGAACTCAAGACGATTGGACAACTGGCCACTCAATACGATGCGATTGTGATGGAAGACCTTGCATATTTTGCCATGGATTTCCGTCGAGACTTGAGTAAACCGTTCCTGCCTCCGTACCAACCGACGGTAGGTCGCTATACAGACAATTACATCCTGCTGATTAGCGGATCTAAAGCTTTCAGTTATGCGGGTGAGCGTATTGGTGTGACATGCATCTCGGACAAACTGTTTCATCGCCATTTCGATGAACTTGCAGCAAGATATGGAGGATTGACCTTCGGACCAGTTTTCTCTACACGCATGCTTTATGCTTTGTCCTCTGGAACTAGTCATTCTGCACAATATGCTATGGCAGCCATGCTGCGAGCTGCTTCTAATGGGGAATATGATTTCCGAAGCGAAGTAAGTGTCTATGGAAAAAGAGCACATCAACTGAAAGAAATATTCCTTCGACATGGATTCCATATTGTCTATGATAAAGACTTGGACGAACCTGTAGCGGATGGATTCTATTTCACCATAGGATACAAAAATATGAGTAGCGGACAATTGGCTTACGAATTGATGAGTTATGGTGTTTCAGCAATATGCCTCGTAACTACAGGATCTGACCAAGAAGGATTGCGGGTGTGCACTTCTTTCATTGAAGATCACCAATATGCACAATTGGAAGAAAGAATGAGTATTTGGGAAGAAAACCATCAATAAACCAACAAATTGAATCAGCATACAAGAAAGAAGTTCCGGTTTAAATGATCTTTAGTAAAGCCGGAACTTCTTTTTGTTTATTTTATAGTGAACTTTAAAAACTCTTCATAACGAAAGTCTTTCATTAAACACTAAAACTCTGTACTTTTACTTTTCTGCAACACAAGTACTTATGATAGTTTTTCGTCGTTCTTTTTATAAACAATTACATTTACATAAGAATAGAGTAGGGGGAGTGAATTATCGCGCCATACGATATATTTCTCGCATTTCATTCTGACCCAAAACCTCCATGGCACCCACGGTAATCTTTCCACCACGAGAGCATTTGTCAACCATCACCTCTAGCTCTTCCTCGGTAATTTCACGACCGAGAAGTTCGTGAATTGAAGTCGGCATACCAATTTCATGATAAAACTTCTCCACAGCTTCAATACCGGACAGAGCAGTCTGCCGAGGATTGGCAAAATCGTTTGTGAGTCCCATGACGTTGACAGCAAATTGAACAAAACGATTCAAGTGTCGATCCATGACAAAACGTGCCCATGAGGGCCAAAGGGCTGCAAGGCCAGCTCCGTGTGTTACACCAAACAAAGCACTCAGTTCGTGCTCAAGACGGTGGGTTGCGAAATCTTTTTCTGTTCCACACTCAGTCAGGTCATTGTGTGCAAGAGAGCCAGCCCACATAATTTGGGCACGATAACGATAATTCTCAGGATCTTTGAGTACCAATGGCAGCACATCCTTCACCGTACGCATCAATGATTCTGCAATACCATCAGTCAATGTCATTTCCTCATATTTGGAAAAATAACGTTCCATGGTGTGCATCATAATATCTGTACCGCCAGCAGCTGTCTGATAAGAAGGTAAGGTGTAAGTCCGCTCTGGGTTCATTACAGCAAATTTACAGCGACATAAATCGCTGTTTATGCCACGTTTCAATAAACCGTCATCTTTCGTTATCACGCAACTTGAAGACATTTCGCTTCCTGCAGCAGGAATAGTGAGGACAGTGCCAACTGGCAGGCATTGCTGAGGAACAGCCTTTCCGTCCCAAAAATCCCAAACATCACCGTCATAAAGCACACCATAGGCAATAGCCTTTGAAGAGTCTATAACGCTACCGCCGCCAACGGCAAGAATAAAATCCACATCATGTTTGCGACACAAATCAATTCCTTCATAAACTTTACTTAGCAGAGGATTTGGTACCACGCCGCCAAGTTCAACAAATGATAAACCAGCGTCACGCAATTGTGTGCGCACCACATTCAGCAAACCAGATTTTTCTGCAGAACCACCGCCATAATGTAGTAATATCTTATGGCCGCCATAAGCACTTACAAGACTACCTATTTGTTTTTCAGCATTACTGCCAAAAACTACACGCGTAGGTGCATAGAAATTAAAATCCTTAATCATAGTATTTGTTTTTTTATATACCGTTATTTATCATAACTGCTCTCTCTTTTTAAAAATTCCCATGCCTTTATAATGCAAATATAATAATAAT
>NZ_NPJA01000006.1 GCF_002251295.1 Prevotella sp. P5-50
GGCTCAATAGATTTTTCATAGGGGTAAATGAGTATGATTCATATGAAATGCTTACCTTTGCATCATGGAAGACAAAGGTTTGCTAATGTTGGCACGTATGGTGCTGCCCAAGGAAGTGCTTGACCACTTCATCATAACTGATATTGAGTACGTTGACACGAAGGCTTATGACGAGCCTGAGATGCACATTCACCTTGACGAGAAAATACATCCAGACCTTCAGGGTGACAGTCATTTTGAATCGAAGGGTTTTATCTCTCCCGTAGAGGTGACAGACTTTCCCATCCGTGACCACAAGGTGGTACTGGTTCTGCGCCGCCGCAGGTGGCTAGATACCCGCACAGGAAAGAGTTTCATTCTCCCGCTGAAAGTGACAGCCGACGGCACCCGCTACTCTAAGGAGTTTGCGGCTTTTTTAAAACAGACGTATGGGGAAATCCCCAGTGACCTGCCGTACGCTTGAGGATTTCTACTACATTGACGCACATACGTTCAAGAAACAGTACAAGGAGGTTCTGAGTGGCTATCGTAGCTGGAGTGAACTGCCACACGCAGACGAATGGCTTGTGTTTCCGGAAAACATTGGCTCTCATCTGGCTATAGATGAGACAAGCCTGTCCAACGGCGAGCTGTATACTATCGTAACCAACCGTGAGCGTCATGGCGGTGAGGGGTGTCTTGTTGCAGTCGTATCCGGCACGAAGTCGGAAGATGTCATCAAAGCCTTGGAGAATATTCCCGAAGAGAAACGCGAGGCAGTGACGGAGATAACACTTGACCTGTCTGACTCCATGCACAAGATTGTACGATCTGCTTTTCCGAAAGCCCAACGTGTCATTGACCGCTTTCACATTCAGAAACTCGCCTGTGATGCCGTACAGGAGATGCGTATCAGACACCGCTGGGATGCCATACAAGAAGCCAATGACGAGATGGAAAACGCCAGGCAGGAAGGGCGGGAATACGTTCCATTCCGCTATGAGAACGGCGATACAAAGAAAGAATTGCTGGCCCGTAGCAGATACCTGCTCTTCAAGTCGGCAGACAAATGGACTGACAGGCAGAAGATGAGAGCCAGAATCCTTTTCGAACTATATCCTGACCTGCAGAAGGCGTATTCGCTCTCTCATTCACTGAGGATGATCTTTGCCAAGAACACCATCAAGGATGCTGCCAGGCTCTCTATGGCCAAATGGTACAACAAGGTCGAAGAGGCTGGATTCCATTCCTTCAACGTTATTGCGGCTACGTTCTACGAGCACTATGATGACATACTCAACTTCTACAATAACAGGTCGTCTAACGCAGCAGC
>NZ_NPJA01000007.1 GCF_002251295.1 Prevotella sp. P5-50
GAGGAAAGTATCTGATTATCACAGGTCGGAAGAGGAACTGTGACGGATAACTATGCACCACAATTATGCGTTCTTGTGGGTTTTGTTGCTTGTGCAGGGAAATGAAATTAGGTTTTATAGAGGAAAGATACAATTTTTTTACTCAACAATCCCCTTTTACGTGAAGTCTTAGACTTTTTTAGCGATTCTACTGATAGCCACACATGCAGGGTTCGTTATAGATGATCCATCGTACAATGAATTTGTGGCACATGCCCGTTCTATAGGGAGATTCGAGCCCTGTCTAAATGATTGACACTTTTTCGGCATCAGTTTCCTATATTTACCTTATCTTTGCAGCGCAAAAACGTGAGGTTAAATTAATTAAGAAAGGATGCTTATGAACATTGAAAAAGACATTCACCCCAGTATTATCGCCGCCATGAACGGCCAGCAGTACGAAACAGAGACAACCGAAGTAACCACCGATGACGGCGATACGTTAGAGGTGGAACGCTTCACCTTTGGTGACAAGGAACCGACACTGGTAGACGCCATTAAGGTCATCATCGACCTGTCGGAGAACACGGAGCTGTGTGGCGACTTCTTCATCGAGGCTGAAGAGGCGCTGAACTATGTGGCCCAACGACTTGACATTAACAACAATCAAGCGCTAATGCTGGCTTTGGTCATCAACAACTTTGCCGACCAGCGCATCGACATGAACGACTTCGGACGCCACTTGCGCTGTACGCCCATCGCATTGCTGCCCTATCTCAAGGAGATGGATGTGCTAGAGGAGCGCGGCTTCGTAGTGTGCAATCACAGTGGCGACCGTCCTACCTATCGTATACCTTATTATATTTTGGAGGCGCTGAACGACAACAAGGTGCCTGAACAGCGTCAGTTGTCAGGTCTGAGCTGTGAGGAGCTCATCAACGAGCTGGACAAGATCTTCGACCAACGCAGTGACCACGAGCTGACCTACGAGGGACTGCGTCTGCGTGTGAAGTCGTTGCTCAACAGCAATCAGGAATTGCGGTTCGTGGAACAGGTAATGAGCTACGAGATCAGCGACGATGAAATCATAGCCCTCTTATTTATGTGCAGCCAGTGTGTGCTCTTCAGCGACAACCATATCCTGATGCACCAGCTGAGTCAGTTCTACGAGCGTCGCCGTGAGTGGAGCATGCTTCATCAGCAGTTGAAGAACGAGAAGAGTAAGCTGCAGCTGTTAGGACTTATCGAACACGCTCACGATGGAGGCTTTAACGACAGCAATGCCTTCTGTCTGACCATGAAGGCCAAGCGTGCGCTGTTTACAGAACTAGATGTCAAGTTGGATGACGAGGACCGTCCTCAGCGCGGTATGATGCGTCACAGCGACATCACTGCCCACCAACTGTTCTACGACGAGGCAACCAGCCGTCAAGTTAACGAGCTGACAGGTTTGCTCAGCGAAGACAACTATCAGAAGATTCGCCAGCGCTTGCAGGACAAGGGCTTCCGTTGTGGGTTCACCTGTCTGTTCTATGGCTCGCCTGGCACGGGTAAGACAGAGACCGTTCTTCAACTGGCTCGTCAGACTGGTCGTGACATCATGCAGGTGAACGTGTCGGAGATAAAGAGCAAGTGGGTCGGCGACTCTGAGAAGAATATCAAGGCCCTGTTCGACGACTATCGCAAGAAGGTGAAGGACTGCAAGCGCACGCCCATCCTGCTGTTCAACGAAGCCGATGCCATCATCAATCGTCGTCAGAAGATGGCAGAGCGGGGTGTTGACAAGATGGAGAACAGTATCCAGAACATCATCCTGCAGGAGATGGAAATGCTCGATGGCATCCTCATAGCCACCACTAATCTGGAGCAGAATATGGATAAAGCCTTCGAGCGCCGTTTCCTGTATAAAATCAAGTTCAACAAGCCCACTGTCGAGGCCCGTCAGCACATCTGGCAGAGTATGATTCCATCGCTTTCAGCTGATGCTGCCAGCCAACTGGCCTCACGTTATGACTTCAGTGGAGGTCAAATAGAAAATATCGCCCGTCACCATGCCATAGACAGCATCCTTCATGGTGATGAAGCAGACGACTTACAATCCCTTATCACCCATTGTGACCAGGAGCGGTTGGAGAAGAAAGTGCGCAGGATAGGTTTCTAAACAAAATTGCACAACGGTTCCGTTGTGCAATTTTGTTTATTGTGCCCCTCATACGGTATAGCTCCGTATGCCCCATGCTTTATTAGTGATTTGACGGGTTGTAATTATGATATCTTGGAAAATCTGCTAGGTCGAAATCAAATTTATTGCCGATTGCATAAGTCTGATACCAGTTTCCTTCTTCGTCTTGTTCATACACTCTTTGCATGGCTTCAACACGATAATCATCACCCTCGTAGTCATGCTCCAACAAATAATATAAAGTGTCCCATGCAGCTTCTTCAATTTTATCTGCTAACTCCTTATCTTCTTTTTTCAGCTGTTCAAAATAAGTAGGACCAAAATCATCATCATCCATTCCAGATTCTTCGAGTGCCTTTTTGTACTTCCGCTCAATCTGTTCAATAACATCATCGGGCAGATCTATTCCAAAATCGAGGTCGGTGCACTGCTGATTAATGTCGATACCAATAAGAATTGTTGCCATAATACCAATGTTTTTAAGTTAAACGTTTCTGTTATCGGCTGCAAAAGTACAAACTATTATTTTATAGGCAAAGGATTTGTTGTCAATATAATGGACAACATCACCCTCTGTGACCCAGAGCGGTTGGAAAAGAAGGCACATAGGATTGGATTCTAGAATATCTTCCAATCCTTGCCCGTGATGATAGAGATGGGCTTCACCAATCGGCAAAGCACCAGCCCTATCACCACGAGCAGCACTCTCACCCAAAAGCTGATATTCGGGCACACAAAGCCAATGTAAACCAAGTATAATGGGCTACATATCAGGGCTATTGACAACAGGAGCGAGAGGGCTGCGAGGAGGAGTTTCATATTTTTCGTCTTTCAATTGATTTAATTTTTCCTGCTTTTCTATCCTTTTGTCAATAACAATAGTAACATTTTTGGGGGTACCTTCTTTCTCTTTTATTATATTAAAAGTATAATCTTGTAAGATAATATCCTCTTTCACTTTCACTTTAGGGAAACCATCCATATCCAGATTTTCCCAGATTATATCTTTCAATTTTTCGCGGTAAAGCAATGAACATATTGCCATGTAAGTATTTTGCATTTTGGAAGCTAATGTATTAGCAGGAGCATCTTCCTTATCCATCAAGCTATTTGCCCAAGCCGGAATCAACACAATATTCCATAGACTCGTGAAAAAACGAGGATCGTAAGCCCTACCCCAAACATGAGATATTATTGTGTTTTGAAAGAGTGATTCTTTTCCTTGAGAGATTGTGATTCCTGTTTTATTAGTGATTAGACTACGAACCGAATCGTTTCCATCTTTATCGATATCTACTCGATACTGTTTTCCTTCGATGGTATATATTGCCTTATCGCATTTCGTTACACTACTGTTATTTTCTATAATTTTTTCATCAGTGGTATAGCGAGCTTCAAGATAGTTGAGATCTTTAGTTAACTTATCTTTTATACTATTCAGACAATCTATTTCAGGCTTTGTTAGTTTTTTACCCAATTTTGTTTCTATTCTTCGTTTATTCAAATAGTTGATGAATTTATTAACATTTAAAGCAATGTTTTTGTCTTCGGAGAGAATCTGTAAAAAAATCTTCTTGATTTCTTCGTTTCCAATTTTGTTTGCTTCATTATTTAAACTTTTAACCCAATTACCTTCATCCTTTATTAATTCTTCTCCCTTATTTTTTGAATGATAAAAACTACCGGAAAGTTCATTCATTGCTTTAACAACAAGTTCAGGTTCAAAAAAATATGATCCTTCAACTGCCATCTTAATAAATTCCTTTTCATCGCTAAAGTGAGAGATTAGCACCTCCATACCATCCAACTTATGTAGGTAATCTCTTTTAATGTGTTGTCTTTTATTGTTTATTGTAGTATTAGTATATGTATTAACATCTGGAATGAAATTATGTCTGTAAAGAGATTCACCCAATACTACAACTTTTTTATATAGATCAAGAATTTCTTCATCATTCCATGAAGGCAATGGAGTTTTACAATTTGGATTATCTATAAACAACGAATATGGTTTTTCTTTTAGTATCCTAACGAC
>NZ_NPJA01000008.1 GCF_002251295.1 Prevotella sp. P5-50
CAGAAGCCCAAGCGAGTTGGGCAACTTGCAAATGTCGGTGCAAAATTGATAAATAAAAATGAAACTGCCAAACTTTTCGGCAACTTTTTATCGTTTAACAACTTTTTTGCTTGGTTTGAAGGGTGTTTACAGAATCATCGGGGACAGGTTCATCGACCCTAAAGAGTGAACCAATGTACCTGTCCCCATGACCCTTCGCTATTGCTGAAGTTTCAATCCACTGCAACCAAGCGCACCGGGCGCACCGAACAACCGTATGGGCGATCGATGTCACCCACTTTGAGTTTTTTGCTAGAGAAGGACAGGCGATATGCGTTATAGATCGAGTAGGCTGTGCCTGACCAGTAGCGGGCGCCAGAGCCGCGTTCATTGAAATATTTCGCACGGACGTAGCCAGCTGCAGGCAAGAAGAGAGTTTGACTATTATTTGTAAATGTATATCCTTTTCTATCACTATCCCAACTTTTTGAGCTTGAATTATTCACAAACGCATACCATATCGCTTTGGTCGGTATCTGCCAGTCACAACCGAGAATCTTGCGAGCAGGGTCATCTGACATTTCAAAATCTTTTTCAGACGTATATTCGGGGGAGAAGGCTGGGGCTGTTCCACTTGCATATCCGCTACTATGCTCAGGTTTCCAACCTTGAAAATTTTCACCTGAATAAGAGGTATACCAAGGTTCCGTAGCTCCCCAAGCAAAGTAATCGCCGTAGTCGGATTCACTTGCGGCAAGACCATCTTTTGTTAGGTTGGATTTGGCGAATATTAATCTATAATTAGTTCCACCAATATTAAACACTCCCATATCAACCTGTTTGTCCGCTGACACTTTACCATTCTGTGTTAACGTCAATTTCAAGTTATTGTCAGTTCTTGAAAACTCACCGAGATTAATGATAGTATTTCTCTTAAATGTAATACTCTTAGAACCTGTGCGAGTGTAAACATCACCGGTGTAGTCAGTGAACGAAATGCTCCAACCTGCGGAGAGTGTTACGGCAGGAACAGCTATATAATAAACCGTGTTCGCAGTAATGTTTCCCGATAGTGTAATGGATGTTGATTGTTCTGGGGTAAATGTTATCGACGGTATATTGCTATTAGTATCGTATAAGAGTGTACACTTTCCTGCAAGATATTCAGTTGGATTAGCTGCCTGCAACACAATCTTGCTGCAAGCAAACTTTGGAGTCACCTTCACATAACCAACGGCATTTTTGAAATCCAAAGTTGTGTTGTCGCTCTTTGCCATCATTAATGCAGCTTTCTTGTCAAAACTGTTGGCGGTAGCGGTTTGAGTGGCAGGAAGGGTTACGTTTGTAACATTAGTGCCAGAAAGAGATGCAGTTGACTGATATGGATAAACGGCTGTATAAGAACCCGACTCAAGTGCCTCACCTGTAAAAGTAGCATTTGGTGTTCCTTTACCATTCTTCAAAGTAAACGGATTATTCTTTTTACCATCGAAGATGCTTATTTGGTCTCCTTCTTGCCAATTGATGACTTTACTTTCAGTGCTTGAAATAGCTGCCCTTGTTGATTGTTCGTCACCTTCTTGCGTTGCAGTAAAGGTCATTACCTTTGTCGCACTCTCGTTTTCAATTGTAGTGTTGTTGTCCTCCGACGAACATGACGCAAAGGACACGATGGCTGCAAAAGCCATCATAGATTGAATATATTTATTCATTTTCATTATTTTTGTTAATCCCATGTATAATCTTCTTCACCAAGTTTTTCTGTTTCTCCATTAGTACTTCCCGCTAAAATCTGTGTCCTGCTGATTTCATAAACCGTCATAATAGGAGATTGATAGATTTTCTTTTCTTTTTTTTCCATTTTTGTGTTTCACTAGTGTCCACTAAATAAATTTAAGACTTAATTCTCTTACAGTTTGTAACTTCTCGGCAGGTTCGCTTTTGCCGAGCAAATCTACGAGAGGGGTTCTGTCCAACAATGAGACAGCTAAAATTCTTAACAAATCATACATTTCCATATTCAATTTCATTTTTCGTTCAACAATCGCAACCAAGCAATATGCAATGATTGCACTATACAATTGTATCTTTACAGCATTTTCGGTTGTGCCATAG
>NZ_NPJA01000009.1 GCF_002251295.1 Prevotella sp. P5-50
CTATGGCACAACCGAAAATGCTGTAAAGATACAATTGTATAGTGCAATCATTGCATATTGCTTGGTTGCGATTGTTGAACGAAAAATGAAATTGAATATGGAAATGTATGATTTGTTAAGAATTTTAGCTGTCTCATTGTTGGACAGAACCCCTCTCGTAGATTTGCTCGGCAAAAGCGAACCTGCCGAGAAGTTACAAACTGTAAGAGAATTAAGTCTTAAATTTATTTAGTGGACACTAGTGATGTTAATACTTGAAACTTGATCCTCCTACAAACTCGCGCATGATAGAGGTGGGCGGAATCTCACGGTCGGAAATGGGGATGAAATAATGCAGGAATTTCAAGAGGCGGTGTGCCTCGGCATATTCCGGACAGTTGCGAGGCACAGCCGCAAGAATCAGTTCGGCGTGAGGACGGAGCACGGCAAACTCGATATTGAGTGCCGAGTTGAACATCACGTCTGCTGTTTCCTGGAATGGCGCAATCCATTGATCTTCTGCTTCACAGACATTGCGCCATTGGCTGATGGTCTCCTGTGCCGTATAGGCACCTTTATTATAATCGCGGATGATGCGTCGCCCAGAGCCTTCGCGGGCATCGAGAAACTCCACGTCGCGGTTTTGAAAGAGTCTGAATTTCAGTCCCTGCGAGGTATTGTTGACCTTTGCAGAGACCACTGGGAACGGCATTTTTAGTTCTTCGGCGTAGTCTTGATAGACTTCCAATAGTGAGGTTCCTTCTGGGAAACTCTTGGTTATATTATTATTCTTGCAACGTATCTGTAGCATGATTCTTAGTTTTCTTGGAGACAAAGGTAATACAAAATCATCAAATTGCCATGCAAGATTTGAATTATTTCGTTTTTTTATGCTGCACACATACTCCTTACATCATTA